>CAVXPY010000027.1:0-55971 GCA_963763655.1 uncultured Chloroflexia bacterium
GCACCGGTACCACGCCCTAACCCGCACCCGCTTCATTCTCACGACAATCGGGCGACCACACAGGTGGTCGCCCGTTTCCTCCTACAATATTCGACAAAGGAAGACCCTTCTCCGGCCTGGAGAAGGGTCTTCCGTGTGCGCGTTTGCGATTACAGTTTACTGGTGATCGTAGGCGAAGAGTTTCGCGCCACTCTCGCCGCTGCGGAGCTTGCGAAGGGCGGTTCGTTCGATCTGCCGCACTCGCTCGCGGCTGATGCCCAACTGGCGGCCGACCTCGGCCAGCGTGTACTGGCGCGGCTTCGTCAGCCCGAAACGGAGATCGAGACCAGGCGCTCGCGGGGGGCGAGCGTCTCCAGCGCCTCCGCGACTTCCTCGCGCAGCAACCCCGCCGAGACTTCGGCCTCCGGGTTCTCTCCCTCGACCTTATTGCCGATCACGTCGCCGAGCGTCACGTCCTCGTCGCTGCTGATCGGCACATCGAGCGAGAGCGTCTGCTG
The DNA here is from genome assembly GCA_963763655.1 of uncultured Chloroflexia bacterium. Taxonomy (GTDB): domain Bacteria; phylum Chloroflexota; class Chloroflexia; order Thermomicrobiales; family JALYUS01; genus JALYUS01. The sequence continues at coordinate 498 of CAVXPY010000027.1, forward strand.
CGACATCCGCATCATCACCTCGACACGCTCCACCGGCAGTTCCGCCTCCTGTGGCGATCTCCTCAATCGTCGGGCGGCGGCCCAGCTTCTGGCTGAGGGTCTGCACGGTGCGATGGAGACGCGAGACCGCCTCACCCATATGCACGGGCAAGCGGATCGTGCGCCCCTGATCCGCGATGGCACGCGTGATCGCCTGGCGAATCCACCAGGTCGCGTACGTCGAGAAGCGGAATCCGGTTTGCCAGTCATACTTGTGCGCGGCGCGCATCAGGCCGATATTGCCCTCCTGCACGAGATCCAGCAGAGTCAGGCCGCGCCCGACATACCGCTTCGCGACGCTGACGACGAGCCGCAGGTTGTGCCGCACCATTTCCTGCAATGCGTCTTGTCCCCTGCCTCGATCCGCTTGGCAAGCGCGATCTCATCTTCGTGCTTCAGGAGCGGCTGCGTGCTGATCTCGCGCAGATAGGCCCGCAACGAGTCGCTATCGTAGGGCATCCCCTCCGGCAGGACATTCAGGTCCGCGTCCTCCCGGGCCTGACGCCGCTCCGCGATACTCGACAAGACGGGCCGGGCGGCCGCGCGATGGGCGGTGATCGGCGTGATCTCTCCATAGGTCGCATCATCGCGACGAATATTTGCATAAAGCATCTGAAAAGCCTCCGGTCCCTGATGTGATGCTGACCCCCAGCGCCTTTGCTGCCGGTACTAATTACAACGCCGAACTGCCTCAAAACCTTCCCGAAACCATTGCCCGCACCAAACGTGCCAGCAATCGTTTCCGCTCCCATTAATGGTTGTACGTGCGCGCGGCCCGTTGGATGAAATTTCGCACGCTGCGAATCGCGCAACGTCATCATATACGCAGGACGGGCGGCTGTTATGCTGCGGTCGGTCGCGCAGTCAGAGAAAGAAAAGACGATGCCGAATATGTCGCGGAATTGCCCATTCAGACGACGCAGCGTGCGGCTTTCATCTTGCCGTGCCCGGTCGCGCGGGGGGCCGCGTATCTCAGCGAGCCCGCCATTGTCTCGCCGCGCTGCCCAGCGTCGAGCGCGTCATCGCGCGGCAGCAGGGCACCTTCCGCCTCTTCCTCGCGCCGATTCAGTCCCCGGTCTCTCGCTCCGCCCGCCGCCGAAGTCGCCATCGCCGCGACTGCGGATCGGGTGACGATCCGAGCATCACGGAGGAACCCCACAAGCTCCAACCCGGTGAAGTCCCGACGCGCATCCTCGGGGTCTTCGCATCTCGCTGCGACTCCGACGGGTTGCGCCGTGCAAGCGACGCTGCGCATCGCCGCGAATATCCCCGCCCGCATCCTCCCGCCCTTCATGCCCCGCATGATCGCCCACCGGACGGCGGAAGCCTTGCTCGTCCGCCGGATGAAGCAGGAAATCACGACGATGACCCAGCGACTCATCCAGGGCTATCCCGGTTGGGAGGTTCAGGGTTCGAATCGTGAGAGTCTCACAACGCGAATCTCCCCAATTGCCTCACGGATGTATACGCACTGGGCAACGATGTTCCTCTTTGCTAGCTCGCAAACGCCGGGAACACGAAGAGGAGCACGCACATGGACCCGATCTGCACCGCTGCACTGGCGATCTTCCGCGACCAGGAACAGGGCTTTCTCCGCGTCATTGACGGTCTGCCCTACGATGCACTGAACTGGCGACCGGGGCCGGAGACGAACTCCATCGCGGTGCTCGTCGCGCATACCTGGGGTGCGGCACAGGCATGGACGGCACGGGCCAATGGCATGGAGATGACCGGGACCGGGAGGCGGAATTCCACGTCGTATTGAATGGCGAGGAGTGTGCCGCGCTGATGCGGCAGGCAGGCGAGCGGGTGGCGGGTTTCCTCGCGGCAGTTGATCCCACCACCTACGGTGACGACCGCGTGGACCCAGGGGGTGTGCAGTACACAGTCGCCCGCTGCCTCCTCCACGCGCTCGAACACACGCAGGAGCATTTCGGTCATGCGTGCCTGACCCGGCAGATGTGGGAGCAGGGGCACGCGCAACCTGTCGGTACCGTGCCCTGAGTACAGGGCAACGGGTTGGCGTTTGCGACAGGGTCATTGTGGTGTGGTGTGTATGGAACAACGCGTATGGAGGGGAAGCCGATGAAACCGATGGTTGAGGTCGTGCAGAAGATGTTGGATGAGCAGGCAGACCGCTTCGGCAAGGCCGTGGACGGGATGCCGGAAGAGGCACTGAACTGGCGGCCCGGCAATGAGGAGACGAATTCCGTCGCGCAACTCGTCCGCCATACCACGGCGGTACAGAGTGTGCTGCTCGGTCGGGCGCTCGGCGAAACGGTGCAGCACGATCACGCCTACAGCCTGCGTAATGACCCCGCCACGAAAGCGGAACTCGCGGGATTGATCGCGGAAGCGAAGGCGAAGAAAGATGACGACCTCGCGCGTCTCGATGCGCTGGATATGAGCGAAATGGTTGCCTCCCCCGGTCGTGACCCCGTCATGCGCGCGCGCTATGTCATCCATACCGCCGACCACGGGCAGGAACACCTCGGCCACGCCGAACTGACCCGGCAACTCTGGGAGCAACGGGGAGCCTAACCCCCCCAACCCCCTTCCCTTTAGGGAAGGGGGAGCGACCTTCGATAGGCCACGGCGCATTGTATGAGGCAACCCTCCCTTTTATGGGATCCGTACGAGAGGTAGTCAATGAAACCCGTCACTACCTACGCACACTTTATGCTCACCCAACAGGCGGAGCGCTATACGAAGGTGATCGAAAGCCTGCCGGAAGAGGCGCTGAACTGGCAGCCCGGCAACGAGATGAACTCGGTGGCCCAGATTGTTCGCCACGTCTACGAAGGGTTGCCGTGGTTCCTTGGCATGGCGACCGACGACACGCCACCCGTCGACCGCGAGGTGATGCCGCAGCGACACCTCCATTCGCTGCGGAACGACCCCGCAACGAAGGAAGAGTTGCAGGGCATCATCGCGGCGGCAATGACAAAGAAAGACGACCTCCTCGCCAAGGTTGATGAAATGGACCTCAGTGAGGAAATCTGCCCCTTCGGGCGACCGAGACAGCGCTTCTTCTTCGTTGGCCTGACCGTGGATCATGCGGCGGAACATCTCGGTCATATCGAACTGACCAGGCAGCTGTGGGAGCAGCGCGGCTAGTCAGACCGATACGCAGATGAGGAGTGAACGATGCGCTCACCGGGGCTATCGGTTGAAGGGTCCGATTCTCCGTCGCGGCGCACGTCACCTCTCGCGGTCGTGAGCCTCGTCTGCGGCATCGTCAGTTGGGGGTGATCCTCTTCCCCGCCGTGCTCCCGATTATCGTCTTCGCGCTCGTCGCGCTTCTCGCGGTCATCTTCGGGCATCGCGCGCGTGGTAGAATCCGTCAAGCGGATGGGGAAGTCACTGGCAACAGGATAACGATGGCGGGCCTCATCCTCGGCTACGTGCAGATCGTCTCGTCTGCGCTCGTTCTTGCCCTCGTGATCGCGACCGCCTAAGGAGGACGCTATGCAAACGCCGCAGCCACCCCCAACAGGCCAACCTGCCTATCCGCCCCCCGCTTCTCCACCGCCTACCGGGTATGCCGCCTACCCACCCTTCGACGCTCCGCCACCGACCGGGCAACCCATCACGCCTGGGTACACTCCGAGCCCGGCACCGAACTATGGCTACTACCCACCCCCCTATCCACCGCCGCCGAGTTACGCACCGCAACTTTCCACCAAGGCTATCGTCAGCCTCGGCTGTGGCATCGGCAGTTGGGTGATCGTGCCATTCATCGGCGCGATTATCGCGGTCATCATGGGGCATATGGCCCGCGGAGAAATTCAACGCTCTCAGGGAGCGATGACGGGGGACGGATTCGCGATCGCCGGTCTCGTCCTCGGCTACATCAACCTCATCGTTTCGATCCTGGGGATTGCATTCATCATCCTTCTCGCGCTCGCCTTCGCCTCCGATGGCTATCGGACCTACTAACCGCGATGGCACAACCTCCTGAAATTGTGGATGAGAGCCGGTTTCAAAACGACGAAAAGATGAACCACTAAGACACCAAGAGCACCAAGGACACAAAGGGAAACAATGAATCCTTCTCTCTTTGTGCTCTTCGTGCTCTTGGTGTCTTGGTGGTTTTAAATCCCCCTGTTAGCGATCCTCTGCCACTGCGGCATCGCGCTTCCACAAGCCTTGCGATGGCACGCGCAGCGCGCGGTTGAATTTGCTTGAAGAATTTCCCAGGCGATCACTGCGGTCAGTTCCACGATCGCATCATCGTCGTATACGGCGCTGAGGCGGGCGAAGAGATCGTCACTCACATCGCGCCCAGTGATCGTCATTGCGTCCGCGTACTCCAGAGCGACACGCTCCGTGTCGTCATAGAGCGGGCTGGTCGCGTAGTCCGGCAGGGCAAGAATCTTTTCCTCCGAGACACCGAGTTGGCTGCTCACGGCAGCATTGATGTCCTGTCAGAACTCGCAACCGTTATGCGAAGCGACCCGTCGGTTAATGAGCGCCTGTAGCCGCTCGTCGATCAGGCCCGATCCGCCGATGCCGGTCCACATCGCTCGTGCCCCGCGGAAGATCGTCGGTCGCCGCGCGTAGACGAGATGGTTGAGCAGCGGCCCGCCCCATGCGCGCGTCTGCGCCGCGAAGACCGCCGCGATTGGCGGCTCTACGGCGGTCGGGTCCACCCCCTTGATGCGTGTCATCGCTTTTCCTTTCCGATCCTGCCACTGTTCAGCCGGAACCACCACAATCGTAGCGGATTCCACCGACGACTGACCACCGACTACCAGCGAATACCTACTCCGTGGTATAAACACGCGGACGAAGGGCCGGTTGCGAGGCTGCCGTGAGGGAGAGAACCGTCGCATGATGTACTTCAAGATCAATGATTACGTCGTTACCACCCGTGAATATCCGTACCACCACGTCTTCGGTTACATTCCGAAGGGGACGCAATTCACCGTCGCCAAATATTCCCAGGCGGACGAAACGACGGACGCGGACTTCGTGATGGTGCTGAAGGATCGCCGCATGGGATGGCTTGAGGCGAAGTACCTCAACATCGTGCAGTGAGCGCGCCCCTGCCCGGCTCGTACCCATCCACTCCCGCACCATCCGGGCTCTCTGCGGAGAGCTTCTCTCTTCCGGCGGTTGGGAATGTACGCGAGCTTGCGGACCGACTGACGCAGGGTGCGGCGCGCGTGGTGGTCGGGCAGGATGAAACGGTGCGCCTCCTGATGGTGGCGTTACTCGTCGGCGGGCATACGCTCCTCGAAGGCGTCCCCGGCACGGCAAAAACATTGATGGCGAAGACGCTTGCCACGCTCCTCGGGGGCACCTTCCGGCGCGTGCAGTTCACGCCGGACCTCATGCCCTCGGACATCACCGGGACGAATGTCTTCGATCTTCAGTCCAGCCAATTCACGCTCCGCCGTGGCCCGGTCTTTACGGACATCCTGCTCGGGGATGAGATTAACCGTGCCCCCGCGAAGACCCAGGCCGCACTCCTGGAAGCGATGGAGGAGCGACAAGTGACGATCGATGGCGAGCCCTATCCACTCTCGCCGATCTTCACCGTCATCGCCACGCAGAACCCGATCGAGTTCGAGGGGACGTATCCGCTGCCCGAAGCGCAATTGGACCGCTTTCTTTTCAAGTTGATCGTCACCTACACCCCCCATGAGGCGGAAACCGAACTGCTGCGGCGCGTCCATGCCGGGTTCGATGCCCACGCCCTGGACCGTGCGGGCCTCGTCGCGGTGACCGAACCGGCGCACATTCTCGCCTGCCGCCGCCGTGCGCAGGAAATCACCGTCGATGAGGCGATCATCGCCTATATCGAGGCAATCGTCTGGACGACGCGCCAGTTGCCCGACTTGCTTCTCGGTGCGAGTCCGCGCGCCGCAATTGCCCTTCTCCAGAGCGCGAAGGCGCTCGCCGCGCTCGATGGCCGCGCCTACGTGGTGCCGGACGACATCAAGGCCCTCGCCGCACCCATCCTGCGCCACCGGCTGATCGTGCGACCGGAAGCAGAGCTCGCCGGGATCACTGCGGAAGTCGTGATTGGCCGTGTCCTCGGCTCGGTTCCTGTTCCCCGCTGACGGCACTTCTTTCCTGTCGGTGCGTGGCTAGAGCCTGTTATCCACTTTCAATATCTTGTGGTTTCGGCTCTGTACATACACCTACGTTGCGGGCCAAAAAACCACATCATATGGTGGTTCACAACAGGCTCTAGCCCCGCTGCCCCGCGAGCCACGCCCGGACATCCGGCGCGTGCTCATCGCGCAGATGCCCCCCGAAGTCGGCATCGGCGAGCGCCTGGCCGCCCAGCCACGCGAAGCGCCCCGGCGCCGTCGCATCGTGCTTCCTAAGCGCCGCCACCGCCGCGACGAGCCGGTCAAATAACGCCTCGCGCTCCGCCAGGTGCTGGCGGAGCGGGCGATCGAATTGCAGCGGCGTGCGACTTCCCGCAGGCTCGTTCGTTCCATAGCATGGGGGCTGATGCCAGGCCAACGTGTGGATATTCGGGGAGGGACACGATGGGACCGTTCTTGCGTCGGGTCGCGTATATCGGGGCGGCTTGTGCCACTGTCATCTGCCTCTCCTTCCTCTCCACATCCTCCGTTCATGCCGCTCCTTTCGTCGTTTCTACGTGCAGCAATAGTGGCGCGGGCTCACTGCCCGATGCGGTGGCTGCCTCCAACACGGTAATGGGAACGAACACCATCACCTTCACGGCGGGACTGAACTGCTCTGGGGCAGGCACGATCGTGCTGACCGGCAGCCTGACGTTGAGCGCGAACGTGACGATCGACGGGACGGGTGCGACGATCGTGGTGGACGGGAGCAGCCATGGGTCGGTGTTCGTGGTGAACAGCGGCGTGACGGCGACGCTGAACGACTTGACGATCCAGCATGGCAGCGGGACGAGCATCTCCCCCTGCAGCACCCTTTGCGGCGGCGGCATCTACAACCAAGGCACCCTCACCGTGACGAACAGCACCATCGCCAACAATGCCGTGTTAGACTCGGGCGGCGGCATCTTCAACGCGGTCGCCACCCTGACCGTGACGAACAGCACCTTCACGAGCAACTCTTCTCAAGTCAACGGCGGCGGCATCAGCAATCTCAGCGGCATCCTGACCGTGACGAACAGCACTTTCACGAGCAACTCTTCTCAATTCAGCGGCGGCGGCATCGGTATTGTTGTCGGCAACCTCACCGTGACGAACAGCACCTTTACCGGCAACGCTTCCACGAGCGGCGGCGGCATCAATGTCGCTGAAGGCACCGCGACTGTGACGAACAGCACCCTCTCCGGCAACAGCGCCACCGCCTTCGGCGGTGGCATCCGCAGCGTGAAGATTGCCGCGGTGACGCTCACGAACACGATCGTTGCGGGCAGCAGCGCCACCGGTGGGGACCTCCTCGCACTTGGCGGCGGCACTCTTGCTGGCACCAACAACCTGATCGACGACACCACCGGTACCGCCGTCGGGCTCAGTGGCGCACCCACGAACCTCCTCAACACCCCCGCCGGTCTCGATCCCACCGGTCTCGCCACCAACGGTGGCCCCACCCAGACCATCGCCATCCTCTCTTCCTCCGCCGCCAAGGACGCCGGCGCCCCGGTCGGCACCGCCTCCGGCAGCACAAGTGTGCCCGCGACGGATCAGCGGGGTGCGCCGCGACCGCAGGGCAGTGGCGTCGATATCGGCGCCTATGAACTGGTGACGAGTTACACGACGGTGGTGAACAGCGCGGCGGACGGGAGCGTGAACCCCGTGCTTTGTGCGCCGGGGAATGTGAACACCTGCACGCTGCGGGACGCGATCGCGGTCGTCAATGGGGGCTTGGCCGGTGCGAACCCGACGATCGGCTTCGCCATCCCCGGCACGGGCGTCAAGACGATCACCGTGAGCAGCGCGTTGCCAAACCTGGCGCACACGGTGACGATCGACGGCACGACGCAGCCGGGATGGCCGACGACGAGCAGCGTGGTGGTGGATGGGAACAGCAAGGGGTCCGTGTTCGTGGTGAACAGCGGCATGACGGCGATGCTGAACGGCCTGACGATCCAGCACGGCAGTGGCTTCTCCCCACCCGCTTGTGGCGGATTCCCCTGCGGCGGCGGCATCTACAACGCAGGCACCCTCTTCGTGTCGAACAGTACCGTCTCTGCCAATGGCACCTCGACCGATGGCGGCGGCATCTTCAGCATTGGCGGCAGCCTGACGGTGACAAACAGTACCCTCTCCGGCAACTCCGCAGGCAACAGTGGCGGTGGCATCGGCAATGTGAGTGGTGCCGTCACCGTGACGAACAGTACCCTCTCCGGCAACTCCACACCCAACACTGGCGGCGGCATCTTCAGCATTGGCGGCACCATAATGGTGACAAACAGCACCCTCTCCGGTAACTCCGCAGGCGGTAGTGGCGGTGGCATCTTCACCACGAACAACGCCGCGGTCACGCTCACGAACACGATCCTCGCCAAAGGCGCATCCGGCGCGAACTGTTTCTTGGTTGGCGGCTCGCTCACGGTGGATATTCACGATCTGTCCGATGACAACTCCTGCGGCAGCGCCACCCAACGCACGACCGGCCAACTCAATCTCCTTCCCCTCGCCGCCAACGGCGGGCCCACCCAGACCATCGCCCTCGGTCCCGGCTCCGCTGCCCTCGATTTCGGCGACCCCACACCCTGCCAGACCACAAGCGGCCCTGCCCCCGTCAACAATCTCGATCAGCGCGGCATCGCCCGCCCGGCGGGCGCGTGCGACGTCGGCGCCTTCGAGGCACGCTTCACCCTCGCGGTCACCGGCGGCAGCCCGCAGACGACCGTCGTCACCCAACCCTTCGCCAACCCGCTCGTCGTCACCTTCGGTGGTCCGGACGCCACCGGCCCACTGACCGGTGTGGCGGTGACCTTCACGGCGCCGCTGAGTGGGGCGTCCGCGACTATCCCCAGCAGCCCCGCATTCACGAACAGCAGTGGGCAAGCATCGGTGACGGCGACGGCGAACGGCACGAAGGGCGCGTACACTGTCACGGCGAGCGCGACCGGTGCGTTGTCCGTCCCCTTCGCGCTAACGAACACCGCCCCACTGACGAGCATCGCCGTAACCCCCGCGAGCCCGACGCTCAAGGTGGGGCAGGTACAGCAGTTTGTGGCGACGGGCACGTACGCGGACAACACGACGGCGGACCTGACGAGTATGGTGACGTGGAGCAGTGATGCCGGCAGCATCGACAGCGTGGACGTGAGCGGGAAGGGGACGGGCGTGAGCCCGGGCACGGTGCACATCAAAGCGGCACTGGGGAGCACAAGCGGCCAGACGAGTGTGACGGTGACGCCACCGACGCTGGTGGGGATCGCGCCCGCGCCGCAACCGGCGAACCGACCCGCAAACACGACGGGCGTGCCGGAAGGGACTCCTGCCCCGAGCGGAACGTCGCGGGGCGGGAGCACGGGGGGAGGCGCACCCGCGCCCGTGCCGACGGGACGGTAGCGCGGGAGAGGTCGGAGGCAGCTGGTCACCGCAGGCTACCTCCTCTTGGGAGTCGATGGGGCGAGAAGGAAATGACAGGACGCTCCAGCGGATTGCAGGATGGTTGGCCCTGCGGCCAGGGAGACCGGGCGCACCGCCGAACGGGTTCGGGCATGTAGGGGCGCACTGCTGTGCGCCCATCGGGGCCAGGAATTGCGAATACCGCGCTAGAAGCTGTTATGAACTATTGAGCGCGCTGAGGCGCTGGAGCATGAGGATCACGAAGGCGATCAGATGCAGACCCGCCAACGTTTCCGGCAACCGTTCATAATCCTGCGCCAACCGCCGGAAGCGGCTCGCCCACGCGATACTGCCCACAGGGCTCCGCGCTCCACCACCCAGCGGCGCGGCAGCAGCACGAACCCGTGCTTCGCCTCGGGCAGCTTGACCACTTCGAGGGTGATGCCCTGCGCCTCCACGGCCTGCGCAGGCTCCTCGCCCGTGTACCCTTGATCGACATATGCCAGCGTGACATGGTCGCCCGTCTCCGCCTGCACCTGCGCGGCGAGGTCCGCGAACACGGCGCGTTCTTGGATGTTGGCAGGCGTGACATAGAGGGCGAGCAAGTGGCCGAGGTGTCACCGCCAGATGGACCTTCGGCCCCGCTTGCGCTTGTAGCCATCATACCCGGCCCGTCCGCCGCTCTCCGGCGTCGATTGCAGCGTGCGCGCATCGAAGATCGCGGCGGTCGGTTCGGGGTTGCGCCCCGCGGCGAGGCGCAACAAGACACGCAGAGTCATGGGCAATCGTCTCGAACACCGCTGCTCGAGCCAGCGTTGGGTCTGCTGGTAGACGGAGGCCACGGGGGGAAATCGTGCGGTAACAGTCGCCAGCCCGCTCCGGCACGCGCCATCCAGCGCAGGGCATCGAAGACATCGCGCAGGTCATAGTCGCGCTGCGGGGCATCAAGGCGCATCAAGGTCAGATAGGGCAGGACAAACTGCCATTCGTCATCGCTGACATCAGAGGGGTAGGGTTCGCGTTGGTATTCGTCGCCGAGTATACTCCGCTTCCAAGTTCATAACACCCTCTAAAGAATCTTTCCAATCTCTGCCTGTAGATATTGCATGTCATTGAATACTGCCCGCACCGCAGCCGCGTTGAAACGATAGGTAGGATCATATCGTGCGGTGCGGGATCTGCCATACAACTGATTATAGAATGGCGCAAGCGGTTTGAGGGCGGCGACGCTATTGACCAGCGCATTTCGCGTCTGATGATCGCCTGGCCTGCCAAGCCCACGCTCCGCCAAGTATGCATCAACGAAATAGAGTGCCGCGTAGAATGCAACGGCGATTGCCCAATCATGCGGAGGAGGGGTTGTCCATGTTGAGCCGCTGGTGAATAAGAGATTCGCGAGTGTCCGGTTACGTTGACCGGCAGCGAGGAGCATTTCCGTTTCTGGCGTGTATTGCCTCAATGGATTGGAATCTCGACCGCCCCTTGCGGCGGATCGAACGGGAACTGCTCCCCATCGAACATCGCAGGATTGATAACGAGGAGATCGAACTGTGCATCAGGGATATGTTTATAAATGAACGCATTGGCACAATAGATTTCGCGCTCTCGCTCATGGCTGACAGGTGCGATCAACAGCCAGAATGTGAAATGATCCCGAATCCTGCGTGCCCAGAGACGTTGGGCGAAGTCGATGTCGCGTAAGAATTGGATGAGTGCATCCTATACGTCAGGATGGATTTTCACCTTCCGTATCGCCACCTTCTCATCGTCTTGCATCATTGCGATGATCGCTACAATAGACTTCTGTATTGGCATTGTCAATGAATCTGCGATCCATCGATTGGCTCTTTTCGATGTACGGCCAGGCATGATAATAAATGATGAGAGAGCCTCGAACGACGCACTATCAGTGAAGGAGCAACCATCATGGACCTGAACCAGCGGGCGGAGTTGATCGGGCAATATGAAGATGGCTATCAGATGATCGTCAATGCCCTCGAAGGGATCACCGATGCGGAGATGGACGCCCGCCCCGGAGCCGAGGCGTGGTCCGCACGGGAGGTTGTGCATCATCTGGCGGACAGCGAAATGACCTCCGCCATTCGGCTGCGCCTGCTCATCGCGGCAGATAACCCGACGCTCCTTGGCTATGACGAGGCGGAATTCGCCCGGCGACTCTATTACGACCGCCCGGTGACCGCCTCCCTGGAAGCATTCAAGGCGGCGCGGCGCACCACGGCGGAAATTCTTCACCGGATGACCGATAGGGAGTGGCGGCGCACAGGAACGCACACCCAAAGCGGCACATACAGCGCCGAAGATTGGCTGGCAATCTACGCCTCCCATGCCGTCGAGCACGCCGCACAAATCCGCGCGGCGCGCGCCTCTGCCCATCGGTAACAACAGAGAGAATTATTCCTCCATTGATCCGATCCATCGACCCCTGCGTAAGTAGGTGCAGATGGACCTGCTCGGCGCGCGACGAGCAACCCCACAATATTCCTGACAACAGTGTTGGGATTCATGGAGGAAGAACACCATGCAAGACCGTTATCTTCGGCTGGTAACCGCCGAGTTCAACCGGCGCACCCTTTTCAAAGGCGCGGCAGGCGCAGTGGGCGCGGCGAGTGCGCTCGCGATGGGCGGAAGTGGCCTTTTCAACGTCGGCCTCCAGTTCTCGCAGTCCGTCCTCGCGGCGGATATGGGCGATCTGGACATCCTCAACTTCGCGCTCGGCCTTGAGCACCTCGAAAATGTCATGTACAAACAGATCGTCGCCAGCGGCAAGCTGACCGGCGAAGCGGCAGACACCGCGAAGATGTTTGGCACCTACGAGCAGGCGCATGTGGACGCGCTCACCAAGGCACTGACGGACGCGAAATACCCGACCATCGCCAAAGAGGGCACCTACAAGTTCCCGACCTTCGATACCCCGGACAACATCCTGAAGTTCCTCAACACGGTCGAGCCGGTCGGCGTCGGTGCCTATACGGGCGCGGCAAACCTGCTCAAAGACAAGGCGCTCCTCGGCGTCGCGGGCGCAATCGTTCAGGTCGAGGCACGGCAACTCGCCATCACCCAGGCGCTCGCGGGCAACAAGACGCCTGTTTCAGGCGCACTGAGTGAGATCTTCAAAGTCGATGAAGTGAATGCGAAGGTCAAGCCGCTAATCGGCTAATGACGATCGCGCAGACCGAGGAGGAATTCCTGTGGCAGATTTTAAGGACGATCTCGATATCCTGAACTACGCTCTCACCCTTGAACACCTCGAGACCGAGATGTACAAGCAGGTCGTGGCGAGTGGCAAATTGACCGGCGACGAGCAGAAGTACGCGATGGACTTCGGCGCCCACGAGGCCGCGCATGTCACGGCGCTCACCGATACGATCAAGAAGCTGAGCGGCACGCCCGTCACGGCGCAGGCGAAGTATGCCTTCCCCGCCTTTGACACACGAGACAACATCGTCAAGTTCCTCGTCACGATCGAGGACCTCGGCGCGGGTGCCTATCTCGCTGCGGCGGGAGAAATCAAGAATCCGGACGTTCTGACCGCTGCGGTCGCCATCCACAACATTGAGGGCGAACACGCGAGCATCTGGCGTCGGCAGGCGAAGATGGTACCGGTGGCGGGCGCGTTCGCCGCGCCGATCCCGAAGGCGGACGTCCTCAAGGCCGCGACGCCGATCCTTGGCGGCGGGACCACGGCTGCCGCACCCGCACCTGCACAGACGGGTACAGGCGGCGCGGCACCCGCATCCGCACCCGCGCAGACAGGCACGGGCGGCGCGGTGGTGATACCGCAGACCGGTGCGCCAAAGCAGGAGAACAATAACGGCCTCGCGGCGGCAGTCGTTGCCGGTGTCGCGGCGGTCGGTGTCGGTGTGGCACTCCGCGCACGGTCGTACAAGCGGCAGCCGAAGGCTGCGGAGAGCAACAACTAGCTAATCCCTCCTCCTCTCCTTTCGAGATACCCCGGTGATTTTCGGATCGCCGGGGTATTTCCATCATGTGGTATCATTATCGTGTCTTGTTCTTGACCCCCACTTGACAGCCTCGACATTGTGGGCCACGCCGGATGATGGCGGCGGCAATGCGAACATCTCCTGGGTCGCAGACCGAAATGCACCGTTGGGTGGATGCGAGCCGCGAGGAGAAACCGCATGACCACAACAAAAGACGGGCGATCGCCACCGAAAGGCCGCCCCGGCCCCAAACCACGGGGACGCACCGTCATCCCATTGACGATCACGGTCACCCACATCCAACGCGCCGAACTGGAAGCGCTGGCAGATGCGCAGAAGGTCAGCATCAGCACGATCGTTCGTCAGTTCATCGCGGTGGGTCTCGCAGCAAGCAAGCTGTTCGTCTTCTTGGCACGCATCCGCCGTTAGCCAAGCGGCACGACATACCGGACGATCAGCCAGAAGCAGCAAAGGACGCCCGCGAGGGGTGTGAGGCCGTTTGCGGGCTCGCGCAGCTTCATCGTCATCGCGCGATGCCATGCGGATGCATCGTACATCCATCTGCGGACGCGGAGGCACACGTCCGCATGCCGCGATCCCATCGTACCGGGGAAGGGCCGAGTACCTGCGCGATGGCGACCAGGACGTCCGGGAGATCGAACGGCGTACGTACCACCGGGCAATGCATCGCGCGCAGCACGTCCACGCGCACCGGGGGTAGCGCCTGCTTGCCGGAGACGATCACTGCCGGGATATGCGTCGTCTCCACATCGCCCCAAACGCCCTTGAGGAACTCCCACCCATCGTCACGCTTCTCGATCCAGAGATCGAGAATGACGAGGGCCGGTTGCGCGCGCCGGAGCAGGGTGTGGAGATCGCGTTCCGCTTGCGTATGCCAGAGGAGCGCCCGGTATCCTTCGCCAGTGAGCAGATCATGCATCGAGGAGAGGAAGGAGAGGTCGTTGTCGAGGACTGCGATTGCCGGGGCCGTCATCGGGCCCTCTTCCCGCACACATCGGATAAGACGACACGAGCGGGATGAAGGGCGGCGGTCTCGATCGGGAATCGCTCGTTCATCGTCAATGTGGCACGTGCAGCATAACACGTTATGAACGAATTCACCACGAAATTGAGCCGACCTCACCCCCAACCCCTCTCCATCTGCGTGGAGAGGGGGAGCGACCTGCTTGAGAACATGGCAGGTGAGGAACGCCACAGCAATTCAGTGCGGCACCCCTCTCCACGGAGATGGAGAGGGGCCGGGGGTGAGGTTCGTCTAGTCCCCGTCTGCGGGCGTGACGACCAGATCGGCGTATTCCCGCGTGCGCTGGAGGGCATAGAACGCCTGGTCTTCGGGGATGACGGTCGCACCGCCCAATCCCTCCGCGAGGATCGCCATATGCGCCGCTTCTTCGAGGATCAGCGCCATGAAGGTTGCCATCTCGATGTTCGGGCCAAAGGCGAGGACGCCGTGATTCTGCAAGAGCACGCAACTCGTCTTCGGGCCGATCACACTAAGGATATTCGCCACGGATTCCTTCGAGCCACGCGGCGCGTACGGCGCGACGGGCACACCGTCATGCATGTCGAAACGCGCCATCGCCTCGTAGACGCACGGGAGCGGCTTATTCGCGATCGCGAAGGCGGTCGCGTACGGGGAATGCGAGTGGATGATCGCGCCGATGTCGGGCCGCTTCTCGTAGACCTTGCTGTGCATTTCGACGATCTCAAAGGTACCGCCGGGGAGTTGCCCCGCGCGGACGGTGTTGTCGAACCCGACGAGCGCGATATCGTCCGTCGTCATATCGGTGATCCAACCACCGGACGTGAGGAGCATCGTGTCGCTCTCCGGGATACGAATGGAGATGTTTGAGAGGTGCGCGGGAGAGATCGCCGCGCGCTCGATGAGCGTTTGCCCGGTCTTGACGATTTTCTGGCGCAGGGGCAGATAGTCGGAATCGGGAACAGCCATTGCGGGTCTCCTTTCAAGGAATTCGTATTGCCGGTGCCGCACGTAGGCTGAGTGTAGCATACCGATCCGGTGGAGGCGGGCTTCAGCCTGCCAACCCTTACGATGGCAGGCTGAAGCCCGCCTCCACGGGAAAAACCACACTGTGACAACCGCCCGTTCCTGTGCTACAAAAACGCGGGTGACAACAGGGACACAGGGACATATGCTCACGCAACCAACCGCAGTGGAGATTACGCAGGGTTCGGGTAAGCGACTGCGCGTAATCCGCGCGCTCGCGGTGTATCCCTCCTTCTGGGCATTTATGGGGGCGCTTGCCCTCGCCGCGCTGTTCGGGCGGGCCACGCTCCTGCATCTAGGTACCGGGATCGTCGGTGGTGACAAGGACGGCTACGAGGACCTCTGGAACGACTACTGGCTCCGCCTCGCCCTCCTCCATTTCCATCAGAATCCCTTCTTCTCCGCCTGGATCGAGTATCCCACCGGCACGAGCCTGCGCTTTCACACGCTCACCCCTCTCGGCGGCTTGATCGCGCTCCCGCTGTCGCCACTCGTCGGCGGCATTGCGGCGATGAATCTCAAGATCCTCTTCGCGCTCGTGTGCGCTACCTTCTTCGCGTACCTGCTCATCCGCGATGTCGTCGGTAGCCCGCTCGCAGCCTTCGTCGGCGCAGCCGTGTATACCTACGCGAACGATCAGATCATTGCGGAATACCTAAAGGGGACCGAGAACTATCTAATGGGGGCCGCGCTCCTGCCGCTCTACTGTTTTCTGCTTCTCCGCGCCGCGACCCGGCAGCGATGGGGATGGTATGGTGCCGCCGCGAGCCTCGCGCTGCTCGCACTCGCACTGACGGACTGGCAATACACCCTCTTCGCGGTGCTGTTCACGCTGTTGTACTTCGTCGTGGCCGTTGTGCAGCGGCATGATGGCCGCGCAACCCTGATCCTCCTTGCGCGCTTTGCCGCGATCGGTGGCGCGTGGCTGATCGTCGTTCTGCCCACACTGCTCGTGCCAATGTTCCAGGAAGCGCAGCGGTCGCCGTGGCTGGAGCTTGGCCCCGAGCAAGCGATCGCGCACGCGAAAGCGCTCGTCCAGTTCGTCCGGCCCGGCAACGAGAATCCCGGCTTCGTCGTTCTCATCATCACCCTCGTCGGATTGGGGATGCGGTGGCGCTCCGGGGAGGGGCCGCGCGACCGCAGCAACGTGCCCTTCTGGGCGATCATCGTCGCGGTCGGCAGTGTGCTCGCCCTCGGGCCACGCCTCCTGCTCACGCCCGACCGGCGCACCGAGATCCCAACGCCGTATACGCTGCTCATGCGGCTGCCGCTCCTCTCATCGGGGCGCAAGCCTGACCTCTATTACGCCTCGCTCGCGATGCTCGGTATGAGCGTGCTCCTGTCCATCGCCCTCTGCGCGTGGACGCCGATTGTGCGGCGGTTTGCCCATCGCCGCCTCGCCACGCGGATGACGCCGCGCACCGTCCGATTCGTTTCCGGGGCATCTGCCCTGCTCCTCATCCTCGTCATACTGCTGCCGTCGCTCGCACTGACCCGGCAGGCGACAGTCGTCACGGCCAATTGGCCGCCTTTCTATCGGGATGTGCTCGCGAACGATCCCGAGACCTACGCGATCCTTGAGACACCGCTCTTTGTCGGCGAGGCGGGACGGGGCGACGGAGTGTACGCCGCGTATCAAACCGTGTACGACAAGGCACGATTCGGTTCGAGCATCGCCCGCGACCACAAGGCGGACAATCCCGCGCTCTTCCTCAAACGCGCGACCCTCTTTCGCGACTTCTTCTACCTGGACAAGAAGGTCTATGTGGACCTCTATCGCCCACCTCGGGAGTCAGATTTCCTCGCTACCCCTGCCTACGAAGTCATGGGGGTGCCGCTCCTGAACTACTACCATGTCCGCTATCTCGTCCTCTACCGCGATGCACTACGCGATTTCAGCCCCGGTGCGACTGCCGCAGCGCACACTCTCGTGCAGCGCATCCTCGGCGACAGTACGCGCCCCATCTATGTCGATGCGGAGATGGAAGCGTACCGGGTGCCAGACGCCCCACCCCTCGCTACGCCATTCTTCGTGGACACCGGGAGCAATGGTTGGTGGCCCGCAGAGAAGACGCCGCAAGGTATCCCGTATCGCTGGGCAGACACGCGCGACGGCAAAGCAGCGGAACTTCTCCTCTTCAATCTCAGCAACGAGCAGCGGGCGGCGCGCGTGCAGTTCACGGCATTCAATTATCAAGCGGAGCGCAGCATCACGATCGCGATGAATGGCGATTCGGCAGATCAATTTACCCTCGCCCCGAACGAATCGCGGGACGTAACCCTCGATCTCACGATGCAACCGGGGATGAATCTGCTTACCCTGACGTCGCCGCAGCCACCGATCCCGATTGCCACGAGCAATGGGCGCGACGATCGCCTGATCAGCTTCGGCCTCCAGCAGGTGCGGGTGCAAGAGCCCGCCCCGTGAGTTTTCCGCATAGATTCCATAGAAGTTCCATCGGCGTGCGCTCAGATGCCGATGCGTCCGATGGGCACGGATGTTGCGGTATCACTGGTACAATGCACAAAGCGAGCGGCGAAAATCAGCACATTTGACCCGCACACTCCTTGACAGGATGTGGCAAACTCTCGCAATATACGGCATTGCTACAGATTGTTCGCGCACGAGAGGAAAAGGTTGGTATGGGCAAGTACATAATCCGGCGATTGGTGACGGCGGTGCCGACCCTCGTCGCCATCTCCATCGTCCTCTTCGCCATCATCTCCCTCGCTCCCGGCGATCCTTTGGCTCAGTTCGCTGCCGATCCAAGAGTCCCCGAAGCCGTCAAGGAGAATATCCGCAAACAACTCGGTCTCTCCGATCCCCTCCCCGTCCAGTATGCCAAGTGGGCCAAGTCGATGGCCACCGGGCAGTGGGGGACCTCCTTCCAGTCGCGCTCCAATGTCCGTACCCTGATCGGTCAGCGCCTCCCCGCCACCCTCATCGTCCTCGGCTCCGCCTTCATCCTCTCCCTCCTCGTCGCCATCCCCATCGGCATCTTATCGGCCATCCGGCAATACTCGGTCTTCGACCAGATCGCCACCATCTTCGCCTACCTCGGCAACGCCCTGCCCACCTTCGTCTCCGGCTTGTTCTTCATCATCCTGTTTGGCGTCAAACTGGGGTGGCTGCCCTTCATCTACCGCAGTAACATCGAGCAGACCGGGCTCGCCGGGGTCTGGGAGCACATCCGCCAAGCGGCCCTGCCGGTCGCGGTGCTGACCCTCTTTCAGACCGCTGCCCTGATGCGCTACACGCGGGCGAGCATGCTGGAGGCGATCCGCCAGGACTATGTGCGCACCGCCCGCGCGAAGGGGTTACGCGAGAGTCGGGTGCTGACCGGACATGCGGTGCGGAATGCCCTGATTCCGGTGGTGACGATCATCGCCTTGCAGATCCCGGGCATCTTCGGGGGAGCGGTGGTGACGGAGCAGATCTTCCGCGTGCCGGGGACGGGCAACTTGTTGATCCAGGCGATCACGAACAAGGACACGCCGGTGATCATGGCGTTGACCTTCATCTTCGCGGTGATGGTGGTGCTGTGCAACCTGCTGGCGGACGTCATCTATGGTCTGCTTGACCCGCGCATCAAGTACTCCTGAGGACTGAGGACTGAGGACTGAGTTCCACTGACTACTGACCACCGACTACTGCCTACTGACCACCGACTACTGCGAAGGAGTGACCTGCGATGAGTGCCGCGCCTGCCCACCCGACGACCGCTCCCGCTGCGGCGGTGCTCGATGGCTTTCGCCTGCAATCAGAAGCCCCGCTCGCTGTGGAGCGATGCCTGGCGGCAGTTTCGGCGTCACCGCCTGGCGATGGCCGGCACGGTGGTCATCACCCTGCTCGTGCTGATGACCCTGCTCGGTCCCTTCCTGTGGAAGACGAAGATCGATGTGATCGACTTCGCCGCCTCCAAGGCTGCCCCCTCGCTCACCCATCCCTTGGGCACCAACGACCTGGGGCAGGACCTCCTGGCGCGCATCATCTGGGGGGGCCGCATCAGTCTGTCGGTCGGCTTGTGTGCGACGCTGGTGGCGATCACCCTCGGGGTGGTGGTGGGGGCATTGGCGGGCTTCTTCGGCGGGGTGACGGACAACGTGCTGATGCGGGTGACCGATCTCTTCCTCGCCCTGCCGACCCTGCCGCTGCTCTTGTTGGTGGTCTACCTCTTTCGCGACACGATGCGCCAGGCGTTCGGGCCGATCCTGGGAGTCTTTCTGATCATCGTCTTGGTGATCGGGGGGTTGGCGTGGATGCCGACGGCGCGGTTGGTGCGGGCGAGCTTTCTGAGTACAAAGGAGAAGGAGTTCGTGGAGGCGGCACGGGCGATGGGAGCGACGAGTGGATCGATCATCGTCAAGCACATCCTGCCGAACGTGTTATCGCCGGTGATCGTGGCCGCGAGTCTGGGGGTGGGAGCAGCGATCATCGCAGAATCGACGCTCTCGTTTCTGGGGATTGGCTTTGAGCCGGACGTACCGACGTGGGGACGGTTGTTGAGTGAGAGTCGGGACTTTCTGGACATCGCGTGGTGGATGGCGATGGGACCGGGGATGATGATCTTCCTGACGGTCTTGAGCATCAACTTCATCGGCGATGGGCTACGGGACGCGCTCGATCCGCGCAAGACCCAGGGATGACGAGTGCTGAGGAACGAGGAACGAGAACGAGTAACGAGAGAAAAGCAAGAGCGAGCGGCCCCTGAGTGGGCCGCTTTTGCATGGGCGGTGAGGTCGGGATCTTCTCGTTACTCGCTACGCGCTACTCGTTACTTCCCCATCCCTCATCGCTCGTCGCTATTTTCGGACCGCGCATCACAAATCATCTCGCATCACCGTTTATACAGAGGAATGAACTGCGCGCGACATCGTAGATTGCTGAGCGATAGAACGAATCCGGTAATTGAAGACGAGTATGTATGGAGTATGAAGGCGCGAAAATGGATGGTGCCAAGCCGCAAAACGTAACGAAAGAAGGCGTGAGTGTGGGTGGCACGGAACTCGACGGCATCGCGGGCGTCCTCTGGGACGTTGAGGAATGCCGCGCGATCGCGCCGCGTGACAGCGATGTGATCTATCGTCTTTACCGCCAGCAAAGCCCCGCCGACGAGGATAATACCCCTCGACCGATGCGCGGGCGCTGCTTCATTTCCGAACCCCAACGCCCCTACTCCATCGGTGACTGCGTGATGCTCGAAACGCGCGACGGACAACGTGTCCTTGGCATCGTCCAGCATATCCGCGAAATGCGCACCGGTAGTGTCTCATTGATCCTCGACATCCACGGGGAGTAGGCGGTAGGCAGTAGTCAGAAACTGGATGCCAGCGGCCCAAAGAGGCTTCTGGCCTTTTTCGGCTGACTACCGACTACCGACTACTGTCTACTGCGTGCTATCTTATCCAGGTCAACGATCAATGAGCCAATCAAGGAGCGGGGAATGACGGCGCGAGAACTGAAGAGCCAGCGGTTGCGGCGGGTGAATCATCAGGGGGACGCTCTGCGCCTCGGGCATGAACTGGACCGAGGAAGACCTCGGCAAACCGCAGATTCTCGTCGAGAGCGCCTATGGCATGGGCCATCCCGGCACGTTCCACTTCCGACCACTGATCGAGGAAGTCATCAACGGCGTCTTCGAGGCGGGCGGCAAGCCGGGCGTCTTCTACACGTCGCGACATCTGCGACGGCGTCGCGCAGGCGCACGCGGGGATGAGCTACTCGCTCGTCTCGCGCGATATTCAGGCGGCGATGATCGAGATTCACGCGCTCGGTCATCCGCACGACGGCATGGTCGTTGATCTCCGGCAACGACAAGTCGGTGCCCGCGCATCTCATGGCGATGGCGCGCTGCGACCTACCGGCGATCCACCTCCCCGGCGGCACGCAGATGAACGCGCCGAACTCCGTCACCTCGGACCACATGTGGGGGATGGGCGCGGCGGTTGAGCGTGGCGAGATGACCCGCGAGGACCTCGAAATGCACCAGCACGACGCCTGCCCGACGTGCGGCGCGTGCCAGTTCATGGGCAGCGCGAGCACCGGGCAGGTGCTTTGCCGAAGCGCTCGGGCTGGCGCTGCCGGGCTCGGCCTCATCCCCGCGCCGCTCACCCGCCACCTGCGCGTCGCGCGCGCGGCCGGCAAGCAGATCCTGAAGCTGGTCGAGAGGACATGACGCCGCGCCGGATTCTCACGCGCGAAGCATTCGAGAACGCGATCATGCTGCACGCCGCGATCGGCGGTTCGACGAACAGCCTCCTGCATCTGCCAGTGATCGCCCGCGAGGTCGGCATCGACATCACGATTGACGACTTCGACCGCATCCACCGTCATGTTCCCGTGCTGGCGAATGCGAAGACGACGGGCAGATACCCGGTCGAGTACCTCTGGTACGCGGGCGGCGTCCCGGCGGTGATGATGGAAATCCGCGACCTGCTGCATCTGGACTGCATGACGGTGACGGGCAAGACGCTCGGCGAGAATCTGGAAGAGGTCGAGAAGAGCCGCTTCTTCACGGAAACGCGCGGCTATCTCATGAACGTCAAGGTGCCGGTGGAGGAGGTCATCCGCCCGCGCGCCAAGGCGTTCGGCCCGGAGGGCGGCATCGCCGTCCTGCGCGGCAACCTCGCGCCGGGCGGCGCGGTCATCAAGCATTTCTCCGTACCGAAGGAGATGCATGTCCACGTCGGCCCGGCGCGCGTCTTCGATAACGAGGATAGCGCCGTCGCGGCCCTGATCGAACGGGTCGTGCAACCCGGCGATGTCGTCGTGATCCGGTACGAGGGGCCCAAGGCGAACGGGATGCCCGAAATGTACTACGCGACCGCCATTATCGCCGCGAGCATCGAACTGACTGCGACCTGCGCGGTCGTCACGGACGGGCGCTATTCCGGTGCGGCAAAGGGTCCGGCAGTCGGTCATGTGACACCGGAGGCGATGGACGGCGGCCCGCTCGCGCTCGTCGAGGAGGGCGACTTGATCGAAATCAATGTCCCCGAGCGCCGCCTTGCCATCGTCGGCACGCGCGACGGCCATCTCACCCCGGAGGAGGTCGACGCGCTGCTCGCCGCCCGCCGTGCAGCGTGGACCCCGCCGCCGCCGCGACACACCGGCGGTATCCTCGCCCTCTACGCAAAGATGGCCGCCAGCACGGCGGACGGTGCGTACATCACGTAGGCGAGAAAAGCCCCCACCCCTGACCCCTCCCCCGCCACTGCGGGAGAGGGGAACTCATGTCGAGCACCGTGGTCGATAGTGATACTCAGCGGCTTTCCGCTGGCTACGCTGCATTGTCAGAAGCATATCCGCAAGGCACCCCTCTCCCGCATCGGCGGGGGAGGGGCTGGGGGTGGGGGCTTTTCCCCTACAGCGCGTAATCGCCTTTGTGCGCCTCTTCAAGATAGCGCGCGAGGAGGTCGATACATGCCTGCACGTCCGCCGCACTGACCATCTCATTGACGGTGTGGACGTAGCGGCACGGAATGGAGAGGGTGAAGGCGGGGATGCCGCCGTTCAGACGCTGCACGCCGCCCGCGTCGGTGCCACCGGCGGGCAGGATCTCCATCTGGTGCGGGATGCCCTCGCGCTCCGCGATCGTGCGGAAGTGCTGGACGAGTTTCGGGTGGCAGATGAGCGAGCCATCCATGATCTTGATGCCCGCCCCGCCACCGAGCGAAGTTACCATGCTCTCCCCACCGCCACCGGGCGTATCCATCGCCAGGGTGACATCGAGCGCGACAACAATGGTCGGCTTCAGGCCGGACCCACTCGCCGTCGCGCCACGCAAGCCGACTTCCTCCTGCGAGGTCGCGACCGCGTAGATCGTTGCCTCGCTGGAGCGCATCGCCCGGAGCGCCTCGATCATCACGAAGACGGCGACGCGGTCATCCATCGCCTTGCAGATGTAGTTGTCGCCTACCCTTTCAAGGGTGCGGTCCATCGTCACGTAATCGCCGACCTGCACCGCCGCCTTAACCGCATCGGCGGACATACCGAGATCGACAAAAAACTCGTCCAGCGCCGGTAGTTTCCGTTCCTCTCCGCGTGTCAGGTGCGGCGGCTTGCGCGCGGGCTGCAACGCGCCACGCAGGACATCACCATTGGCGGTCGTGACGAGCACGCGCTGCGCCACCATGTTCGCGGGATCGTGCCCGCCGAGCGTTTGGAGGCGGAGAAAACCCTTGTCATCGATGTACTTGACGAGATAGCCGATCTCGTCCATGTGCGCCGCGAGCATCACGCTGATGTCATCGCGCCCCTTTTTCGTGCCGATGACATTGCCGAGGGCGTCTGTGCGCACTTCATCGGTGAGTGCGCCCAACTCCTCGCGGGCGATCACCCGCTGTTGCTCCTCGCGCCCCGGCACGCCGGGCGTCTCGACCAGTCGTTTGAACAGCGCCTCATTGAGTGCCATGCCCACCCCTTTCCGGTATCTGATCCTCGATCAACAAACCGCCGCGAGAGCGTATCGCGCTCCCCAGAAGCCGTCAAACGATTCAGCGTGACATCTGGACACAACTCAGATACCGAAGTCAAATTCCCGGTGGTAGCAGGCTTTCTAGCCTGTCTCCCTGACGCGAGAGGGCAGGCTGGAAAGCCTGCTACCACCGACAAATCTGCGTTCTGTCGAGATGTCAGATTCAGGGTTCCGATGTGTGGGAGGTCGTGGCGATCGGTGTGGGAACAGAGGCGGTCGGGGCATCAGGAGCACGATAGGGACTCAGGGGAAGGATGGGAAATTGGATCGTGAAGGCGGTGCCCTGACCGAGGGTGCTGTCCACCGCGATAGTGCCCCCGAAGCCCTGCACGATCTCCCGCGCAATCGCGAGACCGAGGCCCGCGCCACCGTCGTCACGACCGCGTGCGAGGGTGCCACCCCGATAGAAGCGCTCGAAGAGATGGGGCAACCGCTCGGCAGGAATGCCCGGCCCATCATCAATGACACGCAGTTCCACTGCCGCGCGATCCTGCCGCACGGAGACCCAGATATGCTTGTCGGGTGGCGTGTACTTGATCGCGTTATCGAGAAGGATCAGGGCGAGTTGCTTGAGACGATCCGGGTCGCCCATCACCCAGAAGGGCGTCGTCGCGGGGGTGTAGATGATCTCGTGGCCGCGTGCGAGGCCGCGCGCCGCCCGCACCGCGCCATCGACCGCCTCATCGAAACGCACTGGCCCGGGCCGGGATTGCTCGCCCGTCTGCGCCCGCGCGAGGGCGAGAAGATCGCCGATCAGGCGACTCATCCGCTCGGCCTCGGTCGCCATATCATCGAGCACATCGGCGCGCTCTCCGGCCTCCATCCGCTCGCCATGCCGACGCAGGAGGTCGGCATTCCCCCGGATCGCGGTCAGCGGGGTACGCAACTCGTGCGATGCGTCCGCGATGAAGCGGCGTTGCGCCTCGAACACACCCTCAAGCCGCCCGAGCATCCCATTGAAGGTCAGGCCGAGGTCCGCCACTTCATCGCCCGTGCGGGGCATCGCGACGCGCCGGGAGAGATCTTGCGCCTCCTGAATCCCCGCCGCATCGCGCGCCATCCGCCCAATGGGCCGCAAGGCGGTCTTCGCCACCACGTAGACAATCAAGGCGAGCAGGAGCGTCGCGGCGAGCACCCCGCCTGCGAGGAGATATTGCGCTTTGCGGAGCGAGTGGGCGAGCGGCGCGGTCGGTTTTGCGGTGACGACGATACCGAAAGGGGGATCCGTGCCGAAAGCAAGCGGGAGGAGGTAGGCGGTCAACTGCTCGCCCGTTGCAGTACGCAATACCGCGAAGCCCCCTTGCCCCTTCTTGATTGTGCTGATTTCGTCGGGAGAGAGCGTCAGGGAGCCGCCAAGATTACTCGAATGGCGCTTATCGACGCCGTCTGCATCCAGATACTGGATATAGACACCGTCACGCGCGAAGTTATCCAACCGCTCTTGTTCCGGCACATATGCCCGGAGAGGTGCGCCTGAACTGTTTGTCAGGACGACGATTTGCGCGCGCGCTTCCTGAGCCCGACCGCGGATTGTCGTATCAAGGTCATTCCGCCACGACCGCGCCAATCCCATGTAGATGACAACGGCAAAGGCGCTGAGAGTGACAAAGAGAATGGCGGTGTACCAGAGGGTAAGGCGGAGACGGATGGACATCGGGATTCATTCTCCCTCGCGCTAGGCGATTTCACGCTCGCGCAGGGTATAGCCGACACCACGCACGGTATGAATGAGGCGGCTCTCGCCATGCTCCTCTAACTTGGCGCGCAGGGCGCGGACATAGACTTCGAGGACATTCGACTCACCATAGAAATCCTCCCCCCAGACACGGTCCATGATGAGATCGCGCGGGAGCACCTGCCGGGGGTTCCGCAGGAAGAGGATGAGCAAATCGAACTCGCGGGCGGTCAGTTCGATGGTGTGGCCGCCGCGCCGCACATCGCGCGTACCGAGGTCCACCATGAGGTCCGCAAAGCGGAGGGTTTCGTGCTGATTCTGACCCTCGGCGGGTGCCGTGGCCCGGCGCAGGAGCGCACGGACGCGGGCGAGCAATTCTTCGAAGGCGAAGGGTTTGACGAGGTAATCGTCCGCCCCGGCATCCAGGCCGCGCACGCGATCCGCAACGCCGTCCCGCGCGGTGAGCATCAATACGGGCGCGCGTTCACCTGCCTCGCGCAAGCGCCGGGCCACTTCCAGCCCATCGATGTCTGGCAGCATAAGATCGAGGATGACCAGTTCCGGCGGACGATCACGCACGACATCAAGCGCGGCACGGCCACCGTCGGCGACCTCCACCGTGTACCCTTCCAGCGCCAACCCGCGTCGCAGGACGTTCGCGATGGCACGTTCATCCTCAACTACGAGGATGCGTTCCCCGCTCATCGCCATTGCCTCCCGGCCTTTCGCAGCGTGCGCCGTCCCACTGCCCAGGACTCGATTGTATCGCACCCCGCAAGGACGCGCACATTCACTCCCCCTTCCCCCGTGGGGACGGGGGTTGGGGGGTTAGGGCAGACCGCCACCTCACACGCATCATAGAGGTTCACCAGGTGCAGATCGAGGCTCGTAATGACGCCGCTCTCGTACACCTTCGGCGACGTGACCCCCATATCTACCTGAATCTCACGCAAGAGGTCTGGGGAGGTGGTGGCAATCGCTCCATGCGTTCCGGCGCGTCCCATCATCAGCATGTCCCGACTGCGCTTCCTCGTTTTCTCCGCGCGCATGAACATCGGGTGTCTCCCTGGCCCCTATGACCCCGTTGCCCTCTGCCACCGAACCAGCGATGATTGCGGCATTGGTTTTCCGCCCGATCATGGTGAAGTTGGAAGAATTCGGGCTGTTCCATACGTTTGAACGTAAGGTCATCTTAAAACGTGATGTGAGTAGAAAGGAAAAACGCCCGATGATAAGAAATGATCCGCGTCAATGGGTAGATGCACAGTTCTGCGATCTCACCACGACTGGCCGCGTGACGGGCACGCCGCACACGATTGAGATCTGGTTCGCGCTCGACCCCGAGGACGCGACGCGGTTAGCGATGATGGCGGGCGGTGGTCGCAAATCCGATTGGGTGCGGAATCTCGAAAAAACACCCTCCGTGACGATCACGCTTGGTACCCTCCACTACCTCGCAACCGCCCGTATCGTCACCGCAGATGAACCGGACGATGCGCTCATTCGTCGCCTGCTCGTTGAAAAGTATCGCAGCCCGAGCCAGCCGCTCGATACCTGGGGTCGTACCGCCCTCCCCGTGCTCTTCACGCTGCACCCCAACGAGGCAAAACCTGTAGAATAGCCGTCGGATACAACGCAGAGGACACAGCGCGCGCAGAGAACGCAGAGGGAAAAGCGAGGAATAGAAACGGAAATCTCCTGTTTTCACTCTGTGTTCTCTGTGTCCTCTGCGCGCTCTGCGCTTAGAGTTTCCCATGAGGAGGGAAAGTGTGGCTGAAGAGTTTGTAGCACAGGTTGAGGCAGAGAACCTGCATGTCTGTATCAAGGTGAAGGATTTCGAGCGCGCGCTGGCGTTCTACCACGGAGTGATCGGGCTGCCGATCCTGCGGCGGATGGGGACTGCGGATGACCCAACCTTCTATTGGCTACCGGGCCTGCAACTCGCGAAGCGAACGGAAGACCCCGGCGCAACCCCGTACGGCATCTTCGATCACATCGGCCTCGCGGTCGCGAACATCGCGGCGGTCTGCGCGCGGCTCGATGCGGCGGGCTATGTCGCCGAGACGCCCCTTGATACCCGCAGCCTGCCCGGCATCGACCGGCAGGTCATGAACGCCTTCTACCGCGACCCGGACGGCAACCGGGTCGAATTCGTCCATTGGGTCTGAGCGAGTGGGGAGTAGGCAGTAGACAGTAGTCAGTAGTCAGAAAATGGCTACCGACTACTCTCTACTGACTACTGACTACTGTCTACTGAGGGAGGAAACATGGCAGTCACACTCTCTGACGATGCGCGGCAGTTCCTGGGGGAAAAGCGGTTCGCGGTGCTCGCGACGATCAACAAGGACGGCACCGCACAGCAGACGGTGATGTGGTACGAACTTCAGGGCGACGAGATCATGATGAATACTGCACACGGCCGGTTAAAGGACCGCAATCTCTACCGCGATCCGCGCATCTCGATTTGTGTCGAGGATGGGCAGCGATTCGTCACCCTGCGCGGCTCCGTGACGCTGAACGATGATGTCGAGACGGCCCAGGCAGACATCGCGCACCTCGCGAAACGTTATCAGGGGCCGGGAAACACGAGTTCGCACTTCCGCACCGAGCAGCGCGTCACCTTGCGGATGAAGATCGAAGGCGCGCTGGAGCGCGGGTTCTAGGGACCTAATCCCCCATCTGCCCAGAGGGCACCCGCTTCCCTAAAAGGAAGGGGGAGAAATGCGGGGAGTCGCGTTCCCCTTCCCGTGTAGGGAGGGGTCAGGGGGTAGGCAAGAAAGGGCACGGTGTGAAGATCGTCGCACTTGCGGGCGGCGTCGGTGGGGCGAAACTCGCCGACGGCCTCTATCAGGTTGTACCGCCCGATACGCTGACGATCATCGGCAATACCGCCGATGATCTGGAATTATTCGGGCTGCATATCAGCCCGGACCTCGATACCGTCATGTACACCCTCGCCGGTCTCGCCAATCCGGCGACCGGCTGGGGTGTCGTGGATGATACCTTCACGACGCTTGCAATGCTGGAGCGGTACGGCGAGGAGCCGTGGTTCCGCCTTGGGGACGCCGATTTCGCCACCCATCTGAAGCGGACGATTGGCCTGCGCGGCGGGCAACCGCTTACGGCGGTCACGGCGGCACTTACCGCGCCGCTCGGTATCCGCGCCCGCTTGTTGCCGATGTGCGATGAGCCGGTCGCGACCGAGGTTGAGACGCCCGAAGGCTGGCGAGACTTTCAGGATTACTTCGTCCGGCGTCGGCACGAAGATCGCGTCACCGATGTGCGCTTCGCGGGCATCGCAGACGCACGGATCACGCCGGAAGTACGAGAGGCATTGACGACGGCAGACGCAGTGATCTTCTGCCCCTCGAATCCCCTGGTCAGTATCGGCCCGATCCTTGCGGTGCCGGGCCTGCGCGATGCGCTGATCGCCAGCCCGGCGACGAAGATCGCCGTTTCACCGATCATCGGCGGCAAGGCACTCAAAGGCCCGGCGGACCGAATGCTCGCGGAACGGGGCATGGAGGTTTCTGCCTATGGCGTCGCCACAGGATATGTTGGCCTACTTGATGCGATGACGATTGACACGCTCGATCAATCAGATGCCCCGCGCATCGAGGCGCTCGGCATGGCGGTGCAGGTAACGCAAACAGTCATGCAGAATAGCGCGGACCGGCAGCAACTGGCACGGGATGTCCTCGCCTTCGCGGCATCGCTCGCCGCACGGCAGCCGGTGAGGTAACCGTGCGTATTCATGCCCTCATCCCGGTCAAGGACCTGCCTCACGCGAAGAGTCGGCTCACACCGCCACTCACCGGGGAGGAACGCGCGACGCTCATGCTCGCGATGCTTCAGCACGTCATCACGGTTGCCCAGGAATCCGGCGTGCTGACCCGCATCACGATCGTCAGCCCGGACAGGGCGGTCCTCGATCTCGCCGAAGAACTCGATGCCACCCCGCTGTTCCAGCAAACGACGGGTCTGAACGAGGCGCTCGACGAGGCACGGGAGGAGGCGCTCTTGCATGGTGCGGAAGCAATCCTCGTGCTCCATGCCGACCTCCCGAATCTCTCCGCCGCCGAGATCGTCCAGATGGTGCAGCTACTACCGTCCTCACCCGCCGCCGTCCTCGCACCCGATCACACCGGCAGTGGCACGAACGCGCTCCTGATCGCCCCGCCCGATACCCTTTCCTTTCACTTCGGCCCGGACAGCTTCGCGCGCCATGTCGCAGCAGCGGACGCACGCGGCCTCCCCTATGCCGTCGCCCACGCACCAGGCATTGCGGGAGACATCGATACCCCCGATGATGTGCAGCACCTGGTAGGCAGTAGGCAGTAGGCAGCACGAGAAAGATCGCGAACCGCAGAGGACACGGAGAACGCGGAGGAATGCAAAGAGAGGAAGAAATATACCCTTGTCTTCTCTGTGTCCTCTGCGTCCTCTGCGCGCTCTGCGTCGATCCGGTTGTAAATTCCATTCTTCGCCAGATGGAGGCGCGCCATGACGGTTGAGATTACGGGTGTTGAAGGGATCGGTGAGGTTGAGCCGGGAGCTGATGTCGCCACGTTGATCGCGCATGGCACGCAGAGGCGACCGCTCGCAGACGGTGATGTGGTCGTGGTGACGCATAAGATCGTCTCCAAATCAGAGGGCCAACTGGTGGACCTCCGCACGATTACACCCTCGACGCTTGCGGTGCGGATCGCAGAGCAATTCGGTAAGGACGCGCGGCAGGTGGATGTCGTGCTGCGGGAGAGTGCCCGTATCGTGCGGATGGAGCGAGGCATCATCATCAGCGAGACCCACCACGGCCTGATCTGCGCGAATGCCGCGGTGGACGCCTCGAATGTCGCCGGGGAAACCGTCTGCCTCCTGCCGCGCGATCCGGACGCCTCCGCCGCACGCATCCGCGCCGGACTGCGGGAACAGACGGGGGCAGATGTCGCGGTCATTATTACGGACTCGTTCGGACGACCGTGGCGCAACGGCATCGTCAACATCGCTATCGGCGTCGCGGGGATGCAGCCACTGACTGATTATCGCGGCCAGACGGACCCCTACGGTAACGATCTGCGCGTCACCGTCCTCGCGGTCGCGGACGAACTGGCGAGCGCGGCGGAACTCGTCATGGGCAAGGTGGACGCCGTGCCCGTCGCGGTCATTCGCGGCTACCCCTACGACCGCGCCGACGGCACCGGCCACGATCTCATCATGGACCCCGCGAAGGACCTCTTCCGCTAACGCGCACAAGCCATTATTTGCCCCCACCCCCGGCCCCTCCCCCACCATGCGGGAGAGGGGAGCTTGATAGCAAGAGACCACGGTGAGTCCTCGCCACAAACGTTGCAATGAGGCCCCCCTCCCCCGCTTGCGGGCGGAGGGGCCGGGGGTGGGGGCCTTCGGCGGGCCAACCTGAAAACAGTGCACAGAAACGTGCTTGACATTCGGTCATCTGCACGGTACACTGCGTTCTCAATTGGTAGGACAACCCAACCACTTCTTTCGCCCTCGGGGGAAGTCATGCAGATCGCGTCAGTCACGGTGATGCGCTCCTATGAGCACGTTGCACGGCAAATTGAGTCGCAGATTCGGAGCGGCGATCTGGTACGCGGGCAGAAGCTGCCGACTGAGCGCGAGATGGGGGAGCGATTCGGCGTCAGCCGGGGCGTCGTGCGGGAGGCCGTGAAGGTGCTCAGCGCGATGGGGCTGGTCGAGTCCCGGCAAGGGAGCGGAATTTATGTGCGCAACAACCCGATCCCTTCGATCTCCCAGGCACTCACCCTCTCCGTTACACCCGAAGCCGAGTCCGTTCTGGGTCTCTTCGAGTTCCGCGAGGAACTGGAAGCGCTCGCTGCCCGCAAGGCGGCGGAACGACGCACGGACGCGCACCTTGCGGCTCTCCGGGCGATCATGGCAGAAAATGCCCGCACCGTAGAAACGACCGACTGGGATGTGTTCAGCGAGACGGACCAGGCGCTTCATCTCACGATTGCCGAGGCCGCGCACAACCCCTATCTCTATGCGGTCGTGAGCGCGACGCGGCAGATGCAGCGAGACGTTATGCGCCTCTTCGCGCGACGGAGCGGTGTCCTCGCCATCGCCGTAGCGCAGCACACGCAGATCGTCGCTGCGATCGCAGCGGCTGATCCCGCGCGGGCAGCGGAGACCATGCGGGAGCACATGCGTTACTCCGCGAGCGGCGCACAGAATGTCCTCACCCATGCCGAGAGAAAGGATGGTGCGACAAAATAGTCAGGCGCAGTTCAACAGGGGAAAGCCTGCTACCACCAGAAAAAATCCTACTGCGTGAGTCCCTAGAGAGGAGGTCCAACGTGGAGCACGACCCGAAGGTGACCATCCGTGATCGTGGGCGGACCGCGATCACCCGGCGGCGATTCCTCACCCTCACGAGTGGCGCAGCGGCGGCGGCCGTTCTCGCGGCGTGTGGCGGCGGTACCGACACCAGTACCGCGACACCCGCCCCCGCGACGAAGGCCCCGACAACTGCCCCGGCAACGGGTGGGGCGACCACGGCAGCGGGCGGCTCGACTGCCGCCGCGACCCGCCCGGCAGGCAGCGCCGCCAGTGGCACGACCACCAGCGCGGCGGCGCGACCACGGTGCCGAAGGCGTCCGGCAACTTCGATTTCCCGCCGTCGCTCAAGAAGAGCGTCACCTTGCGCTACCAGACCTTCTGGGCGCAGTATCGCATCGACATCCTCAAGACCGCGATCGCGGACTTCACCCAGCGCACCGGTATCGCGGTCACGATCGAGCCGTTCGGTTCGTCCGATGACTACCGGAGCAACCTCGCCACGACGATGGCCGCCGGGACCGCCGCGGATGTCTTCATCGCCGATGTCTGGAACATGGTGAAGTATTACGATGCGGGACTGATCCTCGATCTCGCAGATCGCGTCAAGGCGGACGGCATCGACATCAGCAAGGATTTCGGCCTCGCGGGGCTGGAGCAATATTGCGGCAAGGTCTATATGCTCCCCTTCGTCCTCAGTCCGCACGGCTGGTACTACAACAAGACGATGCTCAAGGAAGCGGGCGCGAAAGACCCATGGGACGATCTGAACGGTCAGTGGACCTTCGATGACTTCCGCGATATCGCCCTCAAGGTGACGCAGACGGGCGGCGGCAAGCGCTGGGGTGCGCGGCTCGACCCGAACGTCGAGTACCAGTGGCAACCGATCATCGACACCTTCGGTGGCATGACGACGGACTTCAAGGCGAAAAAGTACGCGATTGACTCCCCACAGTCCGTCGATGCGATCACGATGATCACCAACTGGTACACGAAGGACAAGATCATCCTCCCACCCGATCAGACGAAAGCGCTCACCCAGCAGGGCGTTACCTCGCCCTTCGCCTCGAAACTCGTCGCGATGATGGACGACAGCACCGGGCAACTGACCTTCCTCATGCAGAACGTCAAGGACTTCGAGTGGGATATCGCCCCGCCGCTGCGGAAATCGAAGGACGTTGCTCCCATCGGCCATACGGACGGGGACTCCACCGCAGTCTTTGCGAAAACGAAGAACCCGGACGAGGCGTACGCTTTCGCGAAGCATCTCGCAGGCCCGGTGACGCAGGAGATTCTCGCCAAGAACAAGCTCCTGACGCCGACCATGAAGGCCGCTGCCGCCACCGATGTCTATCTCAGCAGCCCACCGAAGCATATGAACGTCTTCCCGAACGTGCTTGCCGGGCAGTATCGGACCTCGTTCTATCACGGCAATGGCCTGGAGGCGACGCGCGATCTCAACAATTTCGCGGAGCAGCTCGTTCTCGGGCAAAAGGCCCCGAGCGATCTCGCCGCACTCGCGAAGACCGTCAACGCCAAGGTCCAACTCGGCAGTTGCCAACCGTCGTACGTCGGTTCCTAGCATTCGGTGGCGTAGGCTTCAGCCTGCGCGCGAGACCGCAAGCTGAAGCCTACGCCACCGGAGAAGGGATGCATATGGCGCTCCGCGCGACATCGCAGATGCCAATCGCACGGGTGCGAGAGGGAGCGAGCAGGCAGCGACGCACGACCGCGCAACGCCTGCGCCGCAACCTCCCCGGCTACCTCTTCATCGCACCGTGGCTGATCGGCTTCTTCGTCTTCACCTTCGGCCCATTCTTCTGGTCGCTCTATCTCTCCCTCACCGATTGGCAAATCCTTAGCTCACCGCACTGGGTTGGCCTCGCGAACTACAAGAAGATTTTCACGGCGGACCCGCTCTTCCGCGTCACGCTGAAGAACACCGCCTATTACGCCGTCTTCCATGTCATCGGCATCAATGTGATCTCGCTCGGTCTCGCGATGCTTCTCAACCAGAAACTGCGCTTTTTCCCGCTCTTCCGCACCCTCTTCTACCTGCCCACCGTGACGAGCGGCGTCGCGACGGCCCTCGTCTTTGCGCTGATGTTCAACGGCAATACGGGCATCGTGAATGGCATCCTCAATATCGTCGGCATCAAGGGGCCGAACTGGCTCTTCAGCACGACCTGGACGATGCCCGCGCTGATCATCATCAGCTTGTGGGAAGTCGGCACGCCGATGATCATTTACCTCGCCGCGTTGCAAAATGTGCCGGTCGGGTTGACGGAGGCGGCAATGATCGATGGCGCAAGCCGTTGGCAGCGGTTCCGCTCCGTCGTGCTGCCCCTCATCTCCCCGGCGATCTTCTTCAATGTCGTCGTCGGCGTCATCAGTTCCTTCAAGGTCTTCATCCCCGCGAAGGTGATCACGAACGGCGGCCCAGCAGATCACACCCTCTTTTACGTCCTCTACCTCTACCGGCAAGCCTTCGAGAGCTTGCGCATGGGATACGCCGCCGCCCTTGGATGGGTCCTCTTCCTCATCATCTTCACCTTCTCCGTCGCCCAACTCATCTTCTCGCGCCGTTGGGTCTACTACGAAACGGGGGAGGGCGTATGAGCAGCATGACGACCGCAGGTGCCCTCGACCAGGCGGCGGCGCGCGCGAAGCGTAACCGCTTTACGGTTGGGCGCGTCGTGCTCTATCTGCTGGCAATTTTCCTCGGCTTCCTCTTCGCATTGCCCTTCCTCTGGATGCTCTCGACGGCGTTCAAATCCCGCGCGGAACTCAATCTCTTCCCGCCAAGCGTCACGCCGATCCACTGGACACCGGGGAACTTCGCGAAGATCTGGCATGTCCAGCCCTTCGCCCGTTTCCTCGTCAACAGCTTCGTCTACGCGGGCGGCGCAGTGATCGGCACGGTGCTTTCCAGCACCCTCGTCGCCTACGGCTTCGCCCGCCTCAAGTTCTGGGGGCGGGATTTCTGGTTCATCGTCATGCTCGCCACGCTGATGCTACCGAGTCAGGTGCTTGTTCATCCCGCAATACATCTTGTTCCGCGATCTCGGCTGGCTCAATTCGCTCAAGCCGCTCGTCGTGCCGACCTTCTTCGGCAACCCTTTCTATATCTTCCTCATCCGCCAGTTCCTGCGCACCCTGCCCACCTCCCTCGATGAGGCGGCGCTGCTGGATGGCGCGAACCAGTGGCAGATCTTCACCCGCATCATCCTGCCGCTCTCGCGGCCGATAGTCGTCACGGTCGCCGCCTTCGCCTTCGTCACCCACTGGAATGACTATCTCGGCCCACTCATCTATCTCCGCGATCCGCAACGGATGACCGCAGCGGTCGGCATCCTTCTCTTCCGGGGGATCAGGAAACGCTCGTTTCCTGGGTCATGGCGGCGGCCGTCATCACCGTCATCCCCGTCGTCCTCGTCTTCATCTGGACCCAGAAGTACTACGTGCAAGGCATCGCGACGACCGGCGGAAAGGAATAAGTACCGTTTCCCGAAATTACCGGGCAAAGAGGGTGGAGGCGGGCTTTAGCCTGCAATCTCTTGTTGTGGCAGGCTAAAGCCCGCCTCCACCGGGGATTTTGTTCGGGGTTTGAACCATAGAAGGGGTGGATTATCCGATGAAAATCACCGCAGTGGACGTGACGATAACGGAGGGAGCCGGGCCGGTCTATCGCTGGCGGGATGGCATTCCCGGCGGCGATGGCAAGCGTATCACCGCGAAGCTGAGCATCAAGACCGACGAGGGGATCGAGGGGATCGCGTACTCCGGGCGCGGGGCGATCATCAAGGACCTCGTTGACCGGCGGCTACGCGAGGAGTTGATCGGGCAGGACCCGCTGATGAAGGAATACCTCTGGCATCGCGTGTGGGAGGTGGACCGCATCGAGGAGTTTCCCATCTACTTCCTCGGTCTCGCCGATATTGCCCTCTGGGACATCACCGCCAAGGTCGCGGGATTGCCGCTCTACAAATTGATCGGCGGATACCGGGAGCGCGTCCCGGCGTATGCAAGCACCGCGACCTTCGGCAGCATCGAGGAATACCTGGAGATCGCGGATCAATGCCTCGAATACGGCTTCCGCGCGATCAAGCTCCACGCCTGGGGCCGGGCGAAGGATGACGCGCGACTCGGGCAGGCGCTTCGCGCCCATGTCGGGCCTGAGATCGACTTGATGTATGACGGCTCCGCAGGCTTCGATCTCGTCGATGCGCTCTATCTCGGCCGCGCACTCGAGGAGGCAGGCTTCCTCTGGTACGAGGAACCGATGCGCGAGTTCAGCATCGGTGCCTACCGCCGCCTCGCGGACGCCCTCACAATCCCACTTCTCTCCGGCGAGACCTCGGACGGCGCGCACTACAACATCGCCGATTTCATCGCCTTCAATGCGGCGGACATGGTGCGCACGAGCACCGGCCTGCGCGGCGGCGTGACCGGTGCCCTGCGGATCGCGCATCTCGCGGAATCTCACCACATGCGCGCCGAAGTGCATGGTGGCGGGCTCCCAAACCTGCATGTCTGCTGCGCGATCCCGAACAATACGTACTACGAATCGCTGGTCTACACGAACCCGATTCAGGTTGAGGCAGGTATCGAGCGCGACGGGACGATCGCTGCGCCCTCAGGCCCCGGCATCGGCTACCCTGAGGGATGATGCGTTCTCGATCAACCTCACGCCCCGACGAGCGCGCCATGCTCGACGTAGGCGGGCACTTCGTAGAATCGAAATTCCGGCTGCCCGAATTTGGCGACCGCCCCCTGAAAGATGTCGGAGGCGATGAAGGCATCCATCGCCTCGCGCGTCTCCCAGACATACTGCCCGCCATACCATCGTTGCACCGGGTCGATGATGAACGCCTTCGATTTCAGCCCCGGCATGTCGAGGTAATACGCCTCGGCACGCGCGCGGGCGAGGGCACGCATCGCCTCCCAATCCGTCCCTTCCGGCAGCGTGAAGAGTGCGGTCATCGCGTACATTGGATGCTCCTCTTTGGCGTCTGCGAACTGCCGCGATACTACCATAGCATCGCATACGCACTCCGCGAAAACCTCCGCTACTATTTTGCCCAGATTTTAGACAGCGAACGCTTGTTTTTCTCGCAATCGGGTGTATGCTGAAGCCATCGGAACAACGCGCGGAAGGAGATTCCCGATGGCAACAACGACGGTTCGCACGGCGGAGCGCAGCGCGGCGGATGATGGCTTCGTGCGCACGGCGAGTCTGCGGGATCTGGAGACGCGCGGGCAGCGCGTCGTGAAAGTCGGCGAGCGGCAGGTGCTGCTCCTCCTCCATGAAGGCGATGTACGCGCGCTGGACAACCGCTGCCCGCATATGGGCTACCCACTCTCCAAGGGGACCGTCACTGCGGGCGTCTTGCGGTGCCACTGGCATCACTGGCGCTTCGATCTCTGCTCCGGTGGTTGCTTCACGGGCGGCGGGGACGATGTGCCCGTCTTTCCGGTTTCGGTGCGCGGCGACGACATCTATGTCTCGCCGACGCCGGTCGAGACGTTCTATCATGCCCGCGCCGAGAAAGGCTATGCCGATCTCGCGCAAGGGATGGAGGAGCGCAATACCTTCCTGGTCGCGAAAGCGGTGGCGAACCTGATGGCGGCGCGTGAGACGATCCCGAAGATCATCAGCCGCACCGCGCCCCATGCCCTCCGCTATCGGCGCAACGGCTTCGGCCCCGGCCTCGTCATCATGACCTGCATGGGCAATCTCGGCCCCACCCTCCTGCCTGCCGATGTCTCACTCGCGCTCGTCCACGGCGGTATCCAGATGGCGCGCGACTCCTTTGATGGCCCGCCGCGCCGCGTGCAGCGCCCCCTGCCGACGCTCGACACGGCGGATCAGGAACACCTGACACGCTGGTTCCGCCTCTTCATCGAGGACCGCGAGGCGGCGGGAGCGGAACGCTGCGTCCGCACTGCCGTTGCCGCCGAATGGCCGCTGGAGGATGTCGTCGGGATGCTCCTCGCGGGTGCGACCGATCATTTCTTCCTCTCCACCGGGCATGTCGCTGGACTTCCTGAACAAGGCATGGGAGATGGTGGACCTGATCGGCGAGGAGCACGCGGCGGACGCGCTCTCCGGCGTCGTGCCACCGCTGGCGATGGGCTTCCGGCACGAGGAATCCGCCGATTGGATGGAGTTCGTCGCGCCCTTACATGCCGTCTTCGCGGAGTTGCCCGCCCTCGTTGACGCAGGCCGCGGCAAACAATGGGACGGGGCGGAGGCACTCCTGGCAACCGCGCTCGGTGATGCCCCGCACGCGACGATTGCCGCCTTCCGGGACGCCATCGCGGACGGGGCGACGATCACCGATCTGACGCGCGTCCTCTGCCGGGGCGGGGTTTACCGCGTCGCCCGTTTCCCCTTGCAGAATGAAGAAGATTGGGACGACGTGCTCCACGTCATCTCGTACTGCCACGCCCTCGATGCGCTCGCGCACCGCATCGCGGGCCGGAACGACGAGACGGATCGCGCGCTGTTGCGAGCGATCTTCCACGGCGCGCTCTTCGTCTATCTCACCTATTTCCTGAACATTCCCCGCGCCGAACTTCCCGCGCACCGCAACCGCGTCCCGGCGATGATCGCCGACCCGCAGGCGCTGACGGACCGACTCATCTACTGCGCCGAGTTCCAGCAGGTCGAGGAGGCGGCGGACATCGTCCATCACTACCAGGAGCGCGGCTACCCCATGGATGATTTGAAAGCGGCCATCGCGCACGCCTTACTGCGCGAGGACTCGACCTTCCACACCTTCCAGATGATCGAGGCGGGCTTCGCGCAGTACGATCGTCTCCACGCAGCCGGGCAGGAGACGGACGCCCGCCTCGCCCTCGTTGCCGCGACGCGCTACCTCACCGCGCAGAAACTGCGCCGCAATGTCCTGTGGAGCACCCAGAACGCCGAGAAACTCCAACGCGGTGAAGGGCTGGCGGGCGAGGTCGACAGCTAGGGGAACGTCGACACCGCAGGTGCGCCCTACGCATTGGGTCAATGTTCCCGGCACGATTGACGCGGCGTCCGTTCCGACTCACACTGACGACCGTCACTATGGCGGTCGTTTTCGTACGACGAAGAAGGAGAGAGCGATGGCGCAACCGCTGCGGATCGGGCTCTGCACGGACCAGAATATGCCGTGGGAGAAGACCGTCGAGCGCTGGCAATATTTCGAGCAGCTCGGCTTCGACAGCGTCTGGGATTGCGACCACTACGTGCAGCCGAGCCGCCCGACCGGGCCGTACTACGAGGGGTGGACGCTCCTCGCGGGGCTGGCGGCGCGCACCGAGCGCATTCGCATCGGCGTGCTCGTTCAGTTGCAACACCTTCCGGCACCCGGCGCTGCTCGCCAAAGAGGCGGCGACGGTGGATCACATCTCGAATGGGCGGCTGGAACTCGGCCTCGGTGCGGGATGGTACGTGCCGGAGCATGAGATGTACGGTATCCCCTTCCCCGCGCCCGCCGAACTCGTCGGGCGGTTCCGCGAGGCGGTCGAGATCGTGGATCACCTCCTACGCAACGAATACACGACCTACACGGGGAAGTATTACCAACTGAAGGACGCCGCATTCCGCCCCGGCCCCGATCCAGCAGCCGCGCCCACCGCTCACCCTCGGCGCGCACGGGCGGCAAATGCTGAGGATCGTCGCGGAGTACGCGGACCGTTGGAACTCGCATGGCACGGTGGAGCAGATGCGCGCCCGCAACGCGATCCTCGATGAGCACTGCGCCACGATTGGCCGCGACCCGGACGCGATTATCCGCTCCCTCTATGGATGGGCCGCACTGATGCCAAACGACCCGTGGGCGTCGGTGGATGCCTTTCAGGAAGTCGTTGGTGAGTATCGCGCCGCAGGTGTCAATGAACTGATCATCGACGCCCCCGGCGAAGCGCAATTCCCCGTCCTCGAGCGCGTCGCGACCGATATTCTGCCCGCCCTGCGGAAAGAGCGGTAGCAAACCGCAAACGCGCAAAGGGCGCAGAGACGCAAAGGACGCAAAGAGGGAAGAAGAAAATACTCTTGTCCCTCTTTGCGTTCTCTGTGCCCTTTGCGCGTTTGCGGTTTACTCGGTTTCGCCCTGTGTCTGCCCTGAGAAATGCGTTTCGCTCAGTTCCGCGCGAACCGGACACGCTGGCGGGCGACGAGCGCGATACCGACGATCAACAAAAGTACGCCACCACCGAGCGCGACCATCCCACGCGTGTTCGGCCCCGTGGCATGTGCCGCACCCGTCTTCGGTAAGGTTGTCGTCACAGTGGCACCGCCCGTACCTGTCGCGACTGGCGCTGCTGCCCGTGTCGCTGCGGGTGCGGACGCTGCGGGGGACGCCGCAGCCGCAGCCGGTGAAGCGGCGGCACCGCTCGTCGGGGCGGACGCAACGAGCCAGCCCACCCCGGAGCCACCGAACCCGTGATTTACCTTGCCATCGAAGGTGATCGGCGTTGCATTCACCGAAATCACCGGGGGCGTCGCAGCAGTGGTGTTCATGATTGTATCGGTAGCCAGCGCGTCCTTCCCGCTATACGAGTAGGCCACCGGCTGCTTGAAGGTCGCGATCAGCGCTTTGGTCGCCTTATCGGTGACGCGGAAGGCGAAGGCGGCACGGACGGTGCGATCCTTCACGAGGTCCTTCCAGGTGCTCGGGTCACTCGTCAGCAAATCGAACGTCACGGGCACATCGAAGGTCCCCGCCTTGATTGCGACCGAATGATCGCCCGCCGTGATTGTCGCCGCCTGGTCCGGTGTGAGGTCCATGCTCTTTGCGACCGTCGGGTAGCCGAACTTCGTGAAGTCCGGCGGGCCTTGCGCCTCGACCACCGAGAGATTACCGAGCACCAAGAGCGCGAGCCCTAAAAAGGTCGCGATGAGCCTGATTTTGCGTACCATGATCTACTCCCCCTCATCATTCCTGGGACACCCTGGCGTGCGCACGCTCTTTCTTTTCTACGTCCAGGAACCATGCGGTGGATTGTTCGGCGGTGAGTAGCGCATCGTGGCGCGTTGCTTCTTGCCGGCGTGATCCACCGCCCCACATATGGAATTATGGTATTGTTGCAAAAGGAATTCGTCATTTGCGAGGGGATGTGAGATGGACAATGAGCGCGGGATGCGCAATCTCTTCACACGGACACGCCGCACCCGCATTGATGAGGGCGTAGACGGCGAGGCGTCGCTCGTAGACCCCGAGACGCTCATGGCGGAACTGGGCGACGCGGCCGAACCCGAGCCGCTCCTTGCGCCGCAAGGCGTCGAGCGGGAGCAGTGGCGCGGCTACGTCCTGATCTGCGTCAATGCGAATGTGATGAAAGTCTGCGAGACGGTGAAAGAGCGATTGGGCGGGCGTTTCCGGGGGATGTCCCTCGTCACCGGCATCTACGATCTGATCGTGCGCGTGGAGGCGGATTCCAAGGAGCAATTCAAGGAAACACTGATCCTCGTGCGCGAAACGCCGGGAGTTATCTCCAGCGTCACATTGCTGGACCTGAACTGATGGCGCACGGCACGCACGAGCCCGTCTGGCTCACCTATCACCTCGTCCCGACGGCGGAATGGGAGGCGGTGCCACCCGACGCGCCGTATCTCCCTACCGCGTTTCCGCAGGATGGCTTTATCCATACATCGCACACCGCCGATGAAGTCGCGGCGGCGGGAAACCGCTACTATCAGGGTGATCCGCGCCCGTATTCCGCCCTCGTCATCGACCTGCGGCGGCTTACCAGCCCGTGGCGCTACGACGGAGACGCGCGTTTCCCGCACATCTACGGCCCGCTCAGTGCGGACGCGGTGATCGCCGCGCCACCCGCCCCGCGCGCGCCCGATGGCACCTTCCTGCCCCCCACCTGGGCGGATCCGACCTATCTTCCCGAAGACATCCCCTTCACGACCCCGAAAGTCGGGGTGAACGCGGTGGTTTTCGATGAGTCGGGGCGTATCCTGCTCACGCAACGCGACGATAACCGGCTCTGGTGCATGCCGGGCGGGCATGTCGACCTCGGAGAGACGATTGCGGAGGCAGTCGTGCGCGAAACGCGCGAGGAGACGGGCTTGATCGTCGCGCCAGGGCGCATCATCGGCGTCTACTCAGACCCGCACAACGCCCTGCGTATCTCCCTCGGCCTACGCTATCACATGGTGGTGATCGCCGTGGAATGCCACGTCACGGGCGGCACCCTCGCGCGCTCCGACGAGACATTGAATGAAGGCTGGTTCGACCCGGACGATCTCCCCACGCTCGTTCCCGCCCATTACGCCCGCCTCGCAGACGCCCGCGCGGGCCGGGAGGCGCTGCTGCGGTAAAGGAGAGGGGGCCGGGGGTGAGGCATGGCCCTATGTCTCCACCGCCTGGGTCGTTGGCTGCGGCTCGGTATGCCCGGTGACGGCTTGGGGCCGACGACGAGACTTAGCGGGCAGGAAGATGGCGAGGATGACGCCGACAATCGCGGCACCGAGCGCGACGATGTAGGCATCACGATACCCCGCGATGGTGTAGACGCCGTGGAATCCCCCTGCGGGTGTGCCGCGAATTTGCAGGACCGTACCAAGGATCGCCACGCCGAGCGATTGGAAGACGCTCCGCATCACCGCGAGCAGGGAACTGGCACGGGTCAGAACATCGCGGTCGATGACCGAGAGGGCCGCCGCCTGCGTCGGTTGCATCACGAAGGCGAGCGAAAAACCGCGCACCGCCATCTGCGCGCAAATGAGTACATAGGAAGTCGTGGGCGTAATCTGCGTGAAGCCCCAGGTCGTCAGCGCGAGCCCGATCAGACCGGCCGTGACGACATAGCGGGGGCCGATCCGGTCGTAGAGCCGCCCACTGATCTGGATCGCGATCACCGCTGCCACCGCCTGCGGCAAGAGCAGCAGGCCGGTCTGGAAAGGGGTACGGCCACGGAGAGTCTGGAAATAGAGCGGGAGAAGGAACGTCGCGCCGAAGAGCGCGACCACCGATACCCAGCCGACCGCACTCGCGAGCAAGTAGACCGGCTTCTGATAGAAGCGGACATTGAGGAGGGGATGCGGGGAGCGCAACTCGACCACGGTAAAGGCAATCAGGGCGGCGATACCAAAGCCGAGGAATCCCAGCACGGTCGTACTCGTCCAGCCATCGGTCGCGGCATTCGAGAGCCCATAAAGCACCGCACCGAAACCGAGCGTCGAAAGAATGAATCCCGGTACGTCAAACACGGCCCGCGTCGCACTCTTTCGCTCGCGCAGATTGCGGGAGGCCATGATTGCGCCGATGATGCCGATGGGAAGGTTGATATAGAAGATGAATCGCCAATCGACATATTCGACGAGGAAGCCGCCGAGTGTCGGGCCGAGTGCCGGTGCGACGAGCGACGGGATGCCGAAGATACTGAGTGCCAACCCGCGCTCGTTGGGCGGGAAGGCAGTGAAGAGCATCGCCGTCCCGAGCGGGAAGAGCGCGCCACCGCCCAATCCCTGGAGGATGCGCAGGAAAATCAGCGCATTCAGTGATGGCGCGAGGCCGCAGAGGGCGGACGCCGCCGTGAAGGCAACGAGCGAGATCACATAGATCCGCTTGATGCCGAAGCGATCGGCGAGAAACCCGGCGATGGGGATGACGACGCCGAGCGAGAGCGCGTAGTACGTCACGATACCCTGCGTGTGCGAGATACTCGCCCCAAAGTCCTTTTGCAGGGTCGCGAGTGCGACATTGACGACGGTGTTATCGAGGATGGACATGAAGGTGCCGAAGATCACTGAAAAGAGCACGCGCCATTTGTATCCGTCATCAATGCCCTCGATATTCGTCGTCGGTGAAGCGCGCTCGACCAAAGCTGACCCCTCTTCGCTTCTTCGCTCAATTCGTCGACCATCGAACAGATAGAACTACTGACCAGTAGCACGCCACGAAGTATACCAACAGATCAGCCCATCGCGCATTCCCGTATACTCGATGAAACGGATTGAACCGCAGAGGCGCAGAGGGGAAAGAGATGTGAGCGCAGAGAA
The DNA here is from genome assembly GCA_963763655.1 of uncultured Chloroflexia bacterium. Classification (GTDB taxonomy): domain Bacteria; phylum Chloroflexota; class Chloroflexia; order Thermomicrobiales; family JALYUS01; genus JALYUS01. The sequence goes on from CAVXPY010000027.1 coordinate 44,481, forward strand.
CGCAGAGAACACAGAGGACGCAGAGAAGAGAAAAAGAAAGACCACTCTCTGTGCTCTCTGTGCTCTCTGCGTCCTCTGTGTTCTCTGCGTTACGACCCTTCGTTGACGTCTCATTTTGTACCGTAGCGAGCGGGGGATAGGATGGCTGAGTTCAGTATGGTGCGGACGATTGAGCGGACGCGGCAGGGGGAACCGCTCGGGGCGGAGACCGTGCAGGCGCTCGTTTCCGGGTTTACGCGCGGCGACATCCCCGATTACCAGACGGCGGCGTGGTTGATGGCGGTGTTGCTGGCGCGGCCTCGCGCCGGACGACCTCACCGCGCTCACGCTGGCGATGGCCCGCTCCGGCGATACGCTCGACCTCGCATCGCTCGGCCGGCCCGTCGCGGATAAGCACTCGACCGGTGGCGTCGGGGATAAGACGACGCTCGTTGTCGCCCCGATCGTCGCGGCGTGCGGCGTGCCGGTCGCGAAGATGAGCGGGCGCGGCCTCGGGCATACGGGCGGCACGGTGGACAAATTGGAGAGCATTCCCGGCTTCAACCCGGAGCTGACTGTCGCCCAGGTTCCTCGCCGTCCTGCGGCAGTGCGATCTCGTCATCGCCGGGCAATCGGCGGACCTCGCCCCGGCAGACGGCAAACTGTATGCCCTGCGCGACGTGACCGGCACCGTGCCGAGCATCCCCCTGATCGCCAGCAGCATCATGTCCAAGAAGCTCGCCATCGGCGCGGACGCGATCCTGCTCGATGTCAAGGTCGGGCGCGGCGCATTCATGGAGACGATGGCGGACGCGACCGCCCTCGCGGAGACGATGGTGCGGATCGGCACCGGCGCGGGCAAGCAGACCGTCGCCGTCATCTCCGATATGGACCGACCACTTGGCCGCGCGGTCGGCAATGCGCTGGAAGTGATCGAGGCGGTCGAGACGCTACGAGGTGGCGGCCCCGACGATCTGCGCGCCCTCGCCCTGCACGAGGCGGTGCTACTGCTCGTCATGACCGGCAAGGTGCTGGACGAAGCGGCGGGCGAGCGGATGGCGGAAGGGGCGATTGCCTCCGGTGCGGCGTTTGAGAAGTTCGCAGCGGTCGTCGCGGCGCAGGGAGGTGACCGCCGTGCAGTGGAGGAGCCCGCCCGCCTACCCGCCGCGCCGCATATCCGGATCGTTCACGCGCCGGAGCGCGGCTACATCGCGGACATCGAACCGCTCGCTATTGGTCGTGCGGCGATGCGCCTCGGTGCGGGCCGCGAGCGCAAGGGCGATATCATCGATCCGGCGGTCGGCATCGTCCTTCAGGCGACGGTCGGGGAATGGGTGGAGCGGGGCGCGCCGCTCTTCGCGATCCACGCGCGCGACGCGGTACAAGCGGCGGCGGTGGAAGCAGGGGCCCTCGCGGGCTACCGCTTCAGCTCCACCCCGTTTTCTGTGCCACCCCTCATTAAGGCGACGGTGAGTGCTTCAGTGCAGCAATGAGCGATGAGCAATGAGCAATGAGGAAATGCGACTCAGTCCTTCGTCCTCACCCCCGACCCCTCTCCATCGCCTATAGACCACGGTAAAGATGGGCTTCGGCAGCGATGGAGAGGGGAGCCGACCTATCCTCAGTCCTCAGTCCTTCGTCCTTCGTCCTTATGAAAGCGGGAGAGGAGGAAGGGGGTGAGGTCGTCCTGCGCGCCGGTGGTGATGAAGTCCGCGATCAGGTGCCCGGTGATCGCGGAGAGGGCGACGCCATCGCCTTCATGCCCGGCAGCGATCACGAACCCCTCGACACCATCGACCGGGCCGAGGATCGGCAATCCATCTGGCGTGTAGGGTCGTAAGCCCGCGCCACGCCGGGCAATCGGTGCCGTCGCCAGTGAGGGCATGAATGCGGCGGCGTGCTGACGGATGGCGTCGGTCATGGACTCTTCCGGGGTCGTATCGTAGCCCGCGAACTCGCGCGAGCCGCCGACGAAAGTGCCGCCGTCTCCCTGTGGCAGGAGCGAGAGCGAGCCGCCCATCCGCAGGAACGGGCTCGCGGCTTGCACGCCATAGGCGGGATCGAACTTCGCCAGCACGTAGGCCGCTTCGAGGATCGGGCGATGGACGGCGGATAAATCATCAGGCACGGTGCGGAGCCATTGACCACGCCGGGGGGTGACCGGCAGCCGTGATGCCGACCATCGCCGCGATCTGTGGTGCCCAGACGCCCGCCGCGTTCACCACGATCTGACAGGGAATCTCGCCGCCATCCGTCATCACGCTTGTGACCCGGCCCCCGGTCGTGCGGACCGCCGTGACCGTCGTGCCAGTGCGGAGTGTCGCCCCGGCCGCTTCGGCGGCGCGCGCATAGGCACGGGCGAGCATGGCGGCGTCCACATGCGCATCGGTGATGCCATCCACCAGCGGTGGCAGGTAGGTTGCGCCGAAATACGCGCCCACGAGCGCCGGTTCCAACTCCCGTACGGCGGTGCGGTCGAGGATGGTGATCGGCAAACCCGCCGCCCGCTGCGTGGCGAGAAAGGGGGCCAGCGTCTGCGCGGCGTCGGCATCGGGCAGGAGAACGAGCGCGCCATTCATCGCGTAGCCCGTCTCGCCGAGTTCCGGCGCGAGTGCGTGCAGCAGTCGCGCGCTCCGCAGCCCGAGCGTCAGGTGCGGGCCTGGCTGCTTCGTTTGCAGGATGACTCCGCCGCCACCCGAACCCGTCGTGCCGGAGCCAACCGCGCCGCGCTCGACCAGCGCCACCGAGACGCCACGCACCGCCAACTCCCGCGCAATCGCCGCCCCACTCACCCCACCCCCAATAACGACCACTTCCGCCGTCACCTCATGCATAATCGCCTCCTGTCAGGGAAAACAAACGAACCGCAGAGGACGCAGAGGACGCAGAGAGCGCAGAGAGGAGCAAGAATAAAGAGAAAATACGAAAACTCTTCTTTCCACTTTCTCTTCTCTGTGTCCTCTGCGCTCTCTGCGCTCTCTGCGGTTTCCCCGGCCCGGTTTCAGGTGATTTCGAGGATGGCGGGGCGGGGGTAGGCGGCGTCGGTGTCCGGGACATGGGGCCATTGGCCGGTGGTGGTGAGGAAGTCCGCCGTGTTGTCGGCGCGGAGGACGAAGGTATCCTCACTCTTCGTGCCGGTGATGGAGGGGTTGTAGGCGAAGGCTTGCGCCTCCTGCACCACTTCCGTGCCACCGGGCACAATCACCCACTCGCGCCCCGCGTAACCCGCCGCGCCGCCTTGATGGTGCAGCCGCCATTCGCCGGGGAAACCGGCGTCCGCGTACGCTTTCGCCCCCGCCGCGAAGACGTCCGCCGCCGTCGCGCCCGCGTACGTCGCCGTAATGTAGGCGATATCGACATGCGCGCAGCCGTACTGTTTCTGGCGCACGTCATCAGGCAACCGCCCGAAGAAGACGGCCCGGCTCGCACTCGCGTGCAATCCCCAGCGCGACGCCCCCGCGACGAGCAAGACGTGCTGCCGGACGCTCTGCTCGGTCGGCAATGGATGACGGAAACGGTGGATCCGCTCATCTGCCGCGACGAGCGCGACCGGCACCTGAATGCCATAGGCCATGAGGGGGCCGACATACGATGCCGCGATTTGGAGCTCCGTCATGCCGGGTTGGACGGCACGCGCGGCCGCTTCGAGCAGGCTCGCCGTCGTCTGGCCGAGCCAGCGATAGCGTGCAATCTCCGGTTCGAGCAGGCTGGAGCGCAGACGCATCACCGCCTCACTGAGCACACGCGCGGACGCGATGCCCGCGACCGGCGCATCCGCACCGATTGCGCCCTCCCCGACGAGCTCGCGGATGATGCGCGCGCGGTTCGCCGCGCGATCCTGCTCCCACGGATAGACCTTCATATCGACGCCCTGCGCGGGCAATTCCTCCGCCGCGATGCGGGGCGCTTCGATGGCGTCCGTGAGAACGGAGACCGTGCCATCTCGGGCAATCAGGATCGACGCCAGCGCGTCGCCGCCACCGATGGAGACGCGCGTCGCGCCGCCGCCCGTCACCCATGCGACGCTGCCCTCCTGGGTGAGGAGGAGAGCCGCCAACCCTTCGGCATCGAGAAGCGCGGCGATGCGGCGGCGCTTCTCGGCCAGTTCTTCCGGTGTTGGATTGAGGGCGGCGAGCGCGGCGCTCTGCGGCATCGGGTTACCCCTCCTTTTTCGGCGTGTCTTCCCCAGGGATGCGCTCGCGCTGCACCGTGGGCGTGATCCACAACTCGTCGATCGTGACGCGGTGCGGCATCGAGGCGACGAAGACGACCGTCTCCGCGACATCTTCCGGCTGAAGCATCGTCGCGCGGGCTGCCGCGCTCGGCGGGTTCGGACGGAGGTCGAGGATCGCCGTCGCCACCTCGCCGGGAAGAATCACGGTGGCGCGGATACCGTTGATCTTCTCCTCCACATTGATGCTGTGCGAGAGGGAGACCGCGCCCGCTTTGCTCGCCCCATAGGCGATACCGGACATGATCCCGGAGCGCCGCCCCGCCATGCTCGCGAGCGTGATGATCGTTCCCTGCTTCTGCGCGCGCATCTGCGGCAGCACTTCCCGCACGCAGTAGAGGACGCCGTTCAGGTTCACGTCGATGACGTGGTCCCATTGCTCGATGGATATGTCGTGCAAATTCCGCTGTTTCGTGTTGACACCCGCGTTCGCGAAGAGCAGGTCAATCCGCCCCCACTCCTTGACGACATTCGCCACGAAGCGCGCCACGGCGGCGGCGTCCGCGACATCGGCGGCGTAGGCGATGGCCGTGCCGCCCTTCCCACTCTTCCCGTTGATCTCAGCCGCGATCTGGTTAATGCCATCGACCGAGCGCGCGACGATAGCGACCTTCGCGCCCGCCGCTGCCACCGCGTACGCGGTCGCCCGCCCGATTCCGCTCGATGCGCCGGTGATGATCGCGACCTGCCCCGCGAGCTTGCCCTCCGCCATCCCCGCACCTCCTATTCGTCTACCGGCGTGAAGTGGCCGGTGACCTGCACGAGTTCAATCGAGTTGCCGAACGGATCGTCGACGAAGAAGCGGGGGCGATGGTCAATGGCGCTCGTTTCCTTGATCGACACGCCCTTGTCGGTCAGATGGGCCCGCATCGCCGCGATGTCGTCCACCTCGATGCAGAGATGATCGCCTGCGCGCGGCGCACCGAATTCCGTTGGATTCGTGCGGATCAGGTGGATTTCGTGCTCATCTTCGCCGATGTCGTACCAGATCAGGGCGCGATCCTTCAGACCCAGCGGGCGTCGCTTCTCTTTGAGGCCGAGCGCCTCACCGTAGAACTGCCGCGCCTCCGCTTCCCGCCCCGCCTCGATGCCGATGCTGATGTGCTGCAAGCGCTTGATACGCATGGGTTCCCCCCACTGATCGCCGATTTTTCGCTCCCGTCAGTCTCGCACTACCTGAAGCAACGAGCAATGAGCAACGAGCAATAGCAATGCAACTCTTGCTACCACTCTTGCCGATTTCCCCTCTCTATAATTGCAGACCGTGTGCCATACTGATATGAGATTAATCATTCGTAATGAGGTAAGTATGACTGGTCGACCGAATCACCCCATCATCTCTCCGTCGCTTCGCATCCTCGTTGCGGCGGTCCTCCTGTTGCTACTCGCCGGAGTCACCCCTCTGCCGGTGCGCGCGACGGCGTTCGCTGTGACCGTCACCATGAACGACGCCAGCCCCGGCCTCGTTGGCGGCAACAGCGATGTCATCCACAATTTCGGCTGCGCGACGACCGGCCTACCGGGAACTTTGGGTTGCTCGCTGCGCGACGCGATCCTCTTCGCCAACAACAAGGTCGCTGGCAGTGACACGACGACGATCACCCTGCCCGCCGGGACCTATACCCTGCGGATTCCCGGGGTTGCGGAGAACGCGGCAGCGTCGGGCGACCTCGACATCCTGCGCAATGTGATGATCACTGGGGCGGGGGCGGGGACGACGATCATCCAGGCGAGCGCGACGGGCAGCCCGGCCGATGCGATTGATCGGGTCTTCCAGGTGGGCACGGATACGTCGGGGCCGGTCGCGGCGACGATCAGCGGAGTGAATGTGCGCGACGGCGGGAACACAGCGGGCGGAAACGGCACGGGCATCCTCGTGTATACGGGCGGGTCCACGCTTATGCTGAACGACTGCATGGTGGAGGACAACGCGGCGGCCGGGAGCGGTGGCGGGGTGTATGTCGACAGCGGGGCGACGTTGGTGATGAACCGCACGACGGTCCGCAACAATACGACCGGTACGGGATCCGGGGGCGGCATCTACAACACTGGCACGGTGACGGTGACGAACAGTACCTTCGCCGGCAATAGCTCCAATAGCGGCGTTTTCAGCGGCGTCGGCGGCGGCATCTACAACATTGGCACGCTGACGGTGACGAACAGCACCTTCTTCGGCAATAACTCGAATAGCCCCAGCGTCAGCTACGGCGGTGGTATCTTCAACGCCAGCAGTGCCACGCTGACGGTGACGAACAGCACCTTCTTCAGCAATAGCTCGAATGGCGGCAGCGTCAGCCACGGCGGCGGCATCTTCAACGCCAGCAGTGCCACGCTGAAAACGATCAACACGCTGATTGCGGGCAATACCGCGACGGACGGCCCCGATGTCTCCGGCGCCTTCGTCCCAGCCAGCAAGAACAACCTGCTCAGCAACGGTAGTGGGGCGACCGGCATCAGCGACGGCGTGGGCGGCAACATCGTCGGCCAGCCCCCCCAGATTGACACCGTCCTGCGCGACAACGGCACGACGAACGGTACTCAGACCTTCGCCCTGCTGCTTGGTTCCCCCGCCATCAACGCCGGGGACACCGCCACCTGTGTGAACACCACTGGCACCGCCCCGGTCGCGGGCGCGGACCAGCGCGGCGTCGCCCGCCCCCAGCCGGTGGGCGGGCAGTGCGATATCGGCGCTTTCGAGTACGTCTTCCCCGCCACCACGACCGCGCTCACCGCCGGACCGAATCCGTCAGCAGTTGGCCAGGCGGTTACGTTCACCGCGACCGTGAGCGGCAGCGGCGGCACCCCGACGGGCAGCGTCACCTTCAAGGACGGCGCGACGGTCATCGGTGGCGGCACCCTCTTCAGTGGCGTGGCAACCTTCGTCACGACGGCACTCAGCGCGGGTAGTCACGCCATCACGGCGGTCTACAGCGGTGACTCCACATCCCCACCGAGCACCTCGGCGATCCTCACCCAGGTCGTCGGCTCCGGCGGTGGCGGTGGCGGTGGCGGTGGCGGTGGCGGCGGTGGCGGCGGCACGACCGGGGGCTTGCAGTTCTTCCCGCTCTCCGCTCCCGTCCGCCTCCTCGACACGCGCCCCGGTCAGCAGGCCGTCGTCCATCCCGGTCTGCCCCTCTCTCCCAATCAAGCCCTCAGTTTACCCGGGCAGTTCTCCTCCGGAGGCGTCTCTGTGCCTGCAGGCGCACAGGCATTGGTCGGTAATGCCACCGTCGATAACACCGTGGGCGCGCCTGCGGGCTTCGCGACCCTCTATCCCTCGGGCGCATCGCTCCCCCTCGCCAGCAACCTCAACTTCGTCCCCGGTACCGTCCGGCCAAACGCGTTCACCGTTGGCCTGGGCAGTGACGGCAAGTTCAACCTGCTCTCGAACACGGGCGGCAACTTTATCATCGACATTACCGGCTACTACGCCCCACCCGGCACGGGCGGTCTCTTCTTCCACCCGCTCTCCGCCCCCGTCCGTCTCCTCGATACCCGTGCGGGCCAGAGCGCCTTCAAAGCGACAGGCATCCCACTCACTGCGGGGCAAACCCTTCCCCTCCCCGGTCAGTTCACTTCGGGCGGTATCACCATCCCGACGTCCGCCAAAGCCCTGGCAGGCAATGCCACGGTGGATAACACGGCCAATGCACCGGCAGGCTTCGCCACCCTCTTCCCCGGTGGTACTCCTCTTCCACCCACCAGCAACCTCAACTTCGCACCGGGCACCGTCGCGCCCAACGCCTTCACGGTTGCCCTCGGAGGCGATGGTTCCTTCAACCTCTTCAGCAACACGGGTGGGAACTTCATCCTCGATGTCACCGGCTACTACGACACCATCGGCGCGGGCGGTCTCGTCTTCTATCCCCTCACCCAACCCGTCCGCGAACTCGACACTCGCGCCGGGCAGCAAGCCTTCAAGATGACTAATGCTCCCCTCACCGCAGGACAAACACTGAATCTACCGGGCAGCTTCGCCTTCAGTGGCGTGACCGTACCGAACACGGCGAAGGCACTGGTTGGTAATGCGACCGTGGACAACAGCAGCAATGCCCCGGACGGCTTCGCAACCCTCTTCCCCGGTGGAACGACGCTACCGCTGGCGAGCAACTTGAACTACAGCAAGGGGACCGTCGCACCGAACGCCTTCATCGTCGGCATCGGCGCAGATGGGACATACAACCTCTACAGCCTCTCAGGAGGGAACTTCATCCTCGACATCTCCGGCTACTTCGCGGCGGGTACCGGCACGAGTAGCACGACGAAGACGTAGCACGTACCCCTCTGACGTAACGAGAACGGCACGGCTCCCTGGTAACGGGGAGCCGTTTTCTTCATCGTCGCTCGACGCGAGGCATACCGCATGAACGACCAACTCTTGCTACCACTCTTGCAGATTTTCCCTCCTTACAGAGACGGACTCTGTGGCATACTGAGACGAGATCAATCATTCGTAGTGAGGTGACCATGTCTGGCCAACCGATCGCTCCCCGCGTGCTTGCGTCGCTGCGCATCCTGCTTGCAGCGGCCTTCGTACTGTTCCTGCTCGCCGGTGTCGCCCCCCTGCCCGTGCGCGCAGCGAGTCACGCCGTCACGGTCACCATGAATGATGGCAACTCCACGGGCGGCGACAGCGATATTCGCCATACCGCCGGGGGGGGGTGTGCGCTGTCCGGCACCGGGCTTTGCTCGCTACGCGACGCAGTGGTCTTCGCGTTCAATCTGCCCGCCACCGACACAACGACGATCACCCTGCCCGCAGGCACCTACACCCTGCGTCGCCCGGGACAGAACGAGGACTTCGGCTCGGACGGCGATCTCGACCTCCATAACACGACGGTGATCAATGGTGCCGGGGCGGGCGTGACGATCGTCCAGGCGAGCGCGACGGGCAGCGCGGCCGGAGGAATCGATCGGGTCTTCGAGGTGGGCGCGATCAACGGGGGGACGGTGACGATCAGCGGGGTGACGATCCGCTACGGGAATGCAGGTTCAGGCGGTGATGGCGGTGGCATCGCGGTGCGGAGTGGGTCTTCGCTGACCTTAAATGGCTGCGTGATCAGCGACAACCTGGCGACGATTGCGGGCTTCAGCGGCGGCGGGGGTATTTACAACGCCGGTACGCTGACGATGACGAACAGCACGGTTTCCCTCAATACCGAGACGAATGGCAACGGTGGCGGCATCCATAACGATCACGGCACCGTGACGATGACGAATAGTACCGTTGCCACCAACACCGCACATGGCGCTTTTGGCGGCGGCGGCATTTTCAGTTCCGGCAGTCTAACGGTGACAAACAGCACCATCGCCCGCAATGACGCGAGTGCCCCCTGCACAACCTGCGGTCCGGGCGGCGGCATCGTGATTGCCAGCGGGAGCACCCTGACGGCGACCAATACCCTGATTGCAGGTAATACCGCGTCGTTTACCGGCCAGAACGCCTCCGGTAACTTCGATACGAGCAGCAAGAATAACTTGCTCGGGACTGGGGAGGGAGCGACGGGCATCACCAACAACACGAACGGCAATCTCGTCGGCACGAACACCAATCCAATCATTCCCCTGCTCGATGCCGTCCTGCGCGACAATAACACGACCAATGGCACCCAGACCCTCGCCTTGCTCACTGGCTCCCCTGCCATCAATGCCGGGGATAACGCCACCTGTGTGAATACTACCGGCACTGCCCCGGTCGCAGGTGTCGATCAGCGCGGGATCAGTCGCCCCCAGCCGTCGAGCGGGCAGTGCGATATCGGCGCATTCGAGTACGTCTTCCCCGCCACCACGACCGCGCTCACCGCCGGGCCGAACCCCTCCGCAGTCGGTCAAGCGGTCACCTTCACGGCGATGGTAAGCGGCGGCGGCACGCTGACAGGCAGCGTTACTTTCAAGGACGGCGCGACGGTTATCGGCGGTGGCGCGCTATTTAGTGGCGTGGCAACCTTCGTCACGACGGCACTCAGCGCGGGCAGTCACGCGATCACGGCGATTTACAGCGGTGATTCCACCGCTCCTCCGAGTACTTCGGCCTCTCTCACGCAGGTCGTCGGCCCCGGCGGCGGCGGGGGGTGGAGGTGGAGGTGGCGGTGGCGGCGGTGGCACGACGGGCGGGTTGCAGTTCTTCCCGCTCTCCGCTCCCGTCCGCCTCCTCGACACCCGCCCCGGTCAGCAGGCCGTCGTCCATCCCGGTCTGCCCCTCTCTCCCAATCAAGCCCTCAGTTTACCCGGGCAGTTCTCCTCCGGAGGCGTCTCTGTGCCTGCAGGCGCACAGGCATTGGTCGGTAATGCCACCGTCGATAACACCGTGGGCGCGCCTGCGGGCTTCGCGACCCTCTATCCCTCGGGCGCATCGCTCCCCCTCGCCAGCAACCTCAACTTCGTCCCCGGTACCGTCCGGCCAAACGCGTTCACCGTTGGCCTGGGCAGTGACGGCAAGTTCAACCTGCTCTCGAACACGGGCGGCAACTTTATCATCGACATTACCGGCTACTACGCCCCACCCGGCACGGGCGGTCTCTTCTTCCACCCGCTCTCCGCCCCCGTCCGTCTCCTCGATACCCGTGCGGGCCAGAGCGCCTTCAAAGCGACAGGCATCCCACTCACTGCGGGGCAAACCCTTCCCCTCCCCGGTCAGTTCACTTCGGGCGGCATCACCATCCCGACGTCCGCCAAAGCCCTGGCAGGCAATGCCACGGTGGATAACACGGCCAACGCACCGGCAGGCTTCGCCACCCTCTTCCCCGGTGGTACTCCTCTTCCACCCACCAGCAACCTCAACTTCGCACCGGGCACCGTCGCGCCCAACGCCTTCACGGTTGCCCTCGGAGGCGATGCCTCCTTCAACCTCTATTCCAGCACTGGCGGCAACTTCATCCTCGATGTCACCGGCTACTACGACACCATCGGCGCGGGCGGTCTCGTCTTCTATCCCCTCACCCAACCCGTCCGCGAACTCGACACTCGCGCCGGGCAGCAGGCCTTCAAGATGACTAATGCTCCTCTCACTGCGGGACAAACACTGAATCTACCGGGCAGCTTCGCCTTCAGTGGCGTGACCGTACCGAACACGGCGAAGGCACTGGTTGGTAATGCGACCGTGGACAACAGCAGCAATGCACCGGACGGCTTCGCAACCCTCTTCCCCGGTGGAACGAGCCTCCCCCTGGCAAGCAATCTGAACTACAGTAAGGGGACCGTCGCACCGAACGCCTTCATTGTGGGGATTGGAGCGGATGGGACGTACAACCTCTACAGCCTGTCAGGAGGGAACTTCATCCT
>CAVXPY010000028.1:0-325700 GCA_963763655.1 uncultured Chloroflexia bacterium
CCGCTGGCGTTGCCCGACCCGGAACATCCGGTGGGCATCGCTGCGCTGGCAGAGTATCCGGCGGTCGCGCTCTTTGTCGCGCGCGCGCAGGCGATTCACCCGGGGTTCCGCCTCACTGCGACGAATGCGCCAACCATCGCGGAAATCTGCCGTCGGCTGGACGGATTACCGCTCGCGATCGAAATTGGCGGCCGCACGGATCGAAACACTACCGCCGCAGGCGATGATGACGCGCATGAACCGGCGGCTGGAAATGCTGACCGACGGCGCGCGGGACCTCCCCGCCCGCCAGCAGGCGCTACGCGACACGATCGATTGGAGTCACGATCTCCTGGACGCGAACGAGCAACGGGCATTCCGCGAACTCGCGGTTTTCGTCGGTGGCTGGACGCTGGAAGCGGCGGAGGCGGTGGGCAGCACCGAGCGCGTGCTGCAATCGCTCGTGCATAAGAACCTCGTGCGCGTGGAGGAGCGTGGCGAGGCCGGGCCGCGCTTCGGGATGTTAGAAACGATCCGAGAATATGCGTGGGAGCGGTTGGTGGCGAGTGGCCAGGAAGAGGCCGCGCGCACACGGCACCAAGCGTTTTTCCTCCGGCTGGTCGAGGAGGCGGAACCGTGGCTACGGAGTCCGGATCATGACGCCTGGACCGACCGATTAGAGACTGAGCACGATAACCTCCGCGCGACGCTCCAGTGGTCGCTGGAACGGGATGACATCATGATTGCTCTGCGTCTGGCGGGGGCACTCGCCTGGTTCTGGGTGCTGCGCGGCCACTTTCAGGAGGGACGGATGTGGTTGGAACGCGCGCTCCTCCATAGTGACACGGCACCCCCAGCGATGCGAGCGAAAGCATTGCTCGGCATCGGCAAGCTTATCTGGATGCAAGGCGATTATGGGCAGGCAATGCAGCAATTTGAGGATAGTCTCGCGCTCTTTCGCCTCCTCGATGACCCTTTCGGGACCGCAGCTTCCCTCTCCATGCTCGGCCGCGTGGCCCTCGATAGAGGGGATTCTGCGCGCGCAATGGCGTATTGCGGGGAGGCGCTCACGCTCTTTCGAGAATTGGGCGACGGGGCGAACGTCGGTTCCACCTTGAATGCACTCGGTAATGCCGTGTGGGAGCAGGGCGACACGGAACGCGCGCAGACGCTCTTTGAAGAGAGCCTCCGCCTGAATCGGGCACTAGACCAGCGGCGGGCCAGCGGCTATTGCCTCAACTTCCTCGGCCGGATCGCGCTCGAACAGGGTAATCTCGTCCGTGCCGCTCACTTGCATGCGGAGAGCCTGGCGCTCTTCGAGTCGCTTGGCGACCGACGGGGCATCGCCTTCTCCCTTGGTCACCTTGCGCGCCTCGCCCGCGAGCACGAGGAGTACGAACAGGCGGCGACACGCTATCGAGAGAGTCTGACACTTTTTCGGGCCCTGGGCATTCGAGGTGAAATCGCCTGGGTACTGGAGGGATACGCGAGCGTACAGGCCTCCTGCGGTGAGCATCACCGTGCCATTCGCCTCGCCAGCGCCGCTGCGGCGCTGCGCGAAGAGATCGGATCGTCTCCTTCGCGTCTCTTGCAGACAGATGCGCAACGCTGGCTGGTAGGCGCTCGCGCCGCCATCGGAGAGGGGGCGGCAGCGGCAATCTGGGCACTGGGATATTCTCTGCCATTGCAAGAGGCGATCGCCGAGGCCCTTGGAACGGACATGCGGTGCTGCACTTCCGCTGACCCGCGCGGAGACCGCCGATGACGGTCCTGTTCGCTACGACGATGACGCTGACCATCACGGGTTTTCGCCCGCTACGGCGACGCTGTTGCGACTGACTACGCATCGTGGCGCATCGCGGTAGCAGCGTGGAGCGCTGCTTCGGTGGAGGCGATCAGTTCCGGGTCCGCCTTCATCCAGCGAAGGACGAGGGCGCGGTCGAAGCAGGCAATCGCTTCCTCCACTTCACCCATCTCGACGAGGCATTTGCCGAGGTGTTGCAGGGCGAAATCCTCGTAGGCGGACGCTTCGCCCGTGCGGGTGCGGGCGAGCGCATCGCGGAAGATCGCCGCCGCTTCGGCATGGTGGCCGCTGTACTGGCGGGCGGTGGCGAGACGAATGAGGTTCGCCGCCTCGCGCCGTGTGTCACCGAGTTTCCGGGCCAGCGCGACCGCTTCGGTGAGGAACATCTCCGCTTCGAGGAGATTGCCGAGGCTGCGCTGGTCATTGCCGATCTGGCCGAGCAGGTGCAACCGCGCCGCCTCATCGCCCGCGTCGCGGACTTCCAGCAGGCGGTCGAGTCCCTGCGCGATTCGCTCGCGGATGGATTCATCATCAAGGTAGGGCGGGCGCTGGAAGGGGGTCATCCTTATTTTCTTGCTATCAGCAGCGGGTGACGTGGGCGGAGACGGCGAGCCAGCGCCCATCCCGGCGTGCCCATACATCCGTGTACCGCCCCGCCCCCGGTCGGCCATCCGGTAGGGTGTAGGATGTGCGGGCGTGGATGATCGCGAAGTCTCCCATCAGGCGCACATTGACATCATGCGCTTCGAGATTAGCGATCGTGACCGGACGCGCGGTTTGCGCGAGGAAGGCGCTCCGGTCGATCAGCGTGCCGTCGGGGTTGCTGCATAGGAAGTCGTCGGCGAGGATTTCATCGAACCGTTCGACGTCTGAGGTCTGTACGGAACGGATGTAGTCGCTGTTCAGATCGCGCAGGGTATCGAGATCGGTGCGGGCTGCGGTTTCGGTCTGCATGTGCGTTTCCTCCATTCCCTTTCGAGCGGCCAATGACGATGGTCGCTCATACTGTAGCAGGCAGACCCTGCCATCATGATGTCAGGGTTTCCAGACTATGATACGCGAGACTGTCTCGTGCGTGCCGGATCTGATCGGAGTAGGTATCAATGCGGCGCTGGGATCGTCTGCTCGGGATTCTGCTGCAACTGAGTGGCGGTGTCACCGTCTCTGCGGTAGTGCTGGCAGCCCGATTTAGTGTGTCGCTCCGCACGATCTATCGAGACATCGAGGCGTTGAGTGCGCTGGGCGTGCCCGTTTTCGCGCAGCCGGGGCGCAACGGCGGGTTCAAACTCCTTGAGGGATACCTGCTGCCGCCAATTATGTTCTCTGAAGAAGAAGCGGTCGCGCTGATGGTCGGGCTCTCCGCCCTGCGCGCGGTGCGCTCCCAGCCCTTCGCCGATGGGCTGGCGGTCGCCGAGGCGAAGCTGCTCGCCGCGATGCCGAGGCGCTTGCGCGACACACTGGCGGACCTGTCGCACCTCGTCGGGTTCGAGCGTGCGGCACCCGCAGCCTTTCATCTCCGACCCTCGGACCGGCATGAGATGGATACGGAGTCGGCACGCGCGCACGAGCGCGAGGCGATCGATGCCTTCCTGCGGGCGATCCTGCGCCACACGGACGTCGCAATGCAGTATCAGTCCCCCGCGCGCTCCGAGAGCCGGACCTATCGCGTGGAGCCGGTCGGCATGTTCGCGGACCGCAATCGCTGGTATCTGCTCGGTCGCCTCATCGACGACGACCACGCACTGCGGACATGGCGGGCGGATCGGGTGCGGGCGATTCAGTTCTTTGGCGGCACACGGCGGGAACGTCCGCCCTTCGATGTGCGCAGTTTTCTCGATCGCGCATGGCTGACTGTGGCGATTGCGCAGTGGTCCCGCGTGCATCCGGTGCGTATCCTCATGACGCCGCCGCAGGCAGAGCGCCTCCAACTCGACTGGTACTATCAGCACGCAGCGTTCACTGAGGAGAGCGACGGCCGGGTGATGATGACCTTCGGCCAATCGCGCCAGGACATCGTCATCGAGTTATTGCGCTGGCTCGGGCCAGGGGCCGAGCTGATCGAACCCGCCGAATGGCGCGACGTGCTGGCCGAAGAGTTGGAGCGGATGCGCGCGGTGTACCGAGCAGTGAGCAATGAGCAATGAGTAACGAGTAACGAGAATGGGATCGCGACCCCTCGTTACTCGTTACTCGTTACTTTGTACGGCTACGTCTTCGTCGGAACCGCATTTGTCCCCGTCCCGGTGGCGAAGTAGCCCGAGATGTCGATGATGAAGTTCCCTCCTGAGAGACTAAACAGGTTGTAGGTGCCGTCCGTGCCTACCCCGACGATGAAGGCGTTCGGTGCCACCGTCCCCTTGCCGTAGTTCAGGTTCGAGGCCAGCGGCAGACTCGTCCCACCCGGAAAGAGCGTCGCGAACCCGTCCGGAGCATTGATGCTATTGTCCACCGTTGCGTTGCCGACGAGTGCCTTCGCGTCCGCCGGGACCGTTACGCCACTGAAAGTGAAGCTGCCCGGTAAGTTGAGCGTGCCCTTCGCGGTGAGCGGCACACCGGGATGGATCGAGGCAGATTGCCCGGCGCGGGTATCGAGTTCACGCACGGGTTGAGAAAGTGGGAAAAAGAGCAACCCACCGGCACTGACCGTGTCATAGTAGCCCGTCACATCGAGGAGGAAATTCCCGCCCGTATTTGAGAAGAGGTTGAAGGTGCCATCGCCGCCGAGACCGACCGTGAAGGCATTGGGGGCGACGGTGCCCGGTGCGAAGTTGAGGTTGCTCGTCGGGGGCTGGGTCGTGCCACCGGGGAAGAGGGTGGCGAAGCCTGCCGGAGCGTTCGCCGTGTTGTCCACCGTCGCGTTGCCCGCAAGGGCTTTGGCAGAGCTGGGGATCGTGACGCCAGCCGCAGTGAACTGACCGGGGAGATTGAGAGTCTGACCGGGGGTGAGGGCGGCACCGGTCGCCTTGAAGGCCGTCTGACCGGGGCGCGTATCGAGGAGACGGACGGGCTGTGGGAGGGGATGGAAGAAGAGACCACCGGTGCCCGGTGGGGCGTAGTAGCCGGTGAGGTCGATGATGAAGTTGCCGCCCGTGTTGGAGAGGAGGTTGAACTTGCCATCGCTCCCAAGTCCCACCGTGAAGGCATTGGGACGCACGGTGCCGGGATGGACGACGGCGGTCTGACCGGGGCGGGTATCGAGGAGACGGACGGGCTGTGGGAGGGGGAAGAACTGCAAGCCGCTACTCGTCGATGGCGTGGTGGTGGTATTAGTGAGGGCGAAGGACGCCATAGTGGTACCGGGCGCGCTAGCCGTGACGGTGTAACTACCCGCCGTCCCATTGGCAGTGAAGGTCGGTGCCGTCGCCACCCCGCTCGCGTTCGTCACTGCCGTTGCGGTCGTTGCGGGACCGGGGAATGTCCCGCCGGGACCACTGGCGGGAGCTTCAAAGGTGACAGTTGCATCGCCGACGGCATTGCCAAACGCGTCCGTAGCGGTGACGCTGAGGGGTTTGGCAAAGGCGGTGTCAAGGAGCGCGCTCTGCGGGGTCGCGCCCGTGTTGGCAGTGACGGTCGTCGCCGTGCTCGGCAGGATGACTATGGGGGTACTGGCCGTGACGGTGGCGAGCGTGGCATCGGTGGCGATGACGCGCTGGTTGCCTGCGGTGGTGAGGGTGGCGGCATTGGGAAGGACGTGTGCGCCCTTATCCCCAGGGGCGAAGGTGAAGTCTGGGGGGAGGGTGGCGTGCGGATCGGTGGAGGTGAAGTGGACCGCATCGGGGAAGGCGAAGAAGGCGGCGCCAGTGGGGTCTGTGACACTGATCGTGAGCGAGACGGGGGAACCGGCGGTAGCCGCGCCAATGGCGGTGAGATGGAGAGCGGGTGTCGCGAAAAGGTATGCTGCGCCCGTGTTCTTGTTCCTTCCATCTGCCCCAATGAGACCGTTGTTGCCGTCCCCACTCAGCGCTACCGCGACGCCGAACACGTCATCTGCTGCGGTATCGCTGGCCGTGAGGGTATGCGGGGTAAGCGGGGCCCAGGTCATCCCGGTGCGCACGAAGTCGTACGCCCCGCCCTTGGTACCGCTCCTGCCGAATGCCCCGATGAGCGCGGTGTTACCGTCCGCACTCAGCGCCACCGAAAAGCCGAAGCGATCGTTCGCCGCCGCATCACTGGCAACAAGGGGTGGGTCAGTTTGTTGCGCCCACTCGGTGCCGGTGCGCACGAAGACATACGCGCCGCCACCGCCACTCCGCCCGAATGCGCCGATGAGCGCGGTGTTGCCGTCCGCACTGAGCGCGGCTGAGACACCGAAGTTTTCGTTCGCGGTGCCATCGCTGGCGAGCAAGGAGGGAGCGGTCTGCTCAGTCCAGGTGGTACCACTGCGCACAAAGACGTACGCTGCACCCTCGCTGTCATTGAGGCCGACCTTCTTTTTCTGTGCGCCGATCAGTGCGGTGTTCCCGTCCGCACTGAGCGCCACAGACTGACCGAACTGGTCAAGCGCCGCGCCATCGGTGGCAAGGAGCGGGAGCGGGGTGGTCTGCTGCGCCCAGGTCGTGCCGGTGCGCAGGAAGACGTACGCCGCGCCCTTGCTGTTGGTCCTGCCCGGTGCGCCAATGAGCGCGGTATTGCCATTGGCACTGAGCGCCACCGCGAAGCCGAACTGGTCAAACGCCACGCTATCACCGGCGACCAGGGCAGCCTGCTGTGTCCATGAAGCGTCCGTGCGCACAAAGATGTATGCCGTGTTCTTGCCATATGCGCCGACGAGCGCGGTATTGCCGTCCGTGCTCATCGCCACCGAGACGCCGAAGAAGGCGTTCGCTGTGCCATCCTTGGCGGTCAGGACCACCTCCTGCACGAGCGGGTCCACCACCACTGGGTAGACCGCCCCCCGGTCATCTACCCCGATACGGAGCGTGTCCCCATCTCCATGTACCTGTGCGGGCAACACGCGCCCCGTCGCGTCGGTCGCGGTCACCGCGCCATAGTTCCACTGCTTGCCGGTGCTTCCCGTCAGTGTGACGGTGTCGCCCGTCGTGGTCGCCTGCACGCCATCGAGACCAATGGACAGCACGAAGTCGCCCGCGTCGGTGGGGCGTGCCGGGGGGGCGGTCAGCGTGAATCCTTGCTCGATGCCAAGCGGTGCATTGATGTACCACTCCGTGAGGTTGCCGTGGTCGTAATTGACCCGTGCCCTACCCTCCGTCGGTGCAATGGGAGCGACCGTCGTGAGCGTCGATGCGGTGCCGATGCCAACCAGACGCATTCCCCATGCGCCCGTTTCATTCGGGCAGGAGGCGGTGGGACAGAAATGCACGCCATCAGGCAGGAAGGAGGCGGTCAGGTGCTGCGCGGCGTTGTTCGCGGAGAGCGCGACATCGCTGCCTGCGGCGGGATGGGGGGTATAGGCATCACCGGCATCCGCGGCGAGAGTGGTCGCGAGGACGGGCGCAAGGCCCGCAGGGAGCGCCGGTGTGGCGGGGGATGGAGTTGAGGAGACTCCACGCGTCGCGGCAGCCGGGAGATGTGTCGTACTGACGAGGACGCCGAGCAGCAGGAAGGCAGAGACGACGCCTCCAAGCCACAACCGCGTCCCGCTGCGCCAATGCGCGTTCACTGTTCGCTTCATATACGATTCGTTCGGCACGGTATCCTCTTCCTGTATTGCGCTCGCACATGTCCCTGACAAATCGAGGGACCTCTGCGAGTATGCAGAGGTCCAGCATCCCAGACCATGACGAAACACCCACGCAACTACCCACTGAATCACCCACCGTCTGCAACGAGCAACGAGCTATGAGCAATGAGCTATGAGCATTGAGCTAAAAGAGCGAGGTTCGAGGAATTCATCCCCGAACCTCGCTCACCGCTTGTTACTCGTTACTTGTTACTTGTTACTCACTCATTGCTCATTGCTCATTGCTCGCTATTGCTTCGCTTTCCACTTTTCGTAAGCGGCGAGGGTTTCGGCATCGGGAGGGTAGACGCCTTTGATGCTGCGGCCACTGTCGATCAGCTCGCGGATGAAGATCTCTTTCGGCTCATACTCCGCCGCTTCCGCCGCGACTTCCGCCGCCAACGCCTGCGGCAGGACGATCACCCCCTCGCCGTCACCGACGAGCACATCACCGGGGCAGACCATTACCCCGCCGCAGGCGATCGGCACCTGAAGGTCCGCCGCGAAATGCTGCGTGGTGTTCACGGCAGCGTGCATCCCGCGCGCAAAAACGGGCTGGCCGAGGGCACGGATGCTTGGCGTGTCACGGAATGCGCCGTCGGTCACGATGCCTGCCGCGCCGCGCTTGAAGATACGGGCGGCGAGGATGTCACCGAGGCTCCCGGCATTCGTGTTGCCCCGCGCATCGATCACGAAGACCTCACCCGGCCCGACCGTCTCGACCCCCTGACGCTGAAGGTTCGTCAGGTCGTCCAACCCCTCACCGCCCGGCATATCTTCCCGTGCGGGCACGTAGCGGAGCGTGAACGCCCGCCCGACCATATGTCGTTCCGGGTTGAGCGGATGCACCCCCGCCATGAAGACGGAGCGGATGCCCCGTCGCATGAGGAGCGCCGACAGCGTCGCGGTGCCGACAATCTCCAACTGCGCGAGCGTTGCCGGGGCAATCTCTACACGACGCCGAATATCTGTAGCGGGCAACGCACACCTCCTTCGAGCAATGAGTAGCGAGTAACGAGTATCGAGCGATGAACGACACGAGCATATCACGACAACCTGACGAAGCTGCGCTGCATGGCTTAGTCCGAGTTGCTACCGACGGCGGGGATCGGGCGCGGTGGGACGTCGGATTGCTCGCTCCGTGCGGTCTCGGCGGGTTCGATTGCGGCCAGGCGAGCATTGTCTGCCGCGATCCGCGCAGGCGAGCGCTGAGCCTTCGGGTCGAGTCGCTGCGTGACGATGAAGTTGAGGCAGGCGAAGCCACAGGCGATCATGAAGGGGATCTGGTAGCCCGCGTAGTTGAGAATGACCCCTGCCGTGACGGGCACGACGATGGCGGCGGCGTGCTGCATCGTGGTGCCCATCGCGAAGCTCGGCGCGATCTCCTCCGCGACGGCGATCTTGCGCAGATAGGTCGAGGCGGCGATCGAGGAGAGCGGCGCGATAAAGGTATAGACGACGTAGCATCCGCAGGCAACGACGACATTGTGGGTGAAGGCGTATCCGGAGAGCGCGACCACATAGGCGATATTGACGATTGAGAGCATCCGTCGCTCGCCGTAGCGATCGATCATCCGCCCAATCATCGGCCCGGCAAGCACCGCCGCGAAGGTGATCGCAATGAGCAGGCCGGAAACCTGCGCGACGCCGAGATGGAAGGCATGGACGAGTACATAGAGGCCGAAGGAGAAGAAGACCTGCTGACGCCCACCATCGATCAGGGTGAGCAAATAGTAATAACGATAGTCCCGTTTGAAGACGATCGGGGCGCGCTTCGCCGCGTGCTGTCGCTCCTCGCCATCGTAGAGGTGCGGGAAGCCAAAGACGGCGATCCCGCCGAGCAGGGCGACACCACCGAGGATGACGAAGGCGGGGCGATACGAGAGCCAGTGGTAGTGGAAGGTGATGAGGATGAAGATCAAGGCGGCGAGCGAGCCACTCTGGCTGATCGCGTTCATCCGGCCGAGAATCGCGCCGCTCTTCGCTTCCGTCGCCAGATTCAGTGCGAGGGCGTTCTGCGTTTGCAGGACGGTGTGATAGCCCATGCTGGAGAGGATCACCCACGGCGCGACCGTCCAGAAACTGTGCGAGAGGCCGAAGAGCATGTAGGCAATCGCCAGGAGGGCGAGCGCGCCCGCCGTCACACGCTGGAGCGTGACGCGGTAGAAGAGGGCGCTGAGGAAGATGAGCAGGAAGCCCGGCACCTCACGGATCGCGGTGATGTAGCCGAACTGCGGCCCCGCGAGATGGAGGACGCCATCGAAGTAGTTCGTGACGATGTTCTGCTGCCCGTTGAGGGCGAAGCCGAACGCCAGTTGCATCAGCGCGAGGAGGAAAAAGCCCCGCTGCGCCGCCGTCCGTGACATTGATCGCCGCACCATGTCGCGCTCCCTGTGATGGCCCTACCCGCGCCGCTGCGCCTTTCCTCGTCGCGCGTTGAGCCTACGCCGCGCGCGGCACTTCGTCAACGATGACATTCGGGAACCGGGAACCGGAAACCGATTGAACCGCAAAGGCGTTGCGCCTTTGCGGTTCAATCGGTTTCTCCCTCCTGCTCGGCGGTCAGTTTGGTGGCGAGGCGGCGAAGGGCGATGGCGCGCCAGCCGAAGGCGTCGAAGTGCCAGACGCCCCGGCCCCGGCGCGGGGGCTGGAGGAGGTGGGGAGGGAAAGCGTACGCCGCGCCGAACTCGATCAGCAGATCGCGGTCGCTGCTGAGAACATGGCAATACTCGCCGGTACCGAAATGGGGATGCGACCAGCGGAAGAAGTGCAGCGCGATCCCCCCGGTCTGCGCGTAGGCAATTGCCTCCCGCACCGCCCGCCGCTCGAATACCCGCACCGGCATCGCCATCGCATGTGTCATCGGAGAAACCCTACGCATCAGATCGACGGTTTGAGTTGGCAGCCATCGACGGCGATGTTGGCGCCGGTGACGAGGCTGGCGCGGTTGGAGCAGAGGAAGACGCAGACATCGGCGATCTCCTCCGGCGTGCCGAAGCGACCGAGGGGCATATCGTTCGCAATGAAGGTAGCGATGCCGTCCGGGTCGCGCTCCTTGCGCCGTGCCCAGCCGCCGCCGGGGAACATGATCGAGCCGGGCGAGACCGCATTGACGCGAATGCCCTCCGGCCCAAGCTCCTTCGCGAGGGAGCGCGCATACATGATCTCCGCCGCCTTCGCCGCGTTGTATTGCGGCGAGCCGCCGACTTGCCAGCCGGAGACCGACGAGATGATGAGGATCGTGCCCCCTTTCTCTGCCTGCATGAAGGGGATCGCCGCACGGCTCGCGCGCACCGCCGCGTTGAGGTTGACATCGAAGGTGTAGGCCCATGCCTCGTCCGTGTTGCCACCCATGCCGCCGCCCACGTTGTTGATGAGGATGTCCAGCCCACCGAATGCCGCCGCTGCCTCCCCGACGACGCGCTCGACATCCGCCGCCACGGTGAGATCACCTGTGAGCGCGATGGTCTCCGCCCCACGGGCGCGCAAGCCATCTGCCGCTGCCCGCACATCGTCCGCAGTTCGTGCGGTGAGGGCGACGCGCACTCCCTCCGCTGCCAATCCCGCCGCAATCGCGTAGCCAATGCCACGGCTGGACCCGGTCACGAGCGCCCGCTTGCCGGTCAACTGGAGATCCATCTGCGCTCCTTTCAGTCGCAAGGACTGAGGACTAAGGACTGAGGACTGAGTATTCAGCCGCACCTATGCTACTGCATCGAGCGACTTGATGATAATGTTTCTGGCAGTACATCTGGCGGACTTTGGCTAGGGAGGTAAAGGTGAGCACTCAGCACTCGCTTGATTCGGAACTGTACGCGGTGATTGAGGAAGCGAATGGCCCATTACCACGTACCGGGCGTCGCGGTTGGCGTGTACAACGATGGCGTGCAGCAGGTCGGGGGGCTCGGCGTCACGAATGTGGACCATCCCCTCGCAGTGAACGAAGAGACCCTCTATCAGATCGGCTCGATCTCGAAGACCTTCACCGGCACGACCGCGATGCGCCTCGTCGAGCAGGGGAAACTCGATCTCGATGCACCGATCCGCACCTACCTGCCGGACCTTAAGCTCGCCGACGCGGATGCGACCGAGCGCGCGACGATGAAGCATCTCCTTACCCACACCGGCGGCTGGGTCGGCGATTACTTCGATGATCTCGGTGCGGGAGATGACGCGCTGGCGAAGATGGCCGTGCAGATGGCGACGGTGCCGCAAGTCGCGCCGCTCGGCACGCTCTGGTCCTACAACAATGCCGGCTTCTACCTCGCGGGCCGCGTGATCGAGGTGATCACCGGCAAGCCCTTCGAGGCAGCGGTGCAGGAACTGGTGCTCGACCCGCTCGGCATGGAGCACACCTATTTCTTCGCTCGCAACGTCATCACCTAGCGGTTCGCGGTCGGCCATAACGTCGAAAATGACACGCCGGTCGTCGCGCGCCCGTGGGAATTGCCGCGCACGGCAAACGCGGCGGGTGGCCTGCTCTCCGATGTGCGGGATTTGCTCATCTATGCCCGCTTCCATATGGGCGACGGCACGGCGGCGGACGGCGCGCGCCTCCTCTCGCCCGAGGGCGTGCGGTACATGCAGACGCCGCTCTTCTCGAAGGGGAGCGATGGCGAGATGGGCCTGACGTGGATGCTCGAATCGGTCGGTGGCGTGCCCTCACCGTTCGGCATGGCGGTGGGACGGTCGGGCAGCAGACGACGCTCGTGCTCGTCCCGTCGCGCAACTTCGCGCTCACCGTCCTGACGAACGCGAGCCGGGGGAGCGAACTGCACAGTCGAGGCGACGAAATGGATTCTCGATCACTACCTCGGTCTCGGTGGAGCCGGAGCACACGCCGATCAATGCCGCGGCGGAAGCAACTCGCGCCCTATGTCGGGCGGTACACCGCCGCCGGGCGAGACATCGAACTGACGCATGCGACGACGGCAGCCTCCTGTTGCAAGTGATCCCGAAGGGTGGTTTCCCGAACAAGGATCAGGCACCGCCGCCCCCGCCGCCGCCCGTGCGCGCCGCCTTGCTGCGCGAGAACTTGCTCGTCGGGCTTGAAGAGCCGATGAAGGGCAATCGGGGCGAGTTCATCCGCGATCCGGACGGCACGGTTGCCTGGCTCCGCCTCGGCAGTCGTGCCCATCGGAAGGTTGAGTAGGCAGTAGGCGGTAGGCAGCGGGAGAGGGAAAGAGATTTGAGCGCAGAGGACGCAGAGAGCGCAGAGACCACAGAGGGAGAAAACAAATGAACTCTCTGCGCTCTCTGCGTCCTCTGTGTCCTCTGCGCTACGACCCTTCGTGGTTTTCTCTCCGTTTGACGCTCTATCCCGAATACTGCTACGATGCACATCCATAATTGAGGTAATATTGTCGAGATCGTGTGTGCATTTCGCACAGGGTCAGACATTCCTGATGGAGAGTATCGGCGGGGTCTGCATCGCAGCGTCGTTGGAGTGAGAGGAGTCCTATCGTGAGCGGAAGAGTGCGTGAACTGAGTCGCCGACGGTTTCTCGTCGGGGCGTCCGCGACGGCAGGTGCCGCGATCCTCGCCGCGTGCGGTGGGAGTAGCAGCGCGACGGATACCCCGGCTGCGACGAAACCGGCCACCGCCGCGAGTGCGCCGGTCGCTCCGACCACGGCTGCTGCCGCCAGTAGTGTCACCGGCACGACGGCCGCGAGCGCTCCATCGGTCGTTGCCAGTCCTGCTGCCGCGAGCCCCGCCGCCAGTGCCGCCGTTACGGGCAGCCCGACGAAGGCCGCCGCATCTGCCGCGTCCGCCAACGTCCCGAAGGGGGGCACGCTGACGCAGACGATGCATCGCCACGGATGCGAAGAGTTTCCACCCCTATCTGACGACCGACACGGGTTCGAGCGGCTATCAGAGTTACATCTACGGCGGCACGGCCTCACCAAGTATGATCCACAACACGCTCGACTCGTACGGGGTTCGCGGCCGACGAAGTGGGACCTCTCCGCGGACAAGAAGACGTATACCTTCACGCTGCGGGACGATCTCAAATGGAGCGATGGCGCGCCGATGACGACGGACGATTATGTCTGGACCTATCAGCAGGCGATCAAGCCGGAGAATAAGTATCCCGTATCTGGAAAACTTCGACGAAGATCGCCTCCTATGAGGCGAAGGACCCGAAAACGCTCGTCGTCACCATGAAAGAAGCGTTCACGGTCGATCTCGATACGGCCAACTCGATCACGCCTGCTGCCGAAGCATATCTGGGAGAAGCACGACTGGAGCGACCCGACGAAGAACCCGGAGATCAATGCGCCGACGGTCGGCAGCGGCCCGTGGAAACTGAAGGAATGGAAGCGCGACGACCACGCGACCTTCGTCGCCAACGACCTCTACTGGGAGGGGCGACCGAACATCGACACGCTGACGAACCGCAACTTCGGCACGCAGGCGCTCGCCTATCCAGGCGCTCAAATCCGGCGAAGTGGATTATCCGAGCTTCCAGCCCTCCGACTACAAGGAGGCGAAGAAGCTCTCGAACATCACTGTCTACGAATGGTATACCGCGCGAGCGGCACCTGGTGATACATCGGCTTCAACTTCGGCCGCCCGGCGCTCAAGGACCCGCTCGTGCGGAAGGCGATTGCCTACGCGACCGACCGCAAGGGGATCATTGACGGCGTCGTCTACGGCCTGGGCAGGCCGACCTATCGAACCTTCCCGCAGTCGAGTTGGGCGTACAACCCGAGCGTCGAGCACTACGATTTCGATACGAAGAAGGCGCAGGATCTCTTCAAGCAGGCGGGCTATACACTGAACGGAAAGAAACTGACGAAGGACGGTCAGCAACTGACGCTGAAACTGCTCTATCCGACCTCCAGCAAGACGCGCGAGGGGATCGCGACGGTCATGCAGCAGCAACTGAGCGACCTCGGCATCGCCGTCAATGTGCAGGCGCTGGAGTTCCAGGCGTTACAGCGATGTCACTGCAGAAGGAACCGTTCGATTAGGACCTCCATACTCGGCGCCTGGTCGCAGCACGATCGAGCCGTACTTCGGCTATCAAATCTGGGCCGAGAGTTCGATCCCGAAACTCAACTCCGGTGCGTACATGAACAAGCAGGTCGAGGACCTGTTCAGCCAGTCGCACCGGAGTTCGACACGCGAAAGCGGAAGGCGATCTTCGCGCAGATTCAGAAGATTGTCACCGACGATGAGCCGTATGTCTTCCTCTACGAGGCGCAGTCCTATACCGGTGTCAATAAGCGCGTCGGCGGCATCACCGTCGGCAAGCTCGGCCCGAGTACAACATGCACAAGTGGTACATGACCAAATAACCTAACCCCCCGGCCCCCTTCCCGTCAGAGGAAGGGGGTGACCTCATGCATTGCCTCGATGTTGGAGACAGAGCACGGCGCTTCAGAAGCGAGTCTCCCCTTCCCTCGCAGGGAGGGGGTCAGGGGGTAGGTAGAATCCGCCATGACCCGGTACATTATCCGGCGCGCCATCCAATCGCGTCTTTATCCTGCTCGGGGTGACGACGCTGAGTTTCGTGCTCGTCCATCTCGCGCCGGGCGGGCCGGCGGCGTTTGCGGAAGACCCGCGCCTGCCGCCGGATTTCGCGCAGAAGTATCGGCACGATCTCGGCCTCGATCAGCCGCTGCCCGTCCAGTATGCGAAGTGGATCTGGCAGGTCGGGCATCTCAATCTCGGGCGCTCCTATCGGATAAGCGCCCGGTGACGGAGAAGATTCGTCGAGCGCATCCCGAACACGCTCATCCTTTCCGGGACGGGGTTCGTGCTCGGCTTTCTCGGCGTGCCGCTCGGCGTGCTCGCCGCGCAACGGCGGGGCAAGCCCTTCGACCATGGCCTGCGCATCTTCACCGCGATCGGCAATGCGACGCCGCACTGGTGGCTCGGGCTGATTATCCTGCTCTTCTCCGTGCGCTCCGGGCTCAATCTCTTCCCGCTCGCCGGGACGACGACGCCCGGTGATGGGTCGCTGCTCGACCGGCTGCACCATATCCTCTTGCCCGCGCTCCTGATCGCGCTCGGCGGCTGGCTCGGCTATCTCGCGCTTCATGCGCTCGGAATACCTCGAACAGGTCACGCAGGATTACGTGCGCACCGCGCGGGCGAAGGGGTTGTCCGAGTGGCTCGTCGTGCGCCATGTGCTCCGCAATGCGCTCGTGCCGGTGATCGGCTCGGTCGGCGGCGCGCTCGGGCTGATCCTCGCCGGGTCGGTGCTCTTTGAGTACACCTTCTCGTGGCCGGGGATGGGGCGGCTCTTCTACGAGGCCGCCTCGGAGCGCGATTATCCGGTCGTGCTCGGTGTCACCTTCATCGGCGTCGGTGCTCTCGATCGCGGGCTATCTGCTCACCGACATCGTCTACGCGCTCGCCGATCCGCGCGTCCAGGCAGAGCCTCGGAGGGGGCGCGATGAGGGAGACGCAGCGCCGCGACCGCCCCGGCACTCGCGCAGAGGAGCAGCGCGACGGCGGTGCGCAGCGAGGGATATCTGCAAGGCGCATGGCGGCGGCTCCGGCGCGACCGCTTCTCGATGGCGGCGCTCGTCATCTTCTCGCTCATCTGCCTCATCTCGCTCGCCGCGCCGCTGATCGCCGCACAGATCCTCCATGCCGACCCGAACCGCGGGCGGCTGACGCAGAAGTTCATGTCGCCCGAGCGGCGCGCACTGGCTCGGCACGGACGATTTCGGGCGGGATGTCGCGGCGCGGCTCGTCGCACGCCGGGCGCGTCTCGCTCTCCATCGGCTTCGGCGCGACGGCGATTTCGCTCGCGATCGGTGTCATCGCTCGGCCTGCTCGCCGCCTACTATGGCCGCTGGGTGGACGACACGATCAATGCCGTCATTCAGGTGCTGAACAACATCCCCGGCCTCTTTCTCTTCATCATGATCTCGGTGCTCTTTCGTCCCGGCGTCGGCGGGCTGGCGCTCATCTTCGGCATGCTCGGCTGGACGGGGATCGCGCGCCTCGTGCGCTTCCGCGTGCTCACCGAGCGGCGGCGCGAGTACGTGGACGCGGCGACGGCGATCGGCGTGCATCCGGTGCGCATCATGTTCCGGCATATCCTGCCGAATGTCAGTTCGATTATCCTCGTCCTCGCGGGCACGGAGATCTTCGGCGTCATTCTCGCAGAGGCGGGCGTCAGTTACCTCGGCTTCGGCGTGCAGATCCCGACCGCCAGTTGGGGCAATATGCTCAGTAAGTCCTTCGATTACTTCAATCAGGCGCCCTGGCTCGTCGTCGCGCCCGGCGTGATGGTCGTGCTCACCGTCACCTGCCTCTATCAACTGACCGACGGCCTGCGCGATGCCCTCGATCCGCGCCTGAAATCGTGACGTAGTAGCGAGTAGTCGGTAGTCAGTAGTCAGTAGTCAGGTAGAGAAGAGGCAGGATGCTCTTTGCAAGGCCGGACTTCTCGCTGTCCCCATTGACTACTGACTACTGACTACCGACTACTATCAAGATTTGCCTATACCTGCGGTCATCAATTGACGTCGACTGGAACGACTGGTACCATGCACTCTTGTGAATATGCACATTTCGGGAACCGTGATGAATAGCGCACACTGATAGAACTCGCATCCGATCGGAGGTGGGCGGGCCGACTGTGGGCAATGGCACAGAGAATGAGCCGAACTGAGGGCCGAAGGCTGAATCGCTGAGAATAGAGGACGAGAACTGAAACGATCTGACGAGGAGGAAAGCGCAGCATGGAACGATCGCGAAACACCTGAGTCGTCGTCATTTCCTGAGCGGGGCAGCGGTCGCGGCGGGGACGGCGATCCTCGCTGCCTGCGGCGGCAGCAGCGCCACCGACACACCGAAACCCGCCGCGACCACAGTGGCAGTGCGGCAACGACCGCGCCATCGACCGCCGCATCCGCTGCGGCCCCGACGAGCTGCCGCCCCGGCTGCAACCGCCGCGAGCACGACCGCTGCAGGGTCGGCCGCTGCCGCAACGAAGCCTGCGGCCGCCGGAACGACTGCTGCAGGCTCTGCGCCCGCCGGTTCACCGGCTGCCGGGAGCACCGCCGCCGCAGGCAAGGTGCAGTTCGCCTCGCAGATCGACACGGCGGGGATCAAGAAGGGCGGCACGCTGATCGAGGGGGCGATCCGATATCCAGACCTTCAACCCGATGCTCCAGAAGGACACTACCTCCGGTCTCATCAACGGCCTCGTCTTCGATGGCCTCTCAATGTCGATCCGGACACCTTGCAGCCGGTTGCCGAACCTCGCCACGAAATGGGAAGCTTCGTACCGGACGACAAGACCTACACCTTCACACTGAAGCAGGGCGTCAAGTGGCATGATGGTCAGCCCTTCACTGCGGACGATGTCAAGTTCTCCTACGACCTCCTACATGAACCCGGACACCGGCACGCCCGCGCCGGGACGACTCAATCAGCGCATCGCCTCGGTGACAGTGAAGGACCCACAGACGGTCGTCTTCCGCTCAAGGACGTTGTCGCGCCGTTCCTGACGAATGATGCGATTTACGGCATCGTTCCGAAGCACATCCTCAAGGAGTGTGGCCCCGAAGGACATCCGGACGAACGATTTCAGCACCGGCAAGCCGATCGGCACCGGGCCGTTCAAATTCAAGGAATACAAGCAGGGCGATCATGTCACGCTCGTCGGCAACCCCGATTACCACCGGGGCGCGCCCGCGCTCGACACCTACATCTACAAGTACGTGAAGGACACGACCGCGCTCTATCAGCAGGTGAAGACGGGCGAAGTGGACTTCTTTGGTGGCCTCACGCCGGACTTCTACGACGACGCGAAGAAGCAGACGAATATCAGCGTCGTCGCCTACGACACCTTCTCCTTACCAGTTCTCGGCTACAACCTCGATCTCGCCGGTGGCAAGACGAGCCCGATCTTCCAGGATGTCAATGTGCGCCAGGCGCTCATGTTACGCTGTCGACCGCAAGGGCATTGTCAAGAAGATCCGCAGTGGCCTGAGCACCGTCGCGACAGGGGACCATGCCGCTCCTCTCGTGGGCGTATCAGCCGGAGAAGATCACGGTGAAGTACGACTTCGACCCGAAGAAGGCGAAGCAAATGCTGGATGACGCGGGCTGGAAGAAAGGGTCGGACGGCATCCGCGCCAAGGATGGCAAGAAGCTCTCCTTCTCGATGTAGGCGCAACGCGGCAATAAGACCGCCGAGGGATACATGAATGTCTTCCAGGAGAACTGGAAGGATATCGGCGTGGAGATGAAGCCGCATCTACGAGGAATTCAGCCAGTTCGTCGACGCGCTGACCAAAACATTCGATTTCGAGAGCCTTCCTCGTCGGCTTCTCCTGGAGCGTGGATCCCGATCAGCAGACGATGTGGGACTCGAAGCAGCACGGCCCCGGCTTCAACCTCTACAGCTACAGCAACCCCAAGGTGGACACGCTCCTCGACCAGGCCCTGCATACGCTCGATCAGGAGAAGCGCAAGCAGATCTATACGGACATGCAGAACTCGTCCTCGCGGACGCGCCCGCGCATTTATCACGGACTTCCCCAAGACGCTCGCGACCGTCAACAAGCGGGTGAAGAATCTTGTCCCGAACGCGGTGAGTATCACGACTCAATGCGCATCAGTGGTACGTGACGGACGGGAAGTAATAGGAATCTGCCCTAACCCCCTGGCCCCCTTCCCCACGGGGAAGGGGGAGGATCGGGCACGGTAGGGGCGCACAGCGGTGCGCCCTCTCTGGCAAGGCGATGTGAGAGGAGTAGGAAGCATGGACGGGCGAGCGAAACACCTGAGTCGGCGGCATTTCCTGAGCGGGTCGGCGCTCGCTGCGGGAGCGGCGATCCTTGTCGCCTGTGGTGGCAGTAGCGCGACTGATACACCGAAACCCGCTGCGACAACGGGCAGCGCCGCGACCACCGCCCCGTCCGCTTCATCCGCTGCGGCCCCGACGACCGCTGCCCCGGCGGCGACGGCAGCGAGTACGGCGGCGGCACCGGCAGCGACGACGTCTGCTGCGGGTTCGGCACCGGCAGGGACAACGGCAGCGAGTCCGGCGGCAGCGGCTTCCCCCGCCGCCGGGAGTGCCACGACCGGGAAAGTCAAGTCCCAGGTCGATCTGACGGGGATCAAAAAGGGCGGCACAATGATCGAGGGTGGGGCCTCGGATGTCCGCACCTTCAATCCGATCCTCCAAAGCGATACGACCTCCGGCCTCATCAACGGCCTCGTCTATGATTCCCTCGTCTACACCGACCCTGATACTCTCCAGCCGGTCGGCCTCCTCGCCACGAAATGGGACACCTCGCCGGATGGGTTGACCTACACCTTCACCCTCAAACAGGGTGTGAAGTGGCACGATGGCCAGCCGTTCAATGCGGATGACGTGAAGTTCTACCTACGACTCCTACATGAACCCCGACACCGGCTCGCAGCGTGCGGGCACCCTCAATCAGGACATCGCCTCGGTTGAAGTGAAGGACCCCCAGACGGTCGTCTTCACGCTGAAGAGCAATAACTGCCCGTTCGTCATCAATGACTGCGTCTACGGCGTCGTCGCGAAGCACCTCTTTGGCAGCGTGGCGCCGAAGGACATGCGCACGAGCCAGTACAGCATGAACCCCGTCGGCACCGGGCCTTTCAAGTTCAAGGAGTACAAGACGGGCGACCATGTGACGCTCACGGGCAACCCGGACTACCATCGCGGCGCGACCGCGCTCGATACCTACATCTACAAAGTCGTCCCGAATAGCACCATCCTCGTCCAGCAGTTGAAGACGGGCGAGGTGGATTACGGCACCGTCCAGCCGGACCTCTACGATGATATGAAGAAGCAGACGAATGTGAATGTCGTCGATTACGACACCTTCGGATTCACCTACTTCGGCTACAACCTCGACCCGGCGAAGACGACGCTCTTCCAGGATGTCAAGGTGCGCCAGGCGCTGTTCTACGCCGTGGATCGCGAATCGATCGTCAAGAAACTCTTCAACGGCCTCGGTCAGGTCGCGGTGGGCACGATGCCCGTCCTCTCGTGGGCCTATGCGCCGGAGAAGATCACGACGAAGTACACCTACGATACGAAGAAGGCCGAGCAAATGCTCGATGACGCGGGCTGGAAAAAGGGCTCGGACGGCATCCGCGCCAAGGATGGCAAGCGGTTCTCCTTCTCGATGTGGACGAACGCGGGCAACAAGACGCGCGAGGGCTATCTGCTCGTCTTGCAGGAGGGCTGGAAGAACATCGGCGTCGAGATGAAGCCGCAGTTCGAGGAATTCAGCGTCTACCTCGACCGCATCAATAAGAACTTCGACTTCGAGATGTTCCTCGTTGGCTTCTCCTGGGGCGTGGACCCGGACCAGACCACGATGTGGGATTCGTCGCAGCATGGCCCCGGCTTCAACAGCTACGGCTACAAGAGCGACAAAGTCGATCAGCTCCTTGCCCAGGGGAAGAACGTTGCGGGATGCACCAACGACGCGCGCAAGCAAATCTATGTCGATATGCAAAACCAGGTGATCAATGATGCGCCCGCGCTCGTCTCCGACTTCCCGAAGGGCATTATCGCCCTCAACAAGCGCATCAAGAACCGCATCCCGAACGGTGTCGGCGGTGGCGATCGATTCAACTCATATCAGTGGTATGTGACGGACGGAAAGTAACGGGGGACCTCACCCCCCGACCCCCTCTCCATCGCCCATATATCAAGGAATAATGGGATTTCGTACAGCGATGGAGAGGGGAAGGGTAGGGGGCGCATCGTGACCTGGTGCGTCCTTTCGTATTACAATAATTTGATGGGAGCATGGAGCATGGATGAGACGAAACATCTGAGTCGGCGGCGGTTTCTGACCGGGGCTGCGGTGATGGCGGGGAGCGCGATCCTCGCGGCGTGTGGCGGCAGTACGGCCACTGATACGCCGAAACCCGCTGCGACGGCGGGGAGTGCGGCGACGACTGCCCCATCGGCGGTCGCCCCAACGACGGCCCCTGCCTCATCCGCCGCGACCCAACCGGCGAGCAGTGCGGTGGCGACGACTGCGCCGATTGCGAGCGGCACGACGGCCGCCAGCCCGGCGGCAGCGGCGACCGCACCAGCCGCCTCTGCGGCTGCCGCGAGCACCGCCCCGGCAGGCAAAACCTATGCATCGCAGATCGACACGGCGGGCATCAAGAAGGGTGGGCATATCACCGAGTCGGCCAGCACCGACATTCGGGTGCTCAACCCGGTGGTCAGCACCGATGTCTACTCCGGGTACATCACGAGCCTCTTGTTCGATGGCCTCGTCTATGTGGACCCCGATACCCTCGATGCCGCGCCACGACTCGCGACGAAGTGGGAAATTGGGCCGGACGGCAAGACGTACACTTTCACACTCAAGCAAGGGGTGAAGTGGCACGACGGTCAGCCCTTCTCGGCGGACGATGTCAAGTTCAGTTACGATCTCTACATGGACCCGAAGACGGGCACCCCACGCGCCGGGACGCTCAATGAGCACATCGCCTCGGTCGTGGTGAAGGACCCGCAAACCGTTGTCTTCACCCTCAAGGATGTGATCGCGCCCTTCCTCGTCTCCGATGTCGGCTATGGCATCGTGCCGAAGCATGTCCTCGAAAGCGTCAAGCATGAGGACATCCCGACGAGCGATTTCACGACCGCGAAGCCGATCGGCACGGGGCCGTTCAAGTTCAAGGAGTGGGTGCGCGGCGATCATGTCACCGTCGTCGCCAACCCGGATTTCCATCTCGGCGCGCCCGCGCTCGATTCGTACGTCTATAAAGTCGTCAAAGACACCACCGTGCTCTACCAGCAACTGAAGACGGGCGAAGTTGATTACGGCACGATCTCGTCGGACTTCTATGAGGACGCGAAGAAGCAGACGAACTTCGACACCGTGCCGTACGACTCGTTCAGTTTCACGTACATCGCCTTCAACCTCGACGCGGCGAAGACGACGCTCTTTCAGGAGGTCAAGCTGCGGCAGGCGCTCTGCTACGCCTTGGATCGCAAGTCCGTTGTGGAGAAGATCCTCAACAACCTGGCGACGGTCGGCGTGGGCACGGAACCGATTCGCTCCTGGGCCTATGCGCCGGACAAGATCACGACGAAGTACGACTACGACCCGAAAAAGGCGAATCAGATGCTCGACGATCTCGGCTGGAAGAAGGGATCGGACGGTATCCGCGCCAAGGACGGCAAGAAGCTCTCGTTCAATCTCTATGCATCTGCGGGCGATAAGGCGACGGAGGGGACGGTCTCGGTCTTTCAGGAGAACTGGAAGGATGTCGGCGTCGAGATGAAGCCGAATTTCGAGGAGTTCAGCAACCTCGTCACACGGGTCGCGAAGAACTTTGACTTCGATGTCTTCATACTCGGTTTCTCGCAGGGCGTGGACCCGGACCAGCAGGCCGTCTTCGACTCGAAGCAGCATGGGTCCGGGTTCAACCGCTTCAGCTACAATAACCCGAATGTGGATAAGATTCTCAACGATGCGCTCCACACGCTCGACCGCGAGAAGCGCAAGCAACTCTACATCGACGCGCAGAACCAGATCTCCATCGATGTGCCGATCCTTATTACGTACTTCCCGAAGATGATCTACGGCGTCAACAAGCGGCTCAAGAACCGCTTCCCGAATACCGTGACGACGTTCCACAACTCGCACCAATGGTACGTGACGGACGGAAAGTAGGTAAATCATGGGTCGGTATGTCATTCGTCGTCTGATCGGTATTCCGCCGCTGTTGGTCGGGATCACGCTGATCGTCTTTGCCATCGTCCACCTCACGCCGGGGAGCCCGGTGGACGATCTGCGGCTGAACCCGGAGATCAAGCAATCCGATATCGAAGCGATCAAGAAGACGCTCGGTATCGACCGGCCCCTGCACGAGCAGTATATCGGCTGGATGAGCCAGCTTGTGCGCGGCGATTTCGGTATCTCGCTCAAGACCTACCGGCCCGTCCGCTCGCTGATTACCCAGCGGGTCGGCAATACGCTCCTTCTGACCGCCACCGCGTTGGCCTTCTCGCTCTGTGTGGCGATACCGATCGGCGTCCTCTCCGCGCTGAAACGGAACACGCTCTTCGATTACATCGCCACGCTCGGCTCGACCCTCGGTGACTCGATCCCATCGTTCTGGCTCGGCCTGATGTTCATCCTCTTGTTCGCGGTGCAGTTCAAGTCGTGGGGGTTGCCGTGGCTCCCCTCCGG
Organism: uncultured Chloroflexia bacterium; assembly: GCA_963763655.1. Lineage (GTDB taxonomy): Bacteria > Chloroflexota > Chloroflexia > Thermomicrobiales > JALYUS01 > JALYUS01. Next base: position 23,639 of record CAVXPY010000028.1, read on the forward strand.
CGGGACGCAGACGCTTCCCAATGGTGGTGACTTCTTCGATCGCGCCAAGCATCTCATTTTGCCGGTCGTGACGATCAGTGGCGTCCAGATTGCCGTCTGGGTGCGCTATATCCGCGCGCAGATGCTCGAAGTGCTCTCCCAGGATTATGTCCGCACCGCCCGCGCGAAGGGGATGGCGGAGCCGACGGTGCAGATGCGGCACGCCTTCCGCAACGCCGTCCTGCCTCTCGTCACGCTCGTCGGTCTGAGCATCCCCGGCCTCTTCGGCGGCGCGGTGGTGATCGAATCCGTCTTCGGTTGGCCGGGGATCGGCAGTCTGCTCATTCAATCGGCGCAGAACCGCGATTACACGGTGGTGATGGGCCTCACGGTCTTCCTCTCCACCATCGTCGTCTTTGCGAACTTGCTGACGGATGTTGTCTATGGCGTCGCGGATCCGCGCGTCCAGTACTCGTAGCGCACGAAGCGAGGAGCGAGGTTCGACGATGAGTTCACAGGTAGAATTAGGCGGGATCGCGGATGCACGTGCCCAGCGTGCGCGCGAGGCGACGCTTGCGCAGGAGGGGCGCATGGCGCTCCGCAAGTCGCAGAGTAACTATGCGCGGGCGTGGCGGCGGTTCCGTGGCAACAAGATGGCGCTCGCGGCGCTCACCGTGGTGAGTCTCCTCGTCCTGATGGCGCTCTGTGCGCCGCTCATCTCGCGGTACATCACGCACGTCAGCCCCTCGAAGCAGAGCCTGCTCCATCAGTTCGAGTCGGCAGACCACACCTACTGGTTCGGCACGGACGAGTTGGGGCGGGATGTCCTGACACGCATCGCCTACGGCGCGCGGGTCTCGCTCGGCGTCGCCTTCGTCGCCGTGCTCGCCGCGATCGTCCTCGGTACGCTCGTGGGCGCGACAGCCGGATACTACGGGCGCTGGGTCGAATCCGTCCTGATGCGCTTCGTCGATGTGATGCTCTCGATCCCCGGTATTATCTTGCTCATCCTGATCAGCGCGCTCTTCCATGTCGGCCCGGTGCAACTGGCCCTAATTATCGCCGCGCTCGGCTGGTTCGGGTTGTCGCGCCTCTTGCGGTCGGAAATCCTCTCGATCAAGCGGCGCGAGTACGTCGAGGCGGCGCGGGTGATCGGTGCGTCGGACCCGATGATTATCCGGCGGCATGTGCTCCCAAATGTGACGCACCTGATCATCATCTTCGCGACGGGTGCGATCCCGAACTTCATCCTCACCGAAGCGGCGCTCAGTTTCCTCGGTCTCGGCATCCAGCCACCGACGCCGAGCTGGGGGAACATGCTGACGAATGCGACCCAGTATATCTACAAATCGAAGGGACTCGTCTTCATCCCCGGCTTCTTCATCTCGATCACCGTCCTTTCGCTCGTCGTCGTCGGCTACGCCTTGCGCGACGCCCTGGACCCACGACTCAGTAAGTAACGAGTAGCGAGTAACGAGTAACGAGCGGGCAGCAATCCGATTCTCGTTACTCGTTACTCGCTACTTATCGCGTTATCCTGCATGTTTGAAGCCGGCGGCGTGCATGGTTAGAGGGTCGCCTTCTCGGAGGGTGTGGGCGGCGATGACTGCCGCGAGGATGAGGACGGAATCGCCCGCGTCCATCGTGTTCGTCACGCGGCATTCGAGTGCGCCGAGGGTGCCGGTGATGAGCGGGCATCCGGTGGCGCTGCCCGGTTCCCACGCGATAGCGGCAAACTTGTCCGGTACCTTCGCACTATGGCGACCGAGCAGCCCCGCCAGTTCGCGCTGATCCGCCGCGAATAGGCAGAGCGCGAAAACGCCCGTGCGCATCACCATCGCGCGCGTCTGGCTTGCGCGCTCCATGCTGACCGCGATCAGGGGTGGTGCGAACGAGACCTGCGTCGCCCAGTTGACCGTCATTGCCGCTGCCTGCGCGCCCTCCCGCGCGGTCACCGCGTACAGCCCGTACGAGAAGAGCCGGAGCACATGCTTCTTCGCCGCTTCGTCCATAGTCCGCTCCCTCGAAAGAATTGAACTACTACAGAACCAAGAGGGGAACATTAACACAGAGAGCACAGAGGACACAGAGGACACGGAGATGAGAAGATGGAGAATCCCTCTGTGCTCTCTGTGTTCTCTGCGTCCTCTGTGTTAATGTTTCCGCCGTGGCTTCTGGCGTCTCGGTGGTTCAGATGAAGGGGTACGACGATGAATCTCTGCATGGTCGGGTACGGGACGATTGCGAAGGCGCACACGAAGGCGTTCCGTGAGGAAGGGATAGTGCTCGATACCGTCGTCGGGCGATTGGCGGACCGGAGTGCGGCGTTCGCTGACCGAGCAAGGGTACGCGCGTTCGACGACGGACCTCGCGGAGACGCTGGCGCGGCCCGAGATCGACCTCGTCGTCATCTGTTCGCCGAGCGAGGCGCACGCCGCGCAGGCGGAGCAGGCGCTCATGGCGGACAAGCATGTGCTCGTCGAGATTCCGTTGGCGATGACCTACACCGAGGGGCGGCTACTGGCGGGCCTGGCGCGCGAGCGGGGCAAGACGCTGATGGTCTGCCATACGCACCGCTACCGGAGCCAGACGCAGGAGGCGAAGCGGCGCATCATGTCCGGGGACTTGACCTTGCATCACATCATCAGCCGCTACGTCTTTCTGCGGCGCGAGAACCGCGACCTGACGGGCAAGGCGCGTTCCTGGACGGATAATCTGCTCTGGCATCATGGCTGCCACGCGACGGACCTCTGCCTCTGGCTGCTCGGTGTCCGGGATGTGGCGGGCCTCAGCGTCACGTCGCAGATCGCGCTGCCGGACCGGAAGATGGCCGCGCCGCTGGACCTCACCGTGCTCGTCCGCACGCCGATGGATCAACTCGTCTCGGTCAATATGTCCTATAACTCCCATGTCAGCCTCTACGATTACCTGCTCATTGGGCGGGAAGAATCGCTCGTTCTGCCGGGGCAGGGGCCGGACCCGGTCAATGGCGTCGCGGCGCAGGACCGCGATTTCCTTACCGCAGTCCGGGAGGGGAGCGAACCGGCGATCAGCGCCGAATCCGTCCTCCCCGCCCTCTGGGTCCTCCAGGAGACCCAGAATCAGTACGACGCCTTCACCCAACACCACCCCGCGACCTCCACCCCATCGCGCCCTGAGAAATGCGAGCACAGAGGACGCAGAGGACACAGAGAGCACAGAGAGGGGAAAGAGAAGGAGAAAGTGCGTTTTCTCATCTTCCGTGTTCTCGTCCTCTGTGCCCTCTGTGGTAAATCGTTCCTTATGCCGAGTCCCAGGCAGCGCGGAGTTTGCGTTGGGAGGCGAGGAGGTAGTCGGGGTCGTCGGAGAAGACCTCCAGCGTGTGGTGTCGTCGTAGCGGTGCGTTTCAGCGCCCATATAGCCGCTTCCAGTCCAGTCGCCCCGACCGAGGGGGAGATGATCGTCCGTGCGGCCACTATTGTCGGAGAGATGGACATGGACGATGCGCGCGCCGAGCTGGGTCACGAAGCATGGTGCGGTTACCGCGACCTGGGCGTGGGCAATATCGAGATGGAAGCCGATAGACGGATGCGAGTCGAGGAAGCGCGCAGAGATCGGAACATATGAAGCTGCCGGGGATATTACTCGATCATCAAGCGGAGGCCATGCGCCTGCGCGGACGCCGCAAGCCGGGTGAAGGCGGCGATACCGTCCGCGCCTGCTCTGTGCCGATGCCGACGGTACGTGTGCCCGCGTCGGGATGGACATTGACGAGCGTCGCGCCCGCCGTCATCGAAGCTGCGGGGAGCGCTCTCGACCTCCGCGGATGGCATGCGCCTGCAGCGGGCGCCGGGCAAGGCGAAGGGAAGGTACGCGCGGTATTCCATTCCCGCGCCTCTCGTGCCGATGCCGACGGTACGTGTGCCCGCGTCGGGATGGACATTGACGAGCGTCGGCGCCCGCCGTCACGAAATGCGGGAAGGCGCTCTCGACCTCCGCGATGGCAGCATCCCGCAGCCGGGGCACGGGGTGAGGCGAAGGGCAGGTACCACGCGGATGCCCCACGACGCCCAACCCGGTCGCATCGAGCGCGGTGCGAATGGCGGCGGCGTCCACCACATCCGCGCCGGTCTTTGGATGCTCCAGAGTGAGATCGAGAAAGGCGAAGCCGTTCGCGGCGGCCCAGTGAATCTCCCGCACCGCGTCCCGCGCGGGATTGTTCATCATGCCGATCTGCATTAGGCCCTAACCCCCAGCCCCCTTCCCACCGGGGAAGGGGGTGACTCACGGACATTGCCGTGGCGTACTTGCAAACGCCTACGGCTCCAAGATGACCCTGCTCCCCCTTCCCTGTGGGGAAGGGGGCCGGGGGGTTAGGGCCGTCGCCTAATACTTCGGCAAGGAGGGGTCCACCTCGTCGGACCAGGCGAGGATGCCGCCGGTGAGGTTCTTCAGTTTGCGGAAGCCCGCGTCCTTGAGGATGCCGAGCGCCTTCGCGGAGCGGACGCCGGAGCGGCATTGCAGGACGATCTCGTCCGCCGAATCGAGTTCGTGCATCCGCGCCGGGACATCGCCGAGCGGGATGAAGCGGACATCCGGCTCCTTGATCGTGCCGAGCGCCCACTCGTGCGGCTCGCGCACATCCACGATGACGATGATGCTCGCCCGCATCGAGTCGCTGCTTCAGTTCGCGCGGCGTGATCTCCCACTGCGCTTCCAGATTCACCTCCGGCCCCGGCGTGATGCCGCAGAACTCATCGTAGTCAATGAGATGCGTCGATCGTCGCGTGCTCGCCGCAGATCGGGCAGGTCGGGTCCTTGCGCAGCTTGTACTCGCGGAACTGCATCTTCAGCGCATCGAAGCGCAGCAACCGACCGATCAGCGGATCGCCGATGCCGAGGATCAGCTTCAAGCGTCTCCGCCGCCTGCAATGCGCCGACGATGCCGGGCAGCACGCCGAGCACGCCGCCCTCCGCGCAGGAGGGGACGAGGCCGGGCGGTGGCGGTTCCGGGTAGAGGCAGCGGTAGCACGGGCCTTCCTTCGCATAGAAGATCGAGACCTGCCCCTCGAAGCGGAAGATCGAGCCATAGACATTCGGCTTGCCGAGCAGCACGCAGGCGTCGTTGACGAGGTAGCGGGTCGGGAAGTTGTCCGTCCCGTCCACGATGATGTCGTAATCTTTGAAGATGCCGAGGGCGTTCTCGCTGGAGAGACGGGTCTCGTAGGTCGTCGATCTCGGTGTACGGGTTGAGGGCGGTCAGCCGCCGCTTCGCCGCTTCGAGCTTCGAGGTGCCGATGTCTTCCGTCGTGTAGGTGACCTGCCGCTGGAGGTTCGAGGAGTCCACCACGTCCGCATCGACGATGCCGATGTGACCGACGCCCGCCGCCGTCAGATAGAGGCCGAGCGGCGCACCGAGGCCACCCGCGCCGACGAGGAGGACGCGCGCCTGCTTGATCTTCTTCTGCCCCGCAAGCGTCACTTCCGGCATGATGAGATGACGGCTGTAGCGCCCGATCTCATCGGCGGAGAGTTCCACTTCATTCGCTCCCTCTCCCGCGTGGCGGGGGAGGGCGGGGGAGGGGGCAACCGCGCCGCCCGCGATTGACGGCACAATCGTCACGGTATCGCCCGGACGCAACGGGCGTCGCATCCTTCTGGAGATAGCGGATATCCTCATCGTTCAGATAGACATTGACGAACGAGCGGAGTTGACCGCTGTCGTTGTAGAGATGCTTCTTGAGGTCCGCGTACTCGCCCGTCAGTTGCCCAAGCACATCACCGACCGTGCCACCTGTAAACTGCACCTGCTCCTTGCCCCCGGCGAACTGCCGGAGCGCCGTCGGGATCAAGATCGTCACATTCTCTGCCATACCTATGCCTCCTCCTATCAAAATCGAAACCGTTAGCGCAGAGAACACAGAGGACACAGAGACCACAGAGGGGATTGAATTTCTTTCGTTTCTCTGTGGTCTCTGTGTCCTCTGCGATCTCTGTGCTTAATCTCTTCCTCATCCACGCTCGATGATTTGTTCTTCATTGTAGCCGGAGCGGTCGTCTTTGAGCACCCAGCCCTTCACATCGAGGGCGATGCCCTTGTAGACGCCCTGGATGAGGTACGAATACATCGGCCAGGCGAAGTCGCGATCCGTCTCGGAGGGGCGGGGCTCGCTGTCCGGGTGGGAGTGATAGAAGCCGAGGAGGTCCATGCCTGCCGCGCGCGCGCGCCGCTCCTCCCGCGCGATCACTTCCGGGCCGATCTGAAAGCGCCGTCGTCGCTCGTCCACCTGTTCCCAGGCATTCTCGACCGGCACGACTTCCTGTACGATCTTGTCGTCCCCCTCGATCACACCGATCAGGAGGCCGCACACCTCATCCGGGTATCCCCGCTCGCTATGCCGACAAATACTCGACCGCAACGCATTCGTCCACACCACGCTCATTCCCACTCCTTGACGAGTCATCGTAGGCACATAGTCGGCGCAGAGAAAATGCAGGCACTGTTTCACGCGTTCAACTGATCCCGATCAGACTTACACTCGCCTTCCTCCCAGAAGGGGAGCGAGAGGTACTTCGCTGCGCCGTCACAGAAGATCGTCACGACGGTACCGGTTCGAGTGTCGCCGCCACGCGGAGCGCCGCAACGACATTCGCCCCCGCCGAGACGCCGACCATCAGCCCTTCTTCGTGTGCCAGCCGTTTCACCATCGCATACGCGTCTTCAGTCTACACTTCCTAGATGCGTCCGCGCAGCGGGGGATCGTAGATGCCGGGGACGATGGCGGAGGCGTAGTGCTTCATCCCTTCCAACCCATGCAGCGGGCCATCCGGCTGCACGCCGATGAGTTGGACATCGGCATTGTACTCGCGCAGCGGCCGCCCGGTGCCAACGAACGTACCGCTCGTGCCCATCCCCGCAACGAAATGGGTCACCGTACCGCCCGTTTGTTCCCAGATCTCGGGGCCGGTCGTCTCATAATGCGCGCGCCAGTTCGCCTCATTATTGAACTGGTCGGGGTAGAAATAGCGCTCCGGCTGCGCATCGTAGCGCCGCTGCACCTCGTGGACCGCGCCATCGAAACCCTCCGCCGGATCCGTCTCAACGAGCGCCGCGCCATAGGCTGCGAGGATACGCTTGCGTTCCTCGCTCGCGTTCGCGGGCATACAGAGTTCGACCGCATAGCCGAGAGTCGCGGCGATCATCGCGTAGGCGATGCCGGTGTTGCCGCTCGTCGCATCGAGGATCGTCTTGTCCGTAGTGAGGAGGCCACGCGCGATGCCGTCCCGAATCATCGCGAGGGCGGGGCGATCCTTGACGCTGCCGCCGGGATTGAGCATCTCCGCCTTCGCCGCGACCGTCACCCCCGGTGAGAGATGCGCCGTCACGTGCGTGAGCTTAATGAGAGGAGTGTTGCCTATCAGATCGAGGACGGTCGCCGTGCCCTGCGTCGTTATTTGTGCCATCGAAGCCTTTTCCCTCCCGCGCATTCGCGCGGCGCATTGTCGCAGAAGTTGCGTAACAAAGGCAACAACACGCAGGACGCGAAGCCCGCGTCTCTTATGACAACTGTTCAGGTGGGAATGGCATTCCCCTGGGGAGCAACGAGCAATGAGCGATGAGCAATGAGCAAGAGTACTCCGTGCGACGGCGTGGTGAAGTCTTATGGCGACGAGGTTGAGGCAGCGAGAGGTGGTGCGATGGTTGCGGGGGATGAGACGCCTGAATTTCCGCCAGCGATACCCACGGTCGGCGCGGGCGCATTGACTGCGGGTACGTTGATGGCCGAGGTTGCGGCGGCGGGCGCTTGTCCATTCGTGGCGGGCGCACCGACCGCCGTCGGTGATCCCGGCGTGAAGGGGATTGGGGTCACTGCCGCCGTCGGTGATGCCACAACCGCTGCCGGTGCGGCAGGCGCGGGTGCGACCGTCGCGACGGTGGCCCGCCCTGCGCCACTGCCGCCACTGCCACTATTGCTGCTCGGTGTGGCGGTTACCGCATCCGCACCCGTGACGACGAGCGTCGTATTAGGACCAATATTTGCGCCATCGCGCGGGCCGCCGATCGTCGTACCGGGGCCGGGCGATCCCGCACCTGGCGTTGTGTTCGCGTTCACCACGGGTGCAGGTGCGAGCGTTGGTGTCGTGGCGGTCGTTGCCGCGTGTGTGGGCGTCGGCGTGCTCGAACTTCCCCCACAGGCAATGAGGAGTATCCCAAGACCCCCGGTAAGAGTGAGTGCGGGAAGATACCGGAGGAATGTCCATCGGTGCTGCCACACCGTTCGCGAGGATTCAGCCATGCTCATGCTCCTTTTGTGGCCCGGCACCCCACAGAAACGCGTGGCAGAAACCGCGCCAGCACATTCAGACACACCGATTGGTGAGGAAGGGGATGCAGTCCCGCACTCACTGCGCATTGCTCGTTGCGCATTGCTCATTTATTATGGAGCGAGAAATGGACAGACTGCGACGCGCGAAGCGCGATATGCAAAGCACAGGGAAAGGTCAGCGATTGCAAGCGGGTGATCTGACGCCGGATGTGACGGTGACAATTGAGAATCAGCGCATCCGGCTGCGTGACTTCAATGGGACAAAGCGCGTCGTGCTCTACTTCTACCCGAAGGACAGCAGCCCTTCCTGCGCGCTCGAGGCGCGGGGGTTCAATGATCTCATCGCGCAGTACGCCGCCGCTGAGACCGAAGTGATCGGCGTGAGTACGGACGATGTCGCGTCACACGCCCGGTTCGCGCGGCAGGAGGGGTTGCGCTTCTCCCTCGCGACTGATCCCGATGGTTCGCTGGCAAATCTGTTCGGTGCGGCGAACCGGCTCGTTTTCGGCATCGTCGCCCGGCGCGTGACCTTCCTGATCGACAAAGAGGGTCGTATCGCCCGCGTCTGGGATCGTGTGAACCCCCTTACCCACCCACGCGATGTGCTCGATGTGGTGCAGCAGATGGATAGCCTCGGTCCCAACCCTGTTCTGCGGGGAGAGGGTGAACATCACTCCGGTATGCCGCAGCCCAAGTGATACGGCCAAGCTTTACGCAGTTGGTGGCTGTTCTCTGGTGGAAGCAGGCTTTCCAGCCTGCCCTCTCGTGGTCGGGGAGGCAGGCTGGAAAGCCTGCTTCCACCGGGTTTTCCCTATTGAACTGCGCAATTCTTCGGTGATCTTGCGTGCCGCATCCATGACGAGGGTGGCCTGTTGCTGCTCGTCGTCCGGTGTGAATCGCTGCTCCGGCTGGGTGATGCCGACGGAGCCGACCACCCGGCCATCGGCACCGAAGAAGGGTGCCGCGATGCCGACTGCGCCCGGCGTCCGCTCGCCTCTGCCGACGGCATACCCCTGACGTTGTACCTGCTCCAGAGCCTGCGTGAGGAGGTCGCGGTCCGTGATCGATCGGTCCGTCATCGCGACGATCTCCCCGGCGAGAATGGCCTGTCGCTCGGCGGCGGGCAGAAGCGCGAGAATGGCGCGCCCCGTCGCTCCGGCAGTGACGGGGAGCCATTCGGCGACCTGCCGCACCTGCCGGATGGGGTGGGGTGAGTCAATCGTAGCGGCGAAGAGCATCTCCTGACGGAGCGGATCGTAGAGCGCGAGCAGCGCCGTCTCTCCCGTCGCGTCCGCCAGTTCCTTCAGCCACGGCATCGCCACTTCCCGGACGGGATGGTGGCTCGCCATCTTCCACACCAGACGCAGGAACCCCAGGCCGAGGCTGTAGCGATCCGTCGCGGGGTCCTGCTGCACGATCCCACCCTCCTGCAAATGTGCGAGGACGCGATGGAGGGTGCTCGGCGGCATTGCGACACCCTTCGCGATCTCCCGCAGCCCCCAGGGCGCTCCCTCAGCGTCAGCCATCCAGAGGAGGACCGCGAAGGCGCGCGTGACGGGATCGCGCGGGCCTCGATTACGTATCTTCGCCGCATCCGACATCTGCATCCTCATTTCTCCTCGACCGTGATGAACCGCTTGCATATCCGTTCAGGGTATGCGATACTGTTCTCTATTGAGGATTATATATTCCTTATAAAGGAACGTCAAGATGCAAGAACATCGTATTGCGGTTGTGCCGGGCGATAACATCGGCCCCGAGGTTGCCGGGGAGGGATGTGCGGTGCTGGAACATATCCAGCGTCTCGGATTCTGCCATTTTGTCTTCGAGACCTTTCCGTGGGGAGCAGGGCATTATCGACGCACCGGGTTCGCGGCACCGGAGGGCTTTGTGGAGACGTTGCGCGGTTTCGATGCCGTCTATTTCGGCGCGCACGGCGACCCGGCGCATGTCCCGGACCGCATCGGCTCACGGCAGTTGATGCATCCGCTCCGGCAGGGGCTCGATCTTTACGCCAACGTGCGGCCCGCGAAACTCTTTCCCGGCATCGTCTCGCCGCTGCGGGAGCCGGGGGAGATCGACTTCGTCGTTGTGCGGGAGAACACCGAAGGTGAATATGCCGGCATCGGCGGGCGATTCCATCAGGGCGCGGACGATGAGATGGGGCAGCAGACCACAATCGTGACCCGGCGTGGCGCGACGCGAATCATCCGCTACGCCTTCGACCTCGCCCGTAGACGCGGTGGCAAGAGATACGTCCACTGCGTGACGAAATCCAACGCGCTCCCCCATACGATGGTGCTCTGGGACGAAGTTTTCGCGCAGGTGGCGGACGATTATCCGGACATTCGCACCGCCAAGAGCCACATCGACGCGATGACGATGTATCTGGTCACCCGCCCGCAGACCTTCGATGTGATCGTGGCGACGAACCTGATGGGCGATATCCTCAGCGACGAAGCGGCAGCCATCACCGGCAGTATCGGGCTCGCGGGCAGCGCGAACCTCAACCCGGCCCGCACCGGCCCGAGCATGTTCGAGCCGATCCACGGCTCCGCACCGGACATTGCGGGCAAAGGGATCGCTAACCCGATTGGCGCGATCTCGGCGGCGGCCTTGATGCTCGATTGGCTGGGCGAACACGCGGCGGCGCGACGGGTGGAGCGGGCAGTGGAAACAGTGCTGCGCGCGGGCGCAGTGCGGACACCCGATCTCGGCGGGAGGGCACGCACCCAGGACGTGACCGCAGCGGTGATCGGGGAACTCGATGCCGACTGATGGGAGCACGCGATGACAGTCATGCGGTACGCTTTGCGATACAATAACAACATATCTTCGTACGTGGCTGCCCTTGCGCGGTAGCATGACGAGCGTAGACGGGGAGCAGAAGGCGGAAGGTCGATTCCCCTGCCTGCTGCCTACTGCCTACCGCCCACTGGAGGAGACCGTGAATCGCCCTGTCTACCCAAACATCGACTCGACACCGGAGATGGTTCGCCGCGTCTATGACCGGATGAAGGAGAACATGCCCATCATCCGCCAGCGGCTCGGGCGGCCGCTGACGCTCATGGAGAAGATCGTCCTCGCGCATCTCGACGATCCGGCGGGGCAGGAACTGAAGCCGGGTGAGAGCTACCTGATGGTCCGTCCCGACCGCGTCGCGTTGCAGGACGCGACGGCGCAGATGGCCCTCTTGCAGTTCGCGCAGGCGGGTATCCCGCGCGTCGCGGTGCCCTCGACTGTGCACTGTGATCACCTGATCCGCGCGCATATCGGCGCGGACCCGGACCTTGCCGGGGCGACCTCGGAGAACCGCGAGGTCTACGATTTCCTCTCCTCCGTCTCGCAGAAGTACGGCCTCGGCTTTTGGAAGCCGGGCAGTGGCATCATCCATCAGGTCGTGCTGGAGAACTACGCCTTCCCCGGCAGCCTGATGATCGGCACGGACTCCCACACCCCGAACGCGGGCGGTCTCGGCATGATTGGCCTGCGGTGTCGGTGGCGCGGACGCCGTGGACGTGATGGCGGGCTTCCCGTGGGAAGTGAAGTATCCGACGAAGATCGGCGTGAAGCTGACAGGCGCGTTGAACGGCTGGAGCTCGCCGAAAGACGTCATCCTCAAGCTGTGCAGCATCCTCACCGTGAAGGGTGGCACGAACGCGATTGTCGAGTTCTTCGGCGAAGGGTGCGCGACGATCTCCTGCACCGGCAAGGCGACGATCTGCAACATGGGCGCGGAGCACGGCGCGACGACCTCCGTCTTCCCCTTCGATGAGCGGATGGACCTCTATCTGCGCGGCACCGGGCGCGCCGCCCTCGCGGACCTCGCGAAAGCGAACGCAGACATGCTCGTCGCGGACCCGGAGATCGAAGCGGAGCCGGAGAAGTATTTCGACCGCGTGGTTGAGATCGACCTCTCCACCCTCGAACCAATGATCGTCGGGCCGCACACGCCGGACCTCGCGCGTCCGATCTCGGAGATCGCGGCGGCGGTTGCGAAGGAAGGGTATCCCGACAAGCTCTCCGCCGCCCTCGTCGGCTCCTGCACGAACTCCTCATACGAGGACATCTCCCGTGCCGCTGCCGTCGCACAGCAGGCGATCGACCACGGCGCAACGATGCGGACGAACTTCATGATTACCCCCGGCTCCGAGCAGGTGCGCGCCACCCTGGCGCGGGACGGGCAACTCGATACGCTCGAACAGATCGGCGGCAAGGTGCTCGCCAATGCCTGTGGCCCCTGCATCGGTCAGTGGCAGCGGGACGACCTTTCCACCCTGCCGCTCGTCAGCGGGTGGCAGCCGCGAACGCCGAGCGGCCGAAGGCGCGCAACTCGATCATCAACTCCTTCAACCGCAACTTCCCCCGCCGCAACGACGGCAACCCGGATACGCTCTCGTTCATTGCGAGCCCGGAGATCGTCATCGCCTACGGCCTCGCCGGTCGCCTCTCCTTCAATCCGCTGACCGACACCCTCGAAGGCGCCGGACGGCACGCACGCTGGACGCTCGAACCGCCCGCCAAAGCGCCCGGATCTTCCCGCCGAGGGCTTCGTGCACGGATACGACGGGCTTCGTCCCGCCCGCCGAGATGGCGGCGATGTCGAGGTGAAGGTGGACCCGGACAGCAAGCGGCTGCAACTCCTGGCACCCTTCCCGGCGTGGGACGGCAAGGATTACCTGAATGCGCCCGTGCTGCTCAAGGTGCAGGGGAAGTGCACGACGGACCATATCTCGCCCGCCGGGCCGTGGCTCCGCTTCCGTGGGCATCTCGATCACATCAGCGACAACATGTTCACCGGCGCGATCAATGCCTTCACCGGCGAGGCGGGCACGACGCGCAACGACCTGACGGGCGAGGAGAATGTGCCGGTGCCGCAGGTCGCGCGGGCGTACAAGGCGGCGGGGATGCCGTGGGTCGTCGTCGGGGACGAGAACTACGGCGAGGGATCGAGCCGCGAGCAAGCGGCGATGGAACCGCGCTTCCTCGGTGCGGCGGCGATCATCGTCAAGTCCTTCGCGCGCATCCACGAATCGAACCTGAAGAAGCAGGGCGTCCTGCCGCTGACCTTCGCCGAATCCGGACGACTACGACAAGATCCGCGAGGACGACCGGATCGACCTCTCCGAGATCGGCGACCTTGCGCCCGAACGCGCCGGTGATGATGCGTGTCCGGCACAGCGACGGTACGAGCGACTTCGCGGAACTGAAGCACACGATGAACGAGGAGCAGATCGGCTGGTTCAAGGCCGGTTCCGCCCTCAACCTCCTCGCCCAGCGCCCGAAGAAGTAGGTAGTAGGCAGTAGGCGGTAGGCAGTAAACAGAGAGGGGTAGGCCGGACAGCCTGCCCCTTTGCTCGGTGACCGACGTTATGAGCACAAGCGAACGATGCGCGGTTCTTGACCTTCCTCAAAATGGAACCATTATCGAGAACGAGTGGTACGCTTTCACGATGATCCTGTCCTGTTTCGCAGGTAGGGGCGCACAGCCGTGCGCCCGATTTTCTTCACCTGCGGCATCACACGCAATCGAGGCGAGAGGCGCACGGCTGTGCGCCCCTACCAGGACCGGGATGTCTCGTCACACGCGACACAGTGAACATGAAAGTGCGTAACATCCAGTTCATTACTCACAACTCATCAGGCAAGCATCGGGTCCATTCCCATCACGGGCGTACCGACGGCAATGTTCGCGACATCGAGGGCGTGGGTGAGGTCATTGATGATGTCGCGCGGGTGCTCGATGCCTGCCGAGAGGCGGAGAAGGCCCGGCGTGATGCCCATGCGCGCGCGCTGCCGGGGGGCAACCTCACGGTGCGTGGTCATCGCGGGGCAGGTGATGAGTGTGTACACATCGCCGAGGCTCGTCGCGGGCACACAGAGCGTCAGTGCGTCCATGAAACGCATCACGTCTTCCTGCGTCGCGTCCGCTAACTCGAAGGTCACCATCGCCCCGGACCAACCGGGTTTGAAGAGCCGCCGTGCCACGTCATGCTGCGGGTGCGAGGGCAAGCTCGGGTGCAGGACGCGCACGATCCGTGGGTCGCGTTCGAGTGTGCGGGCGATCAGCTTCGCGTTGAGCATCTGCCGTCGCAGCCGCAGCGTGAGCGTTTTCAGGCCACGCAAGACCATGTACGCCTCGTTCGCCGCCAGATTCGGGCCGAGCGTTCGCACGAGCGGGATGAGGGTGTGCGCCTCGTCGCCCCGCCCAATCACGACGCCCGCGAGCGCGTCCGCGTGACCGTTGAGGTATTTCGTCATGCTGTGGACGACAAAATCCGCCCCATTGGCGAAGCCGAAGAAGAGCGGCGGCGGCGTGAAGGTGCTATCCAGCACGACGCGCGCGCCGACCGCGTGCGCCGCCGCCGCTACGGCGGGTACATCGGTAATCCGCAGGAGGGGGTTTGAGATCGTTTCGATCAGGACGGCGCGCGGCTTCGTCTCGATGATCGCCGCGCGGGTCGCCTCCGTATCGGTGCTGTCCACGAAGATCGCCTCGATGCCGAGCGTGCTGAGGACATTCATCAGGAGGGTGAAGGTCGCGCCATAGAGGTCGCGTGCCGCGACAATCCGCTCGCCCGCGCCGACGCCTGCCGCGAGCAGGGCGAGATGGATCGCCGCCATACCGGACGACGTGACAACCGCCACATCCCCCCCTTCGAGATCGCGGATCGCCTCTTCGAGCGCGGTGATCGTCGGGTTACCGTAGCGGGCGTACACATATCCCGGTGTCTGCCCCGCGAAGACGGCGTCCAACTCCGCGACCTCGTCGTACATATAGGCGGCGGAGCGGTAAATCGGTGTGGAAACGGGCGTGAAGTTCGGCTTCGGCCCCCGCTCGCCTGCATGGACGGCGCGTGTGCCAATATCCCACCCGGTCATGTCGCGCGTGTTCGCCATCGGAAACTCCAAGGTGAGGACTAAGGACTAAGTGCGATGCACTACAGATCATATCGTACCACGCTGAGTGCAAACGCATTTGCTCCCCCTTCCTTTTAGGGAAGGGGGCCGGGGGGTTAGGTGAGATCAACCCGCGCGGAAGGTGACGGGGAGCGATTTCGGGCCACGGAAGGCGAAGCCCTCGATCCAATCGACCTGGTCGCTCGCCAGTTCCAGGTTCTCACACCGCTGGGCGATGGCGAGGACGGCAGTCTGCGCTTCGGCACGCGCGACCGCCGCGCCGATGCAGAAGTGCGGCCCATGCGCGAAGGTGAGATGGCGGTTCGGTTGGCGGGTGATGTCGAAGTGGCTGGGATTGGGGAATTGGGCCTCATCGTGGTTGGCGGAGCCGAAGAGGAGGTAGATATTCTGCCCCGGTTCGATGGTCTGCCCTCCGACCGCGATCGCTTCCCGCGCGACACGACTCGTCGCCTGCACCGGACTGTCGAAGCGCATCACCTCCTCGATGGTCGGGCGAATGAGGTCCGGGTTCGCCCGCAGTTGGGCGAGCGCCTCTGGATGGCGGGCGAGGGTGAGGATCGCATTGCCGATCAGGTGGGCGGTGGAGTTATTGCCACCCACGAGGAGCGCGATGCACATCACGACCATCTCGTCCGTCGTCAGGCGGTCGCCGGCTTCCTCGGCCTGAATCATCATCGTAATCAGGTCTTCGCGCGGCTCCTTGCGGCGGGCGGCGATCACGTCTTCCAGATACGCCTTCATCTCCAGCATGCTTGCCTGGCCCTGCCGCATGATCGGGATGCGCTCGTGCATCGTGCCGGAGCGGTCGTAGACACGCACCTGATCGCGGCTCCAGCGCGTGAAGTCTTCCTGATCGTCCTGCGGCACGCCGAGCATGTCCGCGATCACCCAGCCGGGAAGCGGCACGGCGACATCGTGCATGACATCCATCTGCCCCTGCGCGCTAACCCGGTCGAGGAAGCCGTGGCAGATTTCCTCGATCCGCTCCCGCTTCGCCTCCGTGACGCGGGCGGAGAACGCTTTCGTCATCAAGGTGCGCAGCCGGGTATGGCGGGGCGGGTCGCTGAGGAGCATCCGGCTACCGAGGACGTGCCGCAGGGGCGAGAGTTCTTCCTGCACCGCCTCGGGAAGCACCGCGAAGGTCGCCTCGACCCGCGCGGAGGAGACACGCGGGTCGTTGAGGATGGAGACGATGTCATCGTACCGGCTGAGGAGCCAGTATGGGCCATTCCAGAAGACCGGCGATTCCCGGCGCAACCACTCATAAATCGGATACGGATTCACCTGTACCGCCGGATCGCTGAAGTTATACGTTACTGGCACGACCGACATCGTTGGCTCCCTTCCACACAGTCGTTCTGTCACCCGGATACGGACATCGCAGCGATGACAGGCGGCGATGGAGAGCGTCTGTCGTTCGGTGCATCAGCCTTGGGATACGTCTACGCGAGACTAGCAGGAGCGATTGGGCATGGTCAAGCGCGGATACATTGCGAACATCGACCGCACAAAAGAGCTTTATGAGGACGATTGCGCGTGAGAAGATAGGTAATATTACGGATGCGTCTCCGTCGGGTCAATTATAGACTGGAAACTAGCCCGGTTCTATCATCGATACCACGTTCTAACCGGGCAGGATCGCGCGATCATCCCCCATATTCAGGAGGTATAATCATGGTGGTCGAATTGAATCGGATCGTCCCATTTCTCGAGGTGGAATTCGAACCGACGGACTGGAATGTCGCGGGGCCGGATCAGCAGGCGTGCTACCTGTACACCGCGACCAATGCCGGGTCCTCCGTGACAATCACCCGCGCGGACGGGAAGAAGCTCGATTGGGATCCGGCGAGGGGCACGCACATCAAGGTCTGCGAGAACGTCGTCATGTTCCATGCGGACGAAAATACGCTGCCCTTCAAGTAAGGACGGGCAGCACGCCGACCCCAACGGCCTATTCAGCCAGAGGGGTCGGGGCATTCGGACAACGGCTGGGGGTTGCGCGATCCCTCCCAGCCGTTTCGGTCTGTGCGAGGAGATAACTGTCTCTCGCTCAGGCGGCATTCAGAAGCGCGCGTTCCTCGTCGGTCAAGATGATGTCGGCGGCGACCGCATTGCTGCGGATTTGTGCGACGTTCTTCGCACCGGGGATCGCGCACGTTACGGCCGGGTTGGAGAGCGCCCAGGCGAGGGCGATCTGTGCCAGCGTGCGGTCGGGGCGCGCCAACTGCTTCCACGGCTCCACCTGCGCCAGTTGCTTGAGGAAGCGCTCGCGGCCCGCGCCCTCATTCCAGCCGCTACGTACGGCATCGTCGAAGCGCGATTCGGGCGTGAACTTGCCCGCCAGTACCCCTTGCGCGATTGGGCCGCGGAGGAGCGTGCCGACATTGTTTGCGGCGCACCACGGCAGGAGGTCCTGCTCCGCGCTGCGATTGACGAGGCTGTAGTTCAGTTGGATCGCCGCGCAGTTGCCGTCGCGGTTGAAGGCTTCGGCGACGCTGAGAGCGTTGGTGGAGATGCCGTAGGTGCGGATCTTTCCCTGCTCCGTGAGTCGCGCGAAGGCTTCAAGGAAAATGGAGGGGTCCGCGAGGTCGCCGATGTGGCACTGATAGAAGTCGATCGTGTCGATCTTCATTCGCCCCAGGCTGGCATCACAGCAGAGATAAACATGGTGCGGCGTGTCGTAGGCGAGGGGGGAGCCGACGCGGCGGGCGAAGTTGCCCACCTTCGTGGCGATGTAGACCTTGTCGCGTCGATCCTTGACGGCTTTGCCGACAAGCTCTTCGCTGACGCCGAGGCCGTAGGCGTCTGCGGTATCGAGCAGATTGATGCCGAGGTCGATAGCGGTGTGGATGGTGCGGATCGCCTCGTCTTCCGCCACCGGCCCCCACTGCCCGCCGATGCCCCAGCAGCCCATCGAGATCGTCGAAACCTGCCACCCCGTCTTGCCAAATGTGCGGTACTGCATCGGGTCTCCTCTCGCGTCATCTCGTTTGGGCCTGCCGAACGCTCGGCCGGCTGCTTGTGCGGTGTATCGCGCTGATTCTGTCACATCCGTCGGGCATTTCCAACCTAACCCCCCGGCCCCCTTCCCTAAAAGGAAGGGGGAGCAGGGTCATCTTGGGTCTGTGGGTGTTTGATCCTATGCCACGGTACTTGCAGCGAGGCACCCCTCCCTTTTGGGGGAGGGGCCGGGTGCTCTGTACGCGAGGTTTTCGCCAGAATCTGCGATACTGGCGTACACGATGTGACGGGATACGAAGGAAAGGAAGTCTGCTCCATGGCTGTCGTGACGCTGGACCCCACGGTTGCTGCCCTCGCCGAGCGTGTGAGCAGGGATCGTCGCTATTTGCATATGCATCCGGAGCTTTCGCTGCACGAAATGAACACGGCGCATTTCGTTGCGGAAAATCTCCGCGAGGCGGGCATTCCCTTCCGGACAGGTGTGGGCGGTGACGGGCGGCCCTTCTATGTGGATGCGGATGCGCTCAAGGTCGCCGGTATCGAGACCTTGCCGACGACGGGTGGCACCGGCATCATCGCCACCATCGAGGGCGCGCGCCCCGGCAAGTGCGTCATTCTACGCGGCGATATGGATGCCCTCGCCATGCAGGAAGAGACGGGAGTGGACTATGCCTCGCTGACGCCCAATGTCATGCACTCCTGCGGGCACGATGTCCATACCGCCGTCATCCTCAACACCGCGCGGGTGCTCTGGGCGCGCAGGAGCGAGTTCGCGGGGACCGTGAAGCTGATGTTCCAACCCGGCGAGGAGGGGTTCGGCGGCGCGCGGGCGATGATCGAGGATGGGCTCCTGGAGAACCCGAAGGTGGATGCCGCCTTCGCGCTTCATGTCGATCCGCAGGTGCCCGCTGGTCAGATCGCCTTCACGCCCGGTATCGCCAATGCTTACTCGGATCGCATCTTCATTCGGGTGCATGGTAAGGGCGGGCACGCCGCACGGCCCCATGCCGCCGTTGACAGCACACTCGTCGCGGCCCATATCCTCATCGCGCTGCAATCGCTCATCAGCCGTGAGACGGACCCGACCGAGTCCGCCGTCATCACGATAGGCACGCTCCAGGCGGGTGTCGGCGCAGCGAATGTCATCCCCGAATTCGCCACGCTCTTCGGCACCGTGCGAACGCTCAATCTGACCGTCCGCGACCATATCCGCAGGCGCATCCCCGAAGTCGCTTCGCATATCGCGCAGGCGATGGGCGCGACAGCCGAGACCGCCTATCTCACCGGCTATCCGGCGATGGTCAATACCCCGGAGATGTGCGAGCTGATCCGCACTGCGGCGACACCGATCATTGGGGCAGAGAATATCCATCAGAAACCACTCGGCCTCGGCGGTGAAGATTTCTCGTTCGTCCTGGAGAAGGTACCGGGCGCGATGATGCGCCTCGGTACGGGCAATGTCGGTCGCGGCCTAACCTACGGCGTCCACCACCCGAAGTTCGATGTCGATGAGGAAGCCCTCCCCCTCGGCGTCGCCCTGATGACCGCCATTGCGATGGAATACCTGGGGAAGTAACGACGAGTAGCGAGTAACAAGTAACGAGTAGGGGATGGCGGGAGGACGTGTGATGTGTTGAATCGGGCAGAGAAGTTCGAAGATGTGATTGCGTGGCAGAAGGCTCGTATACTGACTCAGGTAGTCTATGAGGCGACGCGGCAGGGGACGTTTGCCAGAGATTGGGGCCTTACGAGCCAGATGCAACGTGCCTCGGTCTCAATCATGTCGAACGTTGCTGAAGGCTTCGAGCGTGGAAAGCCCCGAGAATATCTGCATTTTCTCTCGATCGCGAAGACATCGTGCGCTGAGGTATGCTCACATCTCTATGTGGCGCTCGATACCGGCTACATCGATCAACCCACCTTTGCCCACCTGTCTAGTCTCGCAAATGAAATTGCCCGCATACTGGCTGGATTACGCGCGTCAATCGAGCGCCAACAAGCCGGTTAGCCCTCGTTACTCGCTACTCGTTACTCGTTACTCCCCGAAGGGGGTGTCTGGTGCTTGACTTTGGTATCACCCTGAAGCCCGGCTATGGCACCGGAGCGTGTCGTGGCGCTCGCGCGGCAGGCGGAAGCAGCGGGTTTTGCCTACGGCTGGCTGTTCGACTCGCATGTCCTCTGGTTGGAGCCGTACCCGCTTCTCACCCTGATGGCGCTCAATACCGAGCGGATGCGCCTCGGCACCTGCGTGACCAATCCCGCGACGCGTGACCCGACGGTGACGGCGAGTGCGCTCGCGACGCTGAACGTATTTCCGGCGGGCGGATGGACCTCGGCATTGGCCGGGGCGACAGCGCGCGGCGGGTGATGGGCAAGAAGCCGACGACGCTCGCCACGCTGGAACAGGCGACACGCATCATCCGCGATCTCGCCGAACGGTCGCGCGACCGAGTACGACGGCGAGCAGATCCGATGGACGTGGGCGGAGGGCGAGCTGCCCGTCTGGATCGCCGGCTATGGCCCGAAGGCGCTCCAGATGGCGGGCCGCATCGCGGACGGCATCATCCTGCAGTTCGCGGACCCGCACCTGATTCGCTGGTGCATGGGCTTCGTGCGCGAGGGCGCGGAAGCGGCGGGGCGGGATTTCGACCGCATCCAAATCTGTCCGCCGCGCCGGTCTGGGTCTCGGACGACCTCGCGACGGCGCGCGAGCATGTCCGCTGGTTCCCCGCGCTCGTCTCGAATCATGTGATGGACCTGATCGCGCGCTACGACCCCGCCGAACTACCGCCAGAACTGACCGCGTACGTCCAGAATCGCGCCGGGTACGATTACCATCATCACGCCGAAGTGGGCAGCGGCAACGCGCAGTTCGTCGCGGACGATGTCGTGGACCGCTTCTGCATCGTCGGACCCGTCGCGGAGCACAGGCGGCGGTTGCACGAGTTGGCCGACCTCGGCGTCCATCAGTTCAACATCTACCTGATGAGCGGTGATGAAGAAGCGACGCTCGACGTCTATGGGCGGGAAATCGTGCCGGGATTCGGCCAGCCCTCCAGCCCCCTTCCCCACAGGGAAGGGGGAGCGACCTTCAACAGGTCATGACGTTTGGAGGAATGCACGGCACTTGCAGCGAGTCACCCCTCCCTCTTTAGGGGAGGGGCCGGGGGAGAGGAGAAACCATGCGCACAGTAATCAAGGGCGGCACGGTCGTCACCGCGAGCGATACCTATCGGGCGGATGTGCTGATCGAGGACGAGAAGATCGTCGCGATTGGCTGCGGCCTCTCCGGTGATACGACGATTGACGCGGGCGGCAAGTACGTCATCCCCGGCGGGATTGATGTGCATACCCATCTGGAGATGCCCTTCGGCGGCACGGTCTCCTCGGATGACTTCTTCACCGGGCATCGGGCGGCGGCATTTGGCGGCACGACGACGCATATCGACTTCGCCATCCAGCCGAAGGGCGCGACACTGCGCGAGACGTTCGATCTCTGGTCCGCCAAGGCGCAAGGCAAGGCGGCGATCGACTACGGCTTCCATCTCGCGATCACCGATCTGCCGGACAGCATCATGGCCGAGATTCCGCAGTGCGCGGAGTGGGGCGTCACGAGCCTCAAGCTCTTCATGGCCTACAAGGGCGCGCTGCATGGTGGACGACGGGACGCTCTTTCGCGCGCTGGAACAGGGGCGGCGCAACGGGCTGCTCACCCTGGTCCATGCCGAGAACGGCGACGCGATCGACATCCTCATCAATCAGGCGGTTGCCGCCGGGAATCTCGCGCCGAAGTATCACGCCCTGACCCGTCCCCCCGCGCTCGAAGCGGAGGCAACGAACCGCGCTATTCGGCTCGCGGAGGTGGCGGGCGCGCCGCTCTATGTCGTCCATGTTTCGTGCGCAGGGGCGCTCGATGCCGTGCGCGGCGCGCGGGCAGCGCGGTCAGGCCGTCTACGGCGAGACGTGCGTGCAGTATTTCTTCTTCACCAAAGACGATCTCGCGCGGCCCGGCTTCGAGGGTGCGAAATGGGTCTGCTCGCCGCCGTTCCGCGAGGAGAGCGATCAGCGCGCCCTCTGGCGGGGCGTCGCGGATGATGCGCTGCAGGTGATCTCGACCGATCATTGCCCCTTCTGGTACGAAGGCGGCACGGATGGGCGGAGCGCGGGTAAGGAACTCGGCAAGGACGATTTCGCCAGGATCCCGAACGGCTGCCCCGGCATCGAGGATCGGATGATGGTGCTCTATACCCAGGGCGTGCGCGGTGGCAAGTTCTCGCTCAATCGCTGGGTGGAACTCTGCTGCACGAACCCGGCGAAGCTCTTCGGCATGTATCCGCAGAAGGGCACGATTGCCCCCGGCAGCGACGCCGATCTCGTCATCTGGGACCCGAACCGCCCGCACACGATCCGTGCCGCCACCCAGCACCAGCGCACCGACTACAACCTCTACGAGGGGATGCAGGTGACCGGCGCGCCACGCGTCGTCCTCTCACGCGGCCGGTGCTCGTCCAGGACGGCGAATGGAAAGGCGATCAAGGCGCAGGCCGCTTCGTCCACCGCAAACGCTTCACCGCCCCGTAACGGGGAAACCGGATGAAGCGCAGAGAACGCAGAGGACACAGAGGACACAGAGGGACGGAGAGAAAATAGAAATGAGAAAGATTGGAAAGAAGAGGATGTTCTCCTTTTTCATCGCTTATCCCTCTCTGCGTTCTCTGCGCCTGCGTCCTCTGTGTCCTCTGCGCTTTACCACGGTCCGCCTACTCGGTGCTCATTGGTAGTTCGAGGAGATGGGGTTTGCCGGTGTTCCAGGCGGCGCGCAGGGCGTCACCGACATCGCCCGCGCGCTCCACGCGAGTCGCCGCGACGCCCATCGAGTGGGCGAGGGTGACGAAGTCGATCGGCGGATCGGTGAGGTCCATGCCGATGAAGTGGCCCTGCGTCGCGTTGTATCCTTCCATGCCACGCATGTAGTTCTTGAGGATGTTGTATTCCCGGTTGTTGACGACCGCGAAGACGACGGGGAGTTGCTCGTGCGCGGCGGACCAGAGGGCTTGCGGGGAGTACATCGCCGCGCCATCCCCGACGATGGAGAGGACCGGCTCGCGCCCGAAACCGAGCGAGACGCCGAGCGCGGCAGGCATCCCCCAGCCCAGGCCACCACCCCGGACGAAGAAGTAGCGGTCCGGTCGCGTCACACGATGGAAGGCGCGCACATGGGCATTCGTCGCCGGGCCTTCGTCTACGACTATGGACTCCGGCGGCAGGGCGCGCAGGAGGGAGTGCGCCGCGACGATCGGTGGCATCGGCACTTCATCGTAGCGGCTGCGGGCCTTCGCGTCGCGGTCGGCGGCGAACTGTGCGTGCAGGGCGCGGCGCTGTTCAATTGCCTGCGCGACGACGGGTGCCGCGAGCTTCCCCTGGAGGAGGGGCAGGAGTGCGTCGAGCGTCGCGCGGGGGTCCCCGGCGATACCGAGGCGCACGGCGTAGGTGCGGCCCAGATCGTGGGCGTCGGGTGCGAGGTGCAGGAGTTCGACATTCGGCGGGAAGACGGAGCCGGGCGCATAGGGATAGGTCATGAAGGCCCGCCCACCGATGAGGAAGACGCGATCGAAGCCGCCGAGCGTTGCGCGGAGCGCGCCCGCGTGCGGTGCGAGCATGCCTGCCCAGAGAGGATGCGTCGGCGGGATAGGTGAAGCCGCCGAGGGGTGAGTTGTAGACGGGTGCGCCGAGCGTTTCCGCTACTGCCACGAGCGCATCGGTCGCCCCGGAGGCGAGCACTTCATCGCCCGCGACAATCGCGAGTTTCCCTATCGGCGTGGTCGTCAGGAGTTCGGCTAGTTCCGCGATGGAGCCGCCGACTGTGCGGCGCTCGATCCGGGAGGGCGGCGGTATCGGCGCCATGCCGATCTCGTCCATAAAGTTCATCGGCAAGGAGACGAAGACCGGCCCGGCGGGGGCAGCGGCCGCATCGTGGAAGGCGCGGCGGAGCACGGTGCTCAGTTCACTGAGGGAGCGCACCTCGTGCGCCCACTTCGCGACGGCGGCGGCGATGCCGACGAGATCGCCGGTCAGGAGGGGATCGGTGATGATGTGTCGGTAATCCTGCTGCCCCGCCGTGACGACGATGGGGGTATTGGCGCTCTTCGCGTTTGTCAGGTTGCCGATGCCGTTGCCCAATCCGGCGGAGGTGTGCAGGTTCACGAAAGAGGGGCGCTTGGTCGCCTGCGCATAGCCGTCCGCCATGCCGACGACGGTGGATTCCTGGAGGCCGAGGACGAAGTGGATATCGGAGACGGTGGCGAGTGCGTCGATCATCGGTAGTTCGGTCGTGCCGGGATTGCCGAAAATATGCGTCGACGCCCTCACTGCGCAGGGCTCTCGATCAGCACCTCACTGCCTTTCCGGCGGTTGTCGTCCATGCGCTATCGCCCTCCGCTCGTGTCGATCTCTCTTTCGCTGGCGGTCAGTATACCTGAGCGGGAAGGGGAAACCGAATCAACCGCAGAGAACGCAGAGAACGCAGAGGGACAGAGAGAAAGTTGATGATCGTCCAGGCAATGGCGCGGCGCACAGTGCTACCGTATACTGACCGTACTTCCCCAGCCCATATCCCCCCATACAACTCCATATCGTCGAACTGCACTCTTACGGGGAGGATATTGTCATGCGTGTCTTGTTCACGACCCAGGTTGGCTCCGGTCATTGGCGTCCGCTCGCACCATTCGCTCGTGCGCTGACAGAGGCGGGCCATACGGTGGCCTTTGCATCGAGCCCAATCTTCTGTGCGATCATCGCGGCGCATGGTTTTCGCGGCTTTCCGGTCGGGCATGACGATTGGCTCACGCGATCTCAGCAACCGGCCCGAGCGGGCCAATCGGCAGAACCGGAGCAGTCCGAAGCGGTATTGTTCGATCAGTTCATCCCGCGCGCCGCGCGCGATCTCCCGGCCTTGCTGGCGCTCATGCGCGACTGGCAGCCGGATATACTGGTGCGTGAGACGACGGAGTTTGCCGGGTGCGTCGCCGCAGAATACCTGGGATTGCCTCATGCCGCCGTGCAGATTTCGGCCTTCCGGCCGCATACCCATCCCCTGCTCGTCCCCGCGCTCGATCGGCTGCGTGCCGCAGTTGACCTCCCGCCCGACCCGACTCTCGCCATGCTCTATCGGTACCTTCTCTTTGCTCCCTTTCCACTGCGGTATCAAGACCCTGCCGTCCCGTTACCGCCAACCACCCATGCGGTGCGGCACATCAGTTTCGACATCGATCAGCCCGACGGCGAGGGATTGCCGAATTGGGTTGGCGCACTCTCACGCCGTCCTACCGTGTATGCGACCCTCGGCACTGCCTACAACCGCACACCGGGGATCTTCCCGGCGATCCTGAGCGGGCTGCGAAATGAGCCGATCACCCTTATCATGACGCTCGGCCCCGGTGGTGATCCCCGCGATTTCGGTGCGCAACCGCCCCATGTTCATATCGCGCGCTATCTCCCGCAAAGCCTGCTGTTCCCGCACTGTGACCTCGTCATCACGCACGGTGGCTCCGGCACGATGCGCACGGCCATCGATCACGGCCTGCCAATGGTCATCATTCCAATCGCCGCCGACCAGCCCGAGAATGCCGCACGCTGCGCCGCACTGGGGCTCGCGCGCGGGATCGCACCGGACAGGCGTACGCCGGAGGCAATACGCGATGCGACGCGGGCGGTACTCACGGACCCACGTTATCGGGAGCGTGCGGAGCAGTTGCGGGGCGAGATGCACGCACTGCCGGGCATGGAGTACGCAGTGCGACTCCTGGAACGGCTTGCAGAAGAGAAGCAACCGCTCACATCCACCCGGTAGGTGCATCCATTCCGTTTGCTGCCCGTTCACATCCTCATTACGCATCGCGCGCTATACTCGCCGCGCGCCATCGGTGCGCGACGACCCAATGCGCACATCATAGACAGGAGCAATTCGTGGCACAAACGCTCAACCCCTGGGATGCGATCTTTCGCCAGAACGGGCGCGTCTTTCATCAGCCCCAGGAAGATATGCCCGGCCTCGTGGATACCCTGCGTGCCCGTGACGCACACTCCCTCCTCGATCTCGGCAGTGGTACGGGCCGCCATGTCGCCTTTTTCGCGCGCCACGGCTTTACCGTCTCGGGTTTCGATCAGTCACCGGAGGGGATCGCGCTGACGCGACAGTGGTTGGCAGAGGAGGGGTTGGAAGCCGATCTGCGCGTGGGCAATATGCTCGATGGTCTGCCCTACGCGGACGCCTCCTTTGATGCCGTGATTTCCGTGCAAGTCATTCATCACGGCACCATCGCCGTCATCCGTGGGCTGATTGGCGAGATCACGCGTGTCCTGAAACCCGGTGGCGTAGTCTTCGTCAGTGTCGCCGGTCGGCGGGACCAGGGTACCGCATTTCGCGAGGTGGAACCCGGTACGCTTGTCCCGCTCGATGGCAAAGAGGCGGGGTTACCGCACCACTACTTCTCGCCGGAGGAGTTGCGCGCGGAATTTGCGAGCTATGCGGTCCTTGATGAACATGCGGACCGGACGCAACACTACTGCCTGATCGCAGTCAAATGATGTCTCCTGACATCCGGACATAAAGGAGCGCACACGAGAGAAACAGGGTGGTGGCGGGCTTCAGCCTGCCAGACCAAGAGGCAGGCTGAAGCCCGCCACCACCAGAAAAACCAAGTTCTGTCCGGATGTCAGATGTCCTGAATGCTACTCGTACGTTGCGTCCATCTCGAACGGATAGAGCGGATGGCGGCGATGCTGGTAGTCGAAGGAGTCGAGATCGGCGGTCGAGACGCCACGGGTGTTGACGAAAAGGATCTCCGCAGCGATCGGCTGATAGGCCGGACGCGGTGATTGCACGCCCTTGGCGACGACGACCTGATACTCCTCCGGAAAGACGCCGACCGAGTACATCTCGCCGATGCTGTAGTTGCCCATTCGCTTGGCATGCAGGACGAGCGTATGCCCGTCCGTCGTTTCCAGTACCGCCGTGGTACCCGCATCGTAGTAGCGGAAGCCGCCGTGCGTCGGGCGGGTGTCCTCCCATGAGCCTTCAGAAATTGTCCGTACGCGCCCCGTCACCGTCACGGGGCTGCCGTGCATCGTGTCCGTCTTCGCCCCGACGGCGAGCGTCACCGTCTTGCCGACGCCCGCCGCAATGCACGCGTCCACCGCTTCGGGGTCGTAAAGCGATTGAAGATACTTCTGCACCCCGAGCCGTTGCGCGATTTCGAGGAGGATCGTCGAGTCCGCTGTACTGCCGCCACCAACGTTATCACCGACATCGAGGAGGACGACGGGGTGCGTCTCTGACGCCATCGCGTAGCGAATGGCGTCCTCCGGTGCGGGCGCGTCGTTCAGCATCTCGTCGCGGTGCTCCCACGCCCGTTTCGCCATCCAGCGGGCCGCATCCCGCGCCGCTGCCGGGTCGCCATCGTGTACCGCGAGGAAAGACATCCCCATTTCCTCGACATCGGAGTACGGATAGCCCATGATCGCGCTCGCGGAGAGCATCCCCGGCCGCTTTATGACTTCTTCGACATCCGCCATCATGCGGCGCATCGGGTCCGCGCCCGTCCACTGCTTGACGATGCTGACGACCAGTGGCGGTGTCTCCAATGCCTGTACCGGGTGAATCTCACCGCGTACGGTGCGCACGATCAGGTCCGCGACCTCCACGCCACGGGCGAAGGCGTCGAGATGCGGGTTCGTGCGGAAGAAGCTCGCCACGGTGCAATGCTCGACGTACCGCTGGGTGATGTTGCCGTGCAAATCCGAGGCAACGCCGATCGGCATATCCGGCCCGACGAGGGCACGCACGCGGGCGAGGCATTCACCGTCCGCATCGGGGGCGTTCGCCGCGACCGCCGCGCCATGCAGTGTCATCAGAATGCCGTCCCACGGGCCATGCGTGCGGAGAAGATCGAGCAGTTCCCCGACGATCCGCTCGTAGGCGTCCTCGGTAATCATCCCCTTGGGCTGATCGAAGGTGTACATGAGAGGGACGATCTCGACCTCCGGGTCTTTCGCCGCAGTCAGGAACCCGGCGATCGAGAACTCGGATTCGGCATAGACGCGTAGTATCTCGTCACCGTGGAGTATGCCGGCCTTCTGCCATTCCTCCCAGGTCGATGGATTCGCCGCAAAGGTGTTCGTCTCGTGATAGAAGCCGAGCATCGCCAGTCGCATGGTATTCTCCCCTCGTCTGCGCTCACTATTGAGCGTATTCTACCGGGAAAGCGGTCGGGTGTGTTGGTCTGACCTAACCCCCCGGCCCCCTTCCCTAAAAGGAAGGGGGTGCCTCATCGCAATGCCGTGGCGTTCTGGGGAAAGGCATGACACCCAAACTGAGTCACCCCTCCCTCTTTAGGGGAGGGGCCGGGGGAGAGGTAAATGAATCAGACTGCGGCGGCGCAACTTCCCCACAATCGGCTTCCCCTCGCGGCGCTGCTCAGTGCGAATATCGTCTCGACGGTCGGTAATCTCTTTACGACGATCGCCGTGCCGTGGTTCGTGCTGCAAACGACGGGGAGCGCCACCAAAACCGGCATCACGGGCGCGGTCACGGCGCTCTCCTTCGTCGCGTCGTTCTTCGGCGGCACCCTCGTCGATCGCATCGGCTTCAAGCGCGTCGCGGTCGGCGGCGATCTCGCGAGCGGCATCACCGTCGCGCTCGTCCCGTTGCTCTACCACACGATCGGGCTGGCGTTCTGGCAGCTTCTCGTCCTCGTCTTTCTGCGCGCCCTCTGCAACACCCCCGGTGGCACCGGGCGTCGTGGCCTCCTGCCCGATCTCATTACGCTTGCCGGGGCACGCACGGAGCGCGTGAACGGTCTCTACCAGGCAACGCTCAATGGCGCGAGTCTCGCAGGAGCGGCGCTCGCGGGCGTCCTCATCGCCCTGATCGGTACGAGCAACATGCTCTGGCTCGACGGCGTCTCCTTCCTCTTCTCCGCGACAGCCATCTCGCTGGCTGTCCCGACGATTGCCCGTCCTGGCGCACGGACCGCGCGCGCTTCCTACTGGCATGAGTTGGCGGAGGGGTGGCGTTTCCTCGTCCGCGATCGACTGCTGATCGGCATGTCGACGCTCGCGGCGCTCGTTAATTTCATCGGTGCGGCGCTCCTGGGTGTCATTCTGCCCGTCTATGCGCGGCAGGTCTACGGCACGTCGGTCGCGCTCGGCGCGTTGTTCGCGGGGGCGAGCGCGGGCACGCTGATCGGCAGCCTCTGCTACGCGGCTGCGGCGGTGCGGCTGCGGCGCTACCGGCTCTTCCTGATCGGCGTTGCGCTCCTCAATACCGCATTCTGGCTGCTCATCCCCCTGCCTCCTTTGCTTGTCGCGGTGCCCGCAATCGCCTTGCGCGGGATCGGCATTGGCTTGATCGCGCCGAGCTTTGGCGTGGTCTATCAGGAGCGTGTGCCTGCGGCGCTCCGCGGGCGGGTGTTCGGCACGGGCGACGCACTGGGGACGCTGGCAACACCGCTCGGTCTCCTCTCGGCAGGCTACGCGGTGAGCACGATTGGGCTCAGAGGCGCACTGATCGGTCTGGGCATGTTCACCCTTGTGCCGAGCCTCTGGGCAGTCGCGAACAAAGCACTGCGGGCGATGGATGCTGTTGAGAGTGCCCACCGCTCTTAGCAGAAGTATTGATGCGATGCGTAGGGCGCACCCCTTGTGGGTGTCCTCTGCCCGAATCACGGCCCAATCATCGACGGGTGCCCATCTGGGGAGGGCACCCACAAGGGGTGCGCCCTACAAAACGGCGGTGGCAATCTCCCGAAAAAGAAGGAGGCATGACGCTCTGGGCGGTATGCTGCTACGGTGCGAAGGCGGCGCAGAGCATCCCGAAATAGGTCGGCGCTTCGTAGGAAAGGAATTCAGCGTTCCATTCGTCGCCGATTGCGCCGGAGAGCATCAGCATCTGCCAGAAGCTGTCCGCCTTTGCCTTGCCGACGAACGCGGGATCGATGTCCATCAAGCCGGAGAGCTTGTTTGCCTTGACGAGGTCGACGATCTGACCATCGTACGCGGCGGCGGCAGGATCGAAGCCGTAGGGGCCGCTCGCGAGGTGCGCGTGGCCGTGGTCGGAACTGGCGATCATCGCCACGCGCTTGCCGGACGCTACCGCCATCGCCGCGAGTGCCTTCCCGGCGCGCACATGATCCGCCGGTGAATGATCCCGCGATGGGCTGATAACGACGATCGGCACCTGCGGCTCCGTCCGCCCACCCATGAACCAGAGCGGGATCAGGACACCCCAATCCATTGGCGCGGTCGCGCCCGAGGCGTCGTTGCCGCCGTAGCTGATGCCGACTGCCGAAATCTCCGCGCCATTCAGCGCATCGATCGCGGCGCGCGCGAGGTCGCGATCCGTCGGGCAGCGCAGTTCAATCGTCTCTTGCGACCAGTCTGAGAGCGACCCGCTGAGTTTCCCCGCGACGACGACTGCCATCGCGCCTTCGACATGGACATTATGCGGCGTGAAGATGATCGTCGCGTCCGGACGCGCGGCATCGAAACGGCGGCCCAACTCCGCCATCGCCTCCTGCGTCTTTGTGGCGAGGCCGCGCTCTTCAGCGGAACACGCTTCCGGGATCGCCAGGCTACCGTGCGGCGCGATGGCGGCGAATACCAATCCACTCATCCTGCTTCCTCCTACCAGGTACGAACATCACGATAGGCGGAGTATAGCAGGGCATCGAGTGACGGACGTGATCCTGTTTCGTGAAAAGTCCTCGCATGTATGCATCGTCCGTACCATTTTCCTCTTTCGGTCGTTCTATCAGTGAGGAGCACAAATGCCTTTTGCGAGGGGGGAATCGATGGCACGGATTGCCTGGATCGAGGATGATGCCGCTGAGGGGGAAACCGCCGCCGCCTTCACGCGGACGCGGGCGCTTTCATCGAGTGGGCGGGTCGCGGATATCTTGCGGACGATGAGCCTGCGGCCGGACTTTATGGAGGCGATCAATGCCGCCTCGCAACTCCATTTCACGGACGGCGCACTGACGCGCGCGCAGCACGAGATGATCGCCTCGTACGTTGCCGCCCTCAATCATTGCCACTACTGACTGTCGAGCCACACCTGGTTCCTGCAGTTGCAGGGCGAGCAGTATGGCGAGGCGGCGCAGGCGCTGCGGAGTGGCGATCTTGACGCCGCGCCGATCACCGACGCCGAACGACTCCTGCTGGAGTTCGTCGGCACCCTGACCCGGCACGCCTATCGGATCACCGATGCGCAGGTCGAGGGGCTCCGCGCGGTGGGGTGGAGCGATGCGCAGATCGCGGAGGCGGTCTACGATGGAGCGCTCTTCAATCTCTTCGTACGCCTGGCCGATGCCTTCGATATTCATCCGTCGCCGCTGATGGACCCGGACGGCGTGCCGAAGGCGGTCAGAGAAGGGGAATACTGACGGTTGGGAACATTGGGGACTTGCGTGACGTACTATACTAGGAATGTACGTTCGTTTGCCGAACGGGTGGGGGTTGGCACATCGCTGATGTGCCATGATCGTTTGTGGTGCGCGCACCAAAAGGAGTGAGGGAGCCGATGGATCCGATGCAAAGTGGCGAGGTCAGTGACAAAACCTTTACGACGACGCTCATTTTGAGCATTCTCCTGGGCAGTCTCGGCGTGGACCGTTTCTATCTCGGCTACACGGGCCTCGGCGTGGTGAAACTGCTGACGCTCGGTGGTTGCGGTATCTGGTCGATCATCGACATCATCATGATCGCCACGGGCAAGCTTCCTGATGCACAGGGCCGCCCGCTCGCGAAGTAATCCGCTACGCATTGTCGTTCCGGGGGTAGGCGATATGCCTACCCCTTTTGGCATTTCCTTTCCCAGCCACTCTCCGATCGTGCGTTATCGGGAATAACGCGTCTCCCAGCGATTGACGCGCGGCGCGCGGGCGGTGCGATCCGGGAGCGGCGGGAAGGGAGCGTGCGGCTCGGTCTGGTACCAGTAGGCGGTGCTGGCGAGATCATCGCTCCGGTCATTGGCGTGGCCGTGCTCGATGGTGACGCGGATACTCGTGTCGAACATCACCGGGTCCTCGATGTGGTAGCGGTAGACGGTGATCTTCCCCTGCCAGTTCGCCGCGCCGGGGAGGATGATGCCGTGATAGGGAGCGATATACGGTTCCGACGGGCACCAGGCGCAGCCGTAGTAATCCTCGGTGCCGGTGCCGGTGAGGGTCGGGAGCATGTCGCCGTCGATGAAGATCATGTCGTCGCCCTCGCCGTACCACGACCAGTCCGGTTCGAGCCCTGCCCCGCTCTGGCTCGCATCGGAGACGTGCGTGTTGTCGTAATCGAGATGGCAGCCGACGAAATGCCCCGTGCCGGTCGCCGCCATGATGAGGTAATTGTCCGCGCCGGTGAGGTTCTTGCCGTCACCCTCGTTGTGCGGCACCGCGATGGTCGGGTTCTCGCGGTGCCACCACGCATGGAAGCGGCCCAATCCGTCCTCTAAGGCCGCGTATTCCTCGTAGTCCACATAGAAGTAGAAGGAGCGGCACGCCACCGGGCCATCGTTCGTGATCGTGATGCGCGCGCCGTCCGCGTAGGGCATTGGGAAGTAACAGTTGAGTCCCCGGCCATCCTGCGGGCTCATCGCGAG
The DNA here is from genome assembly GCA_963763655.1 of uncultured Chloroflexia bacterium. Taxonomy (GTDB): domain Bacteria; phylum Chloroflexota; class Chloroflexia; order Thermomicrobiales; family JALYUS01; genus JALYUS01. The sequence continues at coordinate 56,453 of CAVXPY010000028.1, forward strand.
CATCGGCGTGGCGAAGTTGCGCGTCATCGCGTGGCCCATGCCAAAGAAGTCGCCCACCGGCGTCTCGACCGAGGGGGAGGACTCGCCATCCCAATACATCCGCAGGATGAGGTTACGCAAGTGGAGCGGATCATCGGAGGCAATCGTGAACCAGAGATGGGTGATACACCCCGCGCCGTCGATCGCCGCGAGGGTCGCCGTCTCGCCCGCCGGAATGCGGATCGAGTCTTCGTTGCCTCCCGTGCGGTCCCACGATGATGCCCGGCGACGCTTCGCATTTCGTAGCCGTGCCAGCCCGCGCAGCGATGCCCCGCCGAATGTTGGTAGACCGCTCACCCCACGCTCCCTTCGCTTTTCACGTTTCATCTTCTCGGTATCTGCGGCACCGTGCGTACTGTATCATCACCGCGCCGCTCTTTACCCGTGGTCTGGTCTCAGGGTGCAGTGCATTGGAAGGTGAGGGTTTCCAGCCTTGCAATCGGCTATGCGCCTTCTTTGCCGTAATCGGCGGTGAGCCACCGTTCGGGGCGCATCCGCACGAGCATATCGTCTCCGCTCTCTCCCGGTTGGGCACTCATCCGGGCGATATACTCGTCGCCCCCTTCGCGCCCCAGATAGCGCTGCGCCATTGGCCGTACGTCGCCCTCGCGGTCTGCGGCCTCAATCGCGACAATCGGTCCCTCCACGGTGACATAGGCATAGGGTGACGCTTCATCCTGCACGCAGAGGCTGAAGCGTCTTGCCTGAGTGAGGAGCGTGGCCTTCCGCGATTGCTGACCCGTAACGATCGTGACTTCCCCGCCCGGTGTGTAGGCGTACCAGATCGGCACCACGAGCGGCACATTTCCCTCTCGCTCAACTGCGATGACCCCGACATGGAGCGCGGCCAGGAATGCTTCTCGTTCTTCTTTCGTCATCGTAAACGACATCGACATCCTCCTCTCGAATACCAAGATAATCCCATGATGCAGGTCAACAGCATCATGCGCGCGATATTCCAACCGGAGCAACGAGCAATGAGCAATGAGGGGGAGTAACGAGCAGCGAGTAGCGAGTAACGAGCGATACGAACGTCCCATCTCGTTACTCGCTACTCGCTACTCGTTACTCGTGTTGCTCATTGCTCGATTCGCTCGTATCCTCCCTGTGGGTGCATGACGGCACGACATGGGAACGAGGGGTAGACCAATGCAGCGACGCGCGCGCCCGTGGATCACCATGATCCTCTTCATTACGCTGACGGTATACGTTTCCGGGACGGGGACGCAGGGCCTCATCGCCCTGGCCGCACCGCTGATAAGCGATCAGGCAAGTGCAGTGGAGAGCGCCGCTGTCCCGCGTTTTGAGGCCGCCTCCTGCGCCTGGAAACTGCCAGCGGGGCAGATCGAGGGGCAGACGGTGACCTGCGGCTTCGCGGTCGTCCCGGAGCAGCATCGGAACCCGACCGGCCCGACGATCAAGTTGCCCGTCGCCGTCTTCAAGAGTGCGAACCCGCACCCCGCACCGGACCCCATCATCTATCTGCAAGGTGGCCCTGGCGGTGCGGTAGAGGATTTCATCACCGGGTTTCTCGATGACAACCTGAGTACCTACACGGCGAATCGCGACCTGATCATCTTCGATCAGCGCGGTGTGGGCTTTGCCCAGCCGACACTCGCCTGCCCGGAAGTGACGGCGGCGGACCTCGCGGACGCGGTAGTCCAGACGAACCCGAATGACAAGACAAGCCACGATATCGCGGCGATCTTCACGTGTCGGGATCGCCTGATGCAGCAGGGGATCGACCTCACCGCCTACACGAGTGCGGAGAGCGCGGCGGATGTGAACGACATCCGTGCGGTGCTCGGCTATGCGAAGCTCGATCTGCTCGGCATCTCGTACGGCACGCGCCTTGGTCTGACGATCATGCGGGACTTTCCGGACGCCGTGCGCAGCGCGGTGCTCGACTCCACCGTACCGCTTCAGGCACCGCTCATCGAGGATAATGGGCCGAACTTCGCGCGTTCGTTCAATCTCTTCTTCGCATCGTGCGTGGCGGATCGATCGTGCGGCACGAAATACCCCACACTTCAGGCGGATTACCGCACGGTGGTGACGCAACTGACTACGCACCCACTGACGGTCTCCGCGACCGACATGAAGACGAACAAGACCTATCCGGTCGTCGTGGATGGCAACAGTTTCACCTTCCTGCTCTCCGAGATGCTCTATGATGCGACCGCGACGCGCTTCATCCCGCCACTGATTCAGCAGGTAAGCAAGGGCGAAACGAGCGTGCTGAGTATCATCGTCAATGCCCTCGGCCCGGCCGGGCCGGACATCAATGTCGGTGCCTACTTCTCGATCATGTGCGCGGAGGAATTGCCGTTCAATAACCGGGATCGGGCAACTGCCGCCGCAGATGGGCTTTCGCCTGACTTGCGAGAGATTTTCCTTGCCGATATCCGCGAGCATTTCGAGGTGTGTGCAGGGTGGCCCACCCCACCTGTGAATACGGTGGAAACGCAGCCGGTGACGAGCGATGTGCCCGCGCTCGTGCTTTCCAGCGATAATGACCCCGCCACGCCGCCAGATTACGGCCAGCAGACCGCGCAAACGCTGTCCAAGGGGTTCCTCATCACCTTTCCCGGCATCGGGCATTCGATTCTCGGCAATGGCGGCAGTTGCGGCGAACAGACGATTTTTAGCTTCATCGACGACCCCACGACGAAGCCCGCCACGGAATGTATCGGGAAGCAGGGGAGCTAACGTATAGGAGTTACACAGTTCAACAGGGAAGTCCCGGTGGTAGCAGGCTTTATGAACATTAACAACTTGATTGGGTACTGGTGGGCGCGGGCTTCACCCTGCCGCACCTGGCGCAGGCTGAAGCCCGCCGCCACCCGCAATTACCCGATTGAGTCGCTAAGGTTCATTAGCCTGCCTCCCCGGCCAAACGGTAGGCTAAAAGCCTGCTACCACCAGAAAAAAGCCTCACAGCGTACGTCCTTATTGATCCAGGATGTGAGAGGAGGAGCGCGATGTCCTACGATGTCTATGTGAATCTCAAATACGATGACGCAGTCGTGCGGCGCATCGTGGACCTCGCGCCCCAGGTCGATTTCTTCGGTGATGGCGAGACACTCGTCTTTCCGCCGACCGATTTCAGCCTCCACAACGATCGCTACCGAGGCACGCTGGAGCATCAGTTCCTCCTGGAGCAGAGCGGGGGCGCTGTCGAGAATCACGGGTTCCTGATTATCATCAATCGCGCGGGGCGCTCGCTCGCGCTCCACGATAACGGCTCCGGTGATTTCGACCACGCGCGCGCGACGATCCGGGATTTCACCGCCTGGGTGCGGGCCAATGTGCCGGGCGCGAAATTCGATGTTGCCAGCATCGCCAGCACGGGTGGATACGCCGATTATACCTATATCGGGGTGATGGGCGGCTGGCAGGTGACGGATGCGAGTGACAGCCTCAAGCCTGCCGACGCGGCGATACCAACGTGAGAGCGATGCGCTATACTCAAGCCCTTGATACTGCGTGCGTATCCACGGCGTATACGTCGCCGCTCGGGGGCCTGCGATGGCGCAAAAGACGGTCCGGCTGCCCCGTGCGGAGCGGCGGCAGCAGATATTGACGGTTGCGGCGGCGGCCTTCGCGGAACGCGGCTTCGGCAGCGTGACGATGGAGGAGATCGCCGGTCGCGTCGGCGTCACGCGGTTAATTCTCTATCGCGCCTTTGCCTCCAAGGAAGATCTCTATCGCGCCATCCTCAACGACATCGCCGCTCGGCTCACCGCCGCGATGACCGAGGCGATTGCCGCGCCTACTGCGCCGAGCGGTGCCGCACTGCGCGCCTATCTTGATGCCGCGCGCGAGAACCCCGCCGCCTTTCTGCTCCTCTTCACTGGTGCTGCGGAAAGCCCGCTCGGCGCGGAGATCGAGTCGGCGCGCCATCAGGTCCGTCAGGAGATCGCGCGACAGGCATTGGCGCAAGCAGCGAAGGAGGGCGTGACGCCGGACCCGTTCTGGTCGCCCCTCGTCGCGGAACTGACGCTCGCTATCGTCGAGCGCGGTACGCAATGGTGGCTGAATAGTGCGCCACATCCTGCTGCGGACGACGCCTTTGTTGAGTATCTTCAGCGGGGCGTTGGCGGAATGCTCGGTGGGATCGCGGCGGGCCACTTCACCCTCCGCTTCCCCGGTGGGCACGCGCGCCTATAGGGCCCGTTACAAAACGATGGAGAGATGAACCACCAAGATGCTCTGCTGGATGAACGTGGGATCAGGGGGCGATGTAGTAGAGGCGGTACTAGCCGTTCTCATGGACGAGCTGTGAACCGGGATAGATGCCGGAATCGAGGCCGGAGAAATAGCCGTCGAGGGCGCGGAATTCCGGCGTAACGGTGCGGGAAAGGAGCACGAAGCGCACGACGGAGGGGCGGTTGCGCGCCTGTAGATCGTAATCGCGGTCGCTGAGGAGAACAAAGCGTTCGGGATGCGCGCTGAAGACGACGACCGTATTTCCCGACACGTCGGTGATCACCGCGCGGTCGTGGACGTGTTCGGTGATATAGCCCGCCATATCCCGTGCCGTCCGATAGGCATTGCGTGTCCGTGTCGGGTGCAGGAAGGAGCGGAGAAAGACCTGCTCCGGGCTGGATGTGGGGTCGCAGAGGCCGGGTTGAAGGTAGACTCTGTCCATCGCGTACGTCGTCGTGACGTTGCCGATCGCCAGGCCGACGAGGAGGGCGATCACGGCGATACGCTGTCCGCGCGCACTACGCGTCATCCGGATGATCTCGCAGCCCGCGATCAAGCCCGCCGGAATGAGCGAGATGAAGAAGCGCAGGAACCCGAAGGTTTGCCCCTGCCGATAGGTGTACGCTTGAAAGAGCGGCACGACGAATAACAGACCGGCGAGGGCGAGTGGATGGAGGGTGCGCCGCCGGAGGGCGAGCAGCGCCAGCGGGAAAAGCGCGGCGAGCAGGAGCGGCGAGAGGAAGAACGTCATCTGGCAGAGGTAGCGGCCAAAGGCGAACAGGGAGTCGTGGATGCGCTGCACCTCGGCAGCCATCGTCTGATCCCGGACGAGATAGGTGTTGGAATACTCACTGTGCAGGAAGTAGAGCGCATCGCCCTTGATCTGCCAGTTGAAGAAGGTCCAGAGGCCGGTCGTGAAGATGATCGGCGTGAGCGCGGCGAGGATATTTGCTTCGATATGCGCGCGATCGAAGGTCCGGCGGCTGCCGAGCATCATCAAAACGAGGGCGGCCACGAAGGCGGCGCTGAAGAAGAGCGCATCGTAGCGGACCAGCACCATCATGGCACAGGCAAAGGCCGTGAAGGCGATCCAGACCCAGTGATCGGTCTCTTGCCAACGGAGGAAGCAGTAGAGCGCCTGAACGAAGCAGTAAACGAACGGTATCTCGCTCATGCCGTTCGCGGAATAGAAGGCGATAAGCGGGTTGAGGAAGAAGAGCGCGAGCGCCGACCAGCGCAACCAGCGAGTCAGGCCCGCTCGTGCGAGGATGAGGTTCACCACCGCCGCCGTCAGTCCCGCGAACAACGCGCACATCACCCCGCCGCTGAAGCCATAAAACGAGAGACGCGGGATAATCACGAGGGGGATCTGGAGGATCGTTGGCAAGGGGGGCCAGATGAAACCGATTGCCGCGAGGTGGGGTTGGGCGGAATGAACCGCGGCGAAGGCGGCGTACGTGCGGCTCAGTGCATCACCCATCACATCCTGGACGACGAAAGAGAGCCACGCCGCGACTGCGACCGCGACGGTTGCGACCAGGCCGAAAATGATTGCGCCCTCGCGCGTACTGACGGCGACGCCTGCCTCCGGCACCTGCCGGGTGTGGCTCTTCGCGCCCGATGGAGCGACGAGCGCAGGAAGGCGGGATGATGAGGGTGAGGAAACGACCGCGCGCACCGTGCTCTCTACTCCTTGTTACCGCAGCGATTGTGACACGACGTACGCTATCGGGGATTTTTCTGGTGGTAGCAGGCTTTCCAGCCTGCCCTCTCGATGCCGGGGAGGCAGGCTGGAAAGCCTGCTACCACCGGGTTCGTAGTCTCTGTCACCTAGGTTCGTGGGATGGCGGCCATCGGATGGCCGCCACCAACGCGCGGCGGCTGGCGACCGGGAGATTCGCCATCTCCGCGAAGGCGAGCGCGTCGAAGGCTTCCCGCAGGAGCACCTCATCGGTCACGCCATCGTCCGGGAACTGCACGAGGCCGAAGCGCATCTCGATCAACCCTTCGGCCCGGAGTGCGTCCTGAATCCGCCGCATCGTCGTCTCGCCGCCCGTGGCGGGAGTCTCGATGAGAATAGCGAAGAAGGTATGATCCCCGTCAGCAGTGACGCTATCGGTGTCGCGGAGCAGTGAGAGCATCACGCGCAGCGACTGCTCGTACGCGCTCTCCGCAGCGGCGATCCCGCGTCGCTCTTCCTCCGCCAGCCAGTCGGAAGGTTTGCCGACGAGGACGCTGAAGATGCGCCGGTAGCGCACCGCGCGGGCGGTCTCCGTCCGCAGGCGGTCGCGTCCGGCGGTCGATTTGAGGACGCCCGTCGCGATGTCGATCTGGGTGAGCGCCTGGACGATCTTGTGCTGCTCGCGGACCCCGTCGTACGCGGTGCGTACGGTGGCCGTGGTGTAGATTGCCGCGAGGCCGGGAAGCGCAACCATGAGCGCGCCGAGGGCGCTCGCCGCAGTCGAGACCTCACGGACAGACAGCGTGAGGGGCACGGTCAGTAGACCGATGCCCACGATGCCGACGATACTGACCGAGCGCCGCACGCGCCAGCAGCCGAACATCATGCCGAGCGCGCAGGCGGCGATCGTGACGAGGCTTGCCGACCGTGGCAGGAGGGCGGTCTGCGCCGCGATCGCGCCACAGGTAATGAGGGCGAGCACGCCGATTGCTGCATCCCCGACGGTCGGGGCACCGTGATTGGATCGTTTCATTTACCGATTCCTCCGCCTACCAACGATAATCAGGAGACCACAGAGGGCGGTCGCGAGTACCGCCATACCGAGTGCGCTCAGTTGCGGGGCGCTCAGGCGCGTATGTGATGCAACGCCGGGGGTCGTGGCGATCTCTCGCCCCGGTCCGGTGAGGGGTTGCAGGCGCAGACCGGCTGCGGGCGCGAGCGACTCCGCGCGTGGGTCGACCCCTGCCTGACCTGCCTGCGGGTCAGGATAGACGAGCAGCGCTGTCGCATTGGGGAGCGTGGTCGTCAGTGCCCGCACGGCGACCGGCAAGAGACCGGCGTCTGTCCCGGTGACGACTATCGTCTGCCCGCCCCGCGCGCTCACAAGTTCGATCACCCCCGGTGCAGTCGCAGTCGTGATCGTGGTGGTAGGTAGTTGCTGATCGCGGACGACCCAGGTCGTGCCGCGTATCTCCAGCGGCATGTCCGGCAACATCGCATCGTGGTATGGGAGTTGATCGATGGAACCGAAGACGATGCGCGTACCTGCCTCGGGGAGGGGATCGCTCGGCCCCGCCGTCAAGGCGTTGAAGCCGACGCTCTTACCGGGGAACAAAGGGCCGAGGATCGCCGCGGTTTGCAGCAATGCCGTGATGCCGTCAGAACCCGCGACCAGTGTTGGTGGCACCCCCGTCTGCCCGATCACGGGGTACGGCCACGGGGCGAGACTGATCTGACTGGTCGGCGCAGCGGGGGGAAGCTCCACTGTGACGTTCGGCGCGACGCGCAGGAAGATATTCGCGGCCTGACCGAAGGTCGATCCGTCGCATGTGCCCTTTTTAGCGCGAATGAGGTCGGTGAGCGTGAAGGTGTTCACCCCCGCCTTGAGGAAGCGCGCCGGGATCGCCATCCGGACATCGGTGCCGTCGGGCGTGACCTCGTTCAGTTGCACGACCCCCGCCGCCTGATCGTTGACGGAGAGGCGCAGATACGAGGGTTCGAGATCGAGGTTCGCGGAGCGGGCGACGCTCAATGCGAGGGTGATATGACTCGCAGCGGCGAGCGGCGGGGCGATGATTTTCGCACTGGCCGCCGCCTGGCGCGCTCCTTCGAGTGTCATGCCATTGGGGAAGATCGAGAAGCGGACGGTGGGCGAGGTCACGGTGGGGTCCGCCGGGTCGATCTGCTGCGCCTCCGACCACGGCCCGCTCAGTGCCTGGAGCCACTGGTCGTTGCCGATCAGTCGACCTGCCGCCGCGACCGCCGCGTCGTTCTGCCCGGTGAGGGCGAGGATCGCGCGATGCGTGCCACCCGGTGCACTCCCGAGGAGCAGTACGCCGGTACCGGCGTCGGCCACCTGCCCATCCGGCGCGGTGATCGACCCGTCACCGATCCGGAAGCCGAGCTGTTCGGCGACGGGCGTGACGAGCGGATTCCGAGCCGGGGTACCCACGGCCACAATCGGGCGGTCCGGCGGGATGTTCGGTGCTTTCGCCTCGCTGGCGTCGAAAATGAAACGGCTGCCCGGCGCGCGCCGCGTGATCTGCCCGACCGCCGTTGCGGCGGCGCTCAACTCGGCAGGCGTTGGCTGCGACGGGAGCGCGACCGTGACATTGATCGGGGCCGCCGACGCGGCGGGGATGAAGGCGGCGGGGAAGAGACCGAGATTGAAGGGTGACGTGCCCGCCGGGGTCGCGCTCCCGTACGCGACAGCGGTCTCCTCATAGACCGTGGCATAGCGGGCAGGATTGAGTTCATCCGCGCAGACATCGTCCGGCAGCAGGAGCGAGAATGCGATGTGGACCTGATTGGTCAGCGGCTGAATGCGATCCGCAGGAATGGGAATCGTCCGTGTGGTGCGATCGCGCGATTCCGGGCCGAGCGCAAGGATAGTCCCATACGCCTCCCATCGTGCGTGCGGATCGGTTTCCAGAGAGGCAAAGGCGATCTGAAGGGCAGTATCGCCGCAGAGCGAGAGTGCGACCGAAGCGTACAGATGCCGCTCGATCGTACGAAGATCATCGGGAGAAAGCCCGTGCGCGGCGGCCAGGTGGATCGTCGTATCATCCATCCTGATCGGCAGTACACCGAGCGCGCGCCATGTATCGAGCGGGAGACGGACGAGGATATGCCGATCCGGTGCGACGCCGAAGGCCGACCAGATGACGGCAGGGGCGACGGGGGATGCGGGCGGAAAGGCGGGCCCCTGCGCGATAGGGGGACGCGAGGCGATGAGCATCGGCGCTATGCGTCGAGACGAATGTGGAGGCGATGCGGTGCCTCTTCACAGACGTCCGCGATACCGACTGGGAGATCGCGAATGAGATCGCGCAGCGGTACGGCACCGTCATACTCCATCGACAGTTCGAGCGTGCCGTGCGTGAATCGCCGCACATGGACTTTCTGCACCCCGATGACCCCCTGGAGCGCGGTCTGAAACCGCGAGAGGGTGGAGAACTGGGTGAATGGGTAGACGAGCGCCCCGTACCTCCCTGCGGTCGGTGCCTCCTCCACGGATATGGGTGGAACGAAAGGCAGCCGCTCCTGCGGGTCGGAGCGCAGATCGACATCCTCAGCCAAGGGAAATGACCAGGGGAAGGATGCGGTCGCGGGAATCGGCGGGTCTTCATCGACCGGGGTGTCGATGACGGTGGTCAGGTCGGCGACCATCAGATGCACCTGCTGCTCGAGCGTCGTTGCCTTCTGCACGAGCAAGGCGTTCTCTTCGCGTAGCGCGCGGATCGTCGTGGCCGCGCGATCGATCAGCGCGCGCAACTGGGGCAGTAACTCGTTCTGCATGTTCAGGACATACGGGTTTGCCCCGTAGCTTTCCGTATTGATTCGGATGACCGACCCGCGTGCGATGGTGGGGAACGCGACCGCCGAGGCGACCTCGCTTTCCCTTTCCTTCTCCTCGGGTATTTGGCCCTGCTCCTGCATCTTTTGCATCTGCGTGTGCTACCTTCCCGCTATAATTGTCACTGTGCGCGAACTACTCTGTAATGCGCCTGAGAGGCATAGAAGACGTATCTGATCGAGTGCTTTTTTCTGGTGGTAACAGGCTTTCCAGCCTACTACCACTGGTTTTCTCTCTTTCATGGTATGTGGCGTATCTATGCATTCAATTTCACATTTATATCACATTACTGTAAATTTTTCAAATAATCTTTGATCATCAGTCAAGTTCAATTCGCTTGTATAAACGCATGTGACAGACGATTTGTGATGCTGAGCGTAGAATTCAACGATATTTCCCTGAATAGAAAGAAGAGAGGCGCGCCAACGATGCACGCCTCTCTTCTATTTCGCGATTCGGTTGAAGGTGAGGTTGAACGAGGATCAGGAATTCGCCGTCGCGAGCATTTCAGCGTCTGCCGGATAATCGGGGTAGCGCTCCGCACTTTCGAGGCGGGGCGCGCCGAGCCAGCGTTCGGCATCCATCGCGGCGCGGCAGCCGTCGCCCGCCGCGGTGATCGCCTGGCGATAGTGGTGATCCCAGACATCGCCCGCGACGAAGAGGCCGGGCACGATGGTCTGCGTGGAGTTCGGCAACCGCACCGCCGTGCCGTACTCGGAGAGCGGCACGATGCCCTCGATGAGCCGCACCGTCGGGTTGTGACCGATGGCGACGAAGACGCCGTCCGCCGGGATCGTCTCGGTGCCGCCATCCGGCTTCTGGACGGTCAGGCCGGTGACATTTTTCTCGCCCTCGACATTGACCGGCACGCGCTCAAGGGCGAACGAGACATTCGGCTGCTCCTTGACACGATTGACCATCGCCGGTGTCGCACGTAAGTGCTCGCGCCGGTGGACGACGGTGACATGATTGACGAGCTTGGCGAGATGCAAGGTCTCTTCCATCGCCGTATCGCCGCCACCAACCATGATGACGTTCTTGCCCCGGAAGAACACGCCGTCACAGGTCGCGCAGGAGGAGACACCGCCCGCCCGCAACCGCTCCTCGTTCGGGATGCCGAGCCATTTCGGCTCCGATCCCGTCGTGAGGATGACGGCCCGCGCGATGATCTCGTCGCCGTTCATCGTCTTGATTGTATGGGGCGGCTCGCTGCCGGGGATGAACTGCTCCACCTCGTCATCGAGGACGACCGCGCCCTGCGCCTCCGCCTGCTCGCGCATCTTCTGCATCAACTCGGGGCCTTCAACGCCCTCGGGGAAGCCGGGGTAGTTGTCCACGCGGCCCGTGAACATCAGTTGCCCACCCCAGGCATACCCCGCGATGACGTGCGCGGTCAGACCCGCACGCACCGCGTAGATCGCCGCCGTCAGGCCCGCAGGCCCGCTCCCGATAATGCCATGTCCGTCGTGATCGTCGCCACACCAAGCCTCCTGATACGTGCGGTCCGGCGCGACCGATTCCGCACCCTGCACCCTGCACGGTCGCACTGTTCCTACTACATTACAACACCCAACGATTCCCGTCATTCCCAAGAAACCGGATTGAACCGCAGAGACGCAGAGGACGCAGAGAGGGAAGGAGAAAACAACGGGGATTCTTTCTTCCTCTTTCTCTTCTCTGTGTTTCCTCTGCGCTCTCTGCGTCCTCTGCGGTTCAATCCATTTCTACAGGAGGTGGGGCATGAGGCGGGCGATGCGGGACATGAAGGCGACATCGTGGACGCGGATGAGATGCGCGCCCTGGGTGATGCCGTAGGTGACTGCCGCTGCGGTCTCCGGCAAGAGATCGTGTACGGTGCCGTTCATCGTGTCGGAGAGATAGTTCTTGCGGCTGGTGGCGAGCAGGATGGGCAGGCCGAAGGAGCGCAACTCGCGGAAGCGGTGCATCACATCGAGATCGTGCGGCGCTTCCTTGCCGAAGCCAAGGCCGGGGTCGATGACGATCTTCTCTCGTGCCACGCCGACCGACACGGCCCGCCCGATCCGCTCGTGCAGGAAGCCCGTCACTTCGTCCATCACGCTCTCATAGACCGGGTCCCACTGCTTCTCCTTCGGCTTACCCCGGATGTGCATGAGCCCGAGCAGCACGCCCGTCTCCGCCGCGAGGCGGGCCATGCCGTCATTCTCGTCCCCGCCACCGCCAATGTCGTTGATGTAGACCGCGCCCGCCACCACCGCCCCGCGCGCCACGCCGACCCGGAAGGTATCGACCGCGAGCGGCAGATCAATCTCCGCCCGCAGCCGTTCGAGGAGGGGCACGATGCGGGCGAGTTCTTCATCGACGGAGATCACCGTGCCGGGTTGGGCCGTCTGCCCGCCGACCTCGATCATGTCCGCGCCCTGCGCGGCCATCTCGTGCGCGCGGCGCAGGGCATCATCGAAGCGGAAGTATTTGCCGAAGTCCGAGAACGAGTCGGGCGTCGCGTTGAGTATGCCCATCACGATCGCGCGGTTCGCCCAGTCGAAGGTGTGCGGGCCGACGGTAACGGCCTGCGGTGGGTTCCCGTGCCGCTGGATCGCCAGGCGGAGTGATGCGCCGATGCTCTGCATCGTTCGGCGTACTCGGAGGATCGCCCTCCAGCGTCGCGATCAGTTGGTTGAAATCGCACCGTGTGCCCGTGACGAGCAGTGCGCGATGCCCTTCATCACTCGGCACTGCATAGCCGCCGAACGCATCGTAGACACTCGAATTGACGATGTCAGGCACCGTATGCGCATCAATGCCGTCCACTTTCGCAACAATGCGACCCCGCGCAGCGATGAAATCTCCTGCCGCATCCGTGTTCACGCCCAACCGCTCCGAATTCGCGGCGCACCTCTTCATCGGTAGGGAGGGCGAGGACGCGCGCGAGGAAGTGCGGGTGGGTTCGGCTGTCGAGCACGATCATGCGAGTTCCTTCCGTCACGGATTTGCACTGCGCGGCATGGTAGCAGAGCGTCCGCCCGTCGCCCACAATTCGTTCGGCGATAATCTTCCTCTCTCCTTGTACGAAAGAGACACATGATCTGGTTACTTTATAGAGAGACTTGCGCCCGCGGGGGACGGTCTCTCCACCAATCACACCGCGCTGACAATCCGGCACACATTAGGACTCCGGCCAGGCATCTGAGGATTTTCGCTCCGAACCTGCGCTAAGATTTATGTCTATTTATGCCCTTCGTCACAAAATACACTCCCCCTCCGTTCAGTATGTGTGATCTAGTTATGAACGGCTAGAGGTGGAGTGTGCGAAAAGTAATCGGAGCGCTCATCGCGCTCATCTTTGGTATTGGTCTCATGCCATTGTCGGTGTTGGCAGGGAGTAGCCAGTATTTCCCGCAGACGGGCCAGACGAGCAGCAACGCATTCTATGCGTTCTGGCAGGCACACGGTGCCCTCGACAATCTTGGCATGCCACTCTCACCGGCATATACAGCGAAGACCGGATTCGTCACGCAGGTCTACGAACGCGCCGTGATGGAATGGCATCCCGGCAACACGCTGGAGAATCGGGTGCAGGTGGGTCGGTATGGCTCGCTCTTCCTCGACAACCTCATCGGTGCGACATCCGGCAATCACCGGAAGCAGGCACTCGCCTCTGCACCGCCACGCGGCTGTGCGACCGGTGCCGACTGCCAGACATTCGCCACCACGCGACACACCGTACGGAATGCCTTTCTCGATTACTGGTCTGCGCACGGGGGATTAGCGACGTTCGGCTATCCCTTGACCGAAGAGACGGAACTCTGTCTGGGCGACCCCGAGATCTGCTGCGATCAGACGGTCACGGGGCAGGTATTCGAGCGCGCCGTCTTCGAGTGGCATCCCGAGGTTGCGAATGGGAGGATACTGCTCCGGCTCCTCGGGACCGACTATTGGGACACCATGCAGGATCAGGGAAGCATCCAGGGCGTGGATGTCCCCGACTACAACGGCGGTGTGACGCCCCCCTCGCTACTCTCCGACGCCCCTCTCTCCGCGCAACCTACGATCCCGACATACACACCACCGACAACAGCAGTCGTTCACCGGTTCGGTCTCCGGCTCGGTCTGCCCTGCGCGCTTCCCCGTCAAGGCGGATGACGAAACCGGCGTGTACTACGTACCGGGGCAGCAGTATTATCCGGGGACCAACGCGCGCAACTGTTTTGCGACCGAGCCGGACGCCGTGAACGCAGGCTATCGGAGGAGCAGGGCCTGAGCGATAGATGACGACACTCCGTTCTCCCTACTCTGACGTCGTGCTGACGCACTCGTTTGTTCGGCTGCATCGCGCCCCGCTGCGCCGCCCCCAAGTCCCCACCAACGGGACGATAGGGCAAGGCAAAGAGAATCCCGGCAGGGGACTAAGCCGCCGGGATTCAAGGGAATGGGGGATGAGGTAACTATTGACTGACTCCAGTCTACACCGTCAAGATGACGATTCATGAACGCAGATCGCGCCGAATGCTGTACATCTTGTCATGAAAAGGCACCGCATTGTGCGACGTCGGCGTGCCCCGTGCGGTTGCTTCACTTCGATGGGTAGCGCCACTTGTAGTAGTGCTGCCCGATATTGCCCATCTCGACTTTGAAGGCATCCGGGTTGCTCGCGGTATAGGTGAGCACGCGACGCTCGAAGACCTGAATCATTACGTCCTTCGACTGCCCGCCGACCTTCACCGTTGCCCGGAACGGCTCGCTCTTCGCGAGACCAATCGACGCCAACCCGACCTTCGTGCGGTAGTCCGCGAAGAAGCCGAGCACGTTATGTTGCGTCGCGCTGTCGTATGCGCTGATCTTCGGGGACAGCGAGATACCCGCGAAGCCACCGCCGTCTGTTACCGTGCCGTCTGCCGCGACGATCACGGTAATCGGGTCGCCGATCTTTGCGGGTGTGTTGGCGAGGAGCGAGGCGGCGGAGGTACCGAGTTGGGCATAGGTTGGCCCCGCGTTGTCCGGATCGCCCGCGATCGGAATGGCGGCGGGCGGCATCTTGCGGAACGCACTGTCCCCAATCTGGAGATTGCTCGAAATCAACTCGTTCGCGAGTAGCCCGTTCGTCACGCTGCCCGTCGTTGGGTTGGTCAGTTCCATCCGCCCCTTATCGAAGTACTGCACGAGGCGCTGCCCACCCGGTGCCTCGGTGTACGGCTCCTGCAAACCATCTCTCGCGGTGCTCAGTGGCCCCCAGAAGTTCGGCGCAAGCGCTTCACCGGCATTCCACTGCTGCTGAAATCCGGGGTAGGCGAAACTCGCGGCATCAACCCTCCCCACACTGACGGTCAATCCAAGGATCAGAACCAGTATACCCGTTACCCGCCGCATTCTCCCCTCCTTCACGGTGACCGAATGTGCAGCATCATAGCACCCTCTCCTCACACATCACCGATGTCGCACGGAGGAGCGTGCAGACTGTAGGAGGGGTTGATCGACTGCTCGCGAGACGAGGGGGATTGAAAAAGCCCTCCTGTGAGGCCATGTCCTCCCGAAGCTTCTTGACAGACAATGTTCCGGGAGTTACAATTTCTGTTACATATTGCGTCATAAGGAGTGTAACGATGACTGCAACAACTCCCGTGCGTGTAGACAATGAAACCTATGCCGCGCTCAAGGAACAGGCCGATGCCCGCCACGTCACCGTCGGGCAGGTCGTGAGTGAACTGTGGCGCGCGGAGCGAGAACGGCGATTCTGGGCCGATGTGGACGCAGCCTATGTTGCGATGCAGGCCAATCCGGCGGTTTGGGCGGAAGAACTGGCGTTGCGAGAAGAGCTTGACGGCACGCTGATGGATGGTCTGCATGACGAGTAGCCTCGTGCGGATGCAGCCTCGTCGTGGTGAGGTCTACGACTTCGACCCCGACCCCGTAAGTGGTCGCGAACTCGGCATGAAGGTACGTCCCGGTGTCATCATCTCAAACGACAACTTCAATCGTGGCGCATCAGGACTTGTCATCATTGTACCGACAACCTCAACCATCCCCCCGAATCATCCCCTGCGCATCACCGTACATGCACCGGAGGGTGGTTTTACGAAAAACTCAAGCATATGTTGCGATCACGTACGCAGCATCTCCGTCGGTCGCCTCAAGCGGTATCGTGGGCAGGTGACGCCGCAAACTGTGAGCGAAATTGAGCGGCGATTGCGTGCCCTGCTCGTCCTCTAAACGGGCTCGCGATCTTGACAGAATAGAACAAAAATGCTAATTATCGCAAGGCGGACTTGCCCTTGACTGGTATTGTGCGACAGAATGATCGACGGGCCATGGGCCTAAGAAACGCCCCCATCGGGTGACAGATGCGATGGCAATCACTCAGATTGCTCCCATCGGGCACGGGGTCACCGCCAGCAAGGCGAGCAAAACTGTGGAAGGAGTTTATGATGGTAACGACACTTGCACACAGTGGATACGCACCCGTTAATGGCCTCAATCTCTACTACGAGGTCCACGGCACCGGACAGCCGCTGGTGCTGCTGCACGGCGGGTTCGGCACGGTCGACATGTTCTCCGCGCTACTGCCGGGCCTTGCCGAGACCCGGCAGGTGATCGGCGTCGAGTTGCAGGGGCACGGGCACACCGCCGACATCGATCGCCCGTTCAGCTTCGAGTCGATGGCGGACGACATCGCCGCCCTGATCGCGCACCTCGGACACGCGAATGCCGACGTCTTCGGCTATTCGCTGGGTGGCGGAGTGGCATGGCAAACTGCCATCCGGCACCCGGATCGGGTGCGCAAGCTCCTGATCGCCTCGGCTCCCGGTAAGAGTGAAGGTTGGTACCCCGAGGACCGCGCGGGAATGTCAGCGGTGAACGGCGAAGCTGCCAAAACATGGACCGGCTCACCGATGTACCAAGCATATGCCAGCGTCGCGCCGAAGCCGGAGGACTGGCCTACGCTTGCCGACAAGACAGGTCAGTTGCTGAGCAAGGACTACGACTGGTCTGCGGAAGTCGCGGCGATCACGGCACCCACACTGATCGCGGTCGGGGATGCCGACGGTGTCCGGCCTGCGCACGCGGCGGAGCTGTACGTACTCCTCGGCGGTGGGAGGGTGGACGTCATGGCGACTGAGATGCCGAAGTCCCAGCTCGCCGTGCTCCCGGGGACGACGCATTTCAACATCCTGACACGTGACGATCTCCTCCTGCCCATCATTACGGCGTTCCTTGACGCACCCCTCCCAGAGGAGCGGTGATCGGTCACGAAGACGATGCGAAGGGAGCGAAGCGATGGCGATGAAGGACCCGATCACTGAACTGGAGCCGCAGTATAGTAGCCCTGAAGCGACGCCCACACCGTGGGCGGAAGGGCGCGAGCGCTTGGAGAAGGCGGAGATATTCTGGCTATCGACGGTGCGTCCGGACGGACACCCACACGTCACGCCTCTTTTGTCCGTCTGGCTCGATGACGCGTTGTACTTCAGCACCGGCCCAAGCGAGCGCAAGGCAAAGAATCTTGCACAAAACCCGCACTGCATTCTGACGACCGGCGGTAATGCGCTCTCAGAGGGCCTCGACCTGGTGGTTGAAGGGGATGCGGTGACGGTGAGTGACGAAGCACTACTCCAGCGCGTGGCCGATCGGTACGCCACGAAGTACGATTGGCACTTCACCGTGCGCGACGGGGCCTTTCATGGCGAGGGCGGCAGAGCCGAGGTGTACGCAGTCGTGCCCATCACGGCATTCGGCTTCGGCAAGGGCACATTCAGCCAGACGCGCTGGCGCTTTTTGTAGGAGGGAACAGGGGATGTGTAGAAACATCAGGACGCTCTTCAACTTCGAACCGGCGGTGACGGAGGAAGAGATTCTCGCTGCATCACTCCAGTATGTGCGGAAGATCAGCGGCATGAACAAACCATCCAAAGCGAACGAGGCCGCCTTCTTCGCGGCAGTGGACGACATTGCCGTAGTCTCGCGCCGGCTGCTCCTCTCGCTCGAATCGACCGCAGCGCCAAAGGACCGGGAAGAAGAGGCTGCGAAAGCGAAGGCCCGCGCCGCGCAACGATTCGGCACCTGAACAGACCGTGACCTGACCACACATCGCGCCGATCTCAGCGGAGATCGATGCTTGACAACACGATCTTGTTCGGTTATGATCGAACACGTAGTTCGGTGAAAAACGAACAGAAAGCGTGTCCGCTCATGCATGTGATCGATGTCACGGCCCGATCCACACCGCCCGACGTTGCGGTCGAGGCCGCATCCGCCTATGAACTGCTGTTGAGCTTCTGTGCCCGTCAGGACACCGAGATGCGCCAGGAGATCGCTGGGCAGACGGAGTGGTCCGCGCGGCTCCGCGCGCTCGCATCGCCGGACCTGCTGGAAGCAGTGGCGGCATTCGACGCGGGCTACGAAAAAATCTGGGTGCGTCTGCTCAGCCTCGCCTATGCGAGTCCATCACCCAAGGATGTCCCCGCCCTGCTTGCGCACCTCACCGCCCTTGATCCGCTGGACCTCACCCGAATGCTCTGGGTGGAATCGACGCCCGATCACGAGCAGGCCGCCACCTCGGATCTCTTCCGCCGCACGATAACCGGCGATCAGGCAGCGCAGCAGGTCCGCGATACGCTGCCCGCCGATGACGACCGACGCGCTGCCCTCGCCACCTTCTCCGCGCGGGGACCGGCGGAGACGAAGCAACAACTCCTCACCCTCCTGCGGCGCTGGTACGATGAGGTCTTCTCGCGACTGGAACCGGAGATCGCCCCCGTCCTCATTCGCGATGTGGCGGCGAAGCGTGCGCTGCAGCGCACGCTCCCGTACGACCGTTTCATCGAGATCGCGACGAATGGCGTGCGCTACATCCCCCAGGCGGGGGTCCGCCATGTTGTCCTCATCCCGTCGCTCATCTACCGTCCCTGGATCCTGATCGCGCAGTATCGGGACGTGAAACTGATCGGCCACCCGGTCGCGGCTGAGAGTATCATCGCCGGTGATGATGCGCCGCCGGAGCGATTAGTGACGCTCTACAAGGCGCTCGGTGACGAACGACGCCTCCACATCCTCAAGAAACTCGCGACGGACACGTACACCATGCAGGAGTTGGCGGACATGCTTGGCCTCGCGAAGTCCACTATCCACCAGCATATCGTGACGCTGCGGATCGCCGGACTGATCAGTATATCGAGCGATACCGACAAGCGGTACAGCTTGCGGCAGGAGACACTGCCCGACGCCTCCGCACTCTTGCAGGCATATCTCGCCCGCGCTTCTCCCTGATCGGGGCCGTCTCCCCGTCGTCCAGAAAGCCACTCTGCACGCCCGCGCATTTCTCTGCATGGGCCGGAAATCGTGTTGTCAGAATCAGGACGTTGAGATCGAGGAGGTTGGGGCCGATGCACTGGATACCCATGACCGAAGAACTGGCGACCCTCCGACACGCAGAGCGGGAGCAACAATCGCTGCATACCTGGGAGGTTGAGCACGCACTTTCCGAAACGCGGTACCCGGCACGAGCGGCACGCGGATTTTCCCCGCTCCTGCGGCGCGCCGCTCTACGCGCTGCATGGCGTCTCACGCGATTGGCGGGAGCCGATACCGGCCTCTACACGGTGAAGGACCGGGCAACACTGGTGGATGCGCATGGGACGATGCGCACGGTGTGCCCGGACGAGATCTATTTCGTCCTGCTGCCGCGTACAGACCGCGATGCAGCGTGAGGGAGGGAGTGAAGACATGGAGACCAATGCGATGTCCGGGGCGGAACACCTGAGTGACCAACCATCCTGGCCGGTGATCGATGGTACCTATGTGGTGGGCGATCCGACCGCTCCGGTGGCGGTGTGTGCCCTCACGAGCGAAGAACTCCTCACCCCGCTCGCCGCCTTTCCTGGCGTGGCGATCGTCGGGGAGATCCATACGGCGAATCTTGGCATCGAGCGCCTCGTGACGAACGTCACGGCCAACGCATCAATCCGCTTCCTGCTCCTCTGCGGAAAAGACTCGCAACTCTTCTCCCCCGGTCAGACATTGTGCGCCCTCATGGAGCATGGCATCGATGAGGCGGGAGAGATCATCGGCGCGCAGGGCTACCATCCGGTCGTGCGCAACGTTCCGCGCGCGCGGATCGAAGCGTTCCGGCAGCAGGTCGAACTCGTCGATTGGACCGATGAGCATGACGCTGATCTCCTGCGCGCCCGCATCGCCGATCTCGCGGCCCGGACTCCCGGACCGTTCACGTCAGACGAAGCGGGTGATAGTGCAGGTGGCGATACCGCCGCTACGCAGGTGCCTTTCACCCCGATCCGGCTCGGTGGCAGGCGTGAACCCCTGACGTACGATCCGAAGGGCTTCTTCGTGATCGCGGTGGATCGTGCGGCGGGCGAAATCGTCGTGCGCCACTATTTACCGGACAACACGCCCGCGCACGAGGCGCGTGGCCGCACCACGGAGGCGCTCTTTCTGGCGCTGATTCGCGAGGGGCTCGTCTCGCAACTGAGCCACGCCGCCTATCTCGGCGCGGAGTTGGCGAAGGCGGAGGCGTCCCTGCGGCTGGGTGCTCGGTATGTGCAAGACCGGCCGCTGCGTGCCGAGTCTCCCGTCCTGGCAGCCTCCGCACCCGAAGCAGCCGCGCCCCCGAAACCTGACATTTCCCTCTCACTGACGTGGGAGCAACTCGGCGCGACGGCGATCGGAGACCCGGTCAATGTGGCCGTATCGGTGACGGAGCAACAATCGGAGCACGTCTTCGCGGGTACGCTCGCGGAGCCGCGAGAAGAGAACCCCTTCCAATCGTTCCGGCGCACAGCGCATGTATTGCAGGTGCGCTGGGGGCCCGAGACGCGGATCGCGATGGGGACAGCGAGCGACATCGCGCCGGGGGCGCTCGTGCGGATGCGGGGCGTGCTGGGATCTGATCGTGTGGTGGAGGCGGCGGGTATCGCCATCATCACCAATGTCACCACGATCGAGTAGTTGAGCGGAAAGCGACTGACTGGCTGCCTGCCGTCTCGGCGGTACTTCCTGACACATCGGGTTGCCCTGATGCGAAACGGCGAATCTCCTCTGCCGGGCCGAGGGCGGCGCGGAGCTCGCCAATCGTCTTGTTGAGCGTTGGATAGGACCAATCGGCGGCAATCTCCGCCAATGGCACGAGCACAAAGGCGCGTTCCGCGAGGCGAGGATGCGGCACGGTGAGGCCGGGTTCCGTGATGACCCGGTCACCGTAGAGAATGATATCGATATCGACGGGGCGGGGAGCGTTCGGGAACGAGGGCTGACGGCCGAGATCGTGCTCGATCTGCTTGACGAAGACGAGCAGATCGAGCGGCCCGCGCGTCGTCCGACCGATCACCGCGCCATTGAGGAAGAGCGGTTGCGCGGTGTATCCCCACGGCGGCGTCTCGTAGAGCGAGGAAATGGCATCGATCTGCACGCCACCCGCCGCAAGCCGCCGCACGGCCTCATGCAGGGTAGCGACGCGATCGCCGAGGTTGCCCCCGATGGCGAGCGCCACCGGGACTGCGAGGGGCGTTGCACTCGTCGTCAATCTGCGCCACCCATCCCACCGAAGTGGTCGCCGCGCAGGATCGCCTGGAACTCGGCGCGGGTGGCGGGTTGATCCTTGAAGATGCCGCGCACCGCGCTCGTCACCATTTTCGCGCCCGGCTTCTTGATGCCGCGCATTGTCAGGCAGGTATGTTCCGCCTGGATGACGACCGCCGCGCCCTTCGGATCGAGCCCTTCCATGATCGTGTCCGCGATCTGGGCGGTCAGCCGCTCCTGCACCTGCGGGCGGCGGGCGTATGCCTCCACGACGCGGGCGAGCTTCGAGAGGCCGACGACGGACCCTTTGGGGATGTACGCGACATGCGCGACGCCGTGGAAGGGGGCGAAATGGTGCTCGCACATCGAGTAGAACGGGATGTCCTTGAGGACGACCATCTCCGAGTACGCCTCATCGAAGGTGACACTAAGGAACTGGTACGGGTCTGTCCGCAGTCCCGCGAAGATCTCCTCGTACATATCCGCGATGCGGCGGGGCGTTTCAAGCAGTCCCGCGCGGTCGGCGTCTTCACCGACGGCGAAGATGATTTCCCGGACGGCGTTCCTGATGCGTTCCTTATCGACGGGTGTGGTGAGGATTTCCTGATGCATATGGGCGGTCGGCTGGGTGTCGCTCGTCGCGATTGCCATGATACTAGGTCCTCTCGATCCATAGCGGACAACGCTGTCCGCCGTTGCAGGTTCGCGAACGTCCTGGTTCGCGGCGCGGTTGGGGCGGGTGGCGGAAGGCGTAGGGGAAGTCCGCATCCCTCGATTATTCTTGCCACCCGTCCTGAAGCGCGCGTTTTCTGGAACATCTCGCACGCCCGTTCTATTCCGCCCGGTCGCCCGCGCGCTGCTCCCTTCAGTCTACGCCCGAATGCCCTCAACGGATGCCTGCGCGAATCTGCGAATCTGCGAGTCTGGCTACCGGGCGGGTATACTGATGTCCGGCGTAGAGAGGGCAAGGGAGGGAACGATATGGACGCACCAACGCTGGACGACATCAAAGAGGCGCAAGCGCGCATCGCGGGCAAGGTTCACCGCACACCGACGATGACCTCGCGGACACTCAGCGAGCGGCTCGGGGTGGAAATCTACCTGAAAGCCGAGAACTTCCAGAAAACCGGCTCCTTCAAGGCGCGCGGCGCGTACAACAATATCGCCCAACTCTCCGACGCGGAGCGGGAGCGCGGCGTGGTCACGGTTTCATCCGGGAATCATGCCGGAGCAACCGCGTGGGCGGCACAGGCGGCGGGCGTCGCGGCGACGGTCGTGATGGCCCCGAGCGCCAGCCCGGTGAAGGTCGCCGCCTGCCGGGGATACGGCGCGACGGTCGTCCTGCACGGCCCCACAGCGACGGAGGCGTTCGCGGAGATGGAGCGCTTGCGCGCTGAGTACGGCCTGACGCTTGTGCATCCCTTCGACTCGCCGCGTACCCTCGCGGGCACGGGGACGATCGGACTGGAAGTGCTGGAAGATGTGCCGGACGTCGATACCGTCGTTGTCAGCATCGGCGGGGGTGGCTTGATCGGCGGCATCGCGACCGCGATTGGCGAGGGGCGGCCCGCTGCGCGGGTGATCGGCGTCGAACCGCGCGGCGCGGACGCGATGACGCGCAGTCTCAGCGCGGGGCACCTTGTCCATCTCGACCATGTCGATACGATTGCGGACGGGCTCGCGCCCCCCTTCGTCGGCGCGTTGCCGTACGAGCGGGTCAAGCGGTACGTCGAAGAAGTGATCACGCTGACGGACGATGAGATCAAGGAGGGGATGCGCTTCCTCATCGAGCGGTGCAAGCTCGTGGTGGAACCGGCGGGCGCGGCGGCGACCGCAGCGATCCTGCTCGGCAAGGTCGCGCTCCGCCCCGGCGAAAAAGTCTGCCTGATCGTCAGCGGCGGCAACATCGACATCCCGACCTTGAAAGCGTATCTGTAGTAACGAGTAGCGAGTAACGAGAGGGTGCTGGCTCGTTACTCGTTACTCGCTACTCGTTACTCGTTACTATCCCGGAACGTCCACGATCACATTCTGGCGTTCGACGGTGACGTCATAGGTCTCCGCGATGTAGGGGCCAGGTGCGAGGCCGGGGGGCGCTTCGGCAGTGGCGACGGCGCTCTCCGGTTCCACCGTTACTTCGTAGCGCCGCACGCGCACTTTGGCTGGGTCGAACCATGATTGTCCGGTGCGGATGTCGAACTCCCAGCCATGCCACGGGCAGCGCAGGATTTCGCCCTGACGGCTGTACGTGTACTCGCCGGGCGTCTCCGCGATAACAAACCCCGAGACCCGGCCCGTGCAGAGCGGCCCGCCCTGATGCGGGCAGCTATTGCGCAGGGCGAAGAACTCGCCACCGATATTGAAAACGCCAATGGACCGCCCCGCCACCGCGACGATGCGATGCTTTCCCGGCGGAATCTCATCCACCGTCGCGACGATGTGCTTCATGGAGAAGTAGACAGTAGGCGGTAGGCAGTAGGCAGTGGGGCGTAAGCGGTAGGCAGGGTGATGCCATCAAGCTGCCGCATATTGAATCCCATAATTCGCCTCCATCGTCGTACTTCTCTTCTGTCTACTGTCTACTGCCTACTTCTCCACTGCCTACTTCTCCAAGCGATAGAGCCGCTTCGCGTTGCCCGCCATGATCGCCGCTTCGAGGTCGGGCGCGATGCGGGCGGGGATGGCCTGATCGGGCGCGTCGAAATCCCAGTGCGGGTAATCGGTGGCGAACATTAGGTGATCGTTCATGCCGAGATGATCGAGCAGTTGGAGGAAGTGCTCCGGGGTAGCCGGTTCCTCCATCGGCTGCGTCGTCGTCCAGACTTGCGCGCGAATTTGCTCGGAAGGGGCGCGGCGCATCGTCGGCACCTCACTCTTCAGCTTCTTCCAGGCGCTGTCGAGCCGCCACATCAGCGGCGCGAGCCAGGCGAACCCGCCCTCGATCATGACGATCTGTAGGTTCGGGAAACGCTCGAAGACGCCCTCGCAGACGAAGCTCGCGATCTGTGCCTGGAAGACCTGTGAGGTGCCGCCATGATCCTCCAGATAGAAGGAGGGCCAGCCTGCGCCTGTATAGGGATTGCCGCCTGTGCCGCCAAAATGGATGCCGACGGGCAAGCCGTTCCGCTCCGCCGCCTCGTAGATTTTCCAGAAGCGTCGTTTGCCGAGCGGTTCCGACGAGCGGATGAGCATGAGCACTTGCACGAAGCGTGGATCGCGTGCCGCCCGGTCAATTTCCGCCGCTGCCAGGTCGCCGTCCTCATAGGGGATGACGATGGACCCCTTCAGGCGCGGTTCCGGCTCCAGCCATTCCGCCACTTGCCAATCGTTCACGGCGCTCGCCAGCGCGGCGGTATATTCGACGTACGGCCCCTGAATGCCGATCAGGGGGTTGCAGACGCCGTACTCCATATCCCACGCATCGAGCAGTTGCGTCTGGAGGAACGAGAGGTCGGCACCGGGCGGGCGACCGGACGGCGGCCACGCGTCGGTGCGCGCCGCATTCGGGTTGGCGCGGGGGTAGGTGCTGCCAGTATAGGTGCGCATGCCGTATTCTGCGTGATAGCGTTGCCAGCGCTCCGACAGGTAGGGATAGAGTTCCTTGTCGGAGGCAACGGCATTATGAATGTCGCCATCCACTACGTGCAGCTTCGTCCGCGCTCGCGTCGTCGTTCGTGTCAGGGTCTGCGCCACGGCTTCCCTCCTTCTCGATCAGCGTCCTTTGGGGATTATCGCATATCAGAGACGTGCTGCGTGCATGAAAAACCTCACCCCCGGCCCCTCTCCATCTCCGTGGAGAGGGATGCCTCACTGAATTGCTGTGACGGTCCTCATCTATTGAGCATACCTATATTTTCTCCCCCTCTCCACGGAGGTGGAGAGGGGGTTGGGGGTGAGGCTGGAACCGTCGCCCTACCCGCGAACGTTCTTCTCTAAGACCGCACACGACAGCCATGATACGGTGAGCGTGATGCGGAGATATGGATAGACGGAGGGAACACCGATGCAACAGTATACGCGGCGCGTGGTAGTAGTGGCGGCGGCACAAGCGCTCGTGGGTGCATTGTTGAGCGCGTGCAGTGGCGGGAAGAGTCCAACATCGCCACCAGCGCCGACCGGCGCGGCATCGGGCACGGCCCCCGCATCCACCGTCGGGGCCGTGCCTGCCACAAGCCCTGCGACGGGCGCGGCGTCCGCGTCCGGTATCGCACCCACCGGCGCGACTGCGGTGGCGGCATCCGCGCCCGTTGGGACACAGACTGTCTCGACTGTTGCCACCACGACGACCGGCACGCCTTCTGATCTGCTGCGGATGCTCGCCTTTGTCCCGGACAATTCGGTGGCAGGGAAATCGCTCTCATTTGCGAATATCAGCGTGCCACGGCAATTGTACGGCTTCGGCACGATCCATTCCTTCGCAGACTTTGACGCGCAGGGGCTGAAGCTCATCGACTTCTCGAACGCGATCGGTGGGTGCTACCTGAGCGATTTTATCGGCTTTGCGAATGCACAGGGACGGTATCGCGACGCCTTCGGCTACGACATTTTCCAGATCGATCGCGAGATCTCGGGCGGTTTGCCGCCCGGCTACTTCTCGCGCATGGAGGGCGCGTTCGATGTGGGCGCAGTCACGGCGAAGCTGCAAGCGGCGGGCTACCAGAACGCGAGCGCGGGCGGCACTGACTACTTTATGATCCGTGACGATTATCAAATCGACATCAAGAGCCCGAACGGCTCCATCGCATTGGCGCGGATGAACCGTGTCGCCGTGAGCAAGGAGCGCATCGTTGCCGCCCCCGCGACCCCCCTCATCACGGCGGCGCTCAATGCGGAGGCGAAAAAAACCCCGACGCTCGATCAGAACCCGGCTTACCGCGCCCTCGCCCTCGCCCTCGGTGGCGTCACAAGCATGACCACCCTTCCCGCAGATTCCGGCGCCCTGGACCCAGCCGCAATCGTCCGTGGAGGCAGCACCGATCCGCAGCAAATCGCTGCCGCCCTGCGCGAGTACACGAATGGTTGGGGAACGCTCGCACCCGCCGAACTCACGGCGATGGGCTACACGGATCAAGGCAACAACCAGCGCACGATGCATGTCGCCCTCGTCTACCCGAACCCGGCGGATGCGGCGACGAACGCACCGGAACTCGTGAAGCGGCTGCGCGGCTACCGCAGCGTGCTGACGCAGCAACCGATCATGCCGAAGTACGTCACGGCGGTCGTGAGCCGCACGGTGACGGATGGCACCAAGAGCGTGCTCGTCGCGGACCTGACGCTTGCATCCGTCCCGACGGTAAGCCGGTTCTGGCTTCAGATGTACCAGAGCCGCGACACACTCTTTCTCGCCAGCGGACCGCTCACCCTACCCGGCGCGTCCGGCTCACCCGCCGTAACTGGCACCGCGACCGCGCGCCCGTGAGATCGTCGGGACAGCAGGTCATTGCCCCGCACAGGTAGGGCGTATACATTCTCAGGATCCACCTCACCTCAACCGTGATTGTGATACCATCCGATCCAGTGATGGAGGTAGCAGCAGGAGTGGGGCAACCGTTTCAGGGGCGATAGGCTGCTCACTGCAACGACCGCCTACCGATTGCTGACTACGTACCACAAAACGCGTCGGGAAGGGAGTTTTCAATGGCTGTCGCGGTAGATGCAAAGGTCGAGCAGATCCGTCAGGAGATGCCCGCAGTCGAGAACACCGTCTATCTGAACACCGGTACCTGTGGCCCGCTGCCGCGCCGGACGGTGACGGCGATGCAGGAAGTCCAGAATGAGGAGTTGCTGCAAGGGCGGATCGCGCCGAATCATTACCCCGGCATTATGGCTGCGAAAACCGCCGTCAAGGAGGTCGTCGCGGGCGTCCTCGGTTGCACCCCGAAGGATGTGGCAATTGCCGGGCGGACGACCGATGGGATGAACATCGCTATCGCCGGCTATCGCTGGCAGCGGGGCGACGAGATTATCACCTCGAACATCGAGCACCCTGGTGGCCTGATGCCGAGCTTCCTGACCAAGCGGCGCTACGGCACGCGCATCCGCGTCGTGGACATCGGCGTGGGCGAACTGAAGACCGCAGACACGGTGCGCGCCTTCGAGCAGGTCATCAACGCGCACACGAAGATGATCGTCATCTCGCATATCTCCTATACGACCGGCGCGGTCCTTCCCGTCAAGGAGATCACGGCGATGGCGCACAGTCATGATGTGCTCGTCGCGGTCGATGCGGCGCAGTCGTTCGGCTCCCTGCCGCTCGATATGGACGATCTCGGTGCCGATTTCTATGCCTGCCCCGGCCAGAAATGGATCTGCGGGCCGGAGGGTACCGGGTCGCTCTATGTCCGTCCGAGCAGCCTCGGTGAACTGGAGCAGACCTTCGGCGGCGGCATGGAATGGGGTTCGCTCGACTACTACGGCGCGTCCTTCACGCCTGCGGCGGGCGCGGGCCGCTTCGATGTCGGCGGCTATAACTTGCCGCTTCTCGTCGGGCAGAAGGTCTCGACGGAGTGGATCAAGGACGAGGTCGGATTGGATTGGGCCTACGCCCGCATCAAGCACCTCGGTGAATATGCGCACAAACTGCTCAGTGGCATGGCAGGCGTCACGGTCGTCACGCCGAACGACCATATGGCGGGCCTCGTCGCCTTCACGGTGGACGGGATCGACCGGGTGGACCTGAAGAATCGCCTGCTCGCGGAGCACAACGTGACGATCCGCGATGTGAACAAGTACATCAATAACCCGGATGCCCTCCGGCTCGCGACCGGCTTCTACAACACCGAAGAAGACCTCGACCGGATGGCAGAGGGCATCAAGACAATCCAGAAGAGCCTGTAATGAGTAACGAGTAGCGAGTAGCGAGTAACGAGTGACGCAAAACACCTCACCCACCTCTCGTTACGCGTTACTCGTTACTCATTACTCATTGCTATCCCTTAATGACGTTGTGGACCTCGCTGATGTCGGGTTGTCCGGGGTCGATGCCCAGTTCCGCGAGGATCGGCATCAGCTGTTGGCCGAACGTGCCGAACGCCGCTTCCGATTCCCAGATGTCGATGACGCGCAAGCTTGAAGGGTCCCCGAAGCAGAGATGATACAGACGACCCTGCGGCGATCCTAACCCGGCGGCTTCGAGCCGTCGGATCGCCTCGTCATAGTGACTGACGCCCATCGTCGTCCCTGGCGAAAACGTGATTGCGAGTGCCATGATCCCCTCCCTTTTCGAATGATCGACTGCGTCGTGCAGTACGCCCATTGAGAGAAACGCAGACGGCAGCGGTTTGGATTGCTCGTGCCTCGCCCCTCACTACTCATTACTGAAGCGACCAAAGCGGAGCGAATTCGATGATCCTGCATCCGGCTATCGTACACTTCCCCATCGCGCTCCTCATCGTCAGCGTCGTGCTCGATGCGTGCGGCGTCGGCTTCCGGCGCGCCAGCCTCACCCAGGCGGGGTTTTACACGCTGATTCTCGGTAGCCTCGGTGCGACGGCGGCAGTCCTCACCGGCCCGGAAGGGTCCGTGAAGGACGCGGCCTCCCTGACGATCCTTCACCGGCACGAACTCTTTGCCGCGCTCATCGTATTCTGCTGCCTGATTCTCGTCGGGATGCGGCTCGGCAATGTCAACGGGCTGTACGGCTCCGGTGCGGTCGGCTATCTCGCGCTCGGTGGCGTGCTGATCGTCTGCATCGCCCTCACCGGCTACTTCGGCGGTCAGCTCGTCTACGATCACGGTGTCGGCGTCCACCAATTGCAGGGCACACGCGCACCGGCAGGCGGCGCGGTGCAGGAGATGTGGGCGAAGCTCGGTGGCATCGCCCTCGTCCTCATCATTGTCGGCTGGCTGATCGCCCGCTTCCGCTTCCTCACGGCGCGGCTACGGGCATGGTGGCAGGCCGTCCGCACCGGCACCCCGGTGGAGCAACCCGTCCTCTGGACCCTCGGCCTCACCCGACCGGGGCAAAATCCGGGATGAAACCGGAGACGAACCGCAGAGGACGCAGAGAACGCAGAGCAATAGAGAGGAGGAGAAAGACACAGCTCAACTCTATCCTTCCTTACACTCCTTATTTCCCCCTCTTTTCTTCTCTCTGCGTCCTCTGCGGTTGCTCCCCGGTTTCATCCCCGGTTTCAGAGCGTGCGGCCAATTCGGGCGCCGTCGGTCATCGCGTGGCGGAGGTGGCGTGGGGCGAAGGCGTCACCGATTAAGTGGAGGGCGAGGGGGAGATTACGCGCTGCTGTGTGTGCGGTGAGGGCATGGTAGAGGCCGTCCTGGGCGATGCCGCCGGAGGAGAGGATGACGCGTGTCCGCCGGGATAAAGCCTTCGGCGTCGGTCAGCACATTGACGACGCGCACGCCGTCCGGTTGGATCGCCAGCGGGCGCGTCAGCGTCGTGATCGTCACGCCCCGGCGCAGGAGTCGCTCGTGTAGCACGGCGCGGACGGTCGTACCGATGTCCTCGCCCAGGCTGTAGTGGCGGGTGACGATCTCTACAGTGTGTCCGGCGAGGCTGAGGGCGTCCGCCACCTTCGGGCCGGGGGTGTACCCCGTCTCATCGAGGATCACGCAGCGCTCCCCAACGAGTGCCTTTCCGGCAAGGACATCGGCAGCAACTACAGCGTGCGGCAGGTCCGCGCCCGGTAGATAGGGGCGGCGAGGGAGTGCGCCCGTCGCGATCACGACCGCGTCCGGCGCTTCGGCGAGGATCGTCTCGATAGTGGCCTCGCATTCCATGCGCACCGTGACGGGCAGTTTGGCGAGTTGCCGCCCCAGCCAGTCGATGACGCCGGTGTACGCCTCCCAGCCCGGCGCGCGGGCGGCGATGCGGATCGCGCCACCGAGTGTGTCACTCTTCTCGAAGAGCGTGACTTGATGCCCGCGCTCTGCCGCGACGCGCGCGGCCTCCATCCCTGCCGGGCCGCCGCCGACGACCACGACCCGCTGCGGCGCGTCTGTCGGCACGAGCGTACCCCACTCGCGCTCGCGCCCGATCACCGGGTTCTGGACGCAGCCAATCGGCAGACCGAAATAGAGGCGGTCGATGCACCCCTCGTTCGATCCCATACAGATGCGAATGTCATCCAGCCGGCCCTCGCGGGCCTTACGCGGCAGTTCGGGGTCCGCGATCAGCGCGCGGGTCATGCCGATGAGGTCCGCCGCGCCGCTCTGCAGCACCTCTTCCGCCTGCGCGGGCGTGATGATCCGCCCGGTGACGATCACTGGCACCGTGACGGCAGCTTTGACGCGCCGCGCCATCTCGACGAAGGTGCCCTGGGGGAAGTAGGCGGGCGGGATGTTGTAGCCGCGCGAGCGGAAGGTCTGGATCGTGCCGCCCGTCACGGTGAAGTAATCGAGCAGCCCGGTCGCATCCAGCCGCGTAATGATGGCCAGCAGTGCATCCGGTTCGAGCCCGTCCGGCAGATAATCGTCGCCGGAAACGCGCGCCCCGACAATGAAATCCCGCCCGACTGCGCCCCGGATCGCTTCGAGCATGGCGAGCGAGAAGCGCATCCGGTTCTCCAATGACCCGCCGTACGCATCGGTGCGCTTATTGACCGACGGGTCCCAGAACTGGTCGGGCAGTTGATCGTCGTAGAAGGCGAGGTCTGCCCCATCGAAGCCGCACTCCTTGAGCGTGCGACAGGCGGCGGCGTAATCGTCCACGAAACGGTGAATCTCCGTCAGGGTGAGGATGTGCGGAATCTCGTGCGCGATCTCGCTGACGGTGTCGGAGGGGCCGTAGCCGAGCATGTCCGGGTGATTGCGGGTGCGCCGCCCCATCGATGTGACCTGGCTGATCGCGAGCGCGCCATGCGCCTGCACGGCGGCAGCGGCGGCGCGGAGGCCGGGGAGCGCCGACGGATTCCAGAGGTTGACATGATTGGGCGCAATCGGCGTGAGCGATGAAGCGGCAGCAGAGCCGAACATCATCACCGTGCCGCATCCGCCCGCCGCCTTCGCCGCATGGTAGGCAATGAGCCGCTCGCTCGGTGCGCCGTTCTCCGCGAAATTCGTCCCATGACTGGTCGAGACGATCCGATTCGGCGCTTCCTCCCGCCAAGACGAAACGGACTGAATAATAGCGGAAACACACTCGCAGTCACGGCTTCACCCCCGCACGACATCAGGCGCATCTCAGTGACAAACTGGGGATGAACCGCAGAGACGCAGAGGACGCAGAGAAGATAATGGGAAGGAGAAAAGAATGGGCTCTCTCCCTTTCTCTACTCCTCTTTCCCTCTCTGCGTCCTCTGCGCCTCTGCGGTTCAATCGGTTTCAGGTTCCCCGGTTTCAGCCCACGGGCGCGGGTTTGAGGGCTTCGACGATGGCGGTGATGTGCTCGGGGCGGACGCCGCAGCAGCCACCGATGATGCTGAAGCCCTCTTTGGCATAACCCTGCGCGTGCTCGGCCATTTCGGCAGGGCTGATTGTGTGCCGCCACTCCCACTTCCACATATCGTAGCGCCCATTGTTCGGGTAGACGCCGAGGGGGAGGGCGGTGAACTGCCGGAGCCACTCCGCAACCCCATGCGCCTTTTCGGGCGGCAGGCAATGGACGAGGAGCGCCGCGACGCCCATCGCTTCGAGCTTGCGGGCGGCATTGCCGAAGAGATCGCCATCCTCGGGAAGATCGTTGCCGAAGATCTCGACGGGTCGCCCGACGCGGCGGCGATAGGAGATCCAGGTCGGGATGCCGCTCTCGACAAGCGCTTGAAAATGCGGAAATGAGAGGTCCGTCGGGATTGGCGGGGCGAGTTCGACCATCAGCGCATCGGGCCGATCCTCCCCGAAGGCGCTGCCGAGTTCCCGCAGGTAGTCGACGGAGACGCGCCCTTCCCAATCCTTGGAACCCTTCTCGACGGAGGGGCCATTGCGGTACCACTCCGCTTTCGGGCCATCCTGAATCATCATTACGAAAACGACCGCGATGTCCGGCCTGCCGCCTTCCGCTGCCGCCTCACGGGCGAGGCGTACCGAGAGGCGCGCCTTCTCCTTCCATGTCCCGGCGGGCACGACCAGATCGCCCTCTTCCTCCAGTTGCACGCAGCGATGGAAGAGGAAGGTATTGGTGAGGAGGATTTCCGCGCCTGCGTCCACGTAGCGGCGGTGCATCGCCTTGACGATTTCCGGGTTGTCGTAGAGCGCCATCGCGCCCCAGGTATAGTTCAGCGACTGGTCTGCGTCGGCGGGCGGGTAGCCCATCTGCTGCAATTCCGAGCCGATGCCGCCATCCATCACCACCGGCTCACCGCGCTGCCACTGCGCTTCCATCGCCTGATAGATCGCTGATTTCTCGGTCATCGCTTACCCCCTCCCCTGACCCCTCTCCCGCCACTGCGGGAGAGGGGAACTTGTGTCGACGCTGCGAATTCTCTTGCCATGGCTGACACCGCCCCTACGCAGGCGGAGGTGGGGGCGTTACCCCAATACTTCGGTGATCGCATCGCCCACGATGCCGACGAGGCGGTTGGTCTCGTCAGCGGTGAGGACGAGGGGAGGGGCGATGGCGATGCCGGTATCGCTGCAGCGGACGATCAGGCCGTGCTTGCGCGTCGCGGCCTGAAGCTTGTTGCCGACATCTGCCGCCGCGTCGAAGCGTGCCTTACTTCCCTTATCGGCGACGAGTTCGACGATTGCCATCATCCCCTTGCCGCGCACATTGCCGACATTCGGGTGGTGCTGCAACTCCCGTAGGCCGCCGAGTAGCTGGTTGCCGCGCGCCGCTGCTGCTGCGGGCAGGTCCTCACCCTCGATAATCGCGAGGTTGCGCAGGGCCACGAAACAGGCGACCGGATGACCGGAGTAGGTGAAACCGTGCATGAACATCGTGTCCGGCTCGATCATCCGCGCGTAGATTTCGTCCGTCACGCCGACCGCGCCGAGCGGGACGTAGCCACTGGTAATCCCCTTCGCCATTGCGACGATATCCGGCTGCACGCCGTACTGCTGTACACCGAACATCGTGCCGGTGCGCCCAAAGCCGTTGATGACTTCGTCGGCAATGAAGAGGATGTCGTGCTTCTTGAGGACGGCGCAGATCGCAGGCCAGTAGGCATCAGGTGGCACAACGACGCCACCCGCGCCCTGTACCGGCTCACCGATGAAGGCGGCGATGGTCTCCGCCCCCTCGCGCTCGATCGTCTCTTCCAACTCCGTGACGAGCGATGCCACGAACTCGCTCTCAGACATCCCTTCGCCATTGCGGTACGCATACGGCGCGGAGACGTGGAGGAAGCCCGGCGCGCGCGGGCCGAAGTGCTGCCAGTAGCCGGGAATACCGGTCGCGGCGAGCGTGCCCATCGCGATACCGTGGTAGCCCATCTGGCGGGAGATAATTTTCACCTTGTCCGGCTTGCCACCGATGGACCAGTAGTAGCGGGCGATCTTGAAGGCGGTCTCGTTCGATTCCGCGCCGCCGGAGGTGAACTGGAAGTGATTGACGGTGCCGGGCAGCATCGTCGCGAGCTTCGCCGCCAGTTCGATCACCGGTGGTGTGGCGAGGCCGAAGAAGGTCGGTTGGAAGGCGAGCCGCTCCATCTGCTCGCGGGAAGCTTCCGCCAGTTCGGTCCGCCCGTGCCCGACATTGACGTTCCAGAGTCCGGCGAAGCCGTCGATGTACTCGTTGCCCTGCGAGTCCCACAGGATCGAGCCCTTCCCCTCGGTAAGGATGAGCGGACCCTCCTGTGCGTGCCGGTGCAGGTTCGTGACTGGGTGGAGCATGTGCGCGATGTCTTGCTCGATCAGTGCGGTCGTTTCCCAGGTCGCAACCATGTCAATCCCCTCCTTTGATGACGAACGGTATGCCTATCCCGTGCGGGGAGTGTAGCAGATTTTCTCTCTCGATTCGTCGCCCACACATTGCGCGGCGTTGTTGACGAGATGGAAAAAATGTGCTAGTTTTCCTCAACAGATTCATCGCAATTGATACTCGGGTGTGCGCGAGAGATTCGTGATGTGCGGATCATCGTCGTGACAATTGAATCTCTTCTGATGGACGCAAGACCCGTCGCGGGTGTGGGTTCGCTCATATGCCCCGCATATCCTGCTCACGATGCGGTGATCTTTGCCGATCATACTCTGCGGTACTGAATGGTGTGGATTCTGGGTATCGTCTCTTGAAAGGATGACAGGTCATGAAACATCTTGATCCTCTCGTTTCGCGCCGTCGTTTCCTCCTCGGTGCGGCGGGCGCTGCCGGGACGGCCATCCTTGCTGCCTGTGGCGGTGGTGGGAGCGCGACGAACACGCCCCCACCGGCGCCGACCGCCGCGAAGAGCACAACCGCGCCTGTGAGTGGTACGACGGCCCCTGCCGCCACGACCGCGCCCGCCGCCACAACTGCCGCCGGGAGCGCCCCTGCCGCGACGACCGGCGCCGCCGCGACCGCCGCACCCGCTGCGACGACAAGCGCGAACACGAATGCGTCCGGCAAACTCGCCTTCTACCTCGGCGGCGACGTCAACATCCAGGATTTGTGGCAGAAGAACTTGCTGCCGATGTACAAGAAAGTCGCGCCGAACGTCTCGATTGACTTCGTCTTCTCTGAGCATGGCACCGGCGATCAGGGGACGTTCGACCGGATCGCCGCCGCGAAGCAGGCGGGCAAGGTCTCCGGCGTGGATGTCTGGGAAACGGGTAACCTCCTCTCCCAGGGCGGCACGGCCGGCATTATGCAGAAACTCAGCCCGGCGGAGATCCCGAACCTCGCGAAGGTCTCGCAGGATGTCTTCGGTCAGATGAGCGGCTTCGGCGTGCCGTACCGCGGCAGTTCTGTCGTCCTCGCGTACAACAGCAAGGATGTGGCGAACCCACCGAAGACGATCGACGCGATCATCGACTGGGCGAAGGCGAACCCTGGCAAGTTCACCTACAACCCCCCGGACACGGGCGGCTCCGGCTCCGCGTTCGTCACGCGCGTCCTCAAGAAGGGCATCCCGGAAGCCGATCTCCAACTCTTCCAAACGGGCTACGATCAGGCCAAAGAGTCCGAGTGGGACATGGGCTGGGGCATCCTCAAAGGGCTCGCGCCCGCCATCTATCAGAAGGGCTTCTATCCGAAGGGCAATGTCCCGGTCTTGCAGACGCTCGGCAAGGGAGAGATTTCGGTCGCCCCCGTCTGGTCCGATCAGGGACTGAGTTATCTGGCGCAGAAACTGCTGCCGCCGGAGGTGAAGTTGTTGCAGATCGACCCGCCCTTCAGCGGCGGCGGCGCGTTCATCGGCATCGTGGCGGACAGCCCGAACAAGCAAGCAGCGTACGCGTTCCTCAACTGGGTGCTCACGCCGGAGCCGCAGCAGGTCATCATTGACCAGATCAACGGCTATCCGGGCCTGGATTGGCAGTACATGCCACCCGCAGTGCAGCAGAAGTACGCGGATGTCGCCAAGAGTTACTCCTTCGGCTTCAGCAGCAAGTTTGGCAACGACTTGAACCAGCAGTGGTACGAGAAGGTCGCGGGCACCCCCGCGCCAACCAAGACGCCGTAGGGGGTGCGCCAGGATGGCTGAACAGATTGCGGAGGCACTGCCGCCTCCGGCCGCTGCGGTGCGGCGGCGCGAGGCGTGGACCGGGGCGCGCGTGCGGGAGGCGGTGCTGGGGCTGCTGCTCGCAGCGCCGCCGATCGTCGTGCTCGTGCTGCTGATTATCGTGCCCGCGCTCGATGCACTGCGCTTCTCGCTCGGCATCGTGCCGCAGGGGAACATCACCTACAGCACCGGCCAGCATCTGGTCATCAGTGACCGCGCCCGACACTCGCCGTGTACCGTAACCTCGCTCAACAGCCAGTTCTTCCGGGACGACTTCCGCCTGACGGCATTCGTCGTCATCTTCTCGGTGCTCTTTGTGCTGGTCATTAGTTATGTGCTCGCGCTCTATGTCCGCTTCGGCGCGGGCTGGATCCCCCAGGTGGTGCGCTCGCTCTATCTCGTGCCGATGTTCGTCCCGGTCGTCATCGCGTCTTACGCGCTGCTCACCTTCTACGGCAACCACGGCGCGCTCGACGCAATCCTGACGAAACTGCACGTCCCGTACGACTCGCCGATGTATCACCGCAGTGGCATCGTCCTCGGGCAGATCTGGACGAACATCCCCTTCTCCGTCCTCATGCTCGGCGCCGGGCTGGATGGCATCTCGAACGAACTGGTTGAGGCGGCGCGGGATGTGGGTGCGAGTTTCCCGGCCGTCCTCCGGCGGATCGTGTTGCCGCTGAATGTCGTGCCGACGCTGATCGTCCTCACCTTCACCTTCATCGGCGTGCTCGGCAGCTTCACGATCCCGTACCTGCTCGGCCCGAATGCGCCGCAGGTCCTCGGGGTGGCGATGCAGGCGTACTTCAACAGCTATCAGCAGCCGCAACCCGCCGTCGCTATCGCGGTGCTGACCTTCGCCTTCGCGGCGGTGGCGGGTGTGATCTACGTCTGGGCGACCGCGCGGTCGCGGCGGGACGCCTGATGCGCGCGACATGGTTCCTCGCCGTGCCGTCGATCCGGCGTGCGATGGCGCTCATCCTCGTGCTCGCACTCGGACTCTTCCTCCTCATGCCGCTGCTAACTCTCACACTCTGGGCCTTCGCGGACGTCTGGCGCTATCCGCATCTCTTGCCGCAGGGGTACTCACTGCGATGGTGGAGTTTCGTCTTCCATAACGATTCGATCGCGAAGGCGATTCGCTACAGTTTCACCACCGCGCCGGTCGCGACGCTCCTCTCGGCGGTGATCTGCCTCCCTGCGGCATACAGCTTCTCCCGCCTGCGTTTCCCGGGGCGGCGCGTCTTCTTCATCGGCCTGCTCGCGGCGAACGCCTTCCCGAAGATCGGCCTCTACATCTCCATCGCCACGCTCTTCTTCCGCCTCAACCTCATCAACACCTTCTGGGGGGTCGTCTTCATCCAGCTCATCAACACGCTCGTGGTGATGACCTGGATCCCGACCGCCGGGTTCGACAGCGTGCCGCGCGAGTTGGAGGAGGCGGCGCGGGACGCGGGCGCGGGGCCGCTGCGCGTCTTCTGGCGGGTGACGCTGCCGCTCGCCGTGCCGAGCATCATCGTCGGGGGCGTGCTCGCCTTCCTCGCCGCCTTCGACGAGGCGCAAGGGACGCTGATCGTCGGCTCGCCGCGCATCGTGACGATGCCGGTGCTGATGTACTCGCTCGTCACGAACTACCCGGAGCCGGTCGGCGCGGTCTTCTCGCTCCTCTTCTCGCTGCCGTCG
This sequence comes from uncultured Chloroflexia bacterium, assembly GCA_963763655.1. Classification (GTDB taxonomy): domain Bacteria; phylum Chloroflexota; class Chloroflexia; order Thermomicrobiales; family JALYUS01; genus JALYUS01. Next base: position 93,954 of record CAVXPY010000028.1, read on the forward strand.
ATCGTGCTGCTGCTGCTGGCGCGCCGGTTTCTCGTCGCCGGGTATCTCGCCGCCGGTTTTCGTGGAAGGTAAGCCCGTATGGCACGGTTGGAGTTGCAGCATCTGGTCAAGCGGTACGGCGCGGCCTACGCCGTGCAGGACCTGTCCCTCGATGTCGGCGATGGCGAGTTGATCTGTTTCCTCGGCCCGTCCGGTTGCGGCAAGACGACGACGCTGCGGATGATCGGCGGCTTCATCACGCCGGACGGCGGCGATATTCGTATCGACGGCGTGAGCGTCCTCAAGCAGCCGCCGGAGCGCCGCCCGACCGGCATGGTCTTCCAGCGGTACACGCTCTGGCCGCATATGGACATCTGGCACAACGTCGCCTTCGGCCTGCAACTGCGCCACACGCCGCGCAAGGAAGTGGATCGGGCGGTGCGGGAAGCGCTCGATCTCGTCGGCCTGCCGGGGATCGAGAAGCGGAACCCGGCGCAACTCTCCGGCGGCCAGCAGCAACGGGTCGCGCTCGCGCGGGCGCTCGTCCTCGAACCGCGCATCCTCCTCCTCGATGAGCCGCTGTCGAATCTGGATGCCCAACTGCGCGTGCGGATGCGCGAGGAAGTGAGCGCCATTCAGCGGCGCGTGGGGATCACGACGGTCTTCGTCACGCACGATCAGGAGGAAGCGCTCTCGATCGCCGATCGCATTGCCGTCATGCACGATGGCGTGCTGGAGCAGATCGCCACGCCCGCCGAACTCTACGCGCGCCCCGCCACGCGCTTCGTTGCCACCTTCATCGGCACGATGAATCTCCTCGATGCCCGTGTGGAGGGGGCGGATCGCGCGGTCGCCGGGCCATTCATGCTCCCCCTGCCGCCCGATCACGGCTTCAGCGCGGGCGCGCGCGTTGTGGCGGGCGTGCGGCCGGAGGAGTTCGCGCTCCAAAGCGGCACGAGTGACGGTAACGGCGTCTGTGCCCGAGTGACGCAGATCACCGACCTCGGTCATTACTATCGGGTGGTCGTTGACGCGCCGGAGACGGAGCGGATCACCGTCTTCGTGACGAAACAGCACGAGGTCTCCATCGGCCCCTGCACGCTCACGCCGCAGCGCGTCCTCTGGTACGCGGATGACCGTCTCGTTGGGGTGACGGAGCAATCGACGGTGCCGGGGTACGTCGGCACGGTGCAGCAGTAGTAGGCGCAGGCAGCGGAGCGATACGGCGGATGACGGAGACACGCCCCGGTTCTGGATTGCCTGCGCCCCTCGCGGAACGGCTCGCCGGTGGCGGCTGGCTCCGCACGGCGCATCGCGGCGCACCCACGGTGGCGCCGGGCAACTCGCGCCGGGCGATCCTCGCTGCCACCAACCTCGGCGTAGACATGGTCGAAGTCGATGTCCACCGCACTATGGACGATCAGCTCGTACTCTGGCACGACGATACGCTGCGTCATCGACGGCACACCGGTCGCGCTGGCGACCGCGACGATGGCGGCGCTTCAGGCGGTAGAGATCGGGCAGGGCGAGCACATCATCAGCCTCGCGGATGGGCTTGATGCCGTCCGGGATCGCGCCGCACTCCTCATCGATCTGAAAGCGGATGGATTGGCCGGTCAGATTGTCGAGACCGTCCGGCGTGCTGATGCGGGGCCGGTCGTCGTCTGCGGGCATTATTGGGAGAGCTTGCGGGAGATCACACGCCGCGCACCGGCAATTGGCACATCGCTGACGCTCGATCGCGCCTGGCAGCGACAGCACGGCGACGACGTAATCGAGCGAATCGATACCGACGCCGTCACAGTGGATCTGCGTATCATCGACGCCGTCTTCGTGGCGCGCTGTCACACGCGCGGCCTGGCGGTGCTGGCGTGGACGGTGGACGATCTCGCGCTGATGCGCCGATTACTCGCGCTCGGCGTGGACGGCCTGACCAGCAACCGCCCCGATCTCTTCGCCCAGGTAGAAGCGTCGACGTAGAAGATGACAGACGGGCGCATTATGGATACGAAGTCGCCTACGATGGCCTCACCATCAATATTTGAGAGGACATTACCGCTCTATGTCGCCGCGTAGTAGCCAGAGAGATCAACCACGAGATCAATGCTCGTCAAGGCGTAACTGTTGAACGATCCGTCAGCGCCCAACCCAGTAGTAAATGCGTTCGGCACGACCTGCCCCGACACGTAGTTCAGATTCGACGCTAAGGGCAGAGTGGCACCACCGGGAAAGAAGGTCACGAATCCTGGTCCGCTGCCCGCCACGTCTGCGACCACCGTCCCGTTGCCGAGCACTGCCACCGCGCCCGAAAGCACTCCGGTACATGCGCCGGTCGCTACCTGGTTGAGTGTGCCCGCTGCACTAATCGGTTTCGCTGGCTTGTTGCACGCGGTCTGCCCCGTGCGCGTGTCCAGCAGCCGCGTCGGAGAGGGGAGTAGATGCAAGAAGAGCCCGCTTGCACTGGTGTCATAGTATCCCGTGATATCGATCACGAGGTCAGTGCCGGTGGAGGCAAAGGCGTTGAATATGCCGCCGCCATCCAACCCGACGATGAAGGCGTTGGGCACGGTCTGCCCCGGCACATAGTTGAGATTGGAGACCTTCGGAGTGGGCACGCCACCGGGATAGAAGGTGGCGAAGCCCGGCCCGGTCGTGCCGGGGGCAACGACGGTACCATTGCCGATGATTGATTGGGCACCCGCAGGTACGCCGGTGCAGGAAGTTATCGCGTTGAGATTAACGGGCGTTCCAGCGATGAGTGGGGCATTGGGGTGGAGACAGGCAGACTGGCCGGGTCGGCTGTCGAAGAGACGGACTGGTTTGGTCAGTGAGTGGAAGAGTAGGCCGGTCGTCGCTGTCGTTCGGGGTGCCGCACTGGTTACGACGCCAGCCCGCGTAGGTGAGGGAGCGGCGTTGGGCATGATGTCTGCGGCGATGTCGAGGATCACATCGGTCTGCGCAGAAGCATAGATTGAGACGGTGCCATCGGCGGCGGTCGCCACGGTGACGCTATTCGGCACCGGCACGCTGGCAAGGAAGTTGACGTTAGACGTCGGCGGCACACTTCCGCCGGGGAACGCGGTGAGAAAACCCGGTGCGATCGCATTGACGGCTGTGAGGTTGCCGATGATCCCGGTCACCCCTGTCGGGATGCCCGTGCAGGCGCTCACCACAGGAACTTTGAGGACTGTCCCGGCCGCAAGCGGCTGACCGGAGGTGATACATGCACCGGTCGCCCCCGGTCGGGTATCAAGGACCCGCACCGGGGTAGCGAGAATGCTCTGCGTCGTCGCTGCTGTCCTCGTGCCGACCGGAGTGATCGTGATGACCTTGGCGTTACTGGTAACCGGGATGTCGAGGGTGCTAAAGAACTCGTTCGCTGCCTTCTGGGTATCTGCTATCGCCGTTCCATCCACGGTAACGCTGAGTGCTTGTGGGCGTCCTACAAGGTCATTGGGCACCATGACCCGCAGAGTGTCAGTGCCCTGTGCCGCAACGGCAAGAGAAAGCACATTGCTGTTTACATCAGCAGTCATATCGTTTACTGCGACCAATTTACCCTGGAACATCACCTTGTAGAGCCACACGCCGGAAGCCACGTTCCACGATAGGAAAGATGGCGCTCCGCCCTCCTTGACAAGGAGCATTTGCGGTTCGGAGACGGAGGTAGACACCTCGGTAGGAGTCGTCAAGGTGGTCTGGACGTAAAAGATCGCAGAACCGGCGCCGGGCGCTTGATAAAGAAGGCCCACGTCCTGGGTTTGTCCGACATCCAGCGTTACCGTCTGGGGGTCAACGGAGACGACCCATCCTGTTGGCAGAGGCTCCTTGAACACAATCTTCGCGTCTATTGTTGGATCGAGAGATTTGTTATGCCACTCAGTCCCCCCGCTGAGGCGTCCACTCGCACCTCCCGTAGCGGTGACTTCTCCTTGGGCAATGCCCTTCGGCGTTGGTGTTCCGGCACCAGCCTTGACATCGATACTTCCGTGCGCGTCATAGCCTGACTGCCCGCTTTGCTTATCAATAATGTGATCATTGATGGTTATCTCCGGACCCATCATAGGCCCAAAGTCCTTATACGTGTTGGGTCCAGTCTGACAATGAAGATATACCAGCGGATATATTTCCGTCGTTGACGTGAATGGAGAGTTCGAAGGGTCGTTATCTGGCTTGGTGATCCAATCGGTGCTCGCGGTACCTCCAGCAGGTGTACCGGTAAGGGTTGTCCGCAGCTCTTTGTCGCCGTGAAAGTGATTCGCCTTGATGACTATTTTCGACACGACGCAATTGTCTCCCAGGCCCTTCACTGTGACACGCAGTTGAGAGTTGAAATCGGGATTCACTGGGCTATGAGCCCCTAAGTTCGGGGTTACTGTAGGATTGGGATTCGCAGTAGTAGGCGTCTGCCTCTGATCCCACTGGATATCTACTACGGGGTCTGCGTATGTTACGAGCGGAAACGAGCAGGAAAGCGTCGCGACCAGCAGGCTTGCGAGGATGGCTCGAAGAGTCTTCATGTCGTTTCCCCTTCCAATCTAGCCAGCAGGAGTGGCAGATAGGGAATGCAATGATATGGGCTTCCCATCGTTGTCTCTGCTGGCGTATTTCAGTTTGCATGGTTATTTTATCATTATACAATGGCTGTCAATTGCTCTTCATAATACTCGCAATTGAGTAGCTAACCGAGGGGAATTCTATTGTCTTGTCTGCCTAGTAGAATCGTCGCACGTATTCACAATCGTGGCGGCAACCATGAGGGAGCCGCCACGCGAATGATTATCATCAGCTTGTGAAGAATGCAGGTCAGGTCAGCCCCACCGTCACGCGATCGACGCCACCTTTCTCGCTGGTGGCGGTGATAGTGACAGCGACGGTGCCTGAGGGGACGCGGATGAGCCATTCGACGAGTCGTTCGTTCTCGATCCGCGCGCCGGGATAGAAGCCGAAGAGGACGCTCCCGCTCGTCGCGCGGCCATCGAGATGGCCGATTTCCGTCTCCGGCTTACCCATGAGCACCTCGCCGCCGACGATCTCCACCTTGACGGCCTTGGCGATGCCATTGCGAAGCGCCCGGTCGGAGAGGTTCGTGGGCAACCAGCCGTGGTTCTCGATCAAGGCGCGGACGATAGAGAGGCCGCCGCCGAGCGATTCCACGGCGGTCGTGCCGATGCGGACGAGTGGGGTGAGGCTGGCGTACTGCCGGGTGAAGGCGGCATACTTCTCCTCTTCTTCGGGCAGGAACTCCGGCGGGGCATTCTGGCGCACGCGCTTGCTGTGCCAGCCGCCGATTTCAACCGGGCCGAGTTGCGGGTGATCGAAGGTCTGCCAGTCACGAACCCCTCGCCCTTCAGGTGCTCGTCGTTCCATTTCAGAAGGGCGATCCCTCTTCTTCGCTCGGGTCGTGGAGCAGCTTCTGCTTCACATCGGGGAAGGTGACGCCTGCCTTGCCGACGATGTCCCATAACTCCGGTGAGATGCCCCAGATGCCGAGCCCCTCCCAAGTCCACTCGATAAAGCCGCCCGCCGCCGAGCGGGTGCCGCGCTCGTCGATGGCGGGGAAGGCGTCGTAGACGGAGATATATGGGTAGCCCGTCGTCTCGGCGGCGAGCGCACCGAGCGCTTTGTAGACTTCGCGGTCCTTGAGGGGCATCGTGGCGTCGCTCGTCGCGCACGGCGGTGAGAGGTTGACGCCGCCCGTCGTGTGGTAGTTGAGGATGCCGCAGATATTCGGGTGGTCGATGACGAACTGCGCGACCGCCCGCGTCTCCGGCTCGGAGAGCGGATATGGCCCGCCGCCCCGCTGTGTCGGAGACCAGTTCGAGGGGTAGTTGCGGTTGATGTCCAGCCCTTCGAGCGGTTTGGCAATGTTCACCGGGCCGCGCACGTACTTGTTCAGCGTGCCCTCGGTATAGAGGCGGTAATACTGCCCGCCCGTGTCGCCCGGTTTGCGCTTCACCATCAGGCGCGCGTCCGCCGCGCTGATCTTCCATTCGCCCTTCGCGTCCGGCACGCGCATTGTCAGGATGCGCCCGTCTCCATCGAGGTCGGCGGGCGTCAATCCCTCACCCGGTTCGGGCTCCGGATAGGGGCGGACGGAGGAGCGCAGCGTGTAGGGCGTCGTCAGATAGCGCTCCGCGCCGTCCGGGTTGACGCGGGGGAGGATGTAGAGCGTGCGCGTGTCGAGCAGGTCCGTCACCGCTGCATCAGTGCCGTAGGTTGTCAGAAGATGATGAATCGAAAAGAGCGCGATGGCGCACCCCGTCACTTCGCCCGCGTGCATGTTGCCATCGACATAGAGCGCGGGCTTTTCGCTTGCGGGGCGCGCGGTATGGTTCGTCACCGTCGCCGCCCAGATCTCACGCCCCTCGAACGACGTGCCCGCGCTCGCAACTGCCAGCAGGCCCGGATACTGCCGCTCCCATGCGCGCAAGAGCGCTGTCAGTTCATCATACGTGTGAAAGTGCGTCGGATCGTAGGTAATTTCAGTCAAGTGTTTCCTCCCGCTCCCCATGCTGTGCCGATTGATTGCCGGTGCACACGATAGCAGGGAGACAAATGGCGCGCTACGCGCGTGTTGCGATGCTCGTGGCATGACTCTTGGCTTTTGGGCATCGTGGATGAACGAATGATGTGATGATGCGCCGCACACTGTGAGAACCGCGATGCTCCCGCTTCTGATTGCTTACCTGCTCGATTTCGTCACCAATATCATCCCGCTCTTCATGCCGCCGTCGTGGCTGCTCCTCTCCTTCTTCCGCATCCATTACCATCTACCCATCTGGCTGCTGACGCCCGGCGGCGCGCTCTGTTCGACTGCGGGACGGTGTGTGCTCGCCATTGGCTCACGGAAGCTCGGGGGGCGTTTCCTCCCCGAGAAGGAGCGCCGTAATGTTACCAACCTCGGGGAGTTCATCCGCCACAAGAAGTTGAGTTTCATCGGCGTCCTCTTCTACGCCTTCGGACCGATCCCCTCATCGCATCTCTTCATCGCGGCGGGGCTGGCGAAACTGAACCTGAAAGTCGTCGCCGCCGCGTTCTTTCTCGGTCGGTTGGTCAGCTATACGGTGCTGGTCGCGGGCGCGGGCGCAGTCGGGGACCAGTTGATCCCCCTCTTCAAAAAGCAGTTCGGCAGTTGGGTTGCCTATGCCACTGCGGCAATCGCGGTCGCCTTCCTCATCGCCCTCGTCAAGATCGACTGGCGAAAGGCGCTTGGTCGTTGGTGGCACACCGAAGATGAGGCGGAGCAGTCCAGCAAACCCACTACCGCGAACGTAGGATGAAGGACTGAGGGCTGAGGACTGAGTGGCGGTGTCCGCTCTCATGGAAAGGCGGCCTCCTGAACTTGATCCAGAAGGCCGCCTCTCCAACTACGCACAGCGAATGCTGCCTGCTACCTATTCATTGCTCATTGCCCGTTGCTCAGAGCCGCGTAGACCTGCTCGGCATTGATTGGTACCGAAGTGAAGCGATGGCCAGTAGCGGCCTTCATCGCGTTGGCGACTGCGCCGGGGCCGGGGATGATCGGCGGCTCACCGACGATGCGGGCACCGAACGGGCCGTCCGGCGTCGGGACTTCGACGAGGATCGTCTCGATTTCCGGCACCTGCATCGCGGTCGGGAGCGCGTAGTCGATCAAGGAGCCAGTCAGCAGCTGGCCGTTATCGTCGTAGATCATCTGCTCGAAGAGCGCGAAGCCGAGACCCTGCACCGCGCCACCCTGGATCTGCCCGATCACGGCAGCCGGGTTCAGGGCGTGCCCGACATCCTGCGCGGCAACGTAGTTGAGCACCGTCACTTCACCCGTTTCCGGGTCCACGCGCAGATGGGCGAGGTGCGCCGCGAAACCGGCCGCGATCACCTGTTGCGCGCTCGCGCCATTGCCCCAGATCGGCTTGTACTTGCTCGTGCTCATTCGCGCCACGTCCTGCAAGCGTGACCTTGCGATCCGGCACGCCCTTCACCTGCACGTTCTCGCCGACGATTTCGAGGTCCTCGACCGAGGCTTCCAGTTCCTGCGCGACGATCGCCAGCGCCTGCTTGCGCGCCTCGATCGCGGCTTCGAGCACCGCCTTGCCGACGGTGTAGGTGATCTGGCTGCCGCCGCTGCCGGGGGAGTGCGGCGCGGCTTCGGTATCGCCGATCACGACGCGCACCTTGTCCGCGGAGATGCCGAACGCCTCGGCGGCGATCATCGCAAACGTCGTCGTCTGGCCCGTCAGGTCCACCGCGCCGACACTGATCGTCAGCGTGCCACCGGGGTCCATCCGGCACGCCGCCGCTGCCGGGCCACGCCCGCCCGGCCAGCCGCCCGCGCCGATGCCGACGCCCTCATTGGCCGGGCAGGTTGTGCCGGTTCTGCCAGAGCGGGTGCGCCTTTAGCGTTCTCCAGACACTCCACAAGGCCGATCTTCGGCCACGGGTTGCCGTCCGGCCAGAGATCACCCTCCACGATGGCGTTCTTCAGGCGCAAGTCGATCGGGTCCATGCCGAGCTTGTCCGCGAGGTCATCCATCTGCGATTCGATCGCGAAACTCGCGTGCGGCGCGCCCGGCGCGCGATATGCGCCGACGCCCGGCTTGTTCGTCACGACCTCGTACCCGCGGATGTCGAGATTCGGGAAGCGGTAGTAGCCACCGATGAGCAGACAGGCGATGCCGAGTGCGGAGCCGGAGTACGCGCCGGTGTCAAAGACGACGCGCGCCTGCATGGCGGTCAGCGTGCCGTCCTTCTTCGCGCCGGTCTTGCACTCGATCACCGCGTATGGCGAGGGGTTCGCGGCGAGGAAGTCCTCACTGCGGCTGTAGCGGAGGTGGACGGGCCGGTGCACTTTTTCACCAGCGAGGCAACGAACGGCTCGATCACGACGTACTTCGCGCCGAAGCCGCCACCGACGGTCATCGCCACACAGCGCACCTTGTTCGGTGTGCAGGCCGAGCGCCTTCGCCACCTCGTCCCGCGTCATAGAACTGCGCCTGTGTGCTCGTGTAGACCGTCACGCCTCCGTTGACGGGATCGGGTGCAACGACGCAGATCTGCGTTTCCAGATAGCCCTGATGCACGCCGGCGATCTTGTACGTGTCCTCCACGATGATATCCGCCTCGCGGAAGCCCTGCACCACATCGCCGCGCTTGAAGCGCAGCGTGTTCGAGACGTTGTCGTGCAGGACTTCGTGTCCTCCTCTTCCTCGAGGCAGGCGACGGCGGCGTGCAGATCCTGTTCCTGCGCGCCCGCCGCCAGATGCTCGCGCACGCGCGGCGCGCCCTCCTGCATCCCGGCGACCGGGTCCACGACGGCCGCCTGCGGCTCATAGGAGACACTCCACCGCCGCCGCGGCGTCTTCCGCCTGCGCCTCGCTGTGGGCAAGCGACGACCGCGACCGGCTGCCCCGCGAAGACGACGTGATCCCTGCGCGAGGAAATTCAGCCGCCGCGACGCCGGATTCCGAGCCCTTGAGCGGTTCGAGATCGTCCGCCGTGAAGACCGCCGACGACGCCCGGCACGAGCCGCGCAGCCTCGGTATCAATGCTGATGATCTTCGCGCTGGCGTGCGGGCTGAGGACGAGGCGAGCGAAGAGCATCCCGGGCAGACCGGATATCGCCCGCGTACTGGGCGCTGCCCGTCAACTTCTCGGGGCCGTCGCGGCGAAGAACCTCGGAACCGATTGTAGTCATTTGTGCCATCGTCTCTCCCTCTCCTGGTTATCACGGCTGCAATGTGTTGACGATATGCGGGAAGCGCATGGAGCGCAAGGGGGATTATACGGTATCTGCGGCACGGATGCCGAGCGCGAATCAGGACGGCAACCCTGCGACGACTGATTCGAGCGTCTCGCGTAACCATCCAATGTCACCGGATGAGCGTGGGGGCCAGGCGGCGAAGTAGAGGCGGTCGGTCTCTGCCTCGATTGCGTCGCGCGTCTCCTGACCGTGCGGAGTCAGTTGTAACTCGTCACCGTCGCGGGCCAGATAGCCTGCTGCGGTGAGGGACGTGATGCCGCGCGTCACATCCTCGGGTCGCTGGAACTGCTGAAGCGCCGTAGTAAGTTCCGTGACGGAGCGCGCGTCGCCGGACCAGACGCGACTGAGGAGATCGAAGGCCGGGCCGTCGAACCCAGCGGCGCGCCATGTGGCATTGTGCGCGTCATCCCGCGCCATCCAGAGCGCGTAGACCGCGCCATAGAGGCGGACCATCGGTGCGGTTTCTGCGGGTGGCATCGCGCGCCATGCCCGCGCCTGATGGGGCTTCTCTGACGGTGCGGATGCCTCCCACAGCGCGGCTGCAATCGTCATCAGGCGTTCGGCCAAACGCGCGAGGTCTGCGGCACCGATGGGCGCGAGGGTGACGAGATATTCATGTTTCGCCGCCTCGATCTCCTCGGTGACCGCCCATCCCTGCGCGGTGACGGTGTACCGCGAACCTTCCTGCGCGACATCCCCCCGTTCGACGAGCGCCGGGAGGGCATCGAGGATCGGGCGGATCGTACTGTAGGGGTTGAAGAGGTCCGTCTGCATTTCGCCCTCGGTCATGCCCGCGCCTGCATCCCGCTCCTGGATGAGGGCGCGCAGGAGGAACGACGCGGGGCGGTCGAGTCCCCGCGAATCCAGCAGCGTCGTGAGGCCGCTCCAACCCCGGAGTGCGACGGTCAGGTAGCGGGGGAGCAGATCGACCAGGGTATGACGGTCATCGTTGGTAGGCATGTCTCGTTTCTTCCTTCTCTCGTCCTGTGGACTCAGTGCGCCACCATCGGGGCGATCGCGTACCCCGCCGGGGGTGTCGCACCGCGCAGGTGCGTTACGAAGTAATCCCATCGCTTGCGGACGAAGTAGGGGTGACTGAGCGAGATATAGCGGTCCGCCGCTGCCAGCCCCCAGCGCTATCGAAAAAGCCGTGATTCGTGAAGGGGATGATGAGCAGATCGAAATCCTTGTTCGCGGCGATCAGCGCGTCCGCCAGTTGCATCGTCAGCGAGGGGTGGACGTTGTCGTCCATCTCGCCGTGCATGAGCAGCAGTTTGCCCTTCGAGGTTGCCCGCGAGCGCGGCATTCACTTGCCCGGCGTAGTTATCGCCCTCCGGCATCCCGATGTACCGCTCGCCCCAGCCCGCGAGGTAGCCCATCTGATTGTGATTGCCCGCCGAGGAGACGGCGACCTTGTAGAAATCCGGGAAACTGAGGAGGGCGTGCGCGGAGGCGAACCCGCCCCCGGAATGGCCGTAGATGCCGACGCGGCTGAGATCGAGCGACGGATCGCGCGCCGCCAGTTGCTTCAGCCCGACGATATGATCCGTCAAGGCCGCCCGCCTCGCCGAAGTGCGCGCCGTACGCGACATCCACGAACGCCTTGGAGCGAAACGGTGTGCCCATCCCGTCGATATTGACGACAATGAAGCCGAGTTCCGCCAGCGCCTGATCCTGCCAGAAGTTGCGGCCCCCGGTATCTCCCCCGCCGAAGACCTTCGGCGTGTGGATGATCTGCGGCCCCGGATAGATGCTGTCCAGCACCGGGTAGTGTCTGCGTCGGATCAAAGGTCGTCGGGCGGAAGATGCAGCCATAGAGATCGGTCACACCGTCGCGCGCCTTGACGACGAAGCGCTCCGGGCAGCGCCAGCCCATCTCGGTCAGTGCGGAAATGTCCGCCTCTTCAAGGGTCGCATGACGAGCGTGCCGTCCGCCGCGCGGAGGACGCGAGACGGGCGGCAGATCCACGCGCGAGTAGGTGTCCACGAAGTACGCGCCGGAAGGTGAGAAGGTCACGCGTATGGTCGGCGTCCTCGGGCGTCAGAAGCGTGCAGGTCGGTGCCGTCCAATGTGCAGCGGTAGAGGTGGCGGAAATAGGGGTCGCGCCCCTCCTCGCGCCCGCCCGCCGTGAAATAGACCCAACCGCCCGTCGCATCTACGCGCAGCGTATCGCGCACCGTCCATGCGCCGGATGTCAGTTGCGTCTTCATCTCGCCCGTCGCGGCGTCATAGAGGTAGAGATGCCCCCAGCCATCTCGCTGCGAGAACCAGGTCACCGCCTCGCCTGCGCCGACCTCATGGACGTTCGTGTTCGCCTGCGGGACGTGATGCGGATAGACATGTGACGGGCCGTGCTCCTCGAGGATCGTTCGCGCCGCGCCGGTGGCGGCATCCGCGACCTGCAGGGCGACGGAGCGGTTGCCGCGCCGCTGGCTGATCGCATAGACCCGCGCGCTGTCGCCGCTCCACCAGACATTGCGCTGCTCGAACGGCGTCATGCGCGTCATGTGGCGAGCGGTTCGGTGTCCAGCGGCGTCACCGTGCCCGCGCGGCATCCACGACGAACAGATGCGCGAGCGGCACATGCGTCGTCACCGACCAGCGGATAGCGGTACGGGTGGAGCGTCGGGCGGGCGGTGCCGTCGGTCGGGACGGATTGCAGCAGATGCATATCCCGCACCTGCGCGCTCATCGAGGCGGTAGGTGACGAATTGGTCGAATCCGGGCGACCATAGGAGCGCGGGCGGCGCGGGCCTGCCGATCACGCGGTCCGTCACCGCCGAGAGGGACGAACCCGGCAGCGCAGCATAGGCAAAGTAGGGCTCGCCGTCGGTCGTGATCTGATCGCTCCGTGCCCGTGGCGCGCTCGCGGAGGAAGAGATTATCGTCCCGCACGAAAGCGGCCCACTTCCCGTCCGGCGAGCGGACTTCGGTCTTCGGTCTGTCTCCTCGTGTCGCTCGCGGTGCATTCGTACGGTCGTCAGGTCGCACGTCCACTGCTTGCCTGCCGCCTCGAACTGGATCGCTCGCTCGTCGTCGACGGAGGTGAATGTCTCGAAGGGCAGCTGCGTGTGCACATAATGTGCTCCCGCCGCGCGCGAGAGCGCCGCCGCCAGCCGCACATGATCGAAGGCATCGCGCGCGCGTCCCAGTCGCCGGATCGACGCGGACGAAGGTCGCACCATCGCGCCCCGTGCGGCGATACCAGAAGCGGTCGCTCGCCAGCGATCCAGTGCGGTTGCACCTCTGCATTGAAGATAAGTTTCGTCGCGTTCCAGGGCAGGAACTGCTCGGCCCGCGCGTAATCCGCCCACGTCACCTGTTCCATCCGATGGTTCCTCCTTGTGTGGCATCCACCCCCCGTCCCCCTTCCCTGAAAGGAAGGGGGTGCCTCGCTGCAATGCCGTGGCCTTCCTCGAACACCACGGTATTGCAGCGAGGCACCCCTCTCGGGAGCTTGCGAAGGGGAGGGGCCGGGGGAGGGGTCGTTTCCCGGCACATTGCCGCGTTATGATACATAATCACTCAGATGACTACTATCGTGCGGAAGCGACCTGCACGACACGCAAGAAGAGATCGTTACGGAAGGGAAAGGTGCGAATGGTCACGAATGCGGCGGCACCGGCAGTGACCTTTGCGGATGTGGAAGCGGCGGCGCGGCGGATCGCCGGGCACGCCCATGTGACCCCGGTGATTACTTCCCGCACGCTCAACAATGAAGTGGGCGCGGAACTTTACCTCAAGTGCGAGAACCTTCAGCGCGCGGGCGCGTTCAAGTTTCGTGGCGCGTTCAATCGCCTCAGCGTCCTGACGCCGGAGGAGCGGCAGCGGGGGGTCGTCGCCTTCTCTTCCGGCAATCACGCCCAGGCAGTCGCCCTCTCCAGCCACCTGCTCGGCATCCCCGCCGTCATCGTCATGCCGCACGACGCGCCCGCGACGAAGGTCGCCGCCACCGAGGGGTACGGCGCGGAGATCGTGCGCTACAATCGCCTCACCGAGGACCGTGAGGCGATAGCCCGCAAGCTCGGCGAGGAACGCGGCCTCGACCGTCGTGCCGCCCTACGATGACCCGTACATCATCGCGGGGCAGGGAACGGCGGTCTTCGAGATGCGCGACTCAGGCGCCGCCGCTCGATATGCTCGTCTCGTGCGTCGGCGGCGGGGGGCTGATCGGTGGCAGTTGCCTCGCAGCACGCGCCATCTGGCCGGACGATCCGCATCTTCGGCGTCGAACCGGAGGATGGGAACGACACCTATCTCTCGCTTGCGCAAGGCAAGATTGTCAGCGTGCCGCCCCCGGCCTCGATCGCGGACGGCATCCGCACGCTCGCGCCGGGCAAACTGACCTTCCCGATCGAGCAGGAGAACCTGGAAGCGGTCGTGCTCGTCAATGATGCGGAGATCAAGGCGGCGCTCCGCTTCCTCCTCTTCCGGCTCAAGGTGCTGGTCGAGCCAACCGGGGCCGTCGGCGTGGCGGCGATCCTTGCGGGGAAGATTCCGGTCGCAGGAAAGCGCGTTGGCGTCATCCTCTCCGGCGGCAATGTCGACCCCGATGTCCTCGCGGGCATCATCCAGGAAGTGTAAGACTGTTCTTGAACCGCAGAGACGCAGAGGACGCAGAGGGGGACAAAAAGTGGTGGAGAATAGGGGATTCTTTTTTGTTCTCTTTTCTCCTGAGTTTCTCTGCGTCCTCTGTGTCTCTGCGGTTCAATATTCTGGACGGAGGCGGTAGATGGGATACGAGGAGCTTGATACGCCGAGTGTGATTGTCGATCTCGACATGCTGGAGCGCAATATCGTCGAGATGGCGGCGGTGGCGATGGCGGAGGGGGTGCAACTGCGGCCGCACATCAAGACGCACAAGACGCCGGCAGATCGCCCGGATGCAACTGGATGCGGGGGCGGTCGGCATCACCTGCGCGAAGCTCGGTGAGGCGGAGGCGATGGCGGACGGCGGGATTACAGGATATCTTCATCTGCTACCCGCTCGTCACCGCGCAGAAAGTGCGGCGACTCGCCGCCCTCGCACGGCGACCGGGAATGCGCGTCTCGACGATTGTGGATAGCCCGGAAGGGGTCGCCGCGCTCTCGTCGGTCTTCGCGCAGGAAGCGGAGCCACTCGAAGTGCTCGTCAAGGTCGATACCGGCCTCGGGCGTGTCGGCGTCGCGCCGGGTGCAGCGACGGTCGCGCTGGCGCGGCAGGTCGCGGATGCACCGGGGCTCCGTTTCGGTGGCATCTGTATGCATGAGGGGCAGACCTATAAATACCCGGACGGTGAGGATCGCGCCGAGGTCGGGCGCGCGGCGGCGCGGACTGCTCGTCGGCGACGGCGCGCGAGTTGACGGCAGCGGGGTTGCCGCCTGCGCGGGTCAGTAGCGGCTCGACGCCCGGGCGGGCCGGCGGCAGCGAGCGTCGCGGGGATCACCGAGATGCGCCCCGGCAACTACGCCTTCTATGACGCGATGCAGGTCGGTCTCGGCGTCGTGCCAGCGAAGCGGTGCGCCCTTCGCGTGCTCGTCACCGTCGTCAGCCACGCGCGCGCGAGAGCGGGCGGTGATGGACGCAGGCTCGAAGACGCTCACCTCCGATACCGGCGTGCACGGTATGACGGGGAGCGGCGGGCATGGCATCGTCCTCGGCAAGGAAGATATTCAGATCGCCGGTCTCTCCGAGGAGCATGGCTGGCTGAAACTCGATCCGCACGGCAGCGACGTGCGGATCGGCGACGATGCTTGAGGTGATCCCGGTGCATTCCTGCCCGGTCGCTAACCTCGCCGGTGAACTGGTCATCGTACGCGGTGGCGCGGTCGTCGATCGCTGGGCCGTCGCGGCGGCGGGAAAGGTGACCTAACCCCCCAACCCCCTTCCCTAAAAGGAAGGGGGGAGCGAGATGGGCGAATGTAGGGGCGCATAGCATGCGCCCAGTTCCCCTTCCCTTTAGGGAGGCGGGTGCCCTTTGGGCAGATGGGGGTAGGCAATCACGCTCTCAGGCATTCTCGTCATCGACAAACCGGCAGAGTGGACGGCGCATGACGTCGTGGCGCGGGTGCGGCGGCTGACGGGGGAGCGGCGCGTCGGGCACGCGGGCACGCTCGATCCGGCGGCGACGGGCGTGCTTCCTGTCTGCGTGGGCGAGGCGACGAAAGTAGTCGAATACCTCTCCGTGCATGGCAAGACGTATCTCGCAGCGGTGCTTCTCGGCACGACGACCGACACCGATGACCTCGATGGTTGGGTGACCGACGAGCGCGACCCTTCCGACATATCCCTTGAGATGATTCAGGCACATCTGCCGCAATTTGTCGGAGAAATTACTCAGATTCCTCCCGCGTATTCTGCGATTCATATTAATGGACAGCGCGCATATGCGCTGGCGCGGGCGGGGAAGGCTGTCGTGATCCCGACGCGGCAGGTGACGGTGCATCGGCTGGCGCTCGTCGCGTGGTCTCCTCCGGTCGCGTGGCTGGTGGTAGACTGTGGCGCGGGCACGTATATTCGTGCCCTCGCGCGTGATCTGGGCAGCGCACTTGGGTGCGGGGCGACGCTGGCGCGGTTGGTGCGGCTGCGATCCGGCCCGTTCCGGCTCTGCGAGGCGTGGTCGCTGGATGAACTTGCCGCCGTGCCGGATCTGCCTGCCGCATGGCCGTGGATCGCCGTTCATCCGGACGCCGCACTCGCGGACTGGCCCGCGCTCCTCCTCGATGATCGGGCCGCGCGTGAGTGGGCACAGGGCAAGGCGATTGCGGACAGCAAGGCAAGTCCGGTGCGCGACGGTCTCGCCGTCCGGGCGTACGATGCAGCGGGCGACTGGCGCGGCATCGGCATCGGCGCACACGGCGCGTGGCAACCCAAAAAAGTAGTGACGAGTACTGAGTACTGAGTACTGAGTACTGGCAAGGGTAGTGAGGGTGCTGATGCGGGCGGGGCAGGATGGCTGAACCGGAGGGGAATGCCTCTCCGCTCAGTACTCAGTACTCAGTACTCAGTACTGACGGCGGTGAGATGCGCGTCATGCACTCGCTGGCGGCGTTGCCGATGGCACCGGCGGAGCGATCGGTGTTGACGATCGGGACGTTCGATGGTGTCCATCGCGGGCATCAGCGGCTGATCGGTCTCGTCGTGGCGCGGGCACGGGAGCGCGGCGTCCCTGCGGTGGTTGTCACCTTTGATCCGCACCCCCGTACCGTCCTCACGCCGGAAAGTCCGCGCCACCGCGCCTCACGACGGTGGCCGATGAGGCGGCCTTGATGGCGACGCTCGGCGTCGATCTGCTCGTGATCCACCCCTTCACGCGCGAGACCGCGAATACCTCCGCGCGCGATTTTATGGCGATGATCGCACGCGCCGTGCGACCCGTGGCGGTCTGGGTCGGCGACGATTTCGCGCTCGGCAAGGGACGTGAGGGGAACAGCGATCTCCTGCGCGAACTCGGCGCGGAGTTCGGCTATACCCTCAATGTCCTGCCACGGATCCATCTCGATGACACGCCTGAGGGCGAGATGATCGGCAGCACGAATATCCGCACGCACTTGCTCGCCGGTGAGGTGGCGGCGGCGGCACGGCTCCTCGGACGATGCTATAGGCTACGTGGCCCCGTCGTACGCGGTGCGGGTCGCGGGCGGCAGATCGGCTTCCCGACCGCCAATGTGCAGGTGCAACCGGGCATCGTCGTGCCGAAGGACGGTATCTATGCCTCCTGGGTGACCATCGAGGATGATCCCACCCGCTATCCCGCCATGACCTACATCGGGCCGCGCCCGCAGTTCGATAACGGCCCGCGCTCCGTCGAACCCAACCTGATTGACTGGGACGGCGACCTCTACGATCAATCGATCACCGTCCATTTCGTTGCCTGGGTCCGTGGCGACGCGAAGTTCGCCAGCGTGGATGACCTGATCACGCAGATGCGCCAGGATCAGGTCCGCACGATGGAAGCGTTGGGGGCTGAGGCAGAGGATTGAGGACTGCGGGTGCCCTTTGGGCGGCATGAGGACTGGGAATGAGATGAACCGCACGTCGCGCCTTTCCTTGCTCGGGCTCTGCCTCCTCGTTGGGGGATCCGGTATCCTCCATTTCGTTGTGCCCGATCCGTACCGGCGCATTGTACCCGCGCCGCTCCGCAGGCAAGCCACTGCCGTGGTTGCCGTCAGTGGGGTCTGCGAGATCGTCTGCGCGCTCCTCCTGGCGATGCCGCGCACGCGGCGGATCGGTGGTGCCGCAACGGCCGCGTTGTTGGTTGCGATCCTCCCCGCGAATATCCAGATGGCGGTCGACAGTCTCCATCCGGCGGGGGCGTTTTCGCTCGCTTTGGCGGTCATTGCCTGGTTGCGCTTGCCGCTGCAATGGCCGCTCATCCGTTGGGCGCTCAGTTTCCGCCATCGCTGAACAGATACGCTCTTTCCCTCGCGTGACGGCATCTTGCGTTCTTTTGTTATCATTACATCGATCGGGTAGGAGAGGTGCGGCGTGCGAAAATGCGGCAGGTAATATGAGGTGAGAACCCGTTGAGGCAACAGAGTGAAGAATACGACTTTGCAACTGCGCGTGCGACCTTGCTCGCGCATTTCGAACGCTGCGCGGCCTGGCTCAACCATACCGCGCCGCACTCGACCCATGTCGATACCAGTAACCCGCAGGTCCTGACGCTCCGCGTCGGCACGCACGCGCATTTCACCTTCCATCAGACCCCGGACGGCCCCGCCTACACCTGGTGGTACCCCGCCAGCCCGCGCCCCGTTGGCGACCATGACATCCTCGGTGATCCGGTGCCCGTTGTGCACGAAGCCCTGCTCCAATATATGCGCCGCGCGCGCAGCGAACTCGGCTGAGAGAAACCAAGTGAACCGCAAAGACGCAAAGAACGCAGAGATCGCAAAGAAGGACACCAAATGATGATTTTCGAACTATTTCACTTTCCTTTGCGTCCTTCGCGTTCTTTGCGTCTTTGCGGTCAATCGCTTTCGATCAGGAGGGGTGAGATGGACGGACGGGGTATGGCAGTGAATGCGGGGCGGATGATGGCGGACCTCGATGCGCTGGACCGGATCGGGCGAACGGAAGCGGGGTTGTTCCGTGTGGCGTGGTCGCCTGCCTATCGGCAAGGGTTGGACTGGCTGCACGGTCGTTTTGAAGAGGCCGGCCTCGCCACCGATGAGGACGCCGCGACGAATGTCTGGGGTCGATGGAACGTGGGGAGTGGCCCGGCGCTCCTCCTCGGCTCGCACATCGACGCCGTGCCGAACGGGGGCAAGTTCGATGGCGCGCTCGGCGTGCTCGCCGGCCTCGAAGTGCTCCGCACCCTCCGCGATGCCGGGATCACGCCGCCTTTCCCGCTCGCGGTCGTCGCCTGGGCCGACGAGGAGGGCGCGCACTTCGGCACGGGTTTCTTCGGCAGCATGGCCTTTGTCGGCACGCCGATTGTCGATGACTATGTCACCATCGCCGGGCCGGGCGCGCGGGAGACGCTCGCGGCGGCGAGTGTGAAGCTCGATGCCCTCGATACGGTCGCAGCGCAGCGGGCGGCGGTCGGGGCGTACCTCGAAATGCACATCGAGCAAGGGCCGCGACTGGAAGCGGCGGGCGGGGAACTCGCCGTCGTCACCGGCATCTGCGGTATCGAGCGGCACGAGTGGCAGATTGCCGGCCACCCAAGCCATGCCGGTTCGACGCCCTTCCCGATGCGGCGCGATGCGGGCATGGCGATGGCACGGGCGATGGCGGCGCAGCGCGAGGTGGCGCGGGAGACGGGGCCGGATGTCGTCGCGACTGTCGGACGGCTGCGTGTGACACCGGATGTGCCGAATATCGTTCCCGGCACGGCCACCTTCTCCGCTGAGTTTCGGGATATCACCCCGGACATCCTCGATGGCGCGCAGGCAGAGTACACACGACGTGTACATGCGATCTGCGCGGAGGAACACGTCACTGCGACGACCCGCCCGCTGCTCATCACCCCGCCGACGCCGATGCATCCGGCGATGATGGCGGCGATTGGGGCAGGCTGTGACGCGATCGGGGTGACACCGATGCACTTCCCGAGCGGCCCCGGCCACGATGCGGGCATCATCGCGCATTACCTGCCCACCGGGATGCTCTTTGTGCCGAGTGCCAATGGAATCAGCCACGCGCCGGATGAGTTCACCGACGCGCCATCGCTCGAACGCGGCGCGAACGCTCTCCTACATACCGTCCTCGGCCTGATCGAACGCGGCCTGCCGACAGCGTAACTGGGGAGGGAATGCAAGCACAGAGAGGAGAAAGGGAGAGGGAAATGCAAGGATTAGGTGAGAGACCAATGATTCTTCTTTTCCTTCTGTGTTCTCTGTGCGCTCGGTGCGCTCTGTGTTCAGTCTGACTCCCGGAAAGGAAGAGGTATGGCGAATTTCGATGTCCTAGCCGCGCAGTTACAGGGTGTGCAGGGGCGTGGTGGAGAGGCACTAGAACTGGTTGCGAGCCGATTCCGGGCGGCGATGCCGGAGTCGACGAAAGTGGTGCGCGAGTGGCGCATCCTCGGTGGCCGGATCAAGGAGATCGACCTGCACCTCGGCGACATCCGCTACCGCATCGAGTCGCGCCATCCGCCCGCATACACGGTGCTGCGGCAGCAGGTGGTACATGGCATCGCGGTCGGCACGATGGAACCGCTCGCGCCCACGGCATGGGTCGCGGCACTCTGTGACGACCTGGCGCAGTACGCAGAGACGCAGGGACTCTCTACCGCCGCGCTCGAAAAACTGATGTACGGATAAGGAGCAGCAGATGGTCGCACCCCCCGGTGGCAGTGGCAGTGGAACCGCCATCCCGAGTTCGGCAACGCAGCGCTTGCGCGCGGGAGTCTTCACGAGCGATCTCTCGGTCGATGAGTTGATCTGTCTGGAGGACCTCAATATTGAACCGCTCGGCTTCGTGCTCGGTAGCTCGATTTACCATATCGGCCTGCAAGTCTCGCAGTACGGGCAGAACATGGAACTCAATGTCCTCAGTCAGGCAATGTACACCGCGCGCTCGCTGGCAATCAGTCGCATGGAGGCGGAAGCGGACGCCTTGCAGGCGGACGGCATCGTCGGTGTGCGCTTCACCCTCACGCAGTACGAGTGGGGCTCGGACCTGATTGAGGTGCTCGCGGTCGGCACGGCGGTCCGCACGCGGGACCGCGACGCCCACATGCGGCCGCAGCATGGCCGACCCTTCTCCTCGGACCTCTCCGGGCAGGATTTCTGGAAGCTCGTGCAGGCGGGCTACCGCCCCGTCCGGCTGGCGATGGGGACGTGCGTCTATCATGTCGCGCATCAGACCTTCCGGCAGGTCTGGGGCAAAGCCTTCCGCAATGCGGAGATGGAGAACTTCACGCAGGCGGTCTACGAGGCACGCGAGTTGGCGATGGGCCGCATGGAGGGGGAGGCGCATCAGGCGGGCGGTGGCGGCATCGTCGGTGTGCGGATCGAGGAAAAGAGTTGGGGCTGGGGGAGCCACATCATCGAGTTCTTCGCCATCGGCACGACTGTCGTGCGCGTCGGGGCACCCGCGCGTGCGCTGACGCCGACGATGACGCTGCCGCTCATCAAGGAATAGGGGACGGCCTAACCCCCCAACCCCCTTCCCTAAAAGGAAGGGGGAGTGAGAGAGGAGCGACGAGCATGGCGATGATGGTGACGAATCCGGGCCGTCCGGCGGCGGCTGAACATATCCGGTATTACGATCAGTATATCGGCCTCGTGCCGGAGGGCGACATCGTCGCCCTGCTCGAAGGCCAGATCGCGGAGACGGTGGCGCTGCTTGACCGCTACACGCTGGAGGAGGCGCAGGCACGCCCCGCGCCGGGGGAATGGAGCGCGATCGAGATCGTCGGGCATCTGGCCGATACCGAGCGTATCATCGCCTACCGGGCACTGAGAATCGCCCGCAACGACGCGCCGCCCCTGGAAGGGATGGACCCGGAGGCGCTCATGGCGGGAGCGGGCTTCGCCGAGCGCCCGCTCGCCGATGTCGTCGCGGAGTTTGTGACCGTGCGCCGCGCGACCGTCACGCTCCTGCGCGGTTTGGACGCGACAGCCTGGATGCGCAGCGGCCTCACCGATGGCGACCGGATCACCACCCGCGCCCTGGCCTATCTCATCGCCGGTCACGAACGCCATCACGCGCGCGATCTTCAGCGATCTGATACATCGGTGTAAAGACCGCCTGACGGACCGCTGCGATCGTGCAATGCCTGCAGAGCGGTCCGCTCCCGCAATCTTCCTCTCACGGTTGCGGGAGCAGGGCTATTCCTCTTTCTATTGCATCACTCCCGGTGCGTCACTCGGCGGCGCGAGTATCGCGCTGGTGGGCGCGGGCGGTCCCGCTACGGTGAGGGGCGGCGCGGAGACCGCCCCTTGACCACTTGTGACCACTCCCCGCTGGATGGCGATCTGCTTGCCGAGGAGCCCGAGCAGGACTTCGTAATAAGGAGCTCTTTTTCAGGAATTGCCACACATGCACGTACAGATTCTCTTTGTTATCTCTATTATCGAGAAAACCTGATGCATCATTCCCGTCTTTCTTCTGCCCAGGCATCGGTCGTAGAGGAGGTATGCTCTTCCCTTCGTCAGGGCGTTTCTCGAAAGCCGTGGTCTATCGCGGATCGCTCCCCCTTCCTTTTAGGGAAGGGGGGCCGGGGGGTTAGGTTGATCCCGATCTTCGCTTTCGTGCTATTCTGGCATCCGGCGCGACCGCCGGTTGGCGTGGCACCGGTAGACGGTGCTTTACCGACATCGATCAGGAGGGGACAGGATGGATTCTGCGCTCTTTAAGTCGCTCGAATGGCGCTGCATCGGGCCGCACCGGGGCGGGCGCGTCGTCGCCGTCGCCGGGCATCCGACGGAGCCGGGGACGTTCTACTTCGGCGGCTGCGCCGGAGGGGTCTGGAAGACGACGAGCGGCGGTTCGCACTGGCACAATATCACGGACGGTTTCTTCAAGACCGCCGCCGTCGGCGCACTGACCGTTTCGGACGCCGACCCGAATGTTATCTACGCCGGGACGGGCGAGACGGCGATTCGCAGCAATGTCTCGCACGGCGACGGCGTCTACAAATCGACCGATGGCGGGCGGACCTGGCAAAACATGGGCCTCAAGGAGACGCGCCACATCGGTGACATCCTCGTCCATCCGCAGAACTCGGACCTCGTCTACGTCGCCGCCCTCGGTCATGCCTGGGGGCCGAATGCGGAGCGCGGCGTCTATCGCTCCAAGGATGGCGGCGCGCATTGGGAGCAGGTGCTTTTCAAGAGCGCCCGCGCCGGATCGCACGACATCACGATGGATACCGCCAACCCGCGCGTCCTCTATGCGGCGATCTGGCAGGGGCAGCGCTACCCGCACGCGGCGTCCAGCGGCGGGGAGGACTCCGGCATCTGGCGGACGCTGGACGGTGGCGATACCTGGACCGACATCAGCCGCAATCCCGGCCTGCCCACCGGCGTCCTCGGCAAGATCGGCGTCGC
This sequence comes from uncultured Chloroflexia bacterium, assembly GCA_963763655.1. GTDB lineage: Bacteria > Chloroflexota > Chloroflexia > Thermomicrobiales > JALYUS01 > JALYUS01. The sequence goes on from CAVXPY010000028.1 coordinate 117,158, forward strand.
GGCTTCGCCCGCGCAGGCGGGGCGCGTCTGGGCGCTCGTCGAGGCCGAAGATGGCGCGCTCTTCCGCTCCGACAACTACGGCGATACCTGGGAGCGCGTCTGCGACAACCCGGACCTGCGCCGTCGCCCGTGGTACTACATGCACATCTACGCGGACCCGCAGGACGCGAACACCGTCTGGGTGCTGACCCTCAATTGCTGGAAATCGATCGACGGCGGCAAGAGCTTCGAGGCGATCCCGACACCGCACGGCGACAATCACGGTCTCTGGATCGACCCGCGCAACTCCAAGCGGATCATCGAGGGGAACGACGGCGGCGCGTGCGTGACCTTCGATGGTGGGCATTCGTGGTCAACGATCCTCAATCAGCCGACCGCGCAGTTCTACCATGTCACGACCGATGACAAGACGCCCTACTACGTCTATGGTTCGCAGCAGGATAACTGGGCGATGCGCCTGCCGAGCATCGGCTTCGAGGGCGCGATCTCGTGGAAGGATTACGTCGAGCCGGGCGGCGGCGAGAGCGGCTACATTGCCATCAGTCCTCGTCCGCCGCATCTCGTCTTCGGTGGTGGCATCGGTACGGGGTTGGGCCACGGGCGGCTCATCTCCTGGAACCCGGAGACCGGGCAAAAGCGCAATGTCACGGCCTGGCCGGAGATGCAGGGGTTCGGCGCGGGCGCGGACAAGCTCAAATACCGCTTCCAGTGGACCTTCCCCGTCGAGTTCTCCCCGCATACTGCCCAGGGGGCACCCGCGGACACACTCTACATCGCCTCGAACTTCGTTCACCGCTCGACGGACGAGGGCACGAGCTGGGAAGTGATTTCGCCCGATCTGACGCGCAACGACCCGGAGAAGATCGGCTCCTCCGGTGGCCCGATCACGGCGGATAATAGCGGCGCGGAGATTTACTGCACGATCTTCGCCTTCCGCGAGTCGCCGCACGAAAAGGGCGTCTTCTGGGCGGGTTCGGACGATGGCGTAGTACACATATCCCGCGATAGCGGCAAGACGTGGACGAATGTCACGCCGCCCGACCTCCCGGAGTGGGGGATGATCAGCATCATCGAGCCCTCCCCGCACGACGCGGCGACCACCTATATTGCGGCGACCTGCTACAAGAGCGACGACATCCGGCCCTACCTCTACAAGACGAACGATTACGGCGAGAGCTGGACGAAGATCACGAACGGCATCCCGGCGGACGACTTCACCCGCGCGATCCGCGAGGACCCGGCGCGGCGCGGCCTCCTCTACTGCGGCACGGAATCGGGTATCTACGTCTCCTTCGATGACGGCGTGAACTGGAGCCGGATGGAGACGAACCTGCCGATCGTGCCGATCTGGGACCTCGTCGTGAAGGATACCGACCTCGTCGCCGCGACGCACGGGCGCTCCTTCTGGATCCTCGATGACATCACCCCGCTCCGGCAAATGCACGACGCGCTGACGAGCGAAGCGGCGCACCTCTTCGCGCCACGCCCGACGGTGCGCTACCGCATGTACTCGCGCGCCTTCGACCGCAAGCCGTCGATCTACGTCAACTACAAGATGACCGGGCCGGTGACCGTCGGCTACAAGCCCACCGAGGCGGCGAACGGCGCGCAAACCGAAGATTTCTACGACGCCGGGAAGAACCCACCCGAAGGCGTCATCATCCACTACTACCTCAAAGAGAAGCCCCAAGGCCCCGTCACCCTCACCATCCTCGACGCCGATGGAAAAGAAATCCGCTCCTTCGCCCCGAAGCAGTCAGTAGGGGCAATTCGCGAATCGCCCTCCCAAGACGCCGAACTTCTCCAAACGACAGGCGAGGAAGAAGCGAGCAGCGAGGACACTCAGTCCTCAGTCCTCAGTCCTCAGTCCTCTCCCAGTCCTCAGTCCTCCCCCGAAGCTCCGTGGCTGCCGGTCGAGGCGGGGATGAACCGCTTCGTCTGGGATTTCCGCTATCCGAAACCGACGAAGGTCGAGGATCGGCCCGGCGGCACGGCGCGGCAGGAGGCGCTGGAGGGAGGCGTCGCACCCAAGGCACTGCCCGGCGACTATCAGGTGCGACTCACGGTGGGCGATCAGACCTACACGCAGCCCGTGACCATCGTGCACGATCCGCGTCTGCCGGTTTCTGAGGCGGACCTGAAGGCGCAGTTCGATCTCAAACTGGCGATCCGTGACCGTCTCTCCGAGGTGAACGGCTCGCTCAACCAGATTCAGCGCGTCCGCGCGCAGGTGGAGGAGTGGGAGCGACGGGCGAAGGGCCATGCGAGTGCGGGGCGCGTGACGGAGGCGGGCAAGACGCTCAAGCAGCAACTGCTGGCAATCGAGGGCGAACTGATCAACCTCGATGCTGAGAAATCGCAACCGGGCATCGCGAAACTGAAAGAGAAACTGGGCGCACTGAGCGGCATGATCGACGAGTCCGACCACCCGCCGACCCAGGGGGCGGGCGAGGTCTACACGATGCTCCAGGAGCAACTCGATGACGAGCGGAAGAAGCTCGCGCAGTTGATGGACGAGCACGTTCCCTCCTTCGGCGATCTCGTCCAGTCCCTCGCCATCCCGCCCATCGTCGTCTAGCAACGCTAATCGAATAGGAAGTGGGGTATTTAGCGCAGAGGACGCAGAGACCACAGAGAGCACAGAGGAAGATTCTTTTGCTTCTCTGCGTTCTCTGCGTTCTCTGCGCCCTCTGCGCTCAACCTCCTTTGAGAAATGAGGCAGATATGACAGAGATGACGGGTGGGCAGGCGTTGGTGCGGGCGATCAAGGGTGAGGGGATCGAGACGATGTTCGTCCTGCCCGGTGTGCAACTGGACTGGGCGTTCGATGCACTCTATGACGAGCAGGAGCGTATCAAACTCTTCCACACGCGGCACGAGCAAGCGACCGCCTATATGGCGGATGGCTACGCGCGCACGACGGGGAAGATCGGCACCTGTATGGTCGTGCCGGGGCCGGGGCTACTCAATGCCAGCGCCGCCCTCTCGACGGCGTATGCCTGCTCCTCGCCCGTGCTCTGCATCACGGGGCAGATCAACTCGAAGATGATCGAGCAGGGCGTCGGGCAACTGCACGAGATTCCGAATCAGTTGGAGATGATCGGCTCCGTGACGAAGTGGGCGGGGCGGGCGATGACGCCGCAGGAGATCCCCGGCGTCGTGCGGGAGGCGTTCACGCAGTTGCGGAGCGGTCGCCCCCGCCCGGTGGAGATCGAGATTCCGCCCGATACATTGGCGGCGACCGCCGATGTGCAACTGCTCGATTCCGCGCCGATCGAACGATCCGCCGGTGATCCCGATCTGCTCGCACAGGCGGCGGACGCGCTGCGGCGGGCGGAACGGCCGGTGATTTGCGTCGGTGGCGGCATCCTCTCCTCAGCGGCGTGGCCGGAACTCAGGGCGCTCGCGGAGATGCTCGAAGCGCCCGTCGTCATGTCCTCCAATGCGCGTGGCGCGCTCTCGGACCGTCACTATCTCGCGCAGACGGGCCTCGGCGGGCAGAAACTGCTGCCCGAGCGCAGACGTCGTGCTCGCGGTCGGCACGCCGGTTCGTCCATCCGAAGGAGTGGGGCGTTCCCGCCAGGCGCGACGGTGATCCGCATCGATGCCGACCCGCGAGAGGTGGCGCGCCAGCCCGCACCGGCGATCGGCATCGTCGGGGACGCGAAGGCGGGGCTGGCCGCGCTCGTCGCGCAGGTGGACGGCATCGCTCCGCGCCCTTCACGCGAGAAGGAGTTGAACGCCATTAAAGAGGCGGCAGCAGACACGCTCTTTGAACTGCAACCGCAAGCCGCCTTCGCCGCCGCCATCCGCGCGGAACTGCCGGACGACGGCATCCTCGTCAACGATGTGACGCAGATCAGTTTCTTCGCGAGCGTCGGCTACCCGGTCTACGAACCGCGCACGCTGATTGGCCCCGGCTATCAGGGGACGCTCGGCTGCGGTTTCGCGACCGCGCTCGGCGCGCAGGCAGGCAACCCCGCGAAGAAAGTCGTCTGCGTCTCCGGCGATGGCGGCTTCATGTACAACGTGCAGGAACTGGCGACGATGAAGCACTACGGCATCAACCTCGTCACCATTGTCTTCAACGATAATGCCTTCGGGAATGTCAAGCGGATTCAGCAGCAGAACTATCGGGGCCGCACGATCGTCTCAGACCTCACGAACCCCGATTTCGTCGCCCTCGCGCACGCCTTCGGCATCGCCGGGATGCGCGCCGCGGGACCGGACGCCCTGCAGGGGACGCTGCGCGAAGCGCTCGCCTCGCACGAACCCGTCCTGATCGAGGTGCCCGTCGGCGAGATGCCAAGCCCGTGGCACCTCCTGATGCGCACCCTCTGATCCGGGGCGAAACCGGGGAGAACCGCAGAGGACACAGAGGACGCAGAGGACGCAGAGAAGGGAAAAGAGGAGGAGAGATACGAGCACAGAGGACATAGAGGACACAGAGGACACAGAGAAGGGAAAGAAAAAACTACTCTCCGTGTCCTCTGTGATCTCTGTGTCCTCTGTGTCCTCTGCGGTTTCCCCCCGTTTCGGGCGATGCTGAATCAAGGGCTGACCTGGGGGAAACCCAGGGAAAACCCCGTTGTCCCTCCACGGTCGTTCCCACTACGCTGCCAGTGTAGTGGTATGGGACGATAGTATGGAGGGATGCATCATGGCAATCGAGACCATTTCCGGTATCGACGAGGCTGCCGTGCAGGCATTGCGCGCAGGATTTCGCGGGCCACTGATCGGCCCCGGCGATGACGGCTACGATGCGGCGCGTACCGTCTACAACGCGATGATCGACCGCAAACCTGGTCTGGTCGCGCGCTGCACGAGCGTCGCGGACGTGATCGCCGCCGTCAACTTCGCCCGCGAGCGGAATCTCCTCGTCGCAGTCCGTAGTGGCGGGCACAACGGCGCGGGCCTCGGCGTCTGCGACGATGGCATCGTCATCGACCTCTCGTTGATGAAGGGCATTCGCATCGACCCGAAGGAGCGCACTGCGCGCGTGGACGGTGGCTGCACGCTAGGCGATGTCGATCACGCCACGCACGCCTTCGGTTTGGCGCTCCCCAGCGGCATCATCTCGACCACCGGTGTCGGGGGGATCACCCTCGGTGGCGGTCTCGGCCACCTTACCCGTGGCTGCGGGTTGTCAATCGATAATGTGCTCGCGGTCGACATGGTCCTGGCGGATGGCAGTTTCGTCACTGCCAGCGCCGATGAGCACCCCGACCTCTTCTGGGCGGTACGCGGCGGCGGCGGCAACTTCGGTATCGTCACGTCGTTCCTTTTCCGGCTGCATCCGATCAGCACGATCTACGGCGGGCCGATGCTCTGGGAGCCGGAGCGAGCAGCTGAAGTGCTGCGCTGGTATCGCGAGTTCCTACCCAACGCTCCCGACAATCTCACCGGCTTCTTCGCCTTCCTCGGTGTGCCGCCGGGGCCGCCGTTCCCGGAGCACCTGCATGGCAAGACGATGTGCGGCGTCGTCTGGTGCTACGCCGGGCCGATGGAGCAGGCAGACGAGCTCTTCGCGCCGATCCGCAGCCAGTTCGGCCCGCCCGCGCTCGACTGGGTCGGCCCCTTGCCGGTCCCGGCGCTCCAGAGCATGTTCGATGGTATCTATCCGCCGGGCGATCAATGGTACTGGAAGGCGGACTTCGTCAACGAGCTTTCCGATGAGGCGATTGCCCTCCATGTGCAGCATGGCACGCAACTCCCGACGGGGAAATCGACGATGCACCTCTATCCCATCGATGGGGTCGCGGGCCGGGTCGGCAAGGACGATACCCCCTGGAGTTACCGGGATGCGAAGTGGGCGGAAGTGATCGTCGGCGTCAGCCCCGATCCGGCGGACAAAGATCGCATCACCGCCTGGGCACGGGAATACTGGGAGGCGCTGCATCCCTACTCTGCGGGGGGTGCCTATATCAACTTCATGATGGATGAAGGGTCGGACCGCGTGCGCGCGACCTACCGCGATAGCTACGACCGGCTCGCCGCGACGAAGGCGACCTATGACCCGACAAACCTCTTCCGCGTCAACCAAAACATCGCACCGAAGTAACGCCGGAGATGAATGAGAAGAGGCATGAGGGGGGCTTTCGGCCTCCCTCTTTTCCTGTGCCCCTACCTGCACAGTCGGCACATCTGGTGTGCGTGTCGTAGAGTGGTCCGCAGAACCCCTTGACCCTCACGTTACGTGAGGGTGTACCGTCTTCCTGTGGTCATCGCGGCCCGGAAGAAAGGAGGGCAACCATGCGGCCCGCAGCCATGAAGGTGGGCGAACTGGCGAAGCGCGCGGGGCTTTCCGTGCGCACGCTCCACTACTACGACGAGATCGGCGTCCTGACGCCCTCGCAGCACAGTGAGGCGGGCTACCGGCTCTACACGGCGGACGATGTGGCGCGCTTGCAGCAGATCAAGTCGCTGCGGCAGCTCGGTCTCTCGCTGGAAGAAGTCCGCGATTGCCTGGAGCGGGGCGAGCGTTCACCCCTCGCGGTGATCGAAGGTCACCTCGATAGGCTGCGGGAGCAGATCGCACTGGAGCATCAGCTTCACGACCGCCTCGAAGCGATCGCGCTGCGGCTGCGGCGCGCGGAGGAGCCGACCGTCACGGAATTGATGGCATCGATTGAGGTGATGAGCAGAATGGAAAAGTATTACACCCCCGAGCAACAGGAATGGCTCAAAGAGCGGCGGCAGACGGTCGGTGACGAGCGCATCCGTGAAGTCGAGGCGGAATGGCCGCGACTGATCGCCCAAGTGCGCGACGCGATGGACGCGGGCACGGACCCGGCGGACCCGCAGGTGCAAGCCCTCGCGCAGCGCTGGATGGGGCTGGTGCAGGAGTTCACCGGCGGCAACCCAGGCATCGAGAAGAGTCTGCAACGGATGTATCAGGAAGAAAAACCCCAGGACATCCACCCCTCCCTCGACCCACGGATGGGGGAGTACGGGGAGTACATCGGCAAGGCAATGGCGGCGGCGAAAAAGACCGAGTAATTTTCGTGGAGGTTACACCTCACGTAGCTGCACATAAAGACGGACGAGGTTTTCTCCTCGTCCGTCTTGTATCGAGGCATGGAATATCGGCCTCGATCCGGCATCTGTTCGTGGTGCTGCTGCTCGTAGAACTCGCCGGGGATCGCCATCGCCCCCAACACCTGCACGTTCGCCGCGCCGGGGCTGTGTACTTCCACATGCATACAGAACGTCTCTCAGAGATGGACGATCTTCATGCTCGCCGTGATGCCGCCAACGTCGTTCACGCCGATGCCCTCGCACGATCCACTCCCCTGTTCGCGCCGGAGACGGGTAGACTCTTCTCAGCGTGAGATACTATCGATCGAGCGTCGGGATTGGTACTGCGCTAAGAAGACACGGGAGAGATGATGGTGAATCGAGCTTCACATGGGTATGCCTGAACGCACGCGGCCAGAGCGCCAAGACACGGCCCTTGTCACGTTACGGGCGATCACGAGCGAGAACTGGCGGGCAGCACTCGACCTCATGGTCCTTCCCGCGCAACTGCCATTTCTTTCAGGATCACCAGCACCGGTGGCCCTGGCGCTCGCAAAAGCATACATAAAGCCGGGTGGGGCAAACGTTGCTCCCTTCGGCATCTATGCGGACGATCAGATTGTCGGTTTCTTCGTGCTCGTCCATGAGCCGGGGCGCACCGACCGATGCTGGATCAATCACTTCTTCATAGACTCCCGCCAGCAACGACGAGGGTACGGGTACGCCGCACTTCAGGCTATTGTCGATATGCTCCGAACTCAGTATCCGCAGTGTCGTAGCGTGAATCTGACGGTCAATCCGAGGAACCTTGCCGCCCAACAGCTCTACCAGCGGTTTGGTTTTGCCGATACCGGCGCACTGGCCTACGGTGAGCCCTGGTATCGCCTGGAGTTGAACGAACGGACGCACGCCGTGAGTTCCCGATCCGCGTGAGGGTTGGGCCCCGGCCCAAAGAGGGGAAAATCATACCTGCGGTGCAATCAGTCGCTGCGAAAGCGTGAGCCGTTTATGCGACCGCATCGGCATAGACGAGCAGGTAGCCCGTATATGCACCGCTGGCGCGATCGAACGGTGTGTCCGCATCACAGGTGATGAGATTGAGATGGATGCCGTCCGCCGCACCGAAGATCCTGTCCAACGGCACGTCCGCTGGCGCGTAGCGCTCCGCCGCAGTGACCACGAACTGGCGCTCGATGCCGTTCTCATCGAGCACGCTAATCGTGTCGCCAGGTACGAGCTTACGCAGATTCCAGAAGAGCGCTTCACCGGTTGTCGAGTCGACATGCCCCGAGATGACCGCGTTGCCCGACGCGCCGGGTCGTGGACCAGGCTGATACCAGGCGGCCTCATCGTAGTACTGCGGTACCTCCATGAGGTTCTCCACCGTCAGCCCAACCGTCTCAATCGCGGCGTCGATGCCAATCGAAGGGATCTTCAGCCGCACGGGTATGCCTGCATCCTGGGCCGATATCGTGAACGCTGGTGACACCGTATCACCGGCCACCACGGGAGTATTCCCGACCGCTGTGAGCAGCCCCAGGAACACGAGGGCCGTCACGGCGATCGTGATCGCGCGCTGCGCGCCTTGGCCATTGCTTCTCCGGAGGAACATGGTGCTTCAATCCTTTCCGTATCGCGACGCAGGCAGCGGGCCACTATCATCGGGATAGTGGCCCGCCGCTCGCTCTATTCCTACCGGCGCTTACGCGTGAAGAAGAGCAGTCCGGTGCTCGCGAGCGCGAGGAGTGCCACGAGGATGCTCATCCAGAGGAGGGGAGTGGTGCGAGAATCACCAACTCCATCCGTGGGCGTCGTGAAGTGTGTCGCCATACCGCCGCCGCCGGTATTCGACATGGCAACGGGGATAGGCACGGTGCCGACGAGTGGGAGCGTCACCGAGACCGGCGTCCCTGTAGCTGGCGTTCCCGTGGCGAGCGATGATGTCGGCGTCCCTGTGGTTACAGTCGTTATGGGCGTCCCCGTCGCGCGTGTGACTACCGGTGTCGGGGTTACGAAGAACGCGAAGGTCGGCGTTCCACTAATGGGCGTCCCACTACTGGGCGTCTCTCTGGCAGGCGTCGCAGTTGGTATTGCGTTCACCGGTGTCCCCGCAGCGAGCGTCGCTGGCGGTGTCCCTGTACCAGGTATCGTGATCGGCGTTCCCGCGACCACGGTTGCGCTCGGCGTCTCCGTGGCGCCCGCCCGCGGAACTGGTATCGATGGCGCGGGTATTGATACCGGTGTCTCTATGCCTGGCCCTGCTGGCGCACTCGACACCGGGGTTGCTGTCGAGTTCCGCCCACTCGGTGGCGCAGTCGTCGGTGGGCCATTCGTGGGCGTATTCGTCGGCGTATTGATCGGTGCAGTCGTGCACGCACTCGGCGTGAAGCGGTTGCTGTCCAACGTCACCGCACCATTGCGTGCCAATGCCCGCCCTGCCACCGTCGCGCCGGTGGTCACCGTGACGCTCGTCAGCGCGAGGATATTGCCGACGAACGCGGTGTTGGTTCCAAGGGTGGCGGAGCTGCCTACCTGCCAATAGACGTTGCACGGCGAGCCGCCATTGATCATACGAATCGAGGCGTTACTCGCGGTGATCAGCGTGCTGGCGGCCTTGAAGACGAAGACGGCATTGGGATTTCCCTGCGCGTCGAGCGTCAGTGTCCCCGTCAAACCTGCGGTCGCTTGGCAATAGACGCCCGGCGTGAGCGTCAGTCCGCCGAGTTCCGTGGCGAGGTTTGTCCTGCACGATTGCCCCGCGAGGACATTGTACGCGGTCGTGACATCACTCTGTGCCTGCGCGGCGACCGCGTCCGTGGCGTGGATCGTCCCCGGCGCGGTGACAATCCCCGGCGGGAAGCCCGTGATCGCGCTGCCCGGGCTGACACCCAGGTTGGCACCGGTGATGACGGTCGGGCCAGTGTTGGTCACCGTCGAGCCGCCCAGTACCGCGAAGCTCTGCGCCGTGCCGAGCACGGTGGGCGCGATCGCCGCGCGTACATTGATCGGTGGCACGGTGAGCGTGCCGACCCCGACGAGCGTCAGGGAGACGATGACAAGTAGCCATTGAGCGGACCATTTCCACTTGGCATACCATAGATGCATCTGGCAACGCTCCTTCATTGGGGACGATCCGGTAGGGTGCTACCGCGCCCAAAGCGGGCAGGGGATTCCCTCGCCGGATCGACATCCCTGATTTTTCACGAGCGGGCAGGGGCCATTTTCCAGCTAAATATCGCGAGAATGGCCATTCTCGTGATGGAATAGGAGGAGAGGGATGGTCGAGGACCGCGATCGGCGAGGCCGTTACCGGGCCTCTTTTTGCAACGTCTCGTCAACATGACACGAGCGGAGAGGAACGGTGCACCACCGGACCGCACGTGCGATATCACTTACGTTTATAAACACATCATAACACGTTATGATCCATTTGTCTTCAATAGATTATTTTAGAACCAAAGCCCATAAATAACTAGGTAATTCTCTCTATTTTTCTTCGCAGTAATTGCCCATCGGTCCTACCGAGATCGCTCACGGTGACGTGAGGTGATGCGAACAGTCATGGATCGCGATCGTACCCAAACCTGATCAATCTGTCATGAATTCAGCCTGCTCTTGCATTCGAAGTGATGGCTCCACCCGTCATGCTCGGTAGTGTCGGCACCTGCCGAGCGCACCAACGATTATTCGCTCACACTCTTTCGGAAGGATTTCATGATGTCGATACTTCTCGCGCGATTGCGGACCATTTCGCTTCTCACGTGCCTTGTACTCTTCGTGTCGCTCGCGCCGCTGGCAGTTGCGGCAGCGATACCGACGGGGGCTATCGCGGGGCCGGCGCTGAGTGTGGAGGAAAACGCGGTGTGGGCACTCATCGCCAACGCTCGCGCGAGCGCGGGATTGTCCGAGCCGCCGATCGATAGGCAAACCACCCTGCTGGCACGCGCGCGCAGTGCCGACATGGCGACACACCACTATTTCGGCCACGCCTCGCCTGATGGCATGACGTTCCTTGACCTGATGCCGATCTACGGAATAACCGGTCAACTGGCGGGCGAGACGATCCAGGAGAACAACTTCACGGACAGTCCCACCGAGGCGGCACGCGCACTGATCGCCAGCCCGGAGCACCACGCGATCCTGTTCGATCCGCGCTTCACAATCGCGGGGGTCGGACATGCGGTTGGCACGGATGGGATCCATTACTTCACAATCATCGTCGTTCAGCCCTGAGAGGGTCAGAACGGGTGCGATCTGATCGGTGCCATTATCCGCCGGGCAGGACGATGGTAAAGCGGCTGCCGCTGCCGACCTGGCTTTCAACAGTAATTTCACCGCCCATTGCGTCCACCGCGCTCTTGACGATGGCGAGGCCGAGGCCGGTGCCGCCTGTGTCGCGGCCCCGCGCGGGATCGGTCCGATAGAAACGCTCGAAAACGTGCAGTAAGTCCTCTTCCGCAATGCCGATCCCGGTATCCGTGACGGCGAGGGCGATGGACGCGCCGCGTTGCTCCGCCGAAACGAGCACCGCGCCACCGGCAGGCGTATAGCGCAGGGCGTTCTGCACGAGGTTCGTGAGCGCTTGCCGCAACCGCTCGCGGTCTGCACGGACAGATGGCAGATCGGGTGCCAGTCGGGTGGTGAGGGTCACCTTCCGCTGCGTGCGGGCATTGTCCCGTAGCGAGTCAACGACCTCGGTGACAAGCGGGACGATAGGCAGTGACTCGATCTGCGTGCGTTGGGCGGCCTCATCGAGCATCGCCACGGCCAGTAAATCGTTCACGAGCTGGCTGAGATGGTGTGTCTGCCGCTCTATCGTCGTCAGTGACCGCACGGTGTCCGGGTCGAACTGATGGGCTTGCGCGCCGTGCAGCAAGCCATCGAGGTGCCCCTGAGTGACGGCAATCGGGGTGCGCAGGTCATGCGAGGCGTTCGCAACGAAGGCGCGCTGCTTCTCGATCGCCTCGCGCACCTGGGCCGTCATCCGGTTGAACTGCTCCGCAAGTTGTCCCACCTCATCGGTGCTCGTCACCGGTACATACTGATCGAGGTTGCCCGCCGCGATCTCCTTCGCTGCGCGTTCGAGCCGCCGCAGCCGCCGGGTGAGGGTTCGTGAGAGCAGGATCGAGACGACGATGGCGGTCACGACGACCGGACCCCAGACGAGCAGCGCCACCATCGGTGATGTACCAAAGAAGCCCGGCACGGACTGCCGCAATACACGGAGGAAGGGTTCTTGCCGCGCGGTACGCAGAAGGATCGCCCCAACAGGCCGGTTCGCGCCATCCATAATCGGGTAGGCGGCAGCATAGACGCCCGTGCTGCTGTGGAAGGCATAAAGCCGTGCGGAGGAGAGGCTCGTTTCACCTGCCAGGGCGTTGCGGACGAGTTGTGTCATCTCGGGCGCTTCGGGGTCGTTCACCGGCACGCCGAGCGGGAGGGCGCTGTTCACCTGATCGATCAGGATGCCTTGCCGGTCCACGACGAGGATTTGCCCCGTCGAGAGACTCGAATTGCCGACATACGCGACCGTGACGAAGCGGCGAAACTGGTTGGAAAGCAGCGTCGGTTCGGCCGCTTCCTCGGTGGAAAGGGCGAGCGCGAAGGCGCGCGCCTGCCGCCCGATGCTCTCCTCACCGATTTGCTTGCCGAGATTGTAGCCGGGGATGGGGAGGTGACCCGTCACGAGGGCGAGATTGAGCACGAGGACGACGGCGATGGCGATGAAGACGACGATGATATGGGAGAGCGCGAGTTTCCACATCCACCGGCGGCGGAACCAGTTGCCGGGAACGCAGAACGCCTGCCACACCCGGCGCGGGAGAGATGGCGCGGCGATAGGCGGATCGGTGGGAGCGGGCTTCAGCCTGTCCCAAGCCCTGGCAGGCTGAAGCCCGCCACTATCCTTGACGAACGTGCGACGCATCGGCCCTACTCCCGCTCGAATTTGTAGCCGACGCCCCAGAGGGTGACGAGGCGATCCGCGACGGTACCCGTGCCGCCGAGTTTCTTCCGTAGCCGCAGGACGTGGGTATCGACGGTACGATCCAGCCCCTCGTAGTCGTCACCCCAGATGCGCTCCAGCAGATATTCGCGGTTGAAGACCCGATCGGGATTGGCGGTGAGAAGATGGAGGAGGGCGAATTCCTTGGCGGTGAGGGCGACCGACCGACGGTCCGCGATCACGACATGAGCGGCGGGGTCGATATGGAGGCCGGGGAGGTCGATGACCGTCTCTGCGTCCGGTTCCTGCTGCGCCTCGCGCATCATCTCCATCCGCCGGAGGATGGCGCTGACGCGGGCGAGCAGTTCCCGCATCGCGAAGGGCTTGACGAGGTAATCGTCCGCACCCATCTCCAAACCAAGCACGCGGTCCAGTTCGGTGCCCTTCGCCGTCAGCATCAGGATCGGCGTGATCGAAGTGCGGCGGATCCGGCGGCAGACTTCCAGTCCGTCGATTTTCGGCAGCATCAGGTCGAGGATGATGAGGTCGATCTCCTCGTGCCGTGCCCATTCGAGCGCGACCGCCCCATCCGAAGCGACATAGACGGTATGCCCCTCCGCCTCCATGCTTCCTCGCACCAGCAGTGCGAGGTCCCGTTCATCTTCGACCAAGAGTATCGTCGCCATCGCCCCTCCGGGGAGTAACGAGTAACGAGTTGCAAGTAACGAGTATACGCCCGTGCTGCCACGACTCGTTACTCGTTACTCGCTACTCGTTACTTCGTTAGGCTGCGCCCTTCACATCGCGGCGGTTGAAGATGACGAGGCTGACGGTGAGGAAGATGATCGTGTAGGCCGTGAGGAGGGCAACGGCGGCCGTGGTTGGTAGCAGGTGCTTGTTGAAGTTGTCCGATCGATTGAGGCCATAGGAGATCGCCCGCAGGTTCGGGCTGAGGAAGAGGTTGACCGCCTTCGCCCAACCGCCGCCGAGGCCGGTGAGGAGGCTCGTGATCGTCCCTTCCAGGATGGTATACCCGAGTACGACCGCGACACCGGCGACCACCTGCCGCGCGAGGAGGGTGATGAAGAGACCGAGCGTGAAGGTCGTCGTCGTGCCGAGCAGCGTCGCGCCGATCCCCTGCCAGAACTCTTGCCCGAATGCGCTGCTCCATGACATCGAGACGCCGTCAATGGCGGTGAGGAGGACGCTGAGGCCGATTCCGAAGAGGATGATGACGGCGAGGCCGATCATCCCGGCGAGGAAGACGGCAATTGCCTTCGAGAGGATGTAGGGGACGCGTCGCAGACCCATCGCGAGTTGCGTGCGGATCGTGCCGTACTGGAACTCGTTGCCGACGACGACCGCGACCGCGACGACAATGAGGATACCCCAAAGCGATGTCGCAGCCGAGACCGCAGTATTGACGCCGTGCGGGAGATAGACGCGGTTAAGCGATGTCTGTACCGTACTGGCGCTGCTGCTGTGGTGACCGAGTTGATAGTTCACGGTGAAGACGATGGTGGTGATCGTGGCCATGATCCCCAGCATCCACCAGGGCATCGGTCGCTTGCGAAGCTTGAAAAATTTGCGGCAATCATGCTACCCATTGCGGTGCTGCTCCTTTTGTGAATACGAGTTTATGAGCGCCCCGCGGGCGCAGCGTTCATGCCGGGCTGCGGCTGCTGGGCATCCGCGCCGACGATTTCAAGGTAGATCGATTCGAGGCTCGTTTCGATGGGCTGGAGGCGTGTGAGTCGCAGGCCACCGCCGATGAGCGCGGTCGCGACCTCCGCCACGTCGCCCTCGCAGGCGAATTGCAAGCCATTTCCCTCGGCGCGCACCTCCGTGACAGTCGGCAGCTGGCGCAGCAGTGCGATGGCGCGCGGCAGGTCGTGTACCTCGACATAGTGAAAATTGCCGGTGCGCAGCAAGTCCTCGGTCGTTCCCTGCTTGACGATCACGCCCCGATTGATGAACGAGACGCGCGTGCAGACCTGCTGCACTTCCGCCAGCAGATGCGAGCAGAGAAAGATCGTCTTGCCCTGCGCTGCCAGGTGGAGGATGAGGTTGCGGACCTCGACCATTCCTTCCGGGTCGAGCCCGTTCGTCGGTTCATCGAGCATCAGCAGTTCGGGGTCGTTGAGCAGGGCGGCACCAATTGCCAGCCGCTGCTTCATGCCGAGCGAATAGGCATTGTATTTGCGGTCCGCGCGATCGGTCAGATAGACCAGATCAAGCACCTCCGCGATGCGCGGCGCGGGCACACCGCGTAGCTGTGCCACGACGTGCAAGTTGTCCCGCCCGGAGAGGAAGGGGTAGAACGCCGGTGATTCGATGATGCTGCCTACCTGATTGAGCGCGTTGTGTCGCCCACTCTTCGTCGTCTGCCCGAAGAGTTCGACATTGCCTGCGGTCGGTTCGATCAGGCCGAGGATCATCGCGACAGTCGTCGTCTTGCCTGAGCCGTTCGGGCCGAGGAAGCCGAAGACATCGCCCTGCTGCACCGTGATCGAGACATCCTGCACGGCGGTCACCCGACCATATTGCTTTTTGAGCCCCTGTGTCCGGAGCACCACCGGGGAGGTATTTCGTTCAAACGCGACGCCGGTCGACGGTTGTGCTGCCGACGGTGCGGATGTGATCGATTGCACCATAATTGTCGTTCTCCTTTATAAACCACGCGCTCCCGAGGGTAGCGCACTCTTCGTACCACGACGAGTATGCGCGCAGACATACGCGGCATTTTGACAGAACTATGGCGTAATTGTGTCATCGTAGGCATACTCCCAGCCAGAAAACGGTACACCCTCACGTACGGTGAGGGTCAAGGGGTTGTACGAGATGGCTTCCCACTACTCGATACCTTGCCCTTCGTGGATGGAGGAATGACCTGTGACGGACGAAACGCCCCGCCTGCAATCACCGGCCCCCGGTATCCCACCGAGTACGATCACCCTGCCGCCCCGCCAGTGGGGGCCGGACGCGCCACCGAGCAGCTACCCGGACCCCGATATCGTCGTCGTCGATCCGCAGTTCAACAGCTTAATCGTCGGCAATACCCCGCTGCGGCGTCTGTGGACCGGGTCGATGTGGGCGGAGGGGCCCGCCTGGTCCGGTCAGGGGCGCTATCTCGTCTGGAGCGATGTCGGCGGCGATGTGCAATACCGCTGGCTCCAGGAAGATGGCCGTGTGACGACATTCCGTAGCCCCTCGCGCAATAGCAACGGCAACACCTTCGACTTTCAGGGTCGCCAGCTCACCTGCGAGCATTTCACTCGCCGTGTGGTCCGGTGGGAGCATGACGGCTCGCTGACGGTCATCGCAGATCGCTACGACGGCAAGCGATTCAACTCACCCAATGACCTCGTCCCCCATCCTGACGGCAGTATCTGGTTCACCGATCCCCCATATGGTGCGTCCCTCTTTGAGGGCCAGCCGGACGCGGGAGGGATATTGAACCCCCGTCTCGGCGATGGGGAGGGGGGTGGACAAGAGCGGCAACTGCCGACCGCCGTCTACCGTGTCGATCCGAGCGGTCGCGTCGATTGCGTCACCGATGCACTCGCGTACCCCAATGGCCTCTGCTTCTCTCCCGACTATACGAAACTGTATGTGTGCGATACCGGCCCCGAGACGCGGGATATCAACGTGTTCGATGTCACGGACACGCACACGCTCACCAACGGCAGTGTCTTCACGGACATGATGGTTGACGGCGTGAAGTGCGGGCCGGACGGAATGCGTGCCGATGTCTACGGCAACCTCTGGTGCGGGAGCAATGCCCGCACGATGGGCATTGGCTACAACGGCGTGCTTGTCTTCACGCCGCACGGCCAACTGATCGGGCGCATCCGCCTGCCGGAAGCGTGCGCGAATGTCTGCTTCGGCGGCCCGAAGCGCAACCGCCTCTTCATGACCGCCAGCCAGTCCATCTATGCCCTCTACGTCAATACCCAGGGGGCGACACCGGGTTGATCGTGGTGACCTGCCAGTGGAACCCCGCATCGCATCTACTCGTCCTTAATGAGGATCACAAACAAGGATACCTGATCGTTAGAGATCATAGGAAGAGAAGCGATGCGAAGGGGAGACCATGCAAACTGTGCTGACGCGCCGTGCGTTCCTTGGCACGCTGGGTGTGAGTGCCGCGACGATGATTCTCGCCGCCTGTAGTGGTGTTTCGCCGCCGCTCACGCCCACTGTTGCGACCAACACCGCCGCTTCACCGGCGAGCACCCCGAATGCGGGGGGCGTGAGCACGACAGTCTCCAGCGTCATTGCGCTGGCAACGAATGTTGCGAACCGGGGGAATGCGACACCGGGGGCAGGCAGAGCGGGGGCCGTCTATGCCCTGACGAATCAGGAATCGACCAACGCGGTCGCCGTCTTCAACCGTGCGGCGGATGGCAAATTGACGATGATCGGCCTCACGCCGACGGGTGGGAAAGGCGTGGGGGACCAACAGGATACTGAAGGGCTCGGCTCGCAGGGCGCATTGGCGCTCAGCCCGGATGGCAAGCTGCTCTTTGCCTGCAATGGCGGCAGTGGCGACATCTCCATTCTCGCCGTGCAGGACAATGGTCTCTCCTACGTCGATAAAGTCGCCTCGAATGGGCCGCGCCCGATCAGCCTGACGATCCACGGCGATGTGTTATATGTCCTCAACTACGACCGGCAGAGACCGGGCAAGGGCAACATTACCGCCTTCACGATGAGTCGGAGCAACAGCCTCGTGCCGCTGGCAAACTCGACCAAAGCGCTCAGCAGCACGGGTAATGTCGATCCCGGTCAGGTGCTTTTCAGCCCGAAGGGCGATCTCCTTGCCGTCACGGAGAAGGCGACGAACAAGATCGTCACCTATTCGGTCGGCAGTAACGGCGTGGCAGGTCCGCCGAGCGCGCAGGCGAGCGGGGGCGAAGCGCCTTTTTCGCTGGTTTTCGCCAATGATGGGCTGCTCCTCACCGCAGACAACTTCGGCGATGCCGAGGGGAAAGGGGCGGCGAGTTCGTTCGCCGTCGGTGAGAAGGGGAGCCTCAAGCTCGTCAGTAAGGCGGTGCCTGCGAAGCTAACGGGGGCGTGCTGGATCGTGGCGACTGCGGACGGGAAGTACGCCTACGTCGCCAACACCGGTTCCGCAGTAATCAGCGCCTACACGATCGATTCGAGCGGTAAGATCGCGCTCCTGAATGCGGACGGTATCACCGCCCGCGCGGGCAAGAAGCCGCGCGATCTCGCTCTGAGCAGCGATAACCGCTTCCTCTACGCGCTCGATTCAGTCTCCGGCACGGTCGAAGCGTTTGCCCTTCAAGCCGGGGGTGGGCTGGAATCGCTCGGCGCGGTCGGCACCTTCCCCGCCCCCGGCGCGAATGGCCTGATCGCCCGTTGAGGGGCGGAGCCGGGAGAAACCGGGGAGAACCGCAGAGACGCAAAGGACGCAAAGGACGCAAAGAGGGGAGAAAAATAAGAATCCCTTCCCTCCTTTGCGTCCTTTGCGCTCTTTGCGTCTCTGCGGTTCATCCCCGGTTTCGCTCTTATCCCGCGTCGTGGCGTTCCCACCAGCGACGGATGGCCACCAGCGCCCAGATGCCCTCGACCACGCCGAATGGCCAGGTTCCTGCGAGGAAGCCATAGGCTGAGGACGCGGCGCAGGCGAGGGCAAAAACCAACACCCACCAGGCAGAGCGCCGTTCGAGGGCATAGGAAATGAGCATGAGGGATACCGCCCCCGCGCCGTAGAGCGTGAGCGGGCTCACGTGGCCTGCGTGGAGCAGGCCGCGAGCGCTCGCGCACAGGCATCGAGCGTCAGACACTCGCAGTGGAGCGATCGTTCGAGCAGCAGCTTCATTCCCTGCGCGCGCAGGATCAGTGCGTCGATCTCCGGGAGCTTCTCCGTCGCCAGCGTCTGCCAGCGGCTCCAGGCAGGGGTGTCGGGCGCGAAGCCATGGAGGAGCGTGTCAATCTCGGCGATGGTGAAACCCATTGCCTGTGCCGCTGCGATGATCGCCAGTGTTTCGAGCACTCCTGCATCGTACCGACGCCGACCACTGACTCGTCTCGGTGCGGGCAGGAGACCGATGCGCTCGTAGTAGCGGATCGCGGAGGGACGGAGATTGGCGCAGCGCGCCACTTCGGTAATTGTCAGGTCATACATGGACATTTATCGGCTCCTTGGCTCCTTGACTTCAACTGCACTTGAAGTCGTATCGTACCACTGAAGCGGACGCATCGGGCGTTCGCGTCTACCGAGAGAACAGGAGATGTCTCCGATGGTGCAGCATGAGATCGATCAAGCGAATCCAGAGATACCAATCGCGTGTACGCTCACCGCAGAGGAGCAGGCGGCGTGGAGCGCGGGCATCGGGCGCACAGTCTTTGGCGGTTATCAGGAGCGACGCGAACTATCGGATGGATACGCCTTTCGTTTCCCCGGTGACACGCACTGGGCGCAAACGCTCTCTGACTTTGTCATGCATGAGCGAGAATGCTGCCCATTTTTCACCTTCGCTCTCGTCTTCGCGCCCGCGCAGGGTCCGATCTGGTTGCATCTGACGGGGAGCGCGGAAATCAAAGCGTTTGTTGAAGGAATGATGCACGCACCGGATCGCCTACCCTGAGTGCGTTGAATCTGACCGCACGACACCGATGGATGAATCCGCATGTGCGAGATCGCTATGCTGTCGGCGCTCCATGTTAGACTCCGTATCATCGTCCCGGGATGGGATCGGGATGTTGCCTGTGGGGTTGTCGGGAGGGCGGGATGCCGGAGCAATATGATGTCGTGGTGGTGGGGAGCGGGAACGCGGGCTTCTGCGCGGCGCAGGCGGCCCGCGAGCATGTCGCGCGCGTGCTGATCCTTGAGAAAGCGCCGCGCGAATGGGCGGGCGGCAATAGCTACTTCACGGCGGGCGCGACCCGGACGACCTTCTCATCGCTCGATGACCTCCGCCCGATTCTCGATGACCTGACGGACGTACAGGCCACCCAGGTGGACCTGCCGCCCTACACCCCCGACCAGTTCATGGCGGACATGGTGCGCGTCACCGAGGGAAGATGTGACCGCGATCTCGCCGCGATCCTCGTCCACGACATCGCGGATACCGTGCGCTGGATGCACGCGAAGGGTATCCGCTGGAAGCTGATGTATGAGCGGCAGTCGTTCACGGTCGGGGGCGTCTCCCGCTTCTTCGGCAATCTGCCCCTCGGCACCGTCGGTGAAGGGAAGGGGCTGATCGCCCAACATACCCAGGCCGCGCGCGCACGCGGTATCGCGATCCACTACGACAGCCCGGTCGTCGGATTGACGCGCGATGCACGGGGCGCGGTGACGGGTGTGATGGTTGCGGGGCCGGAGGGGCGTATCGAGATCGGGGCGCGGGCGGTCGTGCTGGCGAGTGGTGGGTTCGAGGCCGACCCGCAGCGTCGGGCTGCCTACCTCGGGCCGAACTGGGATGTCGCGAAGGTGCGTGGCACACCTTACAACACGGGAGAAGTCCTCCAGCTTGCCCTCGATGGCGGCGCGCAGCCCTACGGTCATTGGAGCGGTTGCCACGCCATCCAGTGGGACGCGGGCGCGCCGCCGAGCGGCGACCGGGAGATCGCGCACCGCTTCTCGAAGCAGTCCTATCCCATAGGCATCGTCGTCAATCGGGACGCAGTGCGTTTCCTCGATGAGGGGGCGGATTTCAGGAACTACACCTACGCGAAATACGGCGCGGAAATCCTCAAACAGCCCGGCGCGATCGCCTATCAACTGTTCGACGCGAAGACCGCGCCGCTCCTGCGACAGGACGAATACACCGCGCCCGGCGTTTCACGCCATGAAGCGGAAACGGTCCGCGCCCTCGCGACGCAGTTGGGTCTCAATCCGGACACGCTCGAACAGACCGTCACCGCCTTCAATGCCGCGATCCAACCGGGCGACTTCAACCCGGCGATCAAGGACGGCGTGCGGACGGTCGGCATCGCCCCGCCCAAGAGCAATTGGGCGCTCCCACTCGATACGCCGCCCTATCTCGCCTTCGCCGTCACCTGTGGCATCACCTTCACCTTCGGTGGGGTGAAGATCGACCGTGGCGCACGCGTGCTCGACCGTGCGGATCGCCCGATTCCCGGCCTCTACGCGGCGGGGGAACTGGTCGGCGGGTTATTCTCTTCCAACTACCCCGGCGGGAGTGGTCTCGCCAGTGGCGCGGTCTTCGGTCGGCGCGCGGGCACCTCCGCAGGTAAACGAGCAATGAGCAATGAGGGGCGTTGTGTCCCCTCGTCTTCTGGATGTCGCATCGCAACTGAATAAAAGGGGGACAGTGATGATACGACGTAGGGCCTGGCTTTCATCTCTCTGCCTTGGCCTGCCCATGCTCCTCCTCGTTGGCTGCGGCGGCAGTAGCGCGGGGGAATCATTACCTGCATCGACGGCAGCGCCGGTCGCTGCCCTTGCTGCGACGAGCCTGCCGACCGTTGCCCCTCCGCCCACTGCTGCGAGTGCCTCATCCGCCGCATCTCCTGCGGCGAGCCCTGCGGCGGGGAATACGACGGCGACGCGGGCCTCGACCGCGAGTTCCGCCGCGTCGACTGCTGCCGGTGGCACGCGCGCCGCCGGATCGACACCGACGATTACGCGTGCAGCGACGGGGGCAACGGGGCAAGCGACCGCCGCAGTTGCGCCCGGCACCCTGTTCAAAGACCCGAAGGGGCGTTTTTCGTTCGTGCCGGACGCGAGTTGGAAGGATGCATCACTGGGTGGGGCCTTCGTCGCGCGGTTTACGGATGAGACAAGCGTGGAAAGTTTCACCGTGCAGGCGAATGCGGCACCGACCGGGCTCACGCTCGATCAGGTGGTCGATCAGCAGATCAACGATG
This sequence comes from uncultured Chloroflexia bacterium, assembly GCA_963763655.1. GTDB lineage: Bacteria > Chloroflexota > Chloroflexia > Thermomicrobiales > JALYUS01 > JALYUS01. The sequence goes on from CAVXPY010000028.1 coordinate 138,978, forward strand.
TCCTCAAGAAGAACCCGCTCGGCTATGACCCAGGGCCAAAGGGCAAGCAGCCCACCATGCTCGGCGGCGAGCCCGCGCGATCGATCGATTACTCCTTTATGACCTCCGGCGTGCGGGCGTCATTCACGCGTATCTATTGCCTCAAGAGTGGCGTGGTTTACGAAGTCGCAATCCAGAATCAGCTCGTCTCGACCCGTCAGGCGGAAACCCAGGCACGCGCAGACACCTTCAACGCGCAGGCAGACCCGGTACTCAAGTCCTGGAAGTTTCTCTAGCGAGCAACGAGCAATGAGGACGGGAATCCCTCACTCATTGCTCATTGCTCATTGCTGAATTCCGCGCATGTAGCGGTCGCGCAGGAGCACCGGATCGCGTTCGGGGCGAGACGCGCCGGGGGCGTTGTCCACGTAGGCAGCAATCAGGTGTGGGCCGTCGCTCGTGAGGGATTCGGTGACGCGGCGGGCGAAGTCCGCTTCGTCCGCGGCCCACACGCTCTGCGTAATGCCGGCTGCCCGCGCGACGCCGACGATGTCCGTCACGCTGCCGGTCGCGGCGCGTTGCTGGCCGGTGATCTGATAGAGCCCGTTGTCCCAGATGATGATGGTGAGGTTGCGCGGTGCGACTACGGCAATGGTGGCGAGGCAGCCGAGATTCATGAGCAGTGAGCCGTCCCCTTCGAGGGCGAAAAAGCGCCGGTGCGGCTGCGCGACCGCGCCGCCGAGGGCAATCGGCAGGGCGAGGCCCATCGAGCCGAGCATATAGAAGTTCTGCGGGCGGTGCCCGGCGGCGATGAGGTCGAAGTTCGTATTGCCGATCCCCGCGATCATCGCTTCCTCATGCGTCAGGAGCGATACAAGGATGCGCGTGAGTGCCAGTCGCTCCATCGGCGTCGCAGGCTTCCGTGTCATAGTAGCCGTCTCCTCAAGAACCATTCTATTGCCTCCTCATTGCTTCCTGCCCAAAGGGCACCCGGTCATCGCTCATTGCTCGTCACACATCTGTCTTTCCGCCGGTGAGAAGCGGCGAGAGGATGAGTGCGGTCGGTGTGCGCGTCTGAAAGCACTGGCGGATCATCCGATGGGTGAGGAATTGCAGTTCGTCCTCGCGCGCCAGTGTGACATGGGGGATGCCGAGCGCATCTAATGTCGGGCGGATGGCGCGGGTAATCGGCATCTGCACCGAGTTGTATTCGCCGATCACGCCGCGCTCGGAGATGAACATGAGGAGGGGGAGTTGATAGGGGACGGCGAGTGAGGCGAGCGCGTTGAGGATATTGCCGAAGCCGCTCGATTGCATCAGCACGACCGCGCGCATCCCCGCCATATCGGCACCGCAGGCGATGCCGATCGCTTCTTCCTCGCGCGTGGCAGTGAACGCGGTGAAGTGTGGGTCCGCCTGTGCGCCATCGATCAGCGGAATCAGCATGTTGTCTGGTACGTACGTCATCAGACGGACATCGTGTTCCTTGAGATTTCCCAGAACGATCTCAGCCCACTGCACGCGCCTCTCCCCTCCATTACTCCGACGTGTCTCGCATCATTGTATCGCACCTGGCATCAGAGACCACGCACGTACCCGTCATTCCGGGGCACTGCACAGCGGTCATGCGCTGGTCGAAGAGAGAGCGAGGAACCCGCCTTCGCCGCGTCATCGTGTCCGTGCGGCACAGGAGATTGTGCCGCGCGCAGCGAATATGGGGAAAGAGAAGCCGTAACATCTGCCTAATATATCCGTTGACTATAGTGTAATCTTGTGGTCATGGGTAGATGGCAATGTCGTTATCACCCGCGTCAGAGAGGTGGCGACAGCGATGGTGGACAGAGAGCAGTTTCGGGTCGGTGCGGAGCCGATCGCTGACGCGCTTTTTCTGCTCGAACCCGATCCCGATTCCGACCAAGAGACCTTCCGCTGTATGCATGTTGATTCGGCCTATACGCAACTGACCGGCTTCGCCGCCGTGCAGGCAGTGGGCAAGCGGCTTGCCGATTTTCTCCCCGCCGCGCAGGGAGACCTCCTGACTGCGAAGGGTCGCGAGGCCGTGCGAATACGCGCTTCCGTCAGCTACGAAGAGCGCGTTCTCACCCGCGATCGGCAGGCGACGGTCATCACCCGCCTGATCCCGCAGTTCGATGTGCGCGGTGCCTGCGTTCGCCTGATCGGCACAATGACGGACATCACCCAGCGCCGTCATGCCGCGAGTGCGCTTGCGGAAGCAGCGGAGCAATACCGGCTCCTTTTCGAGGGGAACCCGAACCCGATGTGGGTCTATGACCGGGAAACGCTCGCCTTCCTCGCCGTCAATGATGCGACCGTCGCGCACTACGGTTACACACGCGATGAATTTCTCACGATGACCCTTGCCGACATCCGCCAAAGCGAGGATTTCGCGCGCCTCATGGTGCAGTTGCCGGAGCGCACCGATCATCGCGCGGTCAGTGAGTGGCATCATCGTCGCAAAGATGGGACGCTGATCGCGGTCGAAACGATCAGTAACGGACTGACATTTCGCGGGCGACCCGCGCGCCTCGTGCTCGTCAATGATGTGACGGAGCGTAAACGCACAGAAACAGAGCTGCGCGCCGCCAAAGAAGCGGCGGACGCCGCCAACCGCGCCAAGAGCCAGTTCCTCGCCAATATGAGCCACGAGATCCGCACGCCGATGAATGGTGTGATCGGTATGACGGGCCTTCTCCTCGATACCCCGCTGACGCCGGAGCAGCAGGAGTACGCGGAGACGATCCGCGCCAGCGGGGACGCCTTACTCACGATCATCAATGACATCCTCGACTTCTCGAAGATCGAATCGGGGAACCTCGATCTGGAGACGCAGCCATTCGATCTGCGCGACTGTGTCGAGGAGGCGCTGGACCTTCTCGCGCCGCGCGCCGCCGAGAAACGGCTCGATCTCGCCTACCTGATTGACGATGGTGTGCCGGGGACCGTGATCGGTGATGTGACGCGCCTGCGTCAGGTGCTCGTCAATCTGATCGGCAATGCGATCAAGTTCACGGAAACGGGCGAGGTCGTCGTATCGGTCTCGACGGAGGAAGTGGGGAAGCAGCGACACCGGGTACGGTTCGCGGTGCGCGACACCGGTATCGGCATCCCCGCAGCGCGGATGGATCGCTTGTTCAAGTCCTTCAGCCAGGTCGATGCCTCGACGACGCGGACCTACGGCGGCACCGGCCTCGGCCTCGCGATCAGCAGACGGCTCGCCGAACTGATGGACGGCACCATGTGGGTGGAAAGCGGACCGGGAGTTGGCTCGACCTTCTTCTTCACGATCACCGCCGCAACCGTGCCATCACAGATGCGCCTCTGGCAACGCAGTGTGCAGCCATCGCTTGCCGGACGACGCATCCTGATTGTGGACGACAACGAGACGAATCGCCGCATTCTCACCGTGCAGGCTCAGAATTGGGGGATGCGCACGCGGAGCGCGGCACACGGCGCGGAAGCGCTCGCATGGATCGAGCGCGGTGATCCCTTCGATATCGCGATCCTCGATATGCAGATGCCGGGCATGGATGGCATGGCGCTCGCCGCCGCCATCCGTGCGCAACGCGACGCGCACGCGCTACCCCTCGTGATGCTCACCTCGATGGGGCGGCACGAGCAAGGTAACCGGGGCCTCTTCGCTGCCTTCCTTGCGAAGCCAATCAAGCAGTCGCAACTCCATGACGTCTTGATGAGCATCTTCGATACGATCGCGAAGGTACCGCGACCCGTCGCGCCGCAACGCCTCGACCCGCAGCTCGCGGTGCAGATGCCGCTGCGTATCCTCCTCGCAGAGGACAATATGGTGAATCAGCGGCTGGCGGTCCAATTTCTCAGCAAGATGGGCTACCGGCCCGATGTTGTGGCGAATGGGCTGGAGGCATTACAGGCGTTGGAGCGGCAGCGCTACGATGTCGTGCTGATGGATGTACAGATGCCGGAGATGGACGGCCTCGAAGCTACGCGCCGCATCTGCCAGCGCTGGCCGCGCGCCAGCCGCCCCCGCATTATCGCCATGACTGCCGATGCCATGCAAGGCGACCGCGAGAAGTGTCTGAACGCGGGGATGGATGATTACCTGATGAAGCCGGTGCAGGTCGCCGCACTTATCGACGCCCTGAAACGCGCGTACGCGCGCTCCGGAGAGATACCGCGCGGTACTGCGGTCGAGGGCGCGGCAGATGAAGACCCGGTGCGAGGCGTCCTCGATGCCGCAACCCTCAACGACATCCGTGCGACGATTGATGACGATGGCGAACATGGTTTCGCGGGCCTGATCGCCTGCTTCCTCGACGATGCGCCCAATCTCATCGCAGCGATGGACGGCGCACTCGACCGTCATGACCCCGCCGCCCTGCAATCCGCCGCCCATACCCTGAAGTCAACGAGCGCGCTCTTTGGCGCGACGACACTCGCCGCGCTCTGCGAGGCGGTGGAGCGCGCGAGCGCGGCGGGGACACTCGATGATGCGCTGCAGCAGGTCGCCCGCATTCGGACCGCCTATGCGGCGGTCGCCCGTGCGCTGGACTATCTCGCCACGTTACCTGTGTGAGGAAAAGCCCTATCCCTCCGCCTGCGCCACGAGGCGACTGACGGGCCAGGGGAAGGGGAATTCGTGCCCGGCACGCAGTTCGAGCAGGACGGGACCATCGGCGGCAAGCGCTTCATCCCAGGCCGCGCCGACTGCGGACGGCTCATCGACCCGGATACCGCGCGCCCCGAAAGATTCCGCATAGCGGACGAAATCGACGTGTCCGATCTCCGTCGCATACGGTCGCCCGAAGGTGGTCCGCAGCGCGTGATGGATCATACCGATCTGCTCATCTGCATGGACTGCGATCACGACGGGGAGGCCGAGGTTGCAGATCGTGCCGAAATCGCTGCACGCCATCAGGAATGAGGCATCGCCCGTCACACCGACGACCTTCTTCTTTGGTCGCACGAGCCCGGCGGCCAGCACACCGGGCACCGCATAGCCCATCGCTCCCCACGACCCCGGTTGGAGATGCGATTCCGGGTTCGAGGCGGGTATTTGGAGCGGTGTCCAGAGCTTCACCTGACTGACATCGCTGACGACGAGGATATCCGGTGTCATGCGACGGGCGAGGGCATCGAGCGCGACGCCGATATGCCAGGGTCGGCTCGCCTGATACCGTTCCAGTTCCCGGTCAATACCGCGTTGCTGAAGCTGTTGTGCCCGCGCGCAACGCGCCAATGTCGCGGCGTCCTCGGCATGAGGTCGGCATTCCTCCGCGAGCGCGCCGACCGCCTCGGCGAGGGCAGCGACAGAGGGGGCGGTGAGAGTGAGCGCGGGGTCCGGCGCGTCCGCCGCATCGAGGAGGAGCAGTCGTCTGCCGCGCAGTTCGGCCAGTTGGGCGGCAGTCTCGGTGCCGGGTCGGACGCCGATGCCGATGACGAGGTCCGCTTCGGCGATCGCCGCCAGCGCGAGCGGATGGCTGCCCGCCGTGCCGCGATAGACGCCGATGGAGAGGGGATGCCCGGTCGGCATCGCCGCGTGACCGTCCCAACTGTGGGCGACGGGCGCACCGAGCCGTTCCGCGAGGCGGACGAGTTGCGTGCTCACGGCGGGCCACCATGCCCCTTTCCCGGCGACAATCGCAATCGTCCGCGCCCCGTCGATCTGCGCGATGACGCGATCGACGCCGGTGGACGCTGCGGTTTCTTCGGCGACGGGCGCGATTGCGGCGGGAGTGACCTCAATCGGGTCCGCGAGAAGGGTGCTCATCGGCAGTTCGATATGGACGGGCCCCGGTCGACCCGTCGTGGCGAGCGCGAACGCGCGACTGAGCACCTCGGGGATTGCCGCCGCCTGTTCGACACGCACGGACCACTTCGTGACGGGTGTGAAGGCGTGCTGGAGGAAATCGGTCGTATCGACGCCGTGGAATGCCTCCTTGAATGCGCCGTCCGGCACGCCGCCGGAGATGTGGACCAGCGGCGCACCGGCGGCGTACGCGCCCGCGACGCCGGAGAGGGAGTTCGTCGCCCCCGGCCCCGCCGTCACTACGACGACGCCCGGCTTGCCGGTCAGCCGCCCGTAGACCTCGGCGGCAATCGCGGCGTTGTTCTCGTGCTTGACGGTGATCGGACGGATTTCGGGCGCATCCGCGAGCGCGTCGTACAGATAGATGACGTGATCCCCGTCGAGGCCAAAGACTGTATCCACCCCGTGTGCCTTGAGGCTCGCGACCACCGCTTGACTTGGGCTCATCTGCGCCATCACCGTCTCCTCCCGCTTTTCCGCCGATCAACGGTCGCACTATACCGTATCTCGAGGACGAAGGACTGAGGACTGAGTGATATGAGTAAGGCCAGTGCACATGCTTCAATCTGGTATGATTGCGTGGATGAGCGATCCTCCTGCGACCGAGACCAACGTGCATGGCCCGCTACCCGCCGGGAAGTCTGCCACGCGTGCGGCGCGGCGACCGCTCTCGCAGACTTTCCACGCGCTAAGTAATCCCAATTTCCGCCTCTTCTGGTGCGGCCAGGTGATCTCGGGAGTTGGCACCTGGATGCAGCGCGTTGGGCAGGCATGGCTCGTCCTCAGTCTGACGGGATCGCCCTTTTCGCTCGGTGTGGTCGCGGCCTGCCAGACTGCGCCGGTGCTGCTGCTCGCGCTCTTCGGCGGAGTGCTCGCCGACCGGATGCCGAAGCACCGGCTGCTCGTCCTCACACAGTCGATCATGCTCGTCCAGGCGTCCCTCTTCGCTTTGCTCACGGCGGGGGGATGGATCCGCCTACCCCACATCTATCTCCTCGCGGCGCTCTGGGGCGTCGCCAACGCGCTGGACTATCCGACGCGCCAGTCGTTCGTCAAAGAGATGGTGGGGCCGGAGGACTTGCCGAACGCGATGGCGCTCAACTCGATCGTCATGAACACCGCCCGCCTGGCCGGCCCTGCGCTTGCGGGCTTGACGATCGCGGCAGTCGGGGTGAAGGTTTGTTTTGCCCTCAATGCGGTCAGTTTTCTTGCCGTCATTGCCGCGTTGTTGCTGATGCGCCCTGAGCATTTCTACGAGGTGCCCGACCCGCCGCGCGGCAAGGTGCTGGCGCAGATCAGTGAAGGGCTGCGCTACGCGATGCGGACACCGGAGATCGCCCTGGTCATGCTCCTCACCGTGACCTTCGGCATCTTCGGCTACAACTTCGACATCATTCTGCCCTTGCTTGCCCGCTTTGTCCTACACGCGGGGCCGGTCGGCTTCGGTGCGCTCAGTTCGTCGATCGCGATTGGCTCGCTCATTGGCGCGTTGCGGATTGCCTACAGTGGTGTCGCCTCGCGACGGATGCTGATGTTCGGCTCGGCAGGATTCAGCACATTGCTGCTCTGTCTGGCGCTCGCCGACCGCTGGCTGGTGATGGTTCCCGCGCTGATCCTGCTCGGCGTGTGCAGCAATACCTTCTTCACGACGTCAACCAGCCGGGTGCAACTGATCGCGCCGCCAGCACTACGCGGGCGGTTGATGAGCCTCTACGCCTTCCTCGATCTCGGTGCGGCACCGGTCGGCAGCTTGTTGCTTGGCACGCTGGCGAAGGATCTGGGTGTGCGACCTGCGGTAGGTATTTTCGCGGTAGCCTGCGGGCTGGGGACGCTCGCCGGGCTTCTCTACATCCGACAGCAGCGGACACCGTCCATTCCGTGCGTGCAACCGGAAGTGGCCCCACCCGTCTGACCGGGAACCATCCGATGGATGCCGGTTAGGGAGCGAATAAGGAGTGTGACGATGGCACGGATCGACTTCGGGCTCACCATCCGCCCAACCCCACAGGGTGGCAGCGTGCCGGAAATGATGGAGACGAACGCGCGACTCCTTCAGGCCGCACAGGAGCACGATCTCTCCTGCTGGGTGATCGATCACTTCCAGTTCGCCGCTCAGCCGATTCTCGAATGCTTCGCCTTCCTCAGCTACCACGCGGGCCAAACACCCGGCCTCCGGTGGGGAACGCTCGTGCTGGGGCAGGGCTATCGCAACCCGGCGCTGACAGCGAAAATCGCCGCGACGCTTCAGTTCCTTACCGATGGGCGGTTCATCCTCGGTCTCGGTGCGGGCGACGCGGAGACCGAGCATCACGCATACGGCTATCCGTATCCCACCCCTGGGGTGCGCGTCGCCCAGCTCGACGAGGCGGCGCGGATCATCACCGCGCTCTGGCAGGGTGGCCCCGCCACCTTCACGGGCGCACATTACCGCATCGAGGGCGCCTACGGCATCCCGAAGCCTGAGCCACCCCCCGTGCTGATGATCGGTGGCGGGGGCGAGCGACGTACCCTCAGAGTCGTCGCGCAGTACGCCGACTGGTGGAACGCGGACTATTACACGCCCGCCGAGTACGCTCACAAACGCGCCGTTCTCCACGATCACTGCCGCGCCATCGGGCGCGATCCCACATCCATCGTGCCGACGTGCTATATGGGGATCAGCCTCTCCCGCGACCCGGAACGGCTGATTCGCCGCCGCGTGATGGGCGATCGGGGGGCGGTCCATGTGGTCAGTGGCGACCCCGACGAGGTCACGGCGCAGATCGAGGAGTTCGCCGCTGTCGGGGTGCGACTGATGCAACTCAACTTCCTCGACTTCCCCCGCACCGAAGGGTTGGAACTCTTTCTTACCGAGGTGTTGCCGCGCTTCAATTGATGCTCGCCTCGTGCACATGGCACGCGCGAGCGGTCAGAATCCCCCCTCAGTTTCCTTGTGGCACGGCGGATTCTGGTCGCGGTCACCAAGGAGTGCTCGTCGGGCATCTGTGACGAGATGTTTGGGGATGCCTGGTCGTCCGCGTATCTCTAGTACGCGCGTCGTACCTGCATGAGCCAGAACAAGATCGGCAACGGGCCGGAAACCGGCGAGGGCGATTCCTCTTTGCGAAGCCCGATTGTCATCATCCGCGCCAACCCAGATCTGGGTGAGACCCTCAGTGCGCAACTCGTTCGCAATGGAGGCCAGCAGCGCGGGGAAGAGGCGCTGTCCACGATATGCCGGGACCGTTACGCAGTCCCAGATATACGCCTCGCCCTCCGTAAGACGAATGCGCAGGCCGATCTCGCCGATCTCCTCTTCGTCAAAGGTGACCCAGCCAAATGTCGTAAGGGTGCCCTCGACCCGTGCGGCATAACAACGCCGTCCCGTGGCGAAACGTCGTAGGACTTCCGTTGCGTCGTTATGGCCCATCGTCTCAGCGAGTACGGATGCTTCTTCGGGATCGACACGCCGGAAGGCTGCCGAAAGGCGTGGTTTCGGATCAACCGGAGCAGGCACGCTGAGACTCAGTACCCAAAGCGTGCCCAGCGGTTGGGCATCGCTCACGGGGGAAGCTTCCATGTGCACCTCACCTATCTCGCATGACTACTGATCGCTTCGCTCATTGTCCTCTTCGCCTCCGCTGATTCTGTTTCTCCTTATAGTGGTGGCTCGTGTGATGCGAGAGAGAGCCCTTTGCGAGCGACCAGCGCGTCTATGGCATCCGCGAGGTGGGCGGAGGTGACGGCGTACTCGCCAGCTGCGACACGTAGATGATGGGCCGTGACGAGCACATCTGCAACCGTGTAGCCTTCAGGTGGGACGAACTTGTAACATGCCAGCTCGAGCAACTGCCCGTTAGGGTCTCGAAAGTAGATTGAGTCCATAAAGCCCCGATCAATCTCACCGGTGTTCCAGATATCCCGTGCATTCAATCGCTGGACAACCTGGGTATAGGTCGCCCGCGAAACGGTCAGACAAAGGTGATGCAGGTTTCCTATCCCCTCTGGATTGGGGGTTGGGTCTGCCGTACGGGTCTCTCGCACGAAGAAGGTGACCAATCGCCCATCGCCTGGATCGAAGTAGAGATGGGTCTCTCCCGGGACATCCAGGTTCGGCTGTTCGAGCACCAGCGGCATGCCCAGGACTCCCTGGTAGAAGTCAATCGTTGCCTGCCGATTGGAGCCGACGAAGGTGAGGTGATGAACGCCTTGCACTTGAATCTTGGACACGATGTTCCCTCCCATAGGATCGCCTGGTACAGCGGCAAGTTCGGCGTTGTCACGACACACCTCAACGGAAGCAACGAGTTCGCCGCGATGACATATGCCGATTATACTTACACAGTGCGCATGACACATAATGCCCTATCCGCTGCCGCCCGCATGATCGCGCCACGACCCGATGGGAACTGCGAAGAAGGCAGTAAATGGAAAAATCCAAATTCTCGATTACACGTAAAGACGAAGAGATGCTCGCGCGTGTATGCCAAACTGACCATAAAACCGTAGCGCTTTGGGCAATTGATTGTGCCGAGCGTGTCATGCCTTACTTCGAGGAAAAATATCCGCAGGATCATCGGCCACGCCGTGCGATCGAAACACTTAGGAGATGGATCGATAGCGGGGTATTTAGGATGGCAGATATTCGCAAGGCCTCGCTAGACGCTCATGCTGCTGCCCGTGGAGTGGGAGAGGACAGTGCCGCTCGCTCGGCTGCCCGTGCCGCCGGTCAAGCGGTGGCAACGGCGCATGTCCCCCGACATGCGTACGGTTCTGCAATTTATGCCCAACAGGCTATCTATAGAACTACCAACCCCTCTGATGCCGATGCAGCCGTAGCCAAAGAACGAGATTGGCAATACCAACATTTGCTCGCACTGAAAGATACACACTGACCCATGTTCGCGCCGATACAAGGCACAGAATCGGTAGTACGTGGCCAAATTCTCTACACTCGCGGTAGCGCGCTCCTTGCCTCTTTCGAGTAACTTCTTGACCGTAGATGGACGACGGCAGCGAACGACCTTCCCCATATACGGTCGCAGCATCGCCGTCGTCGCCGCGCGACTCATTGCGCGGTCATCGTCGGGTGCCGGTTGCGCGTATGTGCTCGTGTAGTAGCGTCGTGTCCACCGCACGAAGCGCATCAACTTGCGCACCCCCCGGTGTTTATTCGTCCCCGCCATGCTCGCCAGAACATGCCGCTTGATGACGCGCCATGCGGCGTTGCGCCACGGGAGGTCGAGCCAGATGACCGTGTCCGCCGCCGCCACCAACTCTTCGGTCCACCAGAGAAATCCGCCTTCCGCGATCCATCCCGGCTGATCGGCGATCGCGTGTGCATCCACTCGCCGCGCCTCAAGCGGACGTTTCGCCCCCGCCCCATTTTCATAGGCGATCTCATCAAGGTCGTAAGCCGGGAGGGCGAGACACTGCGCGAGCTGTCGTGCGAGGGTCGTCTTGCCGCTCCCTGCCCCGCCGATGATGTGGATGCGTCGCCACGCTATCGGGGCCTTCTGAGTCGCACGCTCGAGACGGTCTGCGTCTTCCATATCGATGGCTATCCGTGTCGTGCGATTTGTGCGCGGATTTTCGCCATCCGCGCGCCGGACTCCCGGAATGCTTCCCGTAGTCTCGCAACGCTCGGCGCGTCATCGCGAACGGCGTCGAGCACAACCGCCTCTGCGGCGACGAACGCATCCCCAATATCCGCCATCTCCGCGGCGATCTCAATCGGAACCGTCGTTACACCATTGCGGTCCGCGTGCAGAAGATCGTTCGGGTATATCGTAATGCCGCCGACGTGGACTGGCACGTGCACCTGCGGCGTGTGGCAGTAGCCGTGGGCGCAGATCGTCCCGTTCGTCCAGACGGGGAAGTTGATCGCCGCCACCTGGTCGAGATCGCGCCCCGCGCCACTCGTGATCAGCCCGACCGCGCCGAAGCCCTGATACACCGAACACATCACCTCGCCGAAGGTCGCGGCGACTGCGGGATCGTCCACATCCTGATAGACGACGATCGGCGGCCCGGAGAGTTCCCCAAAGCGCTCGACTTGCGTGTCGAGGCCAGAATACACATCCCCCGCGCGCGGCGGTGCATTGGCGCGGAACGTTGCAGTCGCCGCGAAGCCGACGATTGGTCTCATGTGCGGGAACGCTGCGGCGACCCGCGCGTCCATGTAGCCGGTGTTCTGTGGTCGGACGGCGAAGAGTTCCACGAGGTTGCAGATGGTCGGCGTATCGAAGGTGCGCAGCTTGTCCAAGACGGCAGGTGTGAGTGTCGTCATCGCCAGTCCTCCTCGAAGATAGATCCATCGATCGTAGGCACGCGATTGTACGCCATCGCGCTGGGCGGTAATGCGTTGTTTCAACAGCGGGGGGCACATACCTGTCATTCTCTGTACCGAACCTCCCTATCACCTTTCTCAACTCCCTTTTCTCGCGCTCGAAACTGCCGAATTACCCAAAATCCATTGATCACAGAGAAGAGAGGCAGCAGGATGTTCTGTGTACCACTTTTTGTCCGGGCTTCGTCTGCATTCGCTGACATATGCTTGCGAGATTACTCGTGAATGGTTCGCGGGGCGCGGGCGAAGAAGCGGAGTGCGGTATCGTGGAGGGCGCACCGCGCGGCGGCATCGCCGGGGATACCGTGGACTCCGGCACCGGGGAAGGTCGATGCGCTGCCAATGTAGAGGCCGCGTATGGGCGTGCGGTAGGGGGAAAGCGCGGGGATCGGGCGGAAGATCAGTTGGTCGAGCGCGCTGCTCCCGCCACCAACATCACTCCCACTCTCCGCGAGGTTCCGGTTGCGAGCCGCGAACCCCGATGGCGTGATGACGTGCCGCGCCAGGATACGATCGCGGAAGCCGGGTGCGAATCGTTCCACTTGCGCCTCGATCCGTTCGACCATTCGGTTCGCTATGCGCTCATCGTCGCGCGCCCAATCGATGCCTGCGGGCAAATGGGTGTACGCCCAGGCAGTGTGCCTGCCGGACGGTGCGCGTGTGGGGTCCGCGAGGGATTGCTGTCCGAAGAGGAGGAACGGGCGCTCCGGGAGCACGCCCTCCCGCTGCTGGATGAGCGCCTCGGCCAAGGCCGCCACCGTGCCGCCGACATGGACGGTGCCCGCCTGCCGGGCCTCCGGGGCCGTCCACGGTGTGGGGCCGTCGAGTGCCCAATCGACTTTCAGTGTCGGTGGGCCGTAACGGTAGCGTGCCATCTGCGCGCGATACGATGCGGGGAGGGCGTGCCTGGCGAGCGCGAGCAGTCCGTGTGGCGTGACATCAGCGACGACGATTGGCGCGTCGATCTGCTGGCCCGCTTCGGTGAGGACACCGGAGACCCGCCCGTGGGTGACGCGCACGCGCGCGACCGCCGTGTCGGTGCGGAGCGTGCCACCGAGGTCGGCAAGATAGCGCGTAAGCGCGGCGGTCAGGCTTCCCGCACCGCCTTCCGGGCTCGGCCAGCCCGCATGATGTCCGAGGAAGAGGAGGTAGAAGGCGGCAATCGCGCTCCCTGCCTCCCAGGGCGGCACGTCGGCGTGCATTGCCGTGCCCAAGAGCCATGCAGCGGCGTAGGCGCCACGGAAGTGATCTGCGGCGAGCGTCTGCGCCGCGAGGAGGGCGACCCGTGCGAAGGAAAGGGTGGCGCGCACGCCCAATCCCCTGAGAAGACGCGCGCCGCCCGCGAGCGGTGGGAAGCCGCTCAAGAGGGTGCGGGTCATCGCATCACCGTGTTTCAGGTGCGGGGTGATGAAGGCGCGCCATGCCTGACCGTCTCCGGGCGTCAGGCGGTCGAGACTATCAACGGTCTGATTGAGATCGCGGGTGAGCACCGCCGCCCGACCATCAGGGAACGGATGAGCCATCGCAATTGTGGGATGGACCCAGCGCAGGCCATACCCCGCGAGGGGCATCCGTGCGAAGACGGGTGAGGCGACCCCGGCGGGGTAGACCGACGAAAACGTGTCATGCCGGAAGCCGGGGAGCGTCAATTCCTCGGTCCGAACCGCGCCACCCGGCGTTGCGACCGCCTCGAGGAGCAGGACGGCGCGCCCGTGCTGCGCGAGCGTGATCGCGGCGCTCAGCCCGTTCGGCCCACTGCCAATGACGATCGCGTCATACCGTTCCATTGGTGGTTTCGGCGCTCAGGCGAGGGAAGAGTGGTTGAAGGGCCTGGTACATATCCCTGTAGACCTGATAGAGAGACCCATAGCGCGCAGAAGCTGCCGTATCGGGCATGAACGTATCCCCCGTACGCACCATCGCCGCACTCGCGGCGGCAGTGTTCGGGAAGATGCCCGTCCCAAGCCCGGCGAGCATCGCCGCGCCGAGGAGGCTCGCGTCCGGGTCGGTCGTCGTAACCACAGGGCGACCGAGGACATCCGCCTTGATCTGGTTCCATACGCCGTTGCGGATACCGCCGCCCGCGAGGTGGACCTGTGTCGCCGTGATACCTGCCTGTTGCTCGGCAATCGCGAGCACATGGCGAACCGAGAAGGCGACGCCCTCCATAATGGCGCGGATGACATGCGCGGCGGTGTGGGAGCGATGCAGGCCCATGAGGACGCCGCGCGCATGTGGGTCCCATAACGGCGTGCGCTCGCCATCGAGGTAGGGAAGGAACACCAGACCATCCGCGCCGGGCGGGACGGTGGCGGCCATCGCCATCGCCGTCTCGTACCTGTCTGCCGGAGCACTGGGGATCGCCACGACCGACTCTACCGCCCAGCGGAGCGCATCGGCACCCGTCTGTGTGGGCCCATAGACGAGGACCCGTGCCGATGCATCCGGATCGAAGAGGGGTGAGAGGAGGACGCCGCCCGTGACCATCGCGGGGCGGGGCGCGGTGATGCCGATAATCTCGGACGTTCCCGCGATGTCGAAGGCTTCCCCGTCGGCGGTGAGCGCGCCACTGGCGAGAATCGCCGCATGTGAATCGGTCCATCCCGCAACAACGGGGATACCGGGCGGGATTGAGAGAAGGTCGGCCGCAGGCTCTGTGACTGCACCGACAACATCGCGCGGTCGGACACCGCGCGGCGCAATGGCGGGGTCGATCCCGAGAAGGTCGCCGAAGGCGCTGATCGGCTGACCCGTTGTCTGATGGAGAATGCCTTTGCTGCTCCAAATATCGGAGACGAACGCCCCCGTCAGGCGGTGAACGATGAAGTCCTTCGGTTGGAGGATCGCATGGCAGCGGGGGAGAATAGCCGGTTCGTGATTGCGGAGCCAGCGCAGTCGGGCCGGGGGATACGAGGCATCGACGGGGAGCGCCATGCCAAAGATCGCCTCCCACTCGGTCGGTGTCCGTTGGGCGCGCAACCACTCCGCTTCCGCGATGGCGCGTGTGTCCAGCCAGATGATCGCCGGGCGGAGCGGCTGTCCATCCGCATCGACGAAGACGAGTGTGGGGCTTTGTCCACATATCCCAATAGACGCTACCTGCACTCCGGATATCTCAGAATGAAGAAGGTCCCGAACCGTTCCGGCAACCGCCCCCCAATAGTGCTCTGCATCCTGTTCCGCCCATCGTGGCTGCGGGCGGGCAATCGGGTAGGGGAGACTGCAGCTGGCAATTGCCACCCCATCGTGCCTATAGAGGGCGGCACGGCACCCCGAGGTGCCGACATCGATACCGAGAAGTACGGGGATCGACATTTCTAGTCGGGGTCCGCAGATGCAGGCGCAGGTAGTGGCGGTGCTTCGGGGTCGTTCGGTAAGCCGGTGCCCGCCACCGCGTATTCGGTGAGTGCAGAAGGGTGATCGTCGGGGAGTTTCGGTGGAAAGAGTTCGTCGATAATCACGCGGAGGGCGGCGGCAAGGGGCACCGCCATTAGCACACCGATGATCCCTGCCAATCTCTCTCCCGCAAGGACGACGAAGATCGTCACGACGGGATCGAGGTGCACGACCCGCCCGATCACCTGCGGGACGACGATCTGATCTTCGAACTGCCGCAGAATGAGATAGGCGACGAGCACACCGACCATCGGGCCGACGCCCTGCGTCGAGAGGGCGACGAGGCTGGCAATCGTCGCCGCGATGATCGGGCCGACGAAGGGGATCACTTCGAGGATGCCCGTACCGATGGCGATAGGCAGCGCATAGGGGACATGGAAGATGCGTAAGACGACGTACGACGCGACTGACATGATCAGGATCAGATATAACTGGCCGCGCAAGTAGCGCCCGAGCACGGTATGGATACGACTCGTGATTCTCCCCACCTGTTCGATGCGATCATCCGGCACGAACCGATAGAGATAATCGACCGATTTGCGACCATTGAGGAGGAGATAGAAGGTCGCGAAAAACCAGATCACGACCTTCAGGAGCACACCGAAAGTCGTCTGCGCGACCTTCGTCACTTGCCCCGGCTGGGTTGCCCGGTCAATCTCCAACTGCAAGCGGCGAGAAACGACCGCGCGTTTCTCCAGATAGCGCGGGTCATCGAAAGAGACGATATCGACACCGGCGCGCCGGAGGAGATCGACGATCTGCATGTTCTTCGAGACGCGGTCCAATACGGAATCCGTCACGCTGGCACCGGACCGGAAGAGACCATTCTGCCCGGTCGTCTGCCGCGCCAGTTCGGGTTCGACGAGCGCGACGATCAGAGTCAGGGTGCCGATAAAGATGAGGTAGAAGAGCGCGATGACCGCGACTCGCGGCAAGCGGGTCATCCGCTGGGCACCATCGACCGCCGGGCTCATCACATATGCCGTGGCGATCGCAAGGATAAACGGCGCGAGGATGTCGCGCGTCAGAATGAGCGCAATGATCGTCACCCCGACCACGAGCACGTATTTCGCCCAGCGATTCATGCCGCCCCCTCGATCTTCTGACCGGAACATCGCGCGCATGGTACCGCAAGGCAGTAATGAGTAACAAGTAACGAGTACCAAGTAGCAAGGCGAAAGTTGAAGTCTCACGCTCCATATCGGCCTTGCTCTTCACTGCTTGCTGCTCGCTGCCCACTGCTCACGCTGTGCTACGTGCTCCTTCTGGCAAGTTCCGCTTCCGCAGCAATGTAGCCGAAGGCGAAACGAGCCATCCCCGGTGGAGTGGTGTCGTGGATGCGCCGAAAGATCGCTGCCGCTTCTGCGGGCCGATCATTGTACCGATACCAGTTTCCGACACCATATCCCACCGTCGCGTCCATGAGCGCCTGATTGTTGCCGACGCCTTTATCCTTGTCTTCTGCATCGGGAGCGAGCGTCTGCTCGGGTGTCAGCGCACCGGTGTAGAGCAGTGTGAGGCGATGGTAAGGTCGATTCTCAGTGATCGCCATGTCGGGCCGGATCGGGGCGAGGATGCGCTGCGCCGTATCCGAATCACCGAGGCGACGCAGCGTCATGTACTGCCAATGCGTAATGGCAACGAGGGTCTCATCGGTCGGGGCGAACAGCGCACATTCCTGATACGCCGCGCGGGCCGCTGCGAAGTCGCCGCGCAGGTAATTGGCGAGACCGAGGTGATACCAGATCGAGAACTGGAGCGTGTAGGTGCCGATAGTACCCGGTGGTGCCCCAGCGGCCACCTCCGGTTCGGGACCACGTCCGGCGACGAGGCGTGCCGCTTCGGTCAGGTCCGCGATCGCGTCATCGAGGCGGCGCATACTGATGAAGCGGTGCCCACGATACCGGTAAAGACGTGCATCAGTCGGATCTAATGCGATTGCGTCCGTGAAGTGCGCGATGCCCTCCCGGAAGCGCCCGAGCCCGGCGGTGCGCTGTGCGAGAAGGAGCAGCGCATCCACATCATCCGGGTGGAGTTCGTATCTTGCCTGTGCTTCCGCCAACTGCGCGGTCAACCGTTCCTGCACATCATCGGGAAAGATCGGTCGTTCGAGCGGCTCCCCGAGCAGCGAGGTCGCTTCAACCGTACCGTCATATGCTGCGGCCATACTTCTATCTCCTTCTCATCGCCCCATCGCCCTCAACATCGACCGCTCATCGCAGAATCATCGAATGTCGCATAAGAAGACTTAAGCGACAATGATACGACAAGGAGGACCCTTCCCCACGCAGGCGCTCGGACCGTGTACTGAGCGTTCTGTTGATCGCCGACGAGTCTCTCCCACATTCCGTGTGACAAAAACCGGGCGTCGTCGGTGATGCACACGTATTTTACGGTCCGCGTCAGTGTATCATTGATTGTTAAGTGCAGAGATGAAGAGGATCTGAGAGGCAATGTCGTTCGGCGAGAGGCCATCGGAGGATAGCAAATGGGCGTACTTGAAGGGCGCAACGCGCTCATCACGGGAGGAAGTCACGGAATCGGTCAGGCGATAGCCCGTGCCTTCGCGCACGAAGGTGCGGACATCGCGATCGCCGACCGCCGTCCGATCAGTGATGCGGACGACATCGCACATCAAATCGAGGCGGCGGGCAGACGCGTCCTCATCGCGCAGGCGGATGTATCGCAAGAAGAATCGGTCCACACGATGGTCGATCAGGTCTGTGCGGCGTTTGGTCGGATCGACATTCTCGTCAATAATGCCGGCTTTGTCACCCTGTCGTCCGTTGAGGAAATGGAGGTCGCGCTTTGGGACGAGATGATCGCCACGCATTTGCGCGGCACGTTCCTTGTGACGCGTGCCGTATTGCCCGGTATGCTCGCACAAGGGAGCGGCAGGATCATTAATATCTCTTCCCAGATTGGTCAGATCGGCCGTGAGCGGTTCGCGCACTATGCTGCGGCCAAGGCGGGCATTATCGGCTTCACGAAGTCGCTCGCCCGCGAGGTGGCGTCTCGTGGCGTCCTCGTCAATTGCATTGCACCGGGGCCGATCGCCACCGGGATTGTTCCGGAAACGCCGGGTGAGCCAGGTCGGGATTACATCAGCTCGCTGCCGATTCCACGGGTGGGTCAGGTTGATGAGGTGGCACCGACCGCCGTCTTTCTGGCATCAGATGCATCGTCCTATTACTGTGGGCAAACGCTCTGTCCGAACGGCGGCGATGTAATGTACTAGCGATCGTTTCACGGACGCGCCTCACAAGCGAGCGGTATTGACATCACTCCGAACTTCTTTCCGCTCGCGTGCTCCCCCGGTGCCACGCGGTGAGGCCAGTGGTCAGGAGTTCCATCGCGGAGGCGAGACTCTCTTTGCCGCCCTCTCCGCGCACATTGACCGAGACAAGGCCGTAGCCGCGCACCTTCCCGGTGCGCAAGACGATACGCACAGCGTCGAGGACGGCATCCATGTCCGGCCCGTTCGGCTCGACGGTGCCATGATTCGGGACGTAGCGCGCATCCAGCACATCCTCATCGATATGGAGGTAGATGATGTCGCAGTTAGCGGCGAGTTGGTCAATCGCTTCCTGCATCGGCACGCCGGGGCGGCCCGGTTCGATGGCGGCGATGGTTACATCCGTCGCCTCGATCAGGGTGCGCTCCTTGGGGTCGAGGTTGCGCACATCGACCATCACGATCCGGTCTGTCGGGATCGGCGCATCGAGGCCCGTGATCGCCCGCCAATGTGGGAAGGCCAACCCGGCGGAGACGGCGACCGGCATCCCACCGATCATGCCGGAGAGCGTCGTTTTCGGAGTGTTGAAGTCCCCATGCGCGTCGAACCAGACGAGGCCGATCTTCGCTGTCGCGCCATACGCCTTCTCGAACCCGGCGAGCACACCAACGAGGGAATTGCAGTTACTGCCCGTCACCAGAGCGTTGCCCTCCTCCTTCAAGGCTGTCGCGACCTCTGTGGCGATATTTGCGCCGAGATAGGCAAGGGTCGTCACCACGTCCTCGCTCGGTGTCGCAGGAGCCGCAACCGCGACGGGTCCTGTCAGATCGATGCCGTTCGCACGGAGCGTGTCGTAGAGCCCCTCGCGGAGATAGGCGGCGGGTGCATCGTCGTACCCGCTACTGGTGTTAAGTCCCGGAACCGTGATCGCTCGCAGCTTCATCGCTTCATCCCTTCCTCTTCTCGCGCTATTGCCCGAATCCAAGTCTTTCCCACGCCGCACGATGCGCCATCACCACCTGGGCACGCAGCGCATCATCGAGGATGCCGTGCTCCGTCACGATCCGGATCTGCTCCGGCGGTGTGCGGTCGAAGGTGCGATTGCGGACGGTGATACCGGCGGGTGGCACTGCCCAGACTTCCGCCGGGTCGTTCTCCTCGTTCATATCCTCCGGTCGGTTATACGGCGCGATCTTCAGCGTATGCGCGAGGGAATAACAGGGAATGCCCGCCTCCCTCGCCAGCAGGGCAAGCGTCGCCGTGCCGATGTGATTGTACACGGCTCCATCGGGCGTGATCGTATCCGCACCGACGACCACCGCACCCACTTCCCTCACCCACGCTCCCATCTGCGCCTCGGTAATCAGCGTCACGGGAATACCCGCCGTGGCGAGGGCACGTGCCAGCGCTTTGCCGTCATCGATCGGGCGACCTTCGGGAATAACGACGTTCCGCAGACGGTTTTTCGAAGAGATCAGGAAGTCGCGCGTTGTCGATGAGTTGCTGTAGGTGAGAAGTATATCTATAGGGATATGTATCGTCGCTTCGTGCCGCATCTTCACCACGTCAACCTGCCATTGCCGCTTCAAGGATTCGGCATAGGTTGAAAGAGCGTTCCGTTCGCATTCGCCTGTGGCGATCGGGGTGAGCGCGGCGGCAACGGCGTTGGCAATGACTACCATACTCGGTCGTGCAGTCGCGAGTGTCTGGGCGATGTGCCGGATATCCCGTTGCGCGTTCGCCTCCATAAGCGTTACCGCCGCATCGACCGCCTGCAGAGCCAGCTCCATCGCGCCATGCACGCGGTTACTACGGAGCAGATACGCCGCCCGAAGCAGGTCATCATCATGCTCAGCGGTCGCAGCGTCGGACAATTCCCCCTACCCTTCCAACGGTGTGTTTCAATACTCTTGGGATATGTCCTTGCCGAGTCTCTCACATGTAGAGGGAGTGTATCATGGTAAAAGACTACGGACTGATGCGCCGCCCTCACTCAGTCCTCAGTCCTAAAAAAGGAGCCTCGCCGTTCATGTCCGCTATCCCGCCCCTCAATACACATGCGTGGCAGTATCTTGCCGCGCACCGAGTCGCGCACCTGACCACGGTAGATAGTGCGAGCTACCCAACGGTGATTCCGATCTGCTTCGCGACCGATGGCGAGACGATCTTCTCCGCGCTCGATGCGAAACCCAAGCGGGTCGCGCCAACCGAGTTGCAGCGCGTGCGCAATATCACCGTTCATCCCGAAGTCTCGCTCGTCGTCGATGATTACGCCGAGGATTGGGCCGACCTCTCCCATCTCCTCATCCACGGCACCGCGACGCTCATCGCGCCGGATGAGACCGACCATCCCATCGCAATCACATTGCTGCGTGAGAAATACCACCAATACGCGGCGATGCCGATTGAGGCGCAGCCGGTGATCGCCATTCGCCCGCGCACGGCCCGTTTCTGGGCCGCGACGCCCAGGGTAGCGACCGACATGCCCGCACCGGCGCGGCGACTCGATTTCGCCGCCCTGGTGCGCGGTCGTCGCTCGGTGCGCTCCTTCCGCCCGGACCCTGTCCCCCGTCACCTGATCGAGCGCGTCCTCGATGCGGCGCGTTGGGCACCCTCCCCGCATGGCCGGATGCCGTGGCGCTTCGCGGTGATCACGCGCCCCGCAATCAAGGCGCGACTCGCCGACGCGATGGGCGAGACCTGGCAGGAGACGCTGGCGATGGATAACGAACCGCCGGAAGTCGTCGCCCGGCGGCTCGCGAACTCGCACGAGCGTATCCGCAGCGCGCCCGCGCTCATCCTTCTCTGCCTCTATACCGCCGACCTCGACCACTATCCGGACCCGACCCGGCAGGCGGCGGAAACGACGATGGCGATCCAGAGCCTTGGTGCCGCAACAGAGAATTTGCTCCTCGCTGCCTATCAGTGCGGCCTCGACGGCGGTTGGATGTGCGCGCCCCTCTTCTGCCCCGACACGGTCCGCGCCGCACTCGATCTCGCCCCGACCCTCGTGCCCCATGCGCTCATCCCCCTCGGCTATGCCGCCAAGGAGCCGAAGCGCCGCCCCCGCTTGCCCCTTGATGAACTGATCGTTCGCTGGGACGACGAATAGCCCGCATCATTTCTTCATCAATGCCTCATTGACAGGTCAGGCGCAACCCGATACATTGATTGTTGTCGAAGTGATGTTCATCAATATCTTGAAGTGAAGGTACGCACCCATGACCGCCCTCCGCCCGCGCATCGAACGCCGCTTGGAGATCGCCCCGATGGGGGCCATCGCGCGGGCCTCACTCGCAGAAGCGGTCGGCACCTTCGCGCTCGTCTTCGCGGGCACCGGCGCGGTAATAATCGACGCGACGACGGAGGGCGCGGTCACGCACGTCGGCATCGGACTGACCTTCGGTCTCATCATCTTCGTCATGATTAGCGCGGTGGGTCACCTCTCCGGCGCGCACTTCAACCCGGCAGTCACCCTCGCCTTCGCTACCGCGCGGCATTTCCCCTGGCGGCATGTGGGGCCCTACCTGATCGGCCAGTGCAGCGGCGCATTGGTGGCGAGCCTCATCCTGCGCGCCATGTTCGGCAATGTTGCCCACCTCGGCGCGACGCTCCCGCATGGCTCGCAACTGCAATCGCTGCTCCTCGAAGCGGTGCTGACTTTCTTCCTGATGTTCGTCATCACCGCAGTCGCCACTGACACCCGCGCCGTGACGCAGACCGCCGCGCTCGCGATTGGCGGCACGGTGGGCCTGGAAGCATTGTTCGCGGGACCGATCAGCGGTGCCAGCATGAATCCGGCCCGCTCACTCGCGCCCGCCCTCGTCAGTGGCACCGGCACCGGGCTCTGGCTCTATTTCGTTGGCCCGATCCTCGGTGCCATCGCGGGCGCATTGCTGTACCAATTAGTCGCCAAAGGAGAACCCTCTTGACCGATCCGATCCATGTCCTCTTTCTCTGTACGCACAATAGCGCGCGCTCCCAGATCGCCGAAGCGCTCCTCCGTCAGATGAGTGGGGACGACTTCGTTGTCCACAGCGCGGGCACGGAAGTGACCCGGGTGCATCCCCTCGCCTTCAAGGTGCTCGAAGAGTGCGGTATCCCAACCGAGGGGCTCTTCTCTAAGCACCTTCGCGGCTTCGCCGGGCAGCGTTTCGATGTCGTCATTACCGTCTGTGACCGCGCCCGCGATGCCTGCCCGGTCTTTCCCGGCGACACGGAGCGGATCCATTGGTCGTTTGCGGACCCCTCCGCCGTCACCGGCACGGAAGAGGAACGCCTGATCGCTTTCCGCGCGGTGCGGCAAGGACTGAAGCAACGACTCGCCCTCTTCATCGAGACGCAACGACACAAGCGACCGCCCACGCCAGCGACAACATCCTGAGGAGGAGAACGATGCACACCGAAGAACGCACAGCGATAGTACCGCTGACGATCGTGGACGATCCGTCGTGCGCACCGCCGGTTCCCGTGGTCCACCCCCATCCGGCGGCGGTCGCACGCTTCAAGGCACTCGCGGACGAGACACGGCTGACCTTGCTCCTCACTCTACTCGCGGCAGAGGTGCCCGTGTGCGTCTGCAATCTCCTCCCCACCGTTGGTGTCGGTCAAGCGACGGTCTCGCATCACCTCCGCGTTCTGCGCGAGGCGGGCCTTGTCGCGGTCGATCGACGGGGCATCTGGGCACATTACGTGATCGCCCCCGACGCCTGCACCTGGCTGCGTGACGTCCTCACGGAAGAAGCTCGGAGAGAACGCAAAGACCTCTCCGCCACATCACTATAATATGACAATCAAGTGTTGTGAGGCGCATTCCACGACGAGAGGACAGCTACACTGCTCGTGTTGACAGGTATGTTACTCTTGGATATAAATGTAGCTCTATGGATAGCTGACGACAGGCGTCGTCCTTACCGACTCTCCCTACGAATGCTTGGCAATCATGGCGAGCGCACCGACTCTCATCCCGATGCCTGCGCACCAGCGGCCTGCCCGTCGCCGGTGGATACGCTTGCGCCTCGCCCCCCTCCTTTGCGGCGTGTGTGGCGTCGGTCTCTCGTTGCTCATCACCGCACACGCGGCGGCCGCCAACCCGCTCACCGATGTGACGCGTGCGGTGAGCGCGACCGTCAACGAGACGACCAAAGGCGTCACCAACACGGTGAACAGCACAGTCAACGGCGTCAGCAACACCGTCGGTAATGTCGGCACTGCGGTCGGCGCTGCCAGCAATACTGGATCGTCCGGCACTGCTGCGCAGGGAGCGGGGAACCGCCCCGGCACCGCAGGCAACGCGGGATCATCTGCGGTGGGCGGAGCCGTTCAGGAGGTCGTGAAAACCACCACCGAGACGGTGAAGGGTGTCACCGATACCGTGAAGGGGGCGACGGACACCGTCAAGGGCGCTACCGACACGGCCAAGGGTGCGACCGATACCGCCAAAGGCGCGACGGAGACGGCGAAGAGCACGACCGAGACGGCCAAAGGGGCAACGGATACGGTAAAGGGCGCGACTGACAATGCCACCCGGACGGTGGAGACGACGGTCGATGCCGTGACACGGGGTGGAAGTCAGACCGCTCCCGCAGTCGATCCGCACGGCACGAACGGTGATCCACCGGCAGCGAACACGCTCGCACCTGTCGGGCAGACGCCGCCTGCCGGTCCGTCTGCTGCGTCCGCTGCGGCACCGCCTGCCCAGACGGTGTCTGCGCCCGCAACGCAGGTCGCAATGTCTCCGCTCTCCTCCACCGCGCCCATTATTGGTGCGCTCACGCAGACGGTCACGACGGTCACCGCACCTGTCGCGCCGGTCGCACAGGTCGCCCTGACACCGATCGTGGCGGAGGGGCAGACGATCACCCAGCCCGTGACGCAAGTTGTTGCCCCAGTCGTCGCTCCCGTCACGCAGGTCGTCGCGCCGGTGACACCGATCGTCGCCCCGGTCGTCCAGACGGTCGCGACCGTGACCCAGCCCGTCACGACCGCCGTCCAACCCGTCACCCAGAGCGTTGCCCCCACCGTCGCGCCAGTCGTGCAAGTCGTTGCACCCGTCCTCCAACCGGTCGTCGCGGTGGTCGCTCCGGTGATGCAGGCCGTGGCACCCGTCATCCCGCCCATCGTTCAAGAGGTTGCGCCGATCGTGGCACCGATCGTTCAGGCGGTCGCCCCGATCGTCGCGCCGATCATTCAGACAGTGCGCACTACCCTTCAGAGCGTCACCGCACCGATTGCCCCCGATACTGGTGCCGATCACCGACCCGGTCGCGACGCTCATCGCGCCGATCGTGACGAGTGTCGCGCCCGTGCTGCCGATGTCACCGGCGGTCATCCTCGCGCCGGTCGGGCCGGTGATGCAGAGGTGAACGACGTAACGACCCCCGCGACCTCCGTGGCACCGTCGGCAGCAGCGCCGGGGTCTGACCCGCTCACGCACAACGGCAGCACGCCGCCGCCGGCCGCGCCGCAAGAGCGACCGGGGCCGGTACTCAGCACTGCACCGCCACCGTCCGGGACGACGCAAATGGCTCCTCCCGCGACCCCGGTGGCTCCGGTGGCTCTCGTGCTGGATTCTGCCGCCACTGCACCCGTCAGTCGCGTGGAATCCCGCCCGCCCGCCGGGGTACCGACGATCCGCATGAGTGACGTGGAGCCAACAATTGCGCGCGACCTACCGGTGCTGACGCCGGTGCCGGTGCTGCTTCTGCCCGCCCGCTCGCTGACACCGGACAGCGTGCCCGCCGCGCTACCGCGTGCCCTGCCCCTGCCGGACCTGAGCCTTCCCGTTGCTCCGCTCGTGCCGCGCGGACCACCCCGCCTCGCAACTCCTCTCCTCACCCTGCCTGCCGCCCGCTCTCCCACCGTTACCCTCCCGGTAGGCCGCCCGGAGGCGCTCGTCCGCTTCGGGGCATTGCCCGTCATGGCGCGGGCCGTGACCGGTGCCTTCACCGCCCTGCCGAGTGGGGTGGGGGAGGGGGGCAGTCCGCCCACCCTACAGATGCAGCCAGCGGTACCGCCCGGTCCTGCACCGCCCGGTGTCCCGCTGGGGCCGCTCGCCCCTGCCTCCCAAACCGCCTCCTCCACGAGCAGTGGCGGTCACGGTCTCACGCTCCTCCTCGTCCTCGCCGCCCTCGGCGGGGCCATCCTCGGCACCAGCCGACGCCTCACCTTCCCCCGGCTGACGCTCCGTCAGCGCTTCCACACCCCCCTCGTCTCTCCCGGCTAAACCCAGCGCATTGCGTGCATTGCCCCTCTGCGGGTATGCACGTCAACCATCCCGCGATCATGTGGATTGGTGGAATGCGGGTGCGCGATGCACCAGGGAGCAACCGATGGTGGCGACACAACGCGGGGCAGCGCGCGATCCGCGTGCTCTGGAGATGCTTTACGATCAGTACGGTGGCGTGGCCTTCGCCCTCGCCTACCGCATCCTCGGGGAGCGGGGGATGGCCGAGGACGTCGTGCAGGAAGCGTTCCTCAATATCTGGCGACAGGGAGCACGCTACGACGCGCAGCGGGGCTCGGCACGCACCTGGGTGCTGACGATCGTCCATCACCGGGCGATCGATCAGGTACGCAGTATGCGCGCGCGGATGGGAGCGGACATCGCGATCAAGGAGACGGTGCCGCTGGTGTCGCACGAAGACACGTGGGCAGCGGTGGCACAGCGACTGGAGGGGGAGCGGGTGCGAGCAGCGCTGGCGAACTTGCCGCAGGAGCAAGAGCAGGTGGTGGCGCTGGTGTACTACGGGGGATACACGCATCAGCAGATCGCGGAGCGGATGGGGATACCGCTGGGGACGGTGAAGGGACGGTTGCGGCTGGCGACGGAGAAGTTGCGCGAGTTGCTGCGCCCACCGGAGGCACGGGAGCGCCCACTGGAATACGCCAGGTAATCGCGGACAAGTGACGTGTTTGACCCCTGGGTGGCATCAGCCACTCAGGGGTCAAACACGTGCCAGCTATTGACAGATCGACTCACCATCCCTACCATATGGGTGTATATGCACGCATCGGTTTTTCGTGAGGATTGAGAGATGCGAGAGAGAGATGAATCGGCGCTGGCACGTTTATGTATGTGCGCCACGGTGCGGCGGGCAAGTCAGGCGCTCACGAACCTCTACGATGAAATCCTCGCGCCCAGTGGTCTGCGCGTGATGCAATTCTCCCTGCTCGCTCACCTCGCCAGCGTCGATGAGACGACTTTGACACGCCTCGCGGAGGTGCGGGTGATCGACCGGACCACGCTGACGCGCAACCTCACCCCGCTCGAACGCGACGGATTGGTGACAGTCACGGCGGGCGAGGATCGGCGGACGCGCGTCGTGCGAATCACTGACGCAGGGCGGGCGGCGATGAAGCGCGCCTTCCCGTATTGGCAAGTGGCACAGCAGCATGTTCTCGCCGGATTGGGCGATGAGCGATTCGGCGCACTGCTCGGAGAGATGGAGGAACTGCGGGCACTGGTACGGTGACCTTTTTTTCATGCAATACGTGTATATGCACGCTTATTCTTGCTTTGAGATGAAGAGGACGATCTGCGGTCGCGAAGGGATAAAACAGGATGATTGGGCGTATCCCCTACAAATGGCTCGTCGCTGCGGTCTATGTGCTCGCGCTCTTTATGAACCTTCTGGACCTGACAATCACGAATGTCGCCCTACCCGGTATGGCGCACGCCTTTGGCGCATCGGCGGCTGGTATCGCGTGGGTGGCGACGAGTTACTTACTCAGTGTTGCAGTTTGTATCCCGGTGAGTGGCTGGCTCGGCGACCGATTCGGGACGAAGCGCGCGTTCGTCTTCGCGCTCTTCGTCTTCACGCTTGGCTCCCTCCTCTGCGGCCTCGTGAACGGTCTCGGCCCTCTCATCGCCTGCCGCGTGTTGCAGGGGATCGGCGGCGGGTTGATGACGCCGGTTGGCGGGGCGATGGTCTTCCGCGCCTTCCCGCTCGCGGAGCGGGCGCGTGTCTCGGCGCTTATCACGATCCCCGCAGTCGTCGCGCCCGCGCTTGGCCCGGTCGTCGGTGGCGCGCTCGTCGAGTATTGGACCTGGCACGCGATCTTCCTTATCAATGTGCCCATCGGCGTGATCGGTTTGGTGGTGGCGATCATCGGGCTACGGGAATACCGCATCGCCGGGACGGCATCGCTCGATGTGCCGGGGTTCCTCCTGGCGACCGGCGGACTGGCGACTCTCGTCTATGCCCTCAGCGAGGTTGGCCCACGCGGGATCGCGGACCGGCGCGTGCTGTTGTTCGGCCTGACGAGCATCGCCGCGCTCATCGGCTTCGTCCTCGTCGAACAGCGTGTGCGCGCCCCGATGATCGATGTCAGGCTCTATCGTGACCGTCTGTTCACCGCCGGGAACCTCACGCTCTTCCTCGTCAACGGGGCCTTCTTCGGTACCGGGTTCATCCTGCCGCAGTTCTTGCAGACCGCACGCGGTCTCTCGCCCCTCACCTCGGGCCTGACCACCTTTCCCACTGCAATCGGCATCATGATCGTCGCGCCCCTGATCGGACGGCTCTACCCTATCATCGGGCCGCGCCGCCTCGTCATGGCGGGCGCGCTCCTCGCGGCGGCCGCGGCGTTCGGGTTGCAGTTCGTTGGCCTCGACACGAACCTCTGGCAAGTGCGGCTCCAGATGTTGCCGCTCGGCATCGCCTTCGGAC
Organism: uncultured Chloroflexia bacterium; assembly: GCA_963763655.1. GTDB lineage: Bacteria > Chloroflexota > Chloroflexia > Thermomicrobiales > JALYUS01 > JALYUS01. The sequence continues at coordinate 167,390 of CAVXPY010000028.1, forward strand.
TCGTCTTCATCCCGTTGCAGACGAGCAGTTTCGCCCGCATCACCCTCGCACAGACCGGGCGGGCGACCGCCGCCTACAATGCGGTCCGGCAGGTCGCCACCAGTTTCGGCTTCGCCCTCCTCGCGACGGTTCTCGCCAATCGGTTAGCGGTGCATGACGCCGCTCTCGGCAACCCGGCAACGCGCGGTGGGATGGTCGCGGCCTTTCACGATACCCTGCTTGTGCCCGTCCTCCTCAGCGCGCTCGCCTTCGTCTGCGCGGCGCTCCTCATCCGGGACCATCTGGCAGCCGAGACGATGCAACCCGCCGCCCACCCGGCCGATGCGCCCGCACCGATCCCCCAAGCCGTCACGATTGAGTGATGCGCCCGACGTAGTGGGTCAATGTTTCGGCACCATGCGGTAGTCCGTTGCAGCGTGGTGATGCAGGGAATCGCCCACGAGGACGGCTCCTCATGCAATGAGGAGCCGTGCCATGTGCGTTGCCTTCGCTCATCTGGCGGGCCTCGTGATCCGCTACCGCCCGGGAATCGGTGCGGGTGGGGCGGCGGGTGCGCCGGTCCCCCGACTGTCCGGTGCGGCGGGTGCCGCAGGCGTGCTCGCGCTCGCTCCGGTCGGTCGCTGCCCCGGTGGGATGATGCCTGTCAAGGTCGGCGGTCTCACCGTCACCACCAGTGTCGTCGTCACACTGCCCACCGTCACGGTGATCGTCGCCGTGCCCGGTTGCGCTCCTGCCGTGAGCTTGCCGGTTGCGTCCACCTTCACGACTCCCGGATTGTCCGAGGAATACGTCACTTGACTGGTAATGTCGAGCGTCGTGCTATCGGCGTAGGTGCCGATGGCCTTACATTGCCCGGTGCCTCCCGCAGGTATCGTCGCAGGCGTGCTCCCACAGGTGAGAGTGATACTCGTCAAGGGGGCAGGGGTGATCGTCAGGGTGTAGGGCTGCTGCCCGGTGAAGCCGTTCGTGTCCGTCGCCGTTACTGTGAAGGAGAAGGTGCCCGTGGCGGTCGGCGTGCCGGAGAGGACGCCCGCTGCGGAGAGCGTGAGACCGGCGGGCAGTGTGCCTGCGGTGACGGAGAAGGAAAAGGGAGGGGTGCTGGCGGTGCCTGCGGCGGTGAGAGTCTGGCTGTACGCCTGGGTCTTCACGCCGCCGGGCAGCGTGGTCGGACTGAGCGTGATCGTCGGGGCGAGATTGGTCAGCGTGAAGGTCGCGCTCGTCACTCCCGGTCCGCTCGCCGTCACGCTGTAGCTGCCGGGGATGCCGTTCGCCGTTGCCGTCACCTGTACTACCCCACTGGCAGTGGTCGTCACCGGGTTCGGTGTACCGAGCGTTGCCGATTGTCCACTGCCGCCCGGTATGGCAGCGAAGGTGACCGAGAGGCCATCGAGTGGCACGCCCGTGTCGGGGGTGGAGAGGGTGGCGACGAGGGGATTGGCGAAGGGTTGGGTGACGAAGGTGGACTGGGGGGAACCGCTGGTGGCGGTGAGGGAAAAGCCCTGACTCTCGAAGGCACCGATGTCCGGTACCCCGACGCGACCCTTGCCCCGCTGGTCGATGGCGAGGACGGGGTTGGTGGGTGGACCCTGATTGACCGCAGCGCCCGCATCGAGGGCGGGGGAGCCGAGGAGGAGGGCGAAGGTCTGGGTACCGGTCGGGTTGCCGTAGGTGCCGAGGGGAGCGAGCAGGGGGTTGAGGGGGGTGGCGACGGTGCCGGTGAGATTCCCGCTGCCAACGAGGGGACCGGAGCCGTCACCGATCAGGTTGTTGTTGCCGGTGAAGGAACCGAAGAGGTCACCGCCGCTGGGGGAGTTGGCGACGATCGTGTTGGTGAGGGTGGCCGCGCCGCCGTTGTAGATGCCGCCGCCTGAAGCTGGCGGAGTTGGCGGAGAGGGTGCTGTTCGTCACCGTCAGTGTGCCACATGTTGAAGATGCCGCCGCCGAAGCCAGTGGCGGAGTTGGCGGAGAGGGTGCTGTTCGTCACCGTCAGTGTGCTATTATTGTAGATGCCGCCGCCGCCGAAGCTGGCGGAGTTGGCGGAGAGGGTGCTGTTCGTCACCGTCAGTGTGCCACTGTTGAAGATGCCGCCGCCGCCGAAGCTGGCGGAGTTGGCGGAGAGGGTGCTGTTCGTCACCGTCAGCGTGCCACTGTAGATGCCGCCGCCGTCGAAGCTGGCGGAGTTGCGGAGAGGGTGCTGTTCGTCACCGTCAGCGTGCCATTATTGTAGATGCCGCCGCCGTTGAAGCCGCGTTGCCGTGCTGGATCGTCAGCCCGGTGATCGTCGCGGTCAGCCCACCGAACACAACGAAGACCGACCCGTTACTGCCACCATCCACGGTGGTCACATTCGCCCCCGCCCCCTGGATCGTCAGGCTCTTGGTGACCGTCACATTCTCGGTGTCGATCCCCGCGGAGACGCTGAGCGTATCGCCGTTCACCGTGCCCGCATCATTGATCGCCGCCTGGATCGAGGCGAAGGAGGCGCTCGTCCGGGTGTTCGTGACGACGATGGCGGCAGCGACGGGAGCGGTGGGCAGGAGGGGCAAGAAGAGGAGCAGCAGCCCCCCAGACACGACGAGCCAGCGCAGCAGATACCGCATCCCCGTTGCCCTCGGCGCGCGTCCTGTCCCTGTCCCTGTCTGATCATCTTCGCCGCCCAATGGCAGCGCGTGCGGCTCCCGCAGCAGCAGTCCACGCATCCTCATCGCACCCATTCCTTCCCCGCCGCCGTGCGGCTCGTTCCCTCGGACACGCCATTCACGGGTTGCACCATCACCTCTGCCCGCGTGATCGCACACTGTCTGAAACTCGGTACAGTATTCACAATGAACGTGTTTTCGTTCATTCACAAGTCCATGCGTGTAGGTTACACGCTGATTCACGAAAATACTACCCGGAAAATTACGGGATTCTTGGCGCAATCTGCCCGCCGCGGAGCAACCGGCCACCCGGAAAATTACGGGTGCGCGCAACGCAATTGCGACACGAGAAACACGGCAAACGCGACGGCGTCTGGCGCGACACCGTCATCGTTGAACGTCTCATCCCCGCAAACCTGGATTCGCCACCTCCGCGCGCACCGCCGCCACGAACTCACGCACGGCGGAGGGGAGGGCGTCCGCGTGGGCGTGGCGCACGAGCGCCAGTTCACGCGCGATGCTCGGGGCGTCGGCCAATGGCAAGGCAATCAGTCGCCCCGTTACGAGATCGTCCGCGATGAGGGTCGTGGGCAGAAATCCCGCGCCGATCCCCCGCAGGATCAGTTGCCGCATCAACCCGTGGGGCAGTTCGTGCTCGTCCCATCCCCGACCGGACAGCGGCGCGAGCCGGGCATCGTCCGGCGTGCCCCAGACCGTCTCGTGATACGGCGCACCCTCATGTATCACATCTTCCACTCGGAGCGCCGGACGCCCGGCGAGCGGATGACCCGGTGCGACGACTGCGACCAGCGGCTCATGGAAACGCATCAATATCTCGACCTCCACCGTGCCGGTCAGGTAACTCCAGGTGACGAGGCCGAGTCGCACGATGCCGTCCGCCAACTCTCGCAGGATCTGCGGCGTGTGCCCCGTCCGGATCGACAGCAACACCTGCGGGTATGCCACGCGGTAGCGCGCGACCACGGGGACGAGCAGGCCATCAACGACTGAGTCGATCGCACCGACGGTGACCCGCCCATGCTGCCCGCTGTGCGTCTCCCTCGCCACTTCCACCCCCTCCGCAAGTACCGCGAGGGCACGACGTGCGTAGGGGAGGAAGTTTTCTCCCGCCTCGGTGAGCGTCACGCGCCGACCGCCACGGACGAAGAGCGGGCCGCCAATCTCCGCTTCCAGCGCCTGCATCCGGCCACTGACCGCCGCCTGAGAGACCGCAAGGGCGCGCGCGGCACGATTGAAGCTACCTTCCCGGACGATCCGCTCGAAGGTCACGAGTTGCTGCCGATCCATGCGCTCTGCCCCTCGCCCTCTTATAAGAAATTCCGAACGAGAGATTCGGTGAAAACGTGTTGGATTCTATCTCTTCCTGCTCTATGCTGCGATGCTGAGAGATGAAACCGATTGAACCGCAGAGGCGCAGAGAGAAAGAGATGCGAGCACAGAGGGCACAGAGGACACAGAGCACACAGAGAGTGGTTTTCTCTTTTCTTTTCTCGGTGGTCTCGGTGGTCTCGGTGTCCTCTGTGTTGATCCCTCTCGTCGGTGTCTGTAGAGATACGGAGGAATGAGATGGCAGAGACTGCTGATGTGATCGTTGTGGGGGCGGGGGCCAATGGGGCAAGTACCGCCTTCCACCTCGCGCGCGCGGGCGCAGGCAAGGTCGTGGTGGTCGAACGCGGGCATCTCGCGGCGGGCGCGACCGGCAAATCCGGCGCCCTGGTACGTATGCACTACACGAACGAGCCCGAGACGCGCCTGGCGGTCGAAAGCCATAAATACTTCGCCAACTGGGGCGAACTGGTCGGCGGCGACTGTGGCTTCCGGCCGATCGGCCTGCTCACCTTCACGCCGCCGGACTATCGCGATCATCTGGAAGCGAATGTCGCGATGCAGCGCGAGGTCGGCGCCGATGCGCGCATCATCTCGCCCGAGGATGCGCTCGAACTCGATCCCTCCCTCTATGTCGGCGATGTGACTGCCGTCGCATACGAGCCACGCGCGGGCTACGCCGACCCGAATGCCACGACCTATTCGTTCGCGCGCGCCGCGATGGATAAGGGCGTCGAATTCAAGCTCGATACGCGCGTCACGCAGGTGCTGACCGACAATGGCCGGGTCACGGGCGTTGAGACGACAAACGGGATCATCGAGGCACCGGTCGTCGTGATCGCGGCGGGTGCCTGGGCAAACCAGCTCTTCGCGCCGCTCGGTATCGACCTCGGCCTCGTCCCCGTCGCGGCGCGCGTCACGCTCTTCCGCTGGGCATTCGATCGCTCGCCGCGCCACCTGACCTACATCGACCAGATCAACAACACCTGGGCGCGCCCGGTGGACGGCAACTGCACACTGATCGGCGCGGAGAGCGGCGTACGCATCAGCCCCGACCCCGAGAACGCACCGGAAGCCGTCGAGGAGGAGTACATTCGCGTCTGCCGCGAGAAACTGGTAGCGCGCTTCCCCGTGATGCGCCACAGCACGATGCGCGGCAACTGGGGCGGCATCCTGATGATGAGCCCGGACGCGCGCCCGATCATCGACAAGCTGCCGCAGTACGAGGGGCTCTATTGCATGACCGGCGACAGCGGCACCTCGTTCAAAACGAGCCCCGCGATCGGGAAGTGCCTCGCGGAATGGATCACCGAAGGGAGTCCGAAAACCGTCGACCTCACGCCGTTCCGCTCGACGCGCTTCGCTGAGGGCAAGCCGTGGACGGACGAGCACAACTACGGCATCGCCCGCGCGACGATCTCTCGCTAACCCACGCCGTTGTCTATGTCCATCAGGAGACTCGCACAATGCTTGACCTCGACCGCTTTACGCATCTGAGCTTCGATTGCTATGGCACGCTCATCGACTGGGAGCGGGGCATCCTCGCTGCCCTCCGGCCCGTACTTGACGGCCATGCGATCGCCCTCTCCGACGAAGAGACCCTCGAACTGTACGGCGAGCTGGAAGCGTCAGCGGAGCGCGCACCCTATCGCCGCTATCACGAGGTGCTCGCACACGTCATGGATGGCTTCGGGGAACGGCTGGGATTCGTGCCCACGGCAGAGGAGCGGGGCGCGCTGGCGGCCTCCGTCGGCGACTGGCCGCCCTTCCCCGACACCGTCGACGCGCTCCAGGCACTCGCCCGCCGCTTCCAGTTGGTCATCCTCTCGAACATCGATGACGACCTCTTTGCCCTATCGGCGCGGCATCTGGGGGGCACCTTCGCCGCCGTCATCACGGCAGAGCAGGTCGGCAGCTACAAGCCCGATCCGCACAACTTCCGGACCCTCTTGGAACGACTCGATATCCCCGCCGACCGGGTGCTGCATGTCGCCCAGAGCCTCTTCCATGACATCGTCCCCGCCAGGGCGCTTGGTCTGACCACGGTCTGGGTCAATCGCCGTCACGATCGGCCGGGAGCGGGGGCAACGCCACCTGCAACCGCGCGCCCCGATCTGGAAGTACCCGACCTGCGGACCCTGGCGCAACTGGCGGGCACGAGGGAGGAAACACGATGACGACGGAGGGAAAACCGCAACGCAGCACGGGCCGGGAGGAATGGGGACTCGATACCCTCCTCATTCACGGCCATCAGGAGCCGGATCCGCAGACGGGCGCGATCGTCCCGCCGATTCATCCCAGTTCGACCTTCGTACGCCAACGCATCGACGATGGCGCGCGTTTCCGCTATGCACGCGGAGCGAACCCGACGCGCGAGATGCTTGAGGCGATTCTGGCGGATTTGGAGCACGGCGTGGCGGCATCGGCCTTCAGTTCCGGGATGGCCGCGGTCACTGCGGCGCTGCAGTTGCTCTCGACGGGCGATCACGCCATCGTCGGGTACGATTGCTATCTCAGCACCTACCATCTCTTCGCCAACGATTTGCCCCGTTACGGGATCAGCGCCGACTTCGTCGATCTCGGCGATCTGGCGGCGGTGCGCGCGGCTCTCCGGCCGAACACGCGCATGATCTGGATCGAGACGCCGACCAACCCGCTCCTGGACATCGTCGATCTCCGGGCAATCGCCGCCATTGCGCATGAAGCAAAGGCGCTGACGGTGGTCGACAACACCTTCGCCTCACCCTACTGCCAGAACCCCCTCGATTGGGGGATCGACCTCGTCCTTCACAGCACGACGAAGTATCTTGGCGGGCACAGCGACCTCTTGGGCGGGGCGGTGATCGCGCGCACGGACGAACTGGCGGCGCGCATCACCGACCGCCAATACTACCTCGGGGCGGTGCCGAGCCCCTTCGACTGCTGGCTACTCATCCGCGGGATGCGCACACTCGGGGTACGGATGCGCCAGCAGATGGAGAACGCGCAAGCTATCGCGGAGTGGCTCTCTGGGCACCCAAAGGTGACGAGCGTGCGCTACCCCGGCCTTCCGGATCATCCGGGGCACGCGCTGGCCCGCCGCCAGATGCCGGGCGGTTTCAGCGGCATGGTCTCCTTCACCGTCGCAGGTGACACCCCGGCGGCGCGGCGCGTCTCGGAGGGCACACGCATCTTCCAACTCGCGACGAGCCTCGGCGGTGTCGAATCGCTCATCTTCCCACCCACCGCCTGGCTGGAGACCGACCCCGTGCTTCTCGCCCAGATCCCCGGCTCACCCTGGGCCCAACATCCGGGACTCCTCCGCCTCTCGGTCGGCATCGAATCGGCGCGTGACCTGATCGCAGACCTTGAGGGTGCCCTCGCTGACGGGTAGCGACAGAACGTCACCCAGGCAAAAGAAAACCCCGCTCCGTGATGGAGCGGGGTTTCTTGGTGGATCCGTTCAGAGAAGCTACCGTGCGGCAAACAACGCCGCACGGAATGACATCAGGTAAGAGGTTCTAGGTCCGGTCGTCCCGGCCATTCTCCACCTTCGCTGCCGGTGCGACTGCCGCATCGGAGCTGAGGATCTTCACACCCGTCCCACCGGCGGGAGCCGCATCCGGCACCTGCGTCGGGGTGGTGGAATTGAGCGCCGTCGCCATCTGCGCCGCAGGAGCGGCCTGGACAACGACCGGAGCCGCGACCGGGGCAGCAGCCACCGGAGCAGCCGTCACCACCGTGGTCGCCGGGGCGACCGCAGGCGTGGTGTCCGCAGCCACCGGGGCCGGGTCCTGCGTCACAACCGTCGGCTGGCTCGCCTCAAGGAAGCGATAGTTCCCGTAGAGGTAGCCGGAGCCGACGCCAGCGAAGCCATTGAAGCCGTTCGCGAGCACGCCACCGTTCTGGCAGTAATACCCACGACCGGGCACGAAGGCGATCTTGCCGTCACCGCAGAAGCGGTTGTCGTTGTAGTAGATGACGCCGCCAACATTCGTGCCACCTGCCGGGAAGACGTTACCGCCATTGAAGACGTTGCCGTAGAATCCGTTACCGGCGAACCCGTTGGGGCAACCGTACAGGCCGTTGCAGACATAGTTGTTCACGTAGTTGGGGGCAACGACATTGGCTGCATAGTTCGGGGCCACATAGCCGACACCGTAGCCCCCGAAGCCGAAGCCATAATCCAGGAAGGCGGGATAGACACGCGTGCCATCCGGGCAGCGGTCGATGAGGTTGCCACCCTCATTGACGATCAGCACGATGCCGCCGCAGTAGCGCGGATCGACCGTTGTCTGTACCACCGTGCCACTCGCCACGCCGTAGGCTGGCGCAGTGTAGCTTGGCGCGGTATAGCCTGGTACCTGTACACACGTCGTGTAGTTGATCGCGACGCAGTTGGGGTCCGCCGCGCTCGCCGTCATACTGTGGCTCAGGGCAATGACCAGCGCGATCACCCCCGCTGCGCCCAGTACCGCCCAGCGCACCATCGTCCGCGCCATCGCGCGCGGCTCGATCGCGATTGCCGAGCAACCATTTGAACTTGCCATGTTCACATGAACCTCCTATTACTAGTCTCCGCGCAAAAATCCACCCTTTGCGCTTGTCATTATACACGCATTCCGCTCAGAAAATCTACTGTGTGTAAAAAGTGTCACCGATACGAACGGCTGCGTGCGTCTTCACCGGATCGTTCCGGCATCTAATGAGACGCCTTTCTCTCCCAATTGGTTTCGTCCGGTAGGCGGTAGGCAGTAGACAGTAGACAGTAGACAGTAGTCGGTAAGATAGACGAATAGTTCAACTCTATTCCATAGGGAGCATCTTCCCTTGCACAAGAACGAAGGATTCTGCCTACTGCCTACTGCCTACTGCCTGACTGCCTACTGCCCCACGACGTGACATAACACGGCAACTATGCGAGAATGCGCGAACGGAGAAACTGCGGCGTGGGGGAGAACAGCTTGATGAGAATAGTGCCGCGCGACCGCCGGTCCGCAATTCGCTTGACGATCCTGCTCCTCGCGAGTGTGCTCTGCGCGCCGCTCACCAGCTTCGCCGCGACGGCGACGCCACCGTTCGCGCAACCCGGACTCCCGCCCGGTGTGCAGGGCGGGCAATTCCCGTCTGGCTTCTCAGCACCGGGCGTCCCAGGGGGGCAGGCATCCTTCGCCCCGGCGGGCGGGCGGATCGGCCCGACGAGCCCGCAACAAAGCATGACCCTCTCGATCTCCCTCAAAATCGCCGATCAGCACGCCCTCGACAGCTTTCTCCACGACCTCTATGATCCAAACTCACCGCAGTATCGCCATTACCTTTCTCCCGCCGAGTTCACGAAGCGATTTCTCAGCAGTGGTCGGCAGACAGTGGTGGACTTCCTCAAGAACGCGAAACTCTCCGTCACCGATCGCGGCATCGGTTCGATCATCAACGCTACCGGCACGGTCGATCAGGTGCAGACGGCCTTTAAGGTAACGATCTCTGATTATCAAGACCCATCTGGCGCGACCTACGCCGCTGCCGACAGCGGGCCGACGCTGCCGCCCACCGTTTCCGCCAATATTCAGGCGATCGTCGGGCTGGACAACATCATCCCACCCCTGAAGACCCACATGGTCCTCGCTCCCACCACGGACGATGCACCCCTGCCTGCCGACCCCGCCGCCGCAACGCCGACTGCCACTTCCGCCGCCACTCCCCCGCCTGGCGCGTCGGGATGTGATGCCGCGCTGAAGATCGCCGCCAACTACGGCGCGTACACGCCGAACCAACTCTCCACCGCCTACAACTTCACCCCATTCACCCAGCGGGGCGAGCAGGGCCAGGGGCAGATCGTCGCGCTCATGGAAGTAGACGACTATAACGAAGTCAACGTCGCGGCCTATGAGAGTTGCTTCGGCACGAACGTCCCCATCTCTCGCGTCCCCGTCGATGGCGGCACGCACCCCGGTCGGTTCCAACAGGAAGTAGAACTCGATATCGACGCCGTGATCGGCATGTTGCCGAAACTCCAGCAACTCCTCGTCTATGAGACCGACTACCGCATTACCGCGATCATCGACTCGCTGCAAACGATGGCGAACGACAATCTTGCCTCTGTTGTCAGTATCAGCTTCGGCGGCTGCGAGCAGAACCGCAATTTCAACACCTTCATCATGCCGGAGCACATCATCTTCCAGCAGATGGCGGCCCAGGGGATGAGCGTCTTCGCCGCCTCCGGCGATAGCGGCTCGCGCGATTGCCTCCTCCATCACACATCGAGCGCGAACTCCCTCGCCGTGGACGATCCGGCGAGCCAGCCGTACGTCACGGGCGTCGGCGGTACCAAGCTGACGATTGACACGACGACCAACGCCTACACGAGTGAGACCGTCTGGAACGGCTTCGGCAGCGGATCCGGCGCGGGCGGCGGCGGCTTGAGCGCGGTCTGGCCGATGCAGGACTATCAAACCGGGCAGGGCGTGGCGAACACCTACAGCAATGGCAAGCGGCAAGTGCCCGATGTCGCCGCGAGCGCGGACCCCAAATCGGGCTTCATCGTCTACACGATGGACCCGCAGACCTGCGCGCGGGTCACGGCCACGGTCGCCCAATCGTGCTTCATGGCCACTGGCGGCACGAGCGTCGCCGCGCCCATCTGGGCCGCCGCCGCTACGGTCACGAATCAGCACCTCACCCAGGCAGGCTACCCACGCCTCGGTTTCGCCAACCCCATCATCTACAGGCTGGCGAGCAGCAAGTCTACGGTCTTCCACGACATCACCACTGGCCACAACTGCTACGATCCCTCCTGCGATGGCGGGGATGTGCGCTATCCGGCGACCGTCGGCTACGACATGGCAACCGGCATCGGCACCTTCGACGCGGACGCCTTCGCGAGCGCCGTGCTAGACACCTTCCCGCACATCACCGGCACCAACCCCACCAGCGGGCCGCTCGCCGGGGGCACCACGGTCACCTTCACGGGATCGAACTTCCAGCAGGGGGCGACGGTCTCGGTCGGCGGCGTGGCGGCGACGAATGTGCAGGTTCCTGATGCGGGCAGGATCACCGCCGTGACACCGGCGCACGCGTCGGGAGCGGCAGATATCGAAATCGTGACGGGCGGCATCCGCTTCTTCTTCCCCGGCGGATACACATACTCCGCGCAGGCGGCACCGGCATCGCCACCGGTGAGCACGACCGCATCGCCGACCGCGCCACCACCGCCTACGCCCTCTCCGCCCCCCGCTCCGCAACGTCTCAAGGTGGCGAACACCGACGGCGACAGTGTCAATCTGCGCGACAAGCCGGACATGAAGACCGGAAAAATCGTCGCGACATTACCGGAAGGCACGGAAGTGCAGGCGACCGGCCCCCCGGTGGACGGCGATGCGGGCGGCTGGTACCCCGTCCGGTCCGGGGATACAACCGGCTTCATCCGCGCCGCCTATCTCGTTCCCATCACGACATAAACGGCGGCATCGGTAGAGGTATCTGCATCAAGCCAACGCCCGGCGTGATACCACGCCGGGCGTCCACTTTGAGATGGGCCGAGGAGCTACCGACCGCGCACCCGATCGTTGGCGACATTGGCATCGAATCCTGCCTGCGTCGCGCTATCCAGACCAATGTTGGTCTGCGCGATGCCGCGCTCGGCGAAGATCGTCGGGTTCGTGTAGCCACCCGAGATGATCGCGCGGCGCTCCTCGGAGCAGAAGGAATCCGCACCGTTGGAGCATGACGTATTCGCGGCCGCCGGGACCGCAGTCGCCAGACTGAGCGCCGTCAGCAGCGCCGCCACACCCACCAATACCGCCCGCTTCGTTACCCGCTTCATCGTGTATACCTCCCCAGGTATAAAAACAATAACCCCTCTTCCGAGAGACACTGACAGCAGCCGTTCGCCATGCATGAAAAGACCGATGCATCGTAAAATGGTGCTGACAATGATGGGTATATCATCCGCGAAGATATCTGTCAAGGCGTGAACTACGTTCCCCCAACACGATAACACTGACTTTATAAAAGTACGCACATGTGTGTCTTTCTCTCATGTTGTTGTCATATCTCGGTCATACGACGGATACGGAAATATACGTGGTCCAGAGAGTGAACTGTTGCAATATCTTGTAATCAACGATTCCGATTCAGCTTTCATGAGCGAAATAATGCCCATAGATTGGCGAAGAGGACGCAACCACGAACGTTCCTATCAATGTTCTCCGCAAATCTGACGCATACTGCGCCATTAGTACACCTGATCCGCGTCATCCCAGTGGCGCAATCGCAGACGCGGGGAGACACGACGCTGACCATTCTCTCTATCGACTGCTATAGCGATGGCTGGACCGTCAACCTACGTGTTAACACCCGGACCCATATCTGTTCCCGTGGTTCGGGATGAGTGGCTTCTACGCCACTACAGACACCGGCAATTCATCATACTTTCATCCGAGACACACAGTCGGTCCCTGGCGCTATCACGCAGACGATCCGAACGCGTATTTCTCCTACACATGGCAACCCGCCCTCGATGTCGAATTAGCGTCGCTCGGCTTCTTTTCGCGGGGGATACGTTTTCTCGACCGCCCCCGGAATGGCATGCTGGTAGCAGAAGCGTGGGGGCCGTGGCGCTTCGTGGTCGACCTATCGGTTGGAAGCCTTGCCACGAAGCAAGAGCCGACTGAGCCCGCATGGGGGCCGATGGGATGGGAGGAGCGCACCGAACTGCGGAAGCAGATGGGGATTCCGAATTGCCACCCATCTTGGACACATTGTTGGACGTTTTCTATCGGTACGATCCCTATGGGATTGCCTGGATCGATCCGAGTGGCCCATTGTGGTATGAGAAAATGGCGATCGAGATTGTTCGGGGTCTGCCCTTCGCACGCTCAGTTTCGGAAACAGGTGAGATCGTCCTTCATGAACTAGAGGAATTCAGCTTCGGGTGGGGAGGAACTCGCCTCCGGCGTCATCGGGGCGACCGCTTTGACGAAATGATCGCGGAAGTCTGGCAAGCGTGGCATTCGAGGGGATCCGTGAACGAGTGATACTGTCTTATCCATCCACTGTTCTACAAGCGGCATCAGTAAAAGGCGATCCCAGAATGATGAGGGTGCGGGCGTGGGATATTTATCTTCATCGAGGAGAAATCATCAGCGGAGGGCACGGCGAATTCTCGCGTGGTGAGATCGTCCTGTTCCCGCCGTGCTGTACATGGGACGTTGTCACACGCACACCCATACAGGAGAAATCTATCGTGCGATCCCGCCGTCGTCGTCGCCCCTATCGGGTGGTTGCCGAGGTAACCCAAGTCACGGACCAAGCATTGATTGTCGATTTCGGTATTCCCGCCCTCGCGCGTTCCTATCCTGCTCCGGACAACCTCGCCCCCGGAGATTTCATCACGGGCGACCTCACCTTACTCTTCTACTCCGCCACGGTCGAATATGTTCGTGACGAAGCTCGCGAGATAGATGCGCTCAATCAATACTGGGATATTCAAGCGGTTACCAAACGCAGCGCACCGCTCATCCCCGTCTTCGACCGGCAGGGCGTTCAGCAGTATTTCATCCGTGACGATGCTCACGCGACGTACGAGAAGATGGATCGCACGGACGGGCTGAGCGCGGTACCCAACGAGGACACCTCTGTGGACTATAACCTTCGCTGTCGGCTATTGAATGTGCATTAATGCTATGTAACTCCGGGCACGTCCGTCGCGCCTTATTGTGGGGATCATAGGGCTCCTGCGAAGCGTGCGGCGGAGAGGAAGGCGATATCGTGTGCGGTCGTGCTCGCCATCGCGAGGTCCGCGAGCACTTCGCCGATGGCGCTGGAGAACTTGAAGCCGTGCCCGGAGAAGCCGCAGCCGTAGGCGACGTTGCCGTAGGCCGGATGGCGGTCGAGGATGAAATGGCGGTCCGGCGTGTTCGTGTACATGCAGGTGAGCGTCGCGAGCACGTCGCCCGATGCGCCGGGCATGTAGCGATCCAGCACGCCCTTGAGCATGGCGATCTCTTCCGGGTCGATCCCCCGGCGGATCGTCTCGGGCGTGCAGACCTCGCCGATGTCGTGCCGACCGATCTTCACGCCCTGCCCCGGCAAGGCCGGGAAACCGTAGTAATCCCCCTCCGGCACCTGCATGAGATAGACCGGGCACTGCTCCGGCGCGAACAATTCCGGTGCGGTCGGCGCGAAATGGACATTAACGATGCGCTGCACCCGGAGCGGTAAGCCGAGATCGGCGAGTACCTCGCTCGCCCACGGCCCCGCCGTGATGACGAGCCGTGCCGCCGTGTAGCTCCCCTGCTCCGTCTCCACGCGAACCCCGTCGCCCTCGACGGCCCAATGGCGGGCCGGTTCGCGGTGGTGGAGCGTCGCGCCATGACGAGCGGCCAGATCGAGATGCGCGAAGACGCACGCCTCCGGGTCCAGGATACCGGCGGTCGGCTCGAAGATCGCGACCATCTCCTCCGGCAACTGGAAGCCGGGGAAGCGCTGCGCGATGGCGGTGTTCGTCAACTCCTCATAGGGGAGATGATGCAGTTGGGCGCTCATCCGCGCGCCGCTGACGAACTCGCTCTCGGGCGTGCCGATGTTCAGACCACCGGTAATCGTCAGAAGATCGCGCCCGGATTCGGCTTCCAACTCCCGCCAGAGCGCATAGGCACGCTGAACGAGCGGGACGTACTCGGGTGCCTCAAAATATGCCTCGCGGATGATGCGCGTCTTGCCGTGCGAGGAGCCGTTCGTGTGACCGCGCGGGAAGGCATCCAGCCCGAGCACCCGCTGACCGCGTCGCGCCAGGTGATACGCCGTCGCGCTTCCCATCGCACCAAGCCCGATCACAATGACATCAAACGCGCTATCCACCTTGCTTTCCCTCTCGTGATTGGGTTCCCTGCGTTCCCAGGAGGACAAACGGCGACGGAGACCGCTGGATTGTAGCAGAGCAGGGAACGACCTCACCCCCGGCCCCTCTCCATCTTCGTGGAGAGGGGTGCCTCGCTGCAAGTGCCGTGGCGTTCCTAAAACACCGAGGCATATCACAGGTCCGCTCCCCCTTCCTTTTAGAGAAGGGGGCTGGGGGGTTAGGTTCCCTTATATGCGAAACTACCAATAGCGCGCAGCAGCAGGCGGCGCAGAAGAAAGGCAATAATGACGATCACGATCGATTCGGTTCTCTCACTCCTCGATACCGCACTTGCGGCACGGGGAGCACGCGATGACACAACGCATCAGGGGGCGATGCGGCTCTTCAGTGGCTTCTACGAGGGCGCGCCCGATCTCGTCGTTGATTGCTACGGTCGGACGCTCGTCCTACACAACTATGCCGACCCGCCCGCGCGTGCGGACGCGACTCTTCAGGCGGTGACGGCTTTCCTTCTGGAGCGGTTGCCGTGGGTGGACGCCGTGGTCCTCAAGACCCGCAACGCGCCCACTCTCGCCGAACGCAATGGCGAACTGCGGGTCGGCACGAAACCGGAGACGCGCGTCCGCGAGGACGGCGTCTGGTACGCCCTTGATCTGCTCATGCATCGCGATGCGAGCCTCTACCTGGATACGCGCAATCTGCGTCAGTGGGCAATGCAACACCTCGCGAGCCTGACGGTCCTGAATACCTTCGCCTACACGGGCAGCCTTGGAGTCGCCGCAATGGCGGGGGGCGCAGGGCACGTCGTACACCTCGACCTGAAGCGCGAGTATCTGAATGTCGCGAAGACCTCGTACACGCTCAATGGCTTCCCGATCGCGAAGGCGGATTTCCGCGCCGGGGATTTCTGGACGCAGATCAGCCACATGAAGCGGATAGGGGAACGGTTCGACTGCATCTTCGTCGATCCACCCCTCTTCGCCGCGACCGGCAAAGGCACCGTCGATCTCGTCACGCAGAGCCACCGCGTCATCAACAAAGTCCGCCCGCTCATCAACGATGGCGGCTACCTCGTCGCAATCAACAACGCGCTCTTCGTCTCGGGAGCGGCCTATCTGCACACCCTCGAAACGCTCTGTGCAGACGGCTATCTCGCCATCGAGGCGCTCATCCCCGTGCCGCCCGACTGCACGGGATACCCGGAAACGCGCGTCCGCCTCCCCCTCGTCTCTCCCGAACCCTTCAACCACTCCACCAAGATCGCCGTCCTGCGTGTCCGCCGCAAGGCGGCGTAGTTGAACTGCCTACGGGAAGGCAGAGTCGGGGCCGAGGTGCGAGGTGTCGTTGGCGAGGAGAAGGCGTGGGCCCCACGGCTGATCATCGACAATGGCAAGCGCGGTGTTGTCGAAATGGAAGCGGTACCGGCCTTCCGGGCCAACGCGCAGGAACTGGGAGAGAAACATGTTCAGGATCGCGCCATGCGCGACGACGAGCACCGTGCCCTCGTGCCCACGCTCCTGGAGCCACCCGAGCGCCTGCCCGGCGCGCTCGTAGAGGTCATGCATACTCTCCGCGCCGGGCGGGATGTACTCTCGCCGCGCCTCCATCCACTGCGCGTATTCTTCGGGATAGGTCTCTTCGATTTCCGGCACCACATGCCCCTCGAAGATACCGAACTTGATCTCCCGCAACAGCGTCGTGCACGCGAAAGGCACGGTAGGGTGATACTGCATGATGGCACGGGCGGTATCGGCAGCGCGGGAGAGGTCCGACGCATAGCACGCCGCGAACTGGTAGGTGCGTAATCGCTCCCCGATCTTCGCGGCCTGCTGCCGCCCAAGCTCGGAAAGGGGCGCGTCCTGCTGCCCCTGGATGCGCCCCTCCGCGTTATACGTGCTCTCCCCATGCCGCACCAGCAGAAATCGCACGGCAACGCTCCCTTCGGTCGCTTCAGTGCTGAGTGCTGAGTCCTGAGAGGGGAGCGGATTTCCTCAGCACTCAGCACTTCGTTTTAGTCCTCGGAAATAGTTACTTTGTTGATCGTGATCGGACTGGCGGGCTTGGAGCGGGCTCCATCACCGCCGGGCAGGAGGGGCACGGCGACCATGCTGTCCACGACCTCGATGCCGTCGTTCACCTTGCCAAAGATGGTGTACTGCTTCGGCAGGCGACCGCGCAAGTCCGCGACACAGACGAAGAACTGGCTGCCGTTCGTGTTCGGCCCGCTGTTCGCCATCGCCAGCGTGCCCTTTTCGTAATCCCGGTGCTGCGGGATGTCCTCATCCGCGAACTTATAGCCCGGCCCACCCGAACCGCTGCCCGTTGGATCGCCGCCCTGCACGACGAAACCGGGCACGACACGATGGAAGACCACGCCATCATAGAAACCCTCATTAGCGAGAAAGACGAAGCTGTTGACCGTCATCGGCGCGGTATCGCTGTACAACTCCGCCGTGAAATCGCCCATCGAGGTCTCGACCTTCGCCGTGTAGGTCTTGCCCCGCTCCAGCGCGAACTTCGGCGCACCCTGCCCCGCGTACTGATTGTTCTCTTCCTGCCATGTCATACCCCTTTCTAGGAGAATTGTCACCGTCTGCATGAAGACCTGTTGCGTCGGCTTGGATTGCGCGCCGTCGCCGCCCACCGTACGCGGGACGGCGAGGATTTTGTCGATCGTATCGAGTCCCTCGGTCACCTTGCCGAAGATGTTGTACTTTTTCGGCAGCGCGTTCGTCGCCGTGAGATTATCGACGCAGATAAAGAACTGGCTGCCGTTGGTATTCGGCCCGCTGTTCGCCATCGCCAGCGTCCCCTTCTCATAGTTGCGGCTAAAGCTTCCCGGCTCGTCCGGGAACTTGTAGCCGGGGCCACCCGTGCCGGTGCCGGTTGGGTCGCCCCCCTGAATGACGAACCCTGCCACAACGCGGTGGAAGATGATGCCGTCGAAGAAGTGATCGTTGGCGAGGAAGACGAAACTGTTGACCGACATCGGCGCGGTATCGGCGTAGAGTTCCGCCTTCATCGTCCCCTTGTTCGTGACGATGGTCGCGATGTATTTCTTCGCCTTATCAATCGTCAGCGGCGGCGCGTTCTTGTATTTTTCGTTCCGCTTCGCGACCTCTGCGGCGTTTGGTGCTGCGCCTGCCGCTGCGGGCGATGCTGCCGGTACTGCCGGCGCGACCGCCGCCCCGCCACCGGGCACCGCCGAGGCAAGCGCCGCTGCACCGCCCGGCACCGCCGACGCAATGGTCGCCGCCCCACCGGGCACTGCGGACGCGATCGCTGCCGCGCCACCCGGCACCGACGAAGCGATCGCCTGCGCGGTCGCCACTACCCCTGCGGGCACCTGCGTCCCACCTGCCGCGGGCTTCGGGGTGTCGGTCGCGCTGCTCCCACCGCCACACGCGGCGAGCGCCGCCGATGCCAGCGCCGCCGCGCCGAATGCCAGCGCCCGCCGCCGCGATATCCGACCCATCATCGCCACCTCACTCACACGCACGTCATCTTCCTTTCCAAGCAATGAGCGATGAGCGATGAGCAATGAGGAGGGAGCGATGCGAACACCTCGTCCTCTCTCTCGATACTCGCTACTCGTTACTCTTCCCTCATTGCTCATTGCTCATTGCTCATTGCTCGTTACTCCCGAGAGGCCGAGGCGTTCGGCCTGGGCGACCAGGGCTTCCACGGTGAAGGCGATATGTTCATCGAACTCCAAACCGAGTTCTTCCGCGCCCAACACGAGGTCATCCCGGCTCACCGCCCGCGCGAATGCCTTATCCTTCATCTTCTTCCGGACGGACCTCGCATCCACATCCGCCACGCGCTTCGATGGACGAACGAGGGCGACCGCGCTGATGAAGCCGGTCAGTTCGTCGACTGCGAAAAGGGTGTGCTCCATACGCGATTCCCGCGCGACGCCACTGTAGTCCGCGTGCGAGAGGATCGCGCGCGTAACCACCTCCGGGTAGCCGACGGATTGGAGGTATTCGACCGCCTTGAAGGGATGGCCCGTGCCATCCATCGTCGGATACTGCTCGTAATCGAGGTCGTGCAGGATGCCGACAACGGCCCACGCCTCCTCATCCTCATCGAAGCGCCGTGCGTAGGCGCGCATCGCCGCCTCGACGGCCAGCACATGCTTGCGCAGGCTTTCGCTCTGTGTCCACTCGCAAAAGAGCGTCCATGCCCGTTCGCGGTCCCGCGCGAGATCGGTTGTCACCGCTTGGTTCTCCTACTTGCTCATCGCTCTACCGCCGCGCAGCACCCGCCCCACCCGATTCAGCGACGCATTGTCGCACAGGCACCCAACGGCGGACAAACCAAGGGTTTGAAGGTTTGAAGGGAGACGTACACACAGAGGACACAGAGATCGCAGAGAGCACAGAGGAGAATTCTCTGAATCCTTCTCTGCGGTCTCTGTGTCCTCTGTGCCCTCTGCGTTAAATCGTGTCCATCCTGGTGTCCGGCAACTCGCGTCCCGCGCTACGCCTTCGGCTTCTTCGGCTTCCGGGTCTCTTTGCCGCCTTTGTCTTTCTTACCCATCGTGTCACGCTCCTTTCATCGTCTCCTACCATCGCACGTTCCGCCGCTCGATGCAACGGTTTTCGGCCAATTCCTCGTATCCACGATGATGCTATACTCTGCCGGTTGTGCACCGGAGGAGGAGGATATGACCGATCAATCGTTTCGCCACCTGAAGCCCCATGACACGACCTTTGCGGGACTCGATACCTTCCCGGCACCGTCCGGCGTGACGACCGTGCGGATGGTTTCAGACGAGGTGACCGCGCTCTGCCCCGTGACGGGCCAGCCCGACTGGTACGAAGTGGCGATCACCTATCGCCCCGATCAGTCGTGCATCGAATCGAAATCGCTCAAGCTCTATTTTCAGACCTTCCGCGATCGGGGCATCTTCTGCGAGGCGTTCGCCGCACAGATCGCGCGGGATGTGATGGATGCCTGTGCGCCGCGATGGGTCCGCACGACGATTGTACAGAAGGCACGCGGTGGCATCAGTATCACGGCGAGCGCGAAGATCGCCAAGGACCGGCCCGCATGACGATGAACCGGCGCACGCTCGGCTTTTGCTTGCTGGCGGGATATGTTGCGGCGATTGTCGCGGCGAACTGGGCGATCGAGCGATTCGGGGTCGTCTCGGTCGGCTTTGGGCTGATGGCACCTGCCGGGGTCTTCTTCGCGGGCCTCTGTTTCGAGTTTCGCGATCTCGTGCAGGACACGCTCGGGCGCTGGTGGGCGGTCATCGCGATCCTGATCGGTGCCGGGCTCTCCGTTTTCATCTCCAAGCAGTTCGCCTTCGCGAGCGGTGTTGCCTTTCTCCTCGGCGAGCTGGCGGACTTCGCGATCTACACCCCGATGCGGCAGCGATTCTGGCTGATTGCGATGATTGTTGCCAACACGATCGGCGACATCGTGGACAGCGCGATTTTCCTCTACCTCGCCTTCGGCTCCCTCGATTTCATCACCGGGCAGGTAATCGGTAAGGCGTACTGCACGCTCATACCTGTCGGCATCCTCTGGCTGATCCGCCGTTTCCTCCAGGCGCGGCGCGTCTCGGTGGCGATCACCTGATCGCGATTCTGTGGGCCGAGAAGATGTGCCACCGCCCTGCTACGGCGTATACTGGGGGTGTTCGCGCCATCGGCTCGCCTAAAGGAGGACGGATGATGCAGGAAACACCCTTCACCCCCGAACCGCCGATCTACACCTTTCGCGTGCGCATTCTCGACTGTCTGGCGGGGTACGCACCGGAAAACGCAACGGAAATTCAGCGCGAGATCGCGGTTGCCGCGAACAATACCCTCGGTGATCTCGGTTACGCGATCCTCGGCGCATATCACTTCGACAATGATCACCTCTGGTCGTTCTTCCTCAGTGGGAAGGCGTGGGATCAGAAGACCGAATATTCCTATCAGGGCAGCGACTGGGGCGAGGATGACGAGGGTTTGGAAGAACTGCTCGAGCTCTTTCCCGACGGGTCGGAGATGCGCAAGCTCGCGCTCCTCCTCGATGACCCCACCTTCGACCCCACGGCCATGCTCCCCAGCGAGATTGACCAGACGAAGTTGCAGGCGGAGATGGTGACGATGCTGCGGGAGTCAATCGCGGAAGCGCCGGAAGCAGAGCGTCCGCTGATCGAGGAGTTCGCCACCCTCCTCGCGACCGACCCGAACGCCGGTTCCGAGAAGATGTCCGAAGCGCTCGAACGCTACCTCTCGCAGGACTGGGATCCGGACACACTCTCGCTCCTTGATCCCGAAGCGGGGATCGTCGATCTCTCCGGTTCCGCCGACTTTGTCCTCCCCTTCATGGAGGATGAGGCACCGGATGTGGACGACATCCTCATCCGCGAGGTGCCATACCCCGGCAAAACGGGCAAGAAGGAATTCCTCTTCATCTTCGACTACGGCGACGAGTGGCGCTTCGGTGTCAAACTGATCAATGTGAACGATCAGCCCGCCGCCTTTCCTGAATATCCCCGCCTCATCGCCGCACGCGGCGAGGCACCACCGCAGTACCCACCGTGGGATGATGACGACGACGAAGCATGGGACGAGGAAGAAGAAGCGGAGAATGGCTCCCCCCAGAGCGGCGTCATCCTGCATTTCGACCGCCAGACCGGTCAGGTCACACGGGAAACCATCGCAATCCCGCCGCGCGTGAAGCCCCAGCCGGAGGAGTAGTCGGTTCCTCATCCCCATCACAGTATCTCTTTTTCTCTGATATTCGTATCGCAGGGATCGCATATCCCGCCGCCGTGAACACGCGGCGGCGGGATATGCGATACTCATGTGACCCGATCTATTGACGATCCTACCCTCTAAAAATCACATCGTCCATGCATCCGCAATTCACCTACCACGCTAGTCGAAGGCGGCGCTCCTGGCTGCCGCAGTCTTACCGTAGTGTCGCCGCAGCCATACCGTAGGGCGCGCGTGCGATGGTAGGAGCGAAACGGCGCACCGAGGCCGCCGGAAACGAAAGCGATAGTGCATCGAGGGAGGTACAAGGATGAATAATGAACCCCAGGACGACAGCCGCGTCGCACTCCTCGAGCGGCGGGTGAGCGAACTCGACAACCGCTTGCAGAGTATCGAGGCGTGGTCGATTGAGACGTATCAGTATCAGTATCTGACCCGTCCGAACCCGACGCTCAGTCCGCCCGCGCCCCGCTGGCAGCGCCAGGAGGCGGCTCCGTGGACGCCGTACGTCCAACCCGCCGCGCCACTGGTGGCCCCGCTACCGACGTATGCGCCACCGCCGCCACCGCAGCAGCCTGCGCCCACGCCCGGCGTCGCGCCGCTCTGGCAACCGATCGCCAATCTCTCCAATCGGCTCCGCACACCACCATCGCCCCCCGGTACCGCTCCCGCACCGGGTATCCCGCCCGGTCAGCCATTTATCCCCGCGAGTGCTCCCCCCGGCCAGCCCGCCTTCGCGACCGGTCCGCAACCGTTACCGGTCGCACCAGCGCAGCGGCCCGCACTGCAGAAGCCGCGCTGGTCATTCAGCGACATCGAACAACTTCTCAGCGGGCGGGGGCTTGCCTGGATTGGTGGCCTGGCGATCCTGCTCGGTGCGGTCTTCTTCCTCGGTCTCGCCTTCACCCGCGGCTGGATCGGACCGGCGGGTCGCGTCGGCATCGGCCTCGTCGCGGCGCTGGCGCTCGTCGGTGCCGGTGCCTGGTTCTTCGAGCGGCGGGAAGCGCTCTTCGGGCATGTCCTCCTCGCGGTCGGTCTCGGCACGACAAGCATTTCCCTCATCGCCGCCACACGGCTCTATCATCTCTTCCCGGTGGCCTTCGGTCTGGCGGGGGCGCTCGTTATCGCGGGCGTCGCGGCGGTGATTGCCATCCGTGCGGGCTCGCAAGTTGTCGCGGGGTATGGCCTCGTTACTGCGCTCGCCGCGCCGCCCCTGCTCGGTGCAAGCCCGAACCTGACGACGGTCGCCTTTCTCGCCGCCGCCCTGATCGGCACGACGGCGATTGCCCTCTATCGCACCTGGAACTGGCTCCCGACCCTCGCCTTTTTCCTCAGCGCGCCCCAACTCGCGGTCTGGCTGCTCGATAGCGCGCCGCGCGCCATCGGGCTCGTTGCCCTCGGCGGCTTCTGGGCCCTCAATACCCTCGCCGCCGGTGGCGAGGAGTTCCGTATCCGTCGCCACCGCCTCAGCATCACCGCAACGACGCTGCTCCTCGTCACGGCGGCCTTCCTCATCTCGGTGGGCTTCCCGCTCCTTGACCGGACAAACGCCGCCGGCGGGCGCGGCCTCTTCCTCCTCATCATGGCGTGCGCGTACGGCGCGGTCGGTGCGTACTTCCTCCGCGCGGAAGGGCAGGATCATCCCTTTGGCCTCCTGGCAACGGGCACAGGCGTCGCCGCGCTGACGATGGCGATCCCGATCCAGTTCGGTGGGCCGGTCGTGCCGATTGCCTGGGCCGCCGAGGCCGCCGCACTGGCCTGGGTCTATGCGCGGCGCACGCACCGCTTCAGCGGCATCGCCTCCCTTGTCCTCGGCACACTCGCCGTGACGCATCTCGTCTCCTTCGAGTACCCCCTCTTCACCCTCACACTCGATCGCGCGCGGCACTACGGCCCCGTCCCCTTCATTGACGGCGCGGGCACGACGCTCGCCTTCCTGCTGCTCGCGGGCTGCGTCGCGGCCTCTTTCGTCTCGAACCGGGCGGTGCGCGCAGGTGTCGCCACGGTCGGCTATCTGCTCGTCCTCTATGCGATGCCCTTCGAGACGCGGGAAATGAGCCTCCTGATTGGCTGGGCCGCGCTCTTCGTCCTTGGCTGCGCCATTGAGCGTTTGCGGCCGAGTATGATGGTTCGCTTCCCCCGCCTTGCCGCGACGACGGGCGACGCCGATCTGCCGACCGCACTCTATCGGATGCGTATCGCCCTCACGGGCTGGCTCGCGGTCCTCTACACCTACTCGTTCGCCTTCCCGGAGAACATCGTGCTGCCGCAGCGACCGTTCACGGACCGACCGACGCTCGCGACCGGTATCCTGATTGCCGCGAGCCTGCTCGCCGCCGCCCTCGCGACCAACCGCCTCATGCGGCGGATCGTGGTGATCGCGCCCTTCGGCCTCGTCGCGCTCCTTTTGCCCTACGAGATCAATCAGGCGGCAACCATTGTCGGTTGGTGCGCGCTGGCGCTCGGGCTCACGCTCCTCGCGCGGCGGGACCGGGGCGGCATGATCGCCTACTTCAGTGCGGCGGCGGTGCTGCTCTATCTCTCCGTCGCCGCAGCGATCGCCGACACACCGCCGAGCCGTCTCACCGTCCATGCGCTCGCATCGGTCGATCACCCGCTCTTCCTTAGCGGCGCGACGGCAGCGCTCGGCGCGATTGTCGTCCTGCTCTCATGCATCGCCTGGCAGTTACGCGGGCGCGGCGTCGCCGCCTATTTCCTGACGATTGCCGGAATCATCACGGTTTACCTGCTTTCCGTCGGCATTGTCGATGAGTTCCAGCGCCACGTAATGGCGAACGCGACACAGACGACACTCGTCAACCTCCAGCGGCAAGCGCAGGTCACGCTCTCCATCTTCTGGGCACTGCTCGGCGGCACCGCATTTATCGTCGGGTTGGTACGGCGGCTCGCGGCGCTCCGCATCGGTGGCCTCGCGCTCCTCGGCGTCGCGACCGTCAAGGTTTTCCTCTTCGATCTCGCCTCACTCGACGCGACGTATCGCGTCCCCGCGCTGATCGGTCTCGGCGTCCTGCTCCTTGCCAGTTCGTATATCTACCAGCGGCTCCGGCCCCATGACGACGAAGCGGAGCCGCGCGCCGCACTGTGACACCTTTCCTCACCCCCGGCCCCTCTCTATCGCCCCTAGACCAAGGAGTGATGGGGTTTTGTACGGCGATGGAGAGGGGAGGCGTAGGGGCGCATCCTGCCCATTGGGCAGGATGCGCCCGCTCAGTCCTCAGTCCTCAGTCCTCAGTCCACCATTTGGTTGGGTCTGGGCAGCAAAATCGGTCGTTGACGTGACAGAGGTCCGTCTCTATCGTGGACTGGTCGGCAGACGGGATCGCGGGGGAAGGGCGGCGAGATGGAGAGCGTACCGCAGGTGGCGATGAGTCACGCACCGGACAATGCAACGCTGCGCGCGGCATTCGCGCCGCTCTCTACGGCGCTGATCGCGGACGCCTGTCTGCGCGTCGGTGCCGACCTGCGGGTGCTTCCGCAGAATCTGCGACCGCTCGCGCCCGCATCCCCCTTTGTGGGTCGCGCCCTCCCGATGCGCCACGCCGGGAGTGTCGACATCTTCCTCGAAGCGCTGATGGATGCCCAACCCGGCGACATCGCGGCGATCGACAACGCCGCGCTCATAGACGAGGCGTGCATCGGCGATCTCGTCGCACTCGAGATGCAAGCGGCGGGTATCGCGGGCGCGATCATCTGGGGATGCCACCGGGACACTGCGGAACTCGCCGCGATCGGGCTGCCAATTGTCAGTCTCGGAAGCTGCCCCGTCGGTCCGCGGGGGGTGCGGGATCGCGCTGACGACGCACTGCTCTGTGCCCATCTCGGCGGCATCGCGGTGCGCCGGAGCGATGTGCTGTTCGCCGACGACGATGGGATCGTGGTCGTCGATGAGGCGGTCGTGGGCGCGGTGCTCGATGCGGGCCGACAGATCGCGGATACGGAACGCACGCAGGCGGCGGCGGTGCGCGCGGGAACGACGCTGCGCGCGCAACTCGGTTTCGCGTCGTATCTGGCGCGCCGGGCGGTGGATCCGTCGTACACCTTCCGCGTTCACCTGCGCGGTAGCGGCGGCGAGATCGAGGAGTGACCACCGGTCCGGCGGGAACGGATCGATGGCAAAAGGCAAGGAGGGGCAGATGACAACCGAAGCGCAGGCGATGACCGGGGACGCGATAATCTCGTTCGCCGACGCATGGATACGCGCCTGGAATGGGCGGAACCTCGACGCGATCCTGACGCACTACGCCGACGATGTGCAGTTCCGTAGCCCGAAGGCCGCCGCGATCGTCGGGCAGCCGGTCATCAGCGATAAATCTGCGCTGGCAGCATACTGGCGCGCGGCGCTGGAGCGGATCACTTCCCTGCACTTCACGCTCGATCGTATCGTCTGGGACGGGGAAGAGGCGGAGCTGGTCATCGTGTACACCGCAGAACTCAATGGGCAGCGCACGCGCGCCTGCGAGTTCTTCCGCTTCGGCCCATCGGGCCTCGTCGTGGCGGGCGAGGCGATGTACGGCGTGGCGCTCGCATGAATGCGGCAGTTCGCCCCGTGCTTCTCTTGCCGGTCGCGGGGGGTATTCTCGCGCTCGCCGCCGCGATGGGCATTGGGCGCTTCGCCTACACCCCGATCTTGCCCGCAATGCAGCGGGCCACTCACTTCGACACCACCCAGGCCGGGCTGCTCGCCTCCGCGAACTATGCGGGCTATCTCGCGGGTGCGCTCCTCGTCCCCCTCATCCCCGGAGCGATGCAGGGACGCGCCCTACGGGTGGCGGTCATCGTGACGGCGGTGACGACGGCGCTCATGGCGATAACGACCAATTTCATCGCCTGGGGCGTCATCCGCTTCCTGTCCGGCCTCGCGAGCGCTGGGGTCTTCGTCCTCGCATCGAGCCTGCTCCTGAGCGTGCTCCGGCAAGAGGGGCGGTCGTCGCTCTCCGGCTGGCTCTACAGCGGTGCCGGACTCGGCATTGCCGCCTCGGGCCTGGCGGTGCGCGTTGCGGGAGGGAAGCTCGGCTGGCGGGGCGATTGGCTCCTCCTCTCCCTCATGGCCGCCGCCACGATCTATCCGTGCGGTCGTTGGTTGCCCTATGCTGTGGTTGCGCGGACACCTCACGCGAACGTGCAGCATGTGCCTGCCGCCGTGCCACGGGCCGCGCTCGCGCTCCTCGCCACCGCGTATCTCCTGGAAGGGGTTGGATACATCGTCACCGGCACCTTCCTCGTCGCCATCGTCAATCGGATGCCAGGGCTGGCAGCGCGAGGCCCCGACGTGTGGATCGTTGTGGGTGTGGCGGCGGCCCCATCGAGCGTACTCTGGGGCCTGGCGGCGGGACGCATCGGATACGCGCGGGCGCTTGCGCTCGCCTATGCCGCGCTGGCATGTGGGATCCTCCTGCCCATCTACGGCGGCCTTGCGGCCGCGCTCGCTGCAGCCGTCCTCTTCGGCGGGACATTCCTGGGCATCACGGCGCTCACACTGACGCTCGCAGGCCAACTCGTGCCGCATGGTTCCACCGGCATCATCGGCATCCTGACGGCGGCCTTCGGCATCGGCCAGGTCGTGGGGCCGGTACTCGCCGGGCTTATCGCGGGTCGCGCCGAGCATTTCACACCGGCACTGGTGGGGGCCGCAGTCGTCGTCGCAGTCGGCGGCGCGCTGATGCTGGTCTTGCAGCCTTTCGACCCATCCCGCCGGACGCTGGCGAGGGCGCGTCAAATCGTGTGAACCGTACCGATTGGAGGAGAGGATGATGGCACCGCACCCCCCGACGAAAGAGGAACTACTCGCGGCGTTGCGCACGAGTGGGGAGGAGGCGACCGCGACGCTGCGCGCCCTCCCGCCGGAGGCATTCACGCGTGTCTGCTACGAGGGAGGATGGACCGGTCACGAGATCGTTGCCCATCTCGCTGCGATCGAGTGGACCTATCCACGATTGATTGATCTGGCGAAACAGGCCGCCGCAGGCCAGACGGATGCAGGCACGGCGGCACCCTCCGGGGGTATTGACGGCTACAACGCCCGGCAGGTGGCGAAGCGGGCGGGCCTCTCGCTCGATGATCTCCTCGATGAGTTCGCGCGCAATCGCGCCGCAACAATCGCCGCAGTGGAGGCGGCAGATCAAACGTTGCTCGCGGTGCCGATCCGCACGGCGGGCGGCATCGAGGGAGCACTCGCCGATGTCGTGCGCTGGGTCGCAGTGGACCATGTGCTCGCTCATGTGCGCGACATTGCCTCCGAGGGGTAAGCGCGGCCCACCCGAACCGCAGTACATCACACCTTCTATTCCTCAGTACTCAGTACTCAGTACTCAGCACTCAGTACTTCCCCCGTGCTACACTGCACGCAAACACTTGCAGATTTCGCACGACCGTCGGGGGTGCATCATGTCGAGCAATGGGAGCGGCAAGAAATACCAGGCGACCTGGCGCGCGACGAAAAGTGCGGTGCTCTCCCGATCCGATGCCGCAGCGGACGTAGCGGCGGACCCACGGGTGCAGTTCGATCAGGCGGTCTTCACCGCCACCGAAATGACGGGCGAAATCGGCCTTGGGCACGAACTGGACCGCCTCGCGCACGAACGGACCCGCCTCGTCGCGAAGCTGGATGCCTTCGACACGCTTGGGGAGTTCCTCAAGCTCGATGATGTCGAAAATGCCCTCATCCACAGCGACGCTGAGTTCCGCGCGCACCTCGCCGTGCAGCGCGCGATCCTCCAGCGCGCACAAGAGGCACTAAGTGAAGCCAGCGTCGAAAACCGCGCGCGCTATTTGACGCAACTGCACGCGACCTTCCTCGCCACCACGGCGACGAGCGAGAGCATCGACACGCTCCCCTCCGCACGCCCTGTACCGGAGGAGGCGCAAAGCGCCAAGCCGGACGTCTTTGATCTCATGCAACGTATCTACCGCCGCAACCGGCAGACGCGCGAGGGGAATATCCGGGCGTCGGTCGGCACCTTCCGCGCCATCCACCGAATTTATCTCTGGAAACGTCTCTTCTGGGCGCTCTGGCGCTATCTCTTCTACGTCGTCTGCATCGTCGCGTTCCTCCTCGTCGCGATATTCATACCGGGTGGCCCGAAAGCCCTGGCTGCTTCTCCTGCTGCTCGTCCCGGCAGTGGCGTGGCTGCTCGCGCAGACCGTACTGGCCGGGCCGCTGGAACGGATGCTCGTGCAGCGACGGCGAGCATATCTGCGCGTCTGGGCAACCCATCTCTACGCCGCGCGCCTCCGCCTGGAACCGGAAATCGTCCTCGCCCTCAATGCACTCGAACCAACACCGGAGACCTCGCCTGGTATCATGTCGGCAGAGCCCGAACCCGCGATCACCGAGAACGACATGCCATCGGAGACCATCACGAACCCCGATGGCCTTCCCGCATTGCAAGCCGACGAGGCAGCCGCCGGGTAAAAGCGACCTGCGCACCATCGGGGCAGCCTGCGACCTCGGCGCTTTGTCCGGTGGCCGACGCCAACCCGTACCTTGATTGGTGGTTTTGCATTCCCCGCATCTCAATCGTTAGACGGTGACGCCGAGGCGGGTGAGGCCCGCTTCCGCGCGGGGGCAATCGTTGCCGGTGGTCTGGAGGGCTTCGCGGAAGCAGGCCGCTGCTGCGGGGAGGTCGGCGCGCGTCTCGTACTGGTCGCGCGAGGGCGAGCAGCACATCGAGGTACTGCCCGCGCAGCAGTTCCCGCCGCTCCTCGACGTATGCGCTGTCGCCATAAAAGGGGCAATCGTCCAGATAGTCACCGCGATAGAGGGCGCGCGCCTCCTCCAGCGCGGCAATGGCCGTGGCGGCGTCCGTACCCGCGCTGGCGGCGATATGGGCACGGAACTGCGCGACATCGCTCCAGACGACGCGCGCGGGATCGAGGCGGTAGCGGTCGTTGTGATAGACGATCGCGGTCGCATCGCTGCCGCGCGTCAGGTCCGGTTCGAGCGTCCGGCGCAGACCGCCAAGTGTGCGATGAAAGGCGAGGTCCGCCTTGTCGAGCGCAACATCGGGCCAGATCACCTCAAGGAATTCGTCTTTCGCGACGCCGCGCTCCGCCCGGTCGAAGAGGAAGGCGAACATCGCCTCCGCCTGCCGCGTGCCCGCCTTCGCGCCGCCCCATTGTCGGATGCGCTCGCCATTCGCTCGACGCGGAGCGGACCCGAGCGCCCAGACGTGCAGGTCGCCCGACCGAATGTTCGCGGTTCCACCACCGTGAGTGCGCTGGCAAGCGCGTTCTCGCGTGATTGCAAGGCGGCGCGCTCTGCCGTCAGCGCGTCGAGAGCTGCGGTCTGACGCATTTCGCGCTCATCGAGATGCAGCGAGGCGGCGATGAAGGCGGCGGCATGACCGAGCAGACTCGTTTCCGCCCGCGTATAGGGGAGGGTGGAGCGTTTCGCACCGACCGCCAGCGTACCGAAGGAGCGCTCCGCTGCCGCGAGGGGGAGCGCGAGTAGCGCGCCCGCGGGCGGCAACGGCAGGCCATAGGCGGCTATCGTTTCATCCGCCGGATCGCGCACCACGGCGGCGCGGATGCCGAGAGCGCGGCAGAGGTGCGCCAGCGCGGGCGCAATCGCGGCGCGCGGGCGCTGCGCGGTCAGCAGTTCGTCACCGAGCGCTTGCATGAGGCGGCGATGCGTCTGCTCCCGCTGCCCGGCGCGCGGATTGAGAAGATTCCAGAAACGCGCGCGGATCGGATCGAAGAGCGCCACCGTCAGGACAATCGCCAGCGCCGTGATGAGCGGCGTGTCCGTCTTCAATACCCGGCGCGAGACTTCTTCCAGCCCGAGAAGGAAGGCGACGTACGCCGCCGTAAGTATCCCCGTGCCGAGTGAATAGGAGAAGGAGCGGCGGGCCGTGCCAGGATCGAGGAAGAGCCCTTGTGCGAAGACCGCGTACGAGGCGAGACCGAGACTGATGGCGATCAGGGCCGTGCCGGGCCATGCCGCGAGGCCGAAATCCGCAAGCAGAATCGTCGTCATGCCCCCGACGGCAGCACACACACTCGCCGCGAGTAGCGCCGTGAGTTGCTCGCGCCCCGCACCTATCCGCCGCGCCGCACACCACGGCTGCCAGACCCACCAGACCGTCAGCGCCAGGATCACCGCCCGGCAGGCGATCCATCCCCAACCGAGTATCGGTGCGTCGATGCCGCCGAGCGCCCGGTATGGCGCGCGGAGGGCGATGGGATGATCCCGATCGGTGAGGGAGAGAAGCGCGACGACCGCACCCGCGCCATAGGCGAGCGCAAGCGCGACCCGCTGCGTCACGCGCCATCGCCCCCGCATCGTCACGACAAGGACGAAATGGAGGAAGGCGGCGAGCAGCAGCGGCGCAATGGCGATCTCACCGCCGCTCACGGCCCGGCGCACCGCGCCGTCACTCGTGAGATAGCCAATCACCCGGAGCGCGCCCCAGGCGGCGACCAGTGCCGTGAGCAGCGCGAAGACGCGCGCGGCGAGCGCCCGTGGCGTCCGGGTCAGGGCAACGGCCCCGAGCCACGTCGCGAGCACCGCAACGACGAACTCCGCACTGACCGACAGGAACGACATCGACACCCCACCATCGCTCCGCGTGCGCTCTTTCTCTCTACCGATAAGTATACGTGAGTGGGGGCCAACCGGAGCGCGGGGCAGCGTTCATGGTACAGTTACGGTAACGTGGGTGCAGTCCGCACTGCCCGCTCTCTCTAGGATGAGGTCGAGGATCAATGGACGAGTTTCGCGATAGTATTGTGGCCCTGATTACCGAGACATCGACGAACCTGCCGCCCGATGTGCGGCGGGCGATGGCACGCGCGGCGGAGACCGAGACGGGGGAACGCTCCGTCCAGGCGCTCAATGTCATCACGACCAATATCGACATGGCCTGCGACAATGTCGGGCCGATCTGCCAGGACACCGGCTGGCTCACCTTCGAGGTGCGTACGCCGGTCGGAACGAATCAGATCGTCCTCAAGCGGCTGATCCGGGAGGCGGTCGCGGAGGCGACCCGTCGCGGCAAGCTGCGCGAGAACTCGGTGGACTCGCTCACTGGCACAAACAGCGGCGACAACCTCGGCCCCGGCAGCCCGACCATCCACTTCGAGCAGTGGGAAGAGGAGACGATCGAGGTCAAGCTGCTCCTCAAGGGGGGCGGCTGCGAGAACAAGAATATCCAGTATTCGCTCCCCACCGAACTGCCGCATCTTGGCCGGGCAGGTCGGGACCTCGACGGCGTACGCAAGTGTCTCCTCCATGCCGTCTGGCAGGCGCAGGGGCAAGGGTGCAGCACCGGTGCCCTCGGCGTCTGTATCGGTGGCGACCGCACCTCCGGCTATCAGCACGCAAAGGAGCAACTCTTTCGCTCGCTCGATGACACGAATCCGCACCCGGAACTACAGAAGCTCGAAGAGTACATCTTACAGATGTCCAACACCCTCGGCATCGGCACGATGGGCTTCGGTGGCGGCGTGACGCTGATCGGCTGCAAGGTCGGCGCGATCAACCGCCTCCCCGCCAGCTTCTTCGTCTCCGTCGCCTATAGTTGCTGGGCCTTCCGGCGGCTCGGCGTCGTCCTTGATGCGCAGACCGGCGGCATCACGCGCTGGCTCTACCGCGACGAGACCGAACCACCGCTGCCGATGGGGCGCGCGGGCGGTTTCGCCCTCACTGGGAAAGAGAAAGTGCTCCGCGCGCCGCTCACTGAGGAGGAAGTGCGCGCGCTGAAGGTCGGGGATGTCGTCCTGATCTCCGGCGAGATGTACACGGGGCGCGACGCCGTCCATGCCCATCTGATGAAGCACGCGCCGCCGGTGGACCTCCACGGCTCCGTCCTCTATCACTGCGGGCCGGTGGTGATGAAGAATGGCCGCTACAAGATCACGGCGGCGGGGCCAACGACGAGCATCCGCGAGGAGCCCTATCAGGGCGACATTATCAAGCGCTATGGCGTGCGCGCGGTGATCGGCAAGGGCGGCATGGGGCCGAAGACCCTCGCCGCGATGCAGGAGTATGGCGCAGTCTATCTCAATGCGATCGGCGGTGCGGCCCAGTATTACGCCCAATGCATCGACGATGTGCTCGATGTGAACTTACTGGAGTTCGGCATCCCGGAAGCGATGTGGCACCTCAAGGTGCACGACTTCCCCGCCATCGTCACGATGGACGCACACGGAAACTCGCTCCACGCCGATGTTGAGAACTCCTCGGCCACACTGCTCGCCAAACTCGCGGAACCGGTCTTTGGGAAGCAATGAGCAATGAGTTTGGGGATTAGGGAATTGGGGCTTTTACTGGTGGACTAAGCCACATGAGCCTGCACGGATATTGGCAATCGGGCTGGCACGCCACGATGCCCCGTCCTCCGGCGGTGTCGATTTGGGGCGCCGCCGCACGACTATCTGATGCCGGTGTCCGCACGGGATGCCGGACGTGCGCATCGTGGCGCCACGCGCGGGAGGAGAAAGGAGCAGCCCGGCAAGGACATCGACAGCGCGGGCAGCGCCACGCTCGTCCGGTCGCTGCTGCGCGACCAGCGAAGAGTTTCGCTGTGGTTTCCCGTCGGTATCCACACCCCCGATCAACGGTACAGATCGAGCCACAGCCTATCCGGCACATCCTTGCACAGCGGATGGCAGACCGATACGCTACTTACCATCACTTGCTCACGCAGTCCATCGGTTGGTATCGCCTGTCATCGGCAGCCAAGCACCACCGGAACGATGCCCGCAGTCAGGAGGTCACCATGCCCTACGCGACGAATGACGGAGTCCGCATGCCAGATCTTCAGTTGTTCCGCCTCGACCACGCGCCAGCCTTGCTTGCGTTCGAGCGGGAGAATCGGGCCTACTTCGCGGCGTCGATTCCGGATCGGGGGGACGAGTTCTTCGCCGAGTTCGACACGCGGCATGCGCAACTGCTCGAGTGGCAGGCTGCCGGGACGGATTACTTCCACCTGCTGGTGGCCGAGCGCGGCGAGGTGGTGGGGCGGGTGAACCTGTTCAAAGTGGCAGACGGGTCGGCGGAACTCGGGTACCGGATCGCGCAGAAGGCCGCAGGGCAAGGACTGGCCACAGCGGCGGTGCGCAAGGTGCGCGAACTCGCCGCCACAGAGTACGGGCTCACCAGGCTGCACGCGAGGGTCACGCTGGATAATCCGGTCTCGCGCAAGGTGCTTGAACACAACGGATTCGTCGCCGTCGGTGAGCTAACGCTCAACGGCAAGCCAGCCATGTCCTACATCTGCGAACTCCGGTGAGGCAACGCACCCGTGTCAATCCGAACACTCTTCTGGGATTGACATCTGGGTGAGGTTTTCCCTTGTGAGGCATTGTACCGTTTTTCAAGGGAAGGCCCCCTTCTGAACAGTTACGTTTCTCGCTGGCGTGTAAGTAAGCGGGATATTCGCCACGACGACAGCAAACATGTGCCGGATAGGCTATGACCCGGTCTGCAACGATATGCAAGGAGAGCATCATGACCGCTACCTATACCTTCGACGTCTTTTCCACCGTCGACGGCTTCGGCTCCTATAACAGCAGCGGCGACTGGGGCGGCTACTGGGGCAAGCAGGGTCCCGAGTTTCTCAACCGCCGCCTCGCCCAGTACCGCGAGGAGCAGCGGCTGGTCCTCGGGGCCAACACCTTCCGGGGGTTCATGCGCTTTCTCGGCCCGGCCTCCGCGGCGTCATCGGTGAGCGACCCGCTCAATACCAGGATGAAGCACATGCCGACCACGGTGGTCTCGACCACGCTGCACGGACCCCTCGACTGGCCGGACGCGACCCTCGTGAGCGGCGACGCCGTCGGCATCGTCGCCCGTCTCAAGCAGGAGTCCGCGGTGCCGTTGCGCTCGCACGGCAGCCTGTCGTTGAACCGGGCGCTGATGGCCGCCGGCCTGGTCGACCGCGTCCAGCTCACCATCTTCCCGGTGATCAGTGGCCAGACCGGGGCGGCCCCGATCTTCCAGGGAGCGGCCGACTTCGACCTCGAACTGCTCGAAAGCCGGACGCTCGACGGCCGCACCCAAGAGCTCATCTACCGGCCCACCCTGCATGGCTGAGTCCGTCCATGCACCCCCACCCCGGCGCGCAGCCGCACCGGACACAGAAGGTCCCGCTGAGCCGGTCGCACAACCGCCGCTCGTCGCCCTTCGCGGTGGGATGGGGTGAGGCAACGCGCTGTGTGACAGCCCGCACTGCCGGTATGCGTGCAACCACTGGATATTCAACTTATCGAACTGTCTACCACCTACTGCCTACCACCTACTGCCTACTGCCTATCGGTAGGGTAAAGACAAACGTGCTCCCGGCGCCGGGGTTACTCTCGACCCAGACATGACCGCCGTGTGAGGTGACGAGTTGTCGGACGATGGCGAGGCCGAGGCCGAGGCCGGAGGCTTCCTGCTGCGGGATGTTCGTGCCCTTCACGAACCGCTCAAAGATGCGCTCGGCGTCTTCCGGTGCGATACCCGGCCCCATATCGCGCACACTCACGCGGATCATGTCACCCGCGACCGCCGCCCGCACCTCAATCGTGCTCTCCGGCTCAGAAAACTTCATCGCATTGGTGAGGAGGTTGTTGAGCACCTGGGTGAGGCGCGCGGCATCCGCCATCGCGCGGGGAAGCGGGGTGGCGATGATCGTTTCCGCGTGCATCCGCGCATTGGTGAAGAGCGGCGCGAGGTTCGCGACCACCGTGTGAATCAGCTTCTCGACATCTACCAGCTCCCGCTGGAGGACGAGCCGGTCAAGATCGGATTGCACGAGGTCATTGATGTCGTCAACGAGCCGCCAGAGCTGACGCACGCTGAGCGATGCGGATTGGGTGCATTCGCGCTGCGTGGCGGTGAGCGGGCCGACGCGCTCCTGCATGAGGATATCGAGGAAACCGTAAATGGAGGCGAGTGGGTTCCGCAGTTCGTGCGACACGATGCTCATGAACTCGGCGCGCGTCTGCTCGACCCGCCGCATCGCGGTCGCGTCGTGAAACACCCGCAGGCGGTGGGGCGTCTCGCCGATCATGATCGCGGATTCGGTCACGTCCAGATGGCGGTCGCGCGTCGCATCCGGCGAGAGGTGCCATCGCCGCAGGACGGACGGGTCATCGGACGCGATTTCCACGCGATCCGCGATCCAGCGCGTCTCGAGTGCCGCGGCAGGGAGCGGGAAGCGAATGTCGGCGGGGGCCATTTTTGTGAGTTGATAGAAGGCGCGGTTCGCATCCAGTGCGGTCGTGCCCGTCTCATCGAGGAGGAGGAAGCCATCGATCGTATAGGCGAAAATGGCCTCGAACCGCTCCTTCCCCTCACGCATCTGACGAAAAAGGGTCGCGTTATAGACGGCATTGCCGATCACATAACTGCAATCCTGCAATGTCTGCTGCGTCTCGGGGTCGAACGGTTCCGTATGGAAGTAGCAGGCAAGACCCACGAGCGCCCCCGCAGCCCGCAGCGGCACCGCGAAGACCATATGCCCCGCAACGATGTCCGTCATCGGCACGAACTGTGGGCCGCGTTCGGCGCGAGTGCGCTGCAGAGCGTAGGCGTCGAGCGCCCACTGGCGCAACCGCTCGCGCTGACCGACCGTCTGCAAGGTCCGCGTGAAGAGACGCACATCCGGCGCGCGCTCCGCATCCGCCATCACGAGCACACCGACCGAATAGGCGACGACATCGCAGACGAAGGGCATGACGAGGTCGAGCGCCTGGCGGGGGTCTTCGCTCGCGGTCACTGCCCGCGTGAGGGCCAGCAGCATCGTCGCACGGTGTGCGGTCGCTTCATGCACCGTCGCGCGGTGCGCCTGGGCGATGGCGAGGGCCGCACCATCCGCATATGCCCGGAGTGTCGCGAGCGTGTCGCGTCCGAAGGCCCCTACGTGGGGCGACCAGGCAGTGAGCGTGCCGAAAAAGGTCGTGCCATCGGTCATCGGGGCGCACATGATCGTGCCGCCCGACTCCCGCCCGAGCGAGAGGAAGCGGGGTTCCGTCGTCACATCGGGCACGAGAAGTGGTATGCCCGTCTGCCCGACCGTGCCCGCGATACCGACACCGAGGGGGAAGGATGCCTGCCCGAGGATGCCGAGCGGCATGTCCGACGCAACGACCGTCCTGAGCGTGTCGGCAGTCTCGAAAAGTTGGGCGGTGCAGCGGCACTCCGCAATCGAGGCCGCGACATGCGCGACAAACTGCGTGAGGAGGGGACGGAGGGCGTCGATTTCCGCCTCGCTCATCCCGCCGTGCGCGGCACGGACTGCGGGGTATTTCTCTGCGGTGCCGTTACGCGGCGCGGCGACCTTCTCGATAGACATAGCCAAGCCCCCGAACTGTATGGATGAACATCGGATCGTCGGGGTTTTGCTCGATCTTCTTGCGCAGGCGGCGGATATAGACATCCACACGGTTGCTGCCGCCTTCGTAATCGTATCCCCAGGTCCGCTCGATCAGCGTCTCGCGTGAAATGACGGCATTGGCGTTGCGCATCAGGCATTCGAGAATCTTCATCTCGGTCGGCGTGAGCAAGGCAGGGCGGCGTTCCGGCGCGGTGAACTGCAACTCGCCGAGATCGAGGGCCGTATCGCCCACCTTGATCACCATACCGAAGAGGTTCCGCTCGGCGCGACGATAGCGGCGGAGCACCGCCTGGATGCGCGCGAGCATTTCTGTCGGCTCGAAGGGTTTCGAGATGTAATCATCCGCACCGTGACCGAAACCGTCCACTTTGTCCGAGACCATACCGCGCGCCGAAAGGAAGACCACCGGGACATCCGGGTGCTCACGCCGCAGCGTGGTGCAGAGCGTGAAGCCGTCGATATACGGGAGCATGACATCGAGGAGAATCAGGTCAATCGCGTTCTCCTTGAGGAACCCCTGGACCTGACGCGGGTCCGCGAGCGTCGTCGTCTCATAGCCGCTATCCGCGAGCAGGAAGACGAGCATCTTGCTCATAAATGGGTCATCCTCAACGATCAGAATATGCGTCTTCATCATCGCGCGTCCCCGCCCTCTCTCCTCATACCAGCAGACTCAACTCATTCTTACATAGATATATACATCACAGACCATATTTTACAATAAGTAGAACGAAGGATGGGAGCGAAATGTGATGCGGACGGCAGGATTCATCGACAAATCATGAATATCTGCCTTTCCCCGCCGCGAAAAAGGGGGGGGTGACTCATTGTGAATATCGAGGCGTTCCCCGGAATGCCACGGCATTGCAGCGAGTCACCCCTCCCTTTTAGGGAAGGCGGGTGCCCTTTGGGCAGTGGGGGTTAGGCGATTCCAGATAGTTTGCATCCATGATTGTTGTGGGAACCTGTATGCTCCTACCCGCGTTGTATTTTTGTGGGCGGGTGATCCCGATACATAAATTGCGCCGCATGTGCGGGGCGGGAAAGGACTGGAGGTACGGATGCGACGAGCCCGACAAATCGGCGCGCTCCTGGCGCTGAGTGCGATGATGATTGGCTTGTTCCCGGTCGCGACTGCCGCTGCGGTCTTCGCGACGACGGGTTTCCAGACTCAGTGGCAGGCGGACGAAGCGCGCATTGCGAACTACTGGGGGCCGCTCTCCACCGCGCAAGGGGGCCTCTTAGAGCCGTATAAAGGGGCGACATCGGGCACAATCTGCCCACCCGCAACGGCGCAAGCGTGCCCCGCGATCCTCATTCTCGACAAACGAACGGCGCAGTATTTCGATAAGGGCCGGATGGAGCAGAATACCCCGCGCGGGCCGGTAACGAGTGGCCTCCTGGCGACAGAGATGGTGCGCGGCAAGATTCAGACCGGCGATACGACCTTCGAGGATCGCACGCCCCCGAATATCCCGATCGCCGGTGATACGGACAACCCCTCCCCTACCTATCTGCAACTGGCAACGACTGCCTCCTCACTCCTCGCGCCCGCGCAACAGAAGAATGGCGGCTTCGTCACGGTCTTCATTAGTGACCAGGGGCAAGCGGAGGATGGTGGCGGCTTCGCGGGTATCTCGATGACACCGCCCATTGCGGGGTACGACGCGCCCACGCAGCACAACGTCCTCGGCGTCTTTGGCGAGTTCCGCGACCGGGCCGGTTTCCTCACAATCGGCAACGCCATCTCGGAACCCTTCCGCGCAACTGTCAAAGTCGGCGGACAAGGGGAAACGGTGCTCGTGCAGATCTTCGAGCGGCGGGTGCTGACCTACACGAATAGTAACCCGGACCTATTCAAGGTGGAGATGGGCAATATCGGGCAGCATTACTTCGCCTGGCGCTACGCCGGTGGGTCACCGACGAGCACGACCGGCCTCGATGCGACACCGACCGCCCGCGCGACGGCCCTGGGATTCTTCGATGCGTTGCGGGCCAATCAGGATGTGAACGCGTATTTCTCACCGGCCGTGAAAAATTATTACAAGGGTAAGGACGTCTCTCAAGAAATTGGTCTGACGACGCCCTTCGGGGCAGCCGTAATCCAGTGCGAGCGGGACACCGTCTTGCAGGTTGACAGCCCATCCGTGCACGATCTCGTCGTGGAGGTGAAGACGGGGAGTGATTTCCGCCGCCTCATCGTTCGTATGCAATCCACGACTGCACCGTGGCTCATCCAGGCGATACTTTCTCAGGCCCCGAGCGGTGGACCCATCCCCGCGAGCTACTGTATGGCACCGTGATAACGTCGGTGTATTGTTGTTTGTGGAGAAGAGCGTACATACGCAAATACATTCACTCCCTGTTCACGCACACGAAGGAGGGTGGCCCGTGAGCCACCCTCCTTCGTGTGGGCAGGTTCGATGCAACTGCCTCGGAAACTTATCCGAAGGAGATTGACTTGAAGGTCGCATCTACCCGCTCACCGGGGTTCTTCGCATTGGCGTTGAAGCCGATCACCGGCTGCGTCATACGCACCATGTAGGTGCCGATCGTCACGGCACGCGCCGCGTTCTCGTTCGGCAGCACCACACCATTGACCGAGACCGTGACGCCCGTCGCGCCCCAGGAGACGAGGATCGAGGCATGGCCGCCCGGCACGCGATTGGCGTCCGTGGCGATGAAGCCCTGCGAAACGTCGTAGCCATTCGCGGTCTTCCGACCCGTCTCGACGACGAGGGTAAGACCGGCTGCGTTGTTCTCGCCCGTTGCCGCAGCGGAGGCATCATGGACGATGCCGACATTGAGGAAGTCGCCACTCGCCTGATCCTTCAACTGCACGAAGGCGCGATAACCGGAGCCGGAGCCAAAGGCCGTCTCGCAACCCACACAGGTGCCGCTCACATCGGTCAGAACCGTGCCGCTATTGCCGAGCGTGGCGGTCGCCGCGCCCGCAGTCGCGGAATCCTGCGTCTGGCCATAGCCCGCCGGGAGGACCGAGCGATTACCGGAGACGTGAACGGTCGCGCAATCGACAAGCGTGCTGCTCATCGTCGCGTCTCGCGAGAACGCCGTCAGCGGGATCGCGCAAAGTGCCGGGTTCGCCGTGTCTTGCGCGTTCAGGGTGACGGGCGCCTTGGCGAAGAGTGTGGTCGCGTCCGGGAGATTCGGCCCGACAGGAATGCCGGGGTTTGTCGGGTTGCCCGGAAGCGGATTGTTCGGGCTACCGGGAATCGGACCACCGGGAATCGGGCTGCCGGGGGCAGGATTCCCCGGTGTCAGGCCACCCGGCAATGGGTTCCCAGGCGTCGTCCCACCCGGCGTTGTACCACCAGGCGTCGTGCCGCCGGGTGTTGTGCCGCCGGGCGCGGGGAGCGTGCCGCAGGAATCGAGGATGACGACGCAGAGGCCAAGATCACCGATCGGCGTCGTACCGGTGCCACCAATACCGATACCCGTGCCGTTCGGCGTCGTTGAACCATTGCAGACACCACCCACGGCAACGCAGGCATTGACGCCCACTGCCGGGGGGTTACTCGTCGGTGTCGTGGTGCAGTTGCCATCGACGACGACGCAGGCATTCGCACCAACGAGCGGCGTGCCACCAACGCTGACCGTGGTCGGAGGCGTGTTGCAATCCGTCCCAACCTGCACGCAGCCATTGACCGTCGCGACCGAACCGTCGTTGCCGACCTTCGTATTCGTGTCGATACCCGCGGCGCCACCGCCACCGTTGTTCGTGGGGCCGCCCGAGTTACCGACATTGGCGCTCGTGTCCGTGGTTGCGACCGAGCCACCACCGACGTTTGCCTTCACATCAACATTGGCGACCGAGCCGTTACTACTGCCGCCGACATTGCCTTTGACATCGACATTCGCGACCGAGCCGCCACCACCGGCGCTCGTACCGCCTCCGCCGACGTTTGCCTTCACATCGACATTGGCGACCGAGCCGTTACTGTTGCCGGTGTTACCGCCGACGGTGGCATTGCCGTTGACCGTCGTCGCCGATCCACCGCTACCAACCGTCGCGTTAGCGTTACCCGTGGCGACGCTGCCGTTCCCGCCGACATTGACATTCGCATTGACATTTGCGGCCCCACCGGTGCCGGTGGAACCGTTCCCGACGGGGATATTCGTCCCACCGACATTGATGTTGCCGCTCACCAGACCACCCGAGCCACCGACATTGACATTCACCCCGATATTGAGACCGTCCGCTGAGACAGTCACGGGGAGAAGACATGCCAGAAGCATTGCCAGTATGACTGAGCCTGCACTCAGCCGTCGTACCCGTTGCATCACTCACCACTCCTTCCATACATTACCGGTCGCGCTATTGGTGACGTGGTTTATACGTTTGAAGGCCATTTTTAGATCATAGAATATTGTTATGGTTCGATTCTCTCGCTATGCGGGCGAAGCGTGTGGCTCCGCACATGCTATTCTTCCCGCAGTGTGCGGGGGTAAGCGAGGAATGGAGCGGGCAATTTGACGACCGAGCAGGTGCTGCTTGCGGGGCGCACGGTATCGTACACACTGACCGTCAGCAGTCGCGCGCGGCATCCACGGTTGATCATCGCACGGGAGACGGGTCTCCGTGTGGTCACACCGTTGGGATATGACCCTCATTCCCTCCAGGGCTTCATCGAGCGTCATCAGGGCTGGATCCTCACACACCTCGATCGTCTCGCCACTCTCCCCGCCGAACCCGAAAGTGATGCGTCACTGCCGCCGATGATGCTCTTTCTTGGCACCCCGCACGCCATTCGCGTCATCGTTGTCCCTGGTGAGCGCGCGGTTGTCCATGAGGATCAGGCATTCACACTCATCGTCCCGGAGGAAGCAGCGGCGCGACCCGCACTGGAAGGGTGGCTGCGGGCGCGTGCTCGCGTCGCCATCACCGCACAGGTGAAGGCGCGGGCGAAGGAAATGATGCTCACGTACGGCCAGGTAGCGATCAAGGATCAGAAAACACGCTGGGGCAGTTGCTCCGCAGCGGGGAACCTCAACTTCAACTGGCGGCTTCTCCTCGCGCCCCCCGCCGTGCTCGACTACGTCGTCGTGCACGAACTCGCGCACCGCGTGGAACTGAATCACTCCGCGCGTTTCTGGCGCGTCGTTGCGCGCTATTGCCCGCAGCACGCGACGCACCGTGCGTGGCTTCGCACGCACGGTGCCGGGTTACGCTTCTAAAGCGAATCGCCTTTCGCCCTCTGCGAGAGGGGCGTGCAGCTCATCCCTGAAGCCGCGCAGTTGCCTGAGGAGCGGCAAAGTAGCCACTGAT
This sequence comes from uncultured Chloroflexia bacterium, assembly GCA_963763655.1. GTDB lineage: Bacteria > Chloroflexota > Chloroflexia > Thermomicrobiales > JALYUS01 > JALYUS01. Next base: position 209,560 of record CAVXPY010000028.1, read on the forward strand.
GTCGATGATGAAGTTCCCTCCCGACAGGCTGTACAGGTTGTAGGTCCCGTCGATCCCACTCCCGACGATGAACGCATTCGGTGCCACCGTCCCGGCGGAGTAATTCAGGTTGCTTGCCAACGGCAGACTCGTGCCACCGGGAAAGAGCGTCGCGAAGCCGTCGGGTGCATTGATGCTGTTATCCACCGTCGCGTTGCCCACCAGGGCTTTCGCGGTATTCGGTACGGTCACGCCGCTGAAGGTGAAACTCCCTGGCAGGTTGAGCGTGCCCGTGGCGGTGAGGGGTGTGCCGGTAGCCTTGAAGGCTTGCTGCCCGGCGCGGGTATCCAGTTCACGCACGGGCTGCGAGAGCGGGAAGAAGAGCAATCCACCGGCGCCGACCATGTCGTAGTACCCCGTCACGTCGAGGATGAAGTTCCCACCCGTGTTCGCGTAGAGGTTGAACGAACCATCGCCCCCAAGACCGACCGTGAAGGCATTAGGCGCGACCGTGCCCGGTGCGAAGTTGAGATTGGACGTGGGTGGCAAAGTCGTGCCACCGGGGAAGAGCGTCGCGAAGCCCGCAGGCGCGTTGGCAGTGTTGTCCACCGTCGCGTTGCCTGCGAGGGCTTTGGCAGACGTGGGAATGGTGACACCGCTCGACGTGAACTGACCAGGCAGGCTGAGAGTCTGACCGGGAGTAAGCGCCACACCGGGAGACTTGAAGGCGGTCTGACCCGCGCGGGTGTCCAGCAAACGCACGGGGGCAGCGAGGGGATGGAAGAAGAGACCACCCGCAGCCGGAGGTGCGTAGTAGCCGGAGACGTCGATGATGAAGTTGCCACCCGTGTTCGAGAGGAGGTTGAACTTGCCGTCACTGCCCAAGCCCACCGTAAAGGCATTGGGACGCACCGTGCCAGGGACGAAGTTGAGGTTGCTCGCCAGAGGAAGTGCCGATCCACTCGGATAGAGGGTGGCGAAACCCGCAGGAGCGCCGACCGTGTTGTCGACCGTAGCATTGCCGACGAGCGCCTGCGCGCCTGCGGGCACGGTGATGCCACCGGAGGAGAACTGACCGGGCAGGGTGAGCGCCTGATTAGGGGTGAGGGGCACACCAGGATGGACGACTGCAGCTTGGCCGGGGCGGGTATCGAGCAAACGGACGGGGGCGGAAAGGGGGAAGAACTGCAAGCCACCCGTCGTACCGCCACCGCCGGGGTTGACGACTTGGGTGAGTATCGCCGAGGTGCTCGGGGCGAAGCTGGCGTCGCCGGAGTAGACGGCGGTGATCGCGTGGCTGCCCGCCACGAGCGTGGTCGTGGTGAAGGTCGCGACGCCGCCAGCGAGCGTGCCCGTGCCGAGCGTGGCCGCGCCGTCCTTGAAGGTGACGGTGCCGGTCGGCGTGCCGCCCGTACCCATCACGGTGGCGGTAAAGGTGACGGACTGCCCAGCCGTGGACGGGTTCACCGAGGAGGCGAGCGTCGTCGTGGTCGCGGTCATAGCCGCACCAACGTACTCGAAAGCGCCGATGTCGCACGCCGTCCCCTGTGGTCGGGTGATCCCGCGCTGATCCTTGCCCGCGACCGGAGCGGTACCGTTGGTGTTCGTGCAGGTGGCGATGTCTCCCGCGTTGATAGCGGGGGAGCCGGGGAGCAGCGCAAGAGTCTGGGTGCCGTTCGTGGTGCCGTTGTCGCGCAGCGTGGTATCGAGGAGTGGGTTGATCGGGCTGGCGGTCGTGCCGACGAGGTTGCCATTGACACCGTTGGTGATGCCTATCGTGTTATTGTCTATAATCCCGAGCAGGTTGTTCTTGCTGCCTGCGGAGAAGGAGGCTACGGCATCGGGGCCGTTGCCGCCCGACACTGTATTGCCCGCGATCAGGGTGTTGATCGCCGTCAGCGTGCCGGATTCGTCGTCGATCCCGCCACCGTACCTTGCGGTATTGCCCGCGAAGGTGCTGTTTGTTACCGTCGGCGTGCTCCCGTAGATCCAGATGCCGCCGCCGCTATCCGCGTGATTGGCGGCGAAGGTGCTGTTCGTCACCGTCAGCGTGCCACCGGAACTGTAGATGCCGCCACCGGCCGTCGCAGAGCTGGCGGCAAAGGTACTGTTCGTCACGGTCAGTATGCCGCCGGAGTTGTAGATGCCGCCGCCACCGTCGCTATCCGCGTGATTGCCGAAAAAGGTGCTATTGGTCACAGTCACCGTGCCAGCGTTGAAGATCCCGCCGCCGTCGACAGTGCGGGTGCTCGTCGTGATGTTGCCGCTCACCGCCGTGCGGTTCAGTATCAGGGTTGCCCCGCTGGCGATAGAGAGTCCGCCACCGTGCCTACTCGACTGATTGTCAGCGACCACGCAGTCGTTCAGTGTCAGTGAAGATCCACTTGTTTCGACGAGGATACCGCCGCCATCGATTCCCCCAGGCGAATTTCCGTGGCGGATCGTCACCCCGCTGAACGTCGCCGATGTCGCGTCGCCGAACGCGCCCACATCGAAGATCCGATCAATGCCGCTGGCGCTGTTGGTCAGGCTCGCCTGGACGATCGTCATCCCCGCCCCCGCCCCGACGATCGCCACATTCCGCCTGAGGTCGAGATCGCCCGTCATCGCCCTGTCATCCGATCCGGAGATCGTCAACGTATACGTTCCCACAGGTAGGGTGATCGTCGTCGTGTCGGTGGCGGCCTGGGCGTTCGCATAGAGCACCGCGTCGCGTAGCGAGCAACCCGGAACACCCGGTAGGCCCGTCGTCGCACAACCGGGGCTGTGGATGATATCGCTATTGCCGCCGACGAGGCCGGGGCTGGCATCGTTCAGCGTCACCGTAACGGCGTGACTCGCCGCGCGCACGGACAGAGGTGCAATACCGGCGAGAAGGGCTAGAGCCAGGACCAGAGCGAGCGAGATGGATAGAGAGCGGGACAGGCGAGCAATAACCACGACATTCCTCTTTCTCGAGTGATGCGCGCGAATCATATTCCCGTATAGGTAAGGACCGATACCGTGTTGGTACGATGCCTCCACACGGTATCGGTCTGCTGATGGTGCTTACGTCTTTACCGCACTTGTACCCGTCCCGGCGGCGAAGTAGCCCGAGATGTCGATGATGAAGTTGCCTCCGCTCAGAGAGTAGAGATTGTACGTCCCATCACTCCCCACCCCGACGATGAAGGCGTTCGGTGCCACCGTCCCGGCTGAGTAGTTCAGGTTGCTCGCCAGCGGCAGACTCGTGCCACCGGGAAAGAGCGTCGCGAAGCCGTCGGGGGCATTGATGCTGTTATCCACCGTCGCATTCCCTACCAGTGCCTTTGCACCGGCCGGTACCGTCACGCCACTGAAGGTGAAGTTGCCCGGCAGGTTGAGCGTCTGCTTGGCGCTGAGCGGCACACCGGGATGGACCGAGGCAGCCTGCCCCGCACGGGTGTCGAGTTCCCGCACGGGTTGAGTGAGTGGGAAGAAGAGCAGCCCGCCCGCCCCAACCGTATCGTAGTAGCCCGTGATGTCGAGGATGAAGTTGCCTCCCGTGTTGCTGTAGAGGTTGAAGGAGCCGTCGCCCCTAGGCCAACGGTGAAGGCATTCGGCGCGACGGTGCCCGGCGCGAAGTTGAGGTTGCTGGTGGGAGGCAAGGTGCCGCCACCGGGGAAGAGGGTCGCGAACCCTGCCGGGGCATTGGCGGTGTTGTCCACCGTCGCGTTGCCTGCCAGCGCCTTCGCACTACTCGGCACCGTGATGCCGCTGAGGTGAACGGACCGGGGAGATTGAGGGTCTGTCCAGGGGTGAGGGCAGCGTTGGGATGGACGACGGCACTCTGCCCGGCACGGGTATCGAGCAGACGGACGGGTTGGGTGAGGGGATGGAAGAAGAGCCCGCCCGTGCCCGGTGGCGCGTAGTACCCCGTGATGTCGATGACGAAGTTGCCGCCGGTGTTGGAGAGCAGGTTGAACTTGCCGTCACTGCCCAAGGCCCACCGTGAAGGCATTGGGACGCACGGTGCCGGGGACGAAGTTGAGATTGCTCGCCAGTGGCAGAGAGGCACCGGAAGGATAGAGCGTGGCGAAGCCTGCCGGTGCGCCTACCGTGTTATCGACGGTGGCATTGCCGACGAGGGCCTGCGCGCCCGCAGGGACAGTGACGCCGCCCGAGGAGAACTGACCGGGCAGGGTGAGAGCTTGGTTGGGAGTGAGGGGCACGCCAGGATGGACGACGGCGGACTGACCGGGGCGGGTATCAAGGAGGCGAACGGGAGCGGAGAGCGGGTAGAACTGCAAGCCCGTCGGTGGGGGTGGGCCGCCGACAGTGACGACCTGGGTGAGCGGCGCGGAGATACTGGGAGCGTTGATCAAGCCATCGCCGCCGTAGGACGCCTTGATCGTATGGCTCCCCGCCGCGAGCGTCGAAATGTCGATGGTAGCGACACCAGACAAGGTGGTGGGGACTGCGTTGGGGAGGAACGTGCCGTCGATAATAAAAGTGACGTCACCCTGGATTACGCTAAAACCGGTGACCTTCGCAGTGAAGGTCACCGTCTGGCCGACGGCCGAGGGATTGACCGACGAGGTGAGGGTCGTTGTGCTTGCAGAAAACGCGGCGGATACCTGGTTGGCGGGCAGCGAGACTGTCTCGCTGATGAGCGTGAGCAGTAGACCGAGCAACACGAACACGATGCGGCGAACCACGCGTTGCGGTGACATGAGCCTTCCCCCTTTGATAGACGACTACGACTGCTACCTATGGCTTCCTCGCTGCATTGGGTGCCGGGGCATCCGAGAAATATCCCGTAATGTCGATCACGAAGTCCCCGCCCGATGAGCTGTACAGAGCGTCCTTCCCATCGCTTCCGATTCCCACGGTGATCGCGTTCGGTGCCGCCTGCTTCGGTACGAAGTTCAGATTGCTCGCCAACGGCAGCAGCACTCCGTCCGAGGACAACGTCGCGAAGCCCGCCGGCGTCCCGTTCCCATCGTTCGCCACCGGCGCGTTCCCAACCAACGCTTTCACACTCCCCGGTACCGTCGCCCCGTTGAAGGTGAACGCGCCGGGCAAGGTCAGCGTTTGCCCCGCAGTCAGCGTCGCACCGGGCGCGACGAAGGCGGTGGCACCGACGCGGGTGTCGAGGAGACGGACGGGCTTGGCGAGCGTAAACCCTTGTTCCACACCGAGCGGACTGTTCAGATACCACTCTGTGACCGTGCCATGCCGGTACTCCACGCGCCCCGCCTGCATCTGCGGCACAACAGAAGGCACCGTCCGCAGGCTCTTACCCAATCCGATCGCTGCGAGATGCATGCCCCAGAGGCTAGCCGAACCAACGGCCTTCAGGCGGATACCATCCAGAGTGAAGGACGATGTAAGACGCTGAGCAGGATTCGTGGCGGTGAGGATGGTGGCATCATCGAGGGCGGGATACGGAGAATCGGAGGAATCGTCCGCCGCGAGAGTCGCACCAACAATCGGCGCAAGCCCGGCAGGCAGTGCAGTTGGCGGTGTGGAGGTGACGGGTGGCACTGTCACCCCGGAGCGAGGCGTCGCATTCGGGAGTATGGGAGAGAGAAGCAGAGAGACGATGAGCACCGCGGCGAGGAGCAACGTGAATCTAAGTATCTGTGACAACCGCATAGCACCCTCCGTCACACACATGCCAGGGACGCGCAACCCATTTCGGTAGTACCCCGACTATAGCCGTGGATTGCCTGCCCTTGACCCTGAGATTACGCATCAGTCACCCCTCGAATTTTGTGCGGTTTGGACCAACGTCTATCTATCGCGTAATCTGCGAGTATACGCCGGAAATGGTACAATCATATGAGCGTAAATACGTTTAGCAGTCGCAAGTAATACCAACACAGCGGGTACGATTCCGCTTGGTTTCCAGGGGAAGGCTCAATGTCTCGATCACACGCGCTATCTCCGCACATATTGCCGCACGTCGCCGCGTTGCCCGCGTTGTCGCCGTTCGTGCTCACGCGGCTGATCGGGCGGCAGCGTGAGCGCGCAACCCTCACCTATCTTCTCAGCACGACTCGCCTGCTCACACTCGTTGGCGCGGGGGGGTGCGGCAAGACACGCCTCGCCCTCGCGCTTGCGGAGTCGAGCGGGCATCTCTATCCGCAGGGGATTGCCTTGGTGGAGTTGGCAGCGCTCACCGATCCCACCTATATACCGTACGCAGTCGCGGCGGCGATGGGGATATATGAGCAACCGGGGCAGCCGATTCTCGACACATTGATCAGCGCATTTCGTCCCCGCAATGCGCTGATCGTTCTCGATAACTGCGAGCATCTCATCGCGGCTTGCGCGACGCTCGTGACGCGCCTGGCTCACCGCATGTCCTCACCTGACGGTGTTAGCAACCAGCCGCGAAGACATTACAGGTTGCGGGCGAGGTGCTCTGGCAGGTACCACCGCTCACGCTACCGGAGAACCTGGACGCACCGACACCCTCGCAACTGTTGGCGAGCGAGGCAGCGCAATTATTCGCGGATCGCGCCCGGTTGCGGCGGACGGATTTCATGGGTGACGCGCGAGAATGCGGCGACCGTTGCGGCGATCTGCCGACGACTGGACGGGATGCCGCTCGCCCTCGAACTAGCCGCCGCTCTGTGTTGGTGCAATGCCGCTCCACGGAGGATCGCAGCACGGCTCAACGACGCACTCGGCCTGCTGACTGCGGGCAATCGCGGTGCAATGCTTCGTCAGCAGACGCTTGCGCGCGACGCTGGATTGGAGCTATTCGCTGCTGAATGCAGAGGAGCGCGCGGTGTTCCGGCGGTTAGCGATATGCGTGGGGGATGTACACCCGCAGCAGCAGAGGCAATATGCGCGGGCGAAAATATTTCAGGGTTGCGCGTACTCGCGCAACTCGCTCGATTAGTAGACAAGTCGCTCGTTGTGCTTGATGGCGATGGGGAAGAGGCGCGCTATCGTCTGCTCGAAGTCGTGCGGCAATACGCACTAGAACGTCTCGATAAGGCGGGGGAGAGAGGAGTAGTGCGACAACGGCACGCCGACTACTATCTTGCCCTCTCCGACGCGGCAAAGCGCGCATTGGCCGGGGCCGCCATTGGCACGTGGCTTGAGCGGCTGGAGGCCGACTTGGGCAATTTCCGCGCCGCGCTTGAGTGGTCCCGCACCGAGGAGACCGAGTGCGGTCTCCTGATCGCCGCGAATTTGTGGCGTTTCTGGTACATCCGCTGCTATCTCACCGAAGGGTTCGAATGGCTCATCTCCTTTTTCTCGCCGCCGAGGCGTCGGCGGCGAGGACGGAGATACGCCTTGATGCCCTGTTCGCAGCGGGCAGGTTAGCAATTTTCCGTGGCGACTATCACACCGCGAACGCCCTATTGGAAGAGATGCTCGTCACTGCCAGAGCATACGGGCAGTCGCTCCCCATTGCATCTGCGTTGACGCTCCTCGGTCACAACGCGCTCGAACAATGCCTCTATGACCAAGCAGAGGCGCTGTACGTCGAGGCAGTCGCGCACGCACGCATATCGGGCGATCATTACGCACTTGCGCTCGCGTCCGGTTCTCTGGGAATCGTGACTATTATGCACGGTAGTCCTGCACGCGCGGAGGCAATCTTCGAAGAAGTGTTACCTCTCTATCGGCAATTGGGCGACACTGCGGATATTGCCCGTGCCTATCGCTGGCTGGGGATGATCGCCATCGAGCAAGGCGACATCGACCGTGCCCGTGCGGCCCTCACGACGGGCTTAACAGCCCAGCAAACATTGCATGGGCACGTAGGTGTCGCGGAATGTCTGGAAGGGTTCGCCGCACTTGCCGTCGCGGAGATGCAACCTGCGCGTGCACTCACCCTTGCGAGTGCAGCAGACGCCATTCGGACGACGATCGGTGCCCCGCTTCCCGCTCACTGGCGCGCATGGCTCGCTCCGCGGCTCGATAGCGCTCGGCAGACTCTCGGCACGGCCACAAGCGAGACCGCATGGGCGCGGGGATCCGCAATGCTCATGGAGACCGCGATTGCGGAGGCGATGCGGGCGGGATCGCCCGCTCCGGCAGAGCGTCATGGTCGTGCAGGAAAGAATAGCCGCAGTCTGAAGCAGTGGTACGGCGGCCTTACCGCACGCGAGCGGGATGTCGTCGCGTTGACGGTGGGTGACCAGACGAACCGTGCGATCGCACAGGCATTATTCATCACGGAAAAGACGGTGGAAACCCATATCGGCAACGCGCTCCGCAAGCTTGGCTTCGGCTCACGGACCCAACTCGCCGCGTGGGCCGTCGCGGTCGGCCTCGTCGCTGACTCGCACACGAACAGTCCTTATTTTCAAAACGACGGAAAGGTCAACCACCAGGACACCGAGGAGCATCAAGAGCACCAAGGGGGAAATATGTATTTCTCTCTTGGTGCTCTTGATGCTCCTTGGTGATTTTGAAATCCGCCCGTATTCCTTCTATTACCGTGACTTGGCAGTGCCGTCTTCGATGTGGGCACGGAGGTTCTTCAGTTCGTCGTTCCAGCCGCTATCGACGCCGTCGAAGAGGCGATCCCATGCCTCGCCGGTGCCGAAGCCGGTGTGAAGAAGATGCAGCCGCGTGCCGTCACCTTCAGGAGTGAAGGTAAAGGCGGTGGTCGTGATGCCATCGGTAGTGGGGCGTTCATTCCAGGTGAAGACGAGGCGGTGCGGCGGATCGACTTCGAGGTACGTCCCTTCAACGAAGGTGGGGCCCCAGAAGAGCCGCAACGCACCGCCAACACGGAGATCAATCGTCGCTTCCTTGACGAACCACGCCTCCAGGTCCGCCTTGTCCGTCAGTGCGCGGAATACGCGCTCCGGCGTGGCCCGGATGAAAATCTCCTTCTCCAGTATTCGCCCCGTACTCACAGTCGTGGCCTCCATCTGTTCCCCTTTCATGGCAAGACCTTCGCCGTACCCTCATCGAGCCAGGCACGCAGATTCGCCCGTTCTATCGTCCAGCTCTCATTCGTCTGCTACATCGCGATCGCTTCGTAGACGTCGACCGTGCCGCCGATCTCGAGAACCGGGCAGCCCTTCGCGAGCTCGACCGCCGCATCGAGGCTGTCGGCCGACACGATCGAGTAGCCGGTCAGGCCACGCGAGCCGCCTTCGCTGACCGAGCCGCCCGGGCCGACCGTCTTCGCGGTCCCGGTCGCGGCGCCGCCCTCGACGACGGCCGAACCGAGCTCTCCGAACCACTGACCCCACCTGGCATACTGCGCGTTGCGCTCGGCCTCGTCGGCGGACACACCCTTGCCGCCGCTGTACACGAACACGTAATTCGCCATCTCCCGACTCCTTCTTCGTTGTGGTTAGCGCCGACCCTAGAGTACCGATGCTTCCGGATATCGTGCAAATGCGGCAATCGCGACCGATGAGGAGACGCAGCGAGCGATTTCGGTGAGGAACCATTGCTCCCGTTCCGCCTTCTCCGTCAAGGCGCGGAAGACGCGCTCCGGTGTCGCGTGGATGAAGAGGTTCGTCTCAATCGTCTGACCGCGCGTCTGTTCCGTTGTCACCATCGATCACTCCCTTCGTTTCTGCTTCGACAAATGCTTTCAGGGCATCCAACCGCGCATCCCACTCTGCAGCGCGCGCCGCCCAGAGATCATCCCCTTCGGGGAAAGCCACGATCAGTGTCGTGAGCACCGCGCGGAAGGTGGCGATCTCCTCCGGCGTGTGATGCTCGGCGAGCGTCTCCTCGATCGCTGCTTCCCACCGCGTGATCTCCGGTTCGAGCGTCTGCTGGAGCCGCCGCCCGGCATCTGTCAGCCAGACGCGGACGACACGACGATCCGGATCGGTGCGGCGGCGTTCGAGCAAGCCGCCACCCTCCAGCTGATCGACAAGCCACGTTGTGGAGGTCGCATCGAGTTGCGCGCGCACCCCGAGCACGCGCAACTGCTGCCCGTCCTCCGCCCAGAGTTGGCGCAGGAGGAAGAGTTGCGACGCGGTCACCGGCCCGTCCGCGAGCGCCTTCGCGTAGAACTTCGCCAGCTTGCGCGTCGCCGCACCGAGCGCGAAGCCAAGTGGGCTGACGGGTGCGTGCTCCTCGTCGCGCTCAACCATCGCTTGCCACCCCTCCCTCTGCCGCCCGTGCACAGAAACCGCTGGCCGTAGACCGTAGACCGGCCCGCGCCGACCGACGCACGCGTCACTGGCTGTCGTACTCGTCGTGGCGGCGCCACCAGAAGCCGGTCTCGTTGCGACCGAGGGGCGCGCGGTCGAGCCACTGGTACATGCCCCAGAGGCCGTCCAGCCCGCGCCGTACGCCGAGTAGGTGTGGTAGACGACGCCATCCTCGAGCACGAACGCGCTCATGCCGGGCCCTTCTCGCCGGTACGTCGCCCAGTCCGTTCCAACCGCTCGATGCGAACTGGTCGAGGATCGGGACTCTCCTCGCCCGTCCGGCGGCACCACCTCCGCGCGGAAGTTGTACTCGACGGCTCCCGACTGCCACTCCTCCTTGGTGTGCGATACGCCTGGAAGTCGTAGTTGAAGTCGCTGTCGAACGACGACGCCCAGGGGAAGCTCCAGCCCATCCGCTGCTTGTACGCCTGCAGTTTCGCGAGCGGCGCCCGCGACACCGCGCAGAGCGTGACGTCGTGATTGGCGAGGTGGACGACGGAGCCGTCGAAGCCGTCCGCGATCGCCGAGCAGGACGGACACCCCGCCGTGTAGTCGGGCCCGAACATGAAGTGATAGATGAGCAGCTGCGAGCGTCCTGCGAAGAGATCGGCGAGGGACGCGGTGCCCTCGTCGGTCTCGAAGCGGTACTCCTTGTCGATGCGAACCCAGGGCAGCTCCTGCCGCTGCCGCGCCAGTTCGTCGCTGCGCCGCGTCAGCGCCTTCTCGGCCTCGAGCAGCTCCAGCCGGGCCGCAAGCCACTCTTCACGTGTTCCGGTCTTGTGATCGGTCATGGTTTCTCTCCTTCGTGTTGTGGACAGCTTGGCGGACAACAGCGTCGTGTGGCCTGCGCCACCGATGACGCCTCACATCGGTGGCATGAGTCCGGGAACCGACGAGGGCGCGATGACGATCAGGATTCCAAGTCCGACGATCGCCAGCGCCAGCGGCACATCGACGGCGGCTTTCGCGGGCAGGAGCTTCTGGGCGAGGACGAGGACGGCGATCACCGACCATCCAGGTGATGCTCATGACGCTCAGCGCCACCAGCATCAGCATCAGCCCGATGCTCGAGCCGACGCAGGAGAGCCCGAACTCGAATCCCGAGCGGACGCTCTCGCGGCAGCGCCGGCGGAAGTGCCGCTTGAGCGGCGTGAGCTCGTAGACACCTGCCGCGATCACCACCACGCCGGCGGCGAACGACCCGTGCGGCCGGTACAGCGCATACACGGCGACGCCGACGAGTGTCCAGACGGCAAGGTAGGACCCGACGAAGAGCGGCACGGCGCGCACGCGGACCGCTGGCCTGCGCGCGTCTCACGACTGCCGGAGCCGCGCCCGGCAGCATCATCGCCGCCATCATCGCCACCCACAGGGCGACAAAGGACGCGAACGAACCGAGCCGGGTCGCGACGCCCATGTCCATCCCGTTCATCTGCCGGACCGCGACGACCCAGGCATGCGGCGGCGAGCCCGAGCGTCGCCGTCAGCGCGGCTGCCGTTGCAGCAGCCCTCGCGCTCGTCATGGCGACGGAGTCTGACCCGTGTCGAAGTTGCATCGTCTCCCTCCCTTTGCGTATGACTTGACGGACTCTGCGCCGAAGACGTCATCCGGCATCGGCGCGCCGAATGGAACTCACGCGATCGATGCAGATACGCCGCGCTCCATGTATTCGTGGCCCGGATACCAGTCACCGCGCCCGTCCGGCGTGAGGTCAAGCAGTTGCCAGGCGGGCGAGTAGAGGTCGATGCCGCGCCCGTCCGTGCCGGGAGTTCGCCCGCCCCCAGTTCCGCGCCGACACTGTACCGATGCGAGACCGTGCCATCCGGCGTGCGCGAGAAGACGCTGAGGCCGGGCTGCTGATCGCCGTTTTCGCTCTCCATACCGAAATCGCGGTTGAAGGTGCTGTCGTGGCTGGAGAGGAGCCGAATACGATCCCATCCCCGCTGCCGCGCCCACCGCCGCAATACGCCGATTTCCGCTTTCGCGACGAGCACGAAGCTCGCCCGCCGCATGATGTGCGGCGCGATCGCGTTATAGCCGTCCGCCCACATGCTGCACATCACGCACGGTGCGTCATCCCCCGCGCCGAACATCAGATGATCGACGATCAGGGTGTCATGCCCATCCGCGAAAAGGTCGGTGAGACGCACATCCGAAAAATCCGTCGGATCGTTCCGGCTGAGATCCATCGGCCCCTCGCGGAAGACGTACTCCGGCACAGGCATCCCGAGCGGGAGGGCTCGACGCATCGCCGCCACGCGCTCGACTTCATTCTTCAGCGCGATCTCCGCCGCCAGCAATTCGGCCCGCGCATGGCGATATTCGTTGCTCTCAGAGGGAAAATCAAACTTTGTCATCGCTTCGCCTCCGTATCGTATCCAACAAGCGATCCGATCACTTGTTCTATCTACGATCATTCTAATTCCCATTGTTTCTATTGTCAATGGGTTACGCAGCCAGAAATGGGATGACTTGCGCGCATCCTCCATGACAGGCATCCGACGGTGCGCTATGCTCGACCTGGCGAGCGAGGAGAGCGCGCAGAGAGTAATCGGGAGGAATAGACGATGAAGATTACGGCGGTACGATGCGTCCGGTACACGGGGACGATGGATTTCCCCGGTGTCTTCTGGGAGGAGCGGCTCATTCGGCCCGTCGATATTTACCCCCAGTTCCGGGCGGAGGGCGCGGGCTGGCTTCCTCCCGCACATGAGGGCGCCTATGCGATGTCCTCCGTCTTCGTCCATATCGAGACGGACGCGGGCATCGCCGGCATCGGTGGACCAATCACGGCGGATCAGGCATTCGTCATTAAGCACAGCATGGAGCATTATCTCCTCGGCGCGGACCCCCTCGCGATCGAACGCCTCTGGGACATCCTCTATCGCGCCGCCGTTCATGGGCGCAAGGGCGTCGAGATGATGGCGATCAGCGCGATTGACTGCGCCCTCTGGGACCTCAAGGGCAAGTGGGCGAATGTGCCCGTCTATGTCCTCCTTGGCGGGCCGATGCGCGACACGCTGCCCGCGTACGCCTCCGCCCTCGGCTATGGCCTCGATCCGGACCGCGCGGCGGCCGTGACGAAGGAGATCGTCGGGAAGGGATATGGCGCGACGAAGTGGTTCCCCCGTTGGGGTCCGGCAGATGGCCGCGCGGGCATCGCCAAAAATGTTGCACTGATGCGCACGCTCCGCGAGGCGGCGGGGCCGGACGTGGACATCATGATCGATGCGTGGATGAGTTGGGATGTGCCCTATACCCTGGCGATGGCGGAACGGTTCGCGGAATACTCACCGCGCTGGATCGAGGAACCGGTCTTGCCGGACAAGATCGCATCGTATGCGGCGATCACGGCGAAGATCGGCCACGGCATCGCCGTTTCCGGCGCGGAGCACGAGTACACCCGCTGGGGTATCCACCAACTGATGCAAGCGCACGCGATGAACGTCTATCAGCCCGACATCTACTGGGCGGGCGGCATCTCGGAACTGCTGAAAATCGCCGCCTTGGCGAGCGTCTACGATGTGCAACTGATCCCGCACGGCCACTCAACACCCGCGACCGCAAACTTCCTCTACGCGCAGCCCGTCACGCTCTGCCCGTTCCTCGAATACCTGATTAAGTGGAACACGATCCACCAATGGTTCCTCAAGTACCCTGTCGAGCCGCAAAATGGCTTCGTCCCGCTCCCCACCCTCCCCGGCATCGGCATGGAACTGGACGACGCGAAGATCGAGCGGCAAGAGGAACTGTAGCAACAAGTCAAAAGTCAAAAGTCGAAAGTAGCAAGCGATGAATCAACGGCGGCGGTAATCACGATTGCCGCCGCGTATCACTCAGCCTCCTCAGTCCTCATGCCGCCCAGGGGGCACCCTCAGTCCTAATCCGCGTGCACCGGCGCGAGGGATTCGACGAACTGGCCGATGCGGCGGGTAGCCTCCATCAGGTTCTCCATCGAGTTCGCGTAGGAGAGGCGGAGGTAGCCCGCGCCGAACTCACCGAACGCCGTCCCCGCGAGGGTGGCGACGCCCGCCTCCTGGAGCAACCGATCCGCAACCTCGCGCTCAGAGAGGCCGGTGCCGCTGACATTCGGGAAGGCGTAGAATGCGCCCTTCGGCATCGCGCAGCGGACACCGGGAATCGCATTGAGCGCGGCGACGACCGCATCCCGTCGCCGCAGGAACTCGGCGCGCATTTGGTTGACGGCATCCTGCGGGCCGGTAATCGCTGCGACGCCTGCGCGCTGCGAGAACGAGGCGGTGCAGGAGTTCGAGTTCACCGTCAACTTGACGATGCTCGGCACCAGCGGGAGCGGCATGACGCCGTAGCCCATCCGCCAGCCGGTCATCGCGTAGGTCTTCGAGAAGCCGTCGAGGATGATCGTACGGTCCGCCATCCCCGGCTCTGCCGCGATCGAGGAGGGCGTGCCTTCGTACTGGAGGCGGCAGTAAATCTCGTCGGAAAGCACCCAGAAATTGTGCTTCAGCGCCAGTTCGGCAATCGCTGCGAGGTCTTCCTTCGGGATGATGCCGCCCGTCGGGTTGGCAGGGGAGTTGATGACGAGCATCTTCGTGCGCGGCGTGATGCGCGCTACGAGATCATCGATGCTGAAGGAGAAGCCCTTTTCTTCCAGCAGCGGCAGCGGCACGGCCTTCGCGCCGACGAAGTTAATCATGGACTCGTAGATCGGGAAGCCGGGGTTCTGATAGATCACCTCGTCGCCCGCCTCGCAGAGGGCGAGGATCGCGTAGAACATCACCGGCTTGCCGCCCGGCGTGACGACGACCTGATCGGGATGCACGCTGATCCCCCGGCTCGTGGAAATTTCGTTCGCAATCGCTTCGCGCAGCTCGGGCAGCCCTGCCGCCGGGCCGTAGTGCGTGTAGCCCTCATCGAGCGCGCGTTTCGCGGCCTCGACGATGTGCGCGGGCGTGTCGAAGTCCGGCTCACCGATCTCCAGATGGATGACGGACCGCCCCTGCGCTTCCAGTGCCCGCGCCTTCGCCAGCACCTCAAACGCCGTCTCCGTCCCCAATCGGCTCATCGCGGACGCTAATTTCAGTTCCATCGCTGCCCTTCCTTCTTCGCTCATCTGCTATTCTCGGTGTCAGGTGCGCAGTATATCAGCCCCTCTATGGACCCGCGCGGACTCATCCACGCGGTGTGCCCGGTTGTACACTCCTATAAGAAGCGTGGTCGGCGCAAGTCATGTAACGCGAGGGCATCGTGGTGGAAATTCGGGATGGTCTGACAACCGAGATGCGCTATGCCGTCTACGCCCTCGGGCGAGAATACGGGCCGGAGGATGGCGCGGAGAACGGCGCGGGGAACGATCAAGATTTCTACCGCATCCTGCGCAAGCCGCCATACGAAGCATTCAAGGCGTACGAGGTGATGCGGCGCGAGTGGCAGTTAGATGTCATCCCTCTCTGCCCGGACCGTGCGACGATCCTCGGCGATCCCTGTTACTCCTCACTGCGCACCGCGCCGCACCCGGTCGATTGCGTCATTTCCTTCCTCCCCAGCCACCTCGCCGCCACCCTCGCAGACGAGATAAAAGAGACGGGCACGCCGGTTCTCTGGCGCATGTTCGGGCCGATCATCAATGGCTTCGACAACGCAGAGCGAGAAATCTACCGCGCGGCGGGCATCCGCGTCGTCAATGGCTGCGTCCTCGCGCATTGGGATGTCGCCGCAACCGGCATCCCCCGCTCCGAACTCTGGCACCACGCTTGCTTCATCCACGGCCTCCGCGCCCGCAAAATACAAGGACTAAGGACTGAGGACTGAGGACTGAGAAGGCGCATCCTGCCCAAAGGGCACCCGTGCGCCCCTACGGCTCCCCTCTCGTACGGAGCCATCGCCGTATAAACCACTTTACACCTCGATCCAAGGGCGATGGAGAGGGGTCGGGGGTGAGGAAATGAAGACACTATCCGGCATCCCCATATGCAAGAATCATCGTGGTACACTTTATGAACGTGAAAGGCTGAGGATTCGCGACCGAAAGCGGGGGTGACGATGGAAAATCATGAGATCGCAACTGAGCCGCGCGTGGAACACTCAGCACTCAGCACTCAGCACTCAGCACTCTCCCACCTTCGCACACCCGAAATCGCGCCCTACACGGACCGGCGGTATGCCGCGCGACGTACCAGCGACGATCCGCGCTCCGCGTTCGCGCATGACCGCGACCGCATCATTCACGCCGATGCATTCCGCCGCCTGCAACACAAGACCCAGGTGATGGTCGTCTCTGAGGGTGATTTCTTCCGCACTCGTCTGACGCATACGCTGGAAACGGCGCAGATTGGCCGCGCCATCGCGACCCTCCTTGATCTCTCGGAACCGCTCACCGAGGCGATCTGCCTCGGTCATGACCTCGGGCACACGCCCTTCGGTCACACCGGAGAAACGGCGCTCAATGCGCTCCTCGCCAGTCAGGGTGGCTGGGACTCGAACTTTCACTCGCTCGTCGTGGTGGAAGAGATCGAGGTGAACTACGCGGACTATCCCGGACTCGATCTCACCTGGGCTTGCCGCGAGGGAATCGCCCGCCATCAGACACCCTTCGATCTGCCGGTGACGGCGGGCGAATACGTGCGCACCGCGCAACCCTCCCTCGAAGCGCAGGTCTGCAATCTCGCGGATGTGATCGCCTATGCGACGCATGACGTGCAGGACGCGATCGAGTCACGGATGCTCGCGCTCCCGCAGCTTCAGGCATGGGCGGAAGCGAACGACTGCCATATCTGGCTGCGGAGCGCCGAGACGGCCCGGCACGAAGTACCGGACATCGGGGAGCGTGAAGCGCTCTTCGTGCGGCGCATCCGGCGGTACATGATTAATTCCCTGATCAGCGACGTGCAGCGGACCTCAATGGGCCGGGTAGCCGAGGAGAATATCGACACCGTGGATGCAGCACGGGCGGCAGGTGGCCCGATCATCGGTTTCAGCACCGAGGTAGAGCGTGATGTTCAGCTATTGATCGCCTTCCTGCTGGAAAATGTCTACCGCGGGCCGATCATCGCGCGGCAGGCATATAAAGCGCGGCACATCATGGAGCAGTTGTTCGCCGCCCTGAGTCAGCATCGCCGTTTACTCCCGCAGCGATGGCGCGCGATGATCGGCTCGGACCTGACGCAGGAGCGCGTCGTCGCCTACTATCTCGCCTCGCTGACCGATCGCGGTGCCATCGATCTCTACAATGAGCTCTTCCTGCCCAGCGAACGCTCCCTCGGGCACCACATCTAGGGGCGAAAGCGCCGGAAACGGATCAACGGATCGTTGTACATACCGAAGATTTGCCCCCTTCCCCGGTGGGGAAGGGGGTTGGGGGTTCGGGCGCACAGCGCATCTCGGTGGTTCGCTTTTCTCCCGCCGTTCAACGGGTTCTCATGCGCCCGAGCGTTCCACCGGGTCCAGATAGCTTAACCCCTCATGCAGCGACTTTGGCGGGCGACCGATCAGCGTCGCGGTCGCGGAGTCCTTGCTGCTGTTATTGAGCCGCAGCATTTTCAACTGCTCGGGCGTCACCGGGGGGTGCGGCAGCACCTTGTCGAAGAGGAAGGCGGCGGGCTTGAGAAGGCCGGAGGGAAGCGAGAGCATCGGGCGGTGCCGGTGCGTCACGTCCATCAGGATGTCGATCATCTCCCGGTACGACAACACCTCCGGCCCGCCGATCTCATAGGTCTTGCCGATCGTCGCCGCATCATCGACCGCCTTGAGAAAGGCGTCCACAACATCCCAGAGCCAGATCGGCTGAAACTGCGCCGTCCCGCCATCCGGCAGGACGAAGGGCGCAGGCAGTTTGGCGAGACCGGCGAGGGTCGTGAAGAATTGGTCGCCGGGGCCGAAGATGATCGAGGGGCGGAAGATCGTCCAATCCTGCCCACTCGCTTTGACGTACTGCTCCGCGCGGTATTTCGTATCATGATACGGGAAATTCGGATCGCGTAGCGCGCCGAGGGCGCTCATCTGGAGATGGCGGCGCACACCGGCTTCGCGCTCCGCATCGACGATGTTCACCGTGCCCTGGTAGTTGATCCGCTCAAAGGTGACACCGGCCCCACGCTCCCGGATGATGGCGACGAGATGGATGACCGTATCGACATCGGCGAGGGCGGCAGGAAGCGTCTCCGGCTCCGTCACGTCGCCCGGTGCGAACACGACTCCCTTCGGGAACGTCTTCCGCGCCGCCTCTACATCGCGCACGAGGAGCCGCACCGGTCGCTCCTGCTCGACCATCTTCCGCACCAGCCGTGACCCCACGAACCCGGTTCCACCCGTTACTAATAGCATCGTGGGCACTCTCCTCTGAGTAGGCAGTAGGCAGTAGACAGTAGACAGTAGACAGTGGGAAATCACATCACCAGCTACGGCTTACTCCGTGATACACGGCAAATGACTGACCGGATGTGGGCAGCCTTTCCGGTTAGTGTCTACTGCCTACTGCCTGCTCGGTTATGTCTCGGTCAGGACGACGCCGAGGACGGTGGCACCGACTTGTTCAAGTGCGGCGAGGGCACGCTGCGCTTGCGGGCGGCGGGTCCGACCTTGCGCGACGAGGAGAAGCACCCCATCGACCCGTGCGGCGATCGCCCGGCTGTCCGCGACCTCCTCCACCGGGGGGGCATCGATCAGCACGATGTCCGCCTGCGCGCGTAAGGCAGCGAGGAGCACGCCGAAGGCGTCTGCACCGAGGAGATCGGCAGGGTTCGTGCCACGCACGCCCGCAGGGAGCAGCAGGAGGTTTGCGACGCCCGTCTCGACCAGCGGCAACAGGACTTTGCGATCATCTTCCGGCCCACGGATTGCTGTGGTGATCCCTTCCGCCGTCGTGCCGTGCCCGAAGAGCGCGCTCAAGCTTTCGGTATTTGTGGTCCCGCGCAGATCGGCATCGACAACGATCACGCGCCCACCGGCGAGCGCGAACGCGACCCCGAGATTGGCGACAACCGCCGGATGGTCGCGCACTCCACCGGCATCCGCCAGCACGTAGGCCCGCCCCGCGTCGCCATCCCCGCCATGTGGATCGAAACGCAGGTTGGTCCGCAACGCGCGATATGCCTCAGCGGCGGGGCCGTTCGGCTCCCCGAGCATCACGAGCCGGTCTTTCAGTGGCGTTGACGGCGTCATTGCTCCCCCGGCCTTCGGTTCAGTCACGTCGCACCTCGCGCATCACGTTCTTCCCAAATCATGACAATCCCTTTTATTACCGCGCCATCGCGCGAGAATTGTTTACATTGCGCTAACGTACTCTATCAGGGGCGCGACGACGCGGGATGGTGGCAATGACGGGCAGACGCAGATAATGCTGCACGTCCTCTTGCCCCTTGAGCGAGTCATCCAGCGCCGCCGCACCCATCACGACGATCAGCCCGAGCACCCCACCAAGGACCAACCCCGCGAGCGCAGTCAACTTCACGCGCGGCCCATTTGCGACCGTGGGTGGGGTGGGGCAGTTCGGCAGGACAGCGGCACTCGTCAACCCACCGGCAGTCGTCGCGCAGTCGAGACTCGTGACGATCAACCGGGGTGTGATCCGGGCATTCTGCGAGGTCGCATTCGCCTTCTGGTCCGCCGCATCATAGACATCGCGGTCCACCTGATTTTTTTCCACCGCGACCCGCGCGAGCGCCCCCGCGACCCGCGCCGCCCGTGCGGGGTCGGTATCCGTCACTGCCACCGTCACGGTCCGGTTGTCGCGGTTACTGCGCGTGGCGGCGTTATAGGCGAGCGATGCATCGCTCGCCGAGAGATAGCCTTTATCTACGGCGGACTGCACCGCGTTCGGGTTATGGACGTACGGTTCCAGCGCCTGCGCCCAGTTGGCGGTGAACTGATCGAAGAAGTAATCGTTCGGATAGGCGGTGATGGCGAGCCGGGTACTCGCCTCGAACGTCTTCGCCTTGCCCGCCTGGGAGGCATACCCGACGAGGCCGGCAACGAGCGCGGCGACGACGATCACCCACCAGCCGCGCCGGAGGACACGCAGATAGACTTCCGGGCGCATCAGGCCACCCGCTCCGCCTGCGCGCGCCGCCGAGGAATTGTGCCGACCACAGGAACGCCCAGTTGGTCCTCGACATCGCGCCGGTCATGGAGCCGGGTATCGAAGAGGTCCACGAGCAGGGCAATCGCCGCCGCCGCGAGGAGCCCGGCGAGAAAGGTGCCGAGCGCGAGGACGCTCGCCTTGAGCGCCTTTGCCCCCGCACCGGTGGGGTAGTTGATGATCGAGACTTGCACGGGGCGGTTCGGGAAGTAGCTCGGCCCATTCGCCGCCAACTCATCGAGCGCCGCCTGACCGATGGCGACCGAGCGATTCGCGTCGCCCGATGTCGCATTGACACTCAAGACCCGATAGACGCGTGTCGCCGAGAGCGCGCCCTGCACCTCGCCCGCAGAGAAATTCTGCCCCTTCGCCTGAAGCCGCTTCGCCACCGCGTCCGCAAACCGGCTCCCCGGCACCACGCGTACGAGGTCGTCCGTCGCGGCTTCACTGGCGAGTGCGCGATAGTAGTTATCGTACCCCTGCGGCGTCGGGGGATCGGGCGCGATGCTCGTCACCGTCGCCTCGCCCGACGCGGTAAAGGTTTTCGTCGTATGCTTGTAGTTGTACGCCGCCAGCCCCAGCGCGAGGAGCGGCAAGACGACCAGCACCGGCCACCGCCGCCACACCACCGCCCAGAAGCGCGGCAACTGCATTAAGGACTGAGGACTAAGGACTGAGGACTGAGTCTCCATCTGTTCCTAATCTGTTATCGCGCCGTCAGACGCATCTGGCCCCGAAAGTCACGGACCATGTTCCTCGCACGAAGACTCCCTACTCAGTCCTCAGTCCTCAGTCCTCAGTCCTTGTTCTATCGTAGCGGCGTGGCGACGATACCGCAACCACGGCACGCGCTGTGCGTACATTGTGAACGGAATGGGAGTAGCCTGCCGGGATGACCCGGCGGTGTGGCCGTCAATACGGGGATCATCCCCCGGCCCCACCCGCGTATCGCGTGGCGAGACATCCACTGACGACCCGTTGTGGCGCCGTGGATGATTCTTCATCCCCTCCCGGCGTCATCGCACCCGGAGGGACGATGACTACCCGCTCTGCGACCTTTCCCCTCATACTTGCCCTCGTTGCCACGCTCCCCGGCATGGCGATCAGCCTGGCAGGCGGGCATCTCGCACCCGGCATGGCCGCCCTCGCCTTCGGTGCGACGGTGCTCGGTGCGGCATTCCTGCTCGCCTGGGCGACCGAAGCGATCCAGCACGACCTCCCACAGGCGCTTGCCCTCTCGATCCTGGCCTTGATCGCCATTTTGCCCGAGTACGCGGTAGATGTCTCATTCGCCTACAAGGCCGCGACCGATCGAGCGTACGAGGCGTACGCGGTCGCCAATATGACGGGCGCGAACCGGCTCCTGATCGGCATCGCCTGGCCGCTCGTCGTCCTGCTCTTTTTCCTCGCGCGGCGCGCACGCGGCGTCACGCTCCTCCACGCAAGCAACCGCCCCGGCCTCCTCTGTCTCGGTGCGGCAACGCTCTATGGCATGACGATCCCCCTGCGCGGCGCGATCTCGCTCATCGACGCCGCAGTGCTGATCGCGATCTTCCTCATCTACGTCGTGCTCTCCGCCCGCGCCCCGACCGAGGAACCCGCCTTGATCGGCCCGGCAGCATTGATCGGGAACTTACCGACCGCGAAACGGCGCGTCGCCGTCGGCGCGTTGATGCTCTGGGCAATGGCGGCGGTGCTCCTCGTCGCGGAGAAGTTCGGTGAGGCGCTCGTGGAGACCGGGTCATCGCTGGGCATCGATGAGTTCCTGCTCGTCCAGTGGCTCGCGCCGCTCGCCTCGGAAGCGCCGGAGTTCGTCATTGTCGCCCTCTGGACCGTGCGCGGTGACGCACGAATGGCGCTCGGCGCGCTCGTCTCCTCGACCGTCAATCAATGGACACTCCTCATAAGCTCGCTCCCTATCGCCTACAGCGCGGGCGCGCGGGCGCTCCATGCGCTCCCGCTCGGCACGCGACAAGGGGAAGAACTCTTCCTCACCGCGACATTCTCCGCCCTGGCCCTTACCCTTGTACTCAATATGCACCTCGCCCTCTGGGAGGCGGTCGGTCTTGTCGTGCTTTTCGTGATCGCCGCAACAATCCCCGCCATTCACCTCCCCCTCGCCATCATCTGCGCCGCCCTCGCCGCGCTCCGCCTCATCGCCTGGCTCGTGCGCGGCCGCCCCGTCATCACCGATCTGGAGCAGGATGCACAGGCTGCACATGAGGGCGTCTGACGGTACGCAGGCTACGCACCGAAGGAAGCCTCAGAGGATCGCAATGATCGCTCCGAGGGTGAGGATGCTGAGCAGCGTAGAAAAGAGGACCGTCGCCGTGACGAACGTGGGTAAGAGATCGTGTTCGTAGGCGATGATCGAGGCGAGAACTGCCGCAGGCATCGCCGCCTGAAGGATACCGGCATCCCGTGGAATGCCGGTCATGCGGAGCGGAATGGCGATGATCGCCGCGAGTGCCGGGCCAGCGAGTAACCGGACGAGGCTCGCCGCGACCATATCGCCGCTCAGACGAGGGATACCCGCGCCTGCCAGTTGCACACCGAGCGCGACGAGCATCACCGGCACCATCGCCCCTGCCAGGAGGGCCGTGGGCCGCTGGATGACGAGGGGCGGGCTGGAACCGGCAAACTGAAAGAGGAGTGCGGGCACGACCGCGATGACGGCGGGTGTCTTTGCCACCGCGAAGAGCGAGCGAAGGTTGCTGCCGTGATGCCAGGTCGCGGCAGCAACGCCAATGATGAAAGAGATCGTCGTCATCGCGATGAAGTAGATCGTTGCATCGACGAGCGCGTCCGCGCCAAAGGCGAACTGGACGATGGGAAGGCCGAAGTTGCCTACATTCGGGAAGACGCTGATCAACACATAGGCACCGATCATTGGTGGGGAGCGGCGAAGGAGTCGCGCGACGATGAATGCCGCCATCGCGCACGCGACCTCGACCACCCCGATATAGAGCACCATCCGCCCCGCACTCCCGGCGTCGATGCGGGCGGTGCTGAGGATATTGAAGGTGAAGGACGGCACGAGGACAAAATAGGAGACGCGCGAGAGCGTGCGCGCATCTAATCCGAGTCGCGGCCCCACCAGATAGCCAACGATGACCAGCGCGAAGACCGGCGTGAGGATATTGATGTAAATGGACGCCAACTGCCCCACGCGCACCCCCGCAACACTATTGAGACCAAGAGTAGTTCGATCAACCTGTGAACGCCACGAGACGCGCACCGAGGGTGCGCGTCCCATCGTACTCTGCGAACTGTCCGTTCGGACATTTCCCGTGGCGAACCTCTCGCATTCCCTGGCGCAACATCGCAAGGGCATAGCGGGATACTCTCTCCATCATAGGCAAGGGCTATTGAAATACGGCAAATCGGTAGGAATAACCTCCGGTATCGTTGTGCAGATGCACGGCGGATGATACCATTGCGGGAGAAGTACACGTTACACGTTGCAGGTGTAGAACGTAGAAAGGGTAGCAGTGATGCAGCCCGGACCGCAGCATCAGGTGATTATGTGAAGAGTGACACGCAGTGCGGGTCGACGTGGTGTCGCCCGTTTTTTGTTGTTGAGGATGACGGCACGACGAGGAGGCAAGGAGCGGCATGAGTACGACGACGGCGACGACGGATTTTGTTCTCAGGATCGGCGGTGAGTCCGGCGATGGTATGGTGACCATCGGTGATGTCATCACGGCGGTCGCGGCGGATCATGGCGCATGGGTCCACACCTTCCGCACCTTCCCCGCAGAGATCCGGGGGGGGCCGGTGCTCTTCCAACTCCACGCGGGCACGACGCCCGTCCTCTCGGTCGGCGATCAGGTCGATGTGCTGGTCACTCTCAACAAGGAAGCGTGGACGCTCCATCATAACGACCTGCGACCGGACGGCGCGCTCATTTTCGACCCCTCGGAATACCAGCCACCGTCGTGGTTCATGGGCACGAAGTACGAGGTGCCCGCCGTCGAACTGGCGAACAAGGCGGGGGCGAAGCGCGGCAAGAACATCGTCATCATTGGCGCGATCGCCAAGCTCTTCGGCCTCGATGAAGAGGTGGCGAAGGCAACAATCACCAAGAAGCTCGGTCGGCGCGCGGAGCTCTTGCAAGGTAACCTCGACTCCTTCAATGCCGGATACGCGCATGCCGGCACGCTGATGAAGGCGGATCGCTTCGGCTTCACCTTTCCCGAAACGCGCGGCAATGGCAACCGCCTGATTATGAACGGGAACGATGCGATCGTCGCCGGTGCCCTCCGGGCAGGCTGCCGCTTCTATGGTGGCTACCCGATCACCCCGGCCTCGGACATCATGGAGAAGCTGGCACTCGAACTGCCGCCCATCGGCGGGGCGCTCCTCCAGGGTGAGGACGAAATCGCCTCCATCAATGCCTGCCTCGGCGCATCCTGGGCGGGCGTCAAGTCCATGACCGCGACCGCAGGACCCGGCCTCTCGCTGATGACCGAAGCGCTCGGCCTCGCCTCGATGGCGGAAATCCCCGTCGTCGTCGTCGATGCCCAGCGCGGCGGCCCGAGCACCGGCCTGCCGACGAAGACCGAGCAGAGCGACCTCAACCTCGCCATCTACGGCGCGCACGGTGACACCCCGCGCATGGTCGTCGCCCCAACGGAGGTCTGCGGAGTGCATCCCGGTCACGATTATGGCCTTCAATCTCGCCGAGCGGTATCAGATGCCGGTGCTCCTCCTCTCCGATCAGTCACTCTCCAGCCGGACGGAGAGCATCGCCCGCCCGGACCTCGAAAATGTCGAAGTCTGGGATCGCATCACGCCGGAGAATGCCGGGAAGTACGCGCAGCTCATCGGTCGCAACGGTCACGGGTCGCAGGCGGCCAAGAACGGTCATGCCGAGACCACCGAGCAGAGCGAAGGGAACCGCAACGAGATCGCGGAAGACCCGAGCGGCGATCCCGTCTACATCCGCCACGAAACGGCGCTCCTCTCGTACGGTATCGACCTGACGCACGTTCCGGTGGACCGCGTGCCGCCGCCCGAGAAGTTCGTCCGCTACGCGGTGACGGAGAGCGGTATCTCCCCGATGTCCATCCCCGGAATGCGGGGCGATACGCGCTACGTCTCCACCGGCATCGAGCACGACCAGTTGGCGGACCCGAACTACACGGCGGAATACCACACGCTGATGACGAACAAGCGGTTTCGCAAGCTGACGACGGCGATCGACGACCTTGGAGACACGATGCTCCGCCGTTTCGGCGTCGAAGACCCGGATGTCCTCGTCGTCGCATGGGGCAGCACGGCAGGGCCGGCCCGCGAGGCAGTTGAGCGCGCGATTGCGGCGGGCGGATCGGTCGGCATGATCGTCCCGCTCCTCCTCTGGCCGCTCGTGCCAAGCATCGGTGCGGCACTGGCGAAGGCAAAGAAAATCATCATCCCGGAAATGAACTTCGCCGGTCAGTTCGCCCGGCTCCTGCGCGCCGAGTTCGGCGGCGACCGCGACCGGATGATCGAAGTGCATAAGTACACCGGCCTGCCCTTCACGGCGGCGGAAATCGAGAATGTGATCAAGGAGGCGGAAGTAACAAGTAACGAGTATCGAGAAGGACGCCTACGCGATCTCGCTACTCGTTACTCCCACTTGTTACTCAATACTCGTTACTCGTTACTCAGGAGGAACAATGGTCACGACAGCAGCTCCGACTCAGGAACCGAAAACGGTCGCACATTACCGTTCCAGCCTGCGCCCGATCTGGTGCGCGGGGTGCGGCGACTTCGGCGTCCTCGCGGCGTTCTACGAAGCGCTCGTCGCGATGGACGTGGATAAGGACAATCTCTGTGTCGTCTCCGGCATCGGCTGCTCCAGCCGCTTCCCCGGCTTCGTCGATGCCTACGGCTACCACGGCGTCCATGGTCGCTCGCTGCCCGCCGCCACCGGCGTCAAGATGGCGCGACCGGACCTCACGGTGGTCGCATTCGGCGGCGACGGCGACTACTTCTCCATCGGCGCGGGCCACCTGCCGCACGCCGCACGCCGCAACCTCGACATCACGGCCATCGTGATGGACAACCAGATCTACGGCCTGACGAAGGGGCAGATCTCCCCGACCTCGCCGCAGACGATGCGCACGAAGTCCACGCCGTACGGCTCGCATGACATGCCGATCAACCCGATTGGCTACGCGCTGATGTACGGCGCGTCGTTCGTCGGGCGCGCCTTCTCCGCGCAGCGGCAGGTAATGAACAAGATGTTCCAGCGCGCCATCGAGCACAAGGGCTTCTCGTTCATTCAGGTCATGTCCCCCTGCGTCACCTTCCACGACACCTACAAGACCTATAAGGACATCACCCAGCCACTGCCCGGAAGGCCACGACACTTCCGACCGCGAAGGCGCGATCCATCTCGCCCTCACGGAAGAGAAACTCTCCCTCGGCGTCTTCTACGAAGGCGAGCCGATGGAGCCGCCCGGCGATTACATCAACGACCCCTACATCGAGGTCACGCAAAGCGACCCCGCCGAGCGCCTGAACAAGTACCTCGACAAGTTCGCTTAGGTAGCAACCGAGCAATGAGCAATGAGTGAGAGAGGCCGCGCCGCAAGGTGCGGCCCTCATCACACTTATCCCACACAAAAACTATTGACACTGTTGATTATGTGTTGCATACTCGCATGGCGATACACTCGAGACACATCACTATCATCGATCAAGCGGAAGAGTGGGGACAATGCTGTGCACCCTGATACGCCGCGTGGGCCCCTTGCGGCTGCGCGCACTGCTCATGCTCGCGTTGCTTCCGTCGTTCGTCATCCCCGTTCACGGCGCGGCAGCCACCAGCCAGTCCATGATCGACCCAGCCTATACATCAGCAGAGCCGGTTCTGGAAGGTCTCCCTCACTTTGAGCCCGCCAAGTGTGGTTTCACGCTCGACAAGGGGGACAAAGAAGGGTCGAGTGTCAACTGCGGCTTTGTCGTCGTGCCGGAGCATCACGGCAATCCATCCGGCGCGACGATCCGCCTCGCGGTCGCGCGCTTTCGCGGCACCGGCAAGACGACGGCTGCCGAGCCGATCATTTATCTGGAAGGCGGTCCAGGGGGCGGATCGCTGGATTCATCGGCAAGCACGTTCGCCGCGCATTACACGGCGGGGCACGATCTTATCCTCTTCGATCAGCGCGGCGTCGGTCAGTCGCAGCCCTCACTCAACTGTCCGGAGGTCGCCACACAATACAGCCGTGACATCAGGCTGCGCGAGCGGGCAACGGAGGAAGAGGAGCATACCATTGCGGCACTCATTCGCTGTCACGATCGGTTGGCGGCCAAGTATGATCTGACCGCCTATACTACGGCGGAGAACGCCGCTGACGTCAGCGATATTCGGCTCGCCCTCGGCTACGAGAAGGTGAACCTCCTTGGGGTGTCCTATGGCTCGTACCTCGCGCTGGCAGTGATGCGCGATTTTCCGCAGATCGTCGCCAGTGCCCTGATCGATGCCGTCGTACCCCCACAGCGCGATCACTATGGCGACTTTGCGGTAAATCTCGACCATGCGCTCAATCTCGTCTTTGCGTCCTGCGCGGCAGATCAATCATGCAACAGTTCATTTCCCGCTTTTCGAGCGGATTTCTCGCAGGTAGTAGCGACCCTCAACGCCAAGCCGCTGACCGTCACGACCAATAGCGGCGACTGGGGCGACAACGATCCGCGTTCGGCCTCCGCCTTTATTTTCACCGGAGATCGCCTCGTTCAGTTCATGCTGCAGTATCTCTACGCGGCTTCATCCATCCGCTATCTCCCGATGCTCATCGCGCAATTGAAGGGCGGGGACCCCTCGCTTCTCCGCGCGCTCCTTCGCGCGTCGTCGAACGATTTGTCATCGTCGTTCAGCCAAGGGATGTTATGGTCCGTGCGGTGCAGCGACTACCTCCATTCAGTAATCGAGATGCGGTACTGGCGGCGACACGAAACGTGCTGCCGGAAATACAAGACGGGCTACCTGCCAAGTGAGCTGAGTGGCTACGTCATCTGCCCACAATGGGGAAGCGCACCGCCGAATCCAATTGAGAATCGGGCCGTGACGAGCGATGTGCCGACGCTCGTGCTGTCGAGCGCGAACGATCCGGTGACACCGCCCTCGTATGCGCAAGCAGCGGCGCAAACCCTCTCGCACAGCATCTACGTCGAAGGCCCCGGGATCGGGCACTCCTTGATCGGCAATGGTGGTGCGTGCGCCGAGAAAATCGCGCGTGACTTCTTCGCTAACCCCAACGTCCGGCCCGATACCGCCTGCATCAATGCGCAACGGGTACGCTTTCTTACGAACCTGAAGCACTATGCCGCACCGCCGCCGTTCGCGATCGACACGACGAAGAAGTACACCGCGACCATCGTGACGACGAAGGGGACGATCACCTTCGATCTGCTCGCCACTGTTGCTCCCCGGCCGTCGATAATTTCGTCTTCCTCGCCAACGATCATTTCTTCGATGGTATGGACTTCTACAGCATCATACCGGGCAGCCAACTTGCGTCCGGCGATCCGACCGCATTGGGGACTGGAGGGCCAGGATATACCTTCCCGAATGAGGCCGTCCCCGCAGACCTCGATTACGAGCGCGGGGTGGTTGCGATGACGAATGACGGCAAGAATACCAACGGCAGCCGCTTCGTCATCGTCGCGGGCGACCAGCGTGGCGCGATCGAGAAGAAGTACACGATCTTCGCGAAGGTAACGGGTGGGCTCGAGGTTGTCGATCAGATTCTTGCCTGGCAGGAGACCCGCGCAGTCGAGCCTGAGCCGACCGTCATGTCGGTGACCATCCAGGTGTCGTTGCTCGACGAGCATCAACTGAAGACATTATGAGTCCGGGGGAGGTTCAGATGCGACGGTCACGGTGGGCTCTTCTCGGCAGTGGACTGGTCTGTCTGCTGCTCATCGCCCTCGCGGCGATGTTCACGTCCCCGCTCGCGCCCGCGCCTGTCCAGGCGGATCAGGCGAGCGATGCGAGCCTCCGTGAGCTTGCACAGCGGTATATCCTCCGCGATGGGACGGGCCAGGTCGATCTGCTTGCGGGTCAGATGCCCGGCGATCTCCCCGTCGCGCTCGCCTTACCCGCTGGCAGTCAGTTGATCGGCAGCGTCGTCCGCCGTGCGACGGTGCGCAGCATCGCGTGGGACATCTTTTTCGATATCACAAGCACGCCCGCCGATGTCACCACGTTTTTCCAGAACGAACTCCAGGCGACCGGCTGGGCGACACCGAAACCCTACAGTTATTCGTACGACTATACCCCAAGCGGCTTCCAATACCAGCGACCATCCGCGACCGCGACACGCGCGCCCAGCCCGACGCGAACCCCTGCCCCGAACGGGCCGAGAGACCTTACCTTGTGCCCGTCCTCGGGCGACATCGGCATAGCGATCTCTGCTCGGGTCGCAGCAAGTGGCCTGACGAACGTCTCCGTCCATCTCGATGCATCCACGGGTCAATGCGCCGCGCGGCGCCGTGCGACATCGACCGCCACCGCTCGCCCCCCGTCCCTCCCCGCCCTTACCTCACCCGCCGATGTGATCGTGGATATCCTTAACTATGAGGATGTGGGCGACAATCTCTCGGACGCGACGTTGGAGACCGCTATGCCTGCGGCGGAGATTGAGGCGCTCTACAGCACACAACTCGCGGCCGCAGGGTGGGTGCGGATTACTGGCGATACACGCGGCCCACTCGCGTGGAGCTTGTGGAGCACACCGTCCGGGAAACAAGGCTATCTTTCCGTACTGGAGATCGCGGGTCAGGAAATGCGAGATGTGCATATCCAAGTTAATTCGATTTCGTCCTGAGATCGGCGCATCCCACCGACCGCAAGTGCTGAGGAATGACGTCACATCCCTTCTCATTGCTCGTTGCTCATTGCTTCGTCCCCACCTGTCCTTTCGGACACAAAGAAACTGTCCACCCGGACGAGGTGATGCCGCGTATCAATGAGTAATCTATGGACAGAAGAAAACGCGGGCTGGCGCTCCCCCAGGCGCATCCCACAGACCGCGAACCCCTTCCCATCCTCTTCCCCGGACCTCGGCCCTTGCGCTTCCCCCGCAAGGGCCTTTTCTTGGAGTAACGAGTAGCGAGTAACAAGTAACGAGGATACGGAATCTCTCGTTACTTGTTACTCGCTACTCGTTACTTCTCGGCGCGTTGACGGTCATTGTGACGGGGCATACAATGTGTGTGAGGAAAAGTAGACGATGGACAGGGGCAGAATCCCTCAGTCCTTAGTCCTTAGTCCTTAGTCCTAAGAGTCCTCAACGGGGAGGGTCACCGACATATGTGGCGATGTAATGTTTGTGGTCACACCACACAGGATGCCCAAAAACCCGCGATCTGCCCGGTCTGCGGTTCGGAAGATTCCTTTGCGGCGTTCACGCCACCCAGCGCGGTGACGGATGGGCGCTCGCAACGGCATACGCGCTACGCAAGCGTCGGCGTTCCCCAGGAGCAGCAGGACGTCCGCCCGACCTATCTCGATACGCCGAACTGGGCGACCGTCGGCGTCACCGACACGACCACGCGCGAGGGCGGCTATCTGCCCCCCGAGGGTGTCGTTCCCCTCTCCCCAACTCCGAAAACGGGTGCGCAGGACTTCACGCTCGGCGTCATGCCCGCCTTCACATCGAACCAGACGCACAGCACGGTCGCGGCCTTGCAGGCGGTCGCACAGGTCGAGGACGAAGTCGAGGTCGGGCGGCGCTTGCGCCTCCTCGCGCTCGTCGATACGAAGATGGAATCCAGCTACGTTATGCGCTCCGGCAAGAAATACAACCTCGTCACCGGAGACGGGCAGTGGTTCTCCGATAATATCCCGTGCGCGGCGGCCTGCCCGGCCCACACCGACATCTCCCGCTACATCGCCTTCATCGCGGATGAGGAATACGGGAACTCCTTTGAGCTCAATCGCGAGTCCAATGTCTTTCCCGGCTGCCTCGGCCGCATTTGCGCGCGCCCCTGCGAATCGGCCTGCCGCCGCGGCGTGATCGACGAGCCGATTGCCATCTGCTGGCTCAAGCGCGTCGCCTCCGATAACCGGGACGCTACGCGCCACGAGCGGCCCGTGGCGCCGAGCGGCAAGTCCGTCGCTGTCATCGGCGCGGGTGCAGCGGGGATCACCGCCGCGCGTGGCCTCGCTCGCAAGGGACACAATGTCACGGTCTATGATTCGTTGCCCGTGCCCGGCGGCATGTATTGGGGCGGCGTGCCGGAATGGCGCTTGCCCCGCCATATCATCCAGGACGAAGTAAATCTCGTCGCCGACCTCGGCGTCGATATTCGTCTCGATACCGCCGTCGGCGAGGACGTGATGATGGCGGACCTCCTGGCGCAGAACGACGCAGTCCTGATCGCGGCGGGCTGTCAGGTGCCGGTCGGTCTCGGCATCCCTGGTGAGGAACTCGACGGTGTCGAGTATGGCCTCACCTGGCTGGAGGACCTGCACATCGCGGACTGGCAGAAGCCGCCGCGCATCAGCAAGCGCGTGATCGTCCTCGGTCTCGGCTTCACGGCGATGGACTGCTGCCGCTCCGCTGTCCGCCTCGGTGCGGAGGATGTCAAAGTGCTGTACCGCCGCACCGCCGCTGAATCGACGGTGGACGAATTGGACCTTCACGAGGCGGAGTACGAGGGAATCGAGTTCCAGTGGCTCGTCACGGCGAAGCGCGTCGTGGGGGACGAGAACGGCAAAGTGATCGGCCTCGAAGTGACGCACAGCGAACTCGGCCCACTCGACTCGTCCGGCCGCCCCCGCGCCATCCCGATCCCCGGCTCCGAGGTGATCATCCCGTGCGATATGGTCATCGCGGCGTACGGCCAGAAGCCCGAATCCGGCTTCCTCAAGGGTGTGGAGATGACGAAACTGGACCGGCGCGGTGTGCCGATCATCGATGAGCAGTACATGACCGAGATCCCCGGTCTTTTCGCCTGCGGCGACTACATCCAGAACCCCAAGACCTTCATCACCGCGATCGGGGAGGGTCACGCCGCCGTCGATGCCATGCAGGAGTACCTGACCGGCGAGAAGCCCATCGCGCTGCAGATGGAGATCGTCGAACTGGACATCGATCACGTCCGGGCGCGGCGCGGCATCCTCTCGCAAACGGGTGTCGCGAAGTGGACGGAAGAGGCGATGAGCCGCCGCCTTATCTGGGGCGACAACTACATCGACACGGCGCGTCAGGAAATGCCGACCTTGCCGGTAGACCTCCGTCACGATCAGGTGGCGGAAGTCGAACTGGGACTCACGGACGGTGAGGGGTTCGAGGAGGCGAAGCGCTGCTTGCAGTGCCAGCTCAATATCTTCATCGACGGCTCGAAGTGCGTCCTCTGCAATGGCTGCGTCGATGTCTGCCCCGAGGAAGTGATCGAGATGGTCTCGCTCGACCGCATCAATGCCATCGACGGCGATATGTCGATTGTCGAGTTCGCCCGGCAGCAGATGAGCCCCGCCGCCGCCGTCATGATGATGGACGAGGAGCGGTGCATCCGCTGCGGCAACTGCGTGATCTGGTGCCCCACCGACTGCCTGACGATGGGCCACTTCCGCATGACGCCCGATTACAAGATGGACTTCCTCACCGCAGACGCGGCGGGCGACTAGCGTCGCAAGGACTAAGGACTGAGGACTGAGGACTGAGTGGGATACGCTCAGTCCTTGTTCTTTATCCCGAACCTGGAGAGCGAAGAAATCGGATGACCAACGCGCATAGCAGTCAGACAGGCAATACGCAGTCCTTAGTCCTTAGTTCCTGTAGGGATACCCAGTCCTCAATCACGATAGTGATTGCCGGTGGTGGGTTCGCGGGGGTGCGGCTGGCGCGGTTGCTGGCGCGCAATGGGCCACGGCGCGATGCGGCGGGCCGCCCCGTGCGGGTGACGCTGATCGACCGGCAGCGCGCCTTCACCTATACGCCGCTCTTGTATGAGGTGGCGGCGGGGAAGGTTTCGCCCGAACACGCGACGACAACCTATCGGGAGCTGCTCTGGGATGGGAGCGTGGCATTCCAGCAGGCGAAGATCACCGGATTCGACCTCGTAGGGCGTATCGTGCAGACCGATCGGGGCGATGTGCCCTATGACCGGCTCGTGCTCGCTCCCGGTGCGGCCTCGACCTTGCCGCGTGGCAGCAACGGGAGCGGCCTCGCCGCCCGCGCCCTCCCCTTTATGAATCTACCCGATGCCGAAGCGATTCGCGACCGCCTCACCGCCCGCTTCCTCGCCACGGTGGAGCGCCGGATACCGGGCGATGTGACGATCGTTGTGGCAGGCGGCGGCGCGAAGGGCGTGGAACTGATTCTCGATCTCGCGGACCTCACCGCACATCGTCTCGCCCCCGAGTACGGCGTACCGCGCGCGCAGGTCCGCCTCGTGATGGTCAACGGCGAGGAGCGGCTGATGGCGGAGTTGCCGCCGTACTTCGACGCCGCCGCCCGTGCGGCGATGCAGGCACGCGGTATCCGACTGATCCAGGGGCGGTTCGTCATCGGTGCGAACGATGACCGGGTCTTCCTCGATGACGGCCGCACGATCGCCGCACGCACGCTGATCTGGACGGCGGGCATCACCGCGCACCCGCTCATTCGTGCCCTTGGCCTGCCGCTCACCGATGGCGCGCTGCGCGTCACGGCGCATCTGCAACTGCCGGAATATCCCGATGTCTATGCCGCCGGTGATTGCGTCTGGACGGATGACGGCTTCGGCAAACGCCTCCCCGCGACCGCGAGTCTCGCGCAGCAGCACGGGCGGTTTCTCGCCCGCGCGCTCGTCGCCGACCTCGCTGGCGCGCCCCTCCCCCATTTCACCTATGTGCCGCGCGGGCAGATTATCAAACTCGGCGACGGCGACGCCATCGCGCAAATCGGTCACGGCCCCCACGCCCCACATTTCACCGGGCGCGCCGCGCACGCTCTACGGAGCGGCTTCGATCTTCTCGAAGTGCCGGGCCTCACGCAGAAACGCGGGACGCTCCGCGACTTTCTCCAACGTTTCTAATCCGTACTGGCACTCGTATTGCGGACAGAAATCTGTCGCAGTCATCGCGGTAATCGGGATGTAATACTCTTCCATGATAGTGATCCCTGCGATGTTGC
Source organism: uncultured Chloroflexia bacterium (assembly GCA_963763655.1). Lineage (GTDB taxonomy): Bacteria > Chloroflexota > Chloroflexia > Thermomicrobiales > JALYUS01 > JALYUS01. The sequence continues at coordinate 243,820 of CAVXPY010000028.1, forward strand.
AGGGATTACGACCATCATTGATGATACCGAAAATACTCAGGAAGGAAATGCAGGATGGCGAACGGTACGCAGTATGACGGCATGGTGATCGGTTCCGGGCAGTCGGGCGGGCCGATTGCGACGACACTCGCACAGGCGGGCTGGAAAATGGCGCTGATCGAACGCGAGCATGTGGGCGGCACCTGCGTCAATGAGGGGTGTACGCCCACCAAGACAATGGTTGCGAGCGCCCGCGTTGCCTACCTCGCCCGCCGCGCCGCTGATTACGGGGTACAGACGGGTTCAGTCTCTGTGGATATGTCGGCCGTTCGCGCGCGGAAGCGGAAGATCGTCGACGATTTTCGCACCGGCAGCGAGCAGAGTGTCGCCGAGGAGAAGAATGTGGAGCTTTTCATGGGCGAGGCACGCTTCACCGGCCCGAAGACCCTCACGGTGACGCTCAATGACGGCGGCACACGGGAAATCACCGCTGAGAAGGTCTTCATCAACAGCGGCCTGCATCCCACGATCCCGGAGATTGAGGGACTGGAGAAGGTCCCCTATCTCGACCTCAAAGACGATCATGGAACTCGCCGATGTGCCGGAACACCTGCTCGTGCTCGGGGGCGGCTTTATCGGGCTGGAGTTCGCGCAGATGTTCCGCCGCTTCGGTAGCGCGGTGACGGTGATTCAGCGCGGCGCGCGACTGGCGCCGAACGAGGACGAAGATGTCGCGGCGGAGATCACGAAGATCTTCCGCGAAGATGGCATCACCGTGCTTTTGGAGACGCAAACCCTCCGCGCTACGTCGGAGACGAACGGTACTATCGCCCTCACCGTACACGGACCGGAGGGCGAGCGGCATCTGACCGGCTCGCATCTGCTCGTCGCGGCAGGTCGGGCACCGAACACCGACGGCGCTCAATCCCGCCGCTGCCGGGATCGCGATGGACAAACGAGGGTACATCGCGGTCAATGAGCGGCTGGAAACGAATGTCCCCGGCATCTACGCGCTCGGTGATGTCAAGGGCGGCCCCGCCTTCACGCACATCTCCTACGACGACTTCCGCATCCTGCGCGCCAATCTGCTGCATGGCGGTAACGAGACGACCGCCCGCCGCCTCGTGCCGAACACCGTCTTCATTGATCCGCAACTCGGTCGCGTTGGCCTCAGTGAGCGCGAGGCCCGCGCGCAAGGCAAGACAGATCCGCGTCGCGAAGCTGCCGATGACGAGCGTCGCGCGCGCCATCGAGATGGACGAGACGCGCGGCTTCATGAAAGCGATCGTGGACGCCGAGACGGACCAGATTCTCGGTTGCGCGATCCTCGGCATCGAGGGCGGAGAGATCATGACGATCTTGCAGGTGGCGATGATGGGCCACCTCCCCTACACCGCCCTCAAAGACGGCGTCTTCGCCCACCCCACCCTCGCCGAATCGCTCAACAACCTCTTCACGACTCTGGAGGAATAAGAAGCAGGGAGATTGAACCACGAAGACGCGAAGAACACGAAGGAAAAGAGAAGGAATCCATTCTCTCTCTCCTTTTCTTCTCTTCCCTTCTTCGTGTTCTTCGCGTCTTCGTGGTTCAATTAATCTCTCACCTTGACGGCTCTGGCGCGCTCCGGCACAATGCCGCACGCCAGTACGCGCATGAGTGGGAGGCCAATCGTTCTGCCTCCTGCCTCCTGCCTACTGTCTCCTCCTCATGGGGGCGGGTGGGCGCCGGTGCGTCCCGCGGGCTTCAACCCCGTTGTGCGGTGCTGAGAGGCAACGCAGGTCCGTTCGACTCGGATGCGCCCTCGCCTCATTTCCTCCTTGTGTAGCCGTTCACGTAGACGTACGCAATGAGGTGAGAGACCTTCAGCCTACCGTCCGGTTGGCGGTGGCATCACGGCACCCGTCGGCGCGCTGCTTGCCCGACTCCCCCCGGACGGCACCCCACCACTCGGCGCGGCACCCGGCTTACTCGGTGGCTGCGGTACTGCCGTGTTCGTCAGCACGAAACTCGTCGTCAGTCCGTTCACCGTGGCGATCACTTGATAGCTGCCTGGGGTGTTGTTCGCGAAGAAGGTCGGTGCCGTCGCCACACCACTGGCATTCGTTATTGCGGTCAGAACGCCGCCGGTGAAGCTCCCCGATGCACCGCTGGTGGGTGCGGTGAAGGTGACGACCGCACCGGGCACCAGATTGCCCAGGCTGTCTTTGACGGTCACTGCCAAAGGAGCAGCGAAGCTCGCTCCCACCGGCGTCGATTGGGGAGTGGTGTTCGGGTTAACCGTCATCGAGGCGGGCGATCCTGCGGTGTTAGTGAGCGCGAAGCTCGTCATCAGGCCGTTCACCGAGGCGGTGACCTGATAGCCGCCTGCGGTGGTGTTCGCCGTGAAGGCCGGTGCCGTCGCCACACCGCTCGCATTCGTTGTTGCGGTGTTCACCCCACCGGCAAATGTGCCCGATGCACCACTCCCTGGCACGGTGAAGGTCACGATCTGACCGGGGAGTAGATTCCCGGCCTGATCGGTCACGGTCACCGCGAGCGGTACGGGGAAGCTCGTCCCGATCAGGGTCGATTGGGGCGTCGTGCTGGCGACGGCAGCGATCACCGCAGGCGGACCGACGAGATTGGTGAGCGTGGCATTCGATGCGCTCAATCCAGGGATCGTGATCGTGAAGGTGAAGGGCCCGGGAACCGTGTTCGCCGTGAAGGTTGGTGCGGTCGCGATGCCGGTTCCCTTCGCGGTCGGTACCCCGACGGTTGTGAGAGAGCCGGGGAAGGTGCCGGAGGGTCCGCTGGTCGGGGCGGTGAAGGTGATGGGGACGCCGCCGAGCTTGTTGCTCACACTATCGCTGAGCGTCGCGCTGATGGGTGCCGGGAACGGGGTCGTGACCGTGGTTTGCTGAGGAGTATTGAAAAAAGTGGCGCTTACCACTTGCGGCTCGAAGGCACCGATGGAACAAAAGGTGGGGAAGCGCGTCAAACCCCGCTGGTCAAGTCCCCCGGCACCGGCGGGCAGCGCATTCTGGCAGGTGGTGAGATCGGCAGTATCGAGGGCGGCAGTATCGAGGAGGAGCTTCAGCGAGGGGGTATGCCCACCGTTGAGGGCGGGCGCGGCATCGAGTTTGGGATCGCCCGATTGCGGAGCGATGGCGAAGCCGCAGGTGTTCGCGGGAGCGCCCACGCCGTATTCGAGGTTGTGACCGACCCCACCCTCGACGATCGTTCCCGCGCCGGTCGTGCCACAGTTGGCTTTGGTCGTCGCGTTGGGAGCGGTGTTGCCCGCGACGATCGTGTTTTTCACGGTGCTTCCAAAGCCCGCCGCAAATAGCCCGCCCCCTCCGCCCGCTGCAACGTTCCCGGCGATCGTGCTATTGATGATCGTCGCGGTACTGCCAGCGGCAACGGCACCGCCGTTGACCGCGCGATTGTTGAAGAACGTACTGTTGACGATGCTGAGCGACCCGCTCCCACTGATGAAGATCGCGCCGCCATCGTTCGGTGCGAAATTCCCGATGAACGCGCTGTTGGTGACGATGAGCGAACTGGTGAGATTGCGAATACTGATGCCACCGCCATAGTCGCTCATTGCGTTACCCTTCTCGATCGTGAGCCCATTGATCGTCAAGGTGCCAAGGGTAACGGCGAAGACCTTATGCGCGTTGTTGCCACTGATCACCACCGTGCGTCCGCTGCCGTCGATCGTGAGATCGTGAGTGATCGCCAGTTGACCCGCTGGCGCGATGAACGTACCGGGATCAGGACAGTCCACCGCGAAGGTGATCGTGTCGCCCACCCCCGAATGACTCACCAGAAAATCGAGCGAGGTGGCTGTGCCGTTCAGGCAGTTCGTCACCGTGAGAAAGTTCGCCGCATGAACGATGGGCGCAGGAAGGACCGCAACGAGCAGGCCGAGGAGTGCGAGGGCGGACACGAGCCGAGATAGACGGTGAACTCCTACGATCATCCCTGTACCCCTTTTGTGTGCGTCCACTTTTCGTACGTGCGGCAATTGTCGACGCAGTATTGTAGACATTGCGGATGGCGTCAACCGCGTGCATCGCGTGATCGGATCACCGAGAGTTGCGGCGACGAGGACGCGGTCGTGTGCAGCGGATTTTTCGCCCAGAAATTTCCACACCCGCCAAAGATTCAAAGACGCGACTAATCAGCCTCACAAATCCCAAAACCCTCGCAATTGAGGGCAAATTCACGCCGCAATGATCCAAATTGCCATGTGGATACGAATATAGGTCACGGTTTAGCGCGGGGGCACAGGGGTAATTGGGGTAGAACGAGGGTGTTGGGGAGGGCAAATGTATCAGGTAGTAGCTGCCGACATGGCGACCGACGATGACCTCCCGCTGCGCGCGCGCAAGCGTCGACGCACGCGGGATGCGTTCATCCAGGAGGCATTACGCCTCTTTGAACTCAAAGGGTACGAAGAAACGACGATCGAGGACATCGCCACCGCCGCAGAGATTAGCCGCGCCACCTTCTACAACTACTTCAATCGGAAGGATGCCATCATCGTCGCGTGGGCCCAGGGGCTTTCCACGGAACTCGCGACAGTGATCGCGGCGCGCGCTACCACATCTGACTCTCCCAGCGCGATGATCGGCGCACTCGCGCAGCAGCTCCGCACCATCGCCCGGCAGCATCCCGCCGCGATGGGTGAGCTGCTCGGCGAGCTCTATACCTCGGATCGGCAACGGGCGCGAGTCGCGCGCGCGGCATTTGACCTGGCTGGCATCATCGCGCCAATCGTGGTGATGGGGAGGGAACAGGGCGATTTCCGGACGGACATCGATGCGACCGAGGTGGGCGCATTCGTCGCGGACGGGCTGCTGGTATTCCTCGCACGGGCGCTGGACGCGGCCCAGATGGAAGCATCCACGGACGATGCACTCGCCCTTATGCTCACCGGTATCGGCCGCCACAACGGCATGTGAGCGAAGAAGACAAACCGGAGCGAACCGCATCAGGGGTCGAGGCTGGCGGGGCGCTCGACGAGCAGGACGGAAAGTGATTGCACGCTGCCATCGCGGTTGATGGTGACGGTGATCGTATCGCCCGGCTTGAAGCCAAGCAGGATGACACTGAGGGGGTTCGAGTGATCGACGCTCACGCCGTTGATCGCCGTGATGACATCCCCCTTCTGAAGGCCCGCCTTCGCGGCGGGGGTGTTCGCGGTCACCTCGCTGATATACGCGCCGTGCCCTGCCTTCACGTGCAGTTCCTCACCCCGCGCGGGTGTCAGAAGTTCGGTGATGACGCCGATATAGGGGCGGGTCACCTTGCCGTTTGCGACGAGGATCGCCGCCAGGCGCTTCGCGAGGTTGATTGGGATGGCGAAGGCGAGCTTCTCCGCTTGATTTGCCCGGATCGTGCTCGTCGTAATGCCGATCACCTCTCCGCGCGCATTGACGAGTGGCCCGCCGCTGTTGCCGGGGCTGATCGCCGCGTCCGTCTGGATCATGCCGTCATTGCCACCAATTGAGCGATCCGTGCCCGAGATGATGCCGCGGCTGATGCTGATCTCGAATTGCAGCGGGCTACCAATCGCCACGACCCGTTGCCCGGAGCGAACCTGCGACGAATCGCCCAGGACGGCCACCCCCGGTATCATCGCCGGATCGATCATGATGACGGCGATATCGGCCACCGGGTCCTGCCCGACGAGCGTGCCGCGCACTATCTTCCCCGTCTGGAGCACCACGTCGATCTCTTCCGCACCGTCGATCACATGCCGATTGGTGATGACGTAGCCGCGGGCGTCGTAGATGAGGCCACTGCCGGCGTTCACCTCGCGCGTCGTTGCGCTATTCGGATTGATCTTCTGCTTGTTGCTGATCGTCACCACGGCGGGGCTGACTGCCGCATAAAGCTGTTCCGGGTCGAATGGGACGTCGGTGACGGTCGGAGTGAGCGTGGCTGCGGGAGTGGCTGCGGGAAGGCTCGGCGTTCCCGGCGATGCCGCAGGTGCCGTTCCATTTGTCGGCGTCGCCACAGACGTGGCGTCCAGGTTGAGCGGCGCGATGGGGGTCGGGGTCGCGGGACGAGCGGTCGCGCTCGCTGCCTGCGCCTGCGATGCAGGGGTTGGCGTGGATTGATCGGTGGTGCGGATCAGACCGCTGATCGCCCAACCAATCGTCCCGGCGACAAGGACGGTGAGGATCAGAACGACTGCGACGATGCGCCCGGAAACGTTCCGTGTCATCACGTCACAACCCCCACAGGTCGCTGTGCTGTCTCTTGGGCAAGAAAAAAGACGAATCGGGAGCGCTCGTCAGCTCCGGGTGTGTGGCAGGTGGGTGCGGCTTCCTGTTTATCCGTTCGACCGTCACCTCAGACCGTCCCGATCTCGTCTGAGCGCAGTATTGCCCATCTCGCTGAATCTTGTCTGAGCGTTTCCTGAAAGTTTCCTGAAGATTTTGGGCCTAACCGGAACGCAGAGAGCACGGAGAGCGCAGAGAACGCAGAGAAGAGAAGAAGAGAAACTATTTCTGTGCCCTCTGTGTCCTCTGCGCTCTCTGCGCTCAAATCTCTTTCCTCTTAGCGCTGGGCGAGTGGGTAATTGCCAAAACGCGCCTGGCGGAAGCGCCAGCGGGGGAAGCACGCGCGCATCAGGGTCTGCGCCCAGAGGTACGTCACGAGCCAGATCACGCCATATTCGAGAATGAAATGGCCGAAGTCGACGACTCCCTTCTTGATGAAGGGCAGGCCGACAAAGCGGATGAGCAGGAAGACGAGCGCGCCCTCCACCACCCCGGCAATGATGGTATAGGTGTTCGGCCAGTCGAACTCGAAATGGCGGTGGAGGATGACTTGATAGAGCATGTCCCAGAAGAAACCGAAGATGATGATGTATCCGAGCACGAAGAGCGGGATCCAGCGATCCCGATACCCGTACGGAATCGCCGCGTTATAACGCCAGACGAAGACGAGCGCGATCAAGCCGCCGATCAGGCCAAGCAGAAAGAGCCGCGTCTGCCAGCGACCAATGAGATTCGGTGTCACGGTGCCACCCCCCGGACCCATTTGGTCCATTGATAAAACGAACGAAATGGCCCCAGGCGGCGCAATCCCGGCGCGCGCTCCTTGACGAGATGCTCCACCGTGAGTTGTGCTGCCGCCTGCAAGCCGAGGAACGTGTCGATACCCGCGAGCGGCCCGCCGAGCGTCATCGAACCCGCCGCGAAGAACCGGCCATTACCATTACGCATCCCAAAGACTTCCATATCGTTGGTGACACCGAGGCGACCGAGTTTGTTCACATCGAGACGATAACGATCGACCATGTCCTGCAGGAGCGGATTGCGATTCACCTTCGCGTCCAGCCCGGTCGCGTCGATGATGTAGTCCGCGACGAGCTGTGTATCGCCGCCAACCAGCCCCTTCGCCTTGATCCGCGTCACAATCCGGCCATCCGGCGCATGATCGACGCCGGTCACATCGCCGAACTCGACCTTGTACCAGCCTTCCTTCAGTCCCTCGTCGATGATGCGGATCCAGTCTTTGCGCTGCGCGGTGGTCGTCCCGCCCCAGTCGGCATAGAGGCTGAGGCGCGTCTCCGGGTCCGCCTTCTCCAGTATTTGCCGCTGGACACCGCCCCAGGTGCCTTTCGGCCAGTTAAACGCCTGAATCTCGACATGATGGATCGCCTTCCGCTGCGTGTGGCGGAACTTATGACCCTCGGTAATCGGTGTGCGGAGCAAGTGGAGGATGGCGATACTCTTATTCTTCTTTCGCGCCTCGTAGAGGCGCTGGATCAATCGAGACGCCACAATGCCGCGCCCGCGCAGCAGAACGAGGCCACCATCGCGTTCCAGTTTTTCGTAGATGGTATCGTGCGGCTCGTAGCCATTGACGACGTGTTCAAAATCGCCCGTTCGCGCGCGGTACTCCTGCAAGTCGGGCAGGAATTGCAGCGCCGGATACCCGGTGGCGAGTTGCACGTAGTTGGCGAGGAGAATCGCGTGCGCCTGTTGATTGCGATCGTCACTCAGAGAGTACGCGACGGCATACCGCCCGTCATCTGTCTTGCGGATCGCGCGGATGCGACCGAAACGCCAGATGTTCTCCCACCCAATGCGCCTGGCTTCGCGGTCGGCAGCGCGGAAGACATCGCCGATGATCGGCGTGTAGGTCTGCGCGTGGATGGGCTCACCCGCGACCTGCCAGAGGATTTTCGCGGCGTGCCCGATATGACCGGAGAAGATCGACCGCCATGCTTCGGCCGCTGCGTATCCCGGTGTACCCCAGAGATTGTCCGGTCGCGAATCCGTATTCGAGCGAATCCTCTCGTGGAGGGGGATCTGCGAGTTCCGCGCCAGACGTTGATAGCGCCCGTACGGCTCGGGATAAATGCCCAGACAGATAATTTGGCTGGGATCGACACCGTAGACGAGCATATTCTCGGTGAAGATGAAGTTTCCCCACCCACCGCCGAGGCCGGCATAGGTCGTTGAATAGACCGGCAAACCTGTCTCCCCAAGCGCGGCGACGGGGACGTACTCCTGGTTGAAGATCGCAGGCGGGAAGGGGGGGGCGGTCTGCCGTTGCACCGGCGCACCGAGCACCGTCTGGTCTTCGCGCGCGGTCCGTGACGGCAGAACCGTCTGAGAACTGGGGCGCGCGCCCGGCAGGATCGTCGCGGTGCCTGCCCCTGGCGCACCGGGCGAAGGGCGCGGGTCGAGCATCGTGTGGTCGTCCATGTCGATGACGGACTCGACGGGCGCGCGCGGGATCACCGTCTCGGTCGCAGGCGGCGCGAAGGTGACAGTGAGCGTCGTCGTGCCGATACGCAGTCGATCACCATCCGCGAGCGTCGCGCGCTGCTGCCGCTCGCCATTGACAAAAGTGCCGTTGCTGCTGCTGTCTGTGACGACGACTGCGCCATTCTCGTCAGTCAGCGTGGCGTGCGCGCGGGACGCCTCCGTATCATTGAGTACCAATCCGCTCGTCGAGCCACGCCCGATGACGAGCGGCAGCGAGAAGGTCTGTCGCATCGGCTGATTATTCACCGGGTTCGTCCAGGCGAGCGTCACGTCCGCACGCACGGGGGCGCTTTCGCGCACGGTCAATGTGTAGGGGCCGATCTGCACGCTCTCTCCACCGACAAGGATCGCACGCTGCTGCCGCTCGCCATTGATGAAGGTGCCATTACTGCTGCTGTCCGTCAGGACGAGTTGCCCATTCTCGCGCGCGAGCGTCGCGTGTTGGCGCGAGATCATCTCGCTCGCCAGGACGACGGTGTTTCCGGCCGCGCGCCCGATGGTCGCGGGGAGCGTCACCATTTCTTCCGTCGGTTCCCCGGTGACCGGGTCATTCCATATCAGGGATACTGCGCCATCAACCGCACCCACCGTAGCTGCTCCTTTACCACTAATAGCCCGGGAGAACCGTTTCCGCATTGACAAGGGCAGTCCCACACCACGGGCAGTCCGCGAACCGCGCTTCAACCTCGCGATGGCAGGTCGGGCAATGCACGAGGCGACCCTCGTGCAACTCGGTAATCCCCGCGATTTTCTGGCTCGCCGCCCCCTGCATCAGCGTCACGACGAGCTTCACCGCCCCGAGTTGGATCACATCGCCGGGGCTGAGATAGCGCTCGCCGCTCAGAGCGCGCTGGTTGACGGTGACCGTATTGCGACCGGCGGTGCTGTCCGTGATAACGAATCGCCCGCCCTTCTCGGCGATCTGCGCGTGCTGTCGCGAAACCGTATCGGAGGGGATGAGGATCGTCGCGGGGGCGATGCGGCCAATCGTGATCGGCTCACCGCCACGCACCGTCTCTTCGTGCGTGCGCCCGTCCAGGTCCCAGCGCAGCTTCATCACCGGCCCATCATTCGGCACCGCGATGCCCCGCACTGCGGCAATCTGCAAGGTGACACTGCCGAGTTGGATGGTGTCCCCTTCCTGCAGCGGGGTTTCGGCGCTGATCTCCCGACCATTGACCTGCACCGGGTTGCTCCCGAGCCGCAGGTTCGTGATCGCGAAGCCATCCGCGCGCCGCCGGATTTGCGCGTGCTTGCGCGAAACCGTCTCCGATTCGATCCGCACGGCGCAACCCGCCTCACGACCAAGGATGGCGGGCGGGTCATCTGTAACGTGCCCCTCGTGCGCGACCCCCTCAAGCTGCCACTGAATCGTCATCTCCGCCATCACTTGCCCCTTCCTGAAGTATCGAGTGCTGAGTGCTGAGTACTGAGTGCGTGAGGCTCAATCCCCTGTCGCTGGCTGCTCTCCAGGGGATACGAGCGACGGCGCAGTGCGTGCCGCCATCGCATTGCCGAGGCTCATGAGTGGGCTGATCAGAATGTTCGAGACAATCGCGAGCACGACAAAGGCGATGAAGAGACCAGGGCCAACAAGGCCGAGCGCTTTCCCCTGTTGAGCGACGACGAGGATCATCAGCCCCTTCGCATTCGTCAGCGCGATCATCTTGACCGTCTCGGGTGCGTCCAGCCCCACCGTGAGGCCGGGAAGGGCCCCAAGCACCTTCGCCAGCGTCCCCGCGAGGACGATAATGACCACACCACCGATGAGCATGGGCTTCAGTAGGCGCAGGTCCGTGCTGAAACCCGTCAGTGCCAGGAAAACCGGGATGAGAATCAGCGTCGTCATCTGCGCCAGTGGCGCGCGCAGACTCTGGCGGAACGAGGGGCGGAACGGCATTGCCGCGCCGAGGATGAATGGGCCGAGCATGACATTGAGGTCGAGGCGGGCGGTGATCCAGCCAGTCAGGACGGCGAGCGCGACCAGGACGACGAAGAGATCGGGCGACGCCCGCTCGAACATCTCCGGTCGGCGCGCTTCCAGCCAATTGGCAATCATCCGCAGGCCGACGAGCAGCACGACCGCCAGCACGACGAAGATACCCGCCCGACGGATGAAAGGCGCGACGCCCGCGTGCTTCGCGACATCCGCCGCCTGGGCGACGACAAGGAACATGAGGAGGGTAATCACTGCGGCGGCGGCCACGGTGAGCCGACCCAATTCGGTATCGAACAGGTTGCGCTCGTAGAGCACGAGGACCGCGACCGGGAAGGCGCTCACCGCGAAGGCCGCGCCGAGGATGAGCGTGAAGGCGAGATTGCCGACACCGGGCAGCTTGAAGGCGGGATCGGTGACGAGATACGAGACCGGCCACGCGAGCAGCACCGGGATCGCCACCGACGAGACGGCGAGGACCAGGACGCGCGGGATACGCCCCTTGAGAAGCCGGAGATCGAGATCCAATCCGGCGACGAACATCAGGAACATCAGACCGAGTTGGCCGAGGATGTTGAGGATGTCGCGGCTCGTCTGCGGGAAGAGCGCGTTGTCGCGCGCGACGCCAAAGACGGTCGGGCCGAGAAGGATACCGGCAATGATCTCCCCGACGACGCGCGATTGACCGAGCCGCACGGCGATGCCGCCGCAGATCCGCGCCGCAATCAGGATCGCGACGAGCGCGAGCAATGTCTTCTGGATCGCCGTCATCGGCGTCGTGTTCGTCAGGTGTTGATGCACCCAACTGCCGAGATCGAGGAATAACGGTTGAAATGCGCCCATTGCCCCTCTCTACCTTTCACCGCAGGCATGGTGATACGAAATGATCGCCCATGCTCGGAAATTGGCTTGACCACGCGACACGCACTCGCGGATACATCCCTGCCCCACCCCACGGCACTGATGCGACGGCGCAAACTATGCAGGTCGTTGCCCCTGTTGCCATCATCTTAGCCAAAAGTGAAGACGATGCAAGGGCAAAAAGGTTCCAGGCACGACGAACGGTCAGCGATCAGCGCTACACTTCCGATAAAATTAACGGCACTGCATCGTTGTCTGTGACGTGACACTTCCATCGAGATACTGCTGCGGGTGATGCGCATCGAAAGACTAATTCTTGTTACCACCTCACTGCTATTTAGCATCCCTTGACAGTGTACGTGCCATTGCCTATGCTCAATCTACGGTAACGACCTTAATTCGCAAAGCAGTAGCATATGGAAGAACCTCGCAGGAGGATGGGACGTCTCCAGGCGACGCGTGTTTCCACGATACGCAGGAGATGAGCGAGGCAGGGGCAGGGACAGAGAAGAGAGGGGAACGGGGTTATGGATGCGGACGCGATCCTTCTTCATCTCATTATTGACTTAGCGATCATTATCGTCGCGGCACGTTCCCTCGGATGGGTGGCGCGAAGACTCAATCAACCGGCAGTCGTTGGCGAGATCCTCGCCGGCATTCTGCTCGGGCCGACGATCGTCGGTCGCATCTGGCCGAGCGTGCCGGGGCGGCTCTTCCCGAAGAAGTACCCCTGAAGTCTTTCGCAGATATTGGCCTCGTCTTCTTCATGTTCCTCGTCGGCCTCGAACTCATGCCCGACTGATGCGCAAGGAAGGGCGGCGCGCCTTCCAGATTTCGCTCAGCGGCGTTTTTTCCCCCTTCGTGCTCGGTCATGCTCCTCGCCACGCAGATGACGGGCGTGAACAACGGCGGTACATTCCTCGATCCCGACGAAAGGGCATCCGTCCACGCTCATCTTTGCCCTCTTCATCGGGGCGGCGATGTGCATAACCGCCTTTCCGGTGCTCGCGCGGATGCTCGTCGAGACCGGGCTGTATAAGCGACCCGTCGGCACTGCGGCCCTCTGCGCCGCTGCGGTCGACGATGCGATTGCCTGGATACTGCTCGCGAGCGTCGTCGGGCTGACGCGAAACGGTTCCGCGAGCACGGCGATCCCGGTCTTTCTGATGGCGGCGGTTTTCGTCCTCTTCATGTTCTTCGTCGGTACGCGGCTTTTAGGTCTGCTGGCGAAGCGGTACGACGCGATCGGTCACCTGACGGTGGACATGGTGGCAATCGTCCTCGCCGGCGTCTTGCTTTCCGCCTTCGCCACCCAGCGGATCGGCATTCACTCGATCTTCGGTGCCTTCCTCTTCGGAGCGATCATGCCGAAGCGCTCCGGGATGACGCGCGAACTGACGGACAAGGTGGAAGATTTCACCGTCATCGTGCTGCTGCCGATCTTCTTCGCCGTCACGGGACTGCGGACGAACCTCCTCTCGCTCAATAGCCCCTCGCTCATCGGCTGGCTCGTGCTGATCGTGCTGATCGCGACGATTGGTAAGTTCGTCGGCTGCGGCCTCGCCGCGCGCCTGACCGGCTCCACCCCGCGCGATTCCATCGTCCTCGGCGCGCTGATGAACACGCGTGGTCTGACGGAGTTGGTCATCCTCACGATTGGCCTCAGTCTCAATGTCCTCTCCGACCGCACCTTCGCGATGATGGTCATTATGGCGCTGGTCACGACGATCATGGCCGCGCCGATCGTCAACCGGCTCACCTCGCGCGAAGAGCAGATCCGCGACCTCGTCGGAGAAGCGCCCGATCCGGCAACCATACCGGCGGCACGCGTACTCGTCGCGATCGGCAACCCCGCCAACGCGCCCTCACTCGTTGATGCGGCGATCCACCTCACCGGCGGCAAGCGACCGGCGGAACTCCTGCTCGTCCGGTTGATCCCGACACCCCGCGCGCCGGAGTTCCGTACGGGGCTTTTGGAGGCGGAGAGTCAGGTGGAAGCAGCAGTCGAGTCAATGCGGCCGCTCGTCGAGCAAGCCGCCGCGCACGGCGTCGTCGCCCGACCGATCTCCTTCCTCTCCGATGACGTCAGCCCGGACCTCGCCCGCATCGCGCGGGATCAGCATTGCGACACGATGCTCCTTGGCTGGCATCGGGCCTCGCTGCCGAAGCATGTCATCCAGGCGCTCGTCCATCGCATCTTCACCCTCGCGTCGTGCGACGTTGCGGTCTTTGTTGACCCGGAGGGCGTGGGCATTCGGCCGGACACGAACCGTCCCGTTGTCGTCTTCCTCAGCGCGGGCGAGCAGGACGAAGGCGCGATCCGTCTCGGCCTGCGATTGGCCGACGATCTGCACACCAGCGTCAAACTGACCGGCTACGTCGGCGATCAGCGCGGGCTCGCGCTCACGGTCGCCTCCGAGGAATTGGCAGACCAGGCAGATACGCTGCGGCAACAGCGTGGCCTCTGGATCGTGCCGGTTATCGTTGATCGCGACGATCTGACGAGCGCGGGAAGCGAGACGGTGGAAGGCATGGTTGCCGTTGTTCCGGTGGGGAGCGACTGGCACACCGAAGAAGACTTCGGCCATCCGGCAGCGGAGCTCGCCGAACTGACCGCCTGCCCGATGCTCGTGGTGCGGGCGGCGGGGAAGCTCGGCGGCGCAACGAGCGGCAAAGGCAAGGGACGCAGCGGCCGCAAGGAGACGGTGCCCGCACGGTGATTCCTCACGTACGGAGTCCCCGGCCCCTCTCCATCGCTGTGCATACATGCCTTTTCCTCGGCCTATGAGCGATGGAGAGGGGCCGGGCGGTGAGGATTTGAAACGGACTCTTGGCCTGCCGCACCTGGCGCAGGCTGAAGCCCGCGCCCACCACTTTTATGATGGCGTGGGCACCCGGGGGGTACGATCCGGGATGCCGGGCGGGGCGGGGCGGGGCGTCGCGGAGGCTGCGTCGGGCGCGAAGGCGAGGGTGACAGCCTCATCGAGGGACAGTTTCCGCCCCGCCGCCATCGCGCGCCCCCATGCGTGCGCGTCAAAGCGATTGCGCGCGGCGGCGAGGTCGCGTTCGTACCGCGCTTGATCGCTCGGCGCGCGCGCGTCCCCGATGCGCCGCGCGAACCGTTTCCGCCGCGCCGTACAATCGCGCCGCGCGCGCGCCATCGCCGCGCCCTGCCGTGAGCGCAGCCAACCCCTCCAATGCTTCCGCGATGCCGCGTGTGTCGCCAAGTTGCTGACTGGCGGTCAGATATTCCTGGTAGGCGGCACGCGCGGAGTCATTGTCGCCCTGCTGCCATGCGGCGAGCGCGACATTGGCGAGCGCAAAGGGGATCGCCCGTGGGTCGCCCAATTCGCGCCGGATCGCGAGCGCTTCCTCATAGTATCCGCGCGCGGTGCCGACCTCACCTTGCGCCTGCGCTACCATGCCGAGGTTGGTGAGCGAGAAGGCGATGGCGCGGATGTCGCCCAACTCCCTTCGCAAGTCGAGGCTTTGCTGATAGAAGGCGCGGGCGGCGACGAGATCACCCTGCTGTTTGGCGACCGCACCGAGATTGTTCAGGGCGGAGCCAATCGTCGCGGTATCGCCCATCGCGCGCCCGGCGGCCAGGCTCTCCTCATAGCGCGACCGCGCGGTCGCATGGTCCCCCTGCTGCTGCGCGATGACGCCGAGATTCGCGAGGGCGTGGGCGATGGCCTGTGCATGCCCATAACGACGCCCGATGGCGAGGCTCGCTTCGTAGCGGGTGCGCGCCGTGGCGGTATCGCCCTGTCGCTGCGCGAGGATGCCGAGGTTGATGAGGGTGCGTGTCACCGCTTCGCTATCACCCGTCGCCTGCCGGATCGCCAGGCTCTCCTCGTACTGCGCGCGGGCGGTCGCGTACTCCCCGCGATCGCGGGCCATCCCGGCGAGATTGCTGAGCGAGTGGGCGATGCCCGCCTGATGATCTGCCGCGCGCCGGATCGTCAGGCTCTCCTCGTAGCGCGCCCGCGCGCCTGCGTCGTCTCCTTGCGCCCGCATGAGCGCGGCGAGGCCATCGAGCGCCTTCGCACGCAGAGAGGGTGGCGCCGCATCACCATGCGCCAGCGCGCGCTCCATCCACCGCCGCCCCTCGCTGAGATACCCTCGGATCGCCCAGAAGCGCCAGAAGGCCCCGACGAGGCGCAGCGCCATCTCCTGCTCTGGCCCCGCCAGCGCGCCACGCACCGCGACGCGCACATTGTCGTGCTCCACTTCGAGCCGGGCGAGCCATTCCGCCTGCGCCGCTCCCGCCAGATGCGGTTCCGCTTCTTCTGCCAGCGCAGCGTAATATGCCGCGTGGGCATGACGAAGCGCGGTCAACTCGCCGCGCGCCTCCAACCGCTCCAGTGCATACTCCCGGATCGTACCGAGCATCGCGAAGCGTGGCTCATCACCGCGCCCCGCATCCTGCCGGAGCAGGCTCTTGTCCGCAAGCGAGGAGAGCCCATCGATCGGGTCCACGGCGAGATCACCCGGCGCGTTGCAGATCGTCTCGATCGCCGTCAGGCTGCCGCCGCCCGCAAAGACCGCCATCCGCGCGAACAAGGCTTGCTCATCAGCACCGAGCGTCGTGTAACTCCAGTCAATCGCCCCCCGCAGCGTCTGCTGCCGGGCGGGCAAGTCCCGCGCGCCGCCGGTGAGCACCTGCAAACTGTGCGTGAGCCGCTGGAGCAGCGCCTGCGGCGTCAGCAGTCTGGTGCGCGCGGCGGCAAGCTCGATCGCCAGGGGCAGGCCGTCGAGCCGGGCGCAGATCGCGGCGATTGCCTGGGCATTCGCGGCAGTGAGGGCGAAATCGCCTCTCACCTCCTGCGCCCGCGCGACGAAGAGGCGCACGGCGGCGTTCTCACCGAGCGCACCAAGCGAGACGACTCGCCGCTCGTCCGGCAGCGGCAGTGGGGAGACGGGATACTCCCGCTCACCGTAAATACGTAGCGCGGAGCGGCTCGTCACAAGTACCTTCAGGCCCGGCGCGGCGGCAAGCAGTTGACTGACCATCGGACCCGCCGCTGTGACTTGCTCGAAGTTATCAAGCAAGAGCAGGAGTCGCTGCGCGCGGATCGCGGCATGGAGGCGGACCACGAGCGCCTGCCCACCCCCTTCGGTGACGCCGAGCGTCTCCGCGATCTGCAAGATCACCCGCGCCGGGTCCACGACATCCCCGAGCGGGACGAAGAAGACCCCATCCGGGAAGGCATCGAGGCATTCCGCCGCGACTTGCAGCCCCAGGCGCGTTTTCCCGGTGCCGCCCGGCCCGGTCAACGTCAGGAGGCGCACATCATCGCGCGTGAGGAGTGCGACGACTTCCGCCGCCTCCCGCTCCCGCCCGACGAGCATCGTCGCCTGCGCAGGGAGGTTCGTCCGCTGCGTGTCGAGCGTCTTGAGCGGCGGGAACTCAGTCGGCAGATCGGGCACGACCACCTGATAGATATGCTCCGCGCGGAGGAGGTCCTTCAGGCGTGCCTCGCCCATATCGCGCAGCCCGGTATCCGGCGGCAGGGTATCGCGGATCAGCTCTTCGGTCGCGCCGGAAACGAGTGTTTGACCGCCGTATCCGGCCGAGAGAAGACGGGCGATACGGTTCAGGGGGCGACCGTAATAATCGCCATCCTGCGCCTCGACCGACCCCGTATGGAGCGCCATCCGCACGCGCAAGGGCGGGTCGCTGCCCCAATCCTCGGCAAAAAGGGCACGCTGGGCGGCGAGCGCGGCAGCGAGCGCGGCCGGGGCGGTCGCGAAGGCGGCGTAAAAGGCATCACCCACCGTCTTGAAAACGACTCCGTCGTGTGCGGTGATCGCAGTGTGCAACAGCTCGTCATGCCGCGCGAGGATGCCCCGCATCGCCGCGGCATCGTGCTCCCAGCGCTCGGTACTGCCCGCAATATCGGTAAAGAGAAACGTTACCGTCCCGCTGGGAAGATCCCGCATTGCCCAATCGCCCTTCGCACACCGACTGCATTGCCCGGCTCTCGGCCCCCAACTCAGTATAGCGATGGTGGGCGACGGGCGAAAGAACCTCTCGTACGCAGTCCCCGGCCCCTCCCCGCATTGCTCCCCCTTCCTATTAGGGAAGGGGGCCGGGGGGTTAGGCGTATGTCATCGCAGCCATGTTATACTAATCTCAGCAATAGATGCCGTTCGATGTTTAGCAACGGACAAATGTCCATCTTACCAAAGAGGTATATCGTCGGTATGGTTACCCATCCTAACTTTCTCAGTATGGACACCCCACTCCTTGTCGGTCGGGAGCGGGAGCAACGTATTCTCCTCGAACTGCTCGCTGCCGCGCAGGCCGGTCGGGGTCGGTTGGTGCTGGTCTCCGGTGAGGCAGGCATCGGCAAGACCGCCCTCATCGAGGAATTCGTGGCGCACGTGACCGAGAGCGGTACCCGCATTGTCATGGGGCACTGCCACGATCTCACCGATACACCGGCGTACGGGCCGTGGTATGAACTCTTCCAGCGTGCCGCCCAGGCCACCGATTTCCCGCCGCTCCCGATAGCCTTCGCCCATGCGGATGGCGTTGGGCCGGTTGCCAGCCAGGCAACGCTCTTCGCCGAACTGCGGGACCTCTTGCAGACGGCGACCCACGCACAGCCCACGCTCCTCGTGCTCGACGATATGCACTGGAGCGATCTCGCCAGCCTCGACCTCCTGCGTTACCTCGCGCCGATCGTGCAGCATCTGCCGCTCTTGCTCGTTGTCGTCTTCCGCACGGACGAACTGCGTGCGGACCACCCACTGGCACACGCCCTGCCCGCCCTCATCCGCGAGGTGCAGCCGATCCGTCTCCCCCTCCAACGGCTGATGCCATCCGAGATCCAGACACTCGTGCGTGCCCGCTATGCCCTGCCGTATCACGGTGAACGGCAGCTCGTCAGCATGTTGCGCGCGCGTTCCGAGGGCAACCCCTTCTTTCTCACCGAACTGCTGCACACGCTCGAGGAAGAACGCCTGCTCAACCGCCCCGACGATCACTGGGAGCTGGGAGACCTGACACAAGTGCGCGTCCCGCAACTCCTGCGCCAGGTGATTGAGCGGCGGCTGGCCCGACTCGATGAAGAATCGCAGCGGCTCCTCGGGCTCGCGGCGGTAATCGGCGATGAAGTGCCGCTCACCCTCTGGATGGCGGTGGCGAACGTCTCGGAAGAGGCGCTGCTGACAACGGTGGAGTCCGCGGTCGCGCATCGGATCGTCGCGGAGACCACCGATGGCGAGGGGGTGCGCTTCGTGCATGCGCTGACGCGCCAGACGCTCTATGAGCGGACACTGGCGGCACGGCGACGGCACCTCCATCGGTCGGTTGCCGAGGTATTGCTCGCCCTCCCTAACCCCGATCTGGATGCGGTGGCCTATCATCTCACGCAGGCGCGGGACGCGCGGGCCGTGGAATGGCTGATTCGGGCGGGGCAGCATGCCTGGCGCGCCTCGGCGTGGCCGGTGGCTGCGGATCGTTACGAAACGGCCCGTACCCTCTTACCCGATACCGATGCCACGGCGAGCGAGCGGGGCTGGCTCACCTTCGTCCTCGCGCGGATCGATATCTACTTCCCTCTCGCCACCTCCGACCGTCTGGAAATAGCGGCCCAACTCGCGATCCGCGCAGGGGATCGAGTGCTCGCTGCGGTCGTTGCCTGCTATCGCAGCCTCTTTCAGTTCAACGGGGGGGATGTCCGGGGCGGTATCACGCGGATGCGTGATACCGTCACCGCACTTCAGGCATTATCGGGAGAAGAACGCGCGACCCTCCAGGCGCGGCGCGAGTGGATCGGTCGGGCGCTCGATGAGGACAACGGCGTTGCGCAGCTCGCCTTCTTCCTTGCGCTCTCCGGTCATCTCACCGAGGCGCGTGCCCTCGCCGAGGAAGTCCTTGCCGCAAGCAGTCTGCCGACGGGTCAGCTCTCCGGAATGATCCACGGCCACGCGGACGCCCTCCTCGCCTCAGCAATCGTCGCGGCATTCCACGGCGCGCCCGATACCGCACGCGATGCGATTCGTCAGGCATGGCAGATCAATGAGGAGCATGCAGCGTACGACGAGGCCGGGCGTGTGCGCTATGTCGAAGCGTTATGGATCGACACGCTTTACCCCCTCGAAGACGCGACCGCCCTCGCCCAACTCCAGGAGGACCTTCTGCGCACATGGCGAAAGGCGAGCGTGTCGCTCATGCCATTTTCATCAGACGCGCTTATCCTCCTCCCGCTCAGCGTCCTAGTCGGGGATTGGCAAACCGTGCGGCAGATGGCAACTGAGTTGCCGCTCGGCAGCGTCACGCTCGAGCTTATTCCTCGCTCGATACTCGCGACGATCGCGTACCATCAGGGTGATACCGCGTGCGTCCGGCAACTCGTGGAAGAGGTGCTGCCGGACGGCCCCGCGACCGAACCGGGTGGGACGAATATCTTCACCGCACTCATCCTGCAACTGCTCGCCGCGCGAGCGGCGCGTGATGCCGGGGACACGCCAACCGCCCGCGCCTGGATCGAGGCGCACGATCGCTGGCTCGCGTGGAGTGGCGCGGTCGTCCGTCGAGCCGCAAGCGCGCTCGCGTGGGCAGAGGAGGCACGGGCGACGGGTGCCCGTACCCGTGCCTACCAGATGGCAACCGCGGCCCTTGCGTACGCCACCGCGCCCCGGCAACCCCTCGCTCTGCTTGCCGCCCATCGGCTTCTCGGCGAGATCGCCACCGAGGAGCGGCGATACGCGGACGCGGCGGAGCATCTGAAAGAGTCCCTCATCCTCGCGGACGACTGCAGCGCGCCCTACGAACGTGCGCTGACGCTCCTGGCACGCGCCACGCTGCACGCAGCGATGGGAGAGGCCGCGATAGCGCGGGAGATGCTGGAAACGGTGGGGGCGATCTGCGTGCCGCTCGGCGCACAGCCGGCACTGGCACGCGCCGATGCGCTGGCGCGCCGTCTCGGCACGCCCACCGACGCCTCCATAGTCCCCATCATCGCTCCCGACCCACCGGCTCCGCCCCCGCCGCAGCCACAGGCCACTGCTCCCGGTGGTTTGACCGAGCGGGAGACGGCCATCCTGCGGCTCGTCGCGGAGGGGCGGAGCAACCGCGAGATCGGCGCAACGCTCGGCATCACGGTGCGTACTGCCGAACGTCACGTCAGCAATATCTACACGAAGATCGGCATCGGCAGCCGCGCCGAGGCAGCCGCCTTCGCTATCCGCCACGGCCTCCTCTGAAAACCCGGTGGTGGCGGGCTTCAGCCTGCCACAGCAAGGGATCGCAGGCGAAAGCCTGCCACCACCCAATCTCTCGGCTCAGTCATCCCGGAAACTTCTCTGAGTGGCCTACGTAATTGCCGACATTTCTCAAATATAGCGACCCAGCAAACTAAATTGGCCCGAGTCCTACGTAATTCCCCCGATGCGGTAAATCTGCGCGCAGCCTAGAGTGTCCCTACCAGTGGTTCGCCGGACATGGAGGGCGCGTGCGCGTGCCGAAGTGCCCGGCGGGCTGCGGGTCTGCACACGTAGTGGGGAGGCGTGCGGGGAACAGGTGGTTCGGAGCCTTGGCAGCGCGATCTGCCAGGACGGTACGGGAAACGACCATGAGGAAGGGGAAGCGGATGGATTGGGTGCACGAGAGCAATTCGTACAGGTGGGACATCGGGGAATCAGGTTTGTCGGACGCGCGCCGGAGCGCCATCGTCCGGACACTATGGGGAAAGGAAAAGGGAGTCGCATGAACGCATTATCACTGGCAATCGCTCCCGCTCGGCTCACCGGGCGGCTTTATCGGGTAACCACGGCAATGCTCTTGCTCGCGCTCTTCCTCACCGCTGTACCCACGCTCGTGCGCCAGCGCCCGACTCTCCCCTTCACGAAGCCTGCCCCAGCAGCGTCCGCTTCACCCGCGCAATCGCGCACCGTGCCTCCGGCCTTTGGACCCATCATCAATGCCGCCCTCGCGGCGGATGACGCACTCGACTACTTCCCCGTCTCGCTCACTTCAGCGACCGAAGCGAGCGCGGTCCAGGCAGTCAATCCTGCCCAGCACTTCACCACCACCTTCGGTGCGACCGGTATTCAGGTCACACCGACGCACGGACCCGCCTGGGGTCTGAGCGCTGCGGCGATCAGCGCAGGTACGACGCGCCACGCGCTCGCCCCCGCAACGCCGATCATCAGCAGCGGGCGGGTGGAGTACCGGCGCGACGCGCTGACCGAATGGTACGTGAACGGCCCGCGTGGGTTGGAGCAAGGCTTCACCCTGGCGTCCGCGCCCGATGGTGCGGCGGCCTTCACGCTCACCCTCGCGGTAACGGGTGAGACACCGATCCAGGCCGAAGATGGAGTATTGTGGATCGGCACACAGCAGTATCGCGACCTCACCGTACGCGATGCGGCAGGCATGACCCTGCCCTCTCATCTCGCGCTCATCGATGGCGAGATTCAACTGGCAGTAGATGCACACAGCGCGACGTGGCCCGTCACAATCGACCCATTTGTTACCGAGCAGCAGATCACGGCAAACGACGGCCTGACCGGTGACCAGTTCGGCCACGGAGTCGCGGTCGCAACTGCGGGTGGCACGACAACGGTCGTCGTGGGTGCGCCGAACAAGCAGGTCGGCGGCAATGCCGGTCAGGGTGCGGCATACGTCTTCACGGGCAGCGCGGGTACCTACTCCCAGCAGGCGCGCATCACCGCCACTGATGGTGCCGCGAGTGACTTCTTCGGCAACGCAGTCGCGGTGACGATGAGCGGTGGGACGACGACAATCGCCGTGAGCACGTCCAACGGCGGTAAGGCATATGTCTTCACCGGCAGCGGGAGCACCTACACGCAGCAAGCGACGCTGCTCCCGCCAGCGTCTAGCAACGGTTTCGGGAACGATATCGCCGCCACAACCAGTGGCAGCACGACGACCATCGCCGTCGCCGCATATAACGGCGGCGCATCGAGTCAGGGTGTCGTCGTGCTCTATGCCGGAAGCGGCACTTCCTACCCGTTCCAGACGACGGTGACCGATACCACGCCGACCGTTCTGGGCGGCGAGCAATTCGGTTGGGCGGTGGCACTCGCGAACAACGGGAGCACGAACACCCTCGCAGTCGGCGTGCCGCAGAAGAAGATCGGCGACCAGAACACGCAAGGGCAGGTCATTGTCTTCACGGGTAGTGGAGCGAGCTACACGGGTGTGCCGCTCACGGCGAGCGATGGCGCGTTCATCGACGAACTGGGCTATAGCGTAGCAGTGGCAGTGGCTGGCAGCACAAACTATGTGGCAGCGGGCGCGCCCGGTCGCGGAGCGCAGTTCGGCGGCACCGATGTCGGCATTGCCTATCTGTTTGTTGGCTCCGGCACCACCTATAACCAAACGCCGTTGTCAGACAGCACCCCCGATAGTGCCGAGCAGTTGGGCACGGCAGTCGGTGTTGGCACCGGAAGCGGCTCCACGCTCGTCGCGGTGGGCGCCAGGTTGAAAAACAACAATTCAACGAGCAAGAACACGGGCATGGTCCTCTTTACGAAGGTCGGCACCTCGATCACACAGAGTGCGCTGCCTGAGTCGGGCGGCCATGCGGGCGACGGCTATGGCACGAGCGCAGCGCTGACCTTGGCAGCGAATGGCGATCTGACGGTCGTCGGCGGTGTGATGCAGGGCACTGCGACCAATACGGGGTCCGCCGCCATCTCATTCTTCAATGTCACGCCGCAGTTCAGCACCATTTATGCAGCGTACGGCAGTGGCTCCTTGACAGTCGCCAGTTCCCCGGGCACCTTCAACGGCAATCCTCTCTCCGTCGTTGCCCTCGTCAATGCCCCGAGTGGCAACGGCGCTCCGGGGATCGCCGTCACTTTCCAGATCAACGCCGTCAACGGCGCGGGCGGGACCTTTGACAAGAACAACGCCGGTGCCACGTCAAAGACCGTCAACACCCAGAGCGGCGACAATGCCGGCTTCACCCCTCTCGTTGATCTCTTCCCTTCGAGCACCGCGGGTGACTTCACCGTTACCGCAACGGTTGATGGCTCGAGCCTCTCGACGAGCTTCGATCTGAGCATCGCCGCTCAGGAGCCGAAGCCGACAATCAACGCCGTCAATAACCACGACTCACCCGGACTCACACCGGCCTTCTTCCCGCTTAACCCGGCGGATGCAGAACTGCTCCTCGTCATTCGTGGCACGAATTTCACTGAAAAGACCATTCCGGTCTTCACATTCGCCGCAGCGGGCATCGACATCGCGCTGCTTCCCGCATTCGTCAACAAAACAGAGATCCACGCGTCCGTGCCGCGGGAGTATCTCTCGAAGGAAGGTACCGCACATATCCGGGTCACCAGCTTTGCAGCAGGAGATTCCAACACCGTTGACCTGCTCGTCGCTGCCCCCCACCCCGCACCTGCGCAGACCACGACGCAGGTCCAGGGAGCTACATCCCTCCTCGCTGCGCCGGGAAGCACCCTCCAGATATCACCGGTCCTCCTACAGAACCCGAATGGGGCTCCCCCGCTCGCTACCGGTACTACAACAAGCGTACTCGGGGGCGGCGATGCAAAACTTATCACCAACGATGGTGGGAGCATCATCAGCGAGCACGGCGCAGGACTCCTGAGCGAGAACGGCTTAGGCCTCATCACGAACGATGGCGGTAGCCTGGTCGGCAACTCGGGCGGCACCTCCGTTGGCAAGAGCAGCGGTAATGCGGCGGTCTCGCGCGGCACTGCGTCCCGCAGCACGCCGAAAACCGCCGCTACCACCTTCCCAGTGACCGGCAACTACTATTCCAGCACCGACAAGAATGGTCTCTTCATCTCTCCTCCCGTCTCCTCCAACGGTGTTCCCGGCACCTACACCCGTACCGTCTCCATCGACGGCATCAGCCAACCCGTCACCTTTACGATCACTAACCTCGATCCCAACGACGGCCATCCCGCCGCCATCACCTCCCTCTCCAAAACCACTGCCGCTTTCGGTGACGCCGCCTTCACCCTCACCGTCACCGGCACCGGCTTCGTCTCCGGCTCCGTCCTCCAGTATGCCGGGGTCCAACTCCCCACCACTTTCACCTCTCCCACCCAGGTCAGCGCCACGATTCCCGCGTCGCTCCTCAAGTATGGCGGCACCTATGACGTCCTCGTCATCAATCCCGATCCCAACGGTGGCGCTTCCCTCCCCACCTCCTTCACCGTCACTGGTGGTAGCGGCGGCGGTGGCGGCGGTGGCGGCGGTGGCGGTGGTGGCAGCACGAGCGGCTTGCAGTTCTATCCCCTTGCCGCTCCTGTCCGCCTGCTCGATACCCGTGCCAATCATGCCGCCTTCGTTCATCCCGGCCTCCCCCTGACCGCCAAGCAAGCCCTCCCCCTCCCCGGTCACTTCGCCTCCGGTGGCATCACCATCCCCGCCGAGGCGCAAGCCCTCGTCGGCAACGCCACCGTCGATAACTCCGTCGGCGCTCCGGCGGGCTTCGCCGCCCTCTATCCCACCGGTGCCGCCCTCCCCTTGGCCTCCAACCTCAACTTCGTCCCCGGTACCGTCCGCCCCAACGCCTTCACCGTCGGCTTGGGTGGCGATGGCAACTTCAATCTCTACTCCAACACCGGCGGGGACTTCATCATCGATGTCACCGGCTACTATGCCCCACCGGCAGCGGGTGGCCTCTTCTTCCATCCCCTCACCCAGCCCGTGCGCCTGCTCGACACGCGTGCCGGGCAGAGCGCCGTCGTCCATCCCAATGCCGCTCTCACTGCCGGGCAGACCCTCACCCTCCCCGGGCAGTTCACCGCAGGCGGGATCACGGTGCCAACGAGTGCTAAAGCCCTGGCCGGCAACGCCACGGTGGACAACAGCGTCGGGGCAGCGGCAGGCTTCGCCACCCTCTACCCCGGTAACGCCACGTCTACCCCCGACCAGTAACCTCAACTTCGCCCCCGCCACCGCCACCACCCCGGCCACGGTGGCACCGAATGCCTTCACGGTCGGGCTTGGCGGCGATGGCTCATTCAAGCTCTACGCGAACACGGGCAGCAACTTCATCCTCGACGTGACGGGGTACTACGACACGGTGAGCACGGGAGGGCTGCTCTTCTACTCCCTCGCGCAACCGGTGCGGGAGTTGGACACGCGCGCCGGACAAGCGGCCTTCAAGACGCCGGGCGCACCGTTGGGTGTGAAGGGGACGCTCAACCTGCCAGGCAGCTTCACCTTCAGCGGCGTGACGGTGCCGATCGAGGCGAAAGCCTTGGTGGGCAACGCGACGGTGGACAACACGAGCAACGCCCCGGACGGCTTCGCGACGCTCTTCCCGGGTGGGACGACGCTGCCGCTGGCGAGCAACCTGAACTACAGCAAGGGAACCGTCGCACCGAACGCCTTCATCGTGGGGGTGGGGAGTGACGGGACGTACAACCTGTACAGCCTGTCAGGCAGCAACTTCATCCTCGACATCTCCGGTTACTTCGCCGCCGCACCCGGTACGACCGGCCGGTAACTGACCTCACGGACTTCACCCCCGGCCCCTCTCGTACGGAGCTATCTTCGTGGAGAGGGGTGCCTCATTGTAGATATTGAGGCATTCCCCGAAGGCCACGGCATTGCAGCGAGGCACCCCCTTCCCCAATGGGGAAAGGGGTCGGGGGGTTAGGGGCAGACTACACCGGCCAGAGGTTCATTTCCTGGGTCCAGACATGGGCAGGTTGGGCGAGGAGGTAGGCGATGGCGTCCGCGACATCGTCGGGTTGGAGATACGCTTTCCCCGCCTGCCCCTGCTTCTCCGCAACCGTGCGGCCACCGAAATCGGTGAGGATGCTGCCGGGGGAGAGATAGCAGCAGCGGATACCGTCTGCATTCACTTCCTCGGCGAGTGCGAGCAGGAAGCCGCGCAGCCCCCATTTCGCCGCACAATACGAAGAGAGATTCGCGTAGCCCGCATAGGCCGCACCGGAGCCAATGGCGATAATTCGCGCGTCCCCCGCCGCTTTCAAGGCGGGCAATGCAGCCTGCGTGACGAGGAAGGGCCCGGTGAGCATCGTCGCGATGGACGCGTGCCAATCCGCCACCGGATAACTCTCGACGGGGCCGTGCACCCCGATTGCCGCGTTCAATACGAGGCCGTCCAGCCCGCCGAGGCGATCGATCGCTTCCTCCACTGCCAGACGGACCTGCGCCGGCATCCCCAACATCCGCAGCGACCGCCACTGCCTGCCGCCCGCTGCCGTTATCTCGTGCACGACCGCATCGAGATCGCTTCGCGCGCGCGCCAGCACCGCGACCGCCGCCCCCTCCCGCGCGAGGCGGAGCGCCGTCGCCCGCCCGACACCCCGGCTCCCGCCCGTAATCAGCACCCGCGTTTTCCTGCCCATTGCGCTTGCCCTCCTTTTGCAACCATTCTATGCTCCGCATCGTCATACCTCCAACATGAGCAATGAGTAACGGAGCGATGAGCAATGAGCAATAAGCAATGAGAGGGGAGATCACGGTGTACATGGCTCTCCAAAGCGAATGACATCCGAAATGGATGTGGAACGCGCACGCCCTGCCCTCCCCAGAGGGTCTACACTCTTTGCCCATTGCACATTGCTCATTGCGACCGTCGCGGCCTGTGTGCCACTCTTCCTGCATCACTGGGTGCATGTCGATGTCGAATTTATCTCACGCAATCCGACGGGATCGGCAATATCGCAACGCCTCGGCGGAGAACTCGACAAGCAAATCGCCGCGATCGCGGAGCGTGAAGTCAATACGACGATCGCGCCGACGATGTGGCACTATCAGGGTCACATCTTCCAAATCGTCTTCGCGCTCCTCCTGCTCGTCGTGGCGCTCACCCTTCTCGCGCGACTGATCCCCGCCCCGTGGCACCTTCTCGCGCACGGCGTGGCGTGCCTCAGCGCGGTCGCCGCCGCCATCATCGTCGCGCTCTCGACGCTGCGCATCACTGCACGTATCGACGCCCTGCCCGCGCGCATCACGGACGCGATAGCGCAGAATGCGCTCCTCAAACAGGCAATCGCACGGACAAACACGACCCCGCAGATCACAGGCGGCCCCCGATGGCCGTTCGTCGTCACGGCCATCGGCGTGGGGCTGACAGTACTCAGCGCAGTGACCATCCTGATCCTCGCGCTGCGCCGCCCCGAACCCGACGGCATTCCGCCACAGGCGCACATCGTGCAGCCCGATCAGGAAGGAGTCCAATCATGGTGACACCGGGTGTGCGGCAGCAATACCAGACAACCGATCTCCTGCGCATACGCGTCGAGACGCATCAGCGATACAGCGAGCGCCAGACCGACCTTCATGCGGAATGCGAAACCGCACTGGGCCTGACCGGGGCCGAGGCACTCCTCGATGTCGGGTGCGGGCCGGGCAGTTGGCCGCGCCATCTCCGGCAACACGGGCATACTGGCCGCCTCGCGGGGGTGGACCAGTCCGCCGCGATGATCGCGGAAGCATCGGCGGCGGCAACGGGGTTGGACATTGAGTGGCGGATCGGCGTCGCGGACGCCCTCCCCTACCCGGCCGGGTCATTCGCGGTCATTACCGCCCGGCACATGCTCTATCATGTCTCCGACATCCCCGCCGCGTTGCGCGAGTTCGCGCGCGTCGTCGGCCCCGGCGGGACGGTGCTCGCGATGACGAACAGCCAGCAGGGTATGCCGCAGATGAGCGCGCTCCGGCGCGATATGCTCGCGCACTTCAAATTGTCTATGCCACCTTTTACCGTCGGCGACCTTCGGCATCGAGAATGCCCCGGCAATCCTGCGCGCGGTCTATCCGGAAGTCACCGAGACACTCATCACGAACGCCTTCGTCTTCACCACACCGGAGCCCATCGTCGCCTATGTGATGACGACGATGGCGGCGCAGCAGACCGCAGAAAATGCCTCACTGTATGCGGAGATTCACGACTGGCTCAATGCAGAAGCGACGCACCGCCTCACCGCAATGGGTGGCACATGGCGCGACCCGAAAGATATCGGGCTCTTCCGCTGCCGCGTCGGATAATTCAGCATCCAAAGAGCATTTGCGAGATGCGAGAGGCTACCTGCCTCCGGCCACGTCCGGCACATCTGCCGCCCTATGCGGCACGAGTGCAATCGGTGTGGGGGCGGGCGAGGCATCTTTTCCGCTCGCGTGCGCATCAGGCCGGGCGACCGCGAGCACTTCCAGTCGCTCACGCAGGCCCGCCGCTTGCCACTCCGCCCATTGCGCGACGAGGTAGGTGTGCCGCTCATGCCGGGCCCGCGTCGCGCGGGCGATCGCCGCAGCAATGGCGGCCTGCTCGGCGACCCACGCGCTGTCGGTCACGAATGCGCGGCAACGCTCCTTGAGTGCGTCAATCGACTCATCGTGCGTACTCGCGATGGCGAGGATCGCGAGCGCCTGCGCGCGTTCGGCGTTGAGCGTTTCGAGGTGGGCACGAAGAATATCCACGAGGACATCGTGATCGTGAATATCGCCGACGACTTCCTGAAAATCCTTGACGAGCGTGATACAGGCCGCAGCATCCGGATCGAGCGCGTCCTTGAAGAGTTCGAGGGTATAGCGCAGTCGTTTCGCCGCGATCCGCATATCGTGGAGTTCGGTCACGGAGGCGGGATCCGCGAGGTAGGGAGCGAAGGCAAAGAACTCGGCACTGCGGACGGCGATGATCTTTCGCGCATTGGCGCGGACGGTGCCGTTCGGCTTCAGACCATTGATCGTGCGCGCACGGGCCATCGGACCCCTCCTATCTCGCGGGGTGCGCGACGACCGCGCGGAAACGCTTCGCATACCCGGAGGCTGCGAGATCATCCAGCGCATCGAGCATCGTCGCGCGGCGACCCTCGCGTTCGGCTCGCACGCGGCCGATGAATCCGGCGATGGCCGGTAGTTCGTTGGTCGGCACGGTCTCGGCGTACGCTTCCATCCGTTCGAGCAGCACATCGCTGTCCCGCACGCCACCGAGTGCGTCGGTGAGTGCTTTGGTCTGCCGGACAACCGCCCTGAACTCCTTGCCCCGGTAGCAGACCGCGAACGCTTCGAGCGCCGCCCGGAGCCGTCGCGACGCGACGCGCATATCGTGCAGCTCTTCGGGGTCCGTCCCGTCGCGGGTACCCGCTTCGTAGGCGAGCAGCGTATCGAGCCGCGCGCGCAGCACCCGCGCCGCAACCTTGCGGAACTCCGTTTTCGGCCCGAAATGCGCCTCGTCGTTGCTCACTGCCTACCGTCCCTTCGTCGCGCGCCTAGCGCATCGTCCCTTGTAGCAAGCGGCGGCGCGGGTGTCAAGACGGATCAAAAGTCGAAAAGCAAAGCGCCGAGGATGGAGCGCGGACCGGCAATCGAGTACAGTTGGTGTCGCGCTCTCGCCGACACGGCAGAAACGGGAAACGAAGAATCAACGCGCCAGGAACAACGCGCAAGGAGCCGGGCATGAAGATCACCGATGTCTCAACGCTCTGCCTCTCTCGTATGCACGAACCGGAGCAACAATGGGTGACGGCGAAGTACCGCACGATCAAGGCGGACTGCGCGATCGTCGTCATCGAGACCGATGAGGGCATGGTGGGCATCGGGGAGGCGTGCGCCTACGGCTGGCCGCGGATGATCGAATCATGGGTCACGTGGCTGACACCGACCCTGATCGGCAAGGACCCGCGTGATCTCGCTATCGTGCCCCACCCGGATCAGGGCTTCCTCCGCCCGTACGACTGCGCCGTGGCGGGGATCGACTGCGCCCTGTGGGACCTGCGCGGCAAACTCGCGGGGAAACGCACGGCGGCACTTCTCAATCCGGACGCGACCGACCGCGTCCGCCTCTACGCCTCCAGCGGTTGCCGGTACGACTGGCGCACCCGACCCGCGCAACTGATCGAAGAGACCCTCGGCTACATCGCACAGGGGTACACCGCCTGCAAGTTCCGCATCGGCACCGATTGGTCGTGGGACGGTGTGACGGTCGATCGCTTCCTTGGCCTCATACGCGAACTGGCGCAGGAGGTCGATGGGCGGCTGGAACTGATGATGGATGGTAATCAGCGACTCACCGAAGAGCAGGCGCTCGCCATTGCCCACGCCCTCGACCGCCTCGGCTTCACCTGGTTCGAGGAGCCCCTACCGCAGACGGACATCGATGGCTATGTTCGCCTCAATGCGGCGGTAAACCTGCCGATCACGGGCGGCGAGCAGTTCACCTCTCTCCAGCAGTTCCGCCCCTATCTGGAACGGCGCGCCTACGGCATCGTCCAACCGGATGCCGGCATCTGCGGTATCACCGAGTGCATGCACATCGCGGAGATGGCGCATACGTATGGCGTCAATTGCTGCCCGCACTCCTGGCACAACGGGCTGATGGCAATGGCGAATGGGCAGTGCGTCGCGGCGATGCCGAACCCGCGCGTCCTCGAACTCTGCATGATTCAGGGGCCTCTCCAATGGGCGATCCTCGCGGACCCGCCAACGATTGAGGATGGCTACCTCATCTTCCCGGATCGCCCCGGCCTCGGTGTTACCCTCTCCCCCGATCTCGAAGCCCGCTTCCCCTACATCGAGGGCCACTACGCCGTCGAAGTGGTGCGTGACGAACGACGTTAAGAAGGATCGTGACGCAGAGGACACAGAGACCGCAGAGAGCGCAGAGAAGAGAACATGAAAGCCATTCTCTCCCCTCTGTGCTCTCTGTGTCCTCTGCGTCCTCTGCGCTTAAATCTCTTTCCCTCTTCGTGTTCTTCCGCGTGCCCTCTGGGCAGATTCGTGGTTCGTTCCCTAGCCAGCCCGTTCGATCTGCGCGGCGTACCGCTCGGCGTCATCGTCCGGTGCGTAGCCGAGGTGCTCCTGCGTCGGGCCGATGTCCCAGTAGCGGCGGGTGTTGCCGGAGATGGCGTAGAAGATGCCCCAGGTGAGCGGCGTCTCGATGGCGCGCCACGCCAGTTGCGCCATATCACGCGGGGAGAGCCAGGTGCTCAGGCTGCGGACATTCTTCGGCTCCGTCAGCCACGAACCGATGCGCAGGCAGATCACTTCCAGGCCGTGCTCATCGACATAGAAGCGCGCGATCGCCTCGCCAAATGCCTTGGACGCGCCGTAATAGCCGTCCGGGCGTACCGGCATGTCCGGATAGCAGGGGCGGCCTTTGATTTCATAGTACCCCGTGACGTGATTGGTCGTGGCGAAGACCATCCGCTTGACACCCTCGTGACGCATCGCCTCCAGCACCGTGTACTGGCCGACGATGTTGTTCTGTAAGGCATCTTCCCACGGCGTCTGAACGGCGGACGAGGCGGCGAGGTGAATGACGGCGTCCACACCACGCACGGCGGCGCGCATCCCCTCCATGTCCGTGAGATCCGTCTGCGCGATTTCCTCATTCGCACGTGCCGGGCCAACCGTCTTCCCGCCCGGTCGCTCCTGCAAGCGCAGCGCGTAGCGATCCTTCAAGAGCTCTCGCAGTGACACGCCGATGGAGCCACTCGCACCGGTCATCAGGACTTTCTTCATTGCTCCCCCTCTCGGAAAACAGGACTGAGGACGAAGGACTGAGTATCGCACATGCGTCCGCGATCAATCTCACCCCCCAGCCTCCTCTCCATCTGCGTGGAGTGGGGCCGGGATGAGGCTGATTTATTGCCGCTGCAGAATAGCGGCAAAGGCTTCGGTGAGGGTGGTCGTTCCCCGACGAATCTCGGTCGCGCCCGGTTCAACGTCCATCCGGTCCGCGTTGTTCGCCTCCATCAACTCCGCGAAGAGATGGGCGTAGCTCTCGCTCATGCCACGAGCGAGCATGGCAGGAACCCAGCTCTCCGGCGGCAGATCGCGACTCTCGACCGGCCGCCCCACGAGCGTCGCGATCGTCTGTACTGCCTCACGAACGGTGTACCGACGCGGCCCCTCCACATGCACGACGCGCACGGTACCGGGCTCTCCCGGCGGACCGGCGAGGAATTCCGCCGCGATCACCCCGACATCGGGGGCGGAGACCGTGGGAAGGATCTTCGTGTGCGGTTGATGAAGCAGGTACACGACGCCGCTCTTCTCTGCGGATCGCAGCGCTCCCGTCCAGCCCTCCATGTGCGCGGCGGACCGTAGCACGGTCGATGCGACCGGCAGGGTGCGCAATCGCTGCTCGAGGCGATGCCAGATCATTGTCAGGCCGACCCCGGTTGGGTTGTGCGCGCCGTAATCGGAAATTGCCGTGACATGCACGGGCCGCACATGATCGATGGCACCACCAATCGCAGCGATGATGATATCGGCGTCCGCGAGGCCGTCGGGCGCGGTATCGTTCATCGGCAGGATGACATGCACATGACTGACGCCCGCGAGCGCTGCCCGCACCGCATCCGCGTCATGAAGATCGGCCACGGCGATCTCGCAACCTGCCGCCGCCAACCCCTCCGCCTTCGTGATGTCCCGCACGACCGCCCGGACGGGCAATCCGCGCTCCCGCAAGGTGCGCACCGTCGCGCCGCCCACCCTCCCGGTGGCTCCCAGAACCGCGTACATGGTTGCCCCCTTCACCTTCACGTTAGCGTGCGCCGCTGGCGCATGATGCGTGGAGCGCCTGATCGAGGTCCGCGATGATGTCCTCTACCGCCTCGATGCCGACCGAAAGGCGAATCAGCCCGTCACCGATGCCAATTGCTGCCCGCTGCTCCGGCGTCAGCCCCCGGTGTGACGACATTGGCGGATAGAGGACGAGCGAGTAGACATCGCCGAGCGTCGTCGCTGCGATACAGAGTTTCAGGCTCTCCATGAAGCGGAAGACCGCCGCTTTGTCCGCGCCCGCGATGTCGAAGGAGACCATGCCGCCGTACTGCCCGGTGAGCGAGAGGCGCGTCATCAGCGCGTGCTGCGGGTGGTCCACGAGGCCGGGATAGTTGACATGCGCGATGGCGGGGTGCGTCTGGAGCCAGTCCGCCACCTTCACGGCGCTCGCGCATTGCCGCTCGACGCGCAGCGGCAGCGTCTTGAGGCCACGCAGCACCAGCCACGCCTCGAACGGGCCAAGGATGCCGCCAATCGCCTTATTGATCTCGTAGAGCTGGTGCCGGAGCGCTGCCGTCGTCGCGACGACCCCTGCCGTCACATCGCCATGCCCACCAAGATACTTGGTGGAGGAGTGCACGACCATATCCGCGCCCCACTCGGTGGGGCGAATGAGTACCGGCGTCGTGAAGGTATTATCCACGACCACGAGCGCGCCCGCGCGATGGGCAATTTCGGTGATCGCCGGGCCGTCCGCGACATGGAGGAGCGGGTTCGAGACGGTCTCGAAGGTAACCAGCTTGGGCTGCTCTCGCTGCACCGCTTCCTCGACCGCCGCGAGGTCGAGAATGTCCACGAAGGTCGTACGGATGCCGAGGCGGGAGAGATAGCCTTGCAGGAGCGTCGTCGTCGCGCCATAGCACTCGCGCGAGGCGATGACGCGGTCCCCCGCCACCAAACCCGCGCCGAGGAATGCGCCATGCAGCGCCGCCATCCCGGAACCGAAGCCCATCGCGGCTTCCGTCCCTTCCAGCGCGGCAACAGCGGCTTCCATCGCCGTGTTCGTCGGGTTGCCGTAGCGCGTGTAGGCGTATCCCTCGCGCGTCGCGGCGAAAATCTCGTCCACGACTGCCATCTCGTCGTACGCGAACGACGAGCCGGGATAGATCGGGGTCACAACGGGGGTGAAATCGGGGTGCGCGGGGCGCTCGCCCGCGTGGACTGCGCGGGTCGCGAACGCCAACCCATCGAGCCGTTTCGGGTCATCCTGTGGTGCCGTCATTCTCCTATTCTCCTCGCAGGGGGACCGCTTTCTGGGTGCCGCTGCGTACTGCGTAACCACCCGTGTGGACGCGGCCCCGTCAGTCTAGCACTGCCACGAAACAGGCCGCCATGAACGCGCGGGGAGAAAGCGATTGAACCGCAGAGGCGCAGAGGACGCAGAGAGGGAAAAAGAGGAAGAAGGATTCGAGCACAGAGGACACAGAAGAGCACAGAGATCACCGAGGAGAGAAGAGAAAAGAAAACTATCACTCTCGGTGTTCTCGGTGTACTCTGTGCTCTCTGGGATAAGACCTCTCTCCTATTCTCTTCTCTGCGTCCTCTGCCCCTCTGCGGTTTATCCCCGGTTTCATCTCTATGCAATGACCGCCATGCGCTCGGTCGGGACCGCGTCGGAGAGAAGGCGGGGGGCGCCGTCTGTGACGACGATGGTGTCCTCGATATGGAAGCCGCCGAGGGCGGGATCGGCATGGGTCGGCTCGATGCAGAGGACCATGCCGGGTTCGAGCGGGGTGAAGTTCGCGGGGTGGATGAGCGGTTCTTCATGCAGGCCAATACCGAGGCTGTGCCCGAAGTGCGGCTGCTGCGTCGCGATGCCGCGCCGCGCGTAGGCTGCTTTGCCAATCATGTAGACCGCAGCGGCGGTCATGCCGGGGCGGCAGGCATCGATCATCGCCCACTCGATCGCGCGCAGGGCATCGTAGTAGCCGTGCTGTGTCGCGTTCGGCTCCCCGATGCAGGCCATCCGTGCCAGGTCCGCGAGGTAGCCGCCGAAGACGCCGACGAAGTCCACCCGGATCGTCGTGCCGGGCGGAATCGGCGTACTGGCGTCCGGTGCCGCGTGCGCCTGCACCGAGCGCGGGCCGCTGGAGAGGACAATCGCTTTCACCTCGTCCGCACCCTCCGCGAGCAGCGCCGTGGCCATCGTGTCCGCCAGCCACTTCTCCGTGCAGCCGGGGTGGGCAACCATATAGGCATGGGATATGGCGCGCTCTAGTGCGCGTGCGGCGATCTGCAAGCGGTCCACCTCTCCCGGCGTTTTGACGGCGCGCACCTGGGCAAGGAGCGGCCCGGCATCGCCAAAGGTCGCGTCCGGAAGCGCGGCGCGCAGTTCATCCCAGTAGCGCGCCACGAGATGATCGCGCTCGATGCCGATATGGCCGCGTTCCAGCCCGCGCTCGCGCACGGCGGCGGCGATCATCGCTACCGGGCTCTCGGCAAACTCGATGTACGGGCGCACATCGCCGATCCACGACTGCCGCCGCACGAGTGATTCTTCGATGCCGCAGACGACGAAGGTCGGTTCCCCACCACGCGGCCAGAGCGTGAGCGCGAGGCGCAGGGGAATCTCCCGTTGGGTGAGGATAAGCGCGCCACTGGCGTAGAAGGTGTTCTCCTGCGATGAGAGGATCACCGCATCGAACGGCCCGGCGACGAGCGCAGCCCGCAAGCGGTCGCGGTCCACGAGCGGCGAAGGGCTTTCCAAGGCTGGCATCGTCATGATCGTGCCCTCGTATTCTGTAAGCGGCAACCCCCCGTGGTTGCCCAGAGACCATCCCGGGTAATTACCCAACCAAAGGATGACGTTCGGCAACCACGGGGGGTTGCCGCTACGGGTGTTACGGGACCTTGTCACTGACGCCAAGGAGGAAGCAGAGCAGGGCCTTCTGGACATGCAGCCGGTTCTCCGCCTGATCCCAGACGCGCGAGCGCGGCCCCTCGATCACCTCATCGCTGATCTCCTCGCCCCGATGGGCGGGGAGGCAGTGCAGCACGATCGCGTGAGGCGGCGCAACGGAGACGACATTCGTGTCCACCGTCCAATCGGAGAAGACGGCACGGTGCCGCTCGACGCTCGTTTCCTGCCCCATGCTCGTCCAGACATCCGTGTAGATGACGTCCGCACTGGCGGCAGCGCGGAGCGGATTCTGGAAGGAGACGGCGTCCCCGGCGGCGACGATCTCCTCTTCCGGTGGGCGGAACTCCTCCGGGGAGGAGATGATGAGGTGGTAGCCGAGCAATCGGGCCCCTTCGAGCCACGAGCGGGCGGTGTTCGAGGCGCCATTGCCGATGTAGGCGATCCGCCGCCCCGCGATACTCCCCACACCGAAGATTTCTTCGACGGTGAAGATGTCCGCGAGGATCTGCACGGGATGGCCGTCATCGGTCAGGGCATTGATGACTGGCACATTGGCGGTCGCCATCTCCAGGAGCCGTTCGGTCGTGAAGGTGCGGTAGGCAATCGCGTCGCAGTAGCGAGCGAGGACGCGCGCGGCGTCGCGGATCGGCTCACGCGTGCCGAGGGCGATCTCATTCGTGCCGAGCGTCAGCGGGTGCGCGCCGAGTTGCGCGATGCCGACCTCGAACGAGCCATGCGTCCGCAGACTCGGCTTCTCGAGGATGGTCGCGATCGACCGCCCCGCGAGCACATGCGCGTGGCTCCCCTTCGGCGCGGCCTTCAGCCGTGTCGCCAGGTCGAGAACCACAGAGGTCTCATCGCGCGAGAGATCGCGGAGTTTGAGAAAATCGCGCTTGTCGGCCAACGTGCCTACCCCCCTGCCCCCTCCCTAAAGGGAAGGGGTGTCTCACTCCCAATATCGAGATGTTCCCCCGAAGGCCACGGCATTGCGGCGAGGCACCCCCTTCCTTTTAGGGAAGGGGGCAGGGGGGTTAGGTAGTTTACTGCAACACCCTACCGCACCGCACCCGATACGAGCAAGCAGCAACGGCCCCGAAATCATGCTTCGATAGTGAACCGGATCGTCGCCAACGCGTGCGGGGGCAACGCGACCCGCCAGCTGTCCGGGCCGCCACTAACGGCGAGGGGGACGGGCGCGACGTGGTTGGGGTCATCGACACTGTTCTGCGCGCGTGGGCTCGATGCGGTCAGGAGAACCGCGTGGGCGACGGCGGTTTCCCCGGTCCCGTGCACGTCTATCGTCGCACCATCGGTGAGATGCCGGTTGATGAGTGTCACGGCGATCTCCTGCCCGCGCGTCGATGCGGTGCCGCTCACCGCAGGACCACCCGGCACCGTCGCACCGCCGCTGCACTGCACCGTCAGGGCCGTTGCGCCGATGTGCGGGGCATGGAGATTGAGGGCATGGTAGGTCGGCGTCACCCACATCCGCCCGCCACCCGGCTCGGTCATCACCGGGGCCTGGAGGACATTGACGATCTGCGCGAGGTTCGCCATCGAAAGAACGGTACACTGCCGGTGAAAGCCTTCGAGGGCAATCGCCGCCGCCAATGCGTCACGGAGCGTCCCCGCCTGCTCGTAGGTGATCGGGCGGCGACCGGGGATGTCACCCCAGCCATTGCGGCGCGCCTCCGGGTGCCAGATGCCCCACTCATCGAGGGCGATACCGATCCGGTGTCGTCCGCCGGTCGCCGACGCGATGAGCGCGGCAGTTCGTTGGACGAAGGCTTCGGTCGCGTCCGCCTGCGCGAGGAGGGTGTAATACTGCTCCTCACTGAAATCCGTTTCCGGCCCGCCCGCAGACCAGTAATCGTGGATGGAGAGATGATCGACGAGATCAAGGCGCACGCCGAGCGTCTCCAGCAAGGTCGCGTTCCAATCGTCTTCCAGCCCACAGGCGACGAGTTCCGCAGTCGGGTCGACATGCCGGAGCATCGTCGCGTAGCGTCGGTACTCGCGCGCGTAGGTCGCGGCGTCGTAGTTGCCGCCACAGCCCCAATTCTCGTTGCCGACACCCCAGAGCCGGACCCCGAAGGGCGCGGGCGCGCCGTTCTCGGCCCGCGCCCGCGTCAGCGTCGTATCGAGCGCACTATTGCAGTATTCCAGCCAGTCACAGAGTTCCTGCGGCGTGCCGGTGCCGACATTCCCCGCGAGATACGGTTCCGCGCCAATCTGCGCGCAGAGACGAAGGAACTCATGCGTGCCGAGGCTGTTGTCGTCCTCCACGGTCAGGCCGCAGGACATGCCGAGCCGCCGGGGCCGCATTGGGGGCGGGCCGATGCCGTCCTGCCAGTGATAATGATCGGCGTAGCAGCCACCCGGCCAGCGCAGGAGCGGGACGGGCATCGCCCGCAGCGCATTGAGCACATCGGTACGAAAGCCGCCCTCATGGGGGACGCCGGTCGCATCCGCGCCCACCCAGAGGCCGTCATCGCAGCACCGACCGAGATGCTCCGCGAAATGGCCGTACAGCCGTGGC
Organism: uncultured Chloroflexia bacterium; assembly: GCA_963763655.1. GTDB lineage: Bacteria > Chloroflexota > Chloroflexia > Thermomicrobiales > JALYUS01 > JALYUS01. The sequence goes on from CAVXPY010000028.1 coordinate 282,275, forward strand.
GAGATCGTGCCAATTGGCGCGGTAGTATTGACGTGGACGGTTGTAGTCAATGCCCTACCCCCCATCTGCCCAGAGGGCACCCGCTCCCCACAGGGGAAGGGGTGACTGATGCGAATTGCCGTGGCTTGCGAGTGAATGCCCATCACTGCGAATGTACCGTGCTCCCCCTTCCCTGTGGGGAAGGGGGCCGGGGGTTAGGGTACCACGCCACCCCTCGAACGTGCGAACCGCTCACTACGCTATACTGCCCGGCACAAGGGAAAGGAGCCTTCGACGATGGCACATGAGGAGACAGGGGCGATCCGCGTTCCCGCGAAGGGAGCGTTCAAGCTGCGTGCGTATGATCCGAGCGATACGCGCGGGATGAAGCGGGATGAAGCGGAAGCGCGCACGGTGGCGCGACGCGAGGAGTTCGCGGAGATACAGGAGCTACTCTACGGCGCAGCGGCGCACAGTGTTTTGATCGTCTTGCAGGGGATGGACACGAGTGGCAAAGACGGCACGATCCGCCATGTCCTCGACCCGATCAATCCCCAGGGGTGCGGGGTCGTCGCCTTCAAGCAGCCGACGCCCACCGATCTCGCGCACGACTTCCTCTGGCGCATCCACCCTTATGCACCGGCGAAGGGGATGCTCGGCATCTTCAACCGCTCGCATTACGAGGATGTGCTCATCGTGCGCGTCCACGATCTCGTACCGAAGAAGGTCTGGAAGACGCGGTACGAGGCGATCAATCAGTTCGAGCACCACCTCGCCGCGAGCGACACGATCATCCTCAAGTTCTTCCTCCATATCAGTAAGGAGGAACAACGCGAGCGGCTCCTCGCGCGCGAGAAAGACCCCACAAAAGCATGGAAGCTCGCGGCCAGTGATTGGATCGAGCGCGAGCAGTGGGACGCCTATCAGGAGGCATACGAGGACGCGCTGACGAAGTGCAACACCAAAGACGCCCCGTGGTACATCGTCCCGGCAGACAAGAAATGGTTCCGCAACTTCGTCATCACCGAAACGATCCTCGACACGCTGCGGCCCTATGCATCCACATGGCGGGAATCCTTAGCCCAGCGCGGCAAGGAACAACTCGCCGCCATCGCCGAACTGCGCGCCCGCAAAACCACCGACCACCCGTAAAGCCGGATCGTAACGCAGAGGACACAGAGGACGCAGAGAGCACAGAGAGGAGAGAAGATAAAAATCCCTCTCTGCGTTCTCTGCGTCCTCTGTGTCCTCTGCGCTTAAATCTCTCCCCCCCTCTCTGTATCCTCTGTGTCTCTGTGGTTCAATCCCTTTCGTTAGCCGTTGCGGAGGCGGGCGAGGGCTTCGGCTTGCTTGGAGGTGGGTGACATCTCCATCAGCTCGATCCGATTGCCGTCCGGGTCGTCGATCCATGCCTGGCGATTGCCATCGCGCCCGGTGATAAGGGGGCGCGTCAGGGCGACGCCGCGCGCGGTCAGTTGCGCGACGACACCATCGAGATCGTCCACGGTCAGACAGACGTGATTGAGGCCGACTGCCTCGCGTGGGGCGGGGCCGTCACCGACGCCGTTGGGGAAGAACTCCAGGAACTGCGTCTCGGTGACACGGACATAGACGAGCATGAGATCGCCATTGTCCTGATGCAGGCGAAACATCTCCGCGAAGCCGAGGGTTTGCGTGTAGAAGTCGATCATCGTGTCGAGGTCCCGCGCCCGGATTGCCACATGCCCAATACCCGTGAAGCCTTCCATGATGCCTCCTTCGCAGTAGTCAGTAGTCGGTAGTCGGTAGTCAGTGGTCAGACGGTTGACAGCGGTGCTCATCATACCGCGCGAATCGAATCAATCGAGGGGTTACGCAGGAAAACCAGTGGTAGCAGGCTTTCTAGCCTGCCTTTCCGGTGCCGAGAGGCAGGCTAGAAAGCCTGCTACCACCAGAAAAAGACTCCAACCGCGTAAGTTCTCCAACCCATGCATTCGCGCAAATCGACCAGCACCTGACGTCTCTTTCTGACTACTGACTACTGTCCCACTGCCCACTACTCCCAACTCCCAATAGTGCTCCAAGTAGATAGCCGGCGAGATGTTCGAGGTTCCAGACGTGGCGCTCGCGCACGATGTCCAGGATGAGCCAGGCGGCCATCGCGGCAAGCGCAAACCACCGGACGCGGCGGGGCAGCAACGCGAGGAGAAAGCCCAGGGTGCCGTAGATGCCGACGGACGCGCCGGAATCCGGTTCCGTCGCCCAGCCATGCGCGAAGCGGAAGCCCGCCCGGTCGAGCGGCCAGACGACGCAGAGCGAGACGAGTACCGTGCCGACGACGTTCGGCCCCCAGAAGGCCGCGACGGCCCACCATCGCCCCGCGAACCACCCGGCGAGCGCAACGAGCGCGGTCGTTTGCAGCAGCATGGGCAGCCAGTCGCTGTGACTGGTTGGAAAGAGGGCCATCGTAACGAGCGTGAAGAGCCGCCCGGCGCGGAGCGCGCTCAGGTCATAGCCCCAGCGGGCGAGAAAGGCGGGCAACGGATCGTGCCGCACCGTGCCGGACCAGACTCCCCCGATGACAAGCACTGCCGCCATCGCGAGCGCGGGCAGGCAACGTAGTATCCACCGCACTACAGGCGTGGTGGGCGGTGCCGCTCTTCTCGTCTGAACACGCATCACAGACCACCTCATGAGAGCAGTTTCCGCAATTATTGACCCTGTGACTCCCCGGTGGCGGCGGGCTTCAGCCTGCCATCTCTTGCTGCGGCAGGCTGAAGGCCGCCGTCACCGAACATCTCTCGGCTCACTGATTCCGGAAACCGCTCTAAGGATTCGCAGGCTGCCGCGAGACAGATTGTGGCATGGCAGCGAGGGGTGTGCAAAACGCCTGTGGATTCTTGCTACCACTCTTGCGGATTTTATTCTTGAGGATCATTCCTTTCGTCTGGCATACTGTGGAGAAAGGACGTTACGCATAGGAGAGGTGCCCGATGATCGGTCAGTCGATGGGTCGCGTTGTGCCTGTGGGAGTTCGCCCGCTGCTCGCGGCGGCGTTGATACTCTCCCTCCTCGGCGTCGTCCCCGCCCTCCCGGTGCGCGCCGCCACAGTCTCGGTCGGGACAACTGCTGACGATCCACTAGCACCCGCGCCACTTGGCTCCTATGCATCGGACGGTACGACCGCACCCTGCACCTTGCGCGAGGCAATCGTCTATGCCAATGCCCATAGCGGCACGATCATCACCCTGCCTGCTGCCGCCCAACCCTACAAACTCACTCGAACCGGCAGCAACGAGAACAGCGCGCAAACTGGCGACCTGGACATCCACGCGGGTGTGACGATCAATGGGGCGGGGGCAGCAACGACGATCATCGACGGTAACGGTGTCAGCGCCAGCCCCGACCGGGTGTTCGATATTTACCCCGGTATGAATCCCCACAAGCATCACCGTGGCGATCAACGGCGTGACCATCCAGCATGGCGTTGCGCCGACACCTTTGGCGGCGGCGGCATCTGGAGCGGCAGTGGTGCAAACCTGACGCTGACCGACTGCATCGTGCAGTTCAACACGACGGTTGACTTCAAAGGCGGCGGGATCGTCAACGATGGGACGAGCCACTCTGGCACGCACCTGACGCTCGTCAACACGGTCGTGCAAAACAACATTGCGCAAGGGTTTGCCACGGCCACGGTGGGGACGGGTGGCGGTATCTACGCGAAAGACAATACCGTGGCGATTTCTAACAGCACGATCGTCGATAACCAGGTATCTGGCAACCATGCGGGCGCGCCAGGTAGTGGAATTGGCGGCAGCAGCGGACTCGGTGGCGGCATCTATGCAACGGGAACAGCGACGATCACGATCCTGAGTAGTACCGTGGCGACGAATCACGCCTTTGGCGGCGACGGCACCGCCGGTGGTGGACAAGAAGCAGAGGGTGGAGCGGCTTCCGGTGGAGGCATTTTAGGCAACAATGCCAGTGGGACATGGACGATGATCAACACGACCGTATCCGGCAACGACGCCGTGGGCAGTACCGGCGCAGCGGGCATGTTTGATGTTGGCGGTTCGGTGATGGGTGGCGGCATCAATATCGGTGGCCCGGTGACCCTTATCAATGACACGATCGCGGGCAATGCCGCGAAGGGTGGCACGGCAGTTACGGGTGGGACGGTGGGTAGCGGACAGGGCGGCGGGTTGTATCTCGCCACAACGAGTACGAGCCACAGCACGAACACCATCGTCGCCACCAACACGGTCACGGGCAATACGGCGCTGGGACCTGATGTCGTTACGATTACGTTCCCGAGTGGTGGACACAACCTGATCGGTATCCGCGAGGGCGGAGCAACCTTCAACCCCTCTGACCTCACCGGCTCCGCCACCTCTCCCCTCGACCCGAAACTTGCCCCCGCCCTTGCCAGCAATGGTGGCCCGACCCAGACCCTCGCCCTCCTCACCGGCTCCCCCGCCATCAACGCCGGGGATAGCGCTGTTTGTGCCCTCCCCCTGCCACCCGCCGCTGCCCCGAACGGCACGGGCAATCTCGACCAGCGCGGCACGCCACGCCTCCAGCCCGCCGGTGGGCAGTGTGACATCGGTGCCTTCGAGTTTGTCTTCACCGCGACCACGACCACGCTGACCTCATCCGCGAACCCGGCAGCAGTGGGGCAGGCAATCACCTTCACGGCGACGGTCAGTGCGAGCGGTGCGCCGACGGGCAGCGTCACGATCAAGGATGGCGCGACCAGTCTCGGCGGCGGGACACTGGCAGGCGGGGTCGTGACCGTGACGACCGCTGCCCTCAGCGCAGGCAGTCATGCGATCACAGCGTCGTACGGCGGTGACCCCACCTTCGCACCAAGCATCTCGGCGGTTCTCACCCAGATCGTCGGCAGCGGTGGCACCACGGGCGGCTTGCAGTTCTTCCCACTTTCGTCTCCGATTCGCCTGCTTGATACCCGTGCGGGTCAGACTGCTGTCGTCCATCCCGGTGCGCCTCTCTCACCGAATCAACCCTTAAGTCTGCCCGGTCAGTTTTCCTCCGGTGGCGTCTCGGTTCCTGCCGGTGCCCAAGCCCTCGTCGGCAATGCAACGGTGGATAACACGGTGGGCGCACCGGCGGGCTTCGCAACGCTCTTCCCCGGTGGGACGAGTCTGCCCCTGGCGAGCAACCTGAACTACTCCGCCGGGACAGTGGCACCGAACGCCTTCATCGTCGGGGTGGGGGCAGACGGCACCTACAACCTGTTCAGCCTGTCAGGAGGGAACTTCATCCTCGACATCTCCGGCTACTTCGCCGGGGGAGCGGGAACGAGCGGGGCTGCGTCGCGCTAACACCCGCCATGCGACATCCCCTCATTGCTCATTGCTCATTGCATCTCGACAGATCGGGGCGATTCCGGTATTGTCACCCCGTTTTGTGGCAACGTTGTCTGATGTGTGATGTGGGATTGGAAAGAGGGGGATCATGCAGCGGGTTCGGATCATATTCGTCGCCGTCATGGCAGTGGGGCTTGTGACCCTCGCGACGGGAGCGCAGGCCGCGTCATCGTACGCCGATGCGGCCTTCCAGGCGCAATGGCAGGCAGGCGAGGCGCTCACACCGAACTTCTGGGGGCCACTTGCTACCGCGAAAGACGGGCAGCAGGAGCAGTACAAAGAGGCGTCCGGTGGGCAGCGTCTCGTCCAGTATTTCGATAAGGGGCGGATGGAACTGACCAACGGCAAGGTGACGAATGGCTTACTCGCGACCGAGATCGTCACCGGGCGTATCCAGGCAGGCGACAGCACCTTCCTCAATCAGTCGCCGCCGAATATCGCCATCGCGGGTGATGCGGAAAACCCCGCGCCGACCTACGCGGGCCTTGCGGGCAAGGGGGCATCGCTCCTCCAACCGACGAGTAGCACGCCGAACGCGCAGGTGAGTGCCTTTATCGCCACGAACGGTGACCTCGGCGGGAACAATTCCGGTTCAGACCCCGCGATGCAGATCAGCGGCTTCGACGATGCGACGAAGCACAATGTCGCCGCCGCCTTCTCGGACTACCGCAACAAGGCGGGGTTGAGCACGATCGGCTACGCTATCTCCGACCCGTTCCGCGCCACGGTGAAGGTCGGCGGGCAGCCGAAGGACGTGATGGTTCAGGTCTTTGAACGACGTGTCCTCACCTACACCGCGAGCAACCCGGACGCCTTCAAGGTGGAGATGGGCAACATCGGCGCGCACTATTACCAGTGGCGCTATGCGAGCGGTTCCTCACCGACCGGCACCGACGCCGGTCAGACGCAGATCGATGTCAAGAGCGCGGTCGCCTTCCGCTATCCGAACACCTGGGCCGTCGATCCTTCGGCATCGGATGTCACGCTCACCGGCCCAACGCCGACCCTGAAACTGGTCGTCCAGGTCACTGACCAGACCGACCCGATTGGGACGGTGATCGCCGGCTATACGCAGGCGGCACACAAGAACGCGAGTGGCAGCATTACGAGCGAATCAACGACCGACCGCCAGATCGGTGGCGAAGCCGGTAAAGTGTACACCTTCTCCGGCACACGATCGGACAGTTCGTCAGTTTCCGGCCTGATCGCAGTCGTCTTCCACAAGGGCAAGGAGTACGACTTCTTCTTCCTCGCCAACACCGCGACCGTACCGAACACCGACGACATCACCGGCATCCTCGCGACCGTGACCTTCCAGAGCTAACGGCGGAGAAACCTAACCCCCCGGCCCCCTTCCCTAAAAGGAAGGGGGTGACTCATTATGAAGCCGTGCCCTGATGCATTGGCCGCAGACCCTATGGAGGCTTGCTCCCCCTTCCCTATTAAGGAGGGGGTCGGGAGGTTATACTCTTTCGTGATACCGATGTCGTGTTAACCGCGAACCCATTTGCTTGCACTGCAACGGTCAAAGTGGGGTCATTTCACGACAAGTCTATCGCGAAAGAGCATTAGGTCTTAATCCCCCACCGTCGCCACTTCGGCGGGTACAGGCAGCGGTGCGAAAGCGTGCGCCGTGCGGTTGATGCGAAGTGCCATGATCCCGCCAACCATCGCGACCCCGCCACCGACCAGGAATGCCAGGGTATAGGTGCCGAGGGTCGTGCGGATGACGCCACCGAAATAGGCCGCGCTCGCCGCACCGAACTGATGGGCGCAGAAGATCCAACCAAAGACAACACCGACATTCCGGCGACCGAAGATGTCGGCGGCGAGAGTGGCGGTCGGCGGCACCGTGGCGATGTAGTCGAGGCCGAAGAAGACGGCGAAAACCGCCAGACCGATCGTGCCCGTGAAGAGCGGCAGGACGAGTAACGACAGCCCCCGGAAGGTGTAGTAGATGGCGAGGAGCTTCCGTGGGTCGTAGCGGTCGGTGAGGACGCCGGAGCAGATCGTCCCGACGAAGTTCATCGCGCCCATCAGGGCGAGCACACTGGCGGCGGTCGTCTGGCCGATGCCATGATCGACGGAGTGCGCGATGAAGTGCGTGCCAATCAGGCCATTGGAGGTCGCGCCGCAGATAAAGAAACTCCCCGCCAGGAGCCAGAATTCCGGCACGCGCACCGCCCGCCGCATGATGCCGCCCGCGCCGAGTGCCGGCCCGGTCGCCGCAGGAAATGGGCCGCCGTATGGCTCCAGTTCGACATCCGCCGGGCTGTTCTCCATCAGGAAAAGGACTGGAATGAGAACGAGCAGGGCGACGCCTGCGAGGACGAGTACCGCGCCGCGCCAGCCTATCGTGACGACGAGCCGGACATTCAATTGCACGAACAAGAGCTGACCCGCCGAGGTCGCCGCACCGAAGATACCGGTGACGAGGCCGCGCCGCCCGTTGAACCAGCGGTTCGCGACCGTCGCGCCGAGCACCGTCGCCGCCATGCCCGTCCCGACGCCGCTGACCACGCCCCAGAGGAGATCGAGTTGCCACAACTGCGTCATCGCCGCGCTCGATGCGGTACTGACGACGATCAGGAGGAGGCCAATCATCATCAGGCGGCGCGGCCCGGAGCGGTCCATCAGCCGCCCGGCAATCGGCCCCATCAGGCCAAAGAGCAGTAAACCGATCGAGACGGCGAGCGAAATGCTCGCACGACTCCAGCCGAACTCTTCTTCGAGCGGATGGATGAGGACACCGGGCACCGACCGCTCGCCCGCCGAGGTAATGAGCGTCAGTGCCGTGACGCCGACCACGATCCATCCGTAATAGACCCGCCCACCGACGATGCGCTGCATGAATAGTGTGCCTTTCCTGGTATGCGATGGCGCGGAATCGTCCCCTCCGATTCATCGGTTCCATCACCGCAGTGAGCATACATATGAGGAAACACCGCGCGAAAGAGCCAATCAGAAGCACGTCGCGCATCCAATTCCCTGTTCGCACAGAACGGCACGGCCCGGAAAAACATTCCGGGCCGTGTCATGTCGCAATCAGCGGGCCTCAGCCCAATGCAGTTCAGGTACGAACAATTCCCCGTAGAGGCAAGCATCCTGCTTGCGCGTCATGCAAGCAGGATGCTTGCCTCCACGACTACCTGGGTAAGTTGGGAAGGTTCATCAGCCCCCCACCGCCCCAAGAAGTGGTTCAGAGTGTGGGCAAGAGGGCGGTGAGCGCTTCGAGCAGGCGATCGACATCCTCCGGGCGGTTGTATGCCTGGATCGACACCCGCACGAAGGTCTCGCCCCCGCGCGATGAGACGGGTATCTCTACCTTATACTCGTCCCAGAGGCGCTCCTTCAGGCGCGCGGCATCGACGGGCGGCACCGGGCAGGTGCAGAGCTGGCCCCACCACTCGGCGGAGTCCGGCGCGAGCTGCGGCAGGCCGGAGAGAGCCGCGATCCGCTCACGTGCGTCGCGCGCCAGCAAATGGCAGGCGGCGCGCACCCGCGGCCAGTCATGTTCGCGCTGGAAGGCGATCGCGGCGGGCACCGTGAGATAGGCCGCCGGGTCCTGCGTCCCTGCGCGCTCGAAGTGATCGATAAAGAGGGAGTGGCTGGGAACGTCTGCCTTGTACCCCCAACTGATAATGAGCGGCTCCAGCAGTTCCTGACGCTCCGGGCGGGCGAACAGGAAGCCCGATCCCTTCGGCGCGCAGAGCCACTTATGGCAGTTGCCGCCGTAGAAGTCCGCTCCCAGGCTGTCCAGATCGAGGTCGATCTGCCCCGGCGCGTGCGCGCCATCGATCACCGTCATGATACCGGCGGCGCGGGCACGGCGGCAGACCTCCGCGATTGGGAAGATAAGTGCGGTGCCGGAAGTGATATGGCTGATGGCGATCACGCGCGTCCGCTCGGTCACGCCCGCCCACAACTCTTCGATGAAGGTCTCGGCGGTCGTCACGGGGAGAGTGATCGGCTGGTTGATGTAGCGGGCACCCTGCCGGTCGCAGTAGTAGCGCCAGGTGCGATCGATCGCGCCATATTCGAGATTGGTGCCGAGCACTTCGTCGCCGGGTTGGAATTCCAGCGAGTGCGCGACCGCGTTGATCGCCCAGGTGACATTGGGCGTGTAGACGACATTGTCTGCGGCAGTGCCGAGATAGTCACCGAGCACGCCGCGCGATTCTTCGAGCACATCCCGGATGCGCCGACTGAGAAATTCGACGGGCTGGCTTTCCAGTTCGCGCTGCCACGCTTGATAGGTCTCGAAGACCGGGCGGGGGCACGCGCCGTAACTGCCGTGATTGAGGAAAGTGATGTCCCGCCGGACCATAAAAAGTTCACTAAGTGCCGCAAGTTCGGTCGGGGACGCAACGGATACCACCACGATTGATTCTCCTCCTCCGGAAGCCCGGCCTGACCTCACCCCCCCAACCCCCTCTCCATCGCCCCAGGATCACGAAATAAGTGAGTTCCGTTCAGCGATGGAGAGGGGGAGAGAGACGAATGCGGGGAGAAAGGGATGTGCAGAAAACACTACGGCATTTCCCATGAGTCACCCCTCTCCATCGCCGTACAAACCTAGCTCTATCTCGATTTCGGGGCGATGGAGAGGGGCCGGGGGTGAGGTCAATCCCCTACCCCTTGCGCATCTTCGTCACGTCCTTGGTGATGTAGAGACCACTGGGAACACTGTCTGCCGTCGTGTACCCGGGCCAATGGAGGCTCTTGTTGCCGCTCTTATCGGGCTGCAAGGCGGGGCCGGTGACATAGGGTTTGATCAATTGGACGGGCGTCTCATGGTAGATGAAGACCCCCGGTACATCCGACACAAGCACGCGCTCGGCGTCCTGGAACATCTTGATGCGCTGATCGGTCGGGCCGATGAAGGATGCCGCCGTCTTCACCTTCGTATCGAAGTCCTTATTGACCCACGAGTGACGGCCACCGGAGAGCCAGACACTGAGCATGTTGAACGGGTCGAGGAAGTCCATGCCATAGGAGACGTAGCCAAAGGGAATCTTCGTTGGCTTGGCGGTCAGGCTGTCCGTGAAGAGCTTCGTATCTTTGTTCGAGACTTCCACATCGATATTGAGGTTCTGCTTGATCGATGCGGCGATGGCATTGGCGATCGATTGATCGAGCGCGTTCGCATTCCGCAGCCACATCGTCTGCTTCGGGAAGTTCTTGCCGTCCGCGAAGCCCGCATCGGTAAGCAGTTGCTTCGCCATCGCGACATCGAACTTCTGAATATCTTTCACTGCCTCCCGCTGGGAACCGGGGAAACCGGGGGCGAGCCAGGAGTACGCCTGCGTCCCTGCCGGGCCAAGGATCGACTTCTGGATCGCATCGCGGTCCACGACGTGGCTGAGCGCCTGCCGCACCTTCAGGTTGTCGAAGGGTGCGGTGTTGATGTCGAAGAAGAGGTAGAAGGTGCGGAAGTCGCCGTTCGACGAGAAGATTTGCTTGGAGAGCTCGGCGTCTCCCTGCACGATCTTCAGTTCGGCGGGTGCCGGTTTGTCCGTATAGTCGATTTCGTTGTTCTGATAGGCCGTGAAGTTCGTCTTCGAGTCCGCGATCTTCTGCACGATCTTCGTAAAGGCGGGCGTCAGCTTGCCTTTGTAGGTGGCGTTGCGTTCGTAGACGATCTGCTGATCCTTCTGCCACAGTTTGAGGATAAATGGCCCGGACGAAACCGCCGTCTCGGGTTTCGCATTGTAGAGCGGCCCGCTCTTCGCCAGCGCCGCCTTCGAGAGCGGCCAGGAGTAGACGAGCATCGCCGGGAGGTACGGGGCGGGCACCTGCGTCTCGAAGACCAGCGTGTTGGCATCCGCACCACGTTTGACGCCAAGTTGGTCGAGCGGCATCTTACCCGCAATGGCATCGTCCCAGTTCTTGATGATGCCCTGGAAGAACCAGGTAAAATCCCAGGCGTGTTTCGGGTCCGCGCCATACTGGAAGGTCGCCACCCAGTCATCCGCCGTGACGGGGTTTCCATCGCTCCAGACAAGCCCCTGTGCGATCTTGAAGGTCCACGTCTTGCCGTCGTCGCTCACCTTCCAGGACTCGGCAGAGCCGGGAACGAGTTCATAATCGTTGTTGAGGCGAACGAGCGGCTCGCTGAAGAGGTCCGCGATGATGGGCCGGGCGTAGACCGCCTCATAGAAGTCGACGACCTTCGCTTCGTTCGTCGTGTTGACGATGTAGACTTGCTGATCCCCTGCCGCTGCATCCGCCGGAAGCGCCGCTGCCGGGCTGGCTGCGGCGGGACTCGCGGCACTCGTCCCGGCGGGTGCGGAACCCGAAACGGCAGTTGAGACTGCAACGGGGGCGCGCGTCGGGACTGCGGTAGCCGCCGTTGGCGCGGTGGTTGGCGCGCCGGTGGTGCCACCGGATGCGGCGGGTGTCGCGGTGGGGGAACTGCTGCCTCCACAGGCGGCGAGCACTGCCGCTGCCGCCACGCCTGCCGCACCGCCGAGCAGGGCACGGCGATGCAATCGCCGCTGAAAAAGGGCAATCCGCTGGTAACCGAGCGAATTCCGGTCGATGGGTTCTCGTCCCTCAGACATTGTCAGGCTCCCTTCCGTCATACCAATCCAACAACCTCGATATGCGCCGCCTCGCCCTCTGTCGCGATCCTGCCTACCCCAACCGCGTGTCGAGCGCATCGCGCAATCCATCACCCACAAAGGTAAAGCCGAGCATCGCCAGCGCGATCGCCAGCGTCGGGAAGAAACCGAGATGCCAGTAGACGCGAATGTACGGCGCGCTATCCGAAACCATCTTGCCGAGGCTGGGCGTCGGATCGTTGATGCCGATGCCGAGAAAACTGAGCGCCGCCTCCGCGAAGATCGCCGTGGGGATAGCGAGCGCCACCGTGACAATCATCGGCGCAAGAGCGTTTGGCAGGAGATGGCGCACGGCAATCGCCGTCTCGCTCGCCCCCATGCTCCGCGCCGCGATGACATACTCCTGCTCCCGCAAGCTGAGGAGTTGCGCCCGCATCAGACGGCAGATCGTCACCCAGCCGGTGATACCGATGACGACGATCACATTGAAGAGCCCGCCACCGACGACCGAGATGAGGAAGATCGCGAAGAGGATGCCGGGAAAGGCCGTCATCACATCGACGACGCGCATGACGACGAAATCGGTGATGCCGGCGCGCAGACCCGCGATGAGACCGAGCGGGAGGCCAATGGCGCAGGAGATCACGACGGCGAGGCAACCGACGAGCAGCGAGGTGCGTATGCCATAGATCATCCGGCTCAAGTAATCATGGCCGATCGCATCGGTGCCGAGCAGATGCTGATGATTCGGAAACTGGTTGGCTTGCGCGAGATCGACGTAATAGTAGGGCTCCGGGGAGAGAAGCGGCGCGAATATCGCGATGAGAATGAGCAACAGCGTGATCGCGAGGCCGGCCATCGCGAGGCGATGCCGCATGAAACGCTGCGTCGCGAGTTGCAGGTTGGTGCGCGTGCGCGTCGTGGCAGTGAACGGAAGTTCATTCGTCGCGGCAGCGGAAGTGCCCATCGCCGCTACCTCCCCATCCCGGAATTGCCCGTGAGACGGATACGCGGATCGAGCACCGTGTAGAGAATGTCCGTAAGGAGGTAGGTGATGCCCCATAAGGCCGCCACCAGGAGGACGAGGGCGAGGATCATCGGGTAGTCCCGCGTGAAAGTGCTGGTGACGAAGAAGCGCCCGAGTCCGGGGATACGGAAGGTCGATTCGATGAAGATCGAGCCGGTGAGGATGTTCGGGATCTGCGGGCCGATCACCGTCACGAGCGGAATCAGCGCATTGCGCGCCACATGCCCGACCAGCACCCGGCGCTCGCTGAGCCCCTTCGCGCGCGCCGTCCGCACGTAATCCGCGTGCAGCACTTCGAGGATGCTCACCCGCGTATAGCGCGCGACGAGCGCCATCGGTGCAAGCGAGTAGGCGATCACCGGCATGATGTACTGCTTCGGACTGCCCCATCCGCCGGTCGGGAGCAACTGGAAGCGTACGCTGAGGATCAGGACCAACCAGATCGCCACCACGAAGTTCGGCACCGTCAGGCCGAGCGTCGCGCCGAAGGTGACGAGGTAGTCCACCCAGGTATTCTGCCGGAGCGCCGCGATGAAGCCGAGCAGGACACCGAAGGTATACGAGATGGCGATGGTAAGGAGCCCAATCTTGATCGTCACCGGCCACGCCCGCTTAATCAGGCCCATCACCGTGTCCGTCGGGCTCTGGAAAGGGACGCCGAAATCGAGATGCACCGCGTGCCACATATAGCGTACGTACTGCTCCCACAAGGGCTTATCGAGGCCATATTTCTTCAGTTGCGCCTGATGCGTCGCTTCCGGCAGGCGGCGCTCGCCGACATCGAAGGGGCCGCCCGGTACCGTATGCATGAGCAGGAAGGTGATGAGCGACACGGCGAAGAGCACAAAGATTAAGCTCGCCAACCGCGCGAGAATGTATCGGCCCATAAGTCAGGCAACCGCCCCTCTTCTGCCGGGGAAAATACCCCGCGCAAGACGATACAGCGCGCACAGAGTTCGAGGTGCTATCACAAATCGTTAACTTCCTCGAGTGTATATCACGCCCTGCGGCGAATGCAAACACTGACGTACGCTGTCAGGGGATATACGTACGCGATCGACCTCACCCCCCAACCCCCTCTCCATCGCCAAACAGACCTTTCTATTTCACAAACCTATGGGCGATGGAGAGGGGAAGAAAGAAGGAGGAAACGGATGTTCAGAGAACAGCACGGCATTTCAGGTGAGGCACCCCTCTCTATCGCCGTACAAACCTGATACCCGCTGTGATTTCTGGGCGATGGAGAGGGGCCGCGGGTGAGGTCGATCGCGTACGCAGAAGCGGTGTTACCCTATGCGGTAGGGGCACACACATCGCACGATGGGATATGACATGAAACAACGGGCGCTGATTGATGAACCGTCGATGATGGACCACGAGAGTTGGCGGCCCTCCGTCGTCTTTGCGCTGCTGCTCGGTGATTTTGCGCTGCTCGGGCTGGCGGTCGGTGCCCAGGGCGTCCTCTGGGCCGATGTCGTTCGCGCCCTCCATCTCAGTTCGAGCACCTTCGGTAACGCGCAACTTGTCGCCCCCCTGATCTCGGTCGCGCTGCTGCTCATCGGCGGGCAACTCTCGGCCTGGGCAGGCAAGAAGCGACTGGCGATTGCCAGCCTCGCCTTGTTCACGGCTGCGGGCATCGCGCTCGCTGCGATGACGAATCTCTGGGGCCTCGTTGGCGCGCTCGTCCTCCTGGGGGCGGGCAATGGCTTCTTCGAGACGGCGATGAACGGCGCGGCGCTCGATTGGGAGCAGGCGACCGGACGGAGCGTCATCAACCTGATGCACGCAAGCTACAGCGGCGGGGCGGTCGTCGGCGCGCTCGGTGCGGGGGCGCTCCGGGCAATCGGTTGGCGCTCCCCCGCGATCTTCGCCCTGCTCGCCGCGCTCGGTGCCTGCATGATCGTTGCGACCCTGCTCGTCCACTACCCACCCGCCGACACGCGTGAGGCCGAGACGCAGCGACCGAGCGCGACGCTTCGCTTACTCCTGAGTAGCCGCGCATTGATCGCCCTTGGTCTACTCTGTGTGCTCGGCGCGGTTGGAGAGAGCGTGGCGAACCTCTGGTCGGTGATCTACCTGCGGGACCGTGGGGCGGGCACCCTGCTCGGTGGCAGCGCCTTCGCATTGTTCAATGGCGCGATGTTCATTGGGCGGCTCGGCAATGCCACGATTGTCGCACGCATCGGCGCGCACTTCTCGTTGCAAGCCTCCGGCGTCGGGCTGATCGTCGCGACGCTCCTACTCCTCTTGCCCGGCGGTATTCCGCTCGCCGTGATCGCCTTCATGCTGGTGGGGTTATCCGTCGCGGGGGTGATCCCAACGGTACTCGGCGAGGGCGCGCGTCTCGCGCCGGGCCAGAGCGGCGCGGTCTCCGGTGGGATGCTCGCCGCTGTCTATCTCTGCTTTGTCCTCTGCCCGCCCTTGATCGGCGCGCTGGCGGACCATTTCTCGCTCCAGGCAGCCCTCGTCACCATCGGATTGAGCGGCGTCATCGTTCTGGTGCTGACACGCGGGGTGGGCGTGACGAGAAGAGCAATGAGCAATGAGCAACGAGCAACGAGTATGGCAGGCGCTCTTTCCTCACCCCCGGCCCCACTCCATCGCCCCAGGATCGAGATAAGGACAGGTTTGTACGGCGATGGAGAGGGGAGCAACGCGGGTCTGCAACTGGCTTACGGAAACGATCTCAATATCGTTCCCCTCCCCTCTCTATCGCCGATGAGGCATATCTTTACCTCGGTCTGAGGGCGATGGAGAGGGGTCGGGGGTGAGGAACGGAAGCGGGCTCAGATCGTGCCTTTGAAGGTATCACAGGCGGTCATGTCACCACTGTGGTAGCCGGTGAGGAACCATTGCTGGCGCTGCGCGGATGAGCCGTGCGTCCATGATTCCGGGTTGACGCGACCCTGGAACTCTTTCTGGATACGGTCGTCCCCAACGGATGCCGCCGCGTTGAGGCCATCCGTGATGTTCTGATCCGTGAGTGAGGCGATGAATTTCGTCTGGGTGGCGTGGTTCGCCCAGATACCCGCGTAGCAATCCGCCTGGAGTTCGGAGCGGACCGATGCGCTCTGCGGCCCGGTGGAGCGGTCGTTGTTGATGCGACTGAGGATACCCTGAAGGTCCTGCACGTGATGGCCGTACTCGTGCGCGAGAATATATTCCTGCGCGAACGGCCCGCCACTCGCCCCGAACTTCGTGCGTAGCTCGTCAAAGAAGCCGGTGTCGATGTAGACGACCTTATCGGCGGGGCAATAGAAGGGGCCGACATCCGACGTCGCGGAACCGCACCCAGTCTGCGTCGCGCCCGTGAAGAGCGTCGTCGGTGCGAGCTGATAACGCATGTTGCGGCGGGTGAACTCGTCGGCCCAGAACTTCTGGATACTGTTCACCGAACCGACGACGCGGCACTCCTCGCTGTTGTTGGCGTCCGCACCCGTCCGGCAATTCTGGGCGAGATTGCTTGCGCCCGGCACCGACCCCGGCGCTGCCGTCGCGACCGACCCGCTATTGGAGCCGCCGGAGTTGATGATCGAACCGGGATTGACCCCAAAGAGCAGTGCGAGGACGAGCAGCACGATGGACCCCGCGCCACCCCCAATCGCGAGCCCCCCACCCCGGCCTATGCCACCGCCACTACCGCGCTGATCGTTGACCTGCGAGGGGTCTAATTGGGCATTCGGATCGAACATCTGCGGTCCTCCAACCGTGTCTGCACGGTTTCATATCGGTTGCAACGCACCCGCACCGATTGTGCGACATACGACCCTATGCAAGATTCATGCAGCAATCGGCCTCACCCCCGGCCCTCCCCTAAAAGGGAGGGGTGCCTCATGCGACGCGCCGTGGCTTTCCCGAATATCGTGGCCTATCACAGGTCCGCTCCCCCTTCCTTTTAGGGAAGGGGGCCGGGGGGTTAGGTCAATCGGTAGCGACCCATAGGGAAACGATGTACAGTAGCGTCTCGCACGGCATCGACCATGCGACGGGCATACGGAATCATCGTGCGCAGATCGAGAGAGCGCAAGGGGATGGATCGGTGACGACACAAACGCGAACTCCCAGGTCTCTCACGCCCGGCAGTGACCTCCTCCAGGAGCGCTTCAGCGCGCGCGTGGGCAAACTCGGTGTGACGGTGGATCGGTTCACCTCGCTCGATGCGGTCGCGGACCTCGCCGCCGCACTGGCAGGAGAGGTCGCGCCTGAGGTGCGGCGCGTCGTGCTCGCGCCGGCCTTGGCAGCGACGTATCCGACGCTGCGGCGGCGCCTGGAAACGCGGGGCATCACGCTCACACCGATCGACGTCGCCGATCCCGGCGCGACCTTCGGCCCGGCGGCAGTCGGCATCTCCGAGGCGTCCCTCGGCGTCGCGGAAACGGGATCGTATGTGATCGCCGATTCGCTGGCCGACCGCCTCGTACGGATGCTCGCGTACCGGCATCTCGTCGTGCTCCCGGTCGCGCGCCTCCTCCCCGGTCTCGATGAAGCGGGGGCCTGGCTGCGCGACCGCTTCATGGGCGCGGACGGTCGCCCCGCCGGGCGCTATGCCTCCTTCATTACCGGCCCCAGCCGGACGGCGGACATCGAAATGAGTCTCAGTGTCGGCGCACACGGCCCTGCAGCGCTGCGGATCGTGCTTCTCGACATTCCAGAGAACGGCGAGACGAGGGAGACCAAACATGCAGGCTCATGAGGATCGTGGCCCCCGCCGTCATCTTGGCTGGCTGGCGCTCGGTGCGGGGCTCGCCGCGACGTACGGTGTCGTGCGCGCCAAACGGTCGCTGACGCCGCCCGATGAGCGCAGCAAGCCGGGCGAGGCAGGCACCGATCATCACACTCCGGACCCCTTCGGGCAGCGCTACCGCCACGCCCTTGAGAACGACCGGATGCGCGCCGGTCTCCTTCGCTTCCAGCGCAACTGGCGCAACGGGCGGGATACAAGTTTCGCGGAGTACGCCGATAGCGAGGACGCGGGCGAGACCTACGGCGAAGGGCCGATACCCGTCGGCACGATGGAGAGCACCGGCGCGGAAACAGAGGCGGCGGGCGCGGAACTGGCGCAGTCCGGTCATACCTTCGAGGAACTACGCCATGCGCTTGCGGCGATCAAGGATGATGTGATCGCCGATCTGCCGACCTACTTCGCCGCCTTCAAGGAAATGGCCGAACGCAATGGAGCTATCGTCTACGAGAGTGCGAGCGCCGACGATGCGAACCGCTATATCGCCGCGCTCTGCGCGCGCAAGGGCGTCACGCGGCTGACGAAATCGAAGTCGATGGTCACGGAGGAGATCGGCCTCGGGCCATATCTCGAAGATCACGGCGTCGAGATTGTCGAGACGGACCTCGGTGAATGGCTCGTACAACTGGCGCATGACCGCCCCTCGCACATCATCGCCCCCGCCATCCACATGGACCGCTTTGAGACCGCCCGGCTCCTCTCCCCCGCGACGGGCGAAGAACTCGAACCGGACGACATCGCCGGGCAGGTGCGCGCGGCGCGGCGCACGCTCCGGGAGGATTTCATCGCCGCGCAGCTCGGCATCAGTGGCGCGAACGCGCTGATCGCCGAAACCGGCGCGATGATGCTCGTCACGAATGAGGGTAACGCGGAACTCGTGACCTCCATCCCGGATGTCCATGTCGTCGTCGTCGGCTATGAGAAATTGCTGCCGACGATGGCGGACGCGATGCTTCAGTTGCGCCTCCTCGCGCGCTCCGCGACCGGGCAGGCGATCTCGGTCTACACGACGTTCGTCAACGGCCCCGACCGACCGGGCAAGGAGATGCACTACGTCTTCGTGGACAACGGGCGCAGCGACGATGCGCGACGATCCGGATCTTCCGCGAGGCGCTCCGCTGCATCCGCTGCGGCGCGTGCGCGGATGTCTGCCCGCCCTATCAGGTCGTCGGCGGTCATGCCTTCGGCTACATCTATTCGGGCGCAATCGGGCTGGTGAATACCGGCTTCCATAATGGCTGGGAGAATGCCGCCGGGCCGCAATCGCTCTGCGTCTCCTGCAATGCCTGCGCGACCGTCTGCCCGGTGGATATCCCCCTGCCGCAGCAGATCCTCGATGTGCGCCATCGCACCGTCGAGGGGTATCGGTCTGCCGTGGTACAAGCGGCCGCGTGCTGGAACTCTGGTCGAGCCCCGTGCTCTTCGACCGGCGGCACGGTTCGCTGCCCGCCTCGCGCAACCACTCGCCGGGCCGGATGGCGTCTTTGTGCGCGATCTTGCCCGGCGGGATCGATTCCAGAGGCTGGCGCAGTCTGCCCGTCCCGGCGAAGGAGCCTGCGCGGGACCGGCTCTTTGACGGGCAGACCGACGGAGTCGCGGACGCGCCGATCCTGCTCGCGCCGCGCTCCTGGAACGGGCGCGACGGGCACGCGCGTCGCCTATTTCATCCAGTGCTTCACCGACCGCCTCTTCCCGGAAATGGCGGACGCGACGGTGCGCATCCTCCAGGCATGTGGCGCGCAGGTCGTCGTGCCGACGAGCCAGCACTGCTGCGGCCTGCCCGCCTTCGACTCCGGCGATTGGTCGCTCGCGAAGGAGATGGCGAAGGCGACGATCGAGGGCCTGGAAGCGGCGGAAGCCGATTGGATCGTCACGGCGGGGGCGTCGTGCGCGGTGGCGATCACGCACGATTACGCGCACCTCTTCGCGGACGAACCGGAATGGCAGGCGCGCGCGGCGGCGCTCGCCGCGCGGACGCTGCGATCTGACCTCGTTCCTGACGAACGTCGCGCGGCTGCCCGAGGGGGCGCTCGCCGCACCGGGCGGCGAGGCGGTGACGTATCACAACTTCTGTCAGTCGCACAACGTGCTCGGCCTCAAAGAGGAGCCGCGCCATCTGATCGAGCGGGTGATGGGCCTGGAGATGGTGGAGCTACCGGAAGCGGCGGTCTGTTGCGGCTTCGGCGGTTCGGTGTCGGCGGATTACCCCGAACTCTCCGAGCAGATTCTGGCGCGCAAACTGGAGAATGTGGATCAGACGGGCGTGCACACACTCGTGACGGACAATCCCGGCTGCATCATGCATCTGCGCGGCGGCATGGACGCCTCCGGTCGCTCCATCCGCGTCCTGCATCTCGTCGAACTGCTCGATGAACGTCTCCATGCGCGGTTCCCCACGGCATTCGCGGCGACCCACGCGTAACGATACGCAGGAGCACGCCATGTTCGGAATCGAACGCGAGAGTGCAATCGCGATTCACCCCTATACGGCGGAGTCGCCGCTCTTCGGCGGGGCGGTGCGCGCCTACGCCGCGACGTGGGAGCGGGATTGGCTCCTCGCGCGCGAATTCATGGCGCGCTATGCGCGGTACCCGGATTTCCGGGGCTTCGTCGCGCTGGCGTCCGCGCGAAGCGTGGTCGGTATGGGGTTCGGCACGCGCTCGGCACCGGGGCAGTGGTGGCACGATGCCGTGGCAGCGCAGATCGGCGCGGACCATCCCGCCCTTCAGGATGCCTGGGTGCTCGTCGAACTGGCCATCCTCCCCACCTATCAGGGGCGAGGCATCGGCGGCCGAATTCATGATGCCCTGCTCGCCGGCCAGCCCTGCCCGCGCACGCTCCTCTCCACCGAGGTCGCGAACCTGCGTGCCCGCACGATGTACGAGCGACGCGGCTGGCGCATCCTCCACGCCGGCTTCGCCTTCACTGTCGGCCAACCACCCTTCATGGTCATGCACCGAGAAATATTGGGTGGCGGCAGGCTTCGGCCTGCCGTGCCTGGCGCAGGCTGAAGCCCGCGCCCACCCGTACCCAACGAGAGAGGGAGGAGGCATGTGAAGATCACCGGCATTGACTGGTACGCGGTGCGGCTACCGCTGCTCAAGCCGTTCATTATCTCCTACGGAACGTACTCGCACGTCGAAAGCATCGTGGTACGGCTGACGACGGACACCGGCCTGATTGGTTGGGGTGAGGCGACACCCGACCCGTATGTAACCGGGGAAAGCTGGGCGAGCACAACTGCGATGCTCCGGCATGATCTCCTCCCGCTCCTGCGCGACCAGGACCCGCTCGCCCGCGAGGCGATCCACGCGCGCCTCGATGGCCTTGTCACTGGCGCACCCACCGCGAAGGCCGCAATTGACCTTGCCTTGTGGGACCTCGCGGGGAAAGAGTGCGGCCTCTCGGTCGCAGCGCTCCTCGGCGGCCCGGTGCGGGCCGCGCTCGTCTGGCACGCAACGCTCTCCATCGCGGAACCGGCGACGATGGCGGACGAGGCGCGGGCGGCAGTCGCGGCGGGGCACCGCGAGATCAAGATGAAAGTCGGCGCGGCGCGGCTCGTGGACGATGTGGCACGCATCATGACGGTGCGCGCGGCGGTCGGGCCGGATGTCGCCCTGATGGTCGATGCCAATCAGGGCTGGCACGATCCCGCGACCGCGATTCGTGCCATCCAGGCTATCGCCCCCGCGACCCCACTCTGGATCGAACAGGCGATCCGCGCCGATGACTTCGCCGGTCTCGCTGCGGTGCGCCGCGCGACCGGCATCGCGCAGATGGCGGACGAGGGCGTACACGGCGCGCGTGACGGCCTGCGTATCGTCGAATTGCACGCAGCGGACCTCATCAATGTCAAGCTGATGAAGACGGGCGGCATCACGGAGGCGGTGCGGCTGATCGCCGTCTGCGAAGCGGCGGGGCTGCGCTGTATGATCGGTTCGATGGTCGAGAGCACGATTGCGACAGCGGCGGGGGCGCAACTGGCGCTGGCCCGGCATGCAGTGGTCGCAAACGGCCTCGTCGGCCCGGTGATGCTGCGGGAGGACCTCGCCACTGGCCTCACCTACGCTGAGGGAGCCCTCACCATTGACCCGGAGGCACCCGGCCTCGGCGTCGTCGTGGATGAGGAGCGTCTCGCCCGCTTTGCCACCGATCAGGGGACCACTGACACGGGGTAATAGCTGGCACGGTCCTACCTCGGGAGGGCGGAAATCGAGAGAAGCGATGGGGTTGATTCCGGACTCTTTGCGTGATAAAACCTCTTTTGTGAGAACATGACTTAATCGGTCATATTAGTCATCTTTCCGATGGGTGTGATATGCCCGCAATCAAGAGAACGGTCCAGGACCATTGTGATAACGTATGTGCATGTGCATGCGTGTACGAAAACGAGGAGGATGAGCGATGGCTGTGACGGATGAGTTCCTTCGGGCAAATGCGGAATACGCCGCGAGCTTCACCAAAGGAGACTTGCCAATGCCCCCCGGACGCAAGATTGCGGTCGTCACCTGCATGGATGCGCGGCTCGATCCCGCGAAGTTCCTCGGTCTGCAAGAGGGCGATGCCCATGTGATCCGCAACGCGGGTGGGCGCGCCGCCGATGCGATCCGCTCGCTCGTCATTTCACAGCACTTACTTGGCACGCGCGAGATCGTCCTGATCCACCACACGGATTGCGGGATGCTCACCTTCACGGATGAACAGTTGCACCAGAAACTACACGACGAGTTGCATGTCCATGCCGAAATCCCGTTCCTCGCCTTCGATGACCTCGAGCAGAGCGTCCGCGATGACGTGGAAGCGATCCGCACCTCACCCCTCCTGCTTCCTGACGTTCCGGTGCGGGGCTTCATCTACGATGTGCACGATGGGCGTTTGACCGAGGTCGTGTAGTATTCGTCTCCTTCTCAGGTGGAGGCAAGCGCCCCGCTTGCTTGACGCGCAAGCGAGACGCTTGCCTCCACAATTACTTGCCCCCACTCCTGGCCGGGTACGCTCTTGCGCTTCATCACGCATGGGCTTTCTGGCACGTTTTTGTGTAAGATGGCCCCGCAAACTCGTGCACACAGACCGTTTTCTCGTGCGGAGGGCCGATGAAATACTTTCGCATCTATGCCGGACCGGACGGCGAAAGCCACTTTGCCGATGTGGGGATCGAATTGGAGGGGAAGCCGGGCGAGTCGGCGTATTCGGCGCTCTACCCCGCGAAGGGCGTCATCTTCCGTCGCAGTCCCGCCGATCAGTTCCTGGATTGGCACCCCGCGCCGCGCCGCCAGTTTGTCATCACCCTCTCGGGGGAGGCGGAAGTGGAAGCGAGCGATGGCGAGATTCGCCATATCGGACCGGGCACGATCATGCTCGCCGAAGACCTGACGGGCAAAGGCCACATCACGCGCGGCATCGGTACCGAGGAACGCCTCTCCCTCTTTCTCACCGTGCCCGACTGACGAAGAGAGCGGGGAAACGCGCACGGCGGACCGGCACGAATACCGCACCGACCATCCTTGAACCCTGAGAGGAGCGCATCATGCGATTGTATCTCTTGCAATACGGCATCAATTCCGCCAGTGGCACACCCTATCCCGGTTACCTGATCCAGACGGACGATGGCAAGAACATCCTCGTTGACACCGGCTTCCCCCGCGCGATGATTGGTGCCTATCGGCAGGCGACCGAACCGGGGCCACGCGTGGATGAGGAGGAATACGTCGTCAATCGCCTCGCCGCCCTCGGTCTCGCCCCGCGTGACATTCACTACCTCATCGCGACCCATCTCGACGGCGACCATGCGGGCGGTCACCATGAGTTCCCGGACAGCGAGATCGTCATCCAGCAGGAGCATCTGGATATGGCGCGGTCGCACGAACGATTCCAGCGCACACAGGACCTCTGGGACGCCCCCGGCCTCCATTACCGCACCGTGAGCGGCGATACCGAACTCCTGCCCGGTATCGAACTGATCGCGTCGAGCGGTCACAAACCGGGCCATCAGTCCGTGCTCGTCCGCCTGCCGGAGACCGGCCCCGTGCTCCTGGCAATTGACGCGATCCCCCGGATGGATCAGCGCGACGCCGAGACACGTACCATCGGTCCCGCCGACATGGACGAGGCAGGAACGCGCGCCAGCACGCGCAAACTGATGGACCTCGCGGCGCGTGAGGGCGTCACCCTCATCATCCACGGCCACGATCCGGAGCAGTGGAAGACGCTCAAAAAGGCACCCGAGTATTACTCCTAAGGGCGATTTCGCAGTTGCTGGCTCCCAAAATTCCCGGTGGAGGCGGGTATCTTTAATTCTGGAAACCGCTCATAACGACGCCGTCTCGCTCAGGAACGCAACGACCGCCGCGCGAAAGGGTTCGTACTGCTCGCGCCGGATATTATGACCGGCACCGGGGATGTGCACGACCCGACCCGTCCGCCACAATGCCGATGCTTCCTTCGCCGCCTCCGCAGTGACGATTGCGCCGCGCTCCGGGTCGGCGGTGAGCAGGAGAACGGGACAGGTAATACGCCGGACGATCTCGCGCCAGGGCGGGCGGGGTGCGTTCTGCTCCTTGAACACCCCGTGATTCAGCAGTGCTTTGGCATCCGCCCAGTACATCCGGTCGATTTCCGCCCACTCAGGCCGCTCGATGGCGGTCTGCGCGCGGCGCTCCTCGGCACTCAGTGATTTGTACGTCTGATTCCACTCCCGCCAACTCGGGCTGCCGAGTGGAGCACGACTCCCTTGACCACTCGCGGCAGCAACTCCCGTCGCCGGGATGGGGTCGGCGTCACGCCAGCCGGGGTCTTCGAGCACGATGCTGCGAATACGCTCCGGCGCTTCGGCGGCGACCCCGGCGGCGGTGCCTGCACCCATCGAGTGACCGACCAGCGCGGGGCGGTTCAGTGCCCAGGGTCTCGATCACCGCCAGGACATCGCTGACCGCACGCGCGCGAAACCCATGCTCCGGGCCGCCGGAATGCCCGTGCCCCACGGCATCGATCATCACGAGATCGTAATCGTCGGCAAGGTCCGTGGCGAGGCGCATCCAACAGAGCCCCATATCGGTGAAGCCATGTAGCGAAATTTCCCGTAGGCTTTTGATGAGCGCCCATCCGGTAGTAGTGAATCGTGGTGCCGTCCACCGTAATATCGCCATCGGTCCATGCAGCCATCGGTCGCTC
Source organism: uncultured Chloroflexia bacterium (assembly GCA_963763655.1). Lineage (GTDB taxonomy): Bacteria > Chloroflexota > Chloroflexia > Thermomicrobiales > JALYUS01 > JALYUS01. The sequence continues at coordinate 307,121 of CAVXPY010000028.1, forward strand.
CTTCCCTCACCAATCGTCGGCCCTACCTGAGCGTCGCGGAGAACCTTCCGTGGAACTGGATGCTCATCGTACCGCACCCGTGCGGTTTTCAGATAGGTTGCCACCGCAGTGGTGTAGGGCGCACCCCTTGTGGGTGCCCTCCGAGACAGGGCACCCACAAGGGGTGCGCCCTACGCATGGGATCAATGTTTCGGCAACATCCTGTAGGCACAGCCAACAACCGTTATTGCAGTAGAGCCGGGGAATGCAAACAAAAAGACGTCAGATACCGCAAGGCACGGTATGATACCTTTAGCACACGGTTACCGAGGGTGGGTATCAGCAAGCGGCGAGCGAAGTCGTCTCGTCGCGCTGCACGACTGATCGTCCGATTGGAGAGACGCGATGGCGAGCGATGAGGGCAACGAGCAGAACGCCGAATCGTGTCCAACCCCGCTCCCATTTACCGTCGAGCGTTGCCCGATCTGCGGCACGCTGATGACGGATGAACAGGCCGGGCCGATCCGCTTCGCCAACCCCACCCAACGCATGATCCTGCCCGACGCGCAGATCATCGGCGGCCAGACCGTCATCCGGATGCGATGCGAGAACGGGCATATCTTCTGGGCCATCGAAGATGAGGACGACAGGGACAAGTAGCGCAGATGACGCACGCCCACGATAACCGAGCGCAGTGATGCAGCCAGAAGTATCTCAAATAGTTCCCCCCGACATCCGCATCGCGATGTGCGAGACGGTCGCGGCGTGCCATGCCTGTGAGGACCTGCAACTGGCCGTCTGGGGCGGTAGCGAGCGAGAACTCGTCCCCTACGACATCCTCCGCGCCATCGTCCATGCAGGCGGCACGGTTCTCGGTGCGTGGGACGGCGAGCGGATGGTTGGGATCGCACTCAGTTTCGTCGCCTGGGGCGCGAGCGGCGCGTATCACCACTCGCATCTGCTCGGCGTGCTGCCGGACTATCGCCGTTGGGGGATCGGCTGGCGACTGAAGATGGCACAGCGGGCATTCATCCTCGCGCAGGGGCTTGACCTCCTGACATGGACCTTCGACCCGCTCGAATCCGCGAACGCGCACCTCAACTTCGCCAAACTCGGTGTCATTAGCCAGACCTATCTGCCGGATTTCTACGGCGCGATGCCCGAAGCGCTCAATGCCGGCCTCCCCAGCGACCGCCTGCTCGTCGAGTGGCACCTCCGCTCACCCCACGCTCTCGCCCGCCTCGCCGCCGCTGAGATGGACGCATCCGCCATCCCGCTCGTCAGCGCTGATGCGCAGGATGCCCCCTTTCTGCTACGTATGAGCGCAGATCGTGCCCCCGAGTCTACCCCTCATTCCCTGATGACGCCCGGAGACCGGCATCGTGCGATTCCGCATCGAGATTCCCGCCGATATTCAGGCGATCAAGTCGGCAATGCTCACCCACGCCCAAGCCTGGCGGAGGGAGACCCGCGCCGTGTTTACCGACGCATTCGCCCAAGGCTTTTGCGCCGTCGATTACCGCTCCCCCCGCTTCCACCGCCTGGAATGCGGCTACTATCTCCTGCGGAGGGAGTAGACAGTAGACAGTAGGCAGAAGGGATAGACGCGCGATGACGAAGGCAGGAATCTACTGCCTACTGTCTACTGCCTACTGCCTACTTCCCCATGCTATACTCCCGCAGGGGACGGTTGCTGAAGGAGACGACGCGCACAGTATGGGTGAGACGGACGACGAGGCACCGCAGCGGCTCTGGACACCCTGGCGCATGAGCTACGTCGGGGGAGAACGTCGCCCGACCCCACCTGGCGTCAGTGTCTTCAGTGCGATCGCCGCCGATCCCGCCCACGACCGGGAGAACTTCGTTCTCTACCGCGGGACACGCGCCTTCGTCCTGATGAATCTCTATCCCTACAACACCGGCCATTGCATGATCGTCCCCTATCGACAAGTCGCTACCCTCGATGCACTGGACGAGGGCGAGATGACCGAAATCGGTTTGCTCCTCCCGTGGCTGACCGGCGTACTGAAAGCGACCCTGCGCTGCGACGGCCTGAATATCGGGTTGAATCTCGGCGCGGTGGCGGGGGCGGGCGTCGCGGAGCATCTCCACTGGCATATCGTGCCGCGCTGGCAGGGGGACGCGAACTTCATGCCGATTGTCGGCAAGACGATGGTGATGCCGGAACTGCTGCCGGACACCTGGGCGAAGCTGCGCGCGACGATGACGCACGACCCCGCGCCCATGCTCGGCATCCTCGCGCACGCCCCCCGTCCCCCAGGCCGGGGGAGTGATCTTTCACGGCATCGAGGTCGTCCTGCGGCGCGCGCGCGATGGTGCGTTCGTCTTCCCGAAGGGGCACATCGAGGAAGGCGAGACACGCGAGGAGACCGCAATGCGGGAAGCGCTAGAAGAGACGGGCCTGATGACACGCATCATCGCGCCGCTCGGTACCCAACTCTTCCCCTATAAGCAGAAGATGCGTCATGCCACCTATTTTCTCATGGCGGTCACCGAAGAGACGGAGGATTGGCAGCTGCACCGGGACAAAGACACCTTCCTCTTTTCCCCCGCCGATGCCGCCGCCAAACTCTCGCACGACGAATCCCGCGAACTGCTCCGCCGCGCTCTCGCGCGAAGGATGAGGACTGAGGACTGAGGACTGAGTGTATCTACCATGAACGTTGTACATGTTCCCTTGAACCACTTTTCAATAAGCCAACACACCATGATCCGTCTGGTACGACAGATGATTTTCGTGCTTCTCCTTCCTACAGTTATCACAAGCGCCTCTGCCGCTCCCCACTCAGTACTCAGTACTCAGTACTCAGTACTCGGCCCCCTGGACGCTCCCGCGCTGCTACTCGGCGTGGGCGATTCGCTAATGTTTGGCATCGGGGCAAGCTTGCCGGATGAGCGGGGCGAGTTTGCCCTGGTGGCGGACCTGATGCGCGGGCGGTTCGGTCCGAACCTGCGCGCCGTCAATCTCGCCATTCCCGGCGAGACGAGTGGAACGCTGCTTACACCGACCCCGCCGCGCCCCAACCCGGATGCAACCGCGCCGACGCCGACGCCGATCACGCCGCAGATCGTCCAGGCGCTCGATGAACTTGGCCGCCTGCCAGCGGGGCGACAGGCTATCGTCCTCGTGAGCATCGGCGGTAATGACCTCCAGCAACTGGCGGGCAAGGGCACACCGGCACGCGAGGCCGCGCTCGCCACCTTCCGCACCAACCTGACTGCGATCATGACCCGGCTTCTGGAAGGGGGACAGACGCGCACCCTCCTCACTCAGACCGTCTACGACCCCTTCGGTGGCGACCCGACTGCCGTCGGGAGCGACGCATGGTGGGTCGAGCGGTTCAATGGCGTGATCCGCGAAGTGACGGCGATGGAGCAAGGGGCGCAGGTCGTCGAACTCGCGGAGCAGGTGCGCGGCAAGGAGCAGTCGCTGACGCTCGGCCGCTTCGATGACGTTCACCTCTCTAACGCGGGGCATCGCCTGGCGGCGGACCTCTTCTGGACCGCAGGTAGCTTCGATAGCGCGCCACCGGATGTGACCCTCGTCGCACCGACGGGCGGCAACGCGCCGCGCCCGGTGCTCACCGTACGCGCGACGGTGACCGACGACAGCGGCGCAAACGGCGTGGCGCGCGTCGTGCTGCTTGTTGATGGCAGCGCGGGGAGCGAACTGATGCTAAGGCCGGACCTGGCACCGAATACCTACCTCGGCTACTGGGATGGGCGGCTCTTCCCCGGCCCGCATAGCGTCGGTATCGCCGCGACCGATCGGGCGGGCAACCGACGTGAGGCGACGGTGACGGTCATGATTGGCGCGACACCATAGTCGAAATCGAAATCGTAGTCGGACTGATTGCGTGGCGCTGGCGCGGCACGTATACTGCGGCGAACCAGCGGAGGGGGTTTCTCGCATCATCGGCGCATATGGGAGCGTGAGCGACGCATGACAAATAGCCCCGCGGAGACCGGGAGACCGGGCCAACCAGGCGGAAATCTTCCGCCCATACCGACACCCCCGATCCGCGATGACGCCCCCGTCGCGGACGCCTGGTATCCGGCACCGAATGGGGAATGGACGAAGGCACCGCCCGTCGTCGCGCCCAATGGCTATGCGCCTGCACCTTCACCATACGACGCAGTCCAGGAGAGCGATGCACCGGGTGCCGCCTCGGTCATGCCCAACCTCCCGTACCCCCCATCCCCGGTCGCGTCGATCACCGCCGCGCCCGCCCGCGACCATTTCGGTGATTTCTGGGAAGGCATTCAGGCGTGGTTCCGGCCGCGCAACGAACTGCGCGAAGTGGACCTGCGCCGCAACTTGCCGCTCGGCGTGCTGATCGCCGCGCTCAACGGTTTCGCGGACGCGCTCCTCCTGCCTGCGGTCGTCGTTGCGGCATTCGTTTCGCAGGTCGAGCAACTCGAACATACTGGTTGCCCTCGTGCCGGTCGTTGCCGCGCTCTCGTGGGGGTTGCCGGGTGCCATTATCGGGAGCGCGATAGCCAACCGAACGCGGACGGTCACGCTGGCGATCGCGAGCGCCCTCCTGCGCGCCTTCGCGATGGGCCTGCTGGCCTTCGCCGGGGCGGCGCGGGCGGATGGCTCCGCGAAACGCCTGCTCGTCACCTTTTTCGTCCTGTACGGCATGGTTGGCTGCGCGAGCGGCTTCGCAACACTTGTCAGCCAGCGATTACCGGGGCGGATTACGACGAACGGCGTGCGCGGGCGGCTCGTTCGCTGGCAGGCGCTCGCGGGGGCGGGCGCGTCGGTGCTTGCCGCACTACTCGTGCGGCGCATCCTCGTCCATGGACCGGTCTTCCCCCGGCAGTATCTCTATCTCTTCTTCGTCGCCTTTCTCGCTCTGCTCGGTGTGGCGATCCTGATGATCGCCCTCACCGAGCGCACGAGCAGGGTGCCGATGGTGCCGCGCCCGCCCTTCGCCGGGTTGCGGGCCGCGCCGGGCCTTTTGCGTTTGCCCGCCTATCGCCGGTACCTCATCTTCCGCATCGTCGCCCTGACCGCAACACTGGCGGAACCGTTCTTCGTCGTCTATGCCCTCAAGTCGTTCACTATCGACGCGGACATGATCGGCATCTACGTCCTCGCGGTGATCGGCACGCGGGCGGTGACGATCTATCTCTGGCGCTCCCTCGCCCGCATCACGGGAACGAAACTCCTCTTGCAGCTCGGCGCACTTTGCCGCGCGCTCGCCGCCGTGGTGGCGATTGGCCTGCCGGTGCTCTTCGACACCGAACCTATCGCCAGCCACTTCACGAGCGATCTCTCCCGCGCGCGGGTCTTCATCGCGATCTTCGTCTGCATCGGCGCGGCGATGGGCGCGAACGCCGTCGCGCATGGCGGCTTCCTCCTCGACATCCTGCCACCGAACGCCTACGCCGATGGCGTCGCCGTCATGAACGGCACGCTCGCCGTATGGAGTGTCACGCTCATCGCAGGCGGCATCATCCTGGACCGCAACGGCTTCCGCGCCCTCTTCATCACGTCGCTCATCCTCGGCCTGATCACCGTTCTCGTCGGCGGCATCCTGCGCGAGCCGCGCCGCCCCCTCCGCCGCTCCGGTGCCCTCGGCCCCGGTATCCGCCGCACCGAAGCCTTCACCGCCATCTCCCGCGATACTGACTCCTTCCCCACTCTTCCCCCCTACCGTCGCTGAAGTCCGTTCGAAGCTCAGAGGACGCAGAGAACACAGAGAACACAGAGAGGGGAAGAAGAAATGGAGGCGAGGATTCCAAGAAACACTGGAAATCGAGACGTGTCTACGTATTTTCTCTCTTCTTCTCTGTGTCCTCTGCGTCCTCTGCGTCCTCTGTGCTCTCTGTGCTTTCTGCGCCTCGGCGGTTCAATCCCATGACCCCGGAATTGACGCTGGCGAAGGTGTGGCAGGCACAGTGGTTGGTGCCGGGGCCGTGGCGGACAACGGAGGGACAGATACTGACCGTGCGCTATCGGGGGCGATGGTCCGCCGGGTTCGGCCCGGACTTCGCGGACGCGCATCTCGTCCTCGATGGACAGGAGATCACCGGAGCGGTGGAGATTCACCGGCGCGCGGCGGATTGGCGCGCGCACGGTCATCACCTCGATCCCGCCTATAATGCGGTCCGCCTGCATGTGGTACTGGAAAACGACGGCACGCCCTGCCGAACGCGCGAGGGACGACTTCTCCCGACCCTCGTCCTCGCGCCGCTGCTCGCCGGGCCGCTTATAGACTTCCCCGCCGGGAGCGCGCCGCTCGGCGGCCTCGGCGATACACCCTGCGCGCGAGACTATCTTGCCACAGGCACGGCGGACCTCCTGCGCGTACTGGGCCGTGCAGGCGATGAACGGCTTGCCCTCAAAGCGGCGGCGATGGAGGCACGCTTCGTCGCGACCCCGCCCGGCGATGTCCTCTGCGCGGCGTTCCTCGACGCCCTCGGCTACAGCGCGAACCGCGCCCCGATGGCGACACTCGCCACCCTCCTCCCCCTGCGCAACCTCGAACGGGCCGTCCTCGCCGCCCCCGCAGAAAGGCGCGAGCAGACCGCCGCCGCCCTCCTCCTCGGCACCGGCGGCTTCCTCAACGCACCGCCCGGATTTCTCCTTCACCGTGACACCTTACGGGATATGTGGAGGTCGATGGATCGACCGGAGGCGCGCGCATCGATCCTCTGGGAGACGGCGCGCGTCCGACCGGCGAATCATCCGGCGCGGCGATTGCTCGCGCTGGCGGCGCTCCTCGCCAATGGTGGTGCGGCGGAAGGGCTGATTGCGACCTGCCTCGCGCCGCTCCTCACGTATCCCGATGAGCCACGGCTGATTGTCCGCGCCCTGCGCCAGACACTGCGCCCGCCTTCACACCTGCTCGCAAACAGCGCGAGTCCGATTGGCGCGGACCGGGCGGGCGAGATCGCCGTCAATGTCGTGCTCCCCTTCGGCCTAATCTACGGCATGAGGACAGAAAATGAGACCCTGATGCGCGCAGCGGAAAGCGCCTGGGATGCCTACCCGGCCACACGCGGCAACAGCGTCACGCGCGCGATGACGGAACAACTGGGTGGCGCGGGTGGTCTGCGCGTCCGCACCGGGCGGCTCCAGCAGGGGCTGATCGCCATCTACCACGACCGCTGCAAGACGCGCCACTGTACCACCTGCCCCGTTGCGCATCTGATAGGATTGGTCGAGTCGCTGGACGGGCAGTAGCGCATGAGAATCGGTTGCAAAGGTGAAACCAATTGAACCGCAGAGGCGCAGAGGACGCAGAGAGGGAAGAGAGAAGGGAGAAGATACATTCTCTTAGGACTTACGCAGTTGGGGCTTTTTTTTGGTGGTACGGGTGCCCTTTGGGCAGATTTCCAGCCTGCCCTTTCGAGGCGGAGAGGCAGGCTGGAAAGCCTGCTACCACCGGGTTTTCCCTGTTGAACTGCGTAACTCCTATCTCTTCCTTCCTCTCTATCTCCTCTGCGTTCTCTGCGTCAATCCGGTTTCGACATCGTTATTAGGGGGATAGGTGATGGATAGGCAGGGTGCGGACGGTCTGGTGCGTGTGCGGATTGAGTCGGAGCAGGGCGCGATTGAGATGGAGATCGATACGGTGCGCGCGCCGATCACGGCGGCGAACTTTCTGCGCTATGTCGATGGCGGCTACTACGATGGGGGGCAGTTTCACCGCACGGTGAAGATGGACAACCAGCCGGACAACACGACCCTGATCGAGGTCATTCAAGGAGGCGTCAGCCCGGATCGGGTCGATGCGCGCTTTGCCCCGATCTCGCTCGAACGCACCACGTTGACCGGACTCGCACATCGCGACGGTGCGATCTCGATGGCGCGCAGCACGCCCGATAGCGCCGTGTCCGATTTCTTCATCTGCATCGAGGATCAGCCTTCGCTCGACTTCGGTGGGGCGAGAAACGCCGATGGGCAGGGGTTCGCGGCCTTCGGGAACGTCGTCGAGGGAATGAATGTCGTGCGCGCGATCCAGGCGGCTCCGGCGGAGGGTCAGAAGCTGACGCCCCCGGTCCGGATTCTCCGCGCCCGACGCGGCGAATAACTGCGCGGGAGAAAGCGATTGAACCGCAAAGGCGCGAAGAGCGCACAGGACGCAAAGAAGGGAAGAGAAAGAAGAAGGGGAAAGCAAAGAACACTTGATTCCTTTGCGCTCTTTGCGCTCTTTGTGTCTTTGCGGTTCTCCCCGGTTTCTTGCCGTTGTGCACTCGGTTTTCACAGGAGGGCATTGTCGGATGGTCTTTGAGTTGTTCGACCTGACGGGGCGCGTCGCCCTCGTTTCCGGGGCGGGGCAGAATATGGGCCGCGCGACCGCCCTCGCCTTCGCCGAGGCCGGGGCGGATCTCTTGATCTGCGACTATCGCGCCGAGACGCTCGAACGGACGGCGGGCGAGATCGCCGCGCTGGGGCGGCGCGTCGTGCCCGTCGTCTGCGATGTTTCCGATCTCGATCAGATCCGCGCGATGTACGCCCGGCTCGATCGGGAGTTCGGCCGGATCGACGTGCTGGCAAATATCCCCGGCAATAACCACCTCGCGCACCCCGAGGAGATCACGATCGAGCAGTTTCAAGCGGTGCTGCAAGGGGCGCTCGTCGGCAAGTTTTGCTCCTGCCAGGAGGGCGGGCGGCGCATGTTGCAGGCCGGGAAGGGTAGCATCATCAATATGGCCTCCATCGGCGGCGTGAGCGCGCTTGGGCGCGGCAACTTCGCTTATAGCGTGGCGATGGGTGCGGTAATCCAGATGACGCGCGAGTTGAGCACGGAGTGGTCGGGACGAGGCGTGCGCGTCAACGCCATCGCCCCCGCCCAGATTACGAACCCGGCCTTCGATGTGCGCATGGATGCGACCCCCGGCCTGCGGGAGAACTTCCTCACCGGCATCCCGATGGGGAGGTTGGGCGTGCCGGACGACATCAAAGGGCCGGCCTTGTTCCTCGCCTCGGATGCGTCGTCCTTCGTCACCGGGAGCGTGATCGCGATGGACGGCGGCAACCTCGCGATGAACGCGGGCGGCACCCATTCCGGCGCGAACGCCCGACCGGCCCGCGCCACACAGTAACAGGTCCACTTGCTCGTATCACTCATTGCTCATTGCTGTCAGGAGATGCGAGGCGCAGGTAGGAAGGTGCGTCGCATCGGGAAGGTGAAATCAGATGGGAATGCTCGTTGGCGTGCCAAAAGAAGTGAAGGACCGCGAGAACCGCGTCGGGATGACCCCAGCGGGCGTCGCGGAGATCGTCGCCCGTGGCGCACAGGTGCTGGTTGAGCAGCACGCGGGCACGGGGAGCGGCTTCGCGGACGCGGAGTACGTGCAGGCGGGCGCGGAGATCGTGCTCGATGCCGCTGCGGTCTGGGCCAGGGCGACTATGGTCGTGAAGGTCAAGGAGCCAATTCACGAAGAATATGGCTATCTGCGCCCCGGTCTCGTCCTCTTCACCTATCTCCATCTCGCGGCGGAGGAGTCACTGACGCGCGCGCTCCTCGACAGCCGCACGACGGGCATCGCCTACGAGACGGTGCAACTCGCCTCCGGCTTCCTGCCACTCCTCAACCCAATGAGCGAAGTCGCGGGGCGCATGTCGATTCAGGTCGGAGCGCACTACCTGGAGAAAACCTACAACGGGCGGGGAATGCTCCTCGGCGGGGTGCCGGGGGTCGCGCCCGCCAAGGTGGCGATAGTCGGCGGCGGCACAGTCGGGACGAATGCCGCGCAGATGGCGCTCGGCATGGGCGCGCATGTGACGGTGCTCGAAAAGAGCATCGAGCGGATGCGCTACCTCTCCGAAGTCTTCGGCGGTCATCTGACGACGCTGTACAGCACGACGCACGCCGTCGCGGAGAGTGTCGCGGAGGCGGACCTCGTGATCGGTGCGGTCCTCATTCCCGGTGCCCGCGCGCCACGGCTCGTCACGGAACCGATGGTCCGGTCGATGCGTACGGGATCGGTCATCATCGATGTCGCAATCGACCAGGGCGGCTGCATCGAGACCGCCCGCCCGACGAGCCACAGCGACCCGGTCTACGAGATAGACGGCGTGACGCATTACTGCGTGACGAACATGCCCGGTGCGGTACCGCGCACGAGCACGCAGGGCCTCACAAATGCGACCCTCCCCTACGTCGTCGCCCTCGTCACACAAGGGATGGAACGGGCCGTCACGCGGGACGCTGCCCTGGCGAAGGGCGTCAACACCTACGATGGTCGCTGCACCGAAGCCCCGGTCGCGAGCGCCTTCGACATCCCCTATACCCCCCTGCGCGACCTCCTCGGCATCACGTCGGCGTAGTAAAACCTCACCCCCCAGCCCCCTCTCCACTCAGATGGAGAGGGGGAGCGACCTGCTTGAGAGCACGATATATCAGGAGCGCCACAGCGCTTGCAGCAAGGCACCCCTCGGCACTTGATGGAGAGGGGCCGGGGGTGAGGTCTGCTACCGAGGCAATTTCCGTGCATTTCGCGTTTTCGCGCATCCACGGACGAGTTCGTACGTTCTGTAAAGTGCGAGAGAGACGTACAACGCGGAAGTGCGTTCCTTCGTGGGGTCCCGGAGCTTCAGGGTGCGGAGAAGAGGGGTTTAGCGCGGAGGACAGGGTAATGGAGGAGTGGGTAGACCGATTTCTGGTAGCGCTCGCTGCGGACAAGCAATGCTCGCCGCATACCGTGATGGCGTACCGCAATGACCTGATGCAACTGGCCGTCTATCTCATCGAGGACGGCATGACGGCGTGGCGCGGCATTGTGCCGGAGCAGGTGACGGATTATCTCCAGTCCCTGCGGGAGCGACAGTACGCGAGCAGCACCATCGCCCGCAAGACCGCTGCGGCGAAGTCCTTCTTCATCTATCTCAAGCAGATCGGTGAGACCGATGTAGATGTTGCCGCCTCCCTCTGCGCGCCCCGCGTCGATCGCTACATTCCGCACGCGATCACGACGGATGAAGTCGCACGCCTCCTTGCCGCCCCGACCCGCATGAAGACCCCCGAGAGTTTGCGCGATGCGGCGATGCTCCAACTCCTCTACGCGACGGGGATGCGCGTGTCGGAGTTAGTCGCGCTCAATCAGACGGACCTCGATCTCGAAAAGGGCTTCATCCGCTGCGAGGGGCGCGCGGCGCGAGAACGACTCGTACCGCTCACTCCCACCGCGCACGATGCGATGCGCCGCTATCTCGCGTCCGGTCGCCCGGTGATTGCCCGCGCACACGCCGCAGACAAGGAAGCGCTCTTCCTCAATCATCGCGGGCAGCGCCTGACACGGCAGGGCTTCTGGTTGATCCTCAAGGGCTATGCGCTGACCGCGTCCGTCCGCAATGTCACGCCCCACACCCTGCGACACACCTTCGCGGCGCACGCCCTCACGACGGGCAGCCGTTTACGCGATGTGCAGACGATGCTCGGTCATGTCAGTATTTCCACCACCCAGGTCTATCAGCGGCTCCGGCCCGTTCCTGCCACGCCGACCGGGGCTGGCGTGCTTCCCACCATGAGTGTGGTAAAAATGCTGGGAGGCGGACCGACGGCGGCCCCGATGCCGCTGGTGACAGCGGGCGGGGTCGCCGCGATTACGCCGACCGGAGGCGAGAGCATCGACGCGGGGTCACACGAAGATTAGTGGCCCGCCGCGACGAAAACTGCGAAAATGCCGCCCCGGCTTGAGCCGCCGGGGCGGCATTTTAGGACTAAGGACTAAGGACTGAGGACTGAGTGACCGAAGGGCAGGCTGAGGCAACGTCATCCTTAGTCCTTAGTCCTTAGTCCTTAGTCCTCCATTGAGAGGGAACCGATCAATGACCCATACCGGCGTACGACTGGACACGATGGAACCGATTGTCTCGCTCGCCAAGCGGCGCGGGATCATCTTTCAGGGCAGCGAAATCTATGGCGGCTTCGGCAACTCCTGGGATTACGGGCCGCTCGGTGTCCTGATGGAGAACAATGTCAAAGCGGCGTGGTGGAAGGCGATGATCCAACTGCGGGATGATATGGTCGGCCTCGATGCGGCTATCCTCATGTCACCGCAGGTCTGGCAGGCGTCCGGCCACGTCGGGCACTTTACCGACCCACTCATCGACTGCACGACGTGCAAGCTCCGCTACCGCGCCGACCACGCGGAGCAGACCGCGTGCGGCAACCCCGAATGGCGGCGCGAGGGGCTGACGGCGGCGACGTGCCGAGGCGTGAAGACCGAGGCGCGGCAGTTCAATATGATGTTCAAGACCTTTGTCGGCCCGCTGGAGGAGAGCGCCTCCGTCGCCTATCTGCGCCCGGAAACGGCGCAAGGCATCTTCGTCAACTTCCCGAATGTGCTCGGCACGAGCCGGAAGAAGCTCCCGTTCGGCATCGCCCAGATCGGCAAGAGCTTCCGCAACGAGATCACCCCCGGCAACTTCATCTTCCGCACGCGCGAGTTCGAGCAGATGGAGATGGAATACTTCGTCACCCCCGGCACCGAGCGCGAATGGCATCAGTACTGGGGCGATCAGCGCATCAACTGGTACAAGGGCCTCGGCGTCCGCGACGAGAATATCCGCATCCGCGACCTGCCGCCCGAAGACCTCGCCCACTACTCGCGTGGGACGAAGGAGATCGAATATCTCTGGCCGGGCGGCCTCGGCTGGGCGGAGTTGGAAGGTGTCGCCAGCCGCGGCGATTACGACCTCGCGCGCCATCAGGAGGCGAGCGGGCGGGATATGACCTTCTTCGATGAGGAGAAGAAGGAACGCTATCTCCCATACGTCATCGAACCGGCGGTCGGGGTCGGGCGGGCGATGCTCGTCTTCCTGCTCGACGCCTACGACGAGGAGCAGACCGTCGATGTGAATGGCAAGGCCGACACGCGCGTCGTCTTGCGGCTCCATCCGGCAATCGCGCCGATCAAGGTCGCCGTGCTGCCGCTCTCGAAGAAGGAACCGCTCGGCGCGTTAGCGCGTGAGGTCGCGGCGTCCTTACGCCCACACATAATGATCCAGTACGATGATACGCAGGCCATCGGGCGGCGCTATCGCCGCCAGGACGAGATCGGCACGCCCCTTTGCGTCACGGTCGATTTCGACACCGTCGAAGATCGCGCCGTCACCATCCGCGAGCGCGACACCATGACCCAGGAGCGCGTACCCATCGCCGAACTCCTGCCCCGCTTGCGCGAAAAACTGTCCCTCTGACCGCCCGTCTCAAAACCACCGAAGGGCGAAACCGCAGAGAGCGCAGAGAACGCAGAGAGGGAAGAAGAGAGGTTTGAACACAGAGAGTAGGTCTTTCTCTTTTCTCTCCTCTGTGTCCTCTGCGTTCTCTGCGTTCTCTGCGCTCGAATCCCTCTCCCCGTGTCGGTTAGTCTCCCGCTGCGGATTGCTGCGCGGGGGAGAGGCGTATCCGGGCGAGGAGGACGAGTGCGCCGAGCCAGGCGATTGGGTTGATCGCGCCGAGCGGGACAACGATCATCCAGGTGGCGGCGCGCACACGGCGGTTCTCGTGATGGTTCCCGCAGGAAACGGCAACAGCAGTGAGGACCGGCAGCGCCATCACAGCGAGGATGATCTGCCAGGGATCGGACATGATCGCGTCCTCGATCGCGAGGGAGATCAGGTAACTACCGATCATAAAAATGGTACCTGCACTCGTATAGGCGAGGAGCGCGTAGATGCGCTCCGTCAGCGTGGGATTCTCTTCTCTTTCAGCCATCTGCGTCTCCTCTGTGTCCCGTGTCCCAAAGTCTTCCCTTCGTATAGACGCAGGATACCGCCCCATTGTTTCTCGCACACCGTTCGAAAGGCCGTCCTATGCCCTGTCTATCCGATCAGTTTCCAGGGGAGTCCTTGGGAGTGTATGCGGGACTCGATTGAACGTCCGGCGGATAGTCCGCGCGCTATCCGGCGGTATAGGAGACGGTGATGCGATACGTCGCGGGGTCCGGCACGATGATGCTCGTGTAGTTGCCGATAATCACGCCCCGGTATTTGCCCATCGCGGATGCGACGCCGACCGTGGGGCCGAGCGGCTGTAATTGGCGCACGTAGGCATCGTACGCGCTCGGAGCCAGGGTGAAAGAACCCTCGAAGAAGATGTCTTGAAACCGCTGATAATGCAGCCGGATCGCCGTTGCACTCTCCGGGGTGGGAGTCGGCGCAAACCTGTCGAGCAGCATCACCTGCTCTGCCAGTGAGAGATCGCGCTCCGTCACGTCCGTCCCGCCAAGGCCGAAGTGGTCGGTCACGGCCCTGCCGCGCTCATGCGGTCGTGTAACGACGGCGAGCATGGCACAGGCAATCACGATGAGAATCAGCAGGCCCGCCGCCAGTGCGATCCTTGTTCGGTGCTGTTTCATCCGTTCTCGCTCCCGCACCATCCACTGCATCCATAGACACTTATCAGGAAAACGGGCCGACCGACGATCCGGTTCCAGCGATGCGACAGACACAAAAAAAGGTGAGGCAACAAACCTCACCCCCAGCCCCTCTCCATCTGTGTGGAGAGGGGAGCAACTCAGCACGGAATCCCGTGTTACTTGACAGCGGCCTTCGCGCCGGCTTCTTCGAGCTTGGCTTTCGCGGCAGCTGCTTCGTCCTTGGTGACGTTTTCCTTGATCGCGGCAGGGGCGCTCTCGACAACGTCCTTCGCCTCCTTGAGGCCGAGGCTCGTCAGTTCGCGGACTGCCTTGATGACCTGAATCTTGTTCGGGCCGATCTCGCTGAGCATGACGGTGAACTCGGTCTGCTCCTCTGCCGGAGCTGCCGCCACTGCCGGGGCCGCTGCCGCCGACGGGGCCGCCGCCATCGCGGTGACACCGTACTTCTCCTTGAGCGCGTCTGAAAGCTGCTTCAGTTCGAGAATCGTCATCGCGTCAATCGATGAGATGATCTCTTCAATCGCTACTGCCATTTGTGGTACCTCCTATGCGGCGACAGAATCGCCCTCCAACTGTGCGACGCGTGCATCAAGCAGCGACGTAAACTCGATCAGTGCGAAATCGAGCGCGAACACGAGGTTCGTGACCGGGGAATCGAGCGCGCCGACAATCGTCGCGATCAACTCTTCCTTCGGCGGCATCGTGGCGAGCGCCTCGACATCCGTGGCGGCGACCGCCTTCCCTTGCAGGAGCGCGCCCTTCACCTTCAGGATGCGCGAGGTGCGCGCGAAATCATTGATGACCTTCGACGCGCCGACGATATCCTCGCCGGTGAAGACGAGCGCGGTCGGCCCTTCGAGCGTCGCATCGAGCGATGCGATACCCCGGTTATTCGCGGCGATCCGCGTCAGTGTGTTCTTGGCGATCCGGAACTCCGCCCCGACACCGCGCAATAGCCCGCGCAGCCCCTGCAAGTCCGTCACCGTCAGGCCGCGATAATCCGTCAGGATCATCAATGTCGCGCCCACGATCCGCTCCTCAAGCTCGCTGATCGTCTCACCCTTCTTCTCGGTTGGCATATGCTTTTCACCCCCTCTCATGTGCCGATATTCTCGTAGCGGCAACCCCCCGTGGTTGCCCAACGCCAAGAATTATTCCTGGGCAGGCACGGGGGCCACCGCTACCGCACCACACGGGGTCAGAAAACCAAAAGCCCCGCGCCGGATGAGGCGCGGGGCAAAACAGCGACAGCGTCGGCGCGCGAGCGCCATGCACGATCGAGAATCTGCTTCTTCCCATCTACCTCGGCTGGTGGCCTTGGGGGCCGATTAAGCGCGAGCGCGCCAGCGGTCTTCGGCGATGTCATACACCGTGGGACAAGCCCCTGTGCCTGCCCAGTATAGTCGCGCGGCGTCTAGGCCGCAACCCCTTCCGCCTCGGCGACTGCGGAGTTCACATCGAGCCGGATGCTCGGCCCCATCGTCGTTGCGAGCACGATGGACTTGATGTACGTGCCCTTCGCTCCGGACGGTCGCGCGCGGTTCACCGCATCGATGGCGGAGAGGAGGTTCGCCTTGATCTGCTCTTCAGAAAAGCTCGTCTTGCCGACGGGGATATGAATGAGGTTCGTACGGTCGTTGCGGAAGTCCACGCGGCCACCGCGTCGCTCATTGATGACACGGGGCAGGTCTTCCGGCGTCGCGATGGTGCCGGAGCGCGGGTTCGGCATCAGCCCACGGCGACCGAGCACGCGACCGAGCCGACCAACCTTGCCCATCATGTCCGGTGTGGCGAGCGCGACATCGAAATCGAGCCACCCGCCCTCGATCTGCTTGATCAGATCGTCTGCACCGGCGAAGTCCGCACCGGCGTCACGCGCGGCGCGCTCGCCGTCGCCCTGGGCGAAGACGAGGATGCGTACGACCTTGCCGGAGCCGGAGGGCAGCGTCGCGGAGGAGCGCACCTGCTGGTCCGCATGGCGCGAGTCAATGCCGAGGCGGAAGTGAATCTCGATGGTCTGGTCGAAGTTCGCCTTCGCCGTCTCTTTGAGGAGTTTCGTCGCCTCATCCACCGTGTACTTCTTGTCACGATCGATCAGTTTGACGAGTTCCAGATACCGTTTCCCACGTTGTGCCATGTCGTGCGCTCCTTACCTTGTGGTCCGAGCGGCGCCCATGCGCCTCCACCCTGACGAGTATCGAGTATCGAGGGAGAATGACCGATCCTCTCGTTACTCGTTACTTGTTACTCGTTACTTCCCTCACTCCGTGACCTGAATGCCCATCGACCGAGCGGTGCCCTCGATCATGCGCATGGCGCTATCGACATCGTAGGCATTGAGGTCCTTGAGTTTCAATTCGGCGATCTCAGCACCTGCTGGCGCGTCACCTTGCCTGCCGTCTCACGCTTGACGTTCGCCGCGCCCTTGTCGATGCCCGCCGCGCGCCGGAGAAGGTCGCCCGCAGGCGGCGTCTTCGTCACGAACGTGAACGAGCGATCCTCATAGACGGTGATCGCGACGGGGATGATCTGGCCCACCTGCTGCGCCGTCCGCTCGTTGTACGCCTTGACGAACTCCATCAGCGCGACACCGTGCTGGCCGAGCGCGGGGCCGACCGGGGCGCGGGCGTTGCTTTCCCCGCCGGGAGTTGCAGCTTGACGATGGCCCGTACTTTCTTCGCCACAGGGGCGTCCTCCTACTGTCTCACCGACGCGACGCCTCGTTGCGCGCGCATTTCACCGAAAGGGGCCACCCGGCCCCGCAGTACACTAAATATTGCGGTCCACCTGCAGGAAGTCCAACTCCACTGCGGTCTCCCGCCCGAAGAAGGAGACGAGCACTTTGACGCGCCCCTTCTCCTGATTGACCTCGTCGATCTTGCCCTCGAAATCCTGGAAAGGGCCATCCACGATGCGGACGCTATCGCCGACCGCGAGGCTGAGCTTGACGCGCGGCGCTTCCGCCGTCATCTGCTGCTTGATCGTGATCACTTCGTCATCCCGGAGCGGCGTCGGCTTCGTGCCCATCCCGACGAAGCTCGTCACACCCGGTGTGTTGCGCACGACGTACCACGAGTCATCGTCCATCCGCATCTTGACGAGGACGTAGCCGGGATAGACCTTCTTATTGACGGTACGGCGCTGGCCGTTGTGAATCTCGATCTCCTCTTCGGTCGGGACGATGACCTCGAAGATCTTCTCACTCATGTCCATCGTCTCGATACGCGATTCGAGGTTCTTCTTCACCTTCGCCTCGTGGCCCGAATAGGTATGGACGACGTACCACTGCCCTTCCTCAAGGCTGACGCCGTGCCGTTCGGCCAGCCGCGCGCGTAAACTGCGAACCATAACCGCGACCTCCCCCCGGCCTTAGCCGAGCTTCTCCAGCAATGTATAGAGGGCGGTCAGGAGTGAGTCCGTCAAACCCAAAAGAAAGCCGATCGCCGCCGAAATGCCAATGACGACGAGCGTCAGGTTGCGGGTCGTCTGCGAATCGGGCCAGGCGACCTTGCGCAACTCGCTGATCGTCTCCGCCGCAGTATGACGCACCCGGCCGATGGACCGCACGATAGGATTGGTTGTCGCCCCGGTCGTCCGTGTTGTTGCCACCCGTAACCTCGATTCCGCACGCACTCATGCGTGCCCTGTGCGCTCTAACTGGGGCGTTGCGGGTTTGCGACGCCCCATCTGCTGCTCAATCTATCCTGATCGCTACACGCTGCGACTCACTGCGGACGATGCCACCCCACCATCATGAGGAAGTGGCAGGGGCGACAGGACTTGAACCTGCAACCCCCGGTTTTGGAGACCGGTGCTCTGCCAATTGAGCTACACCCCTCCGCCGTGTCTGGGCGCACAGACAACCCTGTAATAGTACCTCAGCAATGAGCAATGAGCAATGAGAGAAAGTAACGAGTATCGAGAGGGGCCCGCATCCACTCGTTACTCGTTACTCGATACTCGCTACTCATCGCTCGCTATCGCGTCTCGCGATGGACGGTGACTTTGCGCTGCGTTGGGCAGTACTTCTTCAGTTCCATCCGCTGCGGGTCATTGCGCTTGTTCTTCTCCGTCGTGTAGTTGCGGTTGCTGCACTCCGTACATTCGAGCGTGACGATCGTGCGGTCCGCTTTCCTCTTCGCCATGGGGCACTCCTCTTACGAGGAGTAACGAGTAGCGAGCAACGAGTAACGAGATGAAACCGTCTCGTTACTCGTTACTTTTGACTCGTTACTCG
>CAVXPY010000029.1:0-24901 GCA_963763655.1 uncultured Chloroflexia bacterium
GCCGTTTGGAAATACGAAATCGTACCCCTCCTGAAGGTGTGTTTGTAATTCCCGAAACAGAAATGGATAAATATGTCACTATTTTCCAACCGCCGACCGAGGATGAGCTTATATAAACAACCTCACAAAATAGGCATCATGCCAATCGCGGCCAAAACTAGCGATGTCCGACAGGTGAAGGCCACAGAACACCAATTACTGTGACGCTGGCAATTAAGCGCAGTATGGCGGTTCAAATGTCGAATGGCAGCGGCCCGAGGATTTTTCCAAGCCGTTGCGAGACTTCCCTACACTCCCGGACGAGGGTTCGTATATCGTCTCTTGCTGGCTCTTCATTGTATAGCCCTGCGGGTAAGCCCGTCCCAGATGGAAGGCAGGCGAGATTCAGCATCGTGTTGATGCGATTTGCGCTGGCTGATATTCGCATTAACTGCACAAGGAGTGCGTCTGAGGGCAGTAAGGGTGTTATATCCGGCAGTAGACGATCGTAAGATGCTGTATCGAATTGATCATACGTAATGTGTAGGCGGCTATTGCTTTGAAACATGCCATCTGCGATCTGGTGAAACTGAGAAACCTTCAACCGAAATAGGACACAGCCTGACGCCGCCGCTCTTCGCCGCCTACCATCTGTTCTGGAATCTCTTCCACACTCAATACGCCTGCGCTGCCGCCATCGGTGCGTTTCGGGAAAGTCCCTTCCGGCCAGAGCATATGCGGACGTAGTGAACTCATAGTCATATGAGCGACCACCAGCCCGCGGCCATCTGTGATTGGTAACTGCTTCACATTGAGTCCAACGAGCGAGGGGAAGACGTTCGACAACTTCTCGTTGAACTGCTTTCCACACTCGCTATCCAGCGGGATGCCCCGAATCCGCTCATCGGGATTGGAATATCTCTGTGCGTCGCCAACGCCGAAGACGATGAATCCACCCCCTGTATTTGCCAGCCCGGTAGCAGTGCGACGAATCAACTTCGTGTTTTCGGAATCGGTCAGCAACCCGGCGGATTCAGGAACTCTTTGAAGTCTAGCCACGATGGTTCGCCATTGAGCGTACGAACGAACTCGCGCGCGAGTTCCAATGACCAGTCATCGAGGCTTGTGGGTATTCGCATAGAGATTCTCATCTTTCAA
Source organism: uncultured Chloroflexia bacterium (assembly GCA_963763655.1). GTDB lineage: Bacteria > Chloroflexota > Chloroflexia > Thermomicrobiales > JALYUS01 > JALYUS01. The sequence continues at coordinate 1,138 of CAVXPY010000029.1, forward strand.
CGAGCACGGTCATCCCATACCGTAGTAGGTCATGATTGCCTTTGTAACGGCTTCTGCACTCGCGGTTATGATCCCTTCCACTGCTTTGCCGCTCATCTTCCCGATGAACTCTAAGGTGCGTCGTCCTAATCTTCTTGTCCTTTGGCGGTGGCTCGTGCTCGATTATTTCCTGTAACTCGTCAGCGTCCTCGGTGGTCGCACCCGCAGACAAGAGAAACCCTCGCAGGCTCGCAAGATCAAGAGGAATCGACGAGCGTTTGCTGTGACTGGCTGAACTGATGACTGCCGACCGCGACATTGTGTGCGCCGCCGTAAAATGCGTTGATGTATACGGGTGCAACTTGCGATGGTTGAATCGCAGGATTATCCCCAGTTCCTTCCCCGGCATCGGGTGCGATCTTCTCAATCTCAATCGCGAATGTGAGTACACGGTTTCGAACGGTATTCAGCAAATCTACGACCGCGCTTCGCGGCAAGGCATACCATGCAGAAAGGCATTGAACAGGGTTCGTGAACATCGTTGGGGCCACATGGTGAACGGCATCAGCAGGCCAAGCCATCCGAAAGACCGCTTTATCACCTCGCTTCACCATATCGGTATACGCCGCCACGCTTTCCTGAAGTCGAATATCGCGAAAGTGTTCGCGGTATTTCTCATCGAGAGAACTGATAGGAATAACAATCTCTGTCATTTGGTGAAAACTATCCGTAAAATTCCCGCAGGACTGTGTTGCGAATGATTCGGTAGTTTGGGAGTTCTGCATCAGGGGGATACCCATTCAGTTCATAATCGCACCCATTCGTCAAGCGGCATGTATGCCATACGAGATGCGACGTATCGTTACCTTTCGCAGAAGCGTAGGTAAATCGGATGTTCCATACGATGGTCGGCTGATTCCGAATGTCTTGTAGTAAGCCCATTGCATCCCCTTCGCGCAGCCAAAGCGAACAGTCCGTTAGCAAACGGTTAGCAAATGCACATACACGTTCATCAGCGACGATAGCCGCACCTCGATTTTCCCTGTGGTGGAAAGAAAAAGGATGGTGCCGAGGGGCGGAATCGAACCGCCGACACTACGATTTTCAGTCGTATGCTCTACCGACTGAGCTACCTCGGCACTGATGAGGCTCGAATAATCTACGTGCATCATCGCTTCCTGTCAAGAGCATCAGCGGATAAAGTAACGAGTAGCGAGTAGCGAGTAACGAGAGGCCGCGATCTACTCGTACTCGCTACTCGCTACTCGTTACTCATTGCTCATTGCTCATTGCTCATTGCTCGTCGCCCCCGGTATGATGGCGGCGATGGATCGAATCAACGGATTTGCGGGATTGTGGGGAAGGGAACAACAGATGCGCGAGAATGCGGTAAAGGCGAAACTGCTCCGGGGCGAGGCGGTGATCGGGCCGTTCCTCCCGCTGCCGTCGCCGATGGTGATGGAACTGACGGCGCTGGCGGGGATGGATTTCGGCATCATTGACTGCGAGCACGGCTTTATCGACTACGAGGGCGTCTATCCGATGGTTCTCGCCGCCGAGGCGCGCGGCATGACGGCGATTGCCCGCTCGCCGGTGCGGGATCCGCAACTGATCCTGCGCTACCTCGATCTCGGCGTGCAGGGCATCCATGTGCCGCAGATCAATACGAAAGAAGAGGCCGAAGCGTTCGTGCAGGCGTGCCCTATCAGCCACGCGGTTGGCGGGGGAGCGCTTCGCCGCGCGCCAGTGATTACGGCATCAGCGGCATGGGCATGTACGACGCGATGCAGTACATCAACCGCGAAGTGCTCACCATCGCCCATATCGAGAACCCGCGCGCCGTGGACAACCTCGAATCGATCTGCGAGGTGGACGGGCTCGATGTCCTCTTCCTCGGGCGGGGCGATATGAGCCATGCGCTCGGCGTGCCCAATCAGTTCGATCATCCCTCCGTGCGCGAGCAGATGGAGCGCGTCGTCGAGAAGAGCAAAGGGAGCGGGAAAATCCTCGGCACCGTCGTGCGCGACGCTGCGCAGGCGCGTGAGGCGATTGAGATGGGCTATCCTCTATATCGCCTGCGGCTTCGCGAGCTTCATCGTCGGCGGGATGAAGCAGTTCCTCGCGGACACCAAGCAGTCGACATAACTCGTATCCTATGCGATACTCCGGCCCGCGACGGACGAGGCGTGCGGTTATGTGTCCGTACACATTGAGCGACGACCTTTGCTACACTGGCGACGCGAACGGTATTGTGCCGCCGCGCGGGTAGCAAATGGGAAGAGGAGTGTGCGTGGGCGCATCTGCACGGTGGCAACGCGCGACAGCGCGATGGACGAGATGGGGCGTCATCCCCCTCGTCGTCGTGCCCCTGCTCCTCACGGCGCTCCTCGCCGCGTGTGGCAAGGATGCCGGTGAAGCGGGTGTCCGGGTGATCATCACCCCCGCGCCGCCGACACCGACGAGTGTCGGACGGAGCCTGACGCCGCCACCGACCCTGACGCCCTCCACGCCCGTGGCCTTCCCGCCGAATGCGCCGACGATCACTAACGCGACCGGCAGCCAGCTTCAATCCGGCGTCAAAGCGAAGGTGAAAGATAGCGCCGATGGCCTCGTCCTGCGCGAATCCCCCTCCACGAAGGCGAAATCATCGAATCGCTCGCGGCAGGGACGGTCTTGAGCGTCCTCGCGGACCCCCAAGACGCGGAAGGGCGCACCTGGGTGAAAGTCTCCCACGGCAACAATCAAGGTTTCGTCGCGGCAGAATTTATCGAACGAACGAATTGAGCAATGAGCAATGAGCAATGAGCGAAGAGTAACGAGTATCGAGTATCGAGTATCGAGCGGTGGGGTGGGGCGTTTGCATCGCGCGTTACTCGTTACTTGTTACGCGTTACTCGCGGCGCTACTTGCCGCGCTTCTGGCAGCCTGCGGCGGGGGAACGAAGACGCCTGCCGCGCCGGGTGGCAGTGTGGCACCTCCCGGTGTCGCGCCGACGTGCGGCGGTGCGGGTCGCGCCGAATGGGGTCGTAGTGACGCAGACGCCCGGTGCGAAGCCTGCGCCGAGTGCCGCGCCGAGTCCGGCCACGCCGCGCCGAGCAACCCGAATGAACCGGCCGCAGGGATCACCGAAGTCGGGACGGCGGATGCGCGCACGCTGAACCCGATTCTCATCGCGGATCCGACCTCGCTCGCGCTCTCGCGACTCTTCTTCAACGGCCTCGTCACGCTCAACCCGAAGGATGGCGCGCCGTCGCCCGACCTCGCCGAGGCATGGACGGCTCCGATGACGGCCTGACCTACGTCTTCACGCTCCGCCCGCAAGGTCTGCAGTGGAGCGATGACCAGGACGTGACCGCCGACGACGTTACCTATTCCTATAAGCTCTATCTGAACCGCGATGCGAACTCGCCCCGCTACAGCACCGCCTATGCCGTCGTCGAAACGCGTGCGGGCGCATCGACGACCACACGGTGCGCTTCAAACTCCGTCTGCCGACCGCGAGTTTCCTCACCGAAGTCGCGACCTTCGGTATCGTGCCGCAGCACAGCCTCGTCAATACCCAACCGGCGGACCTCGCGGCGAGCGATTTCGGCACGACGAGCAACATCGTCGGCACCGGCCCTTTCCGTATGACGCGCTGGCTGCGCTCCGAGCGGATGGAGGCGGAGGCGAACCCGGACTATCATCTCGGCAAGGTCGCCGCGCCGCGCTACACCTACATCGTCCTGCCGACCGATGACGCGGTGCAGGACGCGCTCGCGACGGGCAAGGCGGACTTCGGCCTCGTCTCCCCGACCGTGCAGAAGGGGTTGGCGAAACGCCAGGGTGTCAAAGTGCAGACCTACGACACGTACGACATGACCTATGTCGGCCTGCAACTCGATGCCGCGAAGCCCGCAAGCAAGTTTTTTAGTCGATGCCAATGTCCGCAAGGCGCTGATGCTCGCGCTCGATCGGGATGCGCTGCTTCAGACAGGCGCGCGGCGGCGTCGGCATCGTCGCGGACGGCGTGCAGCCACCGCTCTCCTGGGCGTACGCGCCGGTCGATCCCAAATACCGCCAGAATGTCGATGAGGCGAAGCGGCTCCTCGATGCGGCGGGGTGGAAACCGGGCACCGATGGCATGCGGATCAAGGATAAGCAGACCTTCTCCTTCACGCTCTACACGAACTCCAGCGATCCCGTCCGCGAGACGTACGCGGGCCTGCTACGAGACGCGTGGGCGAAAGTCGGCGTCAATGCGACCGTCGTCGCGGAGAAATGGGCGACCTTCGTCGATCGCGTGACACGCACGCACGACTTCGATGCCTTCCTCGGCAGTTTCGCGAGCGACTGTGGACCCCGATCTCTCGTCACTCTTCTCGATTGACGCGGCGAAGAGCGGGCTCAATGCGGGTCGCTACCTGAACACCGATGTGGACAGTATGCTCAGCAAGGCCCGCGCGATCTACAAGCCGGAGCAGCAGCAAGAGCGCAAGGACCTCTACACGAAGATTCAGCAGCGCGTGATGACGGACTTGCCGATCCTCCCGCTCGACTTCTCGAAGAAAGCCGTCGCCGTCCGCGATAACCGCGTCAAGGGCTTCGATCCCTCCGCCACCGACCTCGGCCTCCGCTACCGCGCCCTCGCGTATACGTGGGCGGCGGGATAGGGGAAAGTGCTGAGTACTGAGTACTGAGTACTGAGCGATCGCCAGAGTCACATGCATGCGATCAGGCGATGTCGAAAAGGAACGAGAGAATGAATGACGACCGGACGAACTCAGTCCTCAGTCACTCAGCACTCAGTACTTCTCTCGCATTGGCGAGGCCGCGTTCGCGCGGCTCGAAGCGGTGAATACGGCGCGGGAGAAGGCGCTGGCGGATACGCGGCAGATCGTGCGTCTCAGTGCGAACGCGATCCGCGCCGTCCATCGGGGGGAGTTTGCGGAGGCGGACGCGCTTCTCGAACGGGCGCATGCGATGCATACGCGGCTGTGCAGGCGTATCGCGACGGATTTCCCGCCGTCTACTGGGCGGGGTACGTGCAAGATGCGCAGAAGGAGTATGCCGAGGCGCGCATCGTCCGCGCGCTGATCGGCGAGACGCCGCTGCCTGCTCCCGCCGATCTGGACGATTGACGAGCCGATCTATCTCAATGGGTTGGGCGAGGCGGCGGGCGAGTTGCGGCGGCATCTCCTCGATGTGCTCCGGGCGGGCGATATCGCGGCGGCGGAAGCGACGCTCGCGATCATGGACGACATCTTCGGCTTGCTCGTGACCGTCGATTACCCGGACGCCGTCACGCATGGCCTCCGGCGCACAACGGATCTCGTCCGCGGCGTCCTCGAACGCTCGCGCGGCGATCTCACGCTCACCGCGCAGCAGATGCGCCTCGAAGCCGCACTCCGTGCGAGAACCGGGGACTGAAGCGGAATGATAGGCGTATGAACCTTACCGACTTCATCCGATAATTGTTCGGTGGAGGCAAGCGTCCCGCTTGCCTCCACCACTATCTGGGTAAGGCTAAGATGGTAAGGTTCATCAGCCAATGCCACGATTGGTCTGCCCGGTAAGGGCCACGGTTGCCTTGTTTGCAGTACGGATTTCGTCTTGACGACGATAACCCCTGGTGTTATCGTCCCGCTATATTAAATCTCCTTCATCAATACTTTGCGGGGACGATAGCCCCGCCACCGTACCATTACACGATGCATGACGTTCGCTGCTCCGCGCACTCTGGCAACCTCATGCGGGTGCGGGTGTACTGATGTGCAACCTCTCTCGCACTTGATGCATCTTGAGAAGGGGGGCAAAGGACCAGAGTCTGAATCGTTCGGCGTTTTTATGGTTCGCGATGCATTGAATGGAGTACCGCATGGTATCTACGTTGCCGTTCCGCGTACCTCGCTTCGCTTTGCTCCTCGGCGTTACCGTGACCATGCTCCTGGCGGGATGCGGCGGATCATCAACCGCAACGCCCGCTCCGGCAGGTGGCGGCACTTCGGGAAGTGCCAACACGAGCGCGACGACATTCAGCGCCGCCAAGGGGTGCAAGCACGTCGCCTTCCTCTCGCCTGACACCACTGCCGGTGGGCGCTGGGAGGCATACGATCACCCGCTCACGGAGGCCGCAGTCAAGGCGGCGCTTCCCGGTGTCACGTTCGATGCGGTCAATGCCCAGAATAGCATCGACACCCAACTCACCCAGGCATCGAGCGAACTGACAAAGGGTGCCTGCATGTTGATCGTCGTCGCGGTCGATAGCACCTCCGCAGCGTCGATTGTCCAGAAGGCGAAGGCGAGCAAGGTGCCCGTCATCGCCTATGATCGCCTCATTCAGGACAACGACCTCGCGTACTATGCCACGTTCGATAACGTGAAGGTCGGGCAGACGCAGGCGCAGTACATCAAGGACCACCACAAGAACGGCGACAACGTCGCGATGATCAATGGTTCCCAGACCGACAACAACGCGCTGCTCTTCTCGCAAGGGGCGCATAGCGTCCTCGATCCACTCTTCAACAGCGGCGAACTTCACAAGGTCTACGAGCAATTCACGCCGGGCTGGACTGCCGCCACCGCGCAGACGGAAATGGCTGCCGCGCTGACTGCCAACAACAACAACATCCAGATCGCCTATGTCGCGAATGACGGCATGGCTGAAGCCGCCGCTGCCGCCCTCAAGGCGCAGGGTCTCAACGGCAAGGTGCTCGTGACCGGGCAGGACGCGGAGCTTGCCGCTGTCCGCAATATCCTCACCGGCGACCAGACGATGACGGTCTACAAGCCGATCAAGAAGCTGGCGGACTCGGTAGCCAAACTCGTTGCGGCGATGAGCAACGGTACGAGTACGTCCGAGTTCGTGACCGCGAAGAGCACGACGACCGGCGGCGCATCGATCCCGTCGATCTTCAATGACGTAGTGACCGTCGATAAGAGCAACGTTGCCTCAACCGTCGTCGCGGACGGCTACATCACGAAGGATGACCTGTGCAAGGGCTTGCCCCCCGGTACCGGAGGGGTGTGTTAGCGCACGATTGCCGCGCGGACGAATGGGTGGGGCGCGCGATCTGCGTGCCCCACCGTTCTCTGTGCAGCGATCGCCGGATGCGCCAGCCATCGTTGCGCGTGCGCCGAGTGGGCGAATGCATAGGGGGTGAGACCGTGGCAGAGAGTGCTCAGAGTGCATATGGGAGGACGGCACCGCCCGCTGGCAGCCAGGATGCGCGGGGCGAACCGCGCCTGCGCGTCACCGGCGTCAGCAAGGCGTATGGTGCGGTGCAGGCGCTCAGTGAAGTCGATTTTGAAGTCTACGCGGGCGAGGTCGTTGGCCTCGTCGGCGACAACGGCGCGGGCAAATCCACGCTGGTCAAGGCGCTGGCAGGCGTGATCCCGGCCGATTCCGGCACCATCTATCGCGATGGCCGGGAAGTACACATCACCAGCCCGAACGATGCCACGCGCCTTGGCATCGAGACGGTCTATCAGGACCTCGCGCTCTGTGACAATCTGGACGTGGTCGCCAATCTCTATCTCGGTCGTGAGGCACAGCAAACCGTCATCCCGGGTTTGGTGAAGCAACTTAATGAGACAGAGATGGAAGCGCGCACCAACCAGATCCTGCGCCAACTCGATGTCAAGATCCCCTCGGTGCGCACGATCGTCGCGTCGCTCTCCGGCGGCCAGCGACAGTCCATTGCCGTGGCAAAAACCGTCCTGCGCAACCCTGCGGTGCTCCTCCTCGATGAGCCAACGGCGGCGCTCGGCGTCGTCCAGACGCGGCAGGTACTCAACTTGATCGGGCGTCTCCGCGAGCAGGGACTCGGGGTCGTGATGATCTCGCACAACCTGGCGGACGTCTTCGAAGTGGCGGATCGAGTCGTCGTGCTCCGGCTCGGGCGACGTGTGGGATCGTTCGACATCGGCGCGACCTCCTCGGAGCAGATCGTCGCAGCCATTACGGGCGCTCAATTTGGCGGCATCATGCAGGGAGCAAACCAAGCGAGCTCCCCGCGCGGAGGATCGGAGATAGCGCAATGAGTAGCGAGACACTCGACACGCAGGAGTTGGTGCCCCCGCCGCCCGGCAAGAATCTTCGTCCACCTGGGGCACTCACCCGGCGGCTGCGCGGCGATCTCGGGCAGATTCCCGTCGTCCTCGCGCTCCTCATTATCGCGGTCTATTTCCAGATCGCGACGAGCGGCAACTTCCTGCGCGCGCGCAATCTCACGGAGATGATTCAGGAGATCATCACGATTGGCACGCTCGCCCTCGGGTCGGTGCTCGTCCTTCTGATCCGCGAGATCGATCTCTCGCTCGGGAGCGTCAGTGGGCTTGGGGCCGGAGCAATGGCCGTGCTCTCCTATGGGCATGGGTGGCCGTGGCCGCTGGCGATCCTGGCGGGGCTCGCCGTGGGCGCGATCTGCGGCGCGATCAACGGCTTCTTCATTTCCGTTGTGCGCGTGCCGGCCTTCATCGTCACGCTGGCAGCATTGATCGGCTATCAGGGCTTGCTCCTGCGTATCATGCTCCCTACGACGACGCTTCCCATTCAGAACCCCAAGATTCTCGACATCGCGACCACCTATTTGCCCTCGTATGCCGGTGTCGGCCTGCCGGTGATTGGGGTGGTCCTCTATGCGCTCACGCTCGTTCGGGAGCGCGCGAAACGCCAACAGAGCGACTTACCCGTGATTTCCACGACGGAGATGGGGTTGCGCATTGGCGTCATCGCGGTGGTGGCAATCGGCGGGGCCTTACTCTTCCAGTCGTATCGGGGTGTCCCGCTGACTGCGATGCTCCTGATGGGCTTGATCCTGATCTTCTTTCTCGTCATGCGGCGTACCGCGTTTGGCCTGCACGTCTACGCAGTCGGCGGCAACCCGGAAGCGGCGCGCCGCGCCGGTGTTGATGTGGTCCGGCTACGGATCATCGTCTTCACGCTCGCGTCCACACTTGCCGCCCTCGGGGGCATCTTTCAGGCATCGCGGCAGATCTCGGCGACCTCGGCGATTGATCCGACCCTTGTGCTGAACGCGATCGCCGCGCCGGTGATTGGTGGCGTCAGTCTCTTTGGCGGTCGCGGCTCGGTTTGGGCGGTCATCCTCGGTTCTCTCATTGTCGGTAGCCTGCTCAACGGGCTGGCGCTCACCGGCCAGGGCACCGATGTCGAGCAGATGGTGGAGGGTGGCGTCCTCCTTGTGGCAGTCATTGCCGATGCACTCGTGCGGCGTCGGAGCGCCACTGGTCTGCGCTGACCGAAGAGTGATGATCTACAGGTGAGCACGGGGTGATGCTCGCCTGTAGATCGCCGTCCATCTCTACCCCTGATATACTGGCGGATAGGAGGCGCAGATGGTCAGGGCAAAGGCCGTACCGACAACCGATGCCAATTCGCTGCTGAGTGCTGAGGAATCGTGGCGCTTCCTCTTGCCGGGAGGTTGCACCGATTCGTAGGGGCGATGCTTGAATCGCCCTCTCCGGCCGGTCGTCAATGCCAAAGCCGCTGGCCACCTCGGCCGGGCGCGTCGAGCCGCGCCCCTACGATGATCCGACGTGCGGTGGCAACGCCTCTGCAAGCCACTCTAACTGCCGCTCTCTAAACGGAACCAGTAAAAGGCGTGGGGGCCGAGGGTGAAGAAGTAGGGGTGTTCGGTGATCGCGGGGAAGTGCGTCTCACCGATCAGTTCTACGGGCTGCATCCCGACGAAGCGAACCAGGTCCACCTCCGCACACTGCACGAAACGGGAGAGATTGAGCACAATGAGGAGCGTCTGGCCCTCGTATTGGCGGATATAGGTGAGGACGCGCGGGTTGCCGCCGCCGAGGAATTCCAGCGAGCCACGACCGAACGCCGGGTACTTCTTGCGCACGCGGATCAACCGTTTGATCCAGTTAAGGAGTGAGGTCGGTGTGCGCTCCTGCGCCTCGACATTGATCGACTGATAGCCATAGACGGGGTCCATAATCACCGGGCTATAGAGACGCGCCGGGTCCGTGCGGGAGAAACCGGCATTGCGGTCGCTGGACCACTGCATCGGCGTGCGCACACCGTTGCGGTCGCCGAGGTAGTAGTTGTCGCCCATGCCGATCTCGTCGCCGTAGTAGAGGATCGGGCTGCCGGGCATCGAGAGGAGGATACTGTTGAGGAGTTCGATCTGGCGGCGGCCATTCTCCGCGAGTGGCGCGAGGCGGCGGCGGATGCCGATGTTGATCTTCATGCGTGGGTCTTTGGCGTACTCGTAGTACATATAGTCCCGCTCGGCATCCGTCACCATTTCGAGCGTCAGTTCATCGTGGTTGCGCAGGAACATCCCCCACTGGCAGAGTTCGGGGATGTCCGGCGTCTGCTCCATGATCTCGACGATCGGCATCCGCTCCTCGCGGCGGATCGCCATGAAGATGCGCGGCATGATCGGGAAGTGGAAGGCCATGTGAAACTCGTCGCCGTTGCCGAAGTAGGCGATCGACATCGGCGGGCCATTGGTTCGCCTCCGCGAGCAGGATTTTGCCGGGGTAGTGCTCGTCCACAAAGCGGCGGACACGACTTCAGATAGCCGTGCGTCTCCGGCAGGTTCTCGCAGATCGTGCCGTCCCGCTCGTAGAGATAAGGCACGGCGTCGCAGCGGAAACCATCGAGGCCGATATCGAGCCAGTAGGCGATCACATCGAGCATCGCTTGTTGGACGGCGGGGTTCTCGATAGTTGAGGTCCGGTTGATTGCTGAAGAAGCGATGCCAGTAGTATTGCCCCGCGACGGGATCGAACGTCCAGTTCGAGATCTCGGTGTCGGTGAAGATGATCCGCGCGTCCTTGTAGAGCTTCGGGTCATCACTCCAGACATAATAGTCGCGATACGGCGAATCCGGGTCGCGGCGTGCCTCCTGGAACCACGGATGCTGGTCCGAGGTGTGATTGAGGACCATATCCGCGATCACACGCATGCCGAGTTCGTGCGCGCGGTCGAGGAAGGCTTTGAAATCGTCCAGCGTGCCGTAATCGGGATGAATATCGTAGAAATCCGCGATGTCGTAGCCATCATCTCGCAGCGGCGAGGGGTAGAAGGGCAGGAGCCAGATGCAATCCACGCCGAGATCGCGGATGTACGAGAGTTTCGTCGTCAATCCGGCGAAATCGCCGCTCCCGTCGTTCGAGCTGTCGTAAAACGAGCGAACGGGCACTTCGTAGAAGATTGCGTCTTTGTACCAGAGCGTGTCTTCCATGGGCATATCCTGTAGTCAGTAGGCAGTAGACAGTAGTCAGTGAGAGAAGTCATAGGCAGTAGACAGTCATCGTAGTCGGAGCAGAGGTTCCCATAGCTGTTTCAGACGCATACGGGTATCTGCTATTGCATCTCTGTTGCCACAACGTCAGGCGAACTGTGCGAGAGGCATCCCCTCTGTTTACTGACTACCGACTACTGTCTACTGAATCACGGAATCGTGAACGAGTTGGCGATGATCGGCCCGTACCCGGCGAAATCCTTTGCTCTATCGGCCGGGACGGAGTAGGTGAGGACGTATCCCTTGCCGTTCGTGACGAAGAACCACTGGTGCAGTTCAGTGATCGCGCCGTTGCCGCCGACATCTGCCGTGTAGACTTGCAACTTCGCGGGTTGGCCGTCAATCGTCGTGTCGCTCTCACTGACCTTCTTGTACGACTTCAAGCCGGTTGACGGATCGGCAATCGTCTTGATATTCGCATCGTAGTACTGCTGGAGAGTCAGTGATACATTCCCGATGACGACATTGAAACTCGGCGTCCCCGCGTTTGGGGCGACGAGCGACGACGACCGCAGGTCGAGTTCGGCTTCTTCTCCGCCCAGTCTGCCGGATAATCGAATGTGAACCGACCTTGGGAGTCTGTATAGGTGTTGTCGAGCGCGAGACCGCCCGTGAAGGATGCCTGCGACGCTGTCAAAGGTCGGGACGCGCGCGTCGAAGTTGATCCTTCGCCGCGTAGCAGCTGAAGAGGATGACCGTCTGGTCTGTGGCGAAGGTGACGAGGTAGCCGCCGAGCGTCACGGTGTTGTTCTTGTCCGTAAAGGTGTAGAGCATCCGCACGCCGTCCTGATTCGCCACCTTGACCTGGGTCGCCTCGGTCAGTTTGAAGTTCGTCAGTTGCTTCGCGAAGGTGCCGGAGACCTGATCCGCGAGTGCCTGCGCGGTCGGCTTCTTTCCGCCGTTGAGGTCGGACGTCGTGATACCGGCGAGCGTCGTACCCTGGAAGGTGAACTGCACATCAGTATCGGCGTCTCCGGGTGCCTGCTGCCATTCCTTCGGGTAGTGCAGGGTGTAGCGATTCTGGTCGTCCACATAGATATTCGGCACTACCGTGGTCGGGAAGGGCTTGCCTGCCGTGAGTTTGACCTGATTGGAGGCGGTGGGGAAGGGAGTGCTGCCGCGCGCCGTCGGCCGCGCGGTGCTGACACTTCCGACCGTGCCCGTACCGGTCGGGGGGTGCGCGGCGCCGCGCTCGGCGTCCGCGCCACCGTGCTCACGGTGGTACTCGGCGCGCTACTGGCAGACAGTGTCGGTGTCGTGCCAGAGGTCGCGCGTGCTTCCGTCGCACTACCGCCGTTGGCGGTCGGCGTTGACCCGGTGGCGATTGCGTTCCGGCCGGAACCGTCGCGTCGCCGCGTTTCCGCCGCCACGCGACGCCGCGATAGCGATACCGCCGATGGCGACGATCAGGACCGCCGCCACGATGCCGATGATTGCGATCGGCGGGATGCCGCCGCGTTTCTGCGCGTCGGCGGCGATAGCGGTGGCCGTACGGTGGCTGCGTCGGTGGCCGGCGCCGGTCGGCTGCTGTACGCGTACTGTCCGCGCCGTAGCGGTGCGCTGCGAGCACGGATCTGTCGGTGGCGCACCATAGGGGCCGGGCTGCGGGCTGCTGTGATGGTGGCCCGCCATACGCGCTCGGCACGCCGCTGACCGGGCCGGGATAGCGCGCTCGTTTGCGAGGGCGCCCGGCGGATATGCTCCCGTCGGCAGTGGCTGGAGAAGCCATAGACATCCGTGCCCGGTCGGCGGTTGCGGCGCGACGAGAGTTTCGAGAGGTCGCCGATGAGTTCGGTCGCGCTCTGGATAGCGCTGGTCGGGGTCTTTCTGGATCAGCCGCTCGACGATGGCGACGAGCGCGGGCGGTGTCTCCGGGCGCGCCTGCGCAGAGGGATCCGGCGGCGCGCATATGGCTCCCCGACGAGCATTTCGTAGAGACGAGGCCGAGGCTGTAGAGGTCGGAGCGGCCATCGATGTAGCCATAGCCGCTCGCCTGCTCCGGGCTCATGTAGAGCGGCGTGCCGGGGTGCCCGACGACGACCTGCGTGCGCTGGCTCTCCGTGCCGACCTGCGCGATGCCGAAATCCCCGAGTTTCGCGCCGCCCCGCCGCGAGATCATGATATTCGCGGGCTTCAGGTCGCGATGCACGATATCCGCTTCATGGACGACTTCGAGGCCGCGCGCGACATCGAGCGCAATGGCGACCGCGCGCTCCACCGGCAGGTTGCCGACTTGATCGAGCAGCGCGCCCAGATTCGTGCCGTCCACATATTCCATCACGAGATAGGTATTCTGGTGCGTGGTCAATCTCCATCTCGTAGACGGTGACGACGTTTGGGTGCGTGATCGCGCCACCCGCGCGCGCCTCGCGCCCGAAGCGGTCGAGATAGCGCTGGAAGAGCTCGGGGTCGGTCGCATTGCGCGTCGCCAGCAGTTCCTTGATCGCCACGGAGCGGCGCAGGCGGGTATCGGTCGCGAGATAGACGCGACCGAATGCGCCCTCGCCGATGACTCGCTCGACGCGATATTTGCCACCGAGAAGGCGTCGCGGCGGGCGGTCGCGTCTCGCCGACATTCGTGTCTCGTCCGTCGGCATTGTCTGGGCGTGCCCGGCGGCTGTGCTGACTCATTGTCGCGTACCCTCTCATCCTGTCCTGCGCCGTGCGCGATCAGTCGTGGAATCTATCGTCGCGCACGATCGACTCAAACACCGTATACTGCCACGGGTAGTGCGGTGCGTGCATGATGCCGTAGCCATCCCGCAGTGTCAACGCGAGGATGTTCGATGGGCAAATGCGTTCGCCGAACTACGCGGATCTCGAACCTCGAATCCTCACACGCGGGAGCGCACATGGATGCGCCAGCAGGACCGTCTCAGAGGAGCAGTTCGCTGGCTGTCTGCTTGGCCTCGCGTGCGGGGATGCGCTCGGCGCGACGCTCGAATTCCTCTCGCGCGATGAAGTCCGCGCGCGGTATGGGCAACTGCGCGAGATCGTCGGCGGTGGCTGGCTGCGCCTCGCACCCGGCGAGGTGACGGACGACACGCAGATGGCGACCTGTATCGCCGAGAGCATCGTCGCGACCGGCACGGTGGACGGCGGACGACATCGCCCGGCGGTTCGTGGACTGGCTGCACTCGGACCCGACGAGACATCGGCACGACGACGCGCCGGGCGCTGATGTACCTCGACCGGGGGCTGTCCTGGCAGGAGGCGGGTGAGCGAACCTATCGCGAGGCAGGCGGGCAGGGGATCGGCAACGCCGGGCGTGATGCGCTGCGCGCCCGTCGGCCTCTTCCGCTATCGGGACCGCGACCGACTGATCGCCGATACCCGCCTCTCGTCCGCGATCACCCACGCGGACCCGCTCGCGCAGTGGGCGGCGGTCGCGGTCAATGTCGCGCTGCGCGAACTGCTTCTCAATGGGCAGCAGCCGGATTTTCTCGAACGGATCGCCGCAGTGATCGAGGAGCGGGCGGTGGCGCAGGCGGTGCGCGTCATTCCGCTCCTCACCGCCGACGAGGTGCGCAGCACCGGCTATGCGCTGCACACGATGCAGACGGCGCTCTGGTCGATCGTCCATCACGCGACATTCGAGGAGGCGGTTGATGGCGGCGGTGAACTTCGGTGACGACGCGGACACGAGCGGCGCGGTCACGGGGGCGCTTGGCGGGCGCGCGCGAGGGCGTCGGCGCGATTCCCGCACGATGGCTTGAGCGTCTTGCAGCCCCGCGAACAACTCCAGACGCTGGCACAGCGCTTGCATGAACGAGAGCGTGACCGAAGATGCGGGAATAACCCGTGCGAGGTCTTGTTTCGTGCAGAGAGGCACGCTACTATTTCACTGTACGAACGGCCATGATCGGGCTGCGTGACAATGCAACCGAATGGGTGGTTCAATCGTTCTATCAAAGTGGAAATGTGGCAGGGTGCAGCTTCTTGTGGTGTTGGTTCAGGAGGGACGGGCGTGACGATCTGGCGGAATCCTCGAATCCATGTGCGCACCCTCGGTCGGGCAGTTGGTCTCGCGATTGTTGCACTGCTTACCGTGACGTTGATCGCCCCCATCGCTGTCAGCGCGGACGTGCCGACAGCGGGGCCGAGCATCGTCTATTTCCCCACCACCGGGCACAATGTGAACGGTGATTTCCTCGAATTCTGGCACGAGAACGGCGGCGCGGACCGGATCGGCAACCCGATCACCGAAGAGGTGAAGGACGGCAAGACGGTCAAGCAGTATTTCGAGCGCGGTGTCGTCGAGTACACCCCGAACATCGGTATCTCCTTCGGGCGGCTCGGTGCGGAAGCGATCATGGGTCGCAATGAGTCGGCCTTCATGCCGCTCTCGCGCGATCTCTTCGGGCCGGACCGCGATGGTCGCCGCTTCTTCACCCAGACCGGGCACGGCATCACCGGCCTCTTCGCGAACTTCTGGGCAGCGAACGGCGATCTCGGCGTCTTCGGCTTCCCGCTCTCCGAACCGACCCGCGAGGCGGTCGGGGATAAGAAAGAAGTCACGACGGTCCAATACTTCGAGCGCGCGCGTTTCGAACTTACCAAGGATGCCAGCGGCAAAGATACCGTCCGACTCGGCAATCTTGGCAAAGAGTTCGCGCTGGCGCGAGAACTCGGTGTCACGCCCGTCCCGATCGATGGTGGCGCGATGGAATATAGTGCGAGCATCTGGCCGAAGTGGATCGATGTGAACCTGAAGACGCAGCACCTGATGGCGTATGAGGGGAATGCAGTCATCCAGCAGTTCGATATCACCTCCGGCGAACCCGGCCACGACACTCCAACGGGCGTCTTCCAGATCTTCTCCAAGGTCAAGGACGAGCGCATGAAGGGAGACATCGGCCTCCCAACCGCTTATGACATCAAGCACGTCCCGTGGACGATGTACTTCGCGGGGGGTGGCTACGCGATCCACGGCGCTCCGTGGCGCGCGGTCTATGGCCCCGGTACGCAACTCGGTGGTAGCCACGGCTGCGTGAACTCGCCGGTTTCACAGGTCGCGGTCCTGTATCAGTGGGCATCGCTCGGCACTACGGTCATCGTTCACATGTAGCACGGGGCAGCGCACAGAGTGCAGGAACGGCGGGGATTGCCCCCGCCGTTTTCGTTTGGACTGATAATTCGGCTGGTTTCAGTGATCGCACTATCGGTGGTCTCGCGTTCCCGCGGCGACGACAACGGCGGTCGTCAAATGCACCTGCGTACCGTCATAGTACGGACGTAGCCCTGCGATCACCTCGTCGATCGCCTCCTGACGCTCTTTGGGTGGCAAGCCATCGATAATCGGATGCAAGGGGATCGCGACGTCATAGAACTGCTGCCACGCGTCTTCCGGATGACCCGGCCAGGAGACGTCCATCACCGGAGACGCTTCGGCAACCTGCGTAAACCCGGCCGCTTCCAACTCTGCAGCGAGTGAGCCGGGGGCGGCAAACCGGAATGGCTGCGGCGCACCGGGCGGGGGCGGAGGGACTGCCACCCGCTTGAAGAATGGTACGGTCATGCTGCCCATGTATGTCCCTTGCTCCGGCGCTCCCCAACATGCCAGAGCTACCCGACTGCCCGGCTTGAGGACACGGTGGATTTCGCTGAGTGCCTTTTCAATTTCGACGAAGTACATTGCGCCGAGTGTCGAGGTGATCGCATCGAAGGAGGCATCCGCGAAGGGGAGAATATGTGCGTCGGCCTGCCGGAATGTGATATTCGCGATCCCTGCCTCACGTGCATACTCTGCTGCCACCGTCAGCATGTCCGCCGAGAGGTCGGTCGCGGTCACATGGCCTTCCGGGCCAACCCGCTGGGCGATTGTCAGTGCTGGATGACCCGTACCGGACGCGAGGTCGAGCACCGCCATCCCTGGGCGGATCCCCGCCGCCTCAATGACCGCCTCCGCCATCTCTCGCAACTGGATCACGAAGCCCGGATGCTGTTTGCGCCATCCGGCGATCGTGGCTGGGGCGGTCCATTCGTCGCGCACCATCGCCTTGAACGTGCTAATCATCTCATCGTGCGTCACTGTCATCGCAAGGCTCCTTCACTCGTTGCTACTGCCGTGTCGCCCACTCAGAACCGTCGACATGACAAGCGTAGGTGACGAGCGATGGCTCCACCTCTACAAAATTAGAGAGTTTCCTGCGGAGGCAATAGGGAAATTGTGCGCACTTTATCAGTCAGATCGACGAAGGCCGCGTGCGATTGCCCAAGCGGCGATCTGGGTGCGTGAGGTGAGGTCGAGTTTGGCGAGGATATTGCCGATGTGCGTCGCGACGGTGCCCTCGCCGATGAACAGCGCCGCGCCGATCTCCCGGTTCGAATTGCCAACCGCAACCAGTGCGGCGACCTCCCGTTCCCGTGTCGTCAGACCGCCGAATGACTCCTTGGCCGCACGACGTGCCGAGAGCGGGCGTTCTTTCGGGATTGTCGCGCGGGCGGCGGTTGCGAACTGCTCGCGCATTGCCGCGTCGTCTAACGTTTCCGCCAGTGCGGCGATCGTGCCGCGCGCCGCATCGTACCCTTCCCGTGCCTCGCTGTCCCGCCGCAACTGCCGGTAGGTATCGCCGAGCGTCACCTGGACGCGCCAGAGGAGTGGACGCTGCCCACGCTCCTCCGCCCCCTGCCTCGCCGCATGGAGTGATTCAATCGCCGCCTCCGTGCGATGGAGCGCCAGTAACGCCTTGCCCTGCAGATGATAGAGGGAGGGGATCCGCTGCGCGCGCGATACGCCGGGCACGGTGGCGAGCAGGTCATCCGCACAGTGCAGGGCGATCTCCGGTTGCCGTCGCGCCAGCGCCAGTTCTCCCGTGAGTCGGCGAAAGCGGCGCATGTTCGCGGGATGTATCGCCGGTACCTCCGCGTGCAGCGCAGACAGCACTGCCTCCGCGCGGGCTATATCGGAGGTGTCGAGGTGGGCGGCGGCGAGCGCGGCACCAACGATGCCGACCCACCACGGGGATTGCAATATGCGAGCGAGCACGAGCGCGGCCTCCAGATGCCGGATCGCCGTATCGGGTGCCAATAGCAAGGTATAGGTCCTCCCGAGACCAAAGTGCGCTGCGGCCATCCATTGCCGGTGCTCGATCTCCGTCGCGAGGGTGAGTGCCGCGTGCCCGTGGCGGAGGGCATCGCCGAAGTGTCCGAACCCGCAGGCGGCACCCCCGAGTTGCACCATCGCATACACCTGTCCCGCGCGCCAGTCGATGCGACGCGCGAGGATAAGCGCCTCCTCGCCGTCGCGCATGCAGGCGTTGCACGTCCTGAGGGCGCTGTATGCGACGTCCGACATCTCAGGGGACGCACCGCCACACCGGCTGGCGAGTGCGGAAATGAGCCCGTACGGAGTGCCCGCCGGGCGATAACCGGTGATTGCCTCCCCAAGGTGATGAACTGCCGCGACCATGTCCCCATCATGCCAGGAGGCGATACCAAGCAGGTCGTGCGTCTCGGCGATGCCCGCCCGATCGTTGATCGCGGTGAGCAGCCGCAATGCTTCTTCGTGCGCGCGCAGACTGGCCGTAACATCCCGTGTATTGGCGAGCCAGTTTCCGAGTCGGTTCAGGGTCTGCGCGCGGAGTTGGCGATCCGCGAGATCTTCCGCGAGGACACTCGCCCGCTCAAAAGTTATGACGGGCCTGATCGTAGTCATGGGCGGACCACAGAAGTCCGAGATCGATGAGCGATTGCCAGGTCGCGCGGCGGTCACCTGAGACCTCGCTCACCTCTACCGCGCGCTCATAATCGGCGCGCGCGAGTGTGAATGCGCCGACTGTCTCCTGTGCCCGTCCACGTGCCCGGTACGTCTCCGGATCGGGTGTCTCGCCCAGCTGAAGGGTCGCCTCCAGGACGCGCGTCCATTGCGCGACTGCGGCGTGCGGTGAGTCAAGGGCAACCGCACGCTCCGCTGCACGGCGCGCGTAGTGAAGCGCACGTTCCCAGACCTCGGCTGCGGTGTAGTGATAGGCGAGATCAGCTACCGACGCGTCCGAGGTAACCGCGCGGCGTTCCAGCGCCTCCGCGACGCGGCGATGCAGCGCCCGCCGCTCCCGCGCGAGCAGGTGTGCCGCGATCGCCTGTTGCGTGAGTGCATGGCGAAACGCGAACCGCTCGGCGGACTCCTCGACGATGAGTTGCTCCGCAAGCAATTCTCTGGTCTGCGCGAGCAGGGGATCTTCGTCGCCGCCCCGGACTTCCTGCAACAGCGCGAAGTCGAACCGTCGCCCGATGATGGCGGCGATCGCCAGCGTCTCCCTCGCTGCGGGGCTCAGCCGCAGTGACCGGCGCTGAACCACATCCTGCACTGTCCGCGGAACATGCAGCGCGCTCAGGGTCGTGTGGTCACGAAGCACGTCGGCGTAGAGGACATCGCCAGAGGCGATCAGCTCTTTGAGCGTTTCCTCGATGAAAAATGGGTTGCCGTCGGTCAGCAGGGCGATCGCGTCGAGGAAGTCGACTTGCACCGGGCGGCGCAGGTCGAAGATGGCTTGGAGCATCGCTTCGATTTCCGCACGCGTGAACGGCACGAGGATGAGTTCGGTTGCCAATCGCTCGCGCGTGAGATCGCTGAGTACCTGCGTCAGGGTGTGGGGCATCTCGTTGCTGCGGTAGGTAGCGATGAGCAATAGTCGGTGAGGCTCGATCCGTCGGGCGAAATAACGGAGGAACTCGAGAGTGGCGTCGTCGCTCCAGTGAAGATCCTCGAGAACGATCATGAGTGGCGCGTCCGTGGCGAGTCGTGCGAGTAGCGTCGTCAATGCATGGAAGAGTCGGCGCTTCTGCTGCTCCGGATCGACCGGGGACGGCACGGGATCGGGCAACGTGACAGGGAGTTCCGGGAGTATCGCACGGAGGTCAAGTGCCAACGGGCCAAGCCGCTCTACGATCACGGCGAGCGATCGGGGCGCGACAAGCCCGCGAACAATCTCCGTAAGGGGCGCATAGGGTGCTGCACGGTCCGATTCGTAGCAATTGCCCCGTAACACAAGAGTTTCCGAATCCGCATCGGATGCGATGGTTTCCGCGACGAGGCGGGATTTGCCGATTCCTGCTTCGCCGGATATGAGGATGATCTGACCTTTGCGATGTGCCGCGACCCGGGCAGTACGGAGCACGGCGAGATGAAATCGCGGCCGACAAATGTGGGGGAAACGATCGGGTTGTGGAACGGTAATGCCATCATGCTTGCCTCGCCACAAAGCAGCATTCCAGGGCGGAGTCTAGCGTTCAGTATAGTATGATCCGACGTCGGGACGATCCCCGCCGCAGCAGACATCACTCGGGCGATCCGCCTGATTCTTCGAGCAATGCGCGAGGATCGTCCGCCCGTCCGCTCTCAGCGCTCACTGTGTGCGAAGACATGCGGCGCTGGAATAGGACGACCGCTCGCCCGGCACGCATGAATCCAACTGCGAATCGCATCCTGCCCTTGCCTGACTGCAGCTTCATATGTCGAGCCGTGCGTACGACAACCGAGCAGTTCAGGTACTGTCACAATATATGCTTGGTCTTCATCGGACCATTCGATTACCATCGAATACTGTACTTGATCCTTGCTCATTGATGGTCCTCGTACCTATAGTGTACTCTCCTGCTCACGGATCGCCGCGATCAGCGTTTCGACACTCGGGCGATCCGCCTGATTCTTCGAGCAGTGCGCGAGGATGATCCGCCCGTCCGCACCGACGATCACATCGCCGCCGAGTTGGCGGGTGTCTTCGTCGGTCTTGAGTCGCAGCTTCCTGCCGCCTCTGATGAGGTCGTAATACTTCTTCAGCACTTCCGGCGCGTAAATCTCGCGGAGCGACCCCACACGCATCCCGTACGCTTTGTAGACGGTGCGCTCCTCATCCGCGAGCAGGGGGATGGCATCGGGGATGTCGAAGTGGATGCGGTACTCCGGGAGCCGCCGCACCTGACTGAAAAAGAGCGCGACGATGCCGACGCCCATCTCAGCGAGTTCTGTCGGACTGCCGCAACTGCGACAGATGCTCCTGGCAGGGCAGTCACTGTAAGTGGCGATGGAACATCAGGATGCGCGGTCGCCCGAGATGCTCGGACAACCGCCACTCCTCGCCACGGTCCGTATGCAGGACGAAATCAGGCGCTTGGGTACCTGCGGAGAGACACGTCATGGGATTCTCCCAGTAATGAGTAGCGAGTAACGAGAATGGGTCTTGCCCTCTCGTACTCGCTACTCGTTACTCATACCGCCGTACCCCGTCCGCGACGCGGTCGCCCATCGCGACCGTGCCGAGGGTGCCGCCGAGATCGCGCGTGCGCACATTGGCCGCGAGCAAGTGATCGACGGTCTGCTCGACGGCGCTCGCTTCCGCATCAAGACCGAAGGAGGTGCGCAGCATCATCGCGGCGGAGAGGACCATACCGAGGGGGTTGGCGATACCCTGGCCTGCGATGTCCGGCGCGGTGCCGTGGATCGGCTCGTAGAAGCCGAAGAGTTGCGCGGGGGATCCCGCCCGTTCCGGTGGCTGACCGTTCAGCGAGGCGGAAGGGAGCATTCCGAGCGACCCCGCGAGCATCGCCGCCTCATCGGTGAGGATGTCCCCGAAGGTATTCTCCGTGACGATCACATCGAAGGCGCGCGGGTTCCGCAGGAGCGCCATGGCCGCCGCATCCACGAGACATGATCCATCGTGACGTCCGGGAAATCCGCTGCGACTTCCATCGCGACCTCGCGCCAAAGGCGGGAAGACATGAGGACGTTCGCCTTGTCAACGCTCGTCACCTTGCCTCGTCGCTGTTGGGCGAGTTCGCAGGCGAGGCGGACGACGCGCTGCACCTCATTTTCGGTGTAGTAGAGCGTATCGACGGCGGCACGCTGGCCGTCCGGTGCGATCATGCGCTCTTTCGGAGAGCCGAAATAGAGGCCACCCGTCAATTCTCGCACGATCAACATATCCACGCCTTCCAGCACTTCTGGTTTGAGCGGGGAGGCATCGATGAGGGAAGGTGAGGCGACGACGGGGCGGAGGTTTGCATAAAGATTGAAATCCTTGCGGAGCCGGAAAATCGCGTCCTCCGGGCGGACGGTCGCGTGCGCGTCCTGCGTCGCGCCGCCGACCGCGCCGAAAAGGATGCTGTCGGCGGCGCGGGCGAGGCCCATCTCCTCCTCGCGGATCGCCGTGCCGTAGGCATTGATCCCGGCGATCCCGACCTGCCCTTCCTCGAAGGTGAAGGCGTGCCCGAACCGCTCGCCGACCGCGTCGAGCACCTTGCGTGCCTCAGCCATTACCTCGGGGCCGATGCCGTCGCCGGGGAGACAGAGGACGTTGTATTCCGTCATGCCGTCGCCTCCGCCGCCTGTCGCGCCGCTTCTGCGGCGATCTTGTTGCGGATCGAGTTGATGAGGCCACCGGCCTTGATGATCTCCATGATCGCGGGCGGGTACGCTGCCGCCTGATACTGCTCGCCCCGCGTGACATTGTAGATCGTACCGGTTTCCAGATCAACATGGATTTCGTCGTTCGGCTGGACATTTGCGGCTGCTTCCGGCGATTCGAGCACGGGCAGGCCGATGTTGATCGCGTTGCGGAAGAAGATGCGCGCGAAGTTCTCCGCGATCACGCAGGAGACGCCCGCACCAAGGAGGGCCATCGGCGCGTGCTCGCGCGAGGAGCCGCAGCCGAAGTTCGCCTTCGCGACGATGATGTCGCCCTTGCGCACCTTCGAGGAGAAGGTCGGATCGACCCCCTCCAGTGCGTGCTTGCCCAGTTCTTCTTTCGTGTTCGCCGTCAGGTAATGTGCCGGGATGATGACATCCGTATCGATACTCGGCCCGAAGGTCCATGCGAAACCGTTCAGTTCAGTGCTCATTTTTACCTCTCCCCCGGCCCCTCCCCTAAAGAGGGAGGGGTGACTCAATCGAAGTATCGTGCCGTCCCCCGAACACCGTGGCCTCACAAAGGCTCACTCCCCCTTCCTTTTAGGGAAGGGGACTGGGGGGTTAGGTCTGTTATGCCGGGACCAGCGCCGCGACTTCGCGCGGGTCGGTGATGCGGCCGGTGATCGCGGAGGCGATGGCGACCGCTGGATTGGCGAGATAGACGTGCGCCTCGACGTGGCCCATGCGACCGCGGAAGTTGCGGTTCGTCGTGGAGACGATTACATCCTGCTCGTCCGCAACACCCATGTAGCCACCGAGGCAGGGGCCGCAGGTCGCGGTGCTGAAGACTGCGCCTGCCGATGCGAACTTCTCCGCCAATCCCTCGCGCATCGCCTGAATGTAGACATCCTGCGAGCCGGGGATGACGATGCAGCGCACGCCCTCCGCAATCTGGTGATCGCCAAGGATCGAGGCCGCCAGCCGCAGGTCCGAGATGCGCCCGTTCGTGCAGGAGCCGATCACGACCTGATTGATCTTCGTGCCCGCCAGGTGGCTCACCGGGAAGACATTCGAGGGCGAATATGGCGCGGCGATCTGCGGCTCCATGTTCGAGACATCGAACTCAATGGTGCGCGCGTAGGTCGCACCCGCGTCCGCCTCAACCGGCTCATAG
>CAVXPY010000030.1:0-66137 GCA_963763655.1 uncultured Chloroflexia bacterium
ATTGTCATCAGCTTTCATCCGTCAGCTTGTCGGTGGCTGGAACCTTTGTCGGCGCCTGATATTCGCGATGAGGTCCATCTCTCCGGTACACTCTCACGCTCCTTGGCCATCGGCTGAATGCTGAATGCTGATAGCTGATGGCTGATAGCTTAATAGAGGGAGGATACCGCATGCGCCTCGGCTATGCCTGTGTCAACATCACTGTAGCCCGTAAGATCCGCAGCCTGCAACTCGCCACCTTGCGGGCGCGTGGCCTCCCCTACCTACAGACGCTCGTCGACGAGAACCTCGCACTCCTGGCCGACGTGCTGCGCTGGAACCGCGCCCACGGCATCATGATGTTCCGCATCACCTCGGATCTGGTCCCCTTCGGCTCGCACGACGAGGTTGACCTGGACCGCCTGGACTTCTCGTTAGCCCGTGAGATACCTACATTGGCCGCCGGGATGCGCCTCTCCACCCACCCCGGGCAGTTTACCGTCGTCTCGGCGGCCGGCCGCGTCTGGGAGAACAGCCGCAAGGAACTGCTCTATCATCGGGAGTTGATGCAGCGCCTGGGGGGCGAGGGCGATATTGTTGTCCACGGCGGCGGCGTCTACGGCGAGCAATACGGAACCAACCGAAGAACAAATCCGCGTCAACTTCGAAATCGAGCCAAAAAACTGACGCTGCCGCGCTCATCGATCACGGTGTAGCGCATCGTGTTGGAGAGGAACGTCGTCCTCATCGGGGTTTCTGCGGACATCGGTATCCTGCGACTCCTTCGCGCAAAAAGAGGGCGACGCTGCGCCCTGTTCGTATCGTTCTTATGATACCACAGAGGAAAGCGCGGGGTTCGAGGTCCGGAGTCACAGCCCCTGACGATCGCTACTCGCTTTCGGCACCTGATACAATAGGGCGGACGTGACGAATTATCATCGGGAGGAGCGCACCACGGATGGTTCTGGACCTCGACGAGACGGATCGAACGATTCTGCGCTTATTGCAGGAGAATGCGCGCACGCCGAACGCCGAAATTGGCCGCACCGTCGGGCTCTCCGGTCAGTCCGTACAGGAGCGCATCCGCAAGCTTGAGATAGCGGGAATCGTGCGGGGATACGAAGTCAACCTCGACTCGGCGGCGCTCGGTCTCGAAGTGACCGCGTTTATCGAGATCACCATCCCCACCGGGCGCAATTACGATGAGGAATACCGGGGGATCAGCGCCTTCACGACCCGCGAACCGGAGGTGCTCGAACAGCATGGCGTCGCGGGCGATATCGACATGGTCCTCAAGGTGCGCTGTCTGGACATCCCGCATCTCAATGCGCTGATGAATCGCCTCCACGGCGCGACCCGCTCGCACACCAAGACGATTATCGTGCTCGGCACGAAAAAAGAGACCCAGCGCGCCCCCCTCCCCTGATCCTTCATAAACAAGGCAATGTGCGCCGCCGCACCCGATTGAGTGAGGCGGCGTATTGCAGTATATTTCCATAGGAAAAACAACCCCATGTTTGCCCACAACACGATAGGGTGTTGTGTCGGTGAATCACATGGGTTGAGACTGTTGAACCTCAGCCAAAGGGAGGGAAGATGGCGAGCGCAACGATCGAAGAATATCTGGAGATGGCCTACCGCCTGGACCAGAAGGGGGGGCCGGTGATCGGTGCGCGACTCGCGGAAGCCGTTGGCGTCTCGGCACCGACGGTGACGCAGACCTTGAAGCGAATGGTCAAGGATGGCTATGTCCAGATGAACGCGCAGAAGGAGATTTCCCTGACGGACGCCGGGATGGAGCAAGTGCGGTCGATCCAGCGACGGCACCGCCTCGCGGAACTCCTCCTCACCGACATCCTTGGCTTCGACTGGCTCCAGGCGCACAATGAGGCAGTGAAGTTCCAGCACGTCCTCTCGCCGGAGGTCGCGACCGCGATTTCTCGCACACTAGGGGACCCCCTGACCTGCCCCCACGGCAACCCCATCCCCGGCAACATCCCCGACGATTACACCGAGGAGTCGCTACGCTCCCTCGCGGCAGTGCCTGCGGGCGAGACGGTCATCGTGCGCCGCATCACGGAAGATGGCGAGGAAGAACCGCAACTGCTCGGCTATTTCTTCGAAAAGGGGTTGCTCCCCGGCACGACACTCACCGTGCTGGAGCAAGCGCCCTATGCCGGGACCGTGACGGTGCGCAAGGAGGGCAAGGAAATGGCCCTCGGTGTCCGCGCCGCCCAGGAACTGCTCGTCGCACCGGTAGTATAGCGGTTTGCGCCCCTCATGCCCCGCGCCTATACTGACGGTCGGGTTCGCGTGCGGCATGGGACGAGGTGGTGCGGGTGGCAGCGGCGAGTGGTGGCGAGACAGGGCAACACTGGCTGCGGAGTGTCCGCGGGCGGATCCTCATCTCGCTCGGCTTCGCGCTCATCGTGCTGATCGGCCTGACGCTCTTCGCGGATAGCCGCAAATTAGCTGAAGCGCTGCGGGAGTTCCGCTGGCCGCTCCTTGTGCCGATTCTGCTCCTCACCTCATTCAACTACGCCCTCCGTTTCCTGAAATGGCAGTATTATCTGCACCGCATCGGCGTGACGAATCTGCCGCTCGGTCTCTCCGCGCGGATCTTCTTCGCGAACTTCACAATGGCAATTACCCCCGGCAAAGTCGGTGAGGTCTTCAAGTCGCTCCTCCTGCGGGAAGCGATCGGCACACCGATCGCCGTCAGCGCGCCGATCATCCTGGCGGAGCGCCTGACAGACGGTATCGCGATGCTCCTCCTCGCCTCCACCGGGCTGGTAGTCTTCCGGTATGGCGTGCCGGTCTTCGCGACCATTACCGTGCTTGCCGTGATCGTCTTTATCCTTCTCCAACAACAGCAGCTGATCCACCGGCTGATCGATGCAGGTAAGCGCGTCCGCTTCCTGTCCGGTCTCACTCACCATCTCCACACCTTCTACGACAGTGCCTACGCCCTCCTGCGCCCTCGCCCGCTCCTCTTCGCAACGATCATTGGCCTCACCTCGTGGCTCGGCGAGTGCGTCGCCTTCTTTCTCGTCCTGGCGGGGCTGGGTTTCGACCGCACACCCCGGCTCTTCCTGATCGCGATGTTCGTGCTCGCTGCATCGACGCTGATCGGCTCGGTCTCGCTCTTGCCGGGCGGTCTCGGCGCATCGGAGATCGGCATGACGGCGATGCTCCTCGCCCTGATTACGACGCCCTTGATGACGCACGATATCGCCGTCGCGGCGACGCTCCTGATCCGCTTCTGTACGCTCTGGTACGGTGTGGTGATTGGATTCATCGCCCTCATGACGGTGCGCGGGCTGTTCGGTAGCAAGAAAACCGCCTCGGCGGAAACGCTTGCCGGTGCGGCTCCCCATGGTAATTAGCCTTCGCATAAGGAGCCTCGTGAGCGATCAATTCCTGCCCTCCTCAAGGGCACCCCGACACATGCTCGTGGTTCTCGTCGGTGTGGCGCTCCTCGTCGCGTGCGGCGGTGGCAGCAGCGCACCCACGACGCCAGCGAATACACCGAGCGCCAATGCATCGGTGGTGCGCTCCACCACCACGCCACCGCCGACAATTGACCCCAGCCACATCCGCACCGGTAGTGCGATCATCCCCAGCCCAACGGGGCAGAGCGCGAGTAGCGCCAGCAACGGGCCATCGAGCCCGCTTTCGCCGCCCCCACCGGGTGTCATCCCCGCTACCGTGCCCGTCCCGACCGCGACGAGTGGCACGGTGCTCCAACCCCTCGCTGCCGGGCAGACCTTCACGACCGCCGACAAGAAGGCGAGTATCCGCTACCCGAACGATTGGGACGCACAGACCGCGCCCAATGCCGCGCAGTTCAGCCCGAAGGGTGCCTCGCCGACCGATCCGAACGTGACCCGCGTCACCTTCAACGGCCTCCCCGTAGGGCTTGATCTCCTGACCGGCGACAACGCGGCCAATTACGCGCAGACGCTCGCCTCACAGACCATCGGAAAGGGCGCGACGGACCTGCAAGTAAAATCGATCGACCGCGTCCGCCTCGGCGGCCCAGGCGGGCTTGAAGCAGTGCGCCTCGTCGTTTCGTACACGGCGGGTGTCGCGGTCATCTCCGAACAGGTCATCGTCCAGCCCAAGGGGAGCGACACGAGCTATTTCATCAGCGCGACCGCACCTGCCGGTGAATTCGCCACGAAATGGGCACCGATCATCGACGGCATCGCGGGGAGCGTGGTCTTTACCTGATCCCCAGTCTCTTCCGGGCGATGCGCGGGCGATCTACTGACCCTGCTTGATTTTGCGCCAGCCACCCGCGCGGTTGTTGGCGATGATGTGCTGGAACATCTCGCTCAGGGCGGCAGCGTTGATCTTCTCGTTCTCGCGGAAGGCGACGGTGCGGGCGCTCGTGTTGTTGTGGCCTGCGGTGATGATGTGCTGGGGGTCGGGAACGATCGCGCCATCGTAGAGGAAGACGTTGACGTGATCCTTGGCGGCCAGCAGGGCACAGATGTTGCCTTGCAACACGAAGTAGGGCTGGACGGTCCGCTTAATAGTTTCGGTGACCTCAGGATCGGCGGCGTGCACTAGGTCTCGTACTTCGCGGCAGATGGCTTGCTGCCACGCGGGGAGCGCGTCGATGTAGGCATCGACGCGCGGATCAGCAATGTAGGTCATGCGCTGCTCGCTTTCCTTGTACGAGAGGAGTCCGGGGGCTCCGTACGTGAGGAGCGCCACCCCTCAGCGCGCCGCCTTCTCCCCTTGCCGGTCCGCGAGCGAGCGACGATGCTCCTCCTTGACGGCGCGGAGGAGGCTGCCATCCATGAGCAGGTCGAGCCCCGTGAGGGCCATCGCCTTCGCCGTCAGAAGCATATTTCGGTAGCCCAGATCGCTGTCCGCCGCCTTGACGACCTGCGCGGAATGCCAGGGGATGACGTGGTCCGTGATCGGGAAGCCCGTCTCCACCGAAGGGACGAGGTACGAGACATTGCCCCAATCGGTGCTACCGAGCGGTTCCCCGAGGCGCGGATGCGGCATGTGCAGCCCCAAGTCATCGAAGTGGGCGCGGAGGCGGCGGGCGAGGGTGTGATTCGTAATCATGTCGGTGTAGGGCTCTTCCGGTCGGCTCCACTGCAACCGCGCGCCGGTCATCTCCCCCGCGCCCTCGGCAACCCGCTTCACCTTCGCCACCAGTTGCTCCATCGCACGCACCGTCGCCGCACGGACGAAGAAGACGGCGCGGGCGTACTCGGGCACGATATTTGGCGCGTCACCGCCATGCGAGATGATGCCGTGGATGCGGGCATCCGGCGTGATGTGCTGGCGTAGGGCATTGATGCCGTTGAAGGTCTCGATCACGGCGTTCAGCGCATTGATGCCGTTGAAGGGGTCGGCGGCGGCGTGCGCGGACTTGCCGTGAAACTCCATCACGACCGTCGAGACGGCGAGCGCGAGACCGCTGCCCGGTTCGGTCGGCACCGATGCCTCGTTCGTGCCGGGATGCGCGCCCATCGCGGCGTCGATGTCATCGAAAACGCCATGCCGCGCCATGATGACCTTGCCACCGACGGCTTCCTCCGCCGGTGTGCCGAAGACGACCACACTCCCCGCGAGGTCTTCCATCGCAGCAGCGAGGCCGATACCCGCCCCCATCCCGGCGCAGGCGATCAGGTTATGGCCGCAGGCATGGCCGAGGCCGGGGAGCGCATCGTACTCCGCCAGGAAGGCGACGCGGGGCGCGCCCTGCCCGGCCTCGGCACGGAAGGCGGTCGGCGTCTCGGCGATGCCGCGTGCGGTCGTGAAGCCGTACTGCTCCAGCATGTCCGCGACCGCCTTCGAGGAGGCGACCTCCTGCATCGCGATCTCCGGGTGCGCATGGATGAACCGGCTGACCGCGAGGATGTCTCCCGTCGCGTCGTCAATCGCCTTGAGAACCTTTGCCCGTAGCGCCGCCTCTGCCATCTCTCCCCACGCTCTCTTTCATCTCCACGGCAAACGGACCGCGCCCTGGCGGCAGTATAGCAGCCTAATTCCCGTGTACACGTCCCTCTTCGTGGGCAATTGCCGCTTCGGAGCGAGACTGATTGAACCACAGAGAACACAGAGGACGCAGAGAGCACCGAGAAGTGAGAAAAGAAATTCCTACTCTGTGGCCTCTGTGCTCTCTGTGCTCTCTGCGTCGTGCGCGGATCGCGGTCTTATTTCTCGTACAGCTCCGTCCAGTGGGCGTGCTCGTCCTTGGCGGCGGCGACGAATTCGGGGTCGGTGAAGAGGTCGAGGGCGGTGAGGGACATCGCGGTCGAGACCTTCAGGAGTTGCTCGTAGCCGAAATCGGAGCAGGAGGCATCGACGACCTGCTGCGAGTGGCCGGGGATCGGCGTGTGGCTGATGGCGAACGAGCCGGTGACAGACGGGACGACGTACGAGACATTGCCGAAGTCCGTTGAGTACGGGCCGCGCGATCCCTGATCGCGCGCGTTTACCTCCATACCGGCGCGACGCATATTCTCTTCATAGACGCGCCCGATGACATACGAGGGGCGCATATCGTAGCAGGTCTCCGAGCCGTAGTGCATCTCCATCGTCGTCTCGGTCAGCATCGCCGCACCCTCAGCGATTCGGCGGACTTTCTCTTCCAGGACTTCCAAGTAGGCACGGTCGGCAGCGCGGACAAAGAATTTCGCACTGGCATAGTGCGGGACGACGTTCGGCGCGTCGCCGCCGTGCGTGATGATGCCGTGGATGCGAGCGTCCTGTTTGATGTGCTGACGCATGGCGTCGATGCCGGTGAAGAGCTTGATTACCCCGTTGAGGGCGTTCGCGCCGTTATAGGGGTCACCCGCCGCGTGCGCGGGCTTGCCGTGAAACTCGAAGTCGATATGCGAGACCGCGAGGCAGGTGCCGCCGGGATACTGCGTGGCGGAGCCGGTAAACGGCCCGGCGTGGTGGATCATCAAGGCGGCATCGACCTGCTCGAATACCCCTGCATTGATGAGAGCGATCTTGCCACCGCCGCCCTCTTCCGCCGGGGTGCCGATGATCTGAAAGGTGCCGTCGATCTGGTCCATCACCTGCCCAAGGCCGATGGCGGCGGCGAGGCCGGACGCGCCGATCAGGTTGTGACCGCAGCCGTGTCCGATGCTCGGCAGCGCATCGTACTCCGCGAGGATGGCGACGGTTGGCCCCGACCCCCTGCCCCACTTCGTCGCCCGAAAGGCAGTTTCCAGCCCGCCGAGCGGCTTCTCGACTTCATAACCGTGCCGCCGCAGTTCATCCGCGAGCAGTTGCGAGGCGAAGACTTCCTGATAGCCGATTTCCGGCCGCTTGTGGATTTGATCGCTGACATTGATGATCCCCGGCCCATGCTCGTCAATCGCCCCGGCAACCTGCTGCCGCAATTTCTCACGCATCCCGTCTTCCATGACTTTCCCCCTTGTACGCAGCCACCAATCGAGTAGTGGCAGCATAACACAGGATCGCCTACCTACCCCCTGACCACCAAGGGGAACTGGGCGCACGCTATGCGCCCCTACACTCCACCCCGCATTTTCTCCCCCTTCCTTTTAGGGAAGGGGGTTGGGGGGTTAGGCAAGCACCCGTTTCATATGGGCGAGCGCGTCTTCGGGGGTCGGATCAACGCCGTTGAGGAGGGCGAGGTAATACGATACCCAGTCGCCGAGCGACGTGCACCAGAGCATCTGGGCAAGGCGGCTTTGGCCCTTCACTTCGACGATGCGGGCGGCGATACCGGCCCGTTCGAGCAGGTCCGTCGTCGCCTGCCAGTGCAGGCGCACGCGCGCGTGATCGTACGATGAGCGCAGTTGTACGGCTGCGAGGCGGTCGGCATTGCCCTCGGGATACGCGTAGCCGAGCACTGAAGTGTGGTTCAGTTCCGGTTGCACATCGGTGATCGCGGTCGTCTTGGCGTTCGCGCTCAACTGCTCCTTCCACCAGAGCGTCACGGGTTGGAGGAACCCGGCGGCGTAGATGAGAGGGATTTTGCCGAAGAATGCCTGTGCGATCTGTTTCGCCGGGTTGGTGGCAACGGGCATATCAGGGCCGAACGCCGCGCGCGCCTCACCAAGCAGTGCAACCGCCTCCGCCACCGGCCCATCCATCCGGTCGGCGACATGGACCGCCTGCGCGATACCAAGGAGCGACATGAACATGAAGCCCACCGCCGTCCGGGGCTTCGCTCCTGCCGCTGCATAGTTGACGAGCGGGGCACGGTGGACGGTCGTGAGTTCCGCCAGCCTGCCCCCGGACGTGACGATGACGGGCTTCACGCCACGATCGATCGCCTCCTCGAAGAGCGTCAGCGTCTCCTCCGTATTACCGGAATGCGAGACGGCCACGACGACACTGTCCGGCCCCACATAGGCGGGCAGGTCGTAGCCGCGCACGACGTGTACCGGGATCTGCGCGGTATGCGCGACGACCGCTTGCAGAAAATCGCCGCTCATCGCCGCGCCGCCGATGCCGACGACGATGAAGCTGAAAATGTCCGAGTGCTTATCCGGCAGGTCCACGAGGCGTGCATGATTCCATGCCTGCGCGATCTGCTCCGGCAGCCCCGCGATCTGGCTGCGCATATCCGCCCGATCGACCGCCCCATACGTCTCCGGCCGATCCAAATCCACCCACTGCTCACTCATCTGTCACTCTCCCGGAGATCAACCGCAGAGACGCAGAGGACGCAGAGAGGGAAAAGAGAAAAATAAATTGAGCCTTCTTCTCTTTGTATCTTCTCTGCGTCCTCTGCGTCTCTGCGGTTCAAACCCAACTAAATTATGTCACGGTTCGCGAGGGCTTCGGCGATCTGGACGGCGTTCAGGGCGGAGCCTTTGCGCAGATGATCCATCGCGGACCAGAAGACGAGGCCGTACGGATTGCTGCTGTCCTCCCGGATACGACCGACCGCGACGCTATCCTGCCCGACGACGCCGACGGGATGCGGATAGAGGCTGACGACCGGATCATCCTGCACACGCAGGCCGGGTGACTTACTCAGGACGCGCCGCGCATCGTCCGCACTCAGAAGGCGCGAGAACTCCGCGTGGACATTCTGGGTGTGCGCCTGATAGACCGGCGCGCGTACGGCGGTCGCGGAGAGGCGCAGTTCCGGTGCGCGTAGCACTTGCTTGGTCTCCTGCGCGAGCAGCCATTCTTCGCGCGAGTAGCCGTCCGCGTGAAAGACATTGACCTCCGGCAAGAGATTGAAGGCGATTGGGTGGGCGAAAATATGCGCGACGGGGTCCTTACCCTGAAGGACGGCCTGCGTCTCGTCGGTCAGCTCCCGAATTGCCCCCGCGCCCGCCGAGCCGACCGCACAGAGCGCCGTCACCGTAACACGGCGGACAGGATTGAGCCGGTGCAGCGGCGCGAGGACGAGGCAGAGTTGAATTGTCAGGTCGTGCGGGCAGGCGACGATGCGCGCGCCGTTGGCGAGGATGTCCTCGTTCACCTCCGGGATGATGAGCGGCGTCGTTTCGCTCGGTGTTCTCCCGCCCGGTGACATTGATGACCATGCAGCCCGCGTTACGGGCATGGGGGAGCACTTGCGCGTTCGTCTCCCGCCCGGCGGCGAGGAAGACGAGATCGAGGTGCTTGAACGCGCCGGGCAGGGGGCGTTCGATGATGATTTCGCCCTCTCCGAACGGCACACGTTGCCCGACGGAGCGGTCGGAGGCAAAGACATTCAAGGTACGGATCGGGAAGCGGCGCTGTTCGAGGATGTGGAGCAGTTCAGTTCCCAGTATCCCCGTCCCGCCGACAACCCCGATGCGGTAGGTCGTCATGCAGGTTCCCTTCTTCGGCCTGCGGGCGGCACCCTGCCGCCAGCGCATCGCACAGGGTACCACAGATGGGGAGTGCTGAGTGCTGAGTGCTGAGTGCTGAAGAATGAGTAGACTCCCTCCCGATTGCTCATTGCTCGTTGCTTTCATATAGTATGCACGAGACGCGATGAAAGAGTGATGCGCTCGCACCGGACGGTGCATATGGGTAGAGATCCACATACAACGGAAAACGTGCCGATGGACGATGCACTCGTTGGGCGCGCGCGTGAGTTCGCAGTGCTGCGGGAGGCATTCGCGAACGCCGCGAAGGGGCGCATGAGCGTCACCTTCGTGGTCGGTGAACCGGGTATCGGCAAGACACGCCTTCTGGATGCGATTGCCGCGCACGCGGTGGGTGCGGGGGCAACGGTCCTGCGGGGTGGCTCGTTCGAGGCGGAGGGGATGCCCCCTTATCTGCCCTTGCTCGAAGCCCTCGGCGGCTATATTCGTTCTGCCCCGCTCGATCAGTTGCGTGCGGAAATCGGCCCGTTGGCGATCACACTGGCGGCGATTCTCCCGGAAGTCGCCGCCCGACTCGGTGAATTGCCTCCCGGCTACAGCCTCCCGGCGGAGCAATCTCGACTCCGGCTGTTCGAGGCGGTGGGGTCGTTCCTCGCTGCCATCGCTGCGCGTACTCCGCTCCTGCTGATCCTCGATGACCTCCACTGGGCGGACGGCGCGACCCTCGATCTCCTCTGCTATATCGCCCGCCAGCATCCCACCGCCCGACTCGCCATCATTGGCGCGCACCGACCGGGCGATACGACCCGGAACCCCGCGCTCGAACGCGCCCTGGCAGAAATGAATCGCCGGCGCGTGCTGACTCCATTGCCGGTCCATCCCCTCACTGCCGAAGAAACGGCGCTCCTCGCCACGCGCTATCTTCAAGGGAACATCGATGACGCGCTCGGCGCGCTGCTCAATATCCAGAGCGAGGGCAACCCCTTCTTCGCGGAGGAACTGCTGCGCGGCTGGCTGGAAACGGGCGCGCTCGCGCAACCGGACACCATGTGGCGTCTCATCGCACCACCGGACGAAACGCTTCCTGCCGGTATCCTCGCGGCGATTCGCCAGCGGACCGACCGCCTGCCCACAGACATCCGCGATCTTCTCCGCACCGCCGCGATCATTGGCCGCGCCTTTGATAGTGCACTCCTGGCAGAGGTCGCGGGGCAGGAACCGGAGTATGTCGAGGAACGGCTGCAGGAG
This sequence comes from uncultured Chloroflexia bacterium, assembly GCA_963763655.1. GTDB lineage: Bacteria > Chloroflexota > Chloroflexia > Thermomicrobiales > JALYUS01 > JALYUS01. The sequence continues at coordinate 11,010 of CAVXPY010000030.1, forward strand.
GCACTACAGACCTATCTTATCCGCCGTATCCCCCCGGACGGCTACACCTTCAATCACGACAAGGTGCGCGAATGCCTTTATGAGGAAGTGACGAGCGTGCGCAGGCGACGGATGCACGGCTTCATTGGGCGGGCGCTCGAAACGCGCGGTACCGGCGATGCGCGCGCCCTCGCCGATCTCGCCTTCCACTTCACGCGCAGTGGCGACCGCGAGCGCGGCGCGCGCTATGCCGAGCAAGCAGCGCAGCAGGCGATGGAGCGCTACGCCGCCGATGAGGCGTGTACGCAGTATCGGATGGCCCTCACGCTCGTTGACCCGGACGACGCGCGGCGTGGGAGCCTCCTCGTTGGTCTCGGCGATGCGGCGCTCCTCGCCGGTGACACGGACGAAGCCGTGCGCGCCTTCACGGCGGGGCGGGCGTGGTTCGCGGCAGCAGAGGACATCCCTGCGGCGGCGCGCGCGGCGCATCGACTCGGCCAGGCATGGTGGCGTCAGGAAGCGCTCCCGCAGGCACACGCCGCGTTCGAGGCGGCGATGACGTTACTTGGCGATAGCACCGGGCGAGAAACAATCGAGGTACGTGTCGATCTCGGCAGCCTGCTTGCCATGAGTCTCGGTCAGCAGACCGCTGGCGTGCGCTACGGTCAGCAGGCGCTGACGCTAGCGCGCGCACTCGGCGATCCGCGGCTCGAAGCATCGGCGAGCCGGATGGTGGGGAACCTGCTCGTGCGCGGTAACGAGATCGCGGCGGGCGTGGCACTGCTCGAACAGGCGCTCACCCTGGCAACCGATGCGGACGACTCGGCAGAGGCAGCGGAGTGTTGCGCCTGCCTCGTCATGGCCTGTCACTGGCAAGGCGACCTGCGCCGCTCCGAGAGCGCCGCACGCCAGCAAATTGCCTTCGCGCAGCGCAGCCACGACCCGCACCTGATGCGCCACGCCACCATTATGCTCGGTGCCCGGCCCGCGATGCAGGGAGACTGGGCGGAAGCCCATCGGCTGTTGGCCCAGGCATACGCGATTGTGGAGCAACAGACAAGCCCGGAGCCGCTGGCCTTTCTTATGATGATCAATAGCTTATTTCTCCTCTGGCGCGGTGATCTCGCCGAAGCCGAAGCGATGCTCGCGGACGCGATCGACCGCTTCCGGGCGCTCGGGCCAGGTGTCCTCGTCTGGTATCTCAGCCCGCTGGGATACATTCAACTGCTGCGCGGCAAACGACAGGAAGCGCTCGCCTGTATGGCGGAAATGGAAGCGCTCCTTGCGGCGCACGAAACCGGCATCATCCAATTCGCCGAGGCAGGCATCTATCTCGCCCTCATGGCACTGCATCTGGAGGACCACGCGCGGTGTGCCCGGTACTACGAGACGCTCCTGCCCTTCGCACACGTCCATACGGATTACCCGATGGATCGTATCCTCGGCAAACTGGCGATCGCGTTGGGGGATTTTCCTGCGGCAGCACAACATCTCATTGATGCGGAGCGCGCGGCGGAGCGCGAAGGCGAGCGACCGGAGCTTACTCGCATTCTCGTTGCGCGGGCGGAACTCGCACTGGCACAGGGCGGACCCGACAGTGCGCTCCACGCCCGCGACCTCCTCGGACAGGCCCGTGACCTGTTCGCGCAACTTGAGATGCGCTGGGATCTCGACGATGCCCGCGATCGACTGCGCACCCTGCCCAGCCAGCCAGGCACCCAAACCCGTGGTGCGCTTCCCGCCGGTCTCAGCATGCGCGAGGCCACCGTGCTCCGGCTCGCAGCCGCCGGGAAGAGCAACCGCGAGATCGCGCACGACCTCGCCCTGAGCGAGAAGACCGTCGCGAACCATCTCACCAGTATCTTCAACAAGATCGGTGTCGATAACCGCACCGCTGCTACCGCCTTCGCCATCCGCCACGACCTCGCGTAGTTCCCACACTCCAGGCAGGAATAGGAAGACCTTCCTACCCCTCGGCTATGCCCAGGCACCAGCGACCGAAATACCTCGCGGAAAGTCGGGAAGTTCTCCCGATGTTTCCCCACCACGCGTACCGCATCCTGAACGTGGTGGAAAACGGACCGCCCTATGCATGTAGGAGTTACGCAGTTCAGTGAGGAAAACCCGGTGGTAGCAGGCTTTCCAGCCTGCCCTTTCGAGGCGGGGAGGCAGGCTGGAAAGCCTGCTACCACCAGAAAAAAGCCCCAACCGCGTAAGTCCTAGCATGGAATCGCCGAAAGGAGAGCGAGATGGTCGACGATAACGCTGGGCCGGTAGGTGCGCGAGTGAAACGCTTGAGGAGGAATCCATGACCGCATCGACACTCGATCAGGCAAAGGCGGAGGCATTCGCGGGGCAGATGCTCGGCGTCCTGAATGGCGGGATGCTCGGGTTGATGGTGAGCATCGGTCACCAGACCGGCCTCTTCGATACGATGGCGGATTTACCCCCCGCGTCGAGCCCGCAGATCGCCAAGGCGGCAGCATTGCACGAACGCTACGTACGCGAGTGGTTGGGCGCGATGGTGACGGGCCAAATTGTCACCTATGACCCGGACACAGACACGTATATGCTGCCCCCGGAACACTCTGCCGCACTGACACGCGCGGCGGGCACGGATAATCTGGCCAAGTTCGCCCAATACATCGCGCTCTTCGGGAATGTCGAGGAACAGGTGATCGAATGCTTCCGCAACGGTGGCGGCGTGCCGTACTCCGCGTACCCGCGCTTCCAGCAGTTGCAGGCGGAGGAGACAAGCGCGACCTACGACGCGACGCTCATCGAGACGACACTGCCCCTCATCCCGGGATTAATCGAACGACTCCGGGCGGGTATCGACGTCGTGGACCTTGGATGCGGTCGCGGACATGCGATCAATCTGATGGCACGTGCCTTCCCGCAGAGCCGGTTCACCGGCTATGACTTCTCCGTCGAGGGCACCGCCGCAGGCCGGGAAGAAGCGGCCACATGGGGGCTGACCAACGCGCGCTTCGAGACGAAGGACGTCACGACGCTGGATACGGTCGGCGCATATGACTTCATCCTTTCCTGCGATGTCATCCATGATCTCGCCACGCCCGACCAAACACTGACTGCCATTGCCCACGCACTCCGCAGTGGTGGCGTCTTCCTGATGATCGACCTCGCGGCATCCAGCCACCTCGCGGAGAACATCGAACATCCTCTCGCACCCGCCCTCTACACCGTCTCCTGCATGCACTGCATGACCGTCTCCCTGTCGCAGGACGGGGCGGGTCTCGGCGCGATGTGGGGGGAACAGAAGGCACGGGAGATGCTCGCCGCCGCCAGATTCGCACATGTGGAAGTCAAGCAAATTCCGGGCGATTTCCTCAACAACTACTACATCGCGACGATGCATTGACCGTCCGGCATCCCGAGTGTGGCGGAAAACGGACCGCCGCATCGAAAGGCAGTACCGAAAGGAGATCGAGATGGCTGATACCGCAGTAGCCCCCGTTGCGACGCCAAACGCCGACGCGACCCGTGCGGTCGAGGCGGTCATGGCAGAGATGTACGCGGGGTGGACGGCACGAAACCCGGTCGTTCCGAACGCGCTCCTCAGTAAGGACGCGCGGATCGTCCTTTGGGGCACCGACCGGGGAGAGCAGATCATCGGGCAGGCGAAGGCGGACCTCAGCCCGTGGCTCGCGCTCTGCCCGCCCTGGCGCAGCATCGTTCCGACCCGGCACGCGCTGGCCGTTGGTGACGATCTCGCCTACGTCGTGGACGACGCGGAAGGCACGTGGCAAGACGGCGGAGCAGCGCATACCGCGCACTATCGCGTCACCTGCGTGCTCCAGCGGGAAGAAGGCGGCTGGCGGCTCATTCACACGCACTTCTCCAATCCGACCGAATAATCCCACAGACCACCGGCGCGTTTTGCGCGCAAGGAGGACACCATGTACGGTTCAGTGAACGATCTTCCCATCGCAGTCGAGATTCCCCAAGGAACGATCCGCAGTATCGAGTGGGGGAACATGAACATCGAAGTCGGCGCGTTCGCGGTGGAGGCTGATCCCGGTCCGCTCTTCGCCGGGTTGCCGGATGACCGCTGTCAGTGCCCACATTGGGGGTACGTCATCAAAGGCGTCCTGCGCTTCCGCTACGCGGACCGCGAGGAGTTGTATCGCGCTGGGGATGCCTACTATGCGCCGCCCGGTCATCTCCCTATGATTACCGCAGGGACGCAGTATATTGAGTTCAGCCCGCTCCACGACTACCACGCAACGATGGAAGTGATCGGGCGGAACATGGCCGCGATGATGGCAGGCGAGTAAGGGAGCCAGCGAAACGCGCAGGAGGGTTGCGATGCCGGTACGAACGCAGGTGCAGCAACTGTGTGAGGACGCGCAGGCCAAGGCGGAAGAAGCGGCACACTTCTTCGCGACGCTGAACGCAGCACAGGCGACGACGAAGACCGAGATCGGCTGGACCGTCGGCGCGACCGCAGCGCATCTCGCCAGCGCGGCAGGGTTTAACAAGGGGCAACTGACGGCGCTGAAGAGAGGCAAAGCGGCCCGTGTGCCTAACTTCGTGATCGATGGATGGAACTTCCTCACCTCCCGCATGAGCAAGCGCACGCCAATTACTGAGTCTGTCGCGAAGATCCGCAGGGGCACAGAGAACGCCCTGCCATTTTTCGATGACTGGACGGATGCGGAACTCGCGACACGCTTCGCGAAACCCTACTATGGCGCAGAGACCTACGGCGACGCGCTCCGGTACAGCTTCATCGATCACTTCGACGAGCATCTGGAGCAAGTACGGCGCGCGCTCGGCGAAAAAACTGGCTGACGTCGTTGGTCGCCTCGGCCGGGCGCGGCTCGACGTGCCCTACGGATCGGTGAATCTTCCCGCAACCGATCCGTAGGGCGTACGTTACATACTACGGTGAGGGTCGGCGGACATGGGGAAGAGGGGTCATGCACGAGAACGACGACGGTCCGACGCGCGAGACGAACTGGCGGCGAACGGGCCTCAAAGCGAGCGTCCTGCTCGTACTCCTGATCGGTACGGTGTTCGGCATCACGCAGGCGATCATCCTGCTCGCGCTCTACTCGATCATCGTCATCCCACTTTGAGTATCTGGCGATAGCAGGCTTTCTCGCCTGCTATTGCTTAATTTTCTCTGCTGAACTGCATAATCCCTCAATTTATCCGTGTTATACTGGCAGTGCACTTCGCACTTCGCTCACGGTAAGGGTTATGTCGCGTTCAAAGCAGGGAGAAGAGCCAGCGGTGTGACGGGGCCGAACGATTCCTCAGACGGACCATTGCTTGTCGGGCGAGAGCGTGAACTCACCGCGCTGCGTGCGAGCCTCGCAGCAGCCCTCGGTGGGCGGGGGCAGTTTGTCCTCGTCAGTGGTGAGGCCGGTATTGGCAAGACGGCCCTCGCCGAAGCCCTCTGCGCGGAAGCAGAGTCGCGCGGGGCGCTTGCCGTCATTGGGCGATGCTACGACCTCACCGAGACACCCCCGTATGATCCCTGGATCCAGGCCGGATCGCACTTCGCTGGCTCTCCTGAGATGCCCCCTTTCCCGAACGCCCTGCATACGGGCGTGCATACTCCGCAGCAATTCTTCGCCGCAGTTCGTGACTTTTTCGCCGCCGCCGCCGCGCGCAAGCCGCTCGTCCTCGTGTTCGACGATCTGCAATGGGCCGACCGCGCCTCGCTCGATCTGCTGCGCTTCCTCGCGCGCGCGCTCGCGCCCCTCCCTCTGCTCGTTCTCGCCATTTATCGCCCCGATGATCTCACCCGTGAGCATCCCCTCTCGCCGCTGCTGCCACTCCTGGTGCGCGAATCCCACGCCGTCCGCCTCGACCTCGATCCGCTCTCTCGGGCGGCAGTATCCGACCTGGTGCAGAAACGGTATCGACTGAAGAGCTTCGATGTGGAGCGACTCGTCGCCTATCTTGCGCGGCGCACGGACGGGAATGCCTTCTTCGTCACTGAACTGCTCCAGGCGCTCGAAGAGCGGGGTATGCTCGCGCCCGCAGGCACGACGCTGCAAGACATGGATGCCATCGGTGTACCGACCCTCCTGCAGCAGGTCGTGGAGGGGCGCGTGGCGCGACTGGGGGCAGAGACGGAACGATTGTTGGGCATCGCTGCCGTGATCGGGCAGGAGGTGCCCCTGGATATTTGGGCACACATCAGCGAGATGGATGAGTCAATCGTCGAGCAGGTGGCAGAGCGGGCAATGGGCGCGCGATTGCTGCGCGATGTGCGCGGTGGGGAGCGGTTCGCCTTCGCGCACGCGCTGATCCGGGAGGCGCTCTACGAGAGTATCTCCGGGAGCCGCCGCCGCCGCCTACATCTTCGCATCGCCGAGACCCTGGCGATGACTGACGCGCCCGCACCGGACATGGTGGCATACCACTTTCGGCGCGCGGGCGATCCACGGATGGCGGATTGGTTGATCGAGGCTGGCTGGCTGGCCTACCGCTCGATGGCGTACCACATGGCGCGCGCGCGATTCACGGAGGTACGGTCGCTCGTCACGGGAGCGGAGCATGTGCGCATCTTGCTCGGGTTGGCCTTCCTCGATCGCTATCGCGAGCGCGGCGTGCCGTATGCCAACGAGGCACTGGCGGCGGCGCGCCTGATAGGCGATGAGACGCTCATTGGGCTGGCGCAATTCCGCGTCGGGGCCAATCTCGGCTATCAGAATCGGGTAGAGGAGGGTCTCGCCGCGATGACGGCGGCGGATGCGGTGCTCGATGGCTTGCCCGAAGATGCCCTCTCCCCCTACTCCTCCTTGCCGGGGCTGTCGCTCTCACAGGCGGAACGAAAATCCCACCGCGCCTGGTTGCTCGCCTATAGCGGGCAATGGCGAGAGGCGCTCGCATTGCTCGGCGCGACGCCGGAAACGCTGGCAGCGCGCGCGGCCGACCTCGATGCAGAGGGCAGATACGCCCTCTGGTTTGTTTGTGCGTGGCTCTGCCGCCCCGAAAGTATGCGTCGGGCGATCGACGCGATGATCGCGAGCAGCACGGCCAGTGGCGAGGACCTCGCGGTCCTCGCCACGCGCGTCGCTGAGGGGTACAGCTTCATCCTCCCCTTCTACGCCGATGATCCGGACGTACGGCGGCGCTTCGAGGAGGAAGTCGCGCGTACGACCCGGCGGGTGGAGGAAACCCTCGGCACCGTACCGCCGCTCCTCAACCGTTGCCCGCTGCTCGTGGTCGCGGGGCGGTGGGAAGAGGCCGACGCCCTCTGGGAGCGACGACAGCGGGCGCTCGTCAATAGCGGCGATGCTGTGATGAACTTGTCGTATATCGGCATGATGCTCGCTGCGCGGGGAGAGACCGCCGCCGCATGGGCGCTCGTGCGGGAAGGGTTACCGGACGGGCCGGATACCGCACCCGGTACCACCCATTTCAACGCCACCGTGCGGCTGTTGCCGCTCGCGGTGCGGCTGGCACTGCACGATGGCGATGACGCGCAGGCACGCCGCTGGCTGGAGGCGCAGGATCGTCTCTATGCGTGGGCTGGCCCCGAGGTGCGCTGGGGGCGCTCGGCCGCGCATCACGCATGGGCGGAGTATCATCACGCGATCGGGGAGACGGCGGCGGCCATAACGCACGCGGAGCAGTCCCTGACCGACGCGCGTGCCCCGCGCCAGCCGCTCGACCTGCTCAACGCACATCGCGCCCTCGGCAGACTCTACACCGATGCACGGCGATACGCCGAAGCAGAGCGACATCTCTGCCAGGCACATACCCTCGCGGATGCTTGCGCCGCCCCCTACCAACAGGCACTCACCGCGATTGCTCTCGCGGAGTTGTACATCGCAACCGGCAAACCGGAGGACGCCCGACGCTCCCTGAACAGCGCGCGCGCCCTCTGCCAGCGGTTGGGCGCGCGATCCACTCTCGCCCTCGTCGCCACCCTCACCACGAAACTCGCGACCCTCTCCTTCCCCGAATCGGGCCGTCCGGCGGGCCTCACCGCGCGCGAAGTGGAAGTGCTTCGCCTCGTCGCACAGGGGTGGACCAGCCGACAGGCCGCCAGTCATCTCACCCTCAGCCCCCGCACTATCAACCAGCATCTGCGGTCGATCTACAACAAACTGGGTGTGTCGACACGCGTGGCGGCCACCCGTTTCGCGGTCGACCACGGTATCGTCTAGTTTTTCAATTCCCACAAGTAATTTTACTCAGTCCGTTCACGCATTCTCATGAATGCGTCATTTGGACGATGGCACCCCATCCATCATCACGTACCCTGCCAACAGTGGACGTGATGACGGATCGGCGGTGTTGCCGCGTGTCGGCCTTTGAGGCCGCATCAGTTTGTGTGCACCACGGGGACCGGGAGGGAGCTTCAGGGAAATCCGAGAGAAGAAACGCATCCACAACCAACGCCATCATGAAGCACGAAGCGCGGAGTAATGATCTGGGGGCGGCAGGGGTGCCGCAAGGGTGGAAGAAGGGGAACAATGAACAAGGGGAACGGGATGCGACGTGGGCTGGTTGCACTGATAATCAGCCTCTTAGCGATGTCGATGGTTGCGGTTCCGGCGGTACTCGGTGCCACTCGGTATCACGAACGGGGACTTCGAGATGTTCCTGGCGCCTTCGGTCCTAGCTGGTTCGTGAATATCTTCTATGGTTCAGTTCCCAACGCTGCGGTCGTGTCGAGCTCCGGGGCCCGAATCACGCCCCAGCATGGCACGCAATTCGCCAAGATGAGCGACGAAAGCGGGTCTAATCCAATCGCCACAGTCTCCCAAGACTTTCCGGTGCTACCGAGTGGGACGATCACTGGCTATTATTGGTTCATACCTGGATGGTGCTAGCCCGAACGCTGCGGCGGCAGATCAATGTTGAGCATTGGTGTGGGGCTGTCGGGTGCCAATGCGGTTGACCCTGTTCACAACGGCGACGAACGGCTGGGTGCAGTTCACTTACACCATTCCCTGCTGAACATATTCGGTTCGCCACTCCAGTGACTTGACTGTACGCTGAAGTTGCGAGTGGGATACCCCTGGAGCTGCACCGGTCAGGTAGCCGGCATTCGATAATATCCAGTACACATCCGCCAGCGTCGCCAACGACGAACACGGCAGTGACGAATGCGACAGCCACCTACTCAGGGTCTGCGCAAAATGTGACGCTCAATGCGACAAGTCACTGCGGCGTCCACGGTCAATGAGGGGACCGTCACCTTCACGGTCAAGCAAGGGGCAACAACGATCGGTGTGCCGGTCACGTCGGGCACCGTGACAACCAACGCGGCATCGGCGACTTTCTCGCTGCCGGGTGGCACGCCCGTCGGCGGATACACGATCAACGCGGTCTACAACCCGGGTCAAACCCGAACTTCACGACGAGCAATGGCAGCGGCACGCTGACGGTGAACAAGGCAAATACGACGGTCACGGTGCCGACGTCGGCGCATCCTTCTCCGCAGCAGCGCAGAATGTGACGATGCACGCCACTGTCAACTCATCGACCCCGGTGAACGAGGGAACGGTGAAGTTCTCGTTGCGGCAAGGGGCCATCGACAATTATCGGCTCTCCCGTGTTCTCGACAACGGTCGCGAACGGTGCAGCGGCAGTGACCTACTCGATACCGGGTGGCACCCCCGTCGGCGGATACTCGATTGATGCGGTCTACAACGCCGCAGCGTCAACCCCAACTTCCAGGGATTTGACCGGAAACAGCGGCACGCTGAATATCAACAACAACCCCGTCCTGGTTCCCGGCCTGACGAACCCGAACTTCGAGGACGGCGTCGTTGGCTGGCAGGGCTTCGGGACCGGCGGCAGTAACTCCCAGTTCAATGTGATCGCGCACGCCTCAGTGACGAGCACGATCACCGTCGGCGGAGCGAAGATCAACGCCCAAAGCCTGACAAAATTCGGCGAGGTGGATTCAATCACCGGCGGCAATGCCCCGGCAGTGATCTATCAGAACATCTCCGTACTCCCCGGTGGGATACTGACCGGCTATTACAACTTCTCCCCCGGCACGAGCACCAATGCGGAACTGCAGATCGAGCTCATTGCCTGCGATCCCAACGGGGCTCCGCCCTGCACCGTGGCGTTCCCGACGGTGTCATCCTTCCCGGTAAAAACCACCGCCGCAACGAACGGCTGGGTGCCCTTCTCCTTTACCTTCCCTGCGGGCACGTCGTTCACGACGTGGGCACTCAACCTGGTCCTCAGTTGCCCGACCGTCGGTGGCACCGAGAGCTGCCCGAATGCGATCGCGGCATTCGATAACTTCACCTATACCCTTCCCCTGACGACCACAACGGTGACGGATACGGCAACGCCCTTCTCCGCAACCGCGCAGGACATCACGCTCAACGCGACGGTGGCAGGGGGCTCCCCGGTCAATGAGGGCACCGTGACCTTCACCGTGAAGCAGGGCGCGACGACGATCGGCAATCCGGTCACTTCGGGTACGGTTACGAACGGTGCAGCGACCGCAACCTACACGCTGCCCGCAGGCACCGCCGCTGGTTCTTATACAATCGTTGCCGATTTCAATATCGCCCCGACGAACACGCATTTCCAGGCGAGTTCGGGGACCGGCACGCTGACCATTGGCGTCAACGCCACGACAACCGCAGTAGCCAATGTAGAGACCCCCTTCTCGACAACCGCTCAAAACGTCACATTGACTGCCACCGTCACGTCATCGACTGCGGTCAATGAGGGCACGGTGACCTTCACCGTGAAGCAGGGCACGACAACGATCGGCGCTCCGGTGACCTCAGGCACGGTAACGGGTGGCCTGGCATCGGTAGCGTACTCGCTGCCGGGTGGTACCGCATCGGGAAACTACACTATCACCGCTGTCTACAATCCGGCAGCGACCACCCCGAAGTTCGGGACGAGCACCGGCACCGGCACCCTGACGGTGAAGGCAGGCAGTGGACCTGTTGCGACCACCGGATTGCAATACTATCCCCTGAGCAAGCCTGTCCGCCTTCTGGACACGCGCCCCGGTGCAACGGCCTTCGTCCATCCCAATAAGTCGCTGGCGGGGGGTGGCTCTCTCACGGTGTCGGGTCACTTCAGCTACCTCGGCGTCACCGTTCCCGCAGAGGCGCAAGCTCTTGTCGGCAACGCAACCGTCGATGACAGCATTGGCGCACCGGCCGGCTTCGCGTCGCTCCAACCCAGCAATGGATCAGGCACGGCGAGCGCCTCGGTCAAGGCGGCGTCCCTGACGTCGAACCTCAACTTCGTACCGGGCACCGTACGCCCGAATGCCTTCACGGTCGCGCTCGGTGCCGACGGGTCATTCACGCTCTTCTCCTCGACGGGCGGCGACTTCATTATTGATATCAGCGGCTACTACGCGCCCCCCGGCACCGGTGGCCTCTACTTCCACACCCTCAGCCAGCCGGTGCGGTTGCTCGACACCCGCGCGGGTAACACCGCCTTCGTTCACCCGGGCGCAACGCTGACCGCAGGGCAGACGCTCAATCTCCCCGGGCGCTTCACCTATCAAGGTGTGACCGTCCCCGCCTCAGCGCAGGCGATCTTCGGCAACGCGACGGTGGCGAATGACGGCAACGCGACACCGGCAGGATTCGCGACCATCTTCCCGGGTGGCACGACCCTACCGCTGGCGAGCAACCTGAACTTCGTACCGAAGCAAGTGGCACCCAACGCCTTCACGGTGGGGCTTGGGGGCGACGGCTCCTTCAACCTCTTCTCGAACACCGGCGGCGACTTCGTCATCGACGTCACCGGCTACTTCGACAATGTCGCAGCAGGAGGGCTGTTGTTCACACCGCTGAGTTCACCGGTGCGTGAGCTGGATACGCGGGGATTGAGCACGGCAGTGGTGCAGCCCAATGCAACGCTCACCGCAGGCCAGACACTCAATCTGCCCGGCAACTTCGCCGCTCAGGGCGTGGTGGTACCCGCTTCGGCAAAGGCACTGGTCGGCAATGCGACGGTGGCCAATGATGCGAACACCACACCGGCGGGGTTCGCGACGCTCTTCCCGAACGGCGGGCCGCTGCCGCTGGCGAGCAACCTGAACTTCGTACCGAAGCAGGTAGCACCGAATGCGTTCATCGTCGGTGTGGGAGCCAACGGGACCTACAACTTGTACACCAGCAGCGGAGGAGACTTCGTGATCGACATCACGGGATACTTCTCCTGAGACAGCGATGTGGGGTCGATCGCATGATCGACCCCACATCCCATCCAGAGCCCTTTACTACCCCCCGCCAATGCACTCTCGAATCGACCGATTCGGGGGTGCATTGGTTTTTGATACTGGCCCCCACCCCCCACTGCCCAAAGGGCACCCGCTCCCCCGCAAGCGGGAGAGGGGAGCTTGATCTGGAGAGAGCACGGTGAACTCTCGCTATGGACGTTGCGGTGAGGCACCCCTCCCTCGCGTGGCGGGGGAGCGGGTGCCCTTTGGGCAGTGGGGGGTGGGGGCGGATACTACGAAAAAGCGGAGCCGGGAAAACCCGCTCCGCTCATCGCTCTTTGCATCCTCAGGATGCCTGCTGTAGGGCATCCGTTCAGACAGGGTTAGTTGCTCTCGCCACCCTCGCGGCGGGGGCCGCGGTCGTAGCCGCCCCCACCGTTCGGGCGCGGGCCGCGATCGAAGCCACCGGGGCGGGGGCCACGGTCGCCACGCGGTGCCTTGGGTGGCGGCATCTCGCCCGTGAGGACCGCCTTACGGGAGAGGCTGATCTTCCCCTGGGGGTCGATGTCCGTGACCATCACATTGATCTCGTCACCGAGATTGACGATGTCCTCGACGCGCTCGACGCGGTGCGTCTCCAGTTCGGAGATATGCACGAGGCCGTCCTTGCCGGGGAAGAGTTCGACAAACGCGCCGAAAGGCATGATGCGTACGACCTTGCCGAGGTAGATTTCCCCGATCTTCGCTTCCGCCGTCATCCGTTCGATCATCTCACGCGCCCGTTGTGCCCCCTCCTGGTCGACGGAGGAGATGAAGACCGAGCCGTCATCCTCGATATCGATCTTGGTGCTCGTCTGCTCCGTGATGGCGCGGATATTCTTGCCACCAGGGCCGATCACCATACCGATCTTGGATGGGTCGATCTTGATGCTGATGACACTCGGTGCGTACGGCGACATCGTGCCACGCGGCGCGGGCATCACTTCCAGCATCTTGCCGAGGATGTGCATCCGGCCCTCGTGCGCCTGCGCGAGCGCCTTGCCCATGATCTCGAAGGTGATACCCTGGACCTTGATGTCCATCTGGATCGCCGTGACGCCTTCCGCGGTTCCCGCGACCTTGAAATCCATGTCACCGAGGTGATCCTCGATGCCCTGAATGTCCGTCAGAATCTGGAACGCGCCCTTCTCACCCGTGATGAGTCCCATCGCCACGCCCGCGACCGGGGCAGTGATCGGCACGCCCGCATCCATGAGCGAGAGGGTGCTACCGCAGACACTGCCCATCGAGGTGCTGCCGTTCGATGAGAGCGCCTCGGAGACGAGTCGCATCGTGTAGGGCCATTCTTCTTTGGTCGGCAGGACGGCGAGCAAGGCGCGCTCGGCGAGTGCGCCGTGGCCGATTTCACGTCGGCCCGGCCCACGCATCCGCTTCACCTCGCCCGTCGAGTAGGGCGGGAAGTTGTAGTGATGGATATAGCGCTTCATCTCGTCGATGCCGATGCCGTCGAGCTTTTGCTCCTCGCTCGTCGAGCCGAGCGTCAGCACATTGAGGATCTGCGTCTGCCCACGGGTGAAGATCGCGCTGCCGTGCGTGCGCGGCAAGACGCCGACCTCGCACCAGATCGGGCGGACTTCGGTGAGCGCGCGCCCATCGGGCCGCTCGCCATCTTTGAGAATCGCGGATCGCACCGTCTCCGCTTCGAGGTCCTCGAAGGCACTCAGCGCCGCCCGGACGGTGACCTGTGCGCCTTCCGCTTCGTGTGCGGCGAAGTGATCGCGCACTTCATGGTGAAGCGCGTGGATCGCTTCCTGCCGCTGGGCCTTGTCTGCCTGATAGATCGCGTCGTGCAGCCGGGTGCCGATAAAGGCGCGGACAGCCTCACTCGCGGTCGTATCCTTGGCGGGCGGCGTGAACTCCCAGCGTGGCTTGCCCGCCAGTGTGACGAGTTGATGCTGAAGCGCGAGGATCGACTGGAACGCCTCGTGCCCGAGTTGAACGGCCGCCAGGACCGTCTCTTCCGGCAGGATACCCACCGTGCCCTCAACCATCATCACCGCATCCTTCGTCCCTGCGATGACGACATCCATGCGGCTATCGGCGAGCTGTTGATTCGTCGGGTTGACGAGGAGTTTGCCATCGACGAACCCGACGCGCGACGCTGCCACCGGCCCCTGAAAGGGGATGCCGGAGAGCATCAGCGCAGTGGATGCACCAATGACGGAAAGGATGTCCGGGTCGTTCTCCTGATCCGCACTGAGGACGGTGATAATCACCTGCACCTCGGAGCGATACCCTTTCGGGAACAGGGGGCGGATCGGTCGGTCAGTCAGACGAGCGGCGAGTGTTGCCGCCTCGGTGGGGCGACCTTCGCGCTTGATGAAGCCACCGGGGATCTTGCCGGCGGCATACATCCGCTCTTCGTACTCGATGGTCAGCGGGAAGAAATCGAGCCCTTCGCGCGCTTCCCGCTCGCCAACGGCGGTGGCGAGAAGGACGGTGTCACCGTAACGGACGGTGCATGCGCCTTGCGCCTGCTCCGCGAGTTTTCCGGTCTCAAGAGTGAGGGTACGCCCGCCGAAGTCGGCGGACACGGTATGTACCGTAGGATATGCCATGTGTGAATTCTTCTCTCCAAGCGCCTCTGCGCTTCGCTACTGAATCTCCGTGAGGCGACACGCCCCACGCCAATGAACGGCGGGGAGACTCAGGGACTGGAGGATAGATACGATCGGCGCTTCGCCTGCCGCGCACATCCATGCTCCAATACCCAAGGCCCCCTGCGGCCATGCTCGGTTACGTCATCCGCACCTCCATATTTAAAACAAGAGACTCAGGGGTGTCATTCCCCTGAGTCTCGCACTCACCTGTCACTCTCTGGACCTGAAACGAAGAGTGGTGTCGTAGCATCAAAACGAATACTGCCTCCGCCCGGTTCAGCGACGCAGCCCGAGCCGCGCGATAACCGCACGATACCGCTCGGAATCTTTGCTATTGAGATAGGCGAGCAAGCGTCGGCGACGCCCGACGAGCTTCAAGAGCCCGCGCCGCGAGTGATGATCGTGATCGTGCAGCTTCAAGTGCTCGATCAACTGATTGATCCGTTCAGTGAGGAGCGCGATCTGCACTTCGGGGGAACCGGTGTCCCCTTCTTTCGTGGCATAGTCGACGATGATTTCGGTCTTCTTCGGCTTTTGCAAAGCCATGGGCACAGCTCCCCTCACACGTCGGCGTGCCGTACGGTACGCCCGTCAATCAGTTACTGTCGAGTATAGCATAGCCGCACCCAACGCTGCAATGCCGGGAAATGGAACCAACCTCACCCCCGGCCCCTCTCGTACGGAGCCATCTGCGTGGAGAGGGGGTCTCACGTAAATTGCCGTGGTGTTCGAGGGATACCGAGGTATATCAAGGGTTGCTCCCCCTCGCCACTTGATGGCTCCGTACGAGAGGGGGTTGGGGGGTGAGGTGAGGTCATGCCCACTGTTCGTTGCTATCGATCGACCGTGAACCGTTCGAGGCGCTCCTTGTCGAGCGAGACATACACCGCATCATCGTCGATTTCATCGATGAACTGCGTCGGGATGCGGATCTCCTTGCCGCCGAAGAGACCCTTCTTGACGATCAGCTCCGTCACCTTGCCGCGCGTGGGGTCAACGACGAGTTCGTCCACCGTGCCGACTTTGTCGCCGTTATGTGTCTTGACATCGGTGCCGGTGGAGAGAAAGACATTACCGGGGCGGGATTCCTGCAAGCGATCCTGCATCATGCCGGGCATGACCTCCTCGGTCATGTCGCCGTCCGCAAGCGGCGCGTCAGAGGATGTTCCCAGCGAACCACGCGTGCTCGTATTCGCAGGCTCATAGATCGGCGCGGGCCAGAGCAGGCTGCCCGCCAACCCGCCCGATGCAGCACCGAAGTAGCCCGGATACATCCCATCGGGGGCCGCCATATAGGACGCCTCGACGAACTCCGGCAACTGCTTCACCTGATCTGCCGTCAGCCGCAGATGAATCTCCGCGTCATCGTCATTGCCGACGCCATCTACGACGTCACCAATGGGGATAATGATGTCGTGCTCGACAAAGAATCCCTTGCGGACGACAAATTCCTGCATCCGCTCCGAGCGAGGATCGACCACGAGGCGGTCAATCTTGCCGACATCTTTCCCATCCGCACTCATCACCTTCGTACCGAGATTAATACGCATCGCGCATTGCTCCTTTCGTCCGTTCGCTGTCATACACAGGTGCATGACTCGTTCATTCCTACCTCTGAGCAAGAAACGTACCTGTGGGAGCAATGAGCAATGAGTAACGAGTTCAAGGTTTGTGGAATCCCCGAACCCACTCATTGCTCATTGCTCATCGCTCATTGCTCGATTGACGCCGCGCGCGCAGAGGCGTACAATCCGGGGGTCGTGCTAGACGGGGAGCTAGCGGTGCCCTGTACCCGCAATCCGCTTTAGCGGGGTTGAATTCCCCCGTGAGGTCCGGCCCTGTAGGACTGCTGTGGTGGAACGGTGTTGAAGGTTGGGTCCCATGCGTCAGGAGTCTGCGAACCCCGCCAGGACCGGAAGGTAGCAACGGTAAGGAGTTCCTTCTGAGCGACGTGGGAGTGCCCGGCTGGAGCCGCGAATCCGCGGGCAAGCTGGAGGGTTGTCATCGACTCGGGGGTGCACGGCTTTTCCGAGAAAGATAGACCGGAGGCGCAATGCCTCCGGTCTCTTTTTGTCTTCTGCTCTTCGATGCGCTTATTTCTTTGCGGACGCCTTTGGCTGCGGGCGGCGCGGCGCAGGGCGATTGTCTCGGTCGGCGCGGTCGAGACGCTTCTGGCGATCCGCGCGGGAGCCGACATCGCCGCGTGTGTTGCTCGTGAGCGCGCTCGCGGCGGCGCTGCCCGGTCGGAGATAGGCGCGTCGCCGCTGCTCACGCTGGAACTTCGCGACCTGCGGCGGGTACTTCGCGCGCAACCACCAGGCGGTATAGCCGATGACTGCGAGCATAGCGACAAAACAGGTATATTCCCAGAATCGCCAGCCAAGGAAGTTCAAACCAAGCACGCGGCAACCGAAGAAGACCAGCCCGGTGATCCAGCCCCACATCGCGCGGTAGGTGATCTTGTGCAGCATCTCCCGATGCAGGCGGTTATTGGGGAAAAACTGGCGCGTCCGGTTGTTGATGACCACCGTCACGAGCAAACCGAGGGCAAAGAGGGCGAGATAGGTGATCGCAAGCGGCCCCCAGATCTGGTCGCGCGCAGGTACATCCGTCAAGTAGTTCCACGAAAATGGATTCCGCACGCCACGTACTCCCTTTGTATGCCGAAATATGCGGATATTCTGGATGAGATGACCGTTCCTACCCCAGCCACACGCGGCAGTATAGCAGTGTGCCTTGCAGGATCGCAAATCGTAACCTCACCTCCCGGCCCCCTCTCCATCGCGCAGAGACCGTGATTTAGATATGCCTCGTCCGCGATGGAGAGGGGGAGAAAACCGGAGAAACGTGGCCCGAAAATACTCAACAGCATTTCCCGTTCCCCTCCCCTCTCTATCGCTGTACAAACCCGATTCATACCATGATCTCTGGGCGATGGCTCCGTACGAGAGGGGCCGGGGGTGAGGAACGAGAAACCAACGAATCCGCTACCATATGCCATAATCCGCACGTGAGAGAAGGGGCCGATGGCAGCGACCACATCAGAACGCACAGGATATGGGGCGCTTTTCCGCCATACCAGTTACCAGCGGCTCTGGATCGCCAATGCGGTCTCGCTGATCGGGGATGCCGTGACGCGTATCGCCCTGCCCGTTTACGTCTACCAGCGGACAGGATCGGCTGCCGCACTGGGCGGGACCGTCGTCCTTCAGACGTTTGCATCCTCCCTGATCGGCATTACCTGCGGCGTCTTTGTCGACCGCCTCTCGCGCAAGCGCATCCTGACGCTCGTGCCGCTCGTGCAGGCCGCGATCATCGCCGCCTTACCGCTCACGACGGCGCTCTGGCAGGTACTGCTCATTACCTTCGTCGCGGCCGGGCTGGCGATCTTCACCGGCACGACCCGCTTCGCCGCGATGCCGGATATTGTCGGTGTGCCCCTGATGCCCTATGCCGCCGCATCCAGCCAGATTTCGACGCAGATCATGAATGTCATTGGCCCGACGGTCGGGGGCCTGCTCGTCGCCTTCATCGGCGTCAATAGTGCCTTCCTGCTCGATGCGAGCACCTTCCTCCTCGCTGCTGCGCTCGTCGCCACGATCGCGATCCCGCAGGTGACGCCATCTGGCGAGGCAATTCCGCTCGTCGCAGACCTCCTCACGGGCCTCCGCTATCTCTGGTCCCGCCCCGTCGTGCGGTTCCTCGCCTTCGGCGACCTCGCGGGGGACATCGGTTATACGACGATGCTCGTCCTCAGCGTCGCGCTGGTGGAAGGGGTGCTCGGTTACGGGAGTACGGTCTTCGGGCTCCTGATCGCGGCGCACGCGGCGGGCTTTGTCGTGTGCGCACTCATCGCGACGCGGCTCGCGATCCGACCGGGGCACATGCGGTACTGGGTCATCGGAGGACTCGCGACCGCCGGGATGGGGCTCGTGATCGCCGCGCTCTGGCCGACGCTGCCCGGCGCATTCATCGGCTGGACGATGCTCGGCGCGGGCACGGGGCCGGCATGGACACTCAGCAGCGTGCTCTGGGCGAAACTCGTCCCCTCGGAGGTCCGGGGGAGAACCGGCGCGGTCGCGAATGCCGCAGCCAGTGTCGTGCAACTGGTCAGCGCAGGCGCCCTTGGCGGCGCGGCGGCAACCGTGGGCACGCGCGGGGCGATTGGCGGCGCGGGAGCGGTGCAAATCGTCGCCATCGGTGCAGCGATGCTTCTCCTCTGGCGCGGTTGGCGAGCGATGCAAAGCGTGTGACCGTCTGCTCCTTGCGATAATGGCCGCCGCGTGGTCGGTGGGCGTGAGCGAAAGGTGCATACCATGACTGCACCTGTCCGCTCGTGGCGACCGAGTGCGCCCCCTCGCCCGCCCGTCGCACGATGGCGCGCTCGGTGATACAGTGTCGCTCATGCGCTTCTTTGCCCATCGTGCGGGGGCCAACTCACCCGGTGGCGGTGTGCCGCCGGTCCCCGCTGCCTACCACGCCGACCTCTTCCGACTGATCATGCTCGTCGTGCTCGTCGGCGAGATGTTCGTGCATTACGATGCCCGCCCGAACGTCTTCCCCCACATCAACCTCTACCTGCTCGTGAACCTGGCGCTAATCGCCCTCGCGGTCATCCCGTGGCGATATGCCCCGACCCTGCTCTGGGCGCTGGCGTGGCCGCTCGGGGCGCTGATGCGCGGGGATTGGGCGACCCGCTTCACCCGCAGCGATGTGTATTGGGCGACCACCCAGGCGGTAACCTTCCTGCTCCACGGCCAGAACCCATACACGCACGTCCCCACCCTCGTCTACCAGTACCAGCCTGACGCAGTCAACTACCCGACCTACAGCTACTTTCCCGGCACCCTCTTCGCGGAAATTCCCTTCTATCTCCTGGGTAACGTGCGCCTCGGCCTCGCGCTGGCGGAGATGGGTACAGTGCTCCTGCTCTACCTGTTCGCTCGCCCGCGCATCGGCGTCTGGCCCGCCCGCTGCGTCGCCGCCTTCTGGCTGCTCTTCCTGCGCGGCTTCCAGGTCCCGCTGCGGTTGGGGATCATCGACTCCCTGCTGTTCTTCTGGATCGTGCTCGCCGTCTATCTGTACGGGAAAGGGAAGCGCGTCGGGTCAGCCCTCGCAACGGCGATGGTGGTTGCGACCAAGCAGTACGGCGTCGTCTTCGCGCTGCCCTGGGCGATCCTCCTGCTCCAGCCGCTCGTGGCCGCTCTGCGGGCCCGTGGATTCCCTGGCGTGCAAGGGAGGGCGACCTTCGCCGGGGTCCCACGGGAGGTGTGGCTGCCGCCCGTGGTAGGCGCGCTGCTCGCTGCGGCGGTGATCCTGCCGCTCGCCAGCCTGTCGCCGAATGCGTTCCTCGACGCGACGCTCTTCAACCACGGCCGCGAGACGCCGCGACCCGCGCTCGGTACGCCGCAGTGGAATGAGAGTATCCCGGCGCAGTTGGTCGCCCTGGGGTGGCTCGGGCTGGATGCGGCCACAGTGATAGCACGGGTGGCGTCGGTCATCGCGCTGCTCTGGGCGGCGGTGATGGTGATAATCAAGGTTCGCGATCTGCCGTCGGCGCTGCGTTGGTCGGCGGTGCTCGGGGTGGCACTCTTCGCCTTCAGCGGCGCGGAGGTTCAGTTCTTCTACTGGCGGCTGCCGGTGTTGTTGTTCGCTTTGTCCACGATCGCGCGCGGGCCCGGTGACGCCGCGGCGGATGATCGCCACAGCGCGGGGTGGGGTGATCCGGTGCCCGTAAAAGACCGCACCGTGTGAGCATCTCAGCTACGCCCGGTCAGAGGGTGGGGCATTTTCGCTTCTCACGCCCATTTCTTTTCTTGCATGAACGTACCAATACCTGCTCAGGGCCGCTCGAAACCGGGGAGACAGGGAGCCGTCGGGCCGGGGAGACCCAAGAGCGTGTGGCCGTCGGTGAAGCCTTCGGGCCGACCCTCCAATTCACGGATGAGCACGGCGCGCCAGTGATGGAGTTGATCGGCGTACCGGGGGTCCGTGGCGAGGTTCACCATCTCACGCGGGTCTGCCGCGAGATGAAAGAGATGCTCGACGCCGGTGCCGGGGAACCAGATGTATTTCCAATCGCGGTCGGTTACGAACTGCATACCGCTCGCGATATCCGCGATCGTCGCGCACTCGCCATGTACATAGTCCCGCCATTCGGTCGCGACCGCGCATCAGCGGCAAGAGGCTGCGCCCCTCGACGCTCGCCGGGATCGGCACCCCCACCGCATCAAGGAGCGTCGGCATTACGTCCATCAGTTCGACGAGTGGCGTAAGCACCTGCCGCTGCGGGATGCCGAGCGTGTCGGGAAAGCGGAAGAAGAGTGGAATACGCGCCGATGGCTCGAAGGCATTGCGCTTGCGGACCCACTGATGATCGCCCAACATCTCGCCGTGATCGGAGAGAAAGAGGACGATGGTGTTCTGCGGCACCTGGCTCAACACCCGATTTACCTGATCGTCGATATGATTGATCGCGGCGTAATACGCCGCCCGGTACTGCCGCATCAGCGCCGGTTCGAGGCTGACACGCATCGCGTCGAGTGACAAGCCGCGCACCGGCCCCTCGAAGTCGCGCGCCCACTCCCCGACGTACGGCTCCGGGAGTGCGTCGCCCATCGCCATATAGCGGTCGTAGTAGAACTGCGGCGGTGTGAGCGGTTGGTGCGGGTGGAAAAAACTCAGATTGAGAAAGAAGGGGCAGGTCGGGTCGCGTCGTTCGAGGAAATCGAGCGCCCGATCCGTGCACCAGTTCGTGAAGTGCAGACGCTCGTCCAGATGCCAGGGCCGCGCCGTCCAGGCATTCCCCGCGATCCCGTGCGCGTCCGATGCGCGCGGCGCGGTCACTCCCTCATGCACGAGGAAGCGCTGATAATCGTTATCGACGCCCGCGAGGGGTCCATTTGCCCAATCCATGCTCTCGAAGCCGTAGCGCGCCCGCTGCGGCCAGAGATGGAGTTTGCCGACGAGATGCGTCTGGTATCTCGCGCGGGCCAGTTCCCCCGGCAGCGTCGGGCCGTCCAGCGGCGTATCGTAGTCCGTGAAAACGCCGTGCGTCCGCGCGCGTTGCCCGGTCAGGAGCGTCCGGCGCGCCGGGACACAGACCGGGCACGCCGAGTATGCCCGCGCGAACCGCACACCCGCCGCCGCCACCGCATCGAGGTTCGGCGTCTGCACCACCGGATGCCCCGCGATTCCGAGGCAATCGGCGCGAAACTCATCCGCCATCACGAGCAGAATATTGGGCCGCCCATCGCTCATTGCATCCTCTCATCAGGTAAGAACCCGGATCGACGCAGAGGACGCAGAGAACGCAGAGGACACGGAGAGGATTCGATATTTTCTTTTCTCTCTGCGTTCTCTGCGGTTCAATCGCTTTCGCCCCGAAGCGGAGTTTATGGGCTGCCGGTCAGGTCTTCAAGGAGGCGGCGCACCGCGCGGCTGAGAAAGGCACGGCGACGATGGATGATCGTCACGGGGACTGTCGTGCGTAAGGCCGCGATATCGAGGATTTGGAGCGTCCCGAGCCGTACCTCCTCCTCGATGCTGCTCGCTGGCAAGAGGCCGATGCCGAATCCGGCCTCGATGAGCCGTTTCTGCGCCGTCAGGCTGTCGATGGCGATGATCTCCGCTCCCTCCAGTCCACATGCAAGAAGCTGCCGCTCCAGTATCCGCGTGTAGGGGTCGCCGGATGAATCCGATCCCGTGGGAAAGGCAACCCACGGCACGCCAATGAGCGATGCCGCAGTCCGTGATGGGGTATCCGCGAGGCCGCTCTGCGCGGCACAGACGACAACGAGTGCTTCCTCCGCGACGTCGAGCGAGACGATGTCCGGCTGTGGATCGGTGAAATACCGCAGGCCGAGGTGCGCGTCGCCCCGCCGGACTAGCGCGCTCACTTCGTCGCTGCGCGCCGTATGCAAGATGAGCCGTATCTGTGGGTGCTCGATACGAAAGCGCTGTAGGTGCGCGGCCAGGCGTGTGCTTGCCAGCGTGCCGACGAGGGCGAGGGTGATCCAGCCGCGATCCTCATCCCGCGTCTCGCGGACCGCCTCGGCACCGTCACGGACCGCAGCCAGAACGTGCTGGGCATACGGTAAGAACGCTTCACCGGCATCGGTCAGGCGCACACCGCTATGCAAACGCTCGAACAGTGGCGCGCCCAACTCGTGTTCGAGCAGTTCGATACGGCGGCTAATCGCGGGTTGGGAACAATGCAGCGCCGTCGCTGCCCGCGTGAACCCACCGAGTTGCGCAATCGTGACGAATGCCTCGACCTCGATCATCTCCATAATTATCAGTATAGCTGATGTGACAAAAAGTTTCTATGCATTCGACAAATGGTCATTCCGCGCCTATGCTGTTTCTCTCGGTCGAGAGACGAGGTGCACGGTTTTTCCTCGCCGAAAACGATGCGTGAGAGAAGCGGAGGTCAGATCAGATGTATGCCGTGATTTTTCAAGTCGAACCCAAAGCGGGGAGAGCGTCGGACTACCTCGCTATCGCCGGAATACTGCGACCGGAATTGGACAAGATCGACGGGTTCATCTCCATCGAACGCTTCGAGAGCGTTTCCAACCCCGGCAAGTACATCTCGCTCTCCTTCTGGCGTGACGAGGAAGCGATCCTCGCCTGGCGAACGCATGTCGGCCACCAGCACGCACAAGGGGAGGGGAACAGCGAGATATTCGCGGACTACCGCCTGAGCGTTGCGGCCATCGTCCGCGATTACGGCATGTTCAATCGCGAGGAAGCCCCTGAGCGTGTCACGGCCACATGGGGTGAAGATTTCCCGCTCTGATACCCTTTCTCGATAGACCTGTCGTAATATCCGGCTCTGTCTGTGGTTCGTAGGGGCGGTTCGTGTACCGCCCGGCCCAGGTTGCTGTGCTCTTCTCTTTCTGCCGAGACCGGGAGCGAGCGGTTCACGAACCGCCCCTACGGACGCATCGCGTCATTGCTATCGTGTGGCTAGGAATTACGCAAAGTGAGGCTTTTCTCTGGTGGTAGCAGGCTTTCCAGCCTGCCTTCCGCGTGCGAAAGGGCAGGCTGGAAAGCCTGCTACCACTGGTTCCTCCCTGTTAAACAGCGTAACTCCAATTGGCATGTAGGATAGAGAGACAAGGTCCAACCTATTGAAAAACTCAAAGACGCTTGTATTGGTGACGATCTGCATCGGCTATTTCATGACGATCCTCGATACGACAGTCGTGACTGTTGCGCTGCCGAATATTCAGACGCATCTCGGTGCGTCTGTGACGGGCCTCCAATGGATCGTTGATGGCTACGCACTGGTCTTCGCGAGTTTGCTCCTCACCGCCGGGTCGCTCGGCGACCGACTGGGGAGCAGGCGCATCTTCCTGGCGGGGCTGATCCTGTTCACCGTCGCCTCCGCTCTCTGCGGAGCGGCACCGAATCTCCCCACGTTAGAGAGCGCGCGCGTGTTGCAAGGGATGGGAGCGGCCTTGCTCGTACCGACTTCGCTTGCGCTCCTCCGTCACACCTTCCCGGACCAGCGAGAACGGGCGCGGGCCATCGGTATCTGGGGAGGGATTGCCGGGATCGCGGCGGGGGCTGGGCCGGTGATTGGCGGCTTCCTCGTCAGCGCCTTCGGCTGGCGGAGCATCTTTCTCGTCAATGTCCCGATCGGCGCGCTCGGCCTCCTGCTCACTCTACGCTTCGTCGCTCCCGTCGCGGCGGAACGGCAACGCGGCTACGATCTCGTGGCGCAGGCGGCGGGCATTATCGACCTCGGCGCGCTGACCTTCGCCTGTATCGAGGGGAACGCGCGTGGCTGGGGGTCACCACCGATCGCGGGCGCTCTGGGCCTCTGCATCCTCGCCACCGCGCTCTTCATCGCGATCGAGCGCCGCGCAACGAATCCGATGCTGCCGCTCGGCCTCTTTCGCAATTCCACCTTCTCCGCCGCAACTACGGTGGGTCTCTTGCTCAATTTCGGCTTTTACGGGCAACTCTTCTTCCTCAGCCTTTTCTTCCAACATGTGCGCGGCTACGCACCGCTCGCAACAGGTCTGGCACTGCTACCGGAATCGGGCATGGCGGTGATTGGCTCCACCCTTGCCGGTCGCGTGACCGCACGCATTGGCTATCGCCGCCCAATGCTCATTGGCCTGTTGATTGGCGGGATCGGCTTCGTGTCGATGATCGTGTTCGATGCAACGATCGATTACGAGCTCATCGTCGGCACACTCGTCGCTATCGGGTTCGGTACCTCCTTCACGATGCCCGCGATGACGACCGCCGTCATGGAATCGGTTGCGTCGGAGCGCACCGGGATCGCCTCCGGGGTCCTGAATGCCAGCCGACAGGTAGGCGGCGTACTCGGTGTCGCGCTTCTCGGCTCCCTCGTCAGCACGCGCGATTCCTTCGTGGCCGGAATGCACATCGCTGCACTCGTTGCCGGTGCCGCCTTCTTCCTCGCGGCGCTGCTGACATTCCTTGCGATCCGTGAGGCCGCGCCTTCGCCCCACACACGACCCGTGCAGTTGCTTCTCCAGCGCCTCGGCAGAGAGTAGCCTCTACTCAAAGAGGGCGCATCCTGCCCAAAGGGCACCCGTGCGCCCCTACCTCATTGCTCATTGCTTCCTGCCCAAAGGGCACCCGCTCATTGCTTCGCTAGAGCGTTGTTGCGCCGAGCAGGACGCCCGCGAGGTAGGCGGCGGTGAGGACGCCGCGATATTCCTGGTCGTGCGTCGGGTCCAGTTCGACGATGTCCGCCGAGACGACAGGCAGGCGGGCATCCAGCAGGTGTCGGAGGGCCGCCGCGCACGCCGAGACGGTCACACCGCCCGGTACGGGGGTATTGACGGCAGTCATCGCCAGCGGATCGAGGACATCGAGGTCGAAGCTGACATGCACCGCATCGACGCCGGACGCGATCATCGTTTCCACCGCTTCGCGCACGACCGTCGCCATCCCCCGCGCATCGACATCCTCCACCGGATGGAAATGCACCTTACTCGTGCGCAGATACGACCGCTCGCCCGGATCGAGGAGACGGATGCCGATCAGTGTCACATCCTCCTCACGGACCCACGGCGGCGCGCCTGTGATGTGGAAGGCCGGATGCTGTTCCCGACCGAGCGCGATCCCGAGCGGCATTCCGTGGATATGTCCACTCGGTGTCGTCTGCGCAGTGTTGAGATCGGCGTGAGAATCGAGCCAGATGATGCCGAGCCGGGCATCCGGGCCGAGCGCCGCCCGCGCGCCGGGGATGGAGCCGATACTGATCGCGTGATCGCCACCGATGACGAGCGCGAGTGCCCCCTGCCGCACCGTCTCCGTTACCCGACCGGCAAGGGTACGGCAGAAGCTGGAAACCGCCTCGAGATGCTTGAAGTTCGACTCGCCGCCCGCCGCCGGGGTCTCTTCCGGCCCTTCGAGGCGAATGGCGGGGCGCAGGCGCGGGCCGACACCATCCGCGCCCCAATCCGCGAGATGGGCACGCAGCGCGCGATCGAGCGTCGCCGGTCCATTTGCGACCCCCGGCGCTTCTGAGCCGAGCCAGAGCGGTGCCAGCACCGGCACCACCGCCCCCTCCCGCAACCGATTCCGCTCCCGCCTCATCTCACTTCTCACACCCACCGCCCTTCAGAAGAGAAAACGACGAAACGCAGAGGACACAGAGGACGCAGAGAGCGCAGAGAAAGAGAATGTTTGGTCTTTCTCCATCTCCGTTCTCTCTTTTTCCTCTTTCCCTCTCTGTGTTCTCTGCGTCCTCTGTGTCCTCTGCGTTAAATCCCCGATCACATCACGTCGGGCGCGTGGATGCCGAGGAGGGCGAGGGCGTTGGCGAGGGTTTGGCGGGTGGCATCGACGAGGGAGAGGCGGGCCGTGCGCGTCGGCGGCTCCGCCTGCATCACCGGGCAGGCACCGTAGAAGTCCGAGAAGCGCTTGGCGAGATCATAGACATAGTTCGCGATGATGAGCGGTTTATCGAGTTCCGCCGCGCGGCGCACTTCTGCCGGGAAGTTGCCGATCTGCTCCAAGAGGTTCAATTCCTCCGTCGCCGGGTCGCGCAGATGCAACGCGGCGGTCGCGTCCGGGCGGGCGATGCCCTCCGCCGCTGCCCGTTCGAGGATGCGGCAGGCGCGGGCGTGGGCGTACTGGATGTAGGGCGCGGCGTGCCCATCGAACGAGAGCGCGGCTTCCCACTCGAAGACGATCTGTTTGTTATTGTCCCGATCGAGCATTCCATACAAGAGCGCGCCCATGCCGACTGATTGTGCGATTTCCGCCTTCTTCTCCTCGGGCAGATCGGGATTCTTCTCATCGACTGCGGAGCGCGCGCGACTGATCGCTTCCGCTGCGACATCTTCGAAGAAGACCACGTTCCCGGTGCGCGAGGACATCGTGCCGTCCGGCAGGATCAGAAGTTCATAGGGAAGATGTCGGCACTTCGCCGCCTCGGAGAAGCCCATCAACTCAAGGATCTTGAAGATCTGCTGCACATAGAGCGACTGCCGCGCGTCGACCACATAAATCGAGTGGTCGATGTGGAATTGCTCGAACTTGACTTCCGCGAGCGCAAGGTCTTTCGTGGCGTAGAGGGTCGTTCCGTCGGAGCGAAGGACCGGCAGGGTGCGATAGGTCTCCTTCGTCAGGCCTAACTTCTCATCGATTTTGACGACGGGGAGGCCATCGCTGATTTCCGCGATGCCGCGGTCGAGGAGGTCCTGCACGATCTTGCGGCCCGGTTCCTCGACTTCGCTCTCGAAGAAATAGACATCAATTGGCGCGTCAAGTTGGGCGAAGATCGCGTGCAACTGATCGAGACTCCACTGCCGTGTCCGCTCCCAGAGTGCGACGAGCGCCGGATCCTTGCGATCCCAGCCTGGAAGAGGGCGCGCATCTCCGCCTCCCAGGTCTCGCTCGGCTTCCACCACTGGCGAAAGTGGGCATCGAGCCGCTGATACTCCGTCCACAGGCTCGCCAATATATCGGAGTGCAGGCCATCGACCTGATGCTTTGTCGCGTCGCGCCGCTTCTCGGAGCGCAATTCCGCGCCGATGTACTCCCAGAAGATCGGGATCATCTCGGCGTTGATGTAGACGAGCGGATCGAACGGTTTGTGGCTGGCAAGCACACCGATCAACTTCGCGACATCACTGTGCGGGATACCGGCGTGGATCAGTTCCTTCATCATCGAATCGACCTGGACATTGAACGCCGCATCTTCCAGCACCAGCCGCGCGATGAAGTCGCTGACATCCTTGCGGTACTCGAGCCGTTGATTGGCTTCCACGTAGATTTCCCCGAGCCACCGGCCGCGCTGCGCGGGGTCTTTCGGTTCCTGGCCCGCATGGAACTCCCGATAACACCAGAGGCATTTGATGACATGGAGGCCGATATCAGCCGGGATACGACGCCGCGACGACGTCATATCCTGCGAAGCGCATGATCCGCACGAGCGCCGCGCCGAGCGCCACATTGCGCAGATGCCCGACGTGGAACTCCTTATGCGTGTTCATCTGCGCGTACTCGATCATCACGCGCCCACTGATCGGCGCGCCCTTGCCATACTCGCTCCCTGCGGAGAGGGCATTCTGGACGACCGCCGAGGCGACCTTGTCGGTATCGAAGATGCAGTTGATGAAGTTATTCTCGGCGCGCACATCCGCGAAGTGATTGAGGGCGCGCAACCGCTCCGCGACACCTTCAGCGATGGCGGCAATCTTCGTCCGGTCCTTCTCGCCGAGCGCCATTGCGATGGGCGAGCCGACGCCCCACTGCCCTTCGAGCGGGATACGCCGGAGTGGCGGCATCTTCGCTGGGAGCGTGTAGCCCATCTCCTGAAGCGCCGCCGCGATCGCCTCTGCGGCGTACTGTTCTTCCTGCTCAAGCATCGGTTCCTCTTTCAGGACTAAGGACTGAGGACTGAGGACTACGTAGTCCCGTCCCAGCCGGTATCATTCTTCGGGCTCGCCTCTCTCACTTAGTCCTTAGTCCTTAGTCCTTCGTCCTAGTCTCCGAGGGCTTTGTCCGCCCAATATTTGTTCGCGCGGTACAGGCTCTCGAAGGTCCCGGCATCGCTCCAGAAACCGTCCAGTTCTTCCCAGGCCAGCTTGCCATCGCGCAGGTAGCTGTTATTGACATCGGTGATTTCCAACTGCCCGCGCTCAGAGGGCGTAATCGACCGGATGTGCTCGAAGACCGTCGCGTCGTAGAGGTAGAGCCCGGTGACGGCGTACGGGCTGCCGGGGATCGCCGGTTTCTCCTCAATGCGCGTGATTTGCAGGGGGTCCTCGGCGGAGAAGACGGGGCAGCCGAACCGTTCGGGATCCGGGACGTGCTTGAGGAAGACCATCGCACCGGACTGGAACCGCTCGATAGCCGGGCGGATCTCGGCGTCCGTCGTGTTGTCCCCGAGGATGAAGGCGACCGAATCGCCGCCGACAAACTCCTCACACAGCCCAAGCCCTTGCGCCAACCCACCTTCCGGGTTCTCCTGATAGGTGTATTCGAGGTGGCGCACGCCGAACTGCCGCCCATTACGCAGGACGCGGATGAAATCCCCCGCATGGGGACCGCCGGTCACGACCATGATGTCATCCACCCCGGCACGCACGAGCGTCTGGATCGGATAGTAGATCATCGGCTTATCGTAGATCGGCAAGAGTTGCTTGCTGGTGGCGTGGGTGAGTGGATAGAGCCGCGTCCCCAATCCCCCCGCGAGGATCACACCCTTCAATCTTCAGTCTCCGTTCCGCGTGCCCGCGGGTGTGTCATCACCCACCATGCGCGCGCACCACCCAGGCAGATACCCGCACCGAGTATCGTGCCGATCAATTGCTTCCACCCGAAACCGCTCCCGGATGCCCCAAGGCCCAACGCATCGGCGAAAAGCGAGAGCACGAGGATGACCGCACCAACCACTATCAGCCCAATCGCGATCCAACGCATCATGGCACCCCCTGTTGCGCGCTCGGTCAGACGAACCGGAGGGCAAGTATACCACGGGGCAGTGCGGGGTTCGGAGTCCTGATTCGTGACCCAGGGAACCGGCGGTGCGCGTCAGGCGTTTCTCCCTTCAGATGGCATATACTGCACAGTGCCCCAATGCATGACTATGCATGGATGAAGAGACGATTGAACGAGTGGGGTACGATGAATACCGCTGCTGGATCGCCGCTCCCGCTACCACTACCACTACCGCATGACATTCTGGGCGGTCGATACGCCGTCGAACGGCTGCTCGGCACCGATGGGTGCGGCGAGGTGATGCGCGCCACCGATACGCAGCGTCATCAGCCCGTGGCGATCCACCGACTCGCGGCGGGCCATCCGCGCTACACGCAATGCCTGGCGCGCTTTCAGCGCGCGGCGCAGGTATCCGGCCTCGTCCAGGAGACGCATATCGTCGCGGTCAAGGAATGCATCGTAGAGACGGACGGCACCGCCTATCTCATCGTGGAATACGTCGATGGATCGACGCTGCGCGACGTGCTCGCTACTGCGGGCACGATACCCGCCGATGACGCGCTTCGTATCGCCCGCGATCTCGCACTCGCCCTCGATGCACTGCACCGCGCGGACATCGTGCATCGGGACCTTTCGCCCGCCCATATCCTGATTGCGAAGGACGGCACCGCGAAAGTGACCGGCCTCGGGGAGGCACAGATTAGTCGGGACTCCCCGATCCTGCAACTCGGTGCGCCCCAACCGGGCACACGGGGTTATACGAGCCCGGAGCAGGAAGCGGGATTCGGGCACATCGACGGACGAAGTGACCTCTATAGCCTCGGCGCGGTGCTCTCCACGATGCTCACCGGCGCACCATCCGGTGCCAGAGCGAATCTCACGCCACCACTCGCCTCGCTCGTGACGAAACTGCTCGAACGGCAGCCCGCATTCCGGTACGCACAGGCGGCAGATGTCCTGCGCGATCTCGACGCGCTCATCAACCCACCCAGTGCCGACGCACGCACGAGTGAACCATCGACTCCGCTCCCAGTACCGCTCCCGCCGCCGACCGTGCCAGCGCCCATACCGAACACCCCACCTTCGCCGCCTCCCACCGCGCGCGAAGCAGATCCACGACCGTCCGCGCCACCCACGCCGAGGTTGCCTGCTGCCCCAGCACAGCCCCAGGCACGGCCGTATCCCGCACGACCCGCCCCGCCGCAAGAGCTTCCAAGGCCGGCCTTTTATCCACCGCCACAGTACCCGAATGCGCCGCCTGCGATGCCACCCGGCATGAACCGGTACCCCCCGCCTCGGAAGCCCAGGCGAATCGGGTGGATCATTGGTGGGGTGATCTTCGGATTTATCATCCTCCGCTCCTGCAGCAGCCACACCGTGCGCATCCCTGCGACTGCCACCGCGCGCGTCTTCGTCACCGCGACCGCGACGCGCTCCCCCGCGACGCAGACCGCCGTCGCGAGTCAGCCGACACTCTGGAACGACCCCAAGGGGCGGATCAACCTGCGACTCCCGCCCGGATGGCGCGCGATCAGCACGGGATCCTCAGCGCAAGATGTCATCACGCTTCTGGGGCCAGACGGCGTCTTTCTGATGATCCGCACATCCCCCACGACACAGACGATTGACGCGGACTTCCAGACCCTCCGCGCCAGTCAATCGAGCGCGTTGAACCGGACGTTCACCCAAGGTCCGGTCACCGATGTGCCGATCGGGGGAGAGCCGGGCAAGTTCATGGAGTTTCGCGCCGTCTCTACGACGCCATCACCGACCAATCAGCCCGCTACGGGGGTGCAATGGCTCGTCGATCACGGGGGATCACGCTACAGCTTCCTCACCAATGACACAAAATCGCGCCGCGCGGACTGCGACGCGATTCTTGCCTCGGTCGTCTTCCCGAAGTGAGAACACCCCGGTGGAGGCGGGCTTTAGCCTGCCGTCCCTTGCTCTGGCAGGCTAAAGCCCGCCTCCACCCAAAATCATAAGTGCCAGCTACTGTGAACCGTGCGCTAAAGGGTGGTCGATTCCTCACGCTCGATGACGATGCGGCGCGGTTGGGCGGTCTCCTGCGGGGTGCGAGGGTCCGCGAAGATGCGATCGACCGCCATCAGACCCGCCGAGCTGATCGCATCGACGAACGACTGCACCGCCAGCACGCTCTCACGCGCGCCCTGCCGGAGATGCTCGCGCGTCTGCACCGGGAGCGCGCCGACCGCCTCAGAAACGACCTTCCGGGGGATCGCAAGCGCCTGCCGTTGCATCTCATCCACTCGCTCGGATGCGCGGCGACGTGCCGCATCCATGTGCTCCTTGCGCCGTGCGCCCCGATGACCCGGCATCGCCTCGGCGGCATCCAGATCGATGTCCGTACCGTGCTCGGTCACATCCATGTCCTGTTCGTCCATTCGACCCTCCTACCGACGAAGTGCTGAGTGCTGAGAGGGAAGGGGTGCGCGGTGCATCTCCTACTCAGGTATGCGTATCTTACTCCACGAGGACGTGCGTGACGAGCGACGCGCAAAAGATGATGTGGCAGGGTGCGCGTCATGCGCCCTTTGCCACACAGGCGAGCGTCGGCAGACGGGAGAGGGCCAGTGCTTCGGCAACAGCGGCATCCAGCGTCATCGCGCTGCCCGTTTCCCATGCGACGTGGAACGCCTCTGCACCCAGCGTATCCCGGAGCATCGCTTCGGCGCGCAGGAGCGGATCGCGTTCGACCGGTGGCGCGGGCGTGCGCATCATCGCGCGTGTCGCGGCGCTGAAGCCGAGCAGGCGTGCCGCTGCGTCGCTGCACGCCGCATCGGTGGCGAGCAAGCCAAGCCGTTCGATTGCCTGCATCGTTCCGAGCGGATTCCCTGCCGCGCGGAAGGATTGCAAGCTCTCCACGTAGCGCGCGCGTGCCGTCTCCAGATCGCCCCGCGCGCGGATGATGTCTCCCAGGCAGATGAGAGTATAGGCCGTGTTGCGCGCGTGATGCGTTGCCTGTGAGAGCGCGAGGCTCTCCTCTGCCAGCATTTCCGCGTGCAGGGAATCGCCGGTATCGTGCGCGAGATGGGCGAGATTAATCAGGGTGCGGGCAATATCCGCCTTACTGTCGACCTCCTGGAAGAGTGCGAGGCAGCGGTCGTACTGCTCCTGGGCTTGGCGATGCTCCCCACGGGCGCGCGCACCGCTCCCCAGCGAGTTGAACACGTTGCCGATATGTACCTTGCCACCGAAATTGCCGTGCAATTCCAGACTCTCCGTGAGGGCGCGGTCCGCGCGTTCGTACTCCCCAAGCTCCTGGAGCAACTGCCCGATATTGAGGAGAATTGTCGCGCTCATCATGCGGTCGCCATCCTGGCGTCGTATCGCGAGGCCCTCTTCGTACAGCCGCAGCGACCGCTCGCGCTCACCGCGATGCCTGAGGACATTGGCGAGATTATTGAGCGACTGCGCGATCCCCCGCCGGTCCTCGATCTCCCGCCGGAGCGCCAATGCCTCTTCCTGGAGCGCCACCGCTTCCGCGTACTCCCCCATATCCGTGCGCGCCGCACCGATCAATGTAAGTGCATCCGCGAGCCCGCGTTTGTCACCGATCGCGCGCCAGAGCGAGGCGCTCGCATTACTGCGTTCGAGCGCGGCGGCGAAGTCCGCCCGCCCCCAGGCGAGCCATGCCGCGCCCTGCAGCGCCCGTGCGCGGCTCGCGGGCGTGCTCGGCCCTGTGAGGGCGAGCAGCGATTCGAGCCAGCCACTCCCCTCGCTCATGTAGCCGCGTGTGTACCAGAAATGCCAGAGGGCACCCGCGATACGCAGCCCCGTCTCGATCTCGCCCGTATCACGCGCCCACCGGAGCGCCGCACGGAGGTTGTCGTGCTCCCGCTCAAGCCGCGTAAATGACGCCTGGGCCTCGCTCCCGCCGACCTGCGTGAGCGCCGCTTCCGCGATGCCGACGTAATATGCGGCGTGCTGGCGCGCCATCTGGGCGTACTCGCCGCTGGCGATCAGACGCTGATGGGCGTACTCACGGATCGTCTCGTACATCTCGCCGCGCGCCGCATCCTCACTGGCGTGTTCGGCATGCACGAGGCTTTGATCGAGGAGCGCATCCATCAGGTCGAGCACATCCCGCGCGGCGAGATCATCGGAGGTGCAGACGATTTCCGCCGCATCCACCGTCCAACCGCCGACAAAGACCGCGAGGCGGCGGAAAAGCCGCTGCTCCTCCGCAGCGAGCAACCCATCACTCCACGCGATCGCATCCCACATCGTCTGATGGCGGGCGGGCCGGTCGTGCGGGCCGCGCGTGAGGAGCGAGAGGCGGGTTTCGAGGCGGGTAGCCAGATCGCGGGGGCCGAGCATACGCACCCGTGCCGCCGCCAGTTCGAGGGCGAGGGGCAACCCCTCAAGCCGGATACAAATGTCTGCCACCGCGCCCGCGTTCGCAGCGGTGAGCATGAAGTCCGGGCTGATCGCTCGGGCGCGGTCGAGGAAGAGGGTGACGGCAGGGGTATCAGCAAGGGTATCGAGCGCGTACTGACGATGGATCGGGGGCACGGCCAACGGCGCGAGGGGGAAGCCACGTTCGCCCGGTATGCGGAGCACCGCCCGGCTCGTTACCAGGATACGCAGAGAGGGGCAGTGGGTGAGAAGGTGCGCAATTGCCGACGCAGCAGGCACGATCTGCTCGAAATTATCGAGTACAAGGAGCAGACGCTTGTGGCGGAGCGCATTGGCGAGGGTCACATGGGGCGAGTCACCCGGTCGCTCACGCACGCCCATCGTTTGCGCGATGGACGGAAGAACGAGCGCGGCATCGCGCAAGCTGGCGAGCGGCACGAAGAAGACGCCATCCGGGAAATCAGCCCGTGCGACGCTGGCGACTGCGAGGGCGAGACGCGTCTTGCCGACACCGCCGGGTCCGGTGATTGTCACGAGGCGCACTGTTTCCTGCCGCAACAGATCGATGACACCGGCGACCGCGTCCTCCCGCCCGATGAGCGGCGTCAGCGGGGCACGCACATTGGTATCGGGGAGCGTGACGGAGGTGAGTGGCGCCGGTGACGCGATACGCCGCACACGGGCGGCCTCCTCGAACGCGGCGTGCTCCTCGGCAGGGAGGGCAAGCGCGACCGCGAGAAGCCGCACCGTCTCGCTCTGCGGGCGGGTCACACCCTGTTCGAGATAGCCGATGGCGCGCGCACTGATCGTCGCACGCTCCGCCAATTCCTGCTGGGTCAAGGCGGCGGCCATGCGATACCGCCGGAGCATCTCCCCGAAGGTCGGCACATGAATGGTGCGGGTTGCCCGCGCGTCGCGTGGCTGCGGACCGGGCAGGGCTATTGGCTTGCGGTTCTCCACGCCTACCTGCCTTCCTGCATGGCGCGCCTGTCATACCTTGTGCGCGCGGTGCTCACGCTATTCTACCGCAACCGCAACAAGAATGGACCTACTTCACTGACGATCAGCGCGGGCCAATGGTTCCGCCGCTATCACAACTCTTGCTACCATTCTTGCCGATTATTTCACTCTATAATTGCAGATTACGTGCCATACTGAGACGAGATTAATATTCGTAATGAGGTACCCATGACTGGCCGACCGATGCACCCCATCATCTCTGCGTCGCTTCGCATCCTCGTTGCTGCGGTTCTCCTGCTACTACTTGCCGGTGTCGCCACCTCAACAGTGCGCGCGATGAACTTCGCCGTCACCGTCACCCTGAACGATGCCAACTCCCCCGGCCCACAACTCAGCGATCTCAGGAACCCTGGCTGCGAGGCGTTCGGGACGGATCCCTGCTCACTGCGCGATGCGGTGATCTTCGCCAACAGCAAGGCCACCACCGACACGACGACGATCACCCTCCCCGCTGGCACCTACACCCTGACGATCCCAGGGGTGGGGGAGAATTTCGCAGCAACGGGCGATCTCGACATCCTGCGGAACGTGGTGATCAACGGAGCGGGGGCAAGCTCGACGATCGTCCAGGCGAGCGCGACCGGCAGTGCCAGCGGCGGGATCGATCGGGTTTTCCAGGTCGGCACCGATACCGCCATCGGGACGGCGACGATCAATGGGGTGACCGTCCGCTATGGTGGGAACACGGCGGGCGGGAACGGCACCGGCATCCTGGTGTATAGCGCTCTGGGCGGGTCGTCGCTGACGCTGAACGACTGCATCATCAGTGACAACGTGGCGAGCAGGGACGGCGGCGGCATCTATGTCGACAGCGGGGCGACGCTGGTGGCGAACCGGACGACGGTCCGCAACAACACGAGCGGTCACCTTGGGGGCGGCGTCGCCAACTTCGGCACGCTGACGGTGACGAACAGCACCTTCTCCGGCAACCACGCGGATGGCGCCGGCGGCATCGGCGGCGGCGGCATCCACAACCTCAGCGGCACGGTGACGGTGACGAACAGTACCCTCTCCGGCAATACCGCGAATGGCGCGGCTGGCTCTGGCGGCGGCATCCGCAACTTCAGCGGCACGCTGACGGTGACGAACAGCACCCTCTCCTACAACGCCGCGAATGGCTCCAGTGGCGTCGGCGGCGGCATCGACAACGGCGGCACGGTGACGGTGACGAACAGCACCTTCTTCTCCAATACCTCGAGTGGCGGCGGCGGTATCTTCAACGGCGGCACGCTGACAGCGGTCAACACGCTGATCGCGGGCAATACTGGGGGAACCGCCCCCGACGTCTCCTCTGGTGCCTTCGCTGCGGGCAGTAAGAACAACCTGCTCGGTGACGGCAGCGGTGCGATCGGTATCGCCGACGGCACGAACGGCTACATCGTCGGCCATCCCGCCCGGATCGACACCACCCTGGGCGACAACGGTACGACGAACGGTACCCAGACCCTCGCCCTGCTCCCCGGCTCCCCCGCCATCAACGCGGGCGACCTCGCCACCTGTCTGAACATCACCGGCACCGCGCCGGTGGCGGGCAAGGATCAACGCGGCATCGCCCGCCCCCAGCCGTCGAGCGGGCAGTGCGACATCGGCGCGTACGAGTATGTCTTCCCCGCGACCGCGACCACGCTCGCGGCGAGCCCGAACCCCTCGGCTGTCGGACAGTCCGTTATCTTCACTGCCATCGTCACAGTTAGCGGCGGCACACCGACGGGCAGCGTCACCTTCAAGGACGGCGCGACGGTCCTCGGCTTCGCCGCCCTGTCCAGCGGCGTTGCGTCGTTCACGACCGCCGGACTAGCGGCGGGGAGCCACGCGATCACGGCGGCCTACAGCGGGGACGCCACCTCCCCCCCGAGTACCTCGGCGGTCCTCACTCAGGTGGTAAATGGCGCAGCCGGTAGCGCCCCGACCACGACGACGCTCGTCTCCTCAACGAATCCCTCCACGGTCGGGCAATCCATCACCTTCACCGCCACTGTCGCGGGCAGCGGCGGCACGCCCACCGGCAGCGCCACCTTCAAGGATGGCGCGGCGGTCCTCGGCACGGGTGCGCTCGCGGGCGGCGTCACGACCTTCTCCGCCACCCTCGCCCAGGGTAGCCACGCGATCACGGCAATCTACAGCGGCGACGCCACCTTCGCCCCGAGCACCTCCGCCGTCCTCACCCAGGTGGTCGGCTCCGGTGGTGGTGGTGGCACGACGGGCGGCTTGCAGTTCTTCCCGCTCTCCGCTCCCGTCCGCCTCCTCGATACCCGCCCCAGTCAGCAGGCCGTCGTCCATCCCGGCGTGCCTCTTTCTCCCAATCAGGCACTTACTCTGCCCGGCCAGTTCTCCTCCGGTGGCATCACCGTGCCCGCAGGCGCACAGGCGCTGGTCGGCAATGCCACCGTCGACAATACGGTCAATGCGCCAGCAGGCTTCGCCACCCTCTATCCCTCCGGCGCTGCCTTGCCTCTCGCTTCCAACCTCAACTTCGTCCCCGGTACGGTCCGTCCCAATGCCTTCACCGTCGGCCTCGGCAGTGATGGCAAGTTCAATCTCCTCTCCAACACCGGCGGGAACTTCATCATCGACATCACCGGCTACTACGCACCTCCGGCTGCGGGCGGTCTCTTCTTTCATCCCCTCACGGCCCCCGTTCGCCTCCTCGATACCCGCGCAGGGCAGCAGGCATTCAAAGCTCCCGGTGCCGCCCTCTCTGCGGGCCAAACTCTCGTGCTCCCCGGTCAGTTCACCTTCAGCGGCGTGACGGTGCCTCCTTCAGCGAAGGCGCTTGCGGGCAACGCAACGGTCGATAATACCGCCAATGCCCCCGCGGGCTTCGCGACGCTTTTCCCTGGTGGTACATCGCTGCCTCCCACTTCCAATCTCAACTTCGCACCGGGCACGGTCGCGCCGAATGCCTTCACGGTTGGGTTGGGTGGTGACGGCTCCTTCAACCTCTACTCGAACACGGGCGGCAACTTCATCCTCGATGTGACGGGGTACTACGACACCAATGGCGCCGGTGGACTGCTCTTCTATTCCCTCACCCAACCTGTCCGCGAACTCGACACCCGCGCCGGGCAGTCTGCCTCAGTCCATCCCGGTCTGCCGCTCACTGCGAAAGGCACACTGAACTTGCCAGGCAGCTTCAGCTTCAGCGGCGTGACGGTGCCGGTGGAGGCGAAGGCACTGGTCGGCAATGCGACGGTGGACAACAGCATCAATGCCCCGGACGGCTTCGCAACGCTCTTTCCCGGTGGAACGACGCTGCCCTTGGCGAGCAACCTGAACTACAGCAAAGGAACGGTCGCACCAAACGCCTTCATCGTGGGGGTAGGGGCAGATGGCACCTACAACCTCTATAGCCTGAGTGGAGGCAACTTCATCCTCGACATCTCGGGCTACTTCGCTGCCGGGACCGGCACGAGCAGGGCGACACCATAGGGCAGTTTTAGAAAGCCTGACACAGTAATCTCTGTAGGGCGCACCGGGGCTGGGCACTCACAAGGGGTGCGCCCTACGCATTGGGGGCAATGTTTCGGCAAAATACGGTAGCCGCGCCCCCTCATTGCTCATTGCTCATTGCTCGTAGGCTATCCGTAATAGGCGCGCACGACGATGTCGGTCAGATTGTGGTTGTTGCGATCGGTGATGTCGTCCGCGCTACTGGCAACGCAGATGACGAGGTCCATTTCCGCACGGAGGAGGACGCTGTCATCCCGCTCGGAGAGGGGCGCGCGCAGTTCCCACGCGCCCTTCTCCTTGAAGCCGACATGCTGGAAGAGGTTGACCGGATCGGGAACGCGGTCGTAGCCGACCTCGTAGCGCTGAAGGGCGATGGCGAGCGCGTCGCGCGTCGTCTGATGTGAGGCGGTGACGCCCCGCGTGATGTAGAAACGGGCGTCATCGGCCGGGAGGAGCAGATCGTGCCGCCCGACCGTGTCCTGCACAAGCGTCAGCATCGGATTGCCGAAGTTCGAGTAGAGCGTCTGGCCCTGCTGCAACATGATGCTGCCGGTATGGACGATTGTCTGGCCCGTTGAGAGATATTCCTCCATGTAGCCGAGCCGGAAGGTGCACAGGGGCGCGACCTGCCCGCCCGAAGAATCGGTCACCTGGATATATTGCCCGCGCAGGACTTCGGTGGTGTCTGCCTCGCCGGGGTGGACTGTCAGATAGGCGCGGGGCGCTTGCCCGGTGAAATCAGGGATCTGCGTCGTGCTCATCGGCGGGGGCCGTCCTTTCTATTGCGGGCGATCACTGCAAGCATTTCGTAAATGATATTCGCGGCGAGCATCGCCGTCGTCTGGGTCGGATCAAAGGCGGGCAGGACCTCGACGCAGTCCGCCGCGACGATGTCGAGGCCCGCGAGGCCGCGCACCGCGAGCAACGCCTCCCACGATGTGGGGCCACCAACCTCCGGTGTTCCAGTGCCAGGCGCGTAGGTCGGATCGACAAAGTCGATGTCGTAGGTGAGGAAGACCGGGCCGGTGCCGACGACCGCGTGGATCGCGGCGTGCGTCGCCTCCCACCCCTGCTGCCGCACTTCCTCCATCGGCCAGAGGGTGAAACCCATGTCGCGCGCGTCCTGGTAATCGGACGGGCCGTAGAGCGAACCACGCATCCCCGCCTGGAAGGAGCGGCGCGGGTCAATTAACCCCTCCTCGACCGCACGGCGGAAGGGGGTGCCGTGGTTGTATTTGCGCCCGAAATACTCATCCCAGGTGTCGCCGTGCGAGTCGAATTGGACGAGTGCGACGGGTCCGTGCCTCTTGGCGACCGCCCGCAGCTCCGCGAGCGTGATCGAGTGGTCGCCGCCGATACCGATCGGGATGACGCCCGCTGCGAGCACCGGTTCCAGCCCTGCCGTGATGCGCGCGTAGGCATCCTCGATGTATCCCGGCACAACGGAGGTATCGCCGTAATCGACGCAGGAGAGATCCTCGAAGACCATCACATCGACCGAAGGGTGGTAGGGCCGGAGCAGGACCGAGGCATCACGCACCGCCGCTGGCCCGAACCGCGCGCCGACGCGGTAGGTCGTCGCGGTATCGAAGGGGATACCGACAATCGCCACATCCACGCCCGCGAGGTCCGTGATATGGGGCAGGCGCGCGAAGGTGCGGATGCCACCAAAGCGGGGCGACTCCTGCGCATCACTCGGACGATAGTGCGGCACGATACCACCCCCTTCTCAGACCAACACACCCACAACCGTCTGCCGATTGTGGGCGCGCACTCCTGGGGTGTCAAGCTTGACCGAAACCGGGTATGAACCGCAGAGACGCAGAGGGGAAAGAGATTTAAGCGCAGAGAACGCAGAGAACGCAGAGGGCACAGAGGGGAGAGAATGGTATTTTCTTTTTTCTTTTTCTCTTCTCTGCGTTCTCTGCGCTCTCTGTGTCCTCTGCGTTACGACCCTTCGTCTGAGAGCCGGTCGCGGAAGGCGGCGATTTGGGCGGCGTGCTCGCGCTTGTGGCCGTAGTAGGTGTAGACGATGAAATCGTCCAACGAATAGTCCGCGCCGTACCACGGCAGCGTGCCGGTTTGTCGGAAGGTCTCCGGTTCGATCTGCGCCACCTGCGCGCGGACACGTTCGTGGGCGGCATTATATTCAGCGACAATTGCTGCCACGTTCTGGTCACGACGCATCTCGACCTGACGGTCGTTGAATGCCATCCCGAGTTCGCCCCACATCTGCATCATCGGGGTGGGGCCACCACCCGTGAAGGCGCTCAGCACCTCGATCAGCAGTTGCTCGTACGAGGCGAGATGCGCCATGACATCTTTTGTGGACCAGGTGCCACAGACGCCGCCCGTCTCCCACGCCGCATCCGGCAAGTCCTCGACGCTCTGAAGAATTGTGCCATGCCCATACTTGAGGATGTCGCCTGCGTTCATCGGTTTCCTCCGCTTGTCTCGTGAGAGGCTTCCCGTCTTCCGTTATCTGGTGGTGGCGGGCTTTCAGCCTGCCGCTCTATTCGTCCTCATCGTCAGGGATGCGGGCGGGATCATGCGCGGGCAACACGTCCGCGATCCACGCATCGCGCTTCCAGTCCGGCACCGGCGTCTTGCACGCGGCATGGGGCACGAAGCGAGAGCGCTCAACCATCGCCATCTTATGGATGTAGCGCGGGCAATTCGGGAAGACCGCGCGCG
This sequence comes from uncultured Chloroflexia bacterium, assembly GCA_963763655.1. Lineage (GTDB taxonomy): Bacteria > Chloroflexota > Chloroflexia > Thermomicrobiales > JALYUS01 > JALYUS01. Next base: position 52,284 of record CAVXPY010000030.1, read on the forward strand.
CCTGCACCCGGACGATGAACTGCGCTTCCGGGTATTCGGTCATCAGGGGGTCGTCTTCCATCACGCTTGCAGTGCCATTGAAGCGAAGCCGCCACTGGTTTTCCCAGTCGATGAAGAGCAGGCCGACATTAGGGTTCGCGCGCGCGTTGCCCATCGAGAGGTACATCCCATTGCCGTCGTAGTTCGGAAAGGCAATCGTCCGGTCATCGACGATGCGGACGAAGCCGGGATCGCCGCCCTTGTACGAGCAGTTCGGGAAGCCGAACTCGTCTGCCGTGGCGAGGAAGAACATCTCCATCCGCGTGATGAATGCCTTGTCGTTGTCGTCCAGGAAGTCGCGGACGATGCGCTCCTCCATACGATCGGCCATCCGCCGGGTGTCGAAGCGATCCTGGAAGTGGCGGTTGCCGTCATGATAGACCGTGGACATCGTTCTCCCCCCTTGATTGCGTGCCACCGTGGCTATTGTCGCAGTTTCCCACCGGCACGCCGTTCCGTACATGGAAGGGCTGCGGGTTGACGGTCAGTTGCAAGACTTCCGCACGCGCATAATGCCCCGCACCATCGAGCCACGCTTTCGCTTTGATGACCTCGCGCAGATCGATTTCCGCCGTCAGGATGCCCTCCGTGCCTCGGAGCGGCCCCGCGATCACCTCGCCCTGCGGGTTGATGATCTGGCTGCCACCGTCCACACCATCCGGCAAATGATTGCGGAGCGGGAAGGACGCCGGAACCGTATCCCGGTCGAAGTAGCTGCACGCCGAGACGACGAATGCCTGAGACTCGAAGGCGTGATGCCGCAGCGAGAACTGCATGATCTCCGTCAGGCCACCGCCGTAGCCGGGCCACGCCGCGATATGTACCTGCTCACCCTGCGCGATCAGCGCGTACCGGGCGAGCGGCATCGCGTGCTCGAAGCAGATCAGGCCACCGAGCCGCCCGAGATGCGTCGGCACAACGCCGAGCGTGCTGCCGTCGCCCTGGCCCCAGAAGCACCGCTCGATATAGGTGGGCACGAGCTTGCGGTGGGTGCCGATCATCTGACCGTCCGCGCCGAAGAAGAGGAGCGAGTTGTAGAGTGTGCCGTTTCCCGCCTCGCGCTCATTGACGCCCATCACGACGACCGCGCCCGCGGCCCGCGCCGCCGCACCGAGCCGTTCCGTCGCCGGACCGGGCACCGCAACGGCGTTCGCCCAGAGTTCCGCGTAGCAGTCGAAGATGTGCGCCGCGTCCGGCCCTTCGAGGGTCGGCGGCCAGTACGGATAGGTCGGCAACCACGCCTCGGGGAAGACGATCAGTTCCGCGCCTTGCGCTGCCGCTTCCGCGATCAGCCGTTCCGCTTTGGCGAGACCCGCATCGAGATCAAGGAAGGCCGGGCTTGCCTGCACCGCCGCTGCGACGAACTTCGGAAACTGCGCGCTGCTCACATATGACTCCTTCTTCGCTCTACCCATTCGCGCTCAACGCGGCGCAAGGGAATCCCCGCACTCCGAAGTGGTGGAGATTCCCTCACTCATCAGTTACCGCATTTCTCAGAATGTCGCGACGACTTCGCCATCATCCCAGATCGGGTCTTCCGAAAGCAACCCGCGGAGCCGCTGGTACTCACGATCTTGCGCCGGGTCCTGCGCGTTCGCGTGGTAGCTTGCCTTGTCCTCGAAGAGCACGGTCATGATAAATGCGCGCGGATCGCTGTCGAGTTGGTAGATAGCGCCACCGACCATGCCTTTGGGTTTTCGCTCTACAACGTAAGATCGAAGCTCCGCTTCCTTGCCGGGCTTGGCCCGAAGTCGTGCAACTGTACCATACATCGTGGGTCTCCTTACTCAACTCACTCAATTAGGCGCGAATCTCATAGAAGATGTTGAAGGGATTGGCGGGGAAGTCCAGCCGCCGGAACTGGGTGAATCCGGCCTCGGTCGCCAACTCCCGCATCTTCTCTTCTCCCATACAAGTTCCGGTACCCTCACCTCCTACTGCGAGTGCCTGCGTCATGCAGTAATTCGTGCTCGCGGAATAGCCTAACGCCCCGATTCCCAGAGGGTGGTCGATGTTCTGTTGCAGATCGCCATAGAAGTTGAACTCCAGCACGAAATACGTCCCCTCGGGATTCAGGGCGTTCTTGATCTCCTTCAAGGCCGGACGCGGGCGCGGCATGTCATGCACGACGTCGAAGGTCGTGATGAGGTCGTAGCTGCCGGGGATGCCCTGCGTCACATCGCAGACTTCGTAGCGGAGTTGGTTGGCCAGGCCCGCTCGCCGTGCGTTCTCGTTCGCGGCGGCAATCGCCGGGGCGAAGTTATCGTAGCCGACGAAAGACGCTTCCGGGTACGCCTGTGCGAGGATAATCAGCGCCTGCCCATTGCCGCAGCCGACATCGGCAACCGACCCACCCGCGCGCAAGCGGGCATCGACGCTCGGCATCGCGGGCAACCACTCCTGCACCATGCTATTGCGGAAGAAGGTGTAGGTGAACTGCTCAAAGCCGCACCAGAAGTGCGCGCCATAGCGATCTTGCGGCACGCCCCCACCATGCCGAAAGGCTTCGGCCAGCAGGTCGATGTTCGCCCAATATGGTTCTGACATCACCAGGAGGCCGGTCAAATAGAGGGGGCTCTCGGTATTCGCGAGCACCATTGCGTGCTCTGCGGGCAGGGTGAAACGCTTGGTGGCGTCGTCATACGCGAGGTAGCCGTGGCAGGCCATCGCGGCGAGCCACTCACGCCCGTAGCGCTCGTTGATGCGCGCGCGCTCGGCGAACTCAGCGCTCGTGACCGGGCCGGATGCGGCGAGGACGGTGAAGAGGCCGAGGCGGTCGCCGATGGTGCTGAGGGTGCCCATCTGTTGGGCGGTGACATCACCGACGACTTTGAAGGCAAAGGACTGGAGTTTGCCCCTGTCGAGTTCAGGTTCGCTAGCCATCGCCATGCCCCGTACTCCTTCGCCGTTGGCTTCCCTCTCCCCCGCCCTCGCCCATGCGATGAAGTCAGCGTACCGTGTGATCGGGCGGGCGGCGTGAGGGATTTCCCTGGGTTTTTCCTGGGGCGTACCCTGTACCCACATCTTCGTCGGTGCATTGGAGGAGGGATGGGTCAGGATGACGGTGGGGTATCGGCATCGCGCGCGACGGCCCAGGCGGCGAGTTGGGCGCGAGAACGGAAGCTGAGTTTGCTGAGGCTATTGCTGACGTGCATCTCGACCGTCTTTTCGGCGATAAAGAGCGCGTCCGCAATCTCGCGGTTGCTGCTCCCTCCGGCGATCCGCGCCACGACCTCGCGCTCCCGCGCCGTCAGACCGCCATGACCGGCCTTCCCGGCCTGGAGTCGATACGCCTGCGGGATCGACGCCATCACCGTATCATGAAAGCGGCTACCCGCGTGCGGATTCTCCTGCTGCCCCGCCAGTTCCGCGATGATCGTTTGCGCGGAGAGGTAGGCACGCTCGGCGTCCGCGTAGCGATGGCGCAGATACGCGCGATGACCGCTCTGGAGATACGCCTGCCAGAGAAGAGGCCGCGCGCCGAGGGTCCGGGCGATCTCCTCCGCTGCGAGGAGCGTCGCCATCGCGTCGGCATCCCCCTGAGTGAGGGCATACGCGACCAGTGTCTGGGCGCGCTCGAACGGTGCAGCGCACGCCTCGGCGAGGGCGAGGGCGGTATCGAGATGGGCAATCGCTGTGGGCGTATCCCCGGCATCATGCGCCAACCCGCCGCGCAGCCGATGCGCGGCGAGCAGCGCGAGCGGCTGGTGCGGTGCCGTCGCCTGCGTCAATGCGGCAGTGGCAACCTCCGTTGCGCGCGGAGTATTGCCTGTCTCGCGATAGTACGCGGCCCAGCCAAGGAGCCCCTCCGCCCGACCGACGACTGAGCCACTCCAGGCGATCCAGCGATCGTGCGCGTCGAGCCACCGATGCGCAGTGGGATGATCGCCGCTATCGAGTGCGAGTTGCGCCGCGAGGCGCAGGAGGATGAGCGCGGTCGGGAAATAGGTATCGCCCGGCACGCTTTCCGGCCCGGCGGGCAAGTCCTCGTGCACGACCGCCCAGGCGAGCTCGACATCCCCCTGCGCGCGGGCAAGGGGGCCAAGGACGCTGCGGGCCATATTGCGGAAGATGCCGATGGCGCGCGCAGTTGTTGCGATGGTGCGTGCCTCGCCCCAGGTGCCGTCAAGAAAGAGCAACGAGAGGCGCGCGAGCCGGGGTGGTAAGCCATCGAGCGCGCCCCGCGCCCGCGCCCATGCTTCTTCGGCCTCCCGCGCGAGTTCTTCGCGTGCGACGCGCTGATCGGCATGATACGGGAGCGTGAACCAGCGCAGTTGATCCATCGCGCTCTCGCCCGCACTCAGATATTGCCCGAGCGCCTGATACTCCCGCCGCGCCCGCGCGAACGCCTCAGCCGCTACCCCCGGTTGCCCGAGCGCCGCTGCGGCGATGCCAACGCCGTGGGAGACTTCGACCCCCGGTAAGGCGCTCGCTGTCGTTCGCTCCCCCACCCGCAAGGCTTCGCGGTATTGCCCGGCACCGGCGAGGAAACCAACAAGCGTCCCGCGCGGATCGCCCGCGTAGGCGAGGATGTCCGGCGGCACCGCTCCGTAGGGATGGGCTGCGTCCGCCAGCGCATCGAGCGCGTCCATCCCGCCAATCATCTCCGTCACTCCCTGACGGAGTTCCCCGCGATGATAGCGGACGATACCGCGATAGAAGGAGGCAAAGGCCGCGAGTGCGTCATCCTGCGCGACGTGTGCGATCCGCACCGCATCATCGAGGGCGATGATCCCCTCCTGCGGGTGAGAGAAGCGGCGCAACCATGCCAGCCGCACAAGCAACCAGCCGCGCGCCCGTGCCCGCTGCGCGTCTCCCTCCATGAGGAGCGCGGCTGCCTCGAAACGCTCGATTGCCGCCTGCCAGAGGAAGGAATGCTGCGCCCGCTCACCCGCCCGGATCAACCAATCTGCCGCCCGCGCATCGCCCGCCTGCCGGAAGTGATAGCCGATCACATCCGGGTCCGGCGCGGGCGCATCCGCCAGCCATTCCGCTACCTGTCGATGCCAGATGCGCCGCCGGGGTGGGGTGATCCCCTCGTAGAGCGCCTGCCGAATCAGGGCGTGCGTGAAACGCACATCGATGCCGGTCGCGCTCTCCTCCAGCACCCGCGCTGCGACCGCACGTTCGACCACGAGGAGCAGTTGCTCCTCCTTCATCGCCGCCACCGCCCGCCAGAGTGGCAGGGGCACGTCCTGTCCAATCAGCGCGGCCAGGGCAAGCACGCTTCGTGCCGCATCGCCAAGGCGCTCCATGCGCCGCTCGATGACGTGTCGGAGGAGCGCCGGGACACGCACCCGGCTGACATCCCGAAATATCCACCCCTCATCCACCCGTCTCAGTACCGCCTCGTCTTCGAGCGTGCGGAGCATTTCGCCGATGAAGAGCGGGTTGCCATCGGTCCGGTCGTGGAGATAGCGCACGAGATCATCGCGATCCGCTGGAGAGAGGGCATAGCGCGCTGCGACCAGCGGACCTATCGCCTCCGCATCGAGACGCCGGAGATCGAGACGCGCGGCTTGCGATTCCCGCACGAGAGCGGGAAGCAACTGCGCGAGGGGATGGCCGGCGTGCAGCTCATCGTCTCGATAGGTCGCGATCAACACTATCGGCAACGGCGCAAGTTGGCGCGCAAGCGCATGCAAGAGATCGAGGCTGGCGGGGTCCGCCCAATGGAGATCATCGAGCACGAGGACGCGCGGCTGCGTCGCTGCCACCATAGCGAGATAGTCGAGCACCTCCGCGAAAAGCGCCGCCGGGCTGGTCGCGCCATGCGGTGGTGGCGCGCCCCGCGATACGACGGTGGGGAGCGGGAGGCTATCGTGTGCGGGGAGCTGTGCGAACAGTTCAGCCCAGGGGCCGTAGGGGGGTGTCTCAGTCAGGTCATAGCAGCGCCCAATCTGCACGGTAGCCCCGCGCGCAGTGGCGCGTGCGCCAAGCGCCGCCGCGAGCGCAGTCTTCCCGATCCCCGCCTCACCGCTGATGAGGAGAAGACTCCCCTGCCCGGCAAGCGCCTCCTCAACCAGCCGCGTACCGCGCGCGACCTCGCGTTCACGACCAAAGATCGCTGGCAGGTGGGGAGCGCGAGAGATCGCCATCATCCAGGACCCCCGAGGCGAGCGAAGAGCGGGGAGGAAACGCAGATGCCCAATAGTATGCACCACAGCGGGCAACAACGCACATGATGAAACTATTATGGGTTTCTACGAATTGGTATGGGATGGATGCGTTGCAATGCACGAAGCACGCCAAGCAGAAGGAGTATGTTATCCCAAGGCAGGTTTTATAGCCATGCTCAACTTCTCAAGGGTGTGAGTGGGGAGAGGTCGGGAACCATTTACCCCACGAGGGATCTCTGGGTGATCTTCAAGCACGAGAGGATGTACCGCCTTTGCAACTGTGCCATTGAACAAGGGGCGAAGGGCAACGACCTGACCTTCGGAGAGGAACTCGACACCGATATTTCCGGGCATCGGTCGGTCGGCAAGTTGAATCATTGCCCCTATTTCTGCCGCTTCATCGGGCGTGAAATAGGTCTGTCCAAAGAAGAGCCCGCCATCGGGAGTAATTGCCACTTGCGCGACGATCACATGGAGCGTGACTACCTGTTGCCCCTGCGATGCCAGATTTCCTCTCAACTTTCGGTTTTCTGCAGCGATCTCAGGATCATCGTGCGGAATAGGCACGATGTGGGAACCATTCGGGATGTGCTCCAGAATCCTCGGGTTGGCGATACCCGTCCTAATAATATCGAAGGCCGTATCGATATTGTACTCAGCTGCTTTGCTCACATCTGCTGCGGCCTTCACTGCTCGCTTGGTCATGCGATCATCTCCAGAAAAGTATTTCGATACACAAGCCAGTTACGCTTCAGGTCATCCTGCCCGTAGTTGAGCCCCTCTGCCATGCTCACTTCATGTCCAAGGAGTTCGTCGAGCCACTCTTTTTTGACCGTCTCGCCTTTCGGACCGAGTATATCTCGGTGTGGGCGATCATGTGCGCCATTATAACGTATGACGGGCAACCACTCATCGTCTCGAAAATTGTACTCCAATTGCACGACGAAATTCGTCACCTCACCACGCTCAATATTGATACGGACACGGAGAGCACTACCTTCCTGCAGTGGCACGAAGAACTCCCGATCCATTTCCTCCCGCATCGGTATTCACCTGCAATTCTTGCGAGTGCGTCTGCCTTTCAACAAGAATACTGCAGGTTGAGTTCCGTTTGAGATGTCTTGATATTCAAACCGAGGCACCCGTCACCGTTGCGCTTCTCGTCAGGTGCGCATGATGATCCGACGGGCTCACGCGGGCGTCACGCAGCACACGGAGCGCGTTCGCGGTGACGAGCAGGGAAATGCCCATGTCCGCGAAGACGGCGAGCCAGAGGTTCGTCATCCCCGCGAAGGTCAGTGCGAGGAAGAGCGCCTTGACGACCAGCGAGGCGGCGATGTTCTGCCGAATGATCGTCAAAGTTCGCCGTGCGAGGCGGATCGCGTACGGCAGGCGACTGAGGTCATCGCCCATCAGGGCGAGGTCCGCCGCCTCGATCGCTACGTCGGTCCCCGCTGCACCCATCGCCACCCCCACCGACGCCGTCGCCAGCGCGGGTGCGTCGTTGATTCCATCACCCACCATCGCCACCGGCCCGTCCGCCGCGAGCGTCCGCACTGCTGTCACCTTGTCCGCCGGAAGCAAGTCCGCCTGAAACTCGGTCACCCCGGTTGCGGCGGCAATCGCGGCGGCGGTGCGGGCATTGTCTCCGGTCAGCATGACAACGCGGCCAACGAGCGACCGCAGGGAGGCAACCGCTCGCGCGCTTTCGGGCCGCACCGCGTCGCGCAGCGTGAGGAGGCCAATCATCTGTCCCCTCGCCTCGACGCAGACGATCGCATTCCCTTCCGTCACATACTCCTCATGCCCTGCCACATCCCAGAGACCGCGCTCCGTGAACCAGCGCGCGCTGCCGACACTGACCGGCACGCCATCGATGGAGCCACTCCCGCCGCGCCCCGGCACTGCGCGGTAATCCGCGACGACGGCAGGTGACATCGCGCGACCCAGGCTGTGACCGTAGGCAACGACTGCGCGCGCCAACGGGTGCTCGCTCTGCCGCTCCAGGGCGGTCGCCACGCGCAACACCTCCGCCTCCGTGCCACCATCGCAGGTATGCACGGCGACGACCGTGGGACGACCGGCAGTGAGCGTGCCGGTCTTATCGAGGGCGACCGCCCGCACCGCCGCGAGCGATTCGAGGGCGAGGCCACCCTTGAAGAGTACGCCGCGCCGCGAGGCCGCACCGATTGCCGCCACGAGTGCGACCGGCGTGGAAATGACGAGCGCGCAGGGGCAGGCGATCACGAGCAGGACAAGCGCCTTGTAGACCCACTCACCCCAACCGCCGACGATCAGCGGCGGCACGACGGCGATCAGGAGTGCACCGAGGATGACAAGTGGCGTATAGATCGCCGCGAAACGATCCACGAATGCCTGCGCGGGCGCTTTTGATGCCTGCGCCTCCTCCACGAGGGTGACGATCCGCGCTAGCGTCGTGTCGTGCGCGGGCTTGGTCGTCCGCACATCGAGCGTGCCCTCACCATTGATGGTCCCCGCGAAAACGGCCACCCCGGCCCGCACCTCGACGGGCACCGATTCGCCGGTGATCGGTGCCTGATCCACCGCCGACTGGCCCGCGACGACCGCGCCATCGACCGGCAATCGCTCGCCGGGGCGGACACGGACGACCTCACCGATATTCACCTGCGCGACCGGCACGCGGTGCTCGTGATCGTCTTGTAGCACATTCGCCTCGGTCGGCGCGATGGCGAGCAGCCCCGCGATCTCCCGGCGCGTCCGCTCGACCGTCATCGCCTGGAGCATTGTGCCGATGCCGAAGAGGATGAGCACGGAGGCTCCCTCGTCCCATTGCCCTATCGCGACCGCGCCGACCGCCGCGACCGTCATCAGGAAGTTCATATCCGCCCGCCGCGCCCGGAGCGCAAACCATCCGGCCCGCGCGATGGGATAGCCGCTTAGAGCCATACCCGCGATGAACGGCACGGCGCTGACGGCGCGCGGCATCCCGGCGCGCTCGATGATGAAGCCGGTCAGCCAGAGGAGCGTCGCCAGGGCGAGTTCGATCACCCGCCGCTGCCGCCACCACTGGCGCGCCGCCGCATGAACGACGGGTGCGCCGCGCAAGGTCGCCTGATAACCCGCCTCAGTCACGGCATGAATCACCGCATCCGGCGTAATTGCCCCCGGATCGGCGGTGACCGTCATAGTGCCCACGGCGAAATTCACCTGCGCCTCGCGCACGCCGGGGAGCCGCGCGACCCCGGCCTGAACCGTCTTCGCGCAATCGCCGCAGTCCATCCCGGTCACCGCGAAGGTCCAGGTCGTGTCGCCGACCGGCGCGGTCGTGGGCGGCGCTTCCACCCCGTAGCCGAGCGCGGTGATGCGACGGGTGATGCCTGCCAGGTCCGCCTGCGTGGGGTCATAGGTGATGTCCGCCGTGCCCTGCACGAACTGCACGCGCGAGGCTGAAACACCGGGAAGCGTGCGCAGGGATTGCTCGACCGTCTTCGCGCAATCGCCGCAATCCATCCCGGTCACGCGCAACTGGCAGGAGACATACTCGGTGCTCACCGCGTTCATGCACTCCGCTCCGTTTCGTTTTCGTTCTGGCTTCGTGCCGGTGCCCGGTGTTCGATATGTTCCGCACCCACGCCGAGCAGGGTCCGTACGTGGTCGTCATCGAGCGCGTACCAGACGAGTTTCCCCTCGCGCCGCGCCCGCACGAGGTGGAGCGCGCGCAGGAAGCGAAGTTGGTGTGACACAGCGGACTGCGTCATGCCGAGCACCGCCGCGAGATCGCAGACGCAGAGCGGCCCCGCCCCCAGCACAGCGAGTAAGCGTACCCGCGTCGGGTCCCCCAAAGCGCCGAAGAGCGCGGCGAGATCGCTCGCGGCCTCCGCATCGGGCATCGCCGCCCGTGCCTGCCGCACCCCCTCGGGATGCACGTGATCGATGTCGCAGGTATCGAGCGTGGTGAGCGTCGGGATTGATTGCATGGCATCCTCATGTCAATACATATGAATAACTGCTCATATGATCGCACGCGCATTATCGACTGTCAACTCCCTGGGGACCCGGATGGTGAAATATCCTCCGTACAAATTCGGTCGATGTTCAATACCTCATACGCCTCTTTGTCCGATGCGAATGCGGGAAATGGAGTTTCCCCGTCCCGGCAAGTAACCGTGGGACGATCTGCGCGTATATGGGATTGTTGGGATGGACGAGGGGAAGTCGTCCAGAGAACTCCTAGGAGGAATCATGTCGTTAGAATCGCCCGTGTCGTTGCTGACGCACGAGGGCCGGAACAAACTGATTGAAGATGGCCTTTATGCGAACTACCTCGCGTATTTCCGCAAGGCAGAGGACACACGGCGCTGGAAGTTACATAAAGACATTCCCTGGGAGCTCGCCAAACCGGACACCTCGGACGATGTCGCGACTCATGGTCGAGGGCTACTTCGCCGTCGAGAGCTACCTGCCCGATTTCGTCACGGAAGCGATGAGCATGATCCGCCGCTCGCGCGGGCGGGCATGGTTCCAGGCAAACTGGGGCTACGAGGAATCGAAGCACGCGATGGCGTGGGAAACGTGGCTCGTCACCGCGCAAGAAGCGCACCACGAAGCAGATGGACGACTACGCGAACTACCTGCTCGAAAAGCAGTGGGACATCCCCTACGATACGCCACGACGCATGATGATCTATCAGATGGTCCAGGAGCGCGCCACCTACCTGAACTATCATAACCTCGCCGCGCGTGCCGACCGCGAAAGCGACCTGGCACTCGCGACTGCGCTCCGCATCGTCGCAGTGGACGAGATCGCGCACCACGGCTTCTTCTACAAAGGCGTGCAACTCTATCTGAAGTACGACACCGCGAACACGCTCGATGACATCGGTCACGTTCTCAAGAGCTTCTCGATGCCCGCACGCAACTTCCTCTACAACTGGAACGAGTTCGAGGAAGTCGTCGCGAAGGCCGGCATCTACGGCCCGCGCGAGCATATCAAAGATGTCCAGAACCCGATCCTCAATGCCCTTGGCTACCAGAATCGCCGCGACATCGAGCGCGCGGCCCTGCGGATGCGGATCGCGCCGGACGGCATCGGCCCGCGCGACATCCCCGCCTGGGCGAAGGAAAAGGACGAGCGCGCCGCCGAAGCATTGGTCGTCTACACCGGAGACTGAACGCGAAGTACTGAGTACTGGGTACTGAGTACGAAGCGGGTTCCCTCCCCCTCTCCATCGCCGCGAAAGCCTGATACCCACTGTGGGGTACGGGCGGTGGAGGGTACTATGATGGCGCACATTCGTTCATCGTACGTCAGCAGGGGAAGATGCGGCGCGTAGCGGGTTTCGCCATCGTCATGGCACTGGTTTGTGCCCGCGAATGGCCAGTCCGCCGCCGAGGTGAGCTTCACGATCGCAGGGAACGTCGCCAAAGTCGAGCTCTATCCAAATATCTCCAGTCTCTCGGGTGTGAGTTGAAGCTGCGTAGATAGAGAAACTAGCAGGTCAGGAACACGAAAAAAAGGGAGCCGTGAGCCTCCCTGTCGTGTGTGCAGCGGAATGCTTAGTCTGCGACGGAGTAGATGTCCACGGGGGTGTATCGGTGCAGAAGACGCAGGGAGTCAGGAGAGACGGTCACAAGTGCAATCGTCTTCGCGCCCTTCATAAACTCGACCTCGTACGCCTTATGATTGCCGTAGACGGTCACGACGGTCCCGCGAGCACCTTCAGACAGCCCATGGATGGGCAGGTCATGGACGAGTACGACGCTATCGAGTTCGTTGAACATCGTGGCCTCCTTCATTCTTTGGGAAAGGCAGTCGCGAATCGCGGCACCGTCTCTCCGTCCCTAATATACCACGCGCTCAACACGGAAGGGTTTCGTCCGTCCGGTGTCATGAGGGGACCGATGACACTGTAGCTCGTCGCTTCAACGGTCTGCCGCACATCCACTATATCGTTTGCTTGGACGTGCTGTAGTAATGCCTCTGCCAATACTTGCCAATCGGTCACGGTCGTGGTTGTGAAGCCGAACGCCCGAAAGAACGCAGACTTCGGACCGCCCGTGGGGTGCGTGGGATTGAGGAGATAGCCGACGATCTTCTCCCATGCGACGATTGCTTGGTCTGCGTTCGGGACTTTCATGCGTCGTGCTTATTTTTGGCGAGGCGCGGTCTAGGTTTGCCGCTATACTCGCGTACGAAGTGTTCGGCTTCTTCTTCGGTGACAACCCAATCCCGTCCGATTCTTTCCGCCTTGAGTGACCCACGCGCAACACGCACACGGAGACCGCCGGTCGTTTCCAGACCGAGGCGCCCAGCAAGTTGCAGTAGCGTTACGTATCCCTCCATTACCCGAACATTATAGGCAGCGACCACTTTTCTCAACCCCCTTGATCTATCTAGTACGATCTACGAATCGGTTCCGATAATTGACCACCGTTAGTGTTGAAACTGCGTGAGCGTTATCCCGGTACGCGGACGGCGGAAGAGGCATGTGAGCGGGCCGGAATCGACCTACGTCAAATCTGCATCAAGGGCGACGAACTCTCAATATAAACAATCACATCCTCTAGGCATGATTTGGATCAAATGTTATAATATTTGATAGGATCAAGTTGCGACTCTTTCATGCTTACCACGAGGAGGGTGGCGTTGTCCAGCGGTTCGGATGATGAAAAATGGTACACCACAGGAGGAAGAGCTCAGAGGTACTTGGGGTTACCCCAGAGAGCGTTCGTCAATATGTCGATAAGGGGCAATTAGCCGGACAGCATTCGCGATTGGGGCGGCTGGTTCGCGCAGAAGATGTCCATCGACTACATGCGGACCGGCAAGTACAGGCTATGGGAAAGGCAGTGGCACGGGAGATAGACCAGCGGGCAGTAAATACTGCGGCGGGCGAGTAAATCTCTGCCGCATGATGTAGCGGCCATCGCTGCCCAACACACAACAGCTATCCAAAACACACTACGGGAGGTTGGAGCTATGCAGGCTTACGCTGGAGTCGAAAAGCATGTCGCGGAGCTGGAACGAATGCAGAGACACATTGCTCCACATCAAATAGAAATCGACCGTATGAACGCATTCGCAGGTCAAACGAAAGATCTGCGGGCAAATGTGAATGCCCTGCGCGATATCAGTATGCACAATGCTGGTGTTGACAGCTTGGCCGTTGATCGAGCTATGGAACCGGCGCATCATGCGGCAAAGGAAGTGATGCTGCGCGACGAAGCGTTGTGGCGAGGGCAGCGTACTCCGCTGTTGATGTGACTCGGGGAGCATTCTGGACATGAGCGTCGCCGCACAAGCCATGAACGCAGCGAGTCTTCGCGATTACAAACGTCTAATGGGCGTTGCTGGATCGAAAGGCGACGCTCATATCGACGTGCATGGGTCGAGGTGGATCGCCGCGACGAAGAAAGACGCTTGATTGAAGGAAGGGTCGGCGGTATCGAGGTCGCCCAAGGGTTGCAGGCGGACGTGGCAAGACTGCTGAGCAGAAGATCGGATGTCGTATCATGTGCAACAAGATCTTGATCGCAGGGATCGCACGGGGGCTAGCGTAGCCGATCCGATGGGTGGACTTCGCACCTACATCAGGCTTCATCGAAAACGAGCGACGCTTACACGCTAGCATACAGTCCCGTGATGCTGTCGGACTGACGGGTTACGAAAACAAAGCAGAGCTAAGTAGGTGCCGGTGAGTTCGGCGCGCTTCGT
>CAVXPY010000031.1:0-92090 GCA_963763655.1 uncultured Chloroflexia bacterium
CACGAAGATCACGGGCCGATTGTCTGCTTTAAGATAAGCCGAACGTCCGGGCGATGCCTTGCAGCAGATAGGTTAAATTGCGCCGCAGTTCGTCCGCCCCGCCCGCGCCCGCACATATCGTTCCCACAAAACGCAAATTTTGATGCGGGATCTGGAAGCGCGCTTGAGTAAAACCCGTATGGCCTCGTCGGTCGGATCGCCCGCGCCCCACCAACTGCATACCAGCGTATCAATTCCCGCCGCCTGCGCCTGCGCGAGATGCCGGTCAATGAGGGCGGGATCGCTGCTGTCATACGGGCCTGAGGTGGGATAATGCGCGTGGCTATAGAATACGCTTATGGCGAACGTCAACGCCCTCCTGGTGCGCCGACTTCATGCTGCGGTCCGGCGTTTGATACCAGGGATATCGAAGGCGGTAGTGGTAGCGGTGGCGGTGGCGGTGGCGGTGACGGTGTCCGCGCCGGTGTGGGCACCGGTGTAGGTGAAGGTGGCGACCCCGCTAGCGTCCGCTTGGACGAGCTTGGTCTGTGGGTTGGCACCGGTGACGGTGAAGGTGACGGGGGTGCCAGCGGGGCTAGGCGACATTGCGCAGGGTGGCGGTGAAGGTGACGGGGGTGCCGGTGGGGGGATTGGGGATGACGCTGGCGGGGCTGAGGCCGAGTTGGGGGCTGGCGCTGGTCGGAGCGAAGGGGCAGGTGCCGTCAGCGTTGGTGACTTTGATCACCCGGTCGGACTGGGTGGCGTAGAAGCAGCCGTCAGGGCCGACCGCCGAGAAATCACCGCGCGAGCCGCCAGTGAAGATGTCGGTCTTGGTCGGGGGAGTGGTGCCGAGGTCCACCTTGGTGATGACGCCGTTATTGCGGTTGACGAAGAGGAAGGCGGGCACACCGGCGTTGACCGCCACCCCGATCCCGTCTGCTTGCGACACGGTGGCCACGACGGTCGTCGTGGCGGGCTGCGGGGTGTTGGTGCCGGCGATGCGCACGATATCGCCACCGAAGAGCAACACGGAGAAGAAGGTACCATCGGGAGCGACAGTCAGCCCGTCGCTCTGACCGGGCGACGCGTAGACGGTCACGGTCGGCGTCGCGCTCGCCGGGTTGGCGATCCGCAGCATGTTCGCCCCTGTGGCTTCGTTGGCAAAGAGGTCGCCGCTCAGTGGATCAATGGCGAGGCCGATCGGTTGGGTCAGCCCCGACACGACCGTACGCACGATCGCGCCCGTGAAGGGGTTGAGTTCCAGGATATCGTTGGCGGTGATACGCGCAAGATAGAGCTTGCCATCCTTGCCGAAGACCAGCCCTCGCAGTGGGAAGCTGGGATCGGCGGTCGTATTCACCTGGGTGGTGGCATCGGCGATGCCGCCCTGTGGCCCGAACTTATAGAGGAAGCCGGTTGCCGCGTTCACTACGAAGAGGTTGCCAGCGGAGTCGAACGTGAGACCAAACGGGCCACCGCATACGACGGTATTGAGGCCGGTCGCGAAGTCCGTGAAGGCGTAACCGGGTGCCGCTGTCGGCGTCCCGTTATCGCAGTGAGGCGGTCCCGTTCGTGAAGCTGACCGACGCCGAACCCGGCACGGGCAGGTTGCCGTCGGTCACGTCCACCGCCGTGTAGCTCACGCTCTCCGTCGTCGATGTCTCGTCACCGCGAAGGTGGCGTGGCCGTTGCTGTTCGTTGTGCCGGGGTCGGGCCGGTGACGATCGAGTGGCCACTCCCCTGTGAAAGGGTGACGGTCTTGCCGCTCACCCCCTGCCCTTGCGCATCCTGCAGCGTGACGGTGATCGTTGATGTAGTCGTGCCGTCTGCGGTAACCGACGGCGGGAAGGCGGCGATCCCACCTGTGGCGGCCGGGGGAGAGATAAAGTGCACCGTCGCCGTCTGCTGGATCGCCACGCCGTCCGTCGTGTCGGTCGCCGTGAAGGTGACATCCTCGATGGTGCTATCCGTGACGGTGAAAAGCACCGTGCCATTGTCGATCGTGGACGGCCCACTCGGTGCAGAAATCGTCGCGTGGCTGCCCGCGCTCGCGGTAAGGGTCGCGTTCTTGCCGCTGAGAAAATGGCCGTTGGCATCGAGAAGATCCACGCGGATCGTTGCGGTACTGACGCCATCGGCCGCTGCAGATTGGGGACGGCGGCGACACCTGGACGATGTCCCGCTCCCCGGCCCGGCGCCGTGAGGCCACCGAGTGCGAATCGAGCTGATCGATCCGCGGCGAGCCGAGGCCGACATGGGCGAAGTCGCTGCCCATACTGGCGGCGGTATGGAAGGCCGTTGGTGTTCGCCAGCGGGTAGAGCAGCGGATTGAGATTGCCGACGTTGTGTCCCTGCGCCTGGTTGAGCAGCGCAGCCGTCCCCGCCCATTCCGGCGCCGCCATGCTCGTGCCGCCGTTCAGCGAATCGTCCGGGACAGCCGCCCGCATTCGCCTGACAGAGCGGCAGACCGTTCTGCGGGTCCGCAGGGGCCACCACATCCGGCACCGAGCGCATTGTCGGCACTCGTCAGGCCGTTCTGATAGGCGGGACGGGGGAAGAAGCGGCTGACACCGAAGCCGCCCTGCCCGGTCGGCGGTGTGGCGTGGCTGCCGTCCCACCACGTCTCAGTGCCATACGTGAAACCCGTGCCCAGCGTCATCGTCGTCCCACCGACGGCCGTCGCATGTGGCGCGTCAGCGGGGACGCCGATCGTGTTGGGATTGCCGTCCAGGCAGGTGCTGCCGCTGTCACCGCTGGCGTTGACGATGCTCACGCCGCTCGCGGACGCATTGGCGAAGATCGCGTCGAGGCTCTGCACATCGGCGAGGCTCGTCTGATCCTCGCAGTAGGACCAACTATTGCTGATCACCGTGTCGCCGTCGTTGATCATCGCATTGAACATCGTCTGGAAACTGGTGTTGCCCGGTGCGTGGTAGACGACGACGTTCGCGCCGGGAGCGGTTTGCTGGACCATATTGATGTCCAGCAAGACTTCCGACTCGCCCGGACCGGGCGCGGCCACGCCGCCATTGACCGGTTTCTCGCTCAACAGCGCCATCTGTTGGCCGATCTGCGCGGCCGGGCGTTGGAGAAAGGTCAGCCAGTCACTGACATCGCTGCGATGAAAGGTATCGTACTCCAGCAGGCCGATCTTTTGCCCCGCGCCGGTAACGTTCGCCTGCGTGGCGGAGGCACCGGGGGTTTGCTGTCCCGCCCCCTGCGATTGAGGGCCGACTCCCAGTGTTGTGAGCGCACCGACAACAAAGATCGTAAAGACAAGTGCGACAGCAACGATCGCGAACCCACAGAATATGACGCCCGTGCAGCCTGTGAGGATGAGCAACCCCCCTCTCAGTGCAGCCAGGCAAATGGCGCCGATGATCACGTTTGAAGCGCATTTCTTATTGATATCATCGATTGTCTGCTTGTTTGATTGCGGCTGGGCGAGGTTGGTGAGGCCAGCCACCGCCTGGATGTGCTGCGCCATGCTCCCCGGTACCAACGGGTCTTGGTCGTTCGCGTAGAAGCTCCGGTTCCCCAGTTGGTAATCACCAATCTGCACGCTGAACGCGTGCTCCACCTGCGTCCGCGTCCCCTTCACCGTCAGCGTCAGCCGGTTCGCCGACCCCTCAACCAGCGTCAATCCCTGCTGCTGCAAGTACGCCACCGTCTCGTCGTACGCCTGCGGGCTCGGTCCGAAGCGCTTCGTGATCTCGTCCTGGCTGAGGAACTTGCCGTGGTTCGCTGAATGCGGGTCTTCGATGTCCGCGAGGAAACGCTGGAACCCTGCCTCGTCCGTCCGCTTCAGCACGACCGTCAGCGTGATCGAAGGATCGGCGGTGATCGCCGACGCCGTTCTGGCGACCTTGGTGGCGCGTGACAGCACCGCGACGGTGTGACCGGGCAGGCGCACCGGCACGTCCGAGACCGTCGGCGCGGGCACCTGCGCGGACGCCTGGGGAGCGAGCGGGCTCCCGGAGACAAGCACGAGACCGAGCAGGATGACGAGAACGAGCAGCCGTCGCAGCGATGCCATACCCTTCCCCCTTGTCTCATGCGCCCCCGGCGCTTCTCCGTAGTGTGTGGTAGCCATCCCTGACGCACTGCGTGCAGCGCCCACCGACGGCAAAGCGCGCGGCAGGTTGTCGTTTCTCAGAAGGTCGTCAGTCAATGGTAAAAGGGGGAAGAGGGGAAGTCCATGCAGTTAACCGGCAGTTCGGTTGAGAATCTCTGCCGCTCCAGGCAGCGTGCGAAGGCCAGCGAGGCAAAAGTTGCCAGGACGATGGGTAGCTCTGCGCTCGATGCGATTGCTATGCATGTCTCACACGACGATCGCCCCTGACTGGCGACAGACACACTGGTGCCCTGCGCTTCCATCCAACCGGCTACCCCTCGCCCCCCTCCCGCGACTACGCCACGATGTCGCGCAGGGCGGCCCCCTCTTTGCTGTAGAACTGGCGCAGGATGGCTATGTCGCTCGAGAGGTTGAAGTCTTTCACCCCGAGGTTCAGATAATATTCCGCCTCGGCCGCGCTGTTGATCTCTGCGCGCGGGCGGACGCCCATCGCGATGCAGGTCTTGATCGTGTGCTCGCGCGCCTCCCGCACCTCGGGATGCAGGCCACTGGCGTAATCGCGATTGGGCTTGCCGATGCTCAAGCCGTAGTCGGCCGGCCCGAACTGGACCATGTCGATGCCAGGGACTTTGAGGATTGCCTCCAGGTTCTCGATGGCACCGCGCTTTTCGACCATGATGGCGATCACGGCGTCGTTGTAGTATTGGACGTAGTCTGCGGCGTTCTCGACCTGAATGCGCCCACCGGCCATCCCGTGGGTGTAGTTATTGCCCGGGCCTTCGGGCCGCACCAGCCGCACCAGCGCCTCCGCATCCGCTGCCGTGCGCACGTCGGTGAAGAGCAGATTCTGGATGCCAGCCGACATCGCCCGCACCGCCAGGTGCCACTGTGCCGACTGCTCCATCTTGATCATGCCGCAGAAATTGGCGGAGAGCTCGATTGCCCGCCCCATGTTGTCGAGCGCATACAGGTCATAGGGGGCGTACTCGGCAAGGAACTCGACATAGTCGAACTGGCCACTCCGCCCCACCGCCTCGATCACGCTCGGCCACGAACTCTGCACTCGTGTCCCGAAGGTTGGCTTGCCGTCATTGAGTAAGGTACGCAGCCGATTCTCGCGCATGAGCGATCCCTCCCTATCGTGCGACTCCCTCGCAGCGATACGCGATGCGAGGAACTCCCGGTATCGGCGACCAAGTCGCAGTGGATGCCTGGCGCACACGCTCGCTTGGAGTCGTCATGTGGCGCCGATCCGCTGCCCTGTCGTGCGTTCACTATACGCGAGGAGGTGCGGGAGTGCTATGCAGAGAAGGTTGGCAATGCGCGTCGGAGCCCGGCTTCGGCCGGGCTCTGCGCGTCGCGGGTCAGGGAGGGGAGCTTATCCGGCTACCGCCACCAGCGCTGGGGAACCGGTGTCGGCTCCTGCCGGTCGGGTCTCACCGGCGGTGAGCGGCGAGGGCTTGAACCCCTTGACGATGAGGTAGATACCGAAAGACAGCTCCCAGAAGATCTCCGGGATCGTGGCGATGAACTGCCACGACGAGCCTGCCTTGAAGACCCCGAACAGCACGGCGACCGTCGCAGCGATCACCAGCGGACCGCCGATCAGCCCCAGCAGGGCCATGCCCCGCGGCACGAGGCCGGACCGGTACATCAGGTAGCCCAGCAGCACCCCATTCCCGAGGCCGGCCAGGAGCGTAGGCCCGAGCAGGAACGCCGCGTCATGGAGTGCGACGAACGACCGGGCAGCGGTGACGAGCGAGGCGGAATCCGCACCGGCGGCCCCCGCGTAGTCATGCCGCAACGTCACGACCGCGAGGACACTGAAGACGCCGACCATGATGGCGGCCGATTCCATGACCCGCGACGTGACGTATCCGAGGGCAACGATGCGGTTCTGCCGCTTGACGACCGGATAGAGCACCACGGCGGTGCCGATATTCGCGACCACAAGGATGAGTTCCAGGAGCGCACCCAACGATACGCGCGGATCGGCGCCGACACCGGCCATGTATTTGGCGGGGTCGCTCAGCATTGGGTGGTAGAGGAAAAGCTGCGCCGGGATCGAGGTGATGAAGGTAATGATGAAGAGTACGCCCGTAACAAGTGCAATCTTTCTCGATTGAATTCATCGCGAACTCCATTCTTTGGTGGGTTGTGCCCCGAAACTTCTGTATATAGCGGTGGCTGGTCAAAACGGCCATCGCGCGCAACTTCGCGGTCAGCCCCGCCGCTGCCGGTCAACGTGCCGCAGCGGCCGCGTCGCCGGGTTCATCCGATTTTCACGTTCGCCTGTTACGCTCTCCCCTGTATGGGCGCGGCGATCCCGGCGTCAGGAGCCAGCATGGCACAAGTGATACGACCCGTTTCCCAGCCGACGATCACTGAGCAGAATCACGCACTCTCGGCGGACAGCGCGCGGATCGCCCGCCTCGGTATCCCACCGACGACGCGCAAAGGAGGCGGAGGGGTGCCGCTCTCGGAGAGCTTCTCCTC
Organism: uncultured Chloroflexia bacterium; assembly: GCA_963763655.1. GTDB lineage: Bacteria > Chloroflexota > Chloroflexia > Thermomicrobiales > JALYUS01 > JALYUS01. The sequence goes on from CAVXPY010000031.1 coordinate 6,551, forward strand.
CTCTCTCCATAGCCTCTCGGCGAACGTGACGCGCACCATCCTGACGATGCTCGGCATCATCATCGGCGTCGCCTCGGTGATTGCCCTACTCGCCTACGGCAACGGCGTCGTCGCCAAAGCACTCACGGCACTCGAGCGCAACGGGACGAACCTGATCACCATCCAGGGCGCGAATCAGCGCTCGGCGGGCGTGGCGACTGGGAACCTCTCCAACACGCTCACGTTGGAGGATGCGCAGGCGCTGGCACAGCCGGGCACGGTCCCTGACGCGGCGGCGATCTCGCCCGAGCTTGGACGTGGGGGGCGGATCAACGTCGGCACGGTCAACACCTTCGGTGAGACGGTGGGCGTCTGGCCCTCCTACCAGGATGTGCACAGCTATAACCCGGTGGCAGGCAACTTCATCGGGGATCAGGATGTGACCAGTAACGCACGCGTCATCGCGCTCGGTGCCAACATCGCCGCCACGCTCTTCCCGGGGAGCGATGCGATTGGGAAGACGGTGCGACTGAACAATCTCGCGTTCCAGGTGGTTGGGGTGATGGAGGCGAAGGGCGGCACCAGCAGGGGTTCGCTAGACAATCAGGTATACGTGCCGATCACCGCAGTGCTGACACTCCTCACGGGTAATCGGCAGCAGCCGACCGGTGCGGGGCACAACATCGACACGATCGCGGTCAAGGCGGTCAGCCCGGGGAGCTTGGACAAGGCGATCGGTGAGATCAACGACACACTGGCCGCGCAGCACCGCACAAAGAGCGGACAGCCGGACTGGCAGGTCGTCAACCAGGCGGACCAGTTGCAGGCAGCACGCGATACCCAGAAGACCTATCAGATCTTCCTCTTCGTCATCGCGTCGATCTCCCTCCTGGTCGGCGGTATCGGCATCATGAACATCATGCTCGTCTCGGTGACGGAGCGAACCCGCGAGATCGGCATCCGCAAGGCGATTGGCGCGAAGAAGCGGGACATCCTCACCCAGTTCATCACCGAATCGGTGGTGATGAGCCTGATCGGCGCGCTCACCGGGGTGGTAATCGGTGTGCTCGCGTCGTATCTGGTGGGGCGGTTCTACCAGCCGACGCTGGTGTCGATCCAGTCGATCTTCATCGCGGTGGGGTTTGCGGTGGCGACGGGGTTGTTCTTCGGCGTCTATCCGGCGCAGCGAGCGGCCAGCCTCAAGCCGATCGATGCCCTCCGCTACGAGTAGACGACGGCTTAGAGCGGTTTGCGAAATTACTGAGCCGAGAGATGGTCGGTGGCGGCGGGCTTCAGCCAGCCATCCTGCTGGTGGCTGGCTGAAGCCCGCCGCCACCGAGGATTTTCGCAGGGCCAGTGGTTGCGGAAACTGCTCTACCTCGAGGAGGGTCGCCGCGTCTCACGCGAGTTGGTGCGGCGCACTTTGAAAAAAGCGCGCTCAAGCCGTGGCTGAAAGAGTGCTGGTGCATCCCGCCCAAGCAGAACGCCGCCTTCGTCGCCTGCATGGAGGATGTGCTCGATGTCTACACCCGCCCCTACGATCCCCGCGCCCCGCAGGTCTGCATGGATGAGACGCACACCCAACTCTTGGGCGAAGTCCGCGAGCCGTTGCCCGTGCGCGCCTGGACGATCGCCCGCCACGATCCCGAATACGTGCGCGGCGGGGTCGCCAACCTCTTTCTGGTCTGCGAGCCGTTGCGCGGCTGGCGACATGTCAGCGTCACCGAGCGGCGCACCGGCGTGGACTGGGCGCATTGCATCAAGGATTTGGTGGATGTCTACTATCCTGACGCCGAGAAGATCGTGCTGGTGCTGGATCAACTGAACACGCACACGGTGGCGTCGCTCTATGAGGCGTTCCCGCCCGCCGAGGCGAAGCGGCATCGCGGATCGGTTGGAGATCCACCACACGCCGAAGCACGGCAGTTGGCTGAACATGGCCGAGATCGAGTTCAGCGTGCTTGGTGCGCCAATGCCTCAGACAACGGCTCGCGGACACGGAGGCGTTGCACCATGAAGTAGCCGCGTGGGAAACAGCGCGCAACGCGGCGGAGAGTCGGATCGACTGGCGCTTCACGACGGCGGATGCACGGATCAAGACTCAAGCATCTCTACCCGATCACCCAATGCGGTACACTCCCCGTGTCAGAGTACTAGATACCTTTCGGTGCTAATCAGGTCGAGGCAGAATAGTCTGTTCCTGCGATATCTTTCCGATGTCGTCGGTCGAGAAGTCAATTCCCGACGATGTGACGTTCGTAGGGGCGAGCGGAAAGGTGACGGTAAAAGTCGTCCCATCGCCCAACCGGCTGGACACGGTGATCCTGCCCCCGTGCCGATGGGCGATTGCCTGGGCGATGGCGAGGCCGAGGCCGGTTCCCCCCGCCGCCCGATTGCGACCCGCGTCCGCGCGGTAGAAGCGGTCGAAAAGGTGTGGGAGCGCGGTGGGATTGATGCCCGGCCCCGTATCCGCGACGGTGAGCACTGCATCCGCGTCGTCGCGCCCCACGGTCACGGCGATCGTTCCGTACTCCGGCGTGTAGCGGATGGCATTCTCGATCAGATTGCGCACGAGTCGCTCCAGGTCGCTCGCAGTCCCGCAGAGCATTGCCGGAGTGGTGGAGAGGGAGAGGGTCTGCTTCCAGGCGGCGGCGAGGGGCTCGAGTTGCACATGCACCAGTGTTGTGACCATCGCGAGATCCACGACGGTGTCCGGGAGCGGTGGCGACCCGTCTGCACGGGCGAGGAGCAGCAGGTCCGCCACGAGGATCTGGAGCTGGACGACCTCCTCGCGGACATCCGCAAGCGTCTCGCGGTACTCCGCAACAGTCCGCTCGCGCAGCAGTGTCACATCGAGCTCTCCCTGCATGATAGTCAGCGGTGTACGCAGCTCGTGAGACGCGTCAGCGGTGAACTGGCGCTGCCGCTCGAAGGCCGCTTCCAGCCGCGCGATCAGGGCATTCAGCGTCCGGGCCAGGCGCCCGATCTCGTCATGGGTCGACGGCTCCGGCAGCCGTTCGTGGAGACCCGTGGCCTCAATCGCTCGTGCCGCCCGGGTGATGCGGTCCACCGGCGCAAGAGAACGGCCGACGAGGAAAAGGCCGCCACCGCTGGCGATCAGGAGCATGAGCGGTACGAGGGCGGTGAGGATTGTTGAGAGCGCCTCGATCGCCCCGTGGATAGTCTCCTCGGAGAGGCTGGTCTGCAGGACGCCGCGTGCTGGCGATTGCAGGGGCATTGTCAAGACTCTGAGCCTGCCGTCCTCGGTGGTGATGGAGCGGACGGTCGTCGTGCCGCGCAGCGCAGCCGCGACGTCGCCGGGGAAGGCGGGGATACTGCCGAGGGCGGCGGAGTCATCGCTGACCAGTGCGCCCGATATATCGTAAACGCGCGTGAAATTCTCCCCTGGATCGCGCGCCGCTGGCAACTGGGTGCGGTCCAGGCGCGGGAACCCGGCGTCGGAGGCGATTGACTCACTGAGGAGCGCCGCCCGGCTGTGGAGCGTCTCATCGAGCGTTCCTTGGAGCGTTGTTTCAAGACGGATGTAGAGGATACCGCTGAAGACGAGGAGAATCGCGGCGAGCAGGGCTACGTACCAGAGCGTCAGCCGTAGGCGCAGCGACCGCCAGAGCGGGAGGGCGATGACGCGGCGCACCTCAGCCGCCGTTTCCGACGGCGATCCGGTACCCCGCGCCGCGCACCGTATGGATCAGTTTCATCGGGTGGTCGTCGTCGAGTTTGCGCCGCAGGGCGCGGATATGCACATCGATGACGTTGCTGTCGCTATCGAAATCGTATCCCCAGGCGTGCTCGGCAATCATCGTGCGCGTCAGCACCCGGTTCTCATTGCGCATCAAATACTCAAGGATCTGATACTCCTTGTTCGCCAGTGGGACGACGACGCCCGCGCGAGTGATGAGACGCGATGCAGGGTCGAGCGTCAGATCCGCAACCCGCAGCACCGATGCGCGGGCGGTGGGCTCGCGGCGGAGGAGCGCGCGGATGCGCGCCAGCAACTCGCCGAAGGCGAACGGCTTGACGAGGTAATCGTCGGCTCCCGCGTCGAGCCCCTGTATCCGGTCCTCGATCGCATCGCGGGCCGTCAGCATCAGGATGGGGATGTGTGTGCCGCGCAGGCGTAGGGTGCGGCATATCTCAAGACCGGAGCGCCTGGGCAGAAGGAGGTCGAGCACGATGAGGTCGTAGGGGGCGACAGCGCACCAGTCGAGTGCCTCGTCCCCGTCATAGGCAACATCAACGGCATACCCCTCTTCCGTCAACCCTCGTTGAAGGAAGGCAGCAATCTTATGTTCGTCCTCGACCACCAGGATGCGCATCGCTCTCTCCCTTACGCACTCGAATTATCTCCGCTGAAGATGAAATCGAGATGAAGTCTTTCTTGGCGCGCTGGTGTCCGGCGATGAGCCGTGATTGGGAGAATAAGGACGTAGAGGGCGATGTAAAAGGTCAGTGACTAATCCGCGCTGACTCGATTTCACGCTCCGTCGCTGGGATGACATGCCGCTGTCGAAGCCAGCGCCACACTACGAGGAGTAGGATGGCAACGACGACAATGCCGACGAGTTCTTCCGGGTCCTCACCTGCCCAGCGGGCGAACGGTGCCCAGAATCGGTGCAGAGACGTGCCAGCATAATAATAGAAGGCGGACCAGATGGTCGCCGCGAGGGCCGTGCTCGGTATGAAGACGCGGAAGGGCACGCCGGAGAGGCCCGCCATCACGCTCGTCGGCGTCCGCAAGCCCGGAATCAAGCGCCCCAGGACGATAGCGACCGGGCCATGTCGCCTGAACCATCGCTGCGCGCGCACGATGCGATCGGGGTGCAGGCGGAGGATGCGATGCAGCTTGGCGATAACGGCGGGACCGCTATGGCGAGAGAAGAGGTAGAGGAGGGATGAGCCGATTGTCGCAGCCATTGCCACGGTGCCGATCACGGCGACGGAATGGAGCGGCGTGTGCCCCGCCCGCCCGCCTGCATAGGCAATGAGGAGATCACCGGGAACTGGTAACGGCAGGCCCATCTCCTCGATAAGGATTAACCCGAAGAGTGTCGGAAACTCGTACGCCGCGAAGAGTGTGAGAATCATTTTGCCGAATGGCCGAAAAATGTGCACACGCGTCCTCTCGTCACGATCGCCCTGCGCACGGCTGCGGGCGCGCTGCCAACGTAGGTGGGTCAAATGAAATCCCGATGAAAATATGGAGAGGAGTACGGGGAGTGGCCAGGAGCCTGGCCTCTCCCCCTTATAGACGCCGCGAGTGCGACTAGTCGTTCGCGTTCTCGGTGCCCGGTGTCTCCGTGCCATCCGGCATGTCAGCGTGTGCGCTGATCACCTGGCCGCCGGTTCCATCGACCTTCACGTTCTGGGTGTTCCCACTTGCATCAGTCAGGGTGACGCCCCAGATCACCGTGCCGTTCTCGTCTTCCAGTTCGGCCGTCTTGACCGTCCCACCCGGGAACTTCGCTTGCGCGGCGGCTTTGGCCTGGTCGGCGGTGATCTTGACCGTCGCCGGGTCAATGGCCGTCTCGGCGGGCTCAGTTTTGCCGGACTGCTCCGCCACGGTTGCCGTTGCGGTGGATGGCGGATTCGCCGCGTGAACAGCGAACGCCCCACCAAGTGTGCCGAACATCAGGGCCACTCCGCCAATCCCGGCGGCCAGTTTGTGACGAGTGATCATGTCGTGCTCCTTATCCTTCTCAGATCGCGGTTTCCGCGCGACTGACATTCGATTGTGTGAACGCTCCCCGGATCTGCAGCTCCATCGTCGTCCACTGAGCCAACGATGAATGGACAGGATGAAACGATGGTGATCTGGACATGAGGCGCACTTCATCTCTACTGCTACGGGGAATGGCGGATCGCGACGGAACCGATGCGGCCTTCACGCCGACTTCATGTCCACGTTCGATACTGCCAAAGAGGGCAATACATTTTGCCCGTGGGAGAAGGGACTGGAACCGTGAGACTATCAGCTGGGATCGGTATTTCCGTCGCGGTGATTATCATTGGGGCGACCATATTCACCGGATGCGCTGGCAAAGGCACCACCACGTCCGACAATAGCCCGTCAGGAGACATCCCGGACAATCAGGTCTTTGTGTCGTTTACATCGCCCGCCGGGGGCTACGCGCTCGAGGTGCCGGAGGGTTGGGCGCGCACAGCGAATGGCGCGAATGCGACATTCGCCGATACGTTCAATGGCGTAGCGGTAGCAGTGACCGACGCATCTGCCGCTCCAACCGTCGAGGGCGTTCGCAGCAGTGTCGTCCCCATGCTGGAGCAGTCCGGCAAGGCGATACAGGTACAGAAGGTTGAGCAGGTATCCTTGCCAGGCGGGGCGGCAGTGCGGATCACCTATACCGCGAACTCCGATCCAAACACGGTGACCGGCAAGCAGATTCCCCTTGAAAATGAGCGATATATCTTCTTCAAGAACGGGAAAGAAGCGATGCTTACATTCTGGGCACCGCAAGGATCAGACAATGTCGATGCGTGGCAGCGGATGGCGAAGAGTTTCGTATGGACGGCATGACGCCCGTCCTGGAAGCCTTCGACCTCTACCGTTTCTATCACGCGGGCGAGGAGGAGACGCTCGCCCTGCGCGGCGTGAGTATGCGCCTCGACGCGGGCGAGATGGTCGCCGTGATGGGGCCATCCGGCAGCGGGAAGTCGACGTTGCTCGCCTGCCTGGCGGGCTTGGACGAACCGGACGGCGGGCATGTGGAAGTGATGCGGCAGCGCCTGACGCGCCGACCGGAGGCCGAGCGTGCCGCCTTGCGCGCCGCGCACATCGGCATCCTGCTGCAAACGGGCAACCTGTTCGACCATCTCTCCGTGGGGGACAATGCCCGCGTGCAGATGCACCTCGCCCGCAACAGCAACGAGCAACGACTGGATGCATTGCTCGCGTCGGTCGGACTGACGGGAAGATGCCATGCCCTTCCCAGCCAACTCTCCGGCGGCGAGGCGGCGCGGGCAGGGTTAGTGGTGGCGCTCGCTGCCTCGCCCGCCGTGCTCCTGGCGGACGAGCCAACCGGCGAGGTGGACGCCGAAACCGAGGGAGAAATCCTCCGCCTTTTCGCTCAGCGTGGCAGGGATGGGGGCGCGACGCTCATCGTCACACATAGCGAGGCGCTCGCGGCGCGTGCCGACCGGATCGTGCGCCTGCGGGATGGGAGGATCGCCGATGCCTGACACGCTCGTTGCCGCGCGAGACCTCGCACGCTCCTATACGCACGGCAACACGACCGAGATCGCGCTCGCTTCGGCTACCTGCACGGTACGTGCTGGCGACCGCATCGCCGTCGTGGGGTCATCGGGGAGCGGGAAGTCCACCCTGCTGCATCTCCTCGGTGGGCTCGACCAGCCGACGGGTGGCGAGATCATCTGGCCCGCGCTGGGCAACCGCGAAACATTGCGGCCTCGGCACGTCGCGTTCATCTTCCAAACGCCGAGCCTGCTCCCGTCGCTCACAGCGGCGGAGAATGTTGCACTGCCGCTCCTCCTCGACCGGATGCCTGCGGCCTCGGCACGTCGCGCGGCGATGGACGCGCTCGAACGGATCGAACTGGCCGGGATCGCCGATAAATTGCCAGAGGAACTCTCCGGTGGGCAGATGCAGCGCGTCGGTGTGGCGCGGGCGTTCGCCTACCACCCCCGGCTCATTCTGGCAGATGAGCCGACCGGGCAACTCGATGGCGTGACCGCCTATCACCTGATCGAGATGCTCCTTGACGCGCTCGCGCCGACCGATACCGCGCTGGTGATCGCGACGCACGATCCACGCATCGCCGCGCAGATGGAGACGACCTGGCAAATCCATCATGGAAGACTGGAAGGCTTGACCGATGCTCGCGCTGCTGTGGCTTAGGGGAACAGTCCGGCGTCGATTCGGCAGGCTCGCGGGAGCGATGCTGGGCGTGGCACTCGCCGTCGCGTTACTCGCCTCTATCGGTGCGTTCATCGTGTCGAGTGCCGCGACGATGACCCAGCGGGCGATTGCCGATGTGCCGGTGGATTGGCAAATCCAACTGACGCCCGGTGCGGATGTAGGAGCGGTATCGGCAGCGGTCGGCGCGGTCACTCCCTTCACGGCGCTCCAGGAGGTCGGGTATGCCACGGTCTCCGGCCTCTCCGCCACCAGTGGCGGGACAACGCAGGTGACGGGGGCAGGCAAAGTTTTGGGCATCAGCGACCAGTATGCGGCGCTCTTCCCTGGCGAATTGCGGCTCCTGACCGGGTCTCTCGGCGGTGTCCTCGTCGCGCAACAGACCGCCGCCAACCTGCATGTGCGTCTCGGTGACACCGTGACGATAGCGCGCGTGGGGCTGCCCGCGGTCGCGGTGACGATCGGCGGCGTGGTTGATCTCCCTAACGCCGACTCGCTCTTCCAGGCCGTTGGCGTCCCGGCGGGAGCAGCGCCACAAGCGCCGCCCGACAATGTCCTTGTGCTCCCCGCGGCGCAGTGGCATCAGTTCTTCGACCCACAGGCAAGCGCGCAGCCCGACTCGGTGCGGACGCAACTGCACATCCGGCTCGCGCACCAGCTACCGTCCGATCCCGGTGCCGCGTATGTCGCCGTGCAGCAACGCGCCCACAACGTGGAGGCGCGCATTGCCGGGAGCGGCATCGTCGGCGACAATCTCGCCGCCCGCCTCGGCGGCGCGCGTGCGGATGCCCTCTATGCGCGCGTGCTCTTCGTCTTTCTCGGCTTGCCGGGCGTCATCCTTGCGATGTTGCTGACCTTTACCGTGACGACGGCGGGCGCACAACGCCGCCGCCAGGAGCAGGCACTCCTGCGCACCCGTGGCGCGTCGCTCTCGGTCGTGCTGCGGCTTGAGAGTCTGGAGGCGATGATCGTCGCCATCGGTGGCGTCGTGTGCGGACTGCTTCTCGCCGCGATCACCGCGAAGACCGCCGCGCCCGCCACAATGCTGACGAGTGCGGCAAGCCTGATCTGGATGGGTATCGCGGCCGTACTGGGCGTCGTGCTCGCCGTCGTTGCGGTCATGTATCCCGCCTGGGCGGACACGCAGCATTCCACCATCGTGGCGGCACGCGCGGTGATCGGTCGCGGGTACCGACCGCTCTGGCAGCGTGTCTATCTGGACGTGTTGCTGCTCGTTGGCTCTGCGGTCGCCTTCTGGCAATCGGCAAGTTCCGGCTATCAAGTCGTGCTTGCCCCCGAGGGCGTCAGTCAGACGGCGGTCTCCTATCAGACCTTTCTCGCGCCCGTCTGCCTCTGGCTCGGGGTCGGGTTGCTGACGATGCGGGCCTGGTCGTTCGGCCTCCGACGCGGTCGGCCCGTGGTCTCCGGGCTGCTCCGTCCGCTCGCGCGGGGGCTTTCCGATGTGGTCTCCGCGTCGTTGGCGCGGCAGCACGCACTGATGACGCGTGGTGTTGTCCTCGTGGCGCTTGCGTTCGCCTTCGCGGTCGCCACCGCAGTCTTCAATACGACGTACAACGCGCAGGCGAGCGTCGATGCCGCGCTGACCAATGGCGCGGATGTGACGGTCACCGGCACGACGACATCGCCGCCCGGCACGCTCCTCGCGCAGTTGCGGGCACTGCCGGGCGTCAGCGCAGCGCAGTCGATGCAGCACCGTTATGCGTACGTCGGCAACGATCTCCAGGACCTGTATGGCATCGACCCGGCGACCATCGGCCAGGCGATGACGCTGGCGAATGCCTATTTCGCGAACAATGACGCGCGTGCGACGCTCGCGGCGTTGGCCGCCCATCCCGATGGCGTACTCGTCTCCGATGAGACCGTGCGCGACTATCAGTTGCAGCCTGGTGACCCGATCAATCTCCGCCTGCAAAGCGCGAACGACCAGCAATACCATGTCGTACCCTTCCACTTCATCGGCATCGTCCGCGAGTTTCCCACGGCACCGAAAGATTCGTTCCTCGTCGCCAATGCGGGCTACATCACCCAGCAGACAGGGATGCCCGCAGCGGAGGTCGTGCTGCTGCGGACAAATGGGGACGCGGCGACGGTGGCTACAGAGGCACAGACAGCGGTACATTCGTTGGCGGGCGCGCGCGTCACCGATATCGGATCGACCCGGCATACGATTGGTTCGAGCCTGACCTCCGTGAATCTGCACGGCCTCACCCGGTTAGAGTTGGCGTTCGCCGTGCTCTTCGTCGCCGGAGCCACGGGTCTGGTGCTGGCGCTCGGCATGGCGGAGCGGCGGCGCAGCTACGCGATACTCGCCGCGCTCGGGGCGACACCCGGGCAGATGGGCGCGTTCGCCTGGAGCGAGGGCCTGCTCATCCTGATCGGTGGCGCGATCATCGGTATCGCCACTGGCTTCGCCGTGGCTGCGATGCTCGTGCGGATTCTCACCGGCGTCTTCGATCCGCCACCGGAAGCGGTCGCGATCCCCTGGCCCTATCTTGCGGGTCTGGTGATCGCGGCGGTGGTATCAACGGTCATCGCCGTGAGGAGGGCGCAAGATGCCGCCCAACGTTCGGTGGTCGAACAATTGCGCGGCATCTAGAGAAGGCCGAGTCGCGCTTCGCTGAAAGGATATTCCGTGCCGCGTGGGATCGAGAACAGCATCATCGACTTCTGCCGCAGCCTATATGGGAGCGTCGGTTGGTTCGGCGTCTTCCTCGCCATGACGATCGAGAGCGCGGCGATCCCGCTGCCGAGCGAGGTGATCATGCCGCTCGCCGGCTGGCTGCTCATCTTCATCTCGACTTCATCTCCGCACCATACGATGCGCTCTGGCCTTCAGGAGCGATACCGCCGTGCGTGAATCGGTCGGTGTCGCGCCGGTCCGACCGGCATCAATTGAGCGATGCGTCAAGGAGTATCCGATGCGCCCACACGACTTCGACATGCAACCGATGACCGCATCGCCGGACAGAGAACGGGACGACACCCCCTCGATGAGCCGTCGACTCTTGAATAAAGTACCGGAAATCACGCTCTACTTCTGGATCATCAAGATTCTTTGCACCACGGTGGGTGAGACCGCTGCGGACTTTCTGAACTCTACCCTTGGCCTGGGCCTGACGGGCACCACCCTCGTGATGGGCGTCCTGCTGCTCCTCGCGCTCCTCATCCAGTTCCGGTCGAGGGGCTATGTACCGTGGATCTACTGGCTCGCGGTCGTCCTGATCAGTGTCGTCGGCACGCTGATCACCGACAATCTGACCGATAACTTCGGCTTGCCCCTGGAGGCGGCCACCGCCATCTTCGCCGTCGCATTGGCGGCGACCTTCGCGGCGTGGTACGCGAGCGAACGGACGCTCTCGATCCACACGATCCACACGACACGCCGGGAAGCCTTCTACTGGCTCGCGATCCTGTTCACCTTCGCATTGGGTACTGCGGCGGGGGACCTCGCGGCGGAGAGCTTCGACCTCGGCTATCTCGTGTCGGCGCTCATTTTCGGTGCGCTGATCGCAGTCGTGGCCGTCGCCCACCTGCGCTTCGGGCTGAACGCGGTGCTCTCCTTCTGGATCGCCTACATCCTGACCCGTCCCCTCGGTGCGTCGCTGGGCGACTATTTGTCGCAAGATCGCGACGCCGGTGGCCTGGGTCTGGGCACCGTCGTGACAAGCGCGCTCTTCCTCATAGCGATCTTGATCACCGTGGTCTACCTGACGATCACGAAAAAGGATGCGGCTACGACTGAGGCTCGTCCATGACCGCGCGGTTAGGGCGGCTGGTTGGTGCGGGAATCTGCCGCCTCTGGCGCGGTTCCCACCCCGTACGCGCTGCGCACCCGTTGCACCTCGATTTCGAGTATCCTCCTCTTGTGCAGCGTTGTACCAGGATGTCTCGCGAGAGATACGCTTTACGCGCGACGATCGCCGCGGAGATGCCGCGATGCGGACCATCCTCGCGGATGCCAGAGGAGGCCACTGATCGCACATGGAATAGATCCGAATAGCGGTGAATCGCAACGCAGCGGCCCCGCGAATACCGAGGCCGCCCTGTTCATCAATACCAATGCACGGCGCGGCGCGAAGCAGTTCGATCGCGCGGTCGTATCGCTCAAGAACGCGGGAGTCGCGCTGGGTTGTACTATCGCGGTCGACGACCCGAAGGAGCTTCTTCCCAGCATCCAGCGGGCAGTCGCGGCGGGATATGCGCGTATCATCGTCGGCGGTGGCGACGGATCGCTCTCCGGTGTGATGGCCGTTTTCGCAAATCGCCCCGTCACGCTCGGCGTGCTGCCGCTGGGCACAGGGAACGACCTCGCGCGCACCCTCGGCATCCCCCTCGATCTCGACGGGGCAGCGCGCGTCATCGCGGCGGGGGAGATCGCCCGCATTGATCTCGGCTGCGCGAACGAGCGATTCTTCATCAACACGCTCAGCATGGGCGTCTCGGACGATGTCGCGCGGGCAACGACACGCCGACTCAAACGCACGCTCGGCTTTTTCGCATATGGCGTTGCGGCCCTCAAGGTCCTCCCACGCCACCGACACTTTCGTGTCCATATCGAGGCGGTCGAGAAAGTGTGCGATGTCGAGACTCACCAACTGGTGGTCGCGAATGGGACGTATGTCGGCGAGCATATCAAGGCGGGGCCGGATGCGTCGATCGATGACGGCAGATTGGTCGTCTTTACTCTGGAGGGTCGGTCGCGCTACCAGTTGATCCGCGGTGCATGGTCGGTGCTGCGCGGACGGCATGCGACTGATCCGCGCAACAACTACTTCGAGACGACACACCTGGCAATCCGCACCGAGCCGCCGCAAATGCTCACCCTGGACGGCGAGATCAGCGGCGAGACACCCGTCGAGATCACGGTGGCATCGCGGGCGCTACGTGTCTTCGCCCCTGCCCAGTACTGCGAGCGGATCGCACCCCGCAGATGACGCGGCGTGCGTTTCGGTCCGATACTTGCAACAGGGGCGACGATACGCATTCCACGCGACTGGCGAAAGGAGCCGTTGCGATGGCCCATCGCATTGTCCCGAGGCCCCGCCGTGAGCACCCGGATACACCCTGGATCACCCGATCTTCCCTCGTGGCGTTACTCGTGGCGTTCATCTCTGCCCTCGCTTTCGCGTACCTCGGCAGCGAGGTGGGCGAACCGTGGATCACAACCACCGACCGGAATTTCCTGCGAGATGTGCTGGGGTGGACGCAGACGTGGCCGCTCGCCGCAGTGAAGGCCGTGACATTCCTCGGGACGGCGCCCGTCATTGTCGCCATCACGCTGGTCGTCATTGCGTTGCTCGCGCGCAGCAGGCGATGGCCGGATGCCGCCTTGCTGATTGTCGCGGCGGTGGGCGCGATCCTGCTCTCGACCGCAACCAAGCGCGTGGTTGGCCGCGTACGCCCGGTCGAGTTCTTCCGGACGTACGCACCGCCGAATAGCTACCCGAGTGGCCACACGCTCAACGCTGCATCGCTCGCGCTGGCGGTGAGCTTCGTCCTCTGGCGCTCGCCGCTCGACCGCAGAGTGAAGCTTGCAGGATCCGCCGCGTTGGCGCTCTACGCCGCGTGCGTCGGCGCGAGCAGGATCGTTCTCGGGGTCCATTATGCGACCGATGTGCTCGGGGGCTATCTGTTGGCAATCGCCTGGGTGGCCCTGCTCGCCACCCTCCTCCATAGCGTACAAGGGTGGCAGAGGCGCAAGAGGGGGCGGCAACCCACCACGCAACGGTGAAATGAGACCGCATAGTACGCTTTGGTATTCTCTCGCGGTAGAATACCCGCGATGGAGACGTTTGCGGATCGACGACGGATATTTGTGCAGCGGCAGCGGCGGTTCATCGCCGTGGTGGGGCCGTGCCTGATCGCTGCGCTGACGATCCTCGCGCTCGGGGCGGGGTCGCGTGTGCGGGGCCTTCCCTTCCCGCTGCCACCGACGCTCCTTCTCGGCCTCCTCGCCGTGGCGCTCATGCCGCTGGACCGGGATCGCCCGGGGCCGAAGCTCTGGCTTTTCGGCCTCCTCTGCTTCCTCGTTTTCATCATTCTCGTCCTCTTCTAGGCGAGTGGTGGAAGCCGTTTTCAATCCGCGCGTACATCACCGCGCCCGCCGCCCGATCCGGATGCCTGTGCTATCCTTGCCTCCGGTCGGATCGTGGGAGTTGTCGGGAACGATGAGGAGGGGCGACGGATGCGCACAAACACTGCGAAAGAGAAGATGCGTGCGGGGAAACCCGCATTTGGCTATTCACTCGCGCTCGGGTCGCCGATCGCCGCCGAGGTCCTGGCGAGCACAGGCATTGACTTCATTCTCCTCGACAATCAGCATGGCTCCTTCGGCCCGGATTCGACGATCGCCTGTTTCATGGCGATGGCTGGGGGCGACGCAATCCCGATGGCGCGGGTGGCGCGGAACGATTACACGATGATCGGGCGTCTCTTGGATGAGGGGGCAATGGGCATCGTCGTGCCGATGGTCCACACCGTCGAGCTCGCGCAAGCGGCTGCGGATGCCTGCCGCTTGCCTCCAGTTGGCAATCGCTCCTGGGGGTGGGGACGCGCGGCGCGCTACGGCGATGACTACTCGGATCAGATCAATGACGAAGTCTTCGTTGCGGTGCAACTGGAGAGCATCGAGGCAGTCGAGAATGCCGAAGCGATCCTCTCCGTTCCCGGTGTCGATGGCTGCTGGGCGGGCCCGGCGGACCTCGCCCTCTCGATGGGTATCCACCCCCGCGATGTCGCCAATGAGGACCGCCACATCCGCGCCTTGGAGCGGGTCGTTGAGGCGTGTCGAAACACAGGGAAGATCCCCGGCCTCTCGTGCAGCAGCCCGGAAGAGATGGTCCGACGCGCGGAGCAGGGGTTCCAGTTCGTCACGGGCGGCAGCGATATCGGCTTCATCCTCGGCGGCGCGGCAGCCGGGATCAAAACGCTCGGTCTGTAGCGAGCGTACACACTCATACGCTTCGTGCCGTAACGCAGAAACACCCTGGCCATCATGGGCCAGGGTGTTCGCGTGGCGGTCTCGTTCCTCTTAAGCGAGGTCTGAGCCACGGCGCAGGAAGCGCGGAACGCGGACCTTGCGGCGGGGTTCCTCGACGCTCGGCACCGCGTCGGGGCCGTAGAATGCCCGGCGATCGGCGATATCCTCGTTGCGCTTGATTTCGCGAACCATTGTCGCGGCCATTGCTGCGATTTCGAACATGATATATGACTCCTTCCATATGTTCCGGGCGACAAACCATCGTGCCGCCTACAGGGTACAACGTCTTTCTCTCACATTTGTTCCGAATTTCACAAGCGAATCGTCTGTTTCTTCACGATCTTTTCGCTCGCTGCGCGCGCATTGCAGTTCGTGACACTATTCACAATCGCTTGCACAGTCGCGCGAGGCGGTTCTTGTACAATACGCCCTATGGATGTGGATGCCTCGCTCCCGTCGCTTGACCCGGACGCATATTCGCACGCACTGCCGCTCGTCGGGGAGGAGGCATGGGCCGTATCCGCGCGTGCCGTGCTCCGGGGAGGGCGACCGGGCGTCCGGGCGGACGATCCGCTCACGCCCACTGTCGTCGCGATTGACACGGCAACTGCGGATGGACGCGCGCGCTTCCTCTTCGGTGATGGCGATCATCCCGCACTGGCCGCGCATCTTCGCGCGCTTGTGGGCCCGGTGACGATCCATGCCGACACCGCGATCACGTCACGCCTTCCCCTCTGGCGACCGGACGCGACGGTCCGGCAGTGTGCGACCTTCACGTTTCCGGCTTCGGGCGCGGAGGGGGCCTTCGCGATGCTGCCGCCGGGCGGGATACGCCGGTTGCGGCCCGCCGATGCGCGCCACCTCACCGACTTTCCGGCCTGGCTCTGGGCATCGTATGGGTCGGCGGAGGGGATGCTGCGCGAAGGGATCGTCTACGCGCGTTATCTGCGGGCCGAACTCGTTGCGCTCGCCTGCACCAGCGCGGCGACCGAGCGATACGACGCCATCGCTGCGTACACCATCGAACGGACGCGCCGCAACGGCTTCGCGCGGGAGTGCGCGTATCGCCTCGTCGGCGCGATCCTGAACGAGCGCGGCACCCTCCCGGTATTGACTGCGCGCGCGGAGAACGAAGCGGCGATTGGCCTCGCGGCTTCCCTCGGCATGACGGAGCGCCACGACCACACGGTGTACGACCTGCCATGACGAACCCACCGCTCCTCGTCCTCGCGTCTAGTTCGCCGCGTCGCCACGCGTTACTCAGCCTGCTTGGCATTCCGTTTCTTGTCGATGCCAGCGGCGTGGACGAGACGCCGCCCGTCGGTGCGACGCCGGAAAACGTCGTTCGGCACCTCGCGCTCGCGAAGGCGCGAGAGGTGGCGGCGCGACACCCGGGTGCCTCCATCCTCGGTTCCGATACCCTCGTCACGGTGGACGGCCTGATCCTGGGCAAGCCACGTGATGCGGCGGACGCGGCGCGGATGCTTCGCCTCCTGCGCGGTCGGGCGCATCAGGTGCCGACCGGCATCGCGCTCATCGGCCCCGATGGCACGGAAACGGCGCTCGTCGAGACTGCCACCGTCACGATGCATCCCTTCACAGAGATCGCCATCGGTGCCTATCTCTCCACCGGCGAACCGTTCGATAAAGCGGGCGCATACGCGGTGCAGGGCGCGGGCAGCGCGCTCGTCGCTTCCGTGGTCGGGTGCTACACCACCGTCGTCGGCTTCCCGCTCTGTCGCGTCGTGTCCCTGCTACGCGACGCCGGGTTCGCCCTCGATAGGGATCCGACGGCAGGCTGCGTACCGGGCCGCTCCTGCGTGCGCAACCCGAGAAATGCGCCAGACATATAACAGGTGGCGTAGGCTTCAGCCTGCGCGAGAGACCGCAGGCTGAAGCCTACGCCACCTGTGCATTCGGCGTGCCTATTGGCTCGGCATCATGCCAAGTTGCTGCAGGAAGCCGAGCTGATCGAAGTTGACATAATCCTCGACTAGTTTACCGTTGACGAAGTGGCAATAGTGATTCACTGCCCACTCCACCCGCTTGCCGCTCGGGGCCGTGCCCATCAGTTCGCCCGGTGTTCGTACCCCGGGCCGTCACGCGGGCGGCGACCGTATTCCCTTCAGCGATCACTTCCTCGATTGTCACATGCAAATCCGGGAACGCGGTGCGGAATCGCTGAAACAACGCCTTTGACGCCCTCAATGCCGCGCATCGGCTCGGCATTGCCCGCCATGTATTGGGTGACATTTGGGTCGAACAGTTCATCAATGACGGCGAGATTGCCGCGATTTGGCGCTTCGTCGACGAAGCGGCGGAAGTTCGCCTTGTTCTCTTCTGCGGACATGATCGTACTCCTTGCGCGTCATTCAGACGCAATCTGTTCTCGTGTTGCTACCGCGATCGCGACATGCTCCGTGGGATTCCCGTTACGAGACAGGATAGCGACCTGTGCGCGTGCTTGCCATCGGTGCGAATGCGTATTCGTAATGTCGTGCCGCTCTGCCATACTACGCCGAAATGCGTATCAGACGGACGACGGAGATTTGCTCGCGGTACGGAGATCACGCGAGGCCGTGGCGCAGCGCGAAGGCGGTCGCCCCGGCGCGGTTGTCCGCTCCAGTCTTGGTGAGGATGTGCCGGACATGGACTTGCACCGTTCGCTCGCTGAGGAAGAGCGCCTCGGCGATGTCGCGGTTGGATTCCCCGGCAGCCATCAACCGGAGCACTTCGACCTCTCGCGCCGAGAGACCAGCAGGATTGACTGGCATTGGGACGACGTTCGTTCCGGTCAACCGCGCCGCGAGCGCATCCGTTTTCTCCAGCGCCAGTGCAGCACCGAGCGGCGTGCAAATCGCCCGCACATCATCGAGCAAAGTGAGTGCTTCCGCGCCCTGACCGGTGGCAGCGCGCAGCTCCGCGAGGGCGAGGAAGGTCAATGCGCGCTCATAGGGCGCAGCACAGGCAGTCGCGAGGCTGAGGGCAGCGTCGAGATGCGTCGCTGCGTAGGCGATCCGCCCAGTCGTCGTGTTCAGTTCACCGAGTAGGCGATGTGCGGCAAGCAGCGCCATTGGTTGGCGTGGCTCGGTCGCATATGCGAGCGCCTGCGTGGCATGGTGGTAGGCGCGTCTGGCGTCGCCGTGTGCGCGGTGATATTGCGCCCAGAGTGCCTGACCCTCTGATCGACCGAGCACTGCCCCGTTGGAAGCGAGCCACCGGTCGTGCGTCTTCAGCCATGCATGGGCAGTGCCGAGGTCACTCCGGTCGAGGGCGAGAGATGCGGCGAGGCGCTGGAATTCCAGCGCCAGCGATGAAGTCAATATCACCATATGCGGTGCCTACGCCCGCCGGGAGGTGTTCGCGTAGCACAGACCACGCCAAGTCGAAATCACCCTGCGCGAGCGCGATTTGGCACAGAACCCGCGCCGGGAAGCGCGTTACAACATTGGCGCCGCCCGCCGCCCTTGCCGTTATAGCCACCACGCGGGCATCGTGCCAGTCGCCTTCCACGAATTGCAGCGGCAGCAATGCTGCTTCCGGGATGTTAATGCGCTGGATGCTGCCCGCGTGCGCCCATGCCTGCCGTGCCATCGTGGCAAGCCGCCGACGCTCGACCACCCGGTCTGTCTGGTAAGGAAGCACCACCGACACCAATTCGAAGAACGTCACCCAGCCCTCAACGTAGGAATGGTCGAGCGCCCGGAGACCCTCGCGCGCTATTGCGAAGGACCGTCGCGCCGTATCTGGCTCCCCCATCGCCGTGTACACAAAACCCGTGGCGAAATAGGCTCGCTCCGTTGCCGTCCCATGGGCGATTACTTCCTCCGCCCGCGCGCGCGCATCCGCATACCGCCCAGCCTGGGCAAGATAGAGAGACAGCACGGCATGGTCGTTGAACCCGCGCAAGATGCCGCCGAGCGCGACAGGCGGTGCTTGCTCGTCTTTCGGGAGCGTATCGAGCGCCGCAACGCCCTCCTCGAATTCACGCAACCCTCGTACTTGGTCACCCGACGTGCAGCGCACCCAACCCCGGCGGGCGGTTGTGTACGCGAGAAGTGTTCGGTCGTTTGCGACCTCTGCCAACCGCGACGCCTCGTCCAGACGGGCAATGGTCCGGGCATGATCCGCGTAACTGGTCATCATCGCGAGATGGAAAAGGAGCCAGCCGCGCTCCTGCGGCTCCGCGCCGCCCTCCTCCATCAGCACAAGGGCAGTACCGAATCGGTCAGCGGCGGTTAACCATGCGTATGACTGCTCGGCTCGCTCGCCGGCCCGAATGAGCCATTCGATGGCGCGGCGATCCTTGGCTTGCCAGA
The DNA here is from genome assembly GCA_963763655.1 of uncultured Chloroflexia bacterium. Lineage (GTDB taxonomy): Bacteria > Chloroflexota > Chloroflexia > Thermomicrobiales > JALYUS01 > JALYUS01. The sequence continues at coordinate 25,758 of CAVXPY010000031.1, forward strand.
GATGCATCGCGATTGCATCGGGGTCCGGGTTGCCGGACGTGATCAGCGTCTCAGCCACCGCGAGATGCATGCGTCGCCGTCGTTGCGGTAGCATCGGCTCGTAGAGCGCCTGCCGCATCAGGGCATGGACGAACCGCACGCGCGTCCCGTCAGGTGTCGCCTCCATCACACGCGCAGCGATTGCCTGCTCGATCATCTCCGCGAGGCTATCTTCACCCATCGCACCCACTATCGCCCAGAGGGAGAGCGGAACCTCATGGCCAATGACTGCCGCGATCGTGAGCAATCGCTGGCTCTCGTCATCAAGACGAAGTAGCCGCCCGTCTATCACCTGGAGCACCGCCATCGGTAGCCCTACCTGATCCAGATCCCCAACACTCCATTTCCCCTCCGCAAAATGAAGCACGCTTTCCTCTTCGAGTGCTCGGAGTAGTTGCAGCGTGAAGAAAGCATTTCCTTCTGCCCGCTTAAAAAGGTAGGCGACCAGCCTGTCGGTATCGGCAGCAGACAGCGGATAGCGGCGTGTGACGAGCGCACCTACGTCCTCCGAGGCAAGGCGATGCAGGTCGAGGCGGGTGGCATCGACTTCGCGTTCGAGTATTGGCAACAGTTGGTACAGCGGATGCTGGCGGCCGAGTTCATCGCTTCGGTACGCGACGATGACCAGAAGCGGCAACGTATCGATTGACTGAGTGAGGAAGCGGAGCAGATCGCGTGTCGCGGCATCCGCCCAATGCAGATCATCGAGCAGGAGCACGACCGGATGCTGAGCGGTGAGCGCGCGAAGGAAGTCCAGCACCTGCCGGAAGAGCGCTGCCTGACTCGCCACCGCGCTGACCTGCCCCGGCTCGCTGAAAGCTGGCGGGAGTGGCGGGCCTCCGCTGGCGTGATACCGCTCGAACAGATAGAGCCACGGGCCGTACGCGGGCGTCTCGGCGAGGTCGAAGCATCGGCCCACCAGCACAAGCGCACCCTGCTCCGTTGCATCGCGGCAAAGTGCCTCTGCGAGCGCCGTCTTACCGATGCCTGCCTCTCCCTCAATCAAAGCCAGATTTCCATTGCCAGCACATGCTGCGGCGAAGCGCTCGCGCAAGATAGCCTGCTCGCGCGCTCTCCCAACGAGGAGCGATGACGCGCCGCCCGCGAATGTGGCGTGTTCAGGTATCGTCATAGATCGATCTCCATACGGAGAAGAGGAAATACGTGTACTCAGTATAGCACGGCACCCGCTATGGCCCTGCTGCGTGACCCCTGGGTTCGCGCTTTCCACTGACCCCACCACGGACTGCCAACCAGGTCGCGTCTGCGCGCTCAATCCGAGGGGCAGATAGTCTTTTCAGGAAAGTGGATCGGTCGGTCAGGTCTGCGCGGCAAATCGTATCACGGTTTGGCGAACGTCCGGATTCGTGAAGAGCATCTGATGTCCCTCGTCCGCGACGACTCGCAGCTCAGCGTTCGGGATGCGTGCGGCTAGTATCTGTGCGCTCTCTACTGGGATAATCAGGTCGACACTGCCATGAATCACGATGGTCGGTGCAACCACACGGGACGCATACGACGGTAGGTCGAAATCCATCCCGGCAGTGATATCCCGCAGCTCGGCAGCATACCGGTGCACACGCTCCGCACGGGGTATCGCCTCGGCTTCCCGCGCGAGTGTCCGCTGCTGCGCGCTCCACGCATCGAGCGTGCCGCGCAGGGTCATTTCTTCGCGTTCCCGCAGCGCATCGAGCGAGACTCCCGCATCGGCGGGTCGTTGGTCGAATGCCACCTCCGCGCCCGCTCGATGCAAGGTGGCGAGTTGCGCGCGCACGAGCGCTGTCTTCGGGTCGGTAGGCGACCAGAGGTCAAGCCCCGTGCTGACGAGTGCGAGCGAGCGCACCCGCTCGGGCAGCGTGGCGGCGAAGATGACCGCGATTGGCCCACCCGCCGACATACCGACGATATGGGCACGTGCGATGCCGAGATGATCGAGGAGCGTTCGCAGGTCGCCAGCCTGGCTCTCCAAATCGTAGCCGTCGTCCGGCGTGGACGAGCGATAACACCCGCGCCGCTCGTACCAGAGGAAATGAAACCGGTCGACAAAATCCTGCCGCCATCGCCAAGCGAACGGTCTGCGTCCGTAATGCAGGGCGTGCAGTAGGGAGGTGTTGCCACCATGGACGTAGACGAGTGGCGCGCCATCCCCACCCTGCGCGTAGTACATGGTGAATCCGTTCGCATCGATGGTTGGCATCACCCCTCCCTCTGTCGTGGCGAGGCGTGTCGTGTCGGCCTATGACGTCTCGCGCACGGTGTCGAGCGAACCGCTGTCGGTGGTGGTATCGGGCGGCAGGCAGATGCGGCGGCAGAGGGCGGTGAGGGTGGCGATGGTCATGTCGGGCATCTCGTCCCGGCTGCGCGGCTCCTGGATGGCGTGCGGGCCGCGCCGGATGCGGATCGCGAGCATGCCGAGCTTCTTGGCGGGGGCGATGTCGTAATCGAGGCGATCGCCGATCATCGCGGTTTCCTTCGGATCGCAGGCCGCGCGCTCAATGGCATATTGGAAGATGCGCGTATCCGGCTTGCCGTAGCCGAGTTCACCGGAGAGGCACCAGAGATGTACCGCCTCACCAAACCCGGCGATCTCCGCCCACTCGCGGATCGTCGCGGGCTGGTTGGCGATTACCCCCGTCCCGAACCGCTTGGCGAAGGTCTCCATCGTCGGCTTCGTCTCCGCGTAGGGCGGCGTCGGGCGGGAGAGGTTGCGCAGTTCCTGCTGCACGGCATTCGCGGTCTGTTCATCCACCAGGCGGTTCAGCGCGCCGCGGAGGAGGTGGCGGTCGTGGGTGGCGACTGCGGCATCCCATGCGCTCCGCACACTGACGAGCGGCACACGATGGCCGCGCAGTGCGAGCAAACGCACGATCTGCTTGCGCGTCTGCTCATCCGCGAGGGTTTCGTCCATCAGTACGGAGCCAATATCGAAGAAGAGCCAGCGTATGCGATGCAGGCGGTTCTCCAGCGCGTTTGTGTCACGCAGGCGACGAGGGAGCAGGTCTGGGCGGAGCGGGGGGACACTCATACCGGGGATACCACCGCATCTACTTCGATCTCGACGCGCATCGCGGGATCAAGCAGCGCGGCTGACTGCGAGGAGCGTATTGCAGGGACGGACCTCACCGAACACTTCCTTACACGCCCGCGCGACATCAATCCAATCATGGATATCCACGAGATAGACACGATATCGCACGACATCTGCCATGGACGCGCCCGCCTCTTCGAGCGCCCAGCGGATATTGGCGAGGATCTGCACCGTCTGCGCGTATGCATCGTCGATACCGACGAGCGCGCCATCCTTCATCGCCGTGGTGCCGGACATATAGACGAGGTTGCCGATCCGCACCGCACGTGAAAAGCCAACACGCTCCTCCCACGGCGTCCCGGAGGAGATATTTACCCGCTGTGGGACGGTATCGGTCATCGTTGTTCCCATTTCCCGCGCGATGCGCTTATGTGAGGCTGTCGTGCCAGAGGAGGAAGTGCAGGCCGACGTTGCCCATCTCCACTTGCCAGGCGGCGGCATTGTCCGGTGTGTAGGTGAGGACGCGCCGCTCGAATGCCTGCATCAGCACGAAATGCAGCGTACCGCCGACGCGCGTTTGCGTCCAGTAGGGTTCGGTGATCGGTAGGCCGAGCAGGGTTTGCCAGTCCGAGGGCAGGGTCTGCATCCAGTTCCAGAAAACATCGGGGATGTTATGACCGAGATTCGTGTCGTACTGCGTGATGGTGGCGTAGCCATGCGCGGGATGGATCATCCCCGACGTTGTCCGCTATTGTCGATCGTCGCGCTCACGGGTGGTTGAGCGGCTTCGCGCGCGCGCCGATCCTTCGCGAGATCGCCGAATGATGCGACGCCCCAGAGGGTCGCGTAGGTCGGGCAGGCATCGTTATTGTTGCGCGTCCCCCGCGACCGGGATCGATGCCGGGCGGTATGATTTGAAGTGCTGTTCCCGATCTGTACGCCGCCGCTGACCATCTCCGTGACGAGGAGCCCGTTCGAGACGCCACTCGTCGGTGTCGTCAGTTCCATCCGCGCTTTATCGAAGTAGAAGACGGTTCGCATCCCGCCAGGGGACTCCGCATACGGCTCCATCCGCGTCGTCACGACATCCGGGCCATACATCCACGAGCGGACGACCTGACCCTGGCGCGACCGCGCCATCGCCGCTGCTCCACGCCGTGCCGATCACGCCTGTTGCCGCATTGACGCCATTGGGCAGACGGTAGCTGCCGTGGCGGCGGAGCGGCGCGGCGGGGAAGACCGGCAGCGAGCGGGGCGACAAGGGCTGCGTTGCACGCCTTGCTAATACGCTGCGGGCGCGGCGGATGTCGCACAGTCGCGGGGTGGCTGTCGGCGTCGGCGTGACGGTCGGCGTCGCGGTGGGTCGTGGCAGTAGCAGTGGGGGAACTGGCGGCGTGCTGGTCGTGGCGCGAGGCGCATCGGTCGTCGTCGGGCAGGTGATTCGGTGCAAGTGGGCGTTCCGGGCATGACATTAGCCGAGCCTCCCGCGCCCTTCGTGCGGAAACCCCAGGTGCGCGTGAATGGTTGCCCATTCGCGGTGCCGGCAACGGTAACTTTATAGCTCGTACCCGGTTGCATCGGCGTCTTTCGTGACGATCATGTCCGTATTGTGCGTGATCCAGCCCGTGCCGGTGCCGCAAACGAGGGAACCGTTGCGCCGTTCGCAGTGATCGTCGCACTCGCGAAGGTGACACTGCCCCTACCGTTGTATTTGAGCGTGATCGGGTAGCCGATCGGGAAGCAGGCGCCGTGAAGGCGTTTGGCGACTCGCCGTAGAATGACGTGCCGATGCCCGACGCGCCATCGGGCGGCCACTGCTCCCATATCGGATCGGCCGTCGTGTTCCAGTCCGGTGTGCCGAAGTCAATCACGTCTACCTTGACACTGTCATTGACGACGCCGAAGCCGATATGCACGTAGCGCGGGTCGAGCAGCGTCAGGCGGTGGTTGATCGTGCTGATGTACCAATCCAGCGAGGTGAGTTGGTTGCCGGTGAGGCCCATGTTCTCGTTGATATTGCGGCTCGGATAGCCCGCCGCCTGCGCGCGCGCGAAGAAATCCTCGCCGGTGAAACCGGGCAGGCCCGGCTTCTCGTCGTGGATACCGACGCCGCCGGAGCCATTATTCAGCTTGTAGTAGAGCGCGTGCGCCTGGGCGGCCTGATCGAGCGCGGGATGGCGTGCGATGGGTGCGACGCCAATCGCCGCCCGCCACTGATTGATGCGGGCGAGCGCGGCATTGCGTTGCGATTCGAGATCGTCCGCCGCTGCATGTGTGACCGTGCAAAGGGGCGTGAGCACGCTGCATAGTCAGCAGCATGACCCCCACTCCACTCGCCCGCCACGTTCGGCGCATCCATCACTCCCCATCCTATCCGGTCGATCAGTCGGCCCATCATAGTCTGTACAAGCCGTACGCGCAACATTATGCAAACCTGGGGGAGCGGACAGTAGGCAGTAGACAGTAGGCAGTAGCCAGTAGTCGGTGGTTAAGAGCCCGTTTCAATACCGTTCCCCTCCCCTCTCCATCGCCGCACAAACTTGATACATACTGTGCTCTATCGGCGATGGAGACGGGCCGGGGGTGAGGAATGGAAAAGGGCTCTAAGGTAGCGAAAGCCGGAATGCGGCGACCGATCATTTGCCTATGAAGGTGATAGGGAACGGACGTAGATGCGTCGGCGTTACTATTTACGCAGTGATGCTAAGGAGTTGCATTTATGCGCATATCGCGATAGTATGGGCGCAACGAGCTGCGAACTGAATCAGAAAAAGGATGGAATGAACATGCATTCTGCGTTTGTCCCGACATCAGCGATCAACCCCGCTTTCACTCTCCTTTTGGATGATCCCCGGCTCGTGGGAACGACCCTCTCTTTCATCGAAGAGGAGCAAGGCATCGTGCTCACTGGCACGGTTGCCAATATCTGGCAGTATCAGATGCTCCGCGCGCTACTGATGCGCGCACCGGTCGTCATTGATGTCGGCATTGTCGCAGCGCGACGCAGCGACGCGGAAATAACCGATGCGGTACATGCTGCGCTTGGGCCGGAGGGTGCGGCGGTTCGCGCGCGGGTCCGGGGTGGCCTCGTGACATTGACGGGCACCGCAGATGCCTTCGCGCACGCGATGATGATGACCCGCGTCGGCACCTTGCCTGGCGTCGTCGGCATCGTGGACAACATTCGCGCCTGATCTCTCCGTGCATACGTGCAGACAAATCGTCTCCCAGGCATCTGGCACACGTCTTGCGCCCCCGGTGCGTGGGTCGTATCGTGCGCGCGAAGGGAGAAGTCAATGCCGGACACGATACCGACGAAAGACGATCTGCTCGCTGCACTCGCTGTCGAGCGCCGCTACTGGGATGCCCTCGTCGCGGCGGTGGAGCACGCGGGGCTGATGGACCATCCGGGCACGAACAACGGGCCCTGGACATTCAAGGAGATGGCGGCCCACCTCAATGATTGGCGTGGGCTGACCGTGGCCCGTCTGGAGGCCGCATACCGAGGCGCGGGACCGCCCACGCACCCGTGGCCTGCGGGTCTGGAGGAGGGCGCGGACATCGACGCCATCAATGCCTGGTTCGCTGCGCGCGACAAGGATCGACCCGCCACCGAGGTGCTCGCGGAGACCGTAGCGCAGTTCGACGCCCTCACTGCGACGGTGGCGGCGATGCCGACCGACGACTTGCTGACGCCCGGTCGCTTCGCGTGGCTGGGCGACCTGCCCATTGGTCCTGCGCTACTCGGTTATTCGTTCGGGCACCTGCATACGGACCACGCGCCGGACATCCGGGCATGGCTGCGACGCGAGACGGGCGGGGAGCCCGCCCTACCGCCCGCACCGCCGATGTTCGGTTACGAGGAGGAATAGCACACCCTGTCCCTCACGGCGCTATGCGATACTGCGGGCTGGATGAACGATGGGCGAGGTACGAGGTCCAACGTGCGGATCAAGTGATATGACGCTTCGCAATCGTACGGGTCCGAGTGGGCGAACCCTGCTTCTTGGCGGTCTCTTCTGCCTCGCGGTGGGCATTGTTATCTTCGTTGCGCGGCTGCACTCGCCAACGCCGGCCGTCGTGATCGTCGCGGCGGTGGGTGTGATCGCGGGCTTCACGCTGGTGAGCACAGGCATCCTCGCGATTCTCTCCCGGCCGGTCTGGATCGAGGGAACCATCGTCGATGCGCGCTGGACGATCAGTGGCGTGCGGCGCATCGGTACCGCGGTGCTCGACATCGGCGAAGCGGACCTCCTGACCGTGCACCTCGATCACGCGGTCTATCGCGCCCTCAGTGTCGGCGACCGGGTGCGCGTGGAGCACAACAGCCTGAACCGCGCGCAGGTTTACCAGGTGGAAGTCATCTCCCGCGCTCAGACGGGCGCGAAGCGTTCCTGACTGCTGCGCCAGACCCAGATCGCCACACCAACGAGCGCGACGAGCAGCACCGCGCCCGTGAGCGCGAACATGCCGCCGAGCGTGATCGCTTGCGCGACCCAGCCGAGCGCGATGGACCCCGTCGCGATGCCCGTTTCGTGCGCGACGTAGTAGGTCGCCACCGCCGATCCGCGTCGTTCGGGTGGGACGAGGTCCACTGTCAGCGCGAGGAGCGCCGGTTGCGCCGCACCGAAGCCGATCCCCGCGAGAACGGCGACCGCCGCAAGGGTGACGAGTGAATGCGCGAGTGCGGCGATCGTCAGGGAGGTGGCGAGGCAGGCGATCCCCGGCACCGCAACGACCCATCGCCCGTAGCGATCCGATAACCGCCCGGCAGCCGCGCGGGCGACGAGCAACCCCGCCGCATAGATCGTGAAGAAGAACCCGCTCCCGCCGATCTGTCGTTCGTCCGCGAGGAGGATGATAAAGGTGATGATCGTGCCATAGCCGAGCATCATCACGTAACAGGCGGCGGTGGGTAGGAGGACGCGGGATTCGAGGAGCGGCCCGGCGGCGGTGGGGGCCGTGCGTACGGGCGGACGCGCCCGCGTTCGCAGGAGTGCGGTGAGCGCGAGTCCGGCTGCGCCGACTGCTGCTGCGCACAGGAAGCAGGACGGATAACCACCGCGATCTGCGAGCCAGAGGCCGAGCGCGGGGCCGACCGCGAGCGCGACAGTGTTCGCGACGCCCCAGTACGCCATCGCCTCGCCGCGTCGTGTCGCGGGCGTGAGGGAAGCGATCAGGGCGGGGGCAGCGGTCGTATAGCCCGCCATGCCGAAACCGTGAAAGATGCGAATAGCAATCAGGAGGGGAATCGTCGTCGCGCCAATATAGCCGAGATTAGCGAGCGTGAAGATCGCCACACTAATGAGCATCGGCGCGAGGGTGACGCCGTTATTCACCGCCCGCCCGATAAAGGGGCGCGGCAGGATCGCGCCGATGGCGAAGAGACCGAGCACGAGGCCAAGCTGCCCGGTGCCGCTGCCGAGTTGATCCTTCAGGTATTTCGGGAGCGCCGCGAGGGTGAGATAGAACGCTGAGAAGAAGAGCAGAGCACTGCCAAGCGCGAGCGTGTATGACCAGGTCCACAGGCGGTCATCCACGCCCGCCGGAGCCACAGTGGCGACGCGCGCGCCCGACACGTCAGGCGTTGCCTTCGCGCGCCAGCACTTCCTTCAGACGGTAGTACGCTTCGCGCGGGGTCATGGCGTCCATGCTCTTGCCGGTCGCCGCCTCCACCGCGCGTCGATCCGCGTACCCCTTGCCGCGCGCCCAGCGCCAGAAGGCGGTCGTTGAGATCATCGCCATCTCCATCTCATCCGCGCTCTCCTCCTCCGGTTCCACGGCACGGGGTGCCGGGCGGGCCGGTTCCGGTGCGGGTGTCGGCGGCGGGGGTGGGGCGGGCGGCTGGGTCGCCGCTGCGAAGGTGCGGCCTGCGCCGAGTGTCCGCCCGCTGCGGCGGATCGGTGTCGGTGCGGGAGCTGGTTCTTCCGCGATGGGTTCAGGCGCGGGCAGGGGGGGAGATGCGGGCGGTGCGGCTGGTTCCGTATCGCGCAAGCGGCTGAGGCGTTCGGGGCGGAGCGTCCGCTCAACAGGTGCGAGGCGGGGCGCTTCCTCCGGCGGCTCCGTTCGCTCCGTTCGCTCCGTTCGCTCCATCGCCGCTATCCGCTCGATTCGTTCGGGGCGCTCCGGTCGGGTCGGGCGCTCTGCGACCGCGGGGCGAGGGGTCGGGGTGAAGCGTTCGGGGCGCGTCGGGCGCTCTGCCGGTTCCTCCTGGCGGGCCAATCGCTCCGGTCGCTCGATTCGCTCAGGCCGTTCCGCTGGTCGTTCCGCCGGTTCCGGGCGCGTGGGCCGCTCGGGCCGTTCCGCCGGTTCCTGCTGGCGAGAGAGGCGTTCCGGCCGCAGATTCGTCGGCGGTGTTGGCGCGGCTGCAGGCGACGGGGTCGTTGCCGGAAGCGCGATTGTCTCCGTAGGGCGCGGCGCGACGGGTGGCGTCGTCGGTACGGGCGATGCGGGGGCAATTTCCGTCGCAGCGGCAAGGGTCGGATCGTCCTGCCCTTCCGCGAACTCCGTGCCGTAGCCGAGCGCCGTGAGCGCGCGGCCAATCGCCTTCGTTTCCGCCTTCTCGATATAGTCTCCGAAGTCGCCCGCCGTCTCGCTCCCGTGCCCGACCGCGAGCGCGCCGCTCGGCAACGTGACCGTCGCCTTGAAGATCGCTCCCTTGTCATCGAGTTTGAGCGCTTCCGTCACGACTTGCGCGTCCGGATGGTCCGCGCGCAGCCAGAGGAGCCGCGCGGTCACCGGCAGGTACACCTGCTGCGCCCCGCCGCGGACCTTGATCGTTCGTAGATACTTCGTCGGGTCAAATCGCTTCCCCGTGTCCAATCCGTCTCCCCTTGTCTTTGCATCCCTGCGCCCTGCCCATCGGGCAACCCATGCGCGACGAGCCACGTGCTACCGTGCGCCGTCATTGTACCGCGCTCGCGGTCGCTGCACATCGTGTGGGTCGCGGAGCGCGGCGGCGGGATGCTCAGGAGCACCGATTCGTGCCACCACCGATCATCGCGCGGTGGGCATCGCGCGCGGTGCGGGGAGGCCCGCACCAGCGTTCTGACCGGCATCATCGCGCACGAGACCAAGGGTGCGTCGCTCGCGTCGGAGCAGTACCGCGTTGGTGGCGACGGTGATGCTGCTCGCGGACATTGCCAGTGCGGCGAAGGCCGGTTGCAGTTCGATACCCAGGGGCTTGTACAACACCCCGGCAGCGACCGGAATCGCGATGAGGTTGTAAATCGCCGCCCAGAAGAGGTTCTGCTTCATCTTGCGGACCGTCGCACGCCCCAACTTGATGGCGGCGACGACATCCTCGGGATTCGAGCGGGTGAGGATCACATCGGCCGTCTCGATCGCCACATCGGTACCGGCGCCGATAGCGATGCCGAGGTCCGCCTGCGCCAGCGCGGGTGCGTCATTGACGCCGTCACCCACCATCGCGACAACGTGCTGATTCTGTTGGAGAGCGCGAACCGCGCTCGCCTTCTCCTCCGGTCGCACCTCCGCCTGTACCTGGTCGATGCCGATCTGCCGGGCGATGGCCTCGGCGGTGGCGCGCGTATCACCGGTAATCATCACGCTCCGAATACCGAGCGCGCGCAGGCCGTCAATCGCCCGCCGCGCCTCGGGCCGGACGGTATCGGCGACGGCAATCACGCCCGCCGGGTGGCCGTCGATACCGATAAAGAGCGGCGTCTTGCCGTCGCGCGCCAGTTGGTCCGCCTGTGCGCTGAGGCCCGCAAGGTCGATGTCGTGCTCCCGCATCAGGCGGGGGTTGCCCACGATTACCCTCCGCCCCGCGACGGTCGCGACCACCCCGGCACCTGTGATCGCGTCGAAACGCGTTGGCTGGCTCACGGTCAGGCGGCGGTCACGTGCCATCGCCACGATGGGCGCGGCAAGCGGATGCTCCGAGCGTTCCTCCGCACTCGCCGTGAGGGCGAGCAGTTCGTCCGCCGTCGTCCCGTTGCTCGGGATGATGTCCGTTACGGTCGGTTTGCCCACCGTGAGCGTGCCGGTCTTGTCGAAGACGATGGTTGTGATCTTCGCGGATTGCTCGATGGCCGCTGCCTGCTTGTAGAGGACGCCATGCTCCGCGCCCATACCCGTCGCGACCGCGACCGCAGTCGGTGTCGCGAGGCCGAGCGCATCCGGGCAGGCGATCACCACCGCCGAGACCGCGAAGGTGAGGGCGATTCGCACGCCCTCGCCGCCGACGAAGTACCAGAGCGCGAAGGTGAGGATGCCCGATCCGACGGCAAGGACGACGAGCCATTGCGCGGCCTGATCTGCCAGTCGCTGGGCGGGTGCCTTGGAGTTTTGAGCGGTGCGCACCAGATCGACGATCTGTGCGAGCGCTGTGTCGCTGCCGACCTTCGTCGCTTTGAAGGTGACGGAGCCGGTGCGGTTGATCGAGCCACCCACGACCGCATCGCCCGCCCGCTTGGCAACGGGCAGCGATTCGCCGGTAATCAGCGATTCGTCAATTGTCGTCTCGCCCTCGGTGACCGCACCATCGACCGGCACTTTCGCACCGGGCCGCAGCAGGAGGAGATCACCCACCTTCACTTCGGCAGTCGGCATCTCGGTTGGTTGCCCGCTCCGAAGCACGGTCGCCATCGGCGGGGCGAGATCGAGGAGCGCCCGCAACGCCTCGCTGCTGCCCTGGCGCGAGCGCATCTCCATCCAGTGCCCAAAGAGCACGAACGTCACGAGCATCGCGCCGGCGTCGAAATAGGTATCGCCGCCCCCGGTGAGCATGACGCCGACCGAGAAGAAATAGGAGACCAGCACGCCGAAGGAGACGAGTACGCTCATGTTGAGTGTGCGACCGCGCAAGGCTTCCCACGCGCCGCTATGGAAGACCCAGCCACCCCAGAGGACGACTGGGCTCGCGAGCAGGAAGAGCCAGATATCGAGCCGGAGCGGGTGCGGCAGGTCGAGATGGAAGATGCTCCTGCCGATGTCGGAGTACAGGACCGTTGGAATGGTGAGGATCAGCGAGAGAAAGAAACGATTGCGCATATCGACCGCCATCGCGGCAGCCATCGCGGGATCGCTCATGTCGTGGTGCTGATGCGACATCTTCTTGCCCGCGTGCCCCATCGCGGCGTGATCCATCGCCATTTGGTCGCTATGGTCAGCTTCTGCGGCTTCGAGATGCCGCATTTCCCCGGTTGTCGGCATCGTGTCCGCCATCGTCACATCGTGGGGCGGGCGATGATCGTGTGCGTGCTCATGCGTCGTGGTGCTCATTTCGTCCTCCATTGACAGGTACCCCCACGGGGTATGTAGATGATGATATACCCTGCGGGGGTATCTGTCAAGCGGCCCCTCTTTCCCGGTGCCGCTCGCCAGTGCCTATGGGTACCAGGTCTTGAGCCAGCTCTGCATCTGGTCGATCTCCTTCTGCTGATCGGTGATGATCGACGTCGCCAGTTGCATGAGTTCCGGATGCTGCCCCTGCTTCTGGGCGATTTTCGCCGCATCGATGGCACTCTGATGGTGCGGGATCATCGCCTGAAGAAATGCCTTATCGAAAGGCGACGCCGTTTGCAGGGTCGTGATGTCCGCCATCATGTCCATATGCATACCGCTCATACTCATACCGGGCATCATCGGCATCTGATCCATCGGCGGGGTCTGATCGCTGCCGAACCACATCGCGCGCCACTGCTTCATCTGACCGATTTCGTTCGTCTGCGAGGCGATGATGTTGCCCGCGAGCGTTTTGATTTCGGGGTGTTCGGCGCGTGTCTGGGCGATCTTCGCCATCTCGACCGCTCCCTGATGATGCGGCACCATCATGTCGATGAACTGCCGGTCGATCGGCGCATCCTGCATGGTCGCCGTGCCGCCCGTGGTGGTGGTGGATGCGCTGCTCCCGTGGTTCATATCCGCTGTGCCAGCGGGCGCGGTGTGTGAGGTACCGCCGCCGCACGCGCTGAGAATGAGTGCGACGACGATGAGCAGTGGCATGGCGATTAACCATGTGCGACCGGAAATGCGTATCCGCATTGAGGAATCTTTTCGTTCGTTCTTTGCAGAACATATCCATTTGAGGAGTACGAAACACGCTGCCGGGAGGAAGGCAGGCGTGCGACTGCGTTACGCAGTCGGGATCGCTTCTAGCAGCGGAAGATTTGGAAGAGGACGAGTGTCTGTCTGGGCGGAGGCCGCCAATCGGGAATGGTGAATGACGCCAGCCTGGGGATAGCAAGAGAAAGCGCGACGACGATGATCCCCGCCATAAGAAGAAAGAAGGCGGTTGCGGCGGGAAGGGCTGCCTGTACTGCCGGGCAGATGGCGATGGTGTGGAGCGGAGACGACGCATTCTCGTCGCACTGCGATACAGCACTACTATGACCCATCGCACTGACCATTGGCATCATCTCGTCGTGCAGCGGCGTTGCCATCACGAACTGATGCGCGATCAGGATGAGTGCAAGCAAGGCAACGACCCGTGGCAAGGTCGTGTTCGCTACTCGGTCTGGTGTCGCGGTCCTCGACATCGTCATCTTCCCTATGCATCAAGAAATGTGCCGACGGTTGAAGAGGAAAAGAAGAGGGGAGACGGGATGCGTCCCATCTCCCCCGTCCGTCTCGGTCGTTACTTCTGAACCGGATAGCCCTCTTCTTCGAGCGCTGCCTCGACCTTGGCGAGGTCCACCTGCGCCGGGTCGTAGGTGAGGGTGATGATCTTCGTGTCGGCATCGGCCTCGACGGACTGCACGCCGGGGAACTGCCCCGCCGTCTTCTTCACCGTCGCGACGCAATGCTCGCAAGATATATCCGGTGCCGTGAGCTGTGTGGTAACCATACGGGACTCCTTCGCTAGTAGTCAGTAGGCGGTAAGTAGCAGCGGAAGGTCTGATCCCATTCTGACTACTGACTACTGTCTACTCCACAATAATCACACCATCCATACCTGGATGAATGCTGCAAAAGTAGGGATAGACGCCCGGTGTCGTGAAGGTATATTGCCAGCGCTGGCCGGGTTTGAGCAGGTCGCTGAAGAACGCTTTGGTCGGTGCCTGGCGGGTGCCGCTGACGACGTTGTGCGTGTGCTCGGTATCGTCGTTGATGAAGGTGATCGTCGTGCCCGCCTTGATCGTCTTGTTGCCGTTGCGGAAGAGGTCCGGCATCTCCGCCGTCGTGCGCTGCCCAACCATCGCCATGTGTACGTCATTCGGCCCCCAGGCATAGGAGGCGGTGCCGAAGAGCGCTGCCTGCCCGGAGACTCCCTGGTAGGTGCCGAACCCGACGATGGTGAAGGCGACGAGCAGCACGGCTGCCGCCATGAACTGACTACCCTTCGTGCCGCGCAGCCGCAATGAGTTGGAGAGGACCGTCACACTACTGAGCGCCATCGCGACGGCGGCGAAGATCGGGTTGAGCTTGCCGAACATCGCCAGCGGGATGAGCACGATGTTGTAGCCGAACGCCCAGCCGAGGTTCTGGCGGATCGTCCGCATCGTGCGGCGGGAGAGGTCGATGGCGTCCGCGATGCTGCGGAGATCGCCCTTGACGAGGGTGATGTCTCCCGCCGCCATCGCCACGTCCGTACCCGTGCCCATCGCGATGCCGGCATCGGCTTGCGCCAGCGCGGGGGCGTCGTTGATGCCATCGCCGACCATCGCGACGACTTTGCCCGCGTTCTGGAGCCGCTTCACCTCGGTGGCCTTGTCCGCCGGGCGGACCTGCGCGATCACCTCGTCGATACCGACGGTGCGCGCGATCGCTTCGGCGGTGCGCTGATTGTCGCCGGTGAGCATGATGACCTGGATACCGAGCCGGTGCAGAGTTCGCACCGCCTCCGCCGAACTCGGCTTGACCGTATCGGCCACGGCGATCACGCCCGCGAGTTCGCCGTCTACCGCGACGAGCATCGCTGTCTTCGCTTCGGCTTCCAGTCGTTCGATGTCAGGGCGGAGCGCCCGGGTGTCGATGCCCGCTTCCGTGAAGAGACGCGTATTGCCGACCACGACCGTTCGCGTGCCGACGGTTCCCTGCACACCGCCGATCAGTGCTGCAAAGTGTGTCGCGTGGCCGGGGAGATGAAAGCCGCGTTCGGTCGCGGCCGTGACGATGGCGCGGGCGAGCGGATGCTCGGACCCCTTTTCGACCATCGCCACGAGGCGCAGAAGATCATCTTCCGTCCAACCGTCCGCCGCGATGATGTCGGTGACATCCGGCTCGCCCCGCGTCACGGTGCCGGTCTTGTCGAGGACGACCGCGTTCACTTCCCGCACGCGCTGGAGGCTGTCGCCACCCTTGAGAAGGATGCCCTGCTCTGCGCCGCGCCCGCTGCCGACCATGATCGCGGCGGGTGTCGCGAGACCGAGTGCGCAGGGGCAGGCGATCACGATCACCGCGATTGCCGCGACCATCGCCGCGATCGGCGAGCGCCCCGCGACCAGCCAGCCGACGAAGGTAAGCGCCGCAATGCCGAAGATGGTCGGCACGAAGATGCCGGAAATTCTGTCCGCCAGTTGCTGGATCGGCGCTTTCGCCGTCTGTGCCGCGTCCACGAGCTTGATAATCTGCGCCAGTTGTGTCTGCGCGCCGACGCGTGTAGCCCGCATTGTCAGTAGCCCCTGTTTATTGATCGTCGCCCCAATCACCGCGTCACCCGGCTGCTTCTCGACGGGCAGGCTCTCGCCCGTAAGCATCGACTCATCGACGCTGGATGTGCCATCGAGCACCGTACCATCCACCGGCATCTTTTCGCCGGGCCGCACGATCAACACATCACCGGGCAGCACCTGCGAGACGGGAATGTCTTGCTCAACGCCCGCACGGACGACGCGCGCCGTCTTCGCCCCGAGGCCCATCAGTTTGCGGATGGCGCTGCTCGCCCGCCCCTTGGCGAGCGCCTCCAGTACCTTGCCGAGGAAGATAAAGGTGATGATGATCGCCGCCGTGTCGTAGAAGGTGTCCTGCCCGGTGAAGGTCGCGACGACGCTGTAGGCGAACGCTATCGTACCGCCGACCGAGACGAGCGTGTCCATATTCACCGCGCCATGCCGGGCATTCTTCAAAGCACTCCGGTGGAAATCCCAGCCGACGACGAGCCAGACGGGCGTCGTCAGGGCGAGCAGCCAGTAGTCGCGGTAGCGCATCTCCATCTTGAACATCGCGATGAAGAGGATGGGGATCGTCAGCCCGAGGCCGAGGGCGAGTTTGCTGTAGCGGACGCGCATCTCCCGCCGGGCGCGGGCTTCTTCCGCCGCTTCCCGGTCCTCGCCCGCCTCCATCGTTTCAACCACCGGCTCGGCGTGATACCCCGCCTGTTCAACGGCGGTGAGAAGATCATCAATCGTCGCCTGCCCACCGAGGGTGACCGTCGCCCGTTCGGTTGCCAGGTTGACCGCCGCGTTTTCGACACCGGGCACCTTCGCGATGGCCCGCTCAACGCGACGGACGCAGGATGCGCACGTCATCCCGGAGATGGCGAGGGTTGCCGCGAGCGGTTCATCTTCCGCCGCCACCGTCGCGCCATAGCCCGCCGCCTCAACCGCCCGCACGAGGGTATCGGGGCCTGCCTGGGCAGGATCGTAGGTGACAGTTGCGCGCTCGGTAGCGAGGTTAACTGCGGCATCGGCAACACCGGGAAGCTTCTTCAGTTTCCGTTCCACACGCATCACGCAGGAGGCGCAGGTCATCCCGGAGACCGCCAGTTCAGCCGTTTTGGTCGCTATGGGTGCGCTCGGCAGTATCGGCGTCGATGTTTCCGTCTCTGTATTGGGGAGGTGAATCGTTGCCATGAAGGGCTTTTCCTTTGGACAGACCGGCGCACGTGTGCCGTGCTGCGGTCGCGTCATAGACGAGCGATTTAACGATGAATTGCTTTGCCGAGGACGTTCATCAGTTCCGTGATCGCCTCATCGCCGCGCTGCTCCTTGATGGCGTCGGTCACGCAGCCCCGGATGTGGCCTTCGAGGAGTTGCTGGGCGACTTTATCGGCTGCCGCCGTGATCGCCTGCAACTGGATGACGATATCGAGGCAATAGCGCCCCTCCTCGATCATCTTCTGCACGCCCCGCACTTGCCCCTCCATGCGACGCAAGCGCGTCAGGAGCGCATCGGTTTCCTGTTGATAATGATATTCGTGTTCCGCCGCCGTCGTATCCGTCGTGCGCATATCGTTTCACTCCTTCGCCGGGTACCCCCGTGGGGTATCTAGAAAGGAGTGTATACCCATGTGGGGTATCTGTCAAGCAGGTGCGGACGTAGAAAAATACCCCTATATCCTCCCCTCTCCATCGCCGACGAAACCTCTCTTTATTGTGATCTATAGGCGATGGAGAGGGGCAGGGGGTGAGGAAAGGAAGTGCCGTCAGCGAAGAGCGAGCTTTTCCAATACCGCAGGGTTCCAGACGGCGCGCGGGCGGTGGCCGGTGAGCACCGCTGCGACCTCATAGGCCGTACGGCGGCGACGCTCGCCATTGGCCCATTCGCTCAGCGAGGCCATGTGTGGGGTGACGATGACATTGGGCATCGTGAGTAGCGGATTCGCCGGATCAACCGGTTCCTGCTCCGTGACATCCAATCCCGCACCGAGGATCTGCCCGCTCTGGAGGGCGGCGATCAATGCTTCCTCATCGATGACCGGGCCACGGCTCGTGTTGATGAGAATCGCGTGGGGCTTCATCAGTGCGAACTCGGGAGCGCCGATCAGATGCCGCGTCTCCGGCGTCAGCGGCGTATGCAGCGAGATGAAATCGCTGTCCTGCAACACTTGCGCGAGGGACGCCTGCCGCACACCCTGGCGCGCGAACGCTTCAGCGGGAAGATAGGGGTCGTGCGCGATCACGCGGAGGCCAAAGCCGCCCGCCCGCTGCGCGACCGCCCGTCCGATATTGCCGAAGCCGATCAGGCCAAGCGTTTCGCCGGTCACACGGGGGATGTAGTTGCCGGGTCGGGTCGTGCCGGGACGGCCCCAATTCCCTTCCCGCACCCAGAGCGCAAAGGGCACGACTTGCCGCACGCAGCCGAGCAGCAGGGCCATCGTCTGATTCGCGACCTCATCCACGAAGACATCCGGCACATTGCAGAGGACGATACCGCGCTCGTTGGCGATGTCGATGCCATCGACCGTGTCCATGCCGATGGCGCTGCGCGCGATTACCTTGCAGCGGGTGAGCGAGGCCATGAAACGCGCGCTAATGCCGCCCGTATAGATCAGCCCGTCTGCTTCCTGTGCAGCGGCGATGGAGTCGTCCTCGGTACGTGTCTGCGCGACCACCACCCGACAACCCGCGCGTTCGAGGATCTCCCGCTCGCCGTATTCACCGAATGTCCCCCAGGATGCCAGTACCACGACGGTCGGTTGCGCGTTTTCCATTGCTGCCATGTGTGGGTATCCCTCCGTAGACGTAAAGGGGTCATCCGACGAACGAGGCATCGCGCTACAGGCGCTCCACGCCTATTTTCTCTTGCAGATACGTGCGGTTCAGACGCAGCTTATCCTCGGCGCTCCCCTCGCCCTCCTGCGGGCGCGGTGGGTCGAGATCGAGCGTGATCCAGTAGTCATAGCCGCGCTCTTGGAGGAGTTTCCAGACCGCAGGGAAGTCTACACCGCCGGAGCCGAAGTCCTTGTAGAGAATTTTCTCCTCATGCATCGCGCGGGTCGGTGTGGGGCCGGTATAGCCGCGATACTGCGCGGTCGTATCCTTCCAATGCAGGGCGGCAATGCGGTCGTAGTGCTCGGTGAGGAACTCTATCGGATCGCCGCCACCGAGGAGGATATGCGCCGTGTCGAGGGTGAGCGAGACAGAGGCGGGGTCGGTCAGTGCGAGGAGCGCGCGGATTTCCTCAGGGCGCTCGATTGGCCCCCAGATATGGGGGTGGGGCGCGAGGCGAATACCGAATTCCGCCGTCTGCCGCCCCAGTTCGTTGAGGGTGTCGGCGATGGCGTGCAAATCACCCGCACTGGTTCCCCCAGAGGGGCGACTGCCCATATTGATCTTGAAGTGCTGACAGCCGAAGAGCGCGAGAAAGTCCCGCGCGAACGCGACATGATCGTCAATTGTCCGCTGGCGCATCGCCGGATCGATAAAGTCAGTCGCTTGGCCTGCCCCGCCGTTCGAGCAGGTGACCATCACGAGATGATGGCGATCGAGGAGCGCTTTGAGGGCTTGCGGGCGCTCCAAATACGGCATCACGTTATTGCGATAGGGTTCGATGCCGGGAAAGCCGAGCGCGGCGATCAGTGCAACGTGCTCCGGTTCCAGATTGCCGAAAACCGCCGATCCTACGGCGAAGTGTGTGCCATCCGATAGTGACAGCGATGGGGAACTCTGTGGCATTCTCACGCTCCTTTCGGCGCGAAGGATACCACGCAGTTCCCTGTGGTGGATGAAAAGATGCGCTCCGCGCGCAGATAAAAAAACTCTCCCCATCGCATGCCATGGGGAGAGAGCCGGGATATTGTCATGTGAGGAAGAATCCGCCGTACGTTATGGCTCGATGATGTGCGCGTCGGCAATCCGGTCACAGCGGAAGGTGCGGACCGCACCGCGGCGGCTATCGTAGCCACGCACGGCGACGTGCTGATCCTCGGTCACCCAGATACGCTCCGGCCAGACCACGCGGGCGGAGATCTGCTGATCGTCCCGTTGATAGAGGATGCAGACCGGCTCGGTAGCTTCCGCCGCATTGAAGAGCGTCGCGACCATCACGGGATTGAGCCGTTCGCGCAGGATCGCTTCGGAGAGTGAGACCGGGAGGGAGGGACGCACGGGAGGCGCTTCCGGGGAGAGATACATGAAGTGAACCATCTCAGATGCCATCAAATTGCCTCGATTCCTTTATCGCATCCACATGGGCGAAAGTGCTGCCATGTAGAAAATCTGTTCTACTGTGAAGTATACGGATAAAGCCGTCGGGAGTCAAAATTGGCGAGTCAGTTTACCCCATTGGGATGGGCTGGAGAGGCGTAATTATCGATGAATTTATCGATGGAACGGATTAGACGGGAGAGAAGCGGATCAGCGCGGCGTGAGCGCGACTGCAATTGCATCGTCCGATGACAGCGCGTGGCCGATCTTCCACGCGGCGTCGAACGCCGCCGCGCCGAGGGCGTCGCGCGTGGCATCAAGCGCGTCGTCATATGCCGCGCGATCGATCGGGAGGATGGGGGCCTTGATCGCGTCGCGCAGCGCGGTTGCGGCACCGAGGACGTGTGCGGCGGCGGACCACACCTCCTGCTCGCCCTGGAGGTAGGCGATGCGTTCGAGGCATTCCGCGACGCCGGTCAGCGTGCCCACTCGCCGGTAGAGCGTGATGCTCTCCCGATATTTGGTCATTGCCTGCATCGGTGCGTGGGTTGCGCGGTCAATATCCGCGAGTGTGCACAGGCTATTGGCGATGCCCCACGTATCGCCGATTTCCTGGCGCAATGTGAGGCTTTCTTCGGAGAGCCCCCGCGCCCGCGTCAAGTCGCCCGCGTCGTAGGCGAGGAGCGCGAGTTGGTTGAGCGCGATGCCGATGCCGCGCGTGTTCTTCAGTTCACGATATAAGGCGAGGCTTTCCTCGATGAAGGGGAGCGCTTCCGTGGGCGCATGACGGTCACGGGCCATGTGGCCTAAATTGCCGAGTGCCATCGCCAAACCGAGGGCATCGCCCTGCTCGCGCCAGAGTGTGGCAGCCTCATGCAGCAGTGCGCTCGCCTGGGAATAGTCGCCTTGAAAACGGGTGATGCGCCCCAGATTCGTGAGTGTGTTAGCGATGCCCGCACGGTCGCCGATTTCCCGACGCAGGGCGAGACTTTCCATGTAGTACGCAATCGCGCGGCGGTAGCCCGTCCGTTCGAGGGCGGTGCGACCGAGGCCGTGGAGGGCGCGGGCGATGCCTCGTTTGTCGCCAAGCGCGCGATAGAGCGCGAGCCCTTCGGTCGCGAACTTCTCTGCCAGCACAGTGTCGCCCTGCCGCGTGGCGAGGAGCGCCGAACCCTCAAGCGCCTTCGCGCGCACTGCGGCACCGGGGTCGTGGGTCGCAGCCTCTGCGAGGGCCAGGAAGGCTCCGAGCCACTGGCGGCCTTCCGTGAGGTAGCCGCGCACATGCCAGAACTGCACGAGCGCGGAGGCCGTGCGGAGGCCGATGGCGACTTCGCGGCGCTCCCGCGCCCAGGCGAGCGCCGCACGCAGGTTATCGAGCTCCGCATCGAGCCGCGCCAGCCAGAGCACCTGCTCCGGGCCGTCGAGTTCCGGTTCCGCGCGCTCCGCGAGGGCAAGAAATTCGACCGCATGTGCGCGGCGAAGATCCGCTTCCTCTCCACTCGCCGTCAGTTCCTCCCGCCCGAACTCGCGGATCGTTTCGAGCATCCCGAACCGTGTCTCGCCGCTCCCCTGCTCGCGCGTTTGCAGGAGGCTCTTGTCAATCAGGGTCGTGACGCCGTCGTAGGCGGTATAGCCGTTCCCGTCGCCGCAGACTGCCTCTGCCGCTTCGAGCGTGCAGCCACCAACGAAAACCGCGAGCCGCCGGAAGAGCCGTTGCTCTCTCGCTGTGAGCAGGTCATAGCTCCAGGCGATGGCGTCGCGCATCGTCCGTTGACGGGCGGGCAGGTCATGCGCGCCGTCGGTGAGCAGTTGCAGCGCCGCCCGACCCGGCGCGCGTTTCATCCGCGCCAGGAGTTCGAGCGGTGAAAAGAGCTTCGCCCGCGCGACGGCGAGCTCGATGGCGAGGGGCAGGCCATCGAGGCGAGCGCAGATTTCCGCCACTGCCGCCGCGTTCGCGGCAGTGAGGGTGAAGCCGGGGCGAACCGCCGCCGCCCGCTGGCGGAAGAGTTCGACCGCAGGTGAGTCCGCCAGCGTCTCCGGGGTGGCACCGGAGACGGGCAGCGCCAGGGGAGTGACGGAGTACTCATGCTCTCCGTAAACGCGCAAGGCGGCCCGGCTGGTGACGAGCAGGGTGAGGTGGGGGCAGGCGGCGAGGAGATCGGCAACGGTCGCCGCCTCGGTCACCAGTTGCTCGAAATTATCCAGAATGAGAAGCAGCCGCTTGCCGCTGAGGTGGCGCACGACCGCATCCCGCGGCGACAGCTCGGCTGATGGGGCCACACCGAGGGTCTGGGCAATGGTTGGGAGCAGGAAGGCCGGATCGCGGATCGGCGCGAGCGGCACGAAGCAGAGGCCATCAGGAAAATCTGCCGTCAGGGCGGTGCCAACGGCGATGGCGAGGCGCGTTTTGCCGACGCCGCCGGGGCCGGTGATCGTGAGCAGGCGTACATCGTCCCGACGAACGAGCGCGCAGGCGGCGGCGATCTCGCGCGTGCGCCCGATCAGCGGCGTCATCGGCAGGGGGAGACTTTGTGGCACGAGTGCGGCGACCGCGACTGGCGCGGTGAACGTCGGCGGTGACGCTTGCGCGGTTCCCCGCGCCGTCGATTCGAGCAGGGCACGATCCGGCGCGGAGAGCGCGAGCGCTTCCGCAAGCAGCCGGAAAGTCTCTTGCTGGGGGCGGCGCTTAATACCGCGCTCGATGTCGCTGATCGTGCGCCAACTGAGGTTCGCGCGCTCGGCGAGGGCTTCTTGCGAGAGCCCGGCAGCGCGGCGCAGGCGGCGTAGGAGTTCGCCAAAGGAGAGAGGCACGGCGACAGGCCCCTGTCCGGTCGGGCGGGTGAACGGTTGTATCGGTTGGCGGTCTGTCACACAGGTTCCTCTATTGTGAATACTGACGCTGTTGCAGGGCCGATCCCCATACCCGCCCCGCTGCGTCCGCTCATTTTTTCACCCACAGCGGCCCACCGCAAGTGACGTAAACTGACATCCGGACAAACTCGGTTTTCCCGGTGGTAGCAGGCTTTCCAGCCTGCCTCCCCGCCTCGGAAGGGCAGGCTGGAAAGCCTGCTACCACCACCTTTTTCTCACACCCCGCCACAGTATTACTCACTTCGCCAGATTGGGCGGGTGAGACAGGTCGGGCCGCCCTCGCGGTTCAGGCTGATCTCCGCGCCCGCGTACTCGTGTACGATGCAACCCGCCGCACGGAGGGCCGCGCTCGTCATCGGGTTGCCCGACGCCATGACGACATCGCGGGGTGCGAGGGCGAGGACATTGCAGCCGAGCGTCGGGAACTCGGCGTCTGGCACGGTGATCCACCGAATGCCCCGCGCTTCCATCATCCGGACGAGCGGGATGGGGAGGAGCGGGGGATAGACGACGGCGAGGTCTTCTGCGACCGGGCTAATGAGGGACATGAGGTGCAGGCATTCCGCCGGGCCACGCCAATGGGCGAGCGGGAGGGGAACGATGGTCACGCCGAGGGGCGTCAGGAGGTCGCGCAGTTGCCCGATGGCTGCCTCGTTCGTGCGGTACGAGAGGCCGACGCAGAGCGTGTCGTGGTCCAGCCAGAGCGTGTCCCCGCCATCCATCGTCGCCTCGCCACCGATCGTGCCGAGAATCGGCACGCCGATTTCGCCCATCACCCGGCGCATTGCCTCATCTTCGCCGCGCCGAAGCGGCTTACCCGGTTGCGCGATGATTGCGCCCGCATCAGTGACGATAGCGGGGTCGTAGACGAAAATCGCATCCAGGAGGTGGGTGGGGACGGGCACGAAATCATCTGCGACGAGCACTTCTGCGCCGGAGGCCGCGACGAGGGTGACAAAGGCATCGTGCTCGGCCCGCAGCCGCTCCGCGTCCGGCGCATGGAGGTAGCCGAACTCCCGCCAGCGCGTGGCATCGGCGGCGCGCTCGGTCGGTCGCTTGACCAGTACCCGCTTGAGCGGGGCGACGAGGGATTGGCTGCCATAGGTTTGCATCGTACGCTCCGTTCTCTCCCAGGGACGCGCTGCGCCTTCTCTGTCCGCCGACAGTCTATCAGTCTTTATCCGCGAGAAACGGCGCGAAATGTGTCTTCACTCGTCGTGGACCGTGTGCGGTATACTGAAAGGATCGAGGAGAAGAGGATGCGGGTGAGGCGATTCATCGCGTCGCCGCGTGCCGGTCGTACGCTTTCGGATGGTGATATGTCAGAACGATCCAATTTGCTCTTGCCAACGTACTCTTTGATAGAGCGGTGCGGTGAGGAGCGGGGAGCAGTGCCGTGCGTGCAGGGAACCAAATGTCGACGGGTACGCTTCCCCGGGATGGCGCAGTGACTCGGTCCGTCCCGCAGATTACCGAAGATGTCGCGCCGCTCACGGACGAAGCGCTGGTCGCCGCCGTCAGAGACGGGGATGAAAGCGCGCTTGCCATGCTCTATGACCGCTACGCGGCCTCGATTTACTCGCTCGCCCTCCGCATCACGGGGGACAGACTGACGGCACAAGAAGTGACACAGGATACCTTCTTACGACTCTGGAAACATGCGGCGCTCTTCGACCGGAATCGCGGGGCATTCGGCGCGTGGCTCTTCGCGATCGGCCGCCGCCGCTCCCTCGATGTACTCCGCAGCCGCCAGCGGCAGGCAAAAGTCGCCGATGGCACGTTTATTAGCGATGGCGGCACGCTCCCCGAACCGTCGCAAGCCGACACGAGCGAGCAGATCGTTCTCGCCCATGTCATCTCGCAGGCGGTCGCGACCTTGCCACTCGCCCAGCGCCAGGCAATCGAACTCGCGTACTTCGGTGGTTTGACACAGCAGCAAATCGCGACGCAAACCGGCGAACCGCTCGGCACCGTCAAATCGCGGATGCGTTCCGCGATGGAGACGCTGCGGACGCGACTCCATACTCTCCGCCCCTATCCGCACCGAGAGGAGGACGCGGCGCAATGAACGACTACCCGCTTGGTCCATCTTCTGCCGGTATCCCCAATGAAATGGCCGAAGCAATCGCAGCGTACGCCCTCGAAGCCCTCCCCGACGGGGAGGAAGAGACAGTCGTTGCCTATCTCGCCGCCCATCCGGAGGCGAACGTGCTCCTTGAGGAGTATCGGTCCGTCGTCGGGCTCCTCCCATACGCCGCCGCACCGAGCACGCCCCCGGCACATATGCGCGAGAGCGTGCTTCGCTCGATCCAGGGGGAGCGCATTCGTCGCCGTCAGCGGGCCAACCTGTTCAGCTTCCCATCGTTCCGGCCTCGCTTCGCGCCGGTGATTGCCGCCTGTCTCATGCTCGGCCTGCTCGTCTGGAATGTCGGGCTCCAACTGCATGTCAATAAAGGACAACCCACACCGTTTGACGACGCGGCGGCCTTCTTCGGTACGCCGGGACTCATCACCTACGAGATGCTCCCGGACCCGGCCGTACCCGGCGCATCCGGGCGGATTTACCTCTCATCCGACCGCAAACAGACCGCCTTTGCCGTCGCCGGCTTACCGGCCCTGTCGTCGGATCAAACATACCAATTGTGGTTCCGCTTACCCGACCAGTCACGCGTGAGCATCGCGACCTTCGGCGTGGATCAGAAGGGGTCCGCAGTGATGGTCCTCCCGGTGCCCGCCGATGGTCGCACCTACGTCTCGTGCGGGATCACGCGTGAACCGCGTGGCGGCAGTCCCACGCCCACCGGGCCGCGTATGCTCGCTTCCGGGCAATGGCCGGTGCCGAGCCTGTATTCGTAAGTCACCCCGCTATTGCCCCACGACTCGTCACAGGGTAGCGACATATTCCGCTCACAGTACTGACCATTTTGTGCTCACCGTTTGCTCTATTGACTACTTCTGGCGTGGCGAACCTCTTTTTTTGCGACAAATACATAGGATGTCTCCGGTAGTCCGCGAGGCATTGCGCTATACTTGGCGCGATGTAGCCTTGTTGAACCTGTCCCAACAATGTGCTCTCTTCCTGTTCGGAGGTGCGTCATCACTGCACCTACCCCCTTCGCCATGACCATGCCCCCAATCCCGCTGCCACTCACGCGCCTCATCGGACGTGAGCGCGATGTGGCCGCTGTCAGGCAGGTGCTCAGCGATGCCCGCCTGCTCACGCTCACCGGGCCGGGCGGCACCGGGAAGACGCGCGTCGCCTTACAGGTCGCGACTGAACTCCGCGATACGTTCGTGGATGGCGTGCACTTCGTTCCGCTCGCCGCGATTACCGATCCCACGCTCGTGCTGACCACTCTTGCGCACGTGCTCAGTCTCGCAGAAACCGGCGACCGTCCCATCGCGCTCGCACTTGCGCGGCGTCTTGGCGACCGCCACATGCTGCTGGTGCTGGACAACTTCGAGCAGGTCGTCGCGGCAGCGCCCCAGATCGCGACATTGCTTGCCGCTTGCCCGCAGTTGCACCTCCTGATTACCAGCCGGGAACCGCTCCACATCGCGGGCGAGCGTGAGTACCCGATCCCGCCCCTGGTGCTGCCCGATACGACGCGGCCGCTACTCGCGGCGGAAATCGCAGCGAGCGCCGCAGGCACCCTCTTTATCGAGCGGGCGCGGGCGGCGAACCCCGATTTTCATCTCACCGACGTCACCGCCCCTGTGGTAGCGGCGATCTGTGCCCGGCTCGATGGTCTGCCCCTGGCAATCGAACTCGCCGCCGCGCGGATCAAGATTCTCTCCCCCGATGCACTACTCGCGCGCCTGGAACACCGGTTGCCACTCCTGACGGGTGGCTCGCGCGATCTCCCTGCACGGCAGCAGACGCTCCGTGCGACGATTGAGTGGAGCGCGCGACTGCTGGATGCGGACGAGCAACGCCTCTTCGCGCGGCTAGCGATCTTCGTCGGTGGCTTCACGCTGGCGGCGGCAGAAGCGATCTGCGATGCGGCGGGTGACCGTTCGTTGGTGGTCGTGAATGATGTCGCGTCGCTGGTCGACAAGAGCCTGGTGCGGCGGATCGGTCCGGTAGAAGACGAACCGCGCTTCGACATGCTGGAAACGATCCGCGAGTACGCGCGCGAACAATTGGCGGCGAGTGGCGAGCAGGAAACGATTGCCCGTGCCCATGCCGATCACTTCCTCGCAATGGCCGCGGTTGGAGATGTTGCACTCCATAGTCGGGCGCAGGCGGCCTGGCTCCCGCGTCTTGAGGCGGAGCATGACAATATGCGGGCGGCACTGCAATGGGCGCTCGATAGCAGTGAGACCGAATATGCGCTGCGGCTGGTCATTGAATTGAACCAGTTCTGGTCGATCCGCGGCTACTTCCACGAAGGTCGCCGCTGGATAGAGACGACGCTGACCGTTGCCCGCGAGGCCCCACCGTCGTTGCGGGCAAGAGCCCTCAGAAGAGCCGGGTATCTGGTGCGGATGATGGGGGATACTGAGACCGCTCGACGATATTCCACAGAGAGCCTTGCGCTCTCGCGCGTGTTGGATGATAGCGAAGGTGTTGCCCTTGCGGTCTACCAACTCGCGTTGATTGCCCAATACCAGGGCGATTATGCGACCGCTCGCACCCTCCATAGCGAGACGCTGGCAATGGCGCGCGCCATGCACAACAATTCGATGGCCGCGTACTGCCTCGGTAATCTGGGCGAGATCGCCCAGCAGCAGGGCGACTACAATGCCGCGCGTCTATTGCTGGAGGAGAGCCTGGCGCTCCTCCGAACGACCGGAGACACCCAGGGCATCGCCTATCCCCTCAACGATCTCGGCGTCGTGGCGCGCGAGCAAGGGGATGTAGTCGCTGCGCGTATGTACCTGGAGGAGAGCCTGGCGATCCGGCGCGCAGTGAACGAGAAGCGCGGCCTCGCCCATTCGCTTCACAATCTTGGGCTCATGACCCGTGACGAAGGGGACGACACCACGGCGCGGGCGCTCCACGCCGAGAGTCTCTCCCTTTTGCGTGACTTGGGGGATCAGCAAAGCATAGGACGTTCCCTCACGTGCCTCGGCACGCTCGCCCAGCGCGCAGACGATCTGCACGCCGCAGCGATGCACTATCAGGAAAGTCTCGCCATGGCGGTTGCAGTCGGTGATCTGCTTGGTATCGCGATGAATTTCGAAGGGTTCGCGCAGATCGCCTGGCGGCGGGACGATGCTCCCCATGCAGCGCAGTTGTGGGCTGCGGCGGCAGAAGTGCGCGCGCAGATCAGCGCGCCATTGCCACTGGTAGAACGGCCCGACCATGAGCGCTCGGTCGCCATCGCCCGATCCCGGCTCGGTGATGAGCGGTGGGCTACCGCGTGGGCAGCGGGGCAGGCGATGACCACGGAGCAGGCGACTACTCTGGCGCGGGAGATGCCCCTGCCGCCCCAACCCGCCGCGCCGTCCGCATATCCTGCCGGGTTGTCTGCTCGTGAGGTCGAGGTACTGCGGCTGCTCGGCGTCGGTCGCACGAACCGCGACATCGCCGACGCGCTCTTTCTCTCGGAGCACACCGTCCGCACCCACGTCCGCAACATTCTCACGAAAACGAACACCGGGAACCGCACCGAGGCCGCCATCTTCGCCCGCGAGCACGGCCTCACCTGATTCCCGTGGCATGGCTGGGGCGAATCTACTCATCAAAATTGATGAGTGGGCCACCGCACGTGATTACCACATTTCGTCGATGTTGCCGCGCCTCCCGCTCCCTATGCTGATCCCATGGTGCATGAAGGACATGCAACGGGAAATCGCAAGAGAGAGGGAGATTCATCATGACACGCTACCGTATCAGCACTGTTCTCGTCGGTCTCATCATCGGTATGTTCGTCGCCGTCAATACGCCTGCCGTAAGTGCGGATACCTATTGCGAGATGGGCGCGTACGAGCAGTGTGGGCAGCGTGCCACCAGCGATATTCCTGTCCTATCCCTCATTCCCCTCGCCGTCAGCACCGAAGACGGTTGCGATGCGGCAGACGCGAGCACCGTTGACCAGTGCGTGGCGATGGCCGCTGCTGAGACTCAGTTCTTCGTCACGACTCCATCGGCGGCGCGCAGCGTCGAAGATCTCTTCGAGGGATGTGTTGCAGTCACACAGGATGAAGAGGGATGCAACGCGTGGGCGATCGCAAATCGCACACTCCATGTCGCGAGCACCGGGCCTGCCGTGGCAGTGTCCAACAGCGCGGCCCAGCGGGACGCGAACTCGGCTACCGCGAACTCGGATTACCGTTTTGTCGAACTCAACACGATCACGTTGCCCACGGCGACAATTCCATTGTCGGCATGAAAGGCCGGATGCAACGACGAGATGGTGTGCCCGTGGAAGTATGAGCAGCCCTGATACCGTCGAGATGTGTTGCCCTTCAGAGTGATCCAATTTCCGCGCGCTGTTGTATGAGTAAATAGAACCGCATACGGCCAACCCTTCCCGCATCCTTCCCTTTGGCTGTATCGGTTCTTTTTTGCTCCCCGTTCGCGCCTACGCCGTCACATCGCGCACCGCGACATCGGGCGTTTTCGCGGACGGAGTGTCCGCACCGGTGGCGAGCCAGAGGCGCAGGAGTTCCGCAACGCTCCATGCCTGCATCGGGCAGCCGCCGGGGGCGTGGGGCGCGTCGGCATCGAACACCTCGCTGATCGAGCCGATCCCCGCCATCCGCAATGTGTCGACCAGCGGCCCGAGCAGCGCGCGTGCCTGCTCCGTCGATCCCCCCAATCGTAGGAACGCATCGACATACGGCCCGAGAAGCCACGGCCAGACGGTGCCTTGATGGTACGCGCCGTCTCGCTCGACTGGCCCACCCCGATAGCGCCCGATGTACTGCGCGTCCGCCGGAGCGAGCGAGCGGAGGCCGTAGGGTGTGAGCAGCGATGCCGTCACTGCGGCGAGCGCACGCCGCGCGTCCGCAAGGGGCAGCGGGCAGGTCGGGAGCATCAAGGCGATGCACTGATTCGGTCGCAGCGCCGGATCGTCACCTGTCCGGGGTATCCACGACATCCGCGAGGTAGCCGCGCTGCGCATCCCAAAAGCGGCGAACGAACCCCTGCGCCGCGAGATCGGCGGCAGCGGTGTAGGGCGCGGCTTCCGCCCCGTGCGCCGGTGCCCACTCTGTCATCAGCCTGAGCGCGTGCAACCAGAGTCCGTTGATCTCTACCGGCTTGCCGATGCGCGGTGTGACGACCCAATCGCCAACCTTCGCATCCATCCATGTCAGTTGCACGCCCGGTTCACCCCCGGTAAGCAGACCGTCCGCCGGGTCCACGTGGATACCGTAACGGGTGCCGCGTTGATGCCAGGTGATGATGTCCCCGAGTGTCGGCCAGAGGTCCGCGAGCAGGGCGCGGTCGCCGGTCGCGTCCAGATAATGCTCAATGGCGCGGAAGAACCAGAGCGTCGCGTCGATCGTGTTGTACTCTGCGGTCTCACCGCTGTCCGGGAAGCGGTTCGGGAGCATCCCCTCGCTGACGCTTGCCGCGAAGGTGCGCAGGATGCCCGCCGCGTCCGCCTCCCGCCCCGTCGTCAGGCAGAGGCCGGGCAGGGCGATCATCGCATCGCGCCCCCAGTCCGTGAACCACGGGTAGCCCGCGACGACCGTCGTACCCGCGTCCGTCGCCAGGCCACGCCGCACGAGGAAGCCGTCCGCCGCGAGTCGGAGTTCGGCAGTCACATCGTCCGGCGGGGTCGCGCCGGGTCCGCGCATCACCGTCTGTCGTCGGGCATTCTCCCGCTCCAATGCGCCCGCGACATTCGCCCATGTAGCCTGCACGGGTGCGACCGCCGCGACGAAGTGCGCGGACTGACCGGGTTGGAGCGTCACGGTGAAATGCCCGACCTGATAGGCGTCCTCGCCGCCACCGAAGCCGCGGGCGTCCTCAGCGGCGAGTTGGAAGTTGTAATACCACGTCTCATCAGAGGTGAATTGCCCTGGTGTGCCGTCATCGCCGTAGGCCGCGAGCAGGTAGGGGGAGGCACCGTCGCAGGCGGTCACGGTGATTGTGGAGGCATCCTGTGCGATGGACCATCGCCACTGCGGGTCATTGGCGCGGGTGCGGTGATGGTGATCGCGGTAGGTGCAGAGCGGGGTGAAACGAACGGTCGCGGGGGGAGCATCGGCGGGGGCATCGTAGGTGGCGCGGAGCAGGGCGGTATTCTGCCCGTAGATCAGCCAGTGTGTCTCGGTGAGCGTCCGCCCCGCCCCGAGCGCATACGTCCATTGAGGCAAGCCATCCTGGAGGGCGAAGGCAATCGCGTGGCGATAACCGTCCGGATCGACGATGCCCGCGCCATAGAGATGGGTCGCAAGTGGGTAGGAATCTGCGCCGACCTGTGCCGTCAGATCGACTTGCGCGACGAGCAAGGTCCGCACGACAGGTGGGACGAGGGCGGCGACGAGAAAGCCGTGGTACTGGCGGGTGCGCGCCCCGGCGGCGGTGCCCATCGTGTAGCCCGCGAGACCGTTCGGCACGAGGTATTCGGTGGCGAGCATCTCGCCGAGGTCCCGCAGGCGAGAGGAAGCGAGCGCGATCACGGTCATGGGTCTTCTCCTTGCGGTGCATCATCTGCCGGACGTCCGATGGGCTGGGCGGGAGGCAGGCCATCCGGGCGACGCGCGCGGACGGTCGCACCGAGCCCGGAGAGAATGCCGAGGATGCCCATGATGAAGGCGAACAGGGTAATGAGGAGGGTTGAACCGCCCCGCTCGGTGGCGGGGATGGCGATTTGGAGGAGGAGGGCGAGGACGAGATAGATGATGCCGTTCGGAAGCATGATTGCGGCAGCGCGCTGGGCGCGGGCGCGTTCGGCGCTGATGCCGAACGCCGGGGGCACGATCCGTGGTCCGACCAGCCCGACGATACCCGTACCGGCGAGGGCCACACCGATCAGCAGATCGCGCCGCGAATCGTTCGCGACCCCGACCGCGATGAGTCCTGCGCCGAGGATGACCGGCAGGAGATTCGTCATCACCGCCGTACGTTCCCCCGCCCTCGCCGGTTGCCGTTGCATCGCCCTCTTCCTTCTTTCCTACGATTGTCAGGCTATCGTAGCACGGATGCCGGGAACTATCCGGGGTGGGGCAGAACCATCTGCCTCGCTGTGACGTTGAACGGATAACCGCCGTTGCGCCAGCCTTCGTCTCAGTGCGTGTGTAAGGTTTTGCGTGTTCGTTTGTCTCACCAGTGTGGGATGGAGAATCGCCCACATGAAGGCTGGAGGTGGGCGAGTGAGCATGGCGTATACTATGTATGCCATCAATCTTTCCTCACCCTGTGACTGGACCGGCAGGCGATCTCCCGATCATGGATGCGTTCGTCGCGAGCATAAGGGTACGCAGGATGCAAGATCAGTCAGCACTGAATCTCCTCGATGGGGCGGACGTCCGGCAGGCGCTCGCTGGCGATCAGGCTGCCTTTGCGTCCCTCTATAACCGCTACTTCAATCGTATCTATGACTTCCTCGCCCGGATGCTCCGCGATCCATCCGAAGCGGCGGACGTCACCCAGGAGACGTTTATTCAGGCGATGACGAATCTCAAGAGCCTGAAAAAGCCGGAAGGGTTCAAATCGTGGCTGTTCACGATCGCGCGCAATCAAGCGTTGAACCGTCTGGAACGAGGGAAGCGCGTGGTAGCGATGCCGACCACCATCACCGATGAGGGCGAGGAACTCACGCTCGATCTCGTGGATGAGGACCGCCAGGCCGACCCATCGCTGCCCGTCCTCGATCAGGAGTTGGCTTCGCTCGTCTGGGAGGCGGCACAGGGCCTCGATGAGAAGAGCTATGCGATCCTCGATCTGCATGTCCGGCAAGGGCTGGATAGTGGCGAACTCGCGGAGGCCCTCGGCGTCACGAAGGGCAATGCCTACACGATGCTCTCGCGCGTCAAAGATCGCTTCGAGGAGTCGCTTGCCGTCCTGATCGTCTCGCGGCGCGGACGGCAGGAGTGCGAAACCCTTCAGACGATGGTCGCCAATGTGACGCGCTTCACGGCGGAAGTGCGCGATCGGGTCGGCAAGCATATCAAGGCGTGCGAAATCTGTTCCGAAACGCGCCGGAAGGTCATCGTCCCCTTCAACATCATCTCCGGCCTCGCTGCGCCGCTGCCACCCGCCGGGCTGAAGGAGCGTATCTGGGACGACCTGATGACCCAGTGGCCGCCCGGTGGCGCAGATGGTGGCGGGGCGCATTCCGGCAAGGATGCCGCCCCGATGCATCGGTGGTGGGGGAGCGTCCGCCGCCGCTGGCCAATCGCGGTGATCGCGGGCCTCCTTCTCCTCCTTGGGGTGGTGACCACATTTAGTATGGTCCTGAGCGACCCCGCGCCGCCATCCACCCCGACATCGATCCCACCGACCGCAACCGGTGTGCCGCCAACCTTCACCTCAGCCCCACCAACTGCGACGACCGTTCTACCGACACCGGTCCCGACAGCGACGGTGCGCGCCATCGTGCCCCTCGTCATCCCGCCGACGCCCGCGCCAACATCAACATCGACGTCGATCCCGCCAACCACTACTCCCGTCCCACCGACTGAAGCGCCGACAGAGGAACCAACTGAGGAGCCGATCGCGACGCTGCCGCCGCCGCGATTGCCGACTCCGGTACCCACTGCGGCACCGATCCCGCCAACGCTCGCTCCACCGCCAACGGAGGTGCCCCCGACGGTGGCCCCGGTTCTCCCAACTGCGACACTATCGAACGTCATCGTCGCGCCACCGCTCGCACCCGTCGCGGTGCCCCAACCGACATTCCCGCTTGGCCCTCCGCCGACATTCGTCGTGCCGCAGAAAAATCCCGTTCCCCAGCCGCCGATCGGGCCATCGGGACCGCCCGCATTCGCGCCACCGTCGGTCGCCCCACCATCAGTCGCACCACCATCGGTCGTCGTGCCGTCAAATGACCCCGCACCGACCGCAACGAACACGCCGGTGCCGCGCCCGCCAACTGCCACGAACACGCCCATCCCCCTGCCGACCGCGACGAACACACCGATTCCGCCACCAGTCATTCCGGTGCGACCAACCGTGTGTACGGCACCGGGCCGCACCCCACTCGGCGTGCCGATCCCTACCGTCTGTCGGTGAGATCAAGAGTGGCTCACAGTCCGCTTCAAAACTGCTGCGGGGCGAAGGGGCGAAACTGGGGAGAATCGCAAATACTGCCCGGAGGGCACCCGAAAGAGTGCAAAGGACGCAAAGAAGAAACGCCGCTTTGCATTGAGAAGCGAACATCGCTACACTGCCCGCCGGGTCTCGCACGCACTGTGCGGAGCCTACGGGTGCGGTTCCGGGTAGGGAAGGAGTTGCTATGGTGCGGAGAAAAGTGTTGTTCGTCGGGAGCGGCGCGGTTTTGAGCGCGTTGCTCGCGCTGGTACTCGTCCTCCCGTCGCTTTCTGCGGCGGATTTCGCGAACGGCACCTTCAAGGACCTCTGGTCGAAGACCGATGCGAACCCCGGGGGCAAAACGTATGTCTGGGGCCCCTCGCCCTCCTCGGGTGGCCTGTCCGAGGAGTATAAAGAGGCACAGGGCGGCAAGCGGGTCGTGCAGTACTACGACAAAGGCCGCATGGAACTTGGCGCGAACAACACCATTACTGCCGGACTCCTGACGGTCGAGCTGATTACCGGCAAGCAGCAGAATGGGGACAGCACCTTCGTCCCGAAAGACCCCGCGAAGGTGACCGTTGCGGGCGACCCTGATAACCCGTTCCCGACCTACGCGGATCTCGCCAAGCTTCAGGCGGCGGAGCAGAACAACAGCGGCAAGCCGGTCACGAAGCAGTTCAAGCCGGACGGCACGTTCGGCACGTACGACACGAAGGGCGATGCGCTGGCCGTGACGGCGTCCTTCGACGACACGACCAAGCATAATCTGCCGAAGGCGTTCGCGGACTTCCGCAATGCGCCGGATTTTGGCGGCCTCTCCGCCATCGGTCTGGCAATCTCTGAGCCGGTTTGGGCGACGGTCAAGGTGGGTGGGCAGCAAAAGGACGTCCTGATGCAGGGGTTCGAGCGGCGTGTCCTCACCTATACACCGAGCAATCCGGACGGCTTTAAGGTGGAATACGGCAACATCGGCAGCGCATACTATCAGTGGCGCTATCCGAGTGGCACGAACCCGACCCCGGCTGGGAACACCGCACCCGCTGCCAGTGCGACCACCCCGGCAGCGACGACTGCGCCTGTGGCGGCCCCGGCGAATGGTGATCTCGATGTCATCGCGCTCGCGGACCCGGCCTTTCCCTTCCCCGATACCCCTGTGAACCTGACGATCAAGGTCACGCAAGGCGGTGTGCCTGCCCCGAATACGGCGGTGCATGTGGACTGGAAGTTCAAGGACAAGACGAAGGCGAACGATGTGACGACGAATAAAGACGGCATCGCGCTCGCTACGCAGGTGATGGAGAACGCGGTCGGCGGCGATACCGTCCAGATCATCGTCACCATCAATGGCAAGGCATACGGGAATGTGGCCGGTTTGGTGATTAAGTAAGCGTTCGCTACGGCGCGAAGGGGGCTATGCATGTCGTCAACAGACGAGTTTCGCCGGATCGCGGACGCGCTGTTGGCGGCATGTGGCCCGGTGGATGGCGATCATCAGTATGTCGGCATCGTCGCGCCGAGCCTCGGTGTGCCCGCTCCCGGATGTGCAGCGGATCCTCGACAAGATGGACCGCCTGGGGCTCGTCGAGTGCACGACACAGAACCCGCTCCAATGCCGCCTGACCAAGATGGGGCGCAGGGGCATCTGGAGCGGCAAGCGCGGCGCGATGCGGCCCTGAGGGGCGCGTCATCTGAACCATAGCGCGCGTTTCTCTATCGGCAAGGGGGCATCGCCGATCGGGCTGATGCCCCCTTCCTGTGTGCAAATCAGAAGAGCCGGATCTCTTGCCGTATCGCGCGCACGTCCGCCTCGACCTCCAACCCGATGACGGGTGGGCGGCTGTAGTACCAGTGGATGCCGTGCATCGCGGCTGGCCCCATCGCAGCGAGTATTTCCGCCGGGAGGATAGCATGGAGATCGTGCTGCGTGTAGAGATTGAGCGCGGTCACGGTGGACCAGTCCGTCGCCAGGGCGGCGAGGCTCGCGTGCATTGCCTGCATGACGCTCGCGGTCTTTTCCTGGAGCGCCTCGGGGGAAGCTTCGCCCGGTCGCACGTCCGCCTTCTCCGGCGCGCCGGAGACGACGAAGCTCGGCCCGGTTGCCGCCGTTGGCGCAGTGTAGGAGAAGGCGTAAAGGAGCGTTTCGGTCGGTGGATTGACGACCGGCGCGATATTGCTGCGCCCGATCGGGTTTTGTCCGTCCACGAAGACGCCCCAGCAATCCAATAGCCGCGATACTCGCGCATTGAACGCGCCAAACCCGCTAACCGTGTACGGCTCCGGGCAGCGCAGTTCGACCGCGCAGAGGGCGGTCTGCGGCCTGCCCTGCGCCGTCGAGATGGTGCGCCGCCGCCGCGAAACCCTGTTGGTAGGGCAAGGGATTCTGGAAGATCGCATGCACGATCTCATAGCCCGGTCTGCGCGATTACCCCGCCGGAGAAGGGCGCGCTCGCCTGATGATCCGCGGGTCCGTCGCTAGGGTCAGGAACCGATAGTTTCCCGTCGGGTGTTCGATCAGTGGCCATCGCATCCCCCTTCCGAAGTGCTGAGTCCTGAAGTCCTGAGGGTGTAGACCGCGGAGCACTTAGAGCAGATACTTCGCCCATTTCTCAGGAACTCAGGACTCAGCACTCAGCACTCAGCACTACTCCTTCGGAGCCTCTTTGCCGCCGAGCCACGGCATCATCTTGCGCAGTTGCGCGCCGACGCGCTCGATCTCGGAGTCTTGCGCTTCCTGGCGCATCCGCATGAACTCCTTGCGACCGCCGGTCTCGTTCTCCGCGATCCACTGGCGGGCGAACTTGCCGCTCTGAATGTCCTGCAAGCACCAACTCCATCCGCTCGCGCGCCTCGTCATCGAAGATGCGCGGGCCGGAGGTGTAGTCGCCGTACTCCGCCGTGTCCGAGACGGAGTAGCGCATGTAGGACATGCCGCCTTGATACATCAGGTCCACGATCAGTTTCGTCTCGTGCAGCACCTCGAAGTAGGCGATCTCCGGCTGGTAGCCCGCGTTGACGAGCGTCTCGAAGCCGTTGCGGATCAGCGACGTGATGCCGCCGCAGAGAACGGCCTGCTCGCCGAAGAGATCGCTCTCCGTCTCCTCCTTGAATGTCGTCTGCACGACGCCCGCTTTCGTCGCCTTCATCGCCTTCGCGTAGGCGAGCGCGCGCTGATGCGCGGTGCCCGTCGCGTCCTGCTGCACGGCGATCAGGGCGGGCACGCCGACCCCCTCGACGTACATATTGCGGACGATGTGGCCCGGCCCCTTCGGCGCGATCATCGAGACATCGACATTCTCCGGCGGCTGACGACCTGACCGTAGTGGATGCTGAAGCCATGCGCGAACATCAGCATCGCGCCCGGCTTGAGGTTCGGCTCGACATCCGCCTTGTAGACCTTCCCCTGCAAGTGGTCCTGCAGGAGCATCATGACGATGTCTGCGTCCTTGACCGCGTCGGCGGTGTTCTTGACGGTCAGGCCGTCCGCCTCCGCCTTCGCCTTGCTCTTCGAGCCTTCGTACAAGCCCGACGACGACATTCACGCCGCTGTCGTGCAGGTTCAGTGCGTGCGCGTGGCCTTGGCTGCCGTAGCCGATGATCGCGACGGTCTTGCCGTCCAACAGTTCAGATCGGCGTCGTTGTCGTAGTAAATGATTGCCGGCATCGGGTACTCCCTCCCCTTCTCCTCATTGCATCGCTGGCCCACGCCGGCGCCGAATCATTCCGTTACCACTCTGAGTTGCCGGAGCAACCCGAGTTCGTCAAAACTGGTCCAGTCTTCCACGATCTTGCCATCGGCAAGACGGTTGATCTGGATACCGCTCATCGTAACCTGTTTTCCGGTCGGCGCAATCTGATGCCAATTGCCGCAATGCGTTCCGCGCCCTGTCCAGCGCACGACAACGCGATCTCCCTCCGCGATTTCGTCTTCGATCGTGTAGGCAAGATCGGGAAACACAGTGCGCCACATCGCGAGGAACTCCTTGAATCCCTCCTGCCCCGTTTCCTGCCCCGCGTATGCGCTATGATCAATCACATCCGGCGCGAGCAGTTCATCGAGCGCGTCCAGATCGCCTGCATTCGCAGCATCGAAATACGCCGACACATTCGTTCCAGATCTTCCTCCTCGCTCTCTTCTCTCCTTTGCGTTCTTTGCGCCTTCGCGGTTCAAAATATTGTCACAGCATCAGGCAGGCGTCCGCCGCCAGCCAGAAGAGTTTTTCGCGGACGGTATGCGTCGTCCAATCGCGCGCGTCCCACTCGCCGCAGAGATCGTCGCCGCCGTAGAGGAGTTGGCCGAACTGCACGCCGCGGAACTGCGCGACCGCGAAGAAGGCCGCCGCCTCCATCTCGACGGTCAGGCAGCCTTCCGCTTTGCGGAGCGCCATCTTCTCGCGCGTCTCGCGATAGATGGCGTCCGTCGTCCATGTCTTGCCGGTGCGGTACGGGACGCCGTGCTCGCGGAGGACCGTCTCGATGGCCGCGACGCGCGTCCGGGGTGGCGGCTACCTCGCGGCTCGGCGGCAGATAGTGATAGGACGTGCCTTCATCGCGGACCGCGGCATTCGGCACAACGATATGACCGACGGCGATTCCCCGTCGAGCACACCCGCGCCGCCGCAGGCGATGAACTTCCGGCAGCCGCGCGCGATCACCTCTTCGAGGAGTGCTGCCGCGAGGGGCGCGCCGACGCCGGGATGGAAGAGGGCGAGTTTGCGCCCGTCGTGCTCGATCTCATAGAGCGGATGCGTGCCGATCTCGCTCCGCATGAAATCAATCTCGCGCGCGCCGGCCGTCCTGCCGCAACTGCGTGATGACATCCTGAAAGAAGCAGACAACACAATGCTCCGGCATCCCCTCAGTCGGCGCGATCACCCGCGACGGCTCGATGATCGCCTCCGCCGCCGGATCGAACTCCAGATATCGGATACTCCCGCCCAATCCCGCTACTCATCGGCATGCACCGGACGAAACCGGAGAAAACCGCAAAGGCGCAAAGAGACGCGAAGAGAACGCAAAGGAGAGAAGCGAATAGACGATTTCTTCTCTGTCGTTTCTCTCTCCCGTGCTCTTTGCGCCTCTGCGTTCATTTGGTTTGCACTGGTTCTCCCGTCATGCGACGTCTTCGCGGAGGCGGAGCGGTGGTGTCGGCGGGGGCGCTTGGGCGGGTCATGACGACGGTGCCGGTGCGGGCGATTTCGCGGATGCCGAAGGGCTGAAGGAGGCCGAGGAACGACTCAATCTTGTCCGCCGGGCCGGCGATTTCGATCACGACCTGATTGTGCGAGACATCAATGATCTTGCCGTGAAAGATGTCGGTCAGTTGCATGATGTCCGCGCGGTTCTGCGCCGTCGCGTTCACGTTGATGAGCGCGAGTTCGCGCCGCACATGCGGCTCGGTCGTGACATCGGTCACTTTGAGCACTTCGAGCAGTTTGTAGAGTTGCTTCGAGACCTGCTCGACCGTCTCATCGTCCGCCGTTGATAACAAAGGTCATCCGCGAGAGCCCCGGTTGCTCCGAGTGGCCGACGGTCACGCTGTCCGCGTTGAACGATGCGGCGGCGAAAGAGACTCATCACCCGGTTCAGGACGCCCGGCTGATCCTCCACGAGGCAGACGAGCGTGTGCATGCGTTCGGTCATTTACCTACCCCCCACCCCCTCCCTAAAGGGAAGGGGGAACTCAGTGATATGCGGCATTTCCCTAATTCCCCGCGATTTCTCCCCCTTCCTTTGAGGGAAGGGGGTTGGGGGGTTAGGTCGGGATCCGCGAAGACCATTTCTTCGTTCCCGAAACCGGGGCCAACCATCGGATAGACATTCGCTTCGCGCTCGGTGCGGAAGTCAATCAGGACGGGGCCTTCGGTCTCCTGCGCCCAGCGGATCGCGTCGTCCACCTCGGCGTGCGTCTCCACGCGGCGGGCGGGGACCCCGTACGCCGCCGCGAGCATCAGGTAGTCCGGGCTGGAGATCGGCGTCGCGGAGCGGTTGCGCTGGTGGAAGAGGTCCTGCCACTGGCGCACCATGCCGAGATAGCCATTGTTGATGATGGCGATCTTGACCGGATACCCCTCCTGGACAATCGTCTGAAGCTCGTGGAGGGACATCTGGAAACCGCCATCGCCAACGACGGACCAGACTTCGCTTTCCGGCTTCCCGGCTTGCGCGCCCATCGCGGCGGGGAGGCCGAAGCCCATCGTGCCGAGGCCACCGCTCGTGATGTTCTGGCGCGCCGTATTGAAGATGTAATACTGCGCCACCCACATCTGATGCTGCCCGACATCCGTCGCGATGATCGCCTGATCGTCCGTCAGTTCGCTGAGGCGGTCGATGACATACTGCGCGGAGAGGACGCCCGTGCCGTCGCGGTCTTTGATCTGCCGTGGCGGATGCGCGGTCTTCATTTCCTCGATCTGTGCCAGCCACTCGGTGTGCTGCATCGACTCCAGTTCGGCGGCGAGCATATGGAGGCTCGCCTTCGCATCCCCCACCACCGGCACATCCGCCCGGACATTCTTGCCGATCTCCGCCGGGTCGATGTCCATGTGGATCACCTTCGCATTGCGGGCGAAGGAGGAGAGTCGCCCGGTGGCGCGGTCGTCGAAGCGCATCCCAACCGCAAGCATCACATCGGCGCGGTTGACGGCGCGGTTTGTGTGGGCGTGGCCGTGCATCCCCAGGAGGCCCATCGAGAGTGGATGGCTCTCGGGGAAGGAGCCGAGGCCGAGCCAGGTATTGACGACGGGGATCTGCGCCTTCTCAGCCACTGCGCGCAGTTCCTCAGCGGCTTCGGCGATCAACACGCCCTGCCCGGCAATGATGATAGGCGTCTTCGCTTCCATGAGCAGCTTCGCCGCCGTTCGGATTTGTCGGTGATTCGGCATCACTGTCGGGCGATAGCCGGGCATACTGATCGTGCGCGGATACTCGTAGACGACCTCTTCGAGAAAGCAGTCCTTCGGGATGTCAACGAGCACCGGGCCGGGGCGACCGGTGCGTGCGAGGTGGAATGCCTTCTTGAGGGTTGGGGCGATCTCCTCGACGGTCTTGCAGAAGAAGTTGTGCTTCGTGATCGGCAGCGTGACACCGATGATGTCCGTCTCCTGAAAGCCGTCCTTGCCGATCAGGGAGCGGATGACATTGCCGGTGATCGCGACCATCGGGGAGGAGTCCATCATCGCCGTCGCGATGCCGGTGACGAGGTTCGTCGCGCCGGGGCCGGAGGTGGCGACGCAGACGCCGACGTTCCCCGTCGCACGCGCATACCCATCCGCCATATGCGCGGCCATCTGCTCGTGCCGCACGAGGACGTGATGGAAGGGGTAACGCGGGATCGCATCATAGAGCGGGATTACCGCGCCGCCCGGATAACCAAAGATCGTGGTAACACCCTCCTCAACGAGGGAGCGGCAGACGACATCCGCGCCTCGGGTGCGCGTTTTCTGCCATGAGGCAATGAGGTCCGCGTGCGCGGTGCGCGGCGGTGCGGTTCTCTCTAATGCGAGCATCTCGTCTCGTTCTCGCGTGACGACCATCGCCCTGCTCCTTCCCTACTGCTTCATTCACAAAAAAGACCCCCCATTGTTGGGAGGCGCTTGGGTCACTGTCATTCCGTCCGATGCTAGACTGGCGCCCGCCTCCCGTGATCGACGCGCGTTACCGATACGGCAACGCGCGTCGTAATAAGGATTACGAGGCCAATAATGAAAAGAACCGCGCTGGTGAGCGCGGCAGGGGCAACGATG
Organism: uncultured Chloroflexia bacterium; assembly: GCA_963763655.1. GTDB lineage: Bacteria > Chloroflexota > Chloroflexia > Thermomicrobiales > JALYUS01 > JALYUS01. The sequence goes on from CAVXPY010000031.1 coordinate 67,365, forward strand.
GACGCATGACGACGTGCGGCGGCTGCCGGGTTCATCGCCATTCGCTGTGCCGTCTTTGCCTGCATCACGTTCCCTCATCCGGTGCGGTACCATCGTACCTTATGCGTGAACGATCATAACAGGGGTGTCAGAGGGTGTCAAGCACACATGTTGGTGTGTCGGTGATCTATGATTCTGACACCCGGTACACCGTTATCAGGCTCGCGACGCAGAAGAGGGGGGTGACTCATCACAATGCCTCGGTATTTGAGGTTGATCGAGCGTTCATCGTAACGAAAAAAGGGGTTGACTTTCCTCACGGTACCTGCTACGTTTCCTCTCGTGATGAAACAGATGGTGTGCCCGAACTGGTTTTATGCGTACTTTACCCCGCCGGTGTTGTCGGCCGGGGTGGTGGCGCGTACGTAGTACCTAGCGAACCCTCTCCGAACCAGACGACGGCACCGGCGGACACAGCGGCACATAGCCCGCTGTTTTTTGTGTTGTGGAGGTAGGGCGGGTAACGAGCGGTCACGATACGGGGCGAATCGATGGTCACATGTGCGATGCCAGGCACAAAGCAAGGAGAAGAAACGATGATCGTGCAGATGCGGACAGGGACGGACGGGCAGTATCTGGAGCAGGTCCTCAGCGTCATTACGTCGGCGGGGCATGGCTACCGGGTGATCGAAGGGACGGAGCGGAACGTCATTGGCGTGCTCGGCGGTGCGCCCTCGCAGGACCTTCTCGATCGCGTGCAGGGGCTGCCGGGCGTCGAGACGGTGATTCGCATCTCGAAGCCGTACAAACTCGCCTCGCGGGAGTTCCACCCGGAGCGCACCATCGTGCGTATCGGAGACGTGGCGATTGGTGGCGATACCCCGGTGCTCATGGCGGGTCCGTGTGTCGTGGAAGGGCGCGAACCGCTTCTCCAGACGGCACGGGCGGCGAAGGCGGCGGGCGCGGTGATGCTGCGTGGCGGCGCATACAAGCCGCGCACCTCTCCGTACTCCTTCCAGGGTCTCGGCGAGGAGGGGCTGCAACTGCTCGCCCTCGCGCGCGAAGAGACGGGTTTGCCGATCGTCACCGAAGTGATGGAACCCGATCAGGTGGAACTGGTTGCCAAGTACGCCGACATGCTCCAGATCGGCTCGCGCAATATGTCGAACTTCCCGCTGCTGCGGCGGGCGGGGCGGAGCGGACGCCCGGTGCTCCTCAAACGTGGCTTCTCCGCGACGATTGAGGAGTGGTTGATGAGTGCGGAGTACGTAATGGCGGAGGGAAATGAGGACGTCGTGCTCTGTGAGCGGGGCATCCGGGGCTTCGACCCGATAGTCCGCTTCACGCTCGACCTGACCGCCGTGCCGCTCCTCAAGGACCTCACGCATTTGCCGGTGATCGTCGATCCGTCGCACGGCACGGGCCGCCGTGCGCTCGTCGCGCCGATGTCGCTCGCCGCCATCGCCGCCGGTGCGGACGGGTTGATCGTCGAAATCCATCACGACCCGGCGCAAGCCCTCTGCGACGGCCCGCAGGCGATTCTCCCCGAAACCCTCCGCCAGATCGCGGACGGCGTGGCGCTCGTCCACACCGCCATCCGTACTCCGGTGCTGGCGTAACGGAGGGATTTTTCATTTTTCCTCACCCCCCGGCCCCCTCTCCATCGACCCTGGATCGAGGAATAATGGGGTTTCGTATGGCGATGGAGAGGGGGAGAGAAATGCGGAGAGAAAAAGCGATAAGGAATACCACGATACTCTGCGCGAGGCACCCCTCTCCATCGCCGCACAAACCTCTCTGTACCTCGATAAACGGGCGATGGAGAGGGGGCCGGGGGTGAGGAATAGCTAATGCCCTTTCGTCGGGCGGACGATCAGGACGGGGCAGTGCGCGTGATGGAGGACCCGTTCGGAGACGCTGCCGAGGAGGACCGCACGCATCTCTCCCCATCCCCGGCTGCCGAGGACGATCAAGTTCGCGTCGATCGCTCGTGCGGTCTCGACGATCTCGTCCGCCGGTGACCCGGAGCGCACCATCGTATCCAGCCGCATCGCCAGATCACCGACGACTGCGACGACGCGCGCGATTGCCTGCTCCGCTGATTTCTGCGTGGATTGCGTGAGGGCGTCCCATGCCTCCTGAGAGGCGATGGCCGCGCCTGCCGCCGCTGCCATCGTCACGAAGGGAGCGGTGGCGAGGGGTCGGGTGACCGCGAGAACGGTGATGTGGTGCACGGAATGCGGGGTCCACATCGTCCGGAGGTACTGGGCGGCAGCGAGCGCGCGCTCGGAGCCGTCGGTCGCGATGAGAACGTGGGCCGCATGGTAAATGTTCATGCGCTCTGGCCTTCCTCTTCTGCCGTCACGCGGCAGCGTCGCAATCCCGCCCTGTCGCCCCGATTCGTCTCGCCTCAGTTCCCCTTTTCGAGTACCGCGATCTCCGGCCCCGCCAGTTCGGCCAATCCCTCCGCGTTGCCGACCGCGTCGTGCTCATGGACGACGCGCCCGCCGCGGAAGAAGGAAACGACCGCCGCGACGAAGGCAAGAAACGCGCACATCGAGAACGCCACCTTGACGCCATCCATGAACGGCCCCGAAATCAGGTTCGGGAAGAAGGTATTGCTCAATATGGTCGTACGGGTTACCTCAGTGACATTCTGGATTACATCAGGTGGAAGCAACGTTGCCAAGGGGTTGTAGCCCAGGAATGCCGCGAAGATCGCCGCCACCGGCGGCAGATGTGAGACGGTCGTTGCGGCATCCTGCGGAATACCCGCGCTCGTCAGCCCATCGAGCAGGGTATGCGGCAAGTGGGCGGCGAGACCGACCGTGACGAGCGAGAAGATCAGGGTGATGCTCAGGGTACTCGCGATATTGCGGAAGGTGGCGATCATCCCGGAGGAGACGCCGCGATATTCGGCGGGCACCGCGTTCATGATCGCCGTCGTGTTCGGTGCGCTGAACATCCCCATCCCGAGGCCGAGAATGAGAATGAGGGTCGCGAAGATCGGATAGGAGAAGTTGGCGGGCAGGAGGGTGAGGAGGAGAAACGCGACACCCATGATGATCGTGCCCGTCGTCGCGAGTCCGCGCGAGCCGACCTTGTCGGAGAGGTAGCCGCTCACCGGCCCCATGATAAGGAAGCCGACCGTCAGCGGGATCATGTAGATACCCGCCCAGAGCGGCGTATCATCGAACTTGTAGCCGTGCAGGGGCAGCCAGATGCCCTGGAGCCAGATGATGAGCATGAACTGCAAGCCGCCCTGCGCCATCGAAGCGAGCAGATTGCTCAGATTGCCCATCGTGAACATGCGAATGCGGAAGAGTGAGAGACGGAACATCGGGTTCTCGACCCGTTGCTCGACAACCACGAACACTCCCAGCAGGACGAGACCACCGACGATCCCCGCGATCACCCAGGGGTTTTGCCAGCCCATGTCCGCGTTGCCGTACGGCTCGATCCCGTAACTGAGCGCGACGAGCAGGACGGTCAGGCCACCGGCAAAGAGGAGGTTGCCGAGCACGTCGATCTTCTGGCGCTGCCGGGGCCGCACCGTCTCGTGCAGCATCAGGTAGGCCCAGACCGTGCCAATCACGCCGAACGGCACGCTGACGAGGAAGACGGCGCGCCAGTTGAATGCGGCAAGGACGCCGCCGAGGATCAGGCCAATGAACTGTCCGGCGATCCCGCAGACTGAGTTGATGCCGAGTGCCAGCCCCCGCTCATTGGCCGGGAACGCATCGGCGAGGATCGCCGTCGAGTTGGCGAAGAGGAAGGCTCCGCCGACCCCCTGGATGAGCCGATAGATAATAAGCTGCATTGCGGCACCGTTGCCGTGGCCCTGGATGAAAAAGAGCAGGATCGAGCCGACGGTGAAGACGGCGAAACCGAGATTGTAGAGCCGCACCCGACCAAAAATGTCCGAGATCCGCCCGCAGGTGACGAGCAGCACGGCGGTAATCACGAGGTAACCGAGCAGCGACCAGAGCAGATAACCCGTCTCGCCGGGGGCGAGCGGGTTGATGCCGATGCCACGGAAGACGGCAGGCAGCGCGATCAGGATGATACTTGAGTTGAGCGCAGCCATCAGAATGCCGAGCGTCGTGTTGGAAAGCGCTATCCACTTGTAGTCGATATGCGCTAAGCGGCGCGTCGTTTGGGTGGGTTTCGTCATGAAAGTCCCTCGTCTTCTCTTACCTCGACGGCGCGGCTTCCGGCTCACAGGCGGGTGCGGGCAGTATCTCGCTGGCATCACCGACGACATGTTCGAGGAGGTCCGCGAGGAGACGTTGCTCCTCGGGCGCGAGCGCGCGGATGCGGCTCCCGGCGGTGCTCTCATCGATGAGCGCCCGATCCTCCAATGCCGTCCGACCGCGCGGAGTGAGCCGGATATGGATCACACGGCGATCCGCCGGATCGAACGCGCGCTCGATGAGATCGCGCTCGACCAGTCGGTCAACGACACCCGTCGCCGTGGAGCGGGGGATTTCCAGCACTTCGGCGAACCGGCTGATCGGGACGGTGCCGAGATCGCGCAGCACGCGGAGCGCGCGCATCCCAGACAACCGCACCCCGTACTTTTCCAGCAAGGTCAACTGAAGAGGTTCAGCGAGGATCACGGCGCGCAGGTAGGCGACGAGCGCCCGGTCCATGTCACTTGTCGTCCACATGCTCATACTACCTCCGAAGTAATACGACTACTCGTACTATACGCCGCCTCGTAGTAGCCGTCAACACTCTGACGACGCACGGAAAGGCAGCATCGAGCAATGAGAGAAAAGTAATGAGTAACGAGTAACGAGTAACGAGAGAGGACCGTATCTACTCGCTACTCGTTACTCGCTACTCGCTACTTGCTACTCCAGACGAGGCCGAGTACGAGGATGGTGAGGAGTGCAACGAAGAGCAAGGTCGCGGGGCTGATGCCAACGACGAGCAAGATGCCGACAATAATCACCACGAGCGGAATCGTGAGCAGTTCCCGCCGGAGAAACCATGAGAGGTCGGGGTGGCTGAGGTGTTCATGCGGTTCGTGGTCACGCTCAGAATGCGGCGAATGTCGGTCAGTCATGCGGTTGATTCCTTCGGCAGTAATCAGTAGTCGGTAGTCGGTAGGCAGTAGGCAGAAAGAACTGCGTAGACTACTCTACTCGATACTCATTGCTCATTGCTCGTTGCTCGTTGCTCGTTGGAGGTGTGAGATGGGTGAGAACCGAACAGATTTGACGGTCTATGGCGCGCCGTGGTGCCCCGATTGTCGCCGTGCGAAGCAGTTCCTCGGCGAGCATCGGGTTGCCTATCATTGGGTGGATGTCGATATGGACCCGGACGGCGTGCGCCGCATCGAGGAACTCAACGGCGGTAAGCACAGCATCCCGGTCATCCTCTTCGCGGATCAGAGCATCCTCGTCGAGCCGACGAATGCGGAACTGGCGACGAAACTCGGCCTTCAAACGCGCGCGATGCACAACTTCTACGATCTCGTCGTCGTGGGGGGTGGCCCGGCGGGGATCACCGCCGCGATCTACGCCGCGCGTGAGGGGATTTCGACGCTCGTCGTCGAGCGGTCCAGCCTCGGCGGTCAGGCGGCGATCACCGAGCGGCTCGATAATTACCCCGGTTTTCCTGACGGGGTCACGGGTGAGGAGTTCCGCAGTCGTCTCGTCGCACATGCCGAGCGGTTCGGGGTCGAACTGCTCTCCGCACAGGAAGTGACCGGCATCGCGATGGACGGCCCATACCACGCCATTACGCTGGCGGACGGCACGGCGTTGAGCGCGAATGCGGTCCTGCTTGCGCCCGGCAGCACCTACCAACGGCTCGATGTGCCGGGCGAGGCGGATTATCTCGGCGCGGGCATCCACTTCTGCGCGACCTGTGACGGGCCGTTCTATCGCGGCGAGCAGGTCGTCGTCATCGGCGGGGGCAACAGCGCGGGCGAGGAGTCGCTCTTCCTCACCCGCTTTGCGAGCCATGTGACGATCCTTGTCCGGGGCGATGCATTGAGCGCGAGCGCGGTCGTCCGGGAGAAAGTCGCCGAGTGTGACGCGATCACCATCCGTCCGCACACTGTTGTCGAGGGATTCGAGGGCGCGAAAAGCCATCTTACCGCCGTCCGTGTCCGTGATACCGTCACGGGCGCAACGGAAACATTGCACCCGGCGGGTGTCTTCGTTTTCATCGGATTGCGGCCGAATACCGGGTTCTTGCGCGGGATCGTCACGCTCGATGCGCGCGGATTCATCATCACGGACGCGGGGTTGCAGACGAATGTCCCCGGACTCTTTGCGGCCGGGGATGCGCGCGTTGGCAGCACCAAACAGGTCGCGTCGGCGGCGGGGGAGGGTGCGGCGGCGGCCCTGGCGATCCGCGCCTATCTCCAGCAGTTCGGGGAGCAGGGCCGGGTCATGAGTGATCCGGACGACATAGCGGCGGCAGATTGAGCGATGGCGTGCTGCTACTCTCGATTTGCTAGCATGTGCAGGCTTGGCATCTATCTTGCGGGATTACCTGTATCTGGGGACGGCTCATGTCGTATCGGTGAGGATAGCATCGTAAGGTTATTGAGTGCGCGTGGTGGAGCAAGTGAACCAAAGTGTGGATATGCAACGTATATACGAGATACAGTGGAATATGCCGCAGATTGCTACCATGTGCGCGAACCCACCCGATGGACTATCCGCACTCCCCAGATTGGCACGGTGAATTTGGTGTATTGATGAGAGTCGAGGAGATGTGCCGCTCCATGACCGACGGGTCCCAGTATTAGGAGGAATTTCAATGCCACGAACAGCGAAGACCACCACCGCCACCGGCCCTTCCATCTCTGCCCGTGCGGTTGAGCGCACGCTCGAGGTTATCGGTGGCAAGTGGACGGTGCAGATTCTGCGCGATCTCTTCGAGGGGACGCGGCGGTTCGGACAGTTGCAGCAATCACTCGGTGGCGTGAGCCCGAAGATGCTGATCGCTCGCCTGCGTGAACTGGAAGATCGCGGCCTCGTGACGCGCACACTCTATCCGGAGATTCCGCCTCGCGTTGAGTACAGCCTCACCGATGACGGGCGCACCCTCCGCCCGATCATTGATGCGATGGCCGATTGGGGCCGCACCCACGGCGCGCATGTCGGATTCGATCGCGAGCAGCGCACTGCGCGTGAGAGCGCCGCGTCCATCGAATCATCCTCCCACCATGCCCGTGGCCGCTCCGCCGCCGCCTCCTAACGAAGGACTGAGGACTGAGGACTAAGGACTGAGTGGGAACGCTCAGTCCTTAGTCCTCTTTCACGATGTACCTAACGGGACGCAGCGGGTTGGGGAACAGGCTGAAGCCTATTCCACCGGTAGGGTAGGCTTCAACCTGCTGTCTCCTCCTCAGTCCTTAGTCCTTCTCCCGAGAGGGGCAACGTGAAGGTAAAGGTGCTTCCGGTACCTGGGACGCTTTCCGCATCAATCGTCCCGCCGTGACGGGTGACGATTTCCTGGCAGATATAGAGGCCCAATCCCATCCCGCCTGATCGCATCACCCCGGCACGGGGTGCGCGGTAGAAGCGGTCGAAGAGGTGCGGCAGTTCTTCCTGAGCGATACCAACGCCACGGTCGGTGACGGAGACGCATGCGCTTCTGCCTTCCATCCAGACCCGTACACCGATCTCGCCACCGTCCGGGGAATACGTGATGGCATTCGTGATCAGATTGATCAGCACCTGCTCGATCCGTGCGGCGTCTGCCTCAACCTCGATACCGGGTTCGGCGGCGAGAGAGAGGGTATGGGTCTCGCTCGAAACACGCAGGTTGTTCACGACTTCGCCGACCGCGATCGAGAGATCGAACGTCTCGGTATTGAGGTGGAGGTGCCCCGCCTCGATCCGTGAGACATCCAGCATCTCGTTGACGAGATTGGCGAGCCGTTCGGTTTGCTTGCGGATGACTGCGAGGGAGCGGCGATCTCCCTCCCGCCCCTCTTGCGCGCGGAGCCGCCGATCCATCAGCTCGGCATACCCCTTGATCGCGGTCAGGGGTGTGCGGAGTTCGTGTGCGGCAATCGAGATGAATTCGTCTTTCATCTGATCGAGTTGCTTCATCTCCGTAATGTCCCGGAAGACGGCGACCGCGCCGGTGATCGCGCCGCTGTTCGCGCGCACAGGCGCGCTCGAATACATCAGGAAGCGCTCTTCATCGGTGTCCGGCCACCGCACAACGACGACTTGATCGGTCACGATCTCGCCATGCAGCGCGCGGATCGAGGGGAGTTCGTCAGAGACCATCGTTGTCCCGCTCGTGGTCTGCAAGACATCGGGTTCCATCAGCGTTTCCGCGCCGCCAGATAGGTTGCGACCCGTCAATCGGCGCGATGCGGCATTTTCCATCATGATCCGCCCATCCAGCGCGTGAATGGTGACGCCATCCGGCATGTTGGCGATGATCGCTTCCAGTTCGGCGGCACGCTGTGCCGCCGCATCTGCTAATTCCTCGATCCGCTGTCGCGAGAGCACGCGATCCGTCACCTCGATCACGAGCAGCAGAAGTCCCGTAACTGCATTACCCGATTCTCGCAGCGGTACGAGGCTCCAATCGTAGTAGGTAGTCCCCCGCTGGAAGCCCTCGAACTCGAACTCTCGAAGAGTGACCGGCTCCCCTGTCTCCATGACGCGCCGGAAGATCGGCAGCACTCCTGATGATTCCGCATTCGGGATAAATTCGTGAAATGGTCTCCCGACGATACTCTGATTGCGCCACGGCGCATCGAGCAGGGGCAGATATTGATCGTTCACGAGGCGAACGGTGAAATTGGGGTCGGTCCTGAAGACGACGATCCCGGCGGGAGCGCTGTCGATCACTGCCTGGGCCAATCGTCGCCCCTCTTCCACCTCCCGTAGGAGTGATTCGCGCTCCTCGATGCCGTGCCGCGCATCGGTCACATCGCGCATCGTCATTGCCACGCCGTTGATCACACCCGTTTCGTCACGCACGGGGGAGGCACTGACGCTCATCCATCGCTCCTCGCCCCGCAGATTACGGAACCGCCGGAGTTGATCGGGCGTCGTCTCGCCGCCGAGCGCAGCTCTCGTGACCCGATTCTCCTGCGGAATCGGGATACCTTCCGCATCCCGCATCGCGAACCGCTCGCCGAAGGTATTCAGCGGCGGTACGGGCTCGCCACCGAGCGCGAGGATACGCGCAACTGCCGCATTGCTGCGTACGATATTCCCCCCTACGTCTGTGAGGATCAGTCCTTCCGCGAGCGCGCTGAAAACCGCTTCCAACTGGCTGGCGCGTTCCGCTGCTTCTTGCGCGAGGGAGGCGATACGCTGCTGCGCCTCGTGCTCCTTCGTGACATCTGCCGCAATATAGAGGACGTGATGCGCGGTCGGGTCGTTCATGATGAGGGGGATCATCGTTTCATTCCAGTACGTCGTGCCCCGTGTGGGATGATGATACTCGGTGGCGGATGTCGCGAAAGGTTCGCCCGTGTTACCGACCGTCCGTAGCTGATCTGCGAAGCCGTTTGCCTGGGTATGCGGGAGGACGGTCGTGAGCGCCCGTCCGTTCACTCCCCGGCTGCGGTACGGCTCGTGCGTCCCTTCGATGAAGGCGGGGTTGGCGGTGCTGAAGGTCAAGCCATCCGTATCGACGACCGCGAGGCTGACGGGCACGGCGTCGAAGACCGCCTGCGTGAAGCGGCGACGCTCCTCAACGAGCGCAAGCAACGCTTCTCGCTCCCGCTCTTGCGCGACGCGTTCCGTCACATCATTGAAGACGACGACCGCGCCGAGGATCGCGCCGTCCGCCGCCCGGATCGGTGCCGCACTCTGGCTCATGAAACGATCTTGCCCCAGACCGTCCCGCACCAGCACCGCTTCTTCCCGAATCGTCTCACCCCCGAGGGCGCGGAAGGAGTGCGTCTCTTCTCGCGTCATCGGCGTCCCGTCCGCTTTCCGCAGATGCATCTCTCCGATAAAGGCATCCCATAAGGGGGGCGCAATACCCTGCTCAAGGCGCAGGAGGCGGTAGAATGCCTCGTTGCGATGCAGGACGGTGCCATCGGCATCGTAGACCGCGATGCCGTCCCCTATCGCCTCGAAGGTCGCCGCGAGTTGCGCGGCCTGCCGCTCCACCTGTGTGAGGAGGGTTTCTCGCTCCTGCTCTCCCTGCACCCGATCAGTGACATTGACGGAGGTAATGAGCAGTGCGGGCGTTCCGTCGCCTAACTGCAATGGCTGGATCGTGCCGTCGTAGTAGCGATCCGGGGCAACTGCGGCGGCATAGGCGGTGTTCCGGATCGTCGCGTGCTCGCGTACGGCCCGAGAGAGGAGGCGCGTCGTCGCCTCGTGGGATGTGGCAGGCAGCGCATCGAGGAGCGATCTTTCGATCGCGAGTGGGTGACTGCCCGGCGCATGGCGGATCGATGCATCGTATTCTTCATTGAAGGAGAGCACCGTGTAGTCATCCGCACGCACGACCGCAATGCCAACCGGGACGCTTGCGAGGATATGCCGGGTGAATCGCTGCTCTTCTTCGATTTGCCGCAGCAGGCGCTCGCGCTCCTCTCCTTGTGTCAGGCGGTCGGTGATGTCCCGGCTGACGCTCACCGCGCCGATCACCCGCCCGCGTATGTCGCGGATCGGGCTGGCAATCGCGCTCACGGTACGGGGGGCGGCCGACTCGTCGGGAATGTGGACGTCTTTTTGCGGCACTTCCTCACCGGCAATGGCCCGTGCGAGCAACGCATACTCGTCGGTGAAAGGCGTGCCGTCGGGGCGACGACGCCCTATTTTCGCGAGCGCCTGGGTGCGGTCCGGCGCACCAAGCATCGCGATCGCGGCTTGGTTGACATCTGTGGCCCGCCCCGCGCCATCCACCACCATCACCGCGTCGGCCATGCTTTCGAGGATCGCCTGAAACTTCGCTTGCGCGCGTTCCGCCACCATCTGCGCGCGGCGCTGCCACTGCGCCAGCCCGATCACAATGAGCATCGTCGCCACGAGCACGATGGCCCGCTCGAAACTTTCATCTGCGGAGAAGAAGAGGAAGACGGCAAGCATGGAGGCCGCAGCGGTGAGAAGCGCCGGGCCAACGCCGAGGAAGAGCACCGCGAGCGTCACGGTCGCGATAAAGAGCGTGGCGGGGTTCTCGATCGTCTCGCGCGAGAGGAAACCCCAACCACTATTGATGAGCCCGATCAGCGCCGTCGTTGCGACGACCAGCGCGAGCGCCGCCGCGAACCGCACGGGAGATGACCATGCGGCAACGGTTCGCTCGAAGCGCAAACGAGGGCGTGGCGTCATACTGTCCTGCCTTTGATTGCGGAGAATATCTCAAATTTATTCACAGAGACGATTTTTCCCTCTCATGAGAATATGCGTAGCTGGCACAACTCTTACACACGGTATCGATGAGTGCCAGATGATTGCATCGATGGAATCATGGTGGGGGCACTGTTCACGAAGTATATACGGTGAGAAAGAATGAAGAACCCGACCTGTGTCTTAAATGTCGAAGATGACGAGTGCATTGCATCGCTCATTGCGGATGCACTACGGGAAGAAATTCGCGTGCGACCGCTCGTGCTGCACAATGGTCGTGACGCGATCCATTTCCTCGCCGAACAATCCGTTGATTTGCTCATCCTCGATTATCAACTCCCCGGCGCGAATGGTATCGAGGTGTACGATACGCTGCGGCGGAATGTGCGGACTGCCCAACTGCCTGTCCTCTTCATCACCGCGAATGACAAGCGCGCAGAGTTCCAGGGCCGTGGGCTTACCTTTATCCGCAAACCCTTCAACCTGTTCGAGTTACTCGCGACTGTCGAGGCGCGGCTCACTCCTCAGCGCGATTGTGCCGCCTCTCCGTAGCGTGTTGCACCTCGTCGTGAGGCTTCTCTCCGCACCCTCCCAAAATCAACACAATTTGGTCTGCATGAATGATGCCAAACTAGCAATAGCAAGGAAAATCGCCTTGGCATGGTTTTTGCTGTGTGATTTCCCAACGCGCTCGCTATGGTGGTACACTCACGAGAGAATCGTGGAGAGGGAGCAGGGGAAATATGGTTGGCTTCAGTCATTCTATGGATTTCACGCATGAGCAGCGTCAGTGGATTTCCCCCGTCCTCATCGAAGCGAATCAAGTATTGCTGCTCTCTCGTACCGAGCTACAGGCGGCGATGCGCGCCGAGATCATGCGCAACCCCGCGCTGGAGCTCGATTTCGATTCCGACACGGGTGACGAGACCCGCCAGTGCCCGATTTGCGGCGAGGCGCTCCATAATGGCTGGTGCGCGATGTGCCGGGAGCGCTCCCAGGAAGCGCCAGCGCGCGAAAGCTACGAAGAGTTCCCGGACCAATGGTATACGGCTGGTACGCGTCGGAACGACGGCGATGATGACGCCTACGATCCCCTCACGACCATTGCATCTGAGGAAGACTTGCGGCGGCAATGGTTGGCGGACGCTGCCACGATGCTTCCTGAAGATGAGATCCGTATCGCGGCCTTCCTGATCGTCCACATCAATGAGCGCGGTCTTCTCGACACAACTCTTGAGGAGACCGCGCTCGCGTGTGAATGTGATGAGGAAACGGCACTGACGGTCTTGCGGGTCGTGCAGGGTATTGTGCCGGTTGGCGTGGCGGCGCGCGATTATCGCGAGTCCTTCCTGCTGCAATTGCGCGCCCTGCGCGAGAGCGGGGTGGAGATCCCGGAGCCGGTCGAGCAGATTATCGTCGAACATCTCTCCGATCTCGCCGCAGGGCGGTTCGCACATATCGCCGGGACGCTCGGTGTGACGACCGAGGTCATCGAGGAGTCCCGCTCCTTTATCCGCGCGCGTCTGACGCCGCACCCCTTCCAAAACCCGGCAGCCCGCGCGGGTCGAAAGACCTCCGAGACGGGTTTCCTCACGCCGGATGTCCTGATCCGTGAAGACACGGACGGCGAATTTCTCGCCGTTGTGCCGGAGAGCGGATCGAACCGATTACGCATTAACGAGACCTACTCGACGATCGCATCGGACCGTGGCATGTTGGCGGGGCTCTCCGAGCACGAGCGCGAGCATATCCGGGAGAGCGTCGCGCGTGCCCGCCTCTTTCTGCACGGCGTCCGGCAGCGCGGCGCGATGCTGCAACAGGTCGCACAATATGTCGTTGAGGAGCAGGAAGACTTCCTCCGGTACGGCGTGCGGGAACTGAAACCGCTCACGCGCGCGGCAGTCGCACTCGCACTCGGTGTCCATGAGTCCACCGTCAGCCGCGCCACGGCAAATAAATATGTCCTTCTGCCGGAGCGGCGGGTTATTCCCTTCGCGGATTTCTTCACCGCGTCGCTCGGGGTGAAGGATGTCATCAAGGAGTTAGTGGACCGGGAGACCTATCCACTCACCGACGACGAAATCTGCGACAAACTGAAGGACCTCGGTATCCAGATCGCCCGCCGAACCGTCGCCAAATATCGCGGCGAACTCGGCCTCTTGCCCTCGACCATGCGATAGGAGTCCCGCATTGCTCCCCCTTCCTTTTAGGGAAGGGGGCCGGGGGTTAGGCAAAAAAAGGGCACACGAGTACAATGGGAGCGCGTCATGGGCGCGCATTTTCTGGTGTGATCGATGGGCGAAGGGGAGCAGACGAGATGAGTAGCAGGCCACCAGCCCGCCGGGTGAGCGCCGCTGGATCCGCCGCATCGCGCAAACCGAGCGGGAATGGGAACGCGCCAGGCAGTGGCACGGCATCCGCACCGACATACACCTACGACGCGGCAAATCGACGCGTCCTCATCGCGGACGATGATGACGGGATTCGCTCGCTCCTCGTCGAACTGCTCACCGACGAGGGATACGAACCTGTCGAAGCAGCCACCGGGAAAGAGATGTTGACAATCTATCATGGCCCGCAGCATCCCGCACTCGTCCTGATGGATGTGCAAATGCCTGATATGACGGGGCTGGAAGCGCTGCGTGAAATCGCGCAGTCGTCTGGCGGGCAAACGGTGCCCATCATCATGATGACCGCCTTTACGACCGCGTCGATCGCCATCGAGGCGACGAAGCTGGGCGCGTTCGACTATCTGACGAAGCCGTTCGATATCGAGTACGTCATCCAGAAGGTCAATACCTTCTTCCGGACGCAGGAACAAGAAGCGCTGATGGACGCGAATCCCATCGAGTCCGACCAGCGGCTACGCGATGAGTTGATTGGCTCCAGCGCGGAGATGGCGCGCATCTTCACGATGATCGGGCGGGCATCGGCCACCGATGCGACCGTGCTGATCACCGGAGAGACGGGATCGGGCAAGGAACTGATCGCCAATGTGCTGCACAAGAATTCCCTCCATGCGCGCGGCCCGCTTGTCAAGGTGAACTGTGCCGCCCTGCCGGAATCGCTCCTCGAAAGCGAACTCTTCGGCCACGAGAAGGGCGCGTTTACCGGTGCCTTGAACCAGCACAAAGGCAAGTTCGAGATGGCAAACCGGGGCACGATCTTTCTCGATGAGATCGGCGAGATGACACTCTCCACGCAGCGCAAGCTCCTGCGCGTCTTGCAGGAGCGTGAGTTCGAGCGCGTCGGCGGCTCGGTACCGATTCATGTCGATGTGCGCGTCGTCGCGGCGACGAACCGACGGCTGGAAGACGAAGTATCATCGGGGAATTTCCGCGAGGACCTCTTTTATCGCCTGAATGTCATCACCATCCACGTCCCGGCGCTCCGGGAGCATATGGAGGATGTGCCGCTCCTCACCCAGCATTTCCTCGACAAGCATCGCTACGGTGTTTCGGATCGCCCCGCGCGCCTCTCCCCGGACGCGATGGAAAAGCTGATGAGCCATACCTGGCCCGGAAACATTCGCGAGTTGGAGAATACGATCCAGCGCGGCGTCGTGCTCTCACAAGGTGGCCTAGTCACGGCAGACGGGATCCAGTTCGCGCCACAAGCGGGCGGGCGGCTTATCGACATATCCCTGCGTATCCGCGAGCGCACGCCTCTGACCCAGGTGCTCAACGAGGTGGAGCGGGAACTACTCGTTGAGGCACTCAAGCAACATGAAGGGGACCGCGTCGCGGTCGCGCACACGCTCGGCCTGGAACTCGCCGACCTCACCCGGCGGCTCCATGACTTCGGCCTCGACAGCGACTACGCGGCGGACTGAGATATCTGACCAGTGGAGGCGGGCTTCAGCCTGCTCGTTCGTATGTTGGGTCAGAATCTGTTACCAGAAAACCCGCTCCAAGGCTTGAGGATGATACTAAGTTGTGATACTATTCGCTTGTGAACACGAAGCAGCGCCGAACCCTCGAAGCGATCTTCAAGACCCCGACTCCGGCAGAGATTTCGTGGAATGAGATTGTGTCACTCTTTGGTGCGCTCGGGGCTACGGTGCAACATCGAGCCGGTTCGCGGATCGCGGTGACCCTGAACGGCATCGTTGCCGTATTTCATGAGCCGCATCCGGAGCGTAAGGCGCGGCGGCATCTCATCGGAGATGTGAAAGACTTTCTGAGGAACGCAGGGATGAAACCATGAATACACTCACGTACAAGGGATATATTGCGACCGTTGAATACGATACTGAAGAGCGCATCCTGTACGGGCACGTCATTGATCTGCGCGATGTGATCACCTTCCAGAGCGACAACGCTGCGGAGGTTGAGCAGGAGTTTCACACCTCTGTGGACGAGTATCTTGCATTCTGCGAAGAACAGGGGGTTGAGCCTGCCAAGCCCTTCTCCGGCAAGCTGATCATCCGTATGCCTCCAGCGGTGCATCGCGACGCCGTGATTGCCGCTTCGCGAGAACATAAGAGCCTCAACCGATGGCTGGCCGATGTTGTGGCAATGGCAGCCCAGGAGCACACGCACTGAGCAATCCAACAGGATAGCGAATCACGGCACCCTCACCGCGCGACTACACGCCCGAACAGATTTACGAGAAACGCCAGGACATGAGGACTACTTGCGCCTGATCGAGATACGCCTGCATGTCGGCAGGTTGGGTGTTGAAGGTGAGGACGTACGTCGTGTCACCCTTCACGACGATGATCTGCATGAAATAGAGCTTCGTGCCGCCCACCGTTGAGAAGTAGTCGATGAGTCCCGCCGGTTCATTGCCGAGCGTCGTTGCTTGTGTGCCGCGCGGTCCCGGTTCGTACCCCCGCACATCGGTGCGCACCTGCGCGACGCCTGCTTCGATGTACTGCGCGAGGGTGATCCCCGGCGGCACCATTTCCGTGGAGACATTGAAGCTGCCGGGTGGGCGGTCGCTATTCAGTTGGATGAGGATATCCGGGTCCTGCTGCCGCTCCTGCACCCAACCGGCGGGCTTGACGAAGACGAAACGCCCCTGAGGATCGACAAACTGCTCGCCCGCCGCGATCGCCGTTGCCACCGGCCCGGTCGGGCGCACGGTGGGAATCGGTGTGGGGGGAACGATCGTCGCGGTGGCGATGGGCGTCGCGGTCGGCGCACTCGTCGGTGTGGCAAGTAATATGGTTGGCGGTATGGTCGGGAGTGGGGTAGGCGTCACCGTCGGGCTGGGAGTTCCGCCGCACGCAGTGAGGAATGCGAGCAAGATTGGGAGCATGAGCGGCATTCCCGGTCGTCGTGACATAGATTCCCCTCACCCCGCGAGAACGCCCCGCCCGAACGGTTTCCGGGACTGGAAACTGATCGTACAGCGTCCCATGTGTGGCAAGGAAAATCAAGAGAACTGGCAGACCTCACCCCCGGCCCTCTCCATCAAGTGGCGAGGGGTGCCTCGCTGCAATGCCGTGGCGTTCCGCGAACATCGAGCCTCCCCGCATTTCTCCCCCTCTCCACGCAGATGGAGAGGGGGACGGGGGGTGAGGTCGTTTCAGGGGCGCAAGACGAGCAGGTGTTGAAAGCCGAACAGGCCCGGAGCTTGCGCGAGAGCCAGAGGTCACCGGTGTCGATGGCGCGCGTCAGGCGGGTCCGCCCCAGACCGAGCTTGCGCAGCAGATGGCCCGCATAGATCAGTGGACTCCCCTGTGTCACATCCCGGACGATCACGGTGAAGCCCGATGCGCGGGCGAGCGCGGTAATCGAGTGGCGCGTGAAGAAATGCAGGTGCGTGCGGTCGAGCAGGCCATCGCGCGTGTAATTGAACTGCCCGACCAGCAAGCGGAAGCGCACCGAGTAGTGCGCGATATTCGGGACAGAGAGGATGACCGTTCCCTCCGGCTCCACGAGGCGATGCGCGCCAACGAGCGCCGTTTCCGGGTGCGCGAGGTGTTCCAGGACATCACCGAACAGCACGACCGCGAACGGGCCTTGATCGGGCGGCAGTTGATCGAGCGCCTCGGCGCTCAGTTCAAAGACTGCCTCGCAATAGGCGCGTGCCTGCCGGGCCGCGTCGGGGTCGATCTCGACACCGATCACACGGCAGCCGCGCTCCATGAGGAGGCGGGCCAGATAGCCGCTCGCACAGCCGACATCGAGGACCGACCGGCCCGGTGGGATGTGTGCGAGAAGGCGCATGTGCGCGCCGCGCGGGTCCTGTCGCAGGTAGTAGGGGGAAGGCGGCACGGTCAGATCAGGAGCCATGCGCCAACTATAGCATAGGGTGTGCAGTGCGGCAGCGATGCGTGCAGACGATACGGTATAGTAGCCGCCAGTGGTACACGCGTCCGGTCAAGAAAGATGGGCAGTCCCGTGGTATGGCGTCGTGGCAGGAGCGTGATCGCGGCGGGGCTTGCCGTGCCGATGCTCCGCAATAATAGTTTCTTCTTTGCGGCGACTGCCTGCGTGGGTCTCGCCAACTACCTCCTCAACACCACCGCTGCCCGCCGCTTCCCTGCGGGCACCTACAGTCAGTTCGGTATCATGCTTAACCTGCTCGCGGCCTTCGTGCCGATCTCGGTGGCTGCAGGGACGGCGATCACGCGGCGAGCGATCGCGAACCGCGCGATGAGCGAAGCGCACCAGCAGGCGACGGACGAGATCCAACGTCTGCTGGTGCGGCATTGGTCACTCCTCTGCCTCGGCGGGCTGCTCCTCGTTGCGGTGGGCCATGCGGCAATCGGGCACTTCCTCCGCCTGACGACGACCGCACCCCTCTCGCTCGTCGTCCTTACCGGGTACTGGATTGTCGTGCAGGGGATGCTGCAATCGGTCCTCCAGGAGCGGGGGGATTACGGGCGACTCAGTGCGATCTTCCTTGGCGAGGGGGTATTTCGTGGATTACTGGGGGTGGCGATCATCCTTGCTGGCGTCGGCATTACGGGCGCGCTGACCATTTACGCCCTCTCCGCAGTGCTCGCGGCCTTCTTCTTCCCCCGCCCGCCCGCGCTCTGGCACGGCGCGCGGACGGCCTGGGTGGTGATGCGCCCGATCTACCGCGATATTGGTCAATTGCTCCTGGCAAATCTCTCGGTGATCGTCCTCTCGAATCTCGACATCATCCTCTGTCGGCGTTGGCTCACCCCCGAGACGGCGGATCGGTATGTCGCGATCGCGTCGCTCGCCAAGTTCTTTCTCTTCGCCACCGCCGCGATCAGCACGATCGCCTTCGCGGAGATGATCAAAGCGGAGCATCGCGGCACCTCCAGCGCGCGACCGCTCCTCTTTTCCTTCGGGCTGATTGCCGCCCTCGGTCTCCTCTTCGTCGGCTTCTGTCGCATTGCCGGTACCCTGGTCATGGCCTTCGCGTTCGGCGCGGGATACCGCATGAGCGGGCACGCGCTCTGGCTCACCGCCGGAAGCGCGTTCGCAGTGAGTCTGATCACGCTGGAGATCACCTTCTTCAATGCACGGAACTGGTTCTGGTATCTTCCCTTCCTCTTCGTGGCGTGTGCAGCGATTGTCGGTGCGCTCCCGCTCGCAGATGGGCAACTGCGGCGGTATGCGGCGGTGTATGCGATCGGTACGCTCTCCATTGCCTTCCTCCTCGCAGTGCCGCTCGGCTTCAAATTGGCGGGCGGAGCGACGCGGATGGAACGGCCTCTGCCAGAGCGACCGGACCACATCACCCCCGCCCCGGAGTTCGCAGGCATCCGGCCTGCGCAGCAGACGGAAGACGGACGGGTCGATGAGGATGCCTGCGGATGATGTGCATGTCGTCCTTACGTGAGGAGCGTCGGACGTGACACCGATGCGTCTTGCCGTGATTGTGCTCGCCTGGAACCATCGCGCCTATACCCTTGCCTGTCTGCGGTCTCTCGCACAGCAAACTGCGCCGCATACCGTCTACGTCGTCGACAATGCCTCGACCGATGGTACGGCTGAGGTCGTCGCAACAGCGTTCCCGACGGCACATATCCTCCGCAATACCGCCAATATCGGGTTCGCAGGTGGGAACAATGTGGGCCTTGCTGCCGCCTTTGCGGCGGATGCCGATGCTGTGCTCGTGCTCAACAACGATACGACGCTCGCGCCTGACGCGCTGGCGGAGTTGATCGCTGCTGCGGAGGCGCATCCTGCGGCGGGGATCATCAACCCGCTCATCCTTTTCGCGCAGCCACCGCATCGAGTCTGGTTCGCCGGTGCGGACATTGGCAAGTGGACCGCGCACACGCCGATGCAGGGGCACAATGCGGCGCGTACCACGCTCCCGACGATCATTCGACCAATTGGCCGCGCAACGGGTACCGCGATGCTGATTACCCGCGCCTGTTACGAGCGGATCGGCGGCTTCGATGGGGCGCTCTTTATGTATTATGAGGATGTGGAATACTCCCTGCGCGCCCGTGATGCGGGCTTCTCAATTCTGCTCGCGCCGCAGGCAATCGTCTCTCACCATGTCTCGGTCTCGGCGGGCGGGGGGAAATCGCCGAACAGCATCTACTACAATACGCGCAACGGCATCGTCACCATCGAGCGACACCATCCGCTCCCACCGCCGCTGACGTTTGTGCGGCGCGCGCTGATTGCGCTCACGATGCTCCTTTTCGTGCTGAAACCGCCGCGCGCACTGGCGCGCATCCGTGATGTCTTCGATGGCTACCGAGATGCGCGCCGCCGCACCCTCGGCGCGCGCCGTTCCTCGTAGCAGCAGCCCTTCTCATCCATAATGATCGATAACGTAGCAATAATATTGACAAGAGATCATCTGTGCGATACACACGATGCATACATACATTTAGGATTTCATGAGGAAGGGAGTCACGATGGCACGGTGGTGGGTGCGCAGCGGGAGCTTCGCGGCAGTAATGCATATGCGTCGGGCACGATTGGGAATCGTCTGCGGCATTTTGGGGTTGCTTGTCCCGTTTCTCTTCCCTTTCGCGGCAGGTGCAGAAGCACCGATACGAGGCGATGCCGCACCGCCAGGCACTGCATCAGCCACGCTCGCCGTTGCGGGCAGCGGTCAATGGACAGGCACGAAAACGGCGCTCCCCGGCTCATCTTCTGCGTCGGTTGTGACGACGGAGCATGTCGGGTCGCCCATGACGCAACACGTCACGCGGACTGCGTCTGCGGTCGGGCCGCTCGCATCGAGCTTGCAATTCTATCCTCTTGCCCGCCCGGTGCGCTTTCTCGACACCCGACCGGGATTTCCCGCCTTCGCGAATCCCGGTCAACCCGATGTCGGCGGCAGTGGCTATAGAAATGTGGTTGCGGGGGTCACCGATCCGACTACCGGCGTCACCATCCCCGCAAGTGCGCTCGCCGTGACGGGGAATGTGACGGTCGTTGCGGATCAGGGCGCGGGCCCCGGTTTTGTCACCCTCTTTCCGAGCGGTGCCGACCTTCCCGCCACTTCCAACGCGAACTATGTCGACGGTCAGACGGTCCCCAATGCCTTTACCGTCGCATTAGGCAGCAATGGCGGGTTCACGGAGTACGTCTCGACCACGATCGATGTCATCCTCGACATTACCGGCTATTACGCACCGGTTTCCTCCGGCGGGTTGTATTTCCACCGGATGCCCTCGCCGCTGCGGTATCTCGATACTCGCCCCGGTCAGATCGCTTGCCTGACGCCCGGCACCCCGGATGTCGGCGGCGGGAGCTATTCGGGTACGGTCGCGGGTATTGGATGCACGATCGGTGGAGTCGGCGTACCGAGCAACGCGACCGCCATTGCTGGCAATGCGACCGTGGTCGCCGATCAGAACGCCGGGCCGGGTTTCCTGACGATTTTTCCGAGCGGTACCCCACTGCCTGCCGTATCGAACAACAACTACATCAACGGGCAGGTCGCCCCGAACTTCTTCTTCGTTGGTCTCGGCGCTGGCAAACTGAGTGTCTACTCGCTCACAACCATTAACCTCATCATCGACATCGCGGGCTACTTCAGCCCCACGGCCAGTGATGTGAATGGGGCGGGCGTGCTCTATACGACGTTACCCTACCCCATTCGTATGCAGGATAGCCGACCGGGAACCGTCGAGAGCGGATCTGCCTGCTTCGGCAGCTTCACTGCGGGATTTACTGGCGGCGGCAGCTTCATCATCCGTGGCGGCGGCACCTTCAACGGGGCGCAGGTCGTTTGCCAGGGCGTCGCGATCCCCACAAGCGCAGTTGCCGTGACCGGCAATGCGACGGTCGTTGCGAATTTGGCGAATGGACCCGGATTCGTTACCCTCTATCAATCCGGCAGGGCACGCCCTACGGCGTCGAACCTCAATTATGTCGATGGTTCCGTGATCCCCAACTTCTTCATCGTCGGCGTTGGCCCGGTCACTGCTTCCTCCGGCAATGTGTACAGCAACGCCTTCGACACGTACGCACTGACGACCGTGAATGAAATCTTCGATCTCAATGGCTATTTCTCGTAGCGCGTGGGAATTCGCGCGTTGGGGCGCATCCTGCCCAGAGGGCACCCGGTGCGCCCGACTTCCCGTTGCACGACAGGAAAAACCCGGTGGTGGCGGGCTTTAGCCTGCCACAGAAATCAGTTTGGCAGGCTAAAGCCCGCCACCACCGGGGACTTTGTGTGAAACTGCGCGAAGAATATCAGGCGACGAAATCAGGGTGATGGGCGTCTCGTTCGGAGATTACGGAGACGGGGAGCGGCCAGGTGATACCGACGGCTGGATCATCCCAACGCATCCCGCGGGTCGCGGCGGGCGCGTAATAGTCGGTGACGAGATAGAAGACCTCCGTCTCGTCTTCGAGGGTTTGATAGCCGTGGGCATACCCTTCCGGGACGTAGAGGGAGCGGCGATTCTCCGCCGTCAGTTCCACGCCAAACCACTGCAAATAGGTGGGGGAGTCCGCGCGGATGTCCACGATGACATCGTAGATGCTCCCCCGCACGCAGCGAATCAGTTTCGTCTCCGCGTGCGGCGGGGCCTGCCAGTGCATCCCGCGCAATGTGCCCCTCTGATGATTGAATGAGAGGTTGACCTGCGCGAGGGGCGGATGATTCAGCCCATGTGCGGCGAACTCATTCTGTGCCCAGGTCACGGCGAAGAAGCCGCGTTCGTCCTCGTGCCGCTCCGCATCGATGATGTACGCATCCACCAGTGGCGTTGCCGTGAACTGCATCGTTCCGCACTCCCCCTCCGACGTTGAGATACTCTCTCCCCTACCTCCCTAGCGCTCCGAACCGACCGCCTGATGCGCGAGGTACCAATCCACCGTGCGCCGTAGCCCCTCCTCGAAGGGCGTGACCTCGTAAAGCCGAACGACTGCTCCGCCCTGCTCACATCGAGTTTGCGCCGGGGCTGACCATTGGGCTTGCTCGTATCCCAGACAACGCTGCCGGTAAAACCCGTCGCGGCGGCGATCCGCTCCGTCAGGTCCTTGATGCGGATCTCGAAGGCGCTGCCGAGGTTGACGGGATCGTTGCCGTTGTAGCGCTCCGCAGCGAGCAGCAAGCCCTCGGCGGCATCCTCGACATAGAGGAACTCGCGCGTCGGTGAGCCGTCACCCCAGGCGACGACATGGTCATCGCCACGTTGCTTTGCCTCGACGAACTTCCGGATCAGCATCGGGATGACATGCCCGGTTTGCAGATCGAAACTGTCGCGCGGGCCGTAGAGATTGACGGGCAGGAGATGGATACTGTTGTAGCCATACTGCTCCCGATATGCCTGGCCCTGCACGAGCATCATCTTCTTGGCGAGGCCGTACGGCGCGTTCGTCTCCTCCGGATAGCCCATCCAGAGGTCTTCTTCCTTGAACGGTAGCGGCGTGTACTTCGGATACTCACAAATCGTGCCGACCGCGACGAACTTCTCCACGCCCGCGCGCCAACTCTCGTGCAAGAGGTGCGTGCCCATCGTGAGGTTTTCGTAGAAGTATTCTGCCGGGTGGGCGCGGTTCGCCCCGATGCCGCCCACCGTCGCGGCGAGGTGCAGGATCAGGTCGGGTCGCGTATCGGCGAGCAATTGCAGGATCGCCTCGCGCTCGCGCAAGTCATATTCTCGCTTGCGCGGGACGAAGACCTCACCCGCGCCGCGCGCCCGCAGTTTCTCGACGACGAAGGAGCCGACGAAACCCGATCCACCAGTCACGACCACCCGTTTATCCGCCCAAAAGTGACTCATCGTTCTCCCTTTGCCTGATTCGCGATCACCGAGTATCGGGGTGCTCGTCTGTCTGTGCTGCTTTCTCCTCCTGGAGCCGGTAGACGAGCAAGGCATAGCGCTGTGCGAGATCGCGATTCTCACGCGAGAGCCGCGAGATGACGGTGGAGAAGTGCAGGAGGATAATCGTCGTGAAGGCGAACCCGACGACGAAAAGCGCATTGACGGGGGAGTAGATGCCCACCGCGCGGGCGACGAGGTTCAGCGCGGGTCGCACGATGGAGAGCAGGAGGATAATCGTCGCCGTCCCCAGCCAGAGGATCGAGTACTCCTCCCGCAGTCGCCGCCGCCGGACAGACTCGATGATGTAGCCGAGGAGGAGCACAGCCGCCACAATGGCGACGACATCGATCCTGCCCATCGCTAGACACCTCGGAGTGGGGCGCGCAGCCGCTCAATGCAGAGGGCGAGCGTCACCTTAATCATGTAGTACGCGGACCCCCACAGATTAATGGACGAGACGCCACCGATGCGGTTCTGCATGGCGCTCTGGACCTCGCCGACGCGCAGGTTGTAACGGCGGAAGGTGAGCAGGCTCTCCGGCTCCGGGAAATCCTGCGGATAGTCCGCCGCCGCGACATGGATCGCGCGCGCATTGAGGGCGCGGAACCCCGATGTCACATCGGTGTAGACGTGGCCGCTCAGGAGGCGAATCAGGCAGGAAAGCATCATGCCACCCGCCCGACGAGTCCGCGCGCCCCGATAGCCGTGCCCCTTGATCGCGAAGCGCGAGCCGATGACAACATCCGCCACGCCCTCTTCGATTGGCCCGAGCAAGGTGGGGATTTCGCGCGCGAGATGCTGCCCATCCCCATCGAACTGCACGGCGATCGCATACCCCCACTCGACGGCATATTGGAAGCCGGTTTGATGCGCCCCGCCGATGCCGAGGTTGAAGGGGAGGGTGACGACCGCCACACCGAGTTCGCGCGCGATGGCGGAGGTCTCATCCTTCGAGCCGTCATCTACGACCACGATGTCCAGCGGAACCGGGCCACCACGCAGGTCGCGGACGACGTGCGGCAACGAGGCCGCCTCGTTATACGCGGGCACAATGGCAAGGATACGTTGGCGTTGCATAGACGATGTCCCCCGAACCCCTGACTCATCACCGCACAATTGCGTAAAGCGCACGTTACGCAACAGGATACTACGGAACAATCGCTGGTAGCCAGTGCGATGGACTTTGTAATTCGACGGGGGCTGCGTACGTGAGGTCGATCCCGAGAATGGATGCGTCCACCAGCCACCGCTATTTACAGAAGATTCTGG
>CAVXPY010000032.1:0-11655 GCA_963763655.1 uncultured Chloroflexia bacterium
CATTCGTACTTGCCTCTCTTCACTCACTACAATGGGCCAGGGCAGCAATCGCCTGGCCCAATCAACTCGATTATCGTCGTGTCGTCGCCTTCTGCACCAGTTCCTCAGCGAGGCTTGGCGGCAACGGCTCGTAATGGTCGAACTCCATCGAGTACGACGCGCGCCCCTGCGTCATCGAACGCAGATCGGTCGCATAACCGAACATCGTCGCGAGGGGTACCCACGCTTTGATGATCTGCGCCCCGGCGCGTTCCGCCATGCCCTCAAGCTGACCACGGCGGCTGGAGATGTCACCGATCACATCGCCCATGAAGTTGTCCGGCGTGGTGATCTCGACCTTCATGATCGGTTCGAGCACGACAGGCGCGGCCTTGCGGACTGCTTCCTTGAGCGCCATCGAACCGGCGATCTTGAAAGCCATTTCGCTGGAGTCCACCTCGTGGTAAGAGCCGTCATAGAGAGTGACCTTGATGTCCACAATCGGATAGCCCGCGTACGCGCCGCCACCCAACGCTTCCTTGACACCCGCCTCAACCGCCGGGACGTATTCGCGTGGGATCGTGCCGCCGACGATCTTATCCACGAAGGTGAAGCCTTCACCACGCTCGGCGGGCGAGACTTCGATCCAGACGTCACCGTACTGGCCCTTCCCACCGGACTGCCGGACGAAGCGCCCTTCCTGCTTGACGGTCTTGGTGATGCTCTCGCGGTACGCCACCTGCGGGCGACCGACATTCGCTTCCACCTTGTGCTCGCGCAGCATGCGGTCGACGATCACTTCGAGATGCAACTCGCCCATCCCGGCAATCAGGGTCTGGCCCGTCTCATCGTCCGTGCGAACACGGAAAGTTGGGTCTTCCTGTGCCAATCGTGCGAGGGCCATGCCCATCTTGTCCTGGTCCATCTTCGTCTTCGGCTCAATCGCCACCTGGATGACCGGCTCCGGGAACTTGATCGACTCAAGAATGATCGGCGCAGTCGGATCGCAGAGCGTATCGCCCGTGAAGGAATCCTTCAGGCCGATAATCGCCGCGATGTCCCCGGCGGTAATATCGTCGATGTCTTCGCGATGATTCGCGTGCATACGGATCAACCGTCCCACACGTTCGCGGCGGTCCTTCGAGGTATTGAGGGCGTACGTCCCCTTCTCCAGCTTGCCGCTATAGACACGCACGAACGCGAGGTTACCGACGTGGGGATCGTTCGCGATCTTGAAGACGAGGCCGCTAAACGGCTCCTCTTCGCCAATGCCGCGCGTCTCTTCTTCATCCGTCTTCGGGTTGGTCCCGGCGACGGGCGGCACATCGAGCGGCGAAGGAAGGTAATCGACGACCGCGTCGAGCATCGACTGCACGCCCTTGTTCTTCAGGGCAGACCCGCAGAGCACGGGGACGAGCATGTTCCCGATCGTCGCGATCCGCAGGGCGGCGCGCAGTTCGTCGTTGGAGAACTCGCCCTCTTCGAGATAGCGAAGCGTCAGGTCCTCATCCGTCTCGGCAATCGCCTCCACCAGTTCATTGCGCGCCTGGGCGGCCCGCTCCTGGAGTTCAGCCGGGATCGGCTCGATGCGGATGTCGGTGCCCTTGTCATCGTAGTACATGATCGCGTGCTGCTCGAAGACATCGATCACGCCCCGAAACTTGTCTTCGCTGCCGATCGGCAATTGAATCGCCACCGGGCGCGCACGGAGGCGATCGATAATCATCTCGATGGTGCGCTCGAAGTTCGCGCCGGTACGGTCCATCTTGTTGACGAAACAGATACGCGGCACTGCGTATTTGTCCGCCTGCCGCCAGACCGTCTCACTCTGCGGCTCGACGCCCGCGACCGCGTCGAAGACGACGACGCCGCCATCGAGCACCCGCAAGGAACGCTCGACCTCAACCGTGAAGTCGACGTGACCGGGCGTGTCGATGATATTGATGCGCACTGCATCGGGCTGCTTGGCATCGCCGTTGCGCGCGCTCTTGGACCAGAACGCCGTCGTCGCGGCGGCGGTGATCGTGATACCGCGCTCGCGCTCCTGCTCCATCCAGTCCATCGTCGCCGCGCCCTCATGGACCTCACCCGTGCGATGGATGCGCCCGGTGTAATAGAGGACGCGCTCAGTCGTCGTCGTCTTCCCCGCGTCGATGTGCGCGATGATGCCGATATTGCGCGTTTTTTCAAGCGCCTGCATTCGTTTGTTCATTGTTGTGGTCTGCGTAGCTACGCTCATGTCCTCTTTTTCCTGTAAAGCTGGAGCCTTTCACCAGGCTCCCGAACTCTGCTCTTTATGTAAGCCCCGGTAGTCTCAATCCGAAAGCGTGCCCGCTACCACCGATAATGCGAGAACGCCTTGTTCGCCTCCGCCATGCGGTGCGTGTCTTCTTTCTTCTTAATCGTCACACCCGTGTTGTTGAAGGCATCAAGCACCTCAGCGGCGAGCCGCTCGGACATCGTGCGGCCATTGCGGCTGCGCGAGGAACCGAGAAGCCAGCGAATGGCGAGCGACGTGCGGCGCGGGCCCTCAATCGGGACCGGCACCTGCAAGGTCGCGCCACCGACGCGGCGCGGCTTCACTTCGATCACCGGTGTCGCGTTGCGCATCGCAAGCTCGAAGACTTCGAGCGGTTCGCGCCCGGTGCGCTCCTGAATCTTGTCGAACGCCTCGTAGACGATGCTCTCCGCGAGGCCCTTCTTGCCGTTCATCATCAGCTTATTGATGAACTGCTGCACCATCACGCTGTTATAGCGGGGATCGGGCAACGTCTCGCGCTTGTTGATCTTCGTTCGTCTCGGCATCGCTTGTCGCTCTCCTCACCGTAACACGAGTCTTCAGTCACTCAGAACCCAGCTCTCAGTCACACGAAAGAGCGGGGGGCCGGTAATTTCGCCCCTTCCGCTCCAGACGTGCTCACACCCTAGCGGGCCAGTTTTCGGTCGTTGCACAGCCGGGGAGCCGTAGCTCACCCGCGTCTGCAATTACCGACGCTTCGCGGCAGTTGCCGCGCCGGCCTTAGGTGCCTTGGTGCCGTACTTGGACCGGCCCTTTTTCCGATCCTCAACACCACGCGCATCGAGCGTCCCTCGTACAATGTGGTACCGCACACCCGGCAGGTCCTTCACACGACCGCCACGAATGAGCACGACCGAGTGCTCCTGCAGGTTGTGCCCTTCGCCGGGGATATACGCCGTAACTTCAATGCCATTCGAGAGGCGGACACGGGCGATCTTCCGCAGCGCCGAGTTCGGCTTCTTCGGGGTCATCGTCTTCACCTGCGTGCAGACACCCCGCTTCTGCGGTGCACCCTTCCCCGCCTTCGTCTGACCGGCATAGCGACCGAGCGAGTTGTTCGTGAACTGGAGCGCGGGTGCCTTCGTCTTCTTGGATACGGGCTTGCGGCCCTTGCGCACCAGTTGGCTAATCGTTGGCATACCGTTGTGCTCTCCTTACAGTCCACACGCGCCCACTACCCGCGTAGCAGCCGCGAAGGAGAAGTATAGCAACGTGGTGGAAGCACGTCAACACCTAATTTTTTTTGTTCTCGCTCAACCTCACCCCCCAGCCCCCTCTCCATCGCCCGTAGGTTTGTGGAATAGCAAGGTTCGTCTGGCGATGGAGAGGGGGAGAAAGACGGGAAAAGGATGTTCAGGGAACACCGCAGTATTTCCCGTGCATCACCCCTCTCTATCGCCGCACAGACCTGACATCTATCATGGTCTTTTGGCGATGGAGAGGGGCCGGGGGTGAGGTTAGGCTAGCGCGGCGGCTGCGGTGGCTGCGGCGGATACTGACCGCCGTATCCCTGCCCTTGCCCTTGCCCACCGGGTGGCTGCCCATAGGGAGGCTGTCCGTATTGCGGCGGCTGACCGTACGGTGGCGGCTGCCCCTGGGGTGGCTGCCCTTGGGGCGGATAGCCACCACCGTATTGCGGCGGTTGTCCCTGCGGCGGCTGTCCGTAGGGCGGTTGGCCATATTGCGGCGGCTGGCCCTGGGGAGGCTGACCATATTGTGGGGGCTGACCATACTGCGGCGGTTGGCCCTGCGGCGGTTGACCATAGCCGGGTGGCCGTTGCCCACCGGGTGGTTGCTGTCCCGGTGCACCATATTGCGGCGGCTGACCGGCATACGGCGGTCGAGGCTGACCGGAGAACTGCGCGGTTTGCCCATAGCCCGGCGGGGGCGGAGCATCCTTCTTGCCCTTGCCACGCAGGCCGAAGAAGAGGCCCGCGCCACCACCAAGCACGACCACCGCAACGACCGCGATGATAATGAAGAGCGTCGTATTGCTCCCGCCGTCATCCTTCTTCGCCGTCGTTGCGGTCGAAGAGGCACTCCCGGCGGCAGTCGTCGAGGAGGCATTCCCGGCGACGGTTGTCGCAGCGGTGCTGCCACCGGCGGTCGTCGCGCGCCCGGACGCGGGGGTGCTATTGCTGCCGGTCGTCGTTGCGGCGGCGGCTACGGGATTGCCACCCTGGCTGCCGCTCTTGTCGGACTCAACGAAGATGTCGGCGGGCTTGTCACCCGTCTTGAAGCTCCACGAGACAGTCGACTTGTCCTGCTTGGCGAGCGCATCTTTGGCGGTGATCTTTCCGGGCATCGTGAAGGCGAGCTGAATGATGCCATCGGTGCCGCCGAAGAGCTTCGGATCGAGACCGGGGATCGTCGTGCTGCTTGAAGTGTCGCTCAAGCTGCTGAGTGGATCAACTTTCGCGTCAATGCGCACGCCATTGGCGGTCGCCTTCGCCGTGAGCTTGACGATGTCCGAGTTGCTGCTGCTCGACGCGCTCGATCCCGTCGTCTGGCTGAGCGAGCTGTTACTGCCGAGGACGGAGTTGATTTGCGTCTGCATCTCTTCAAGGGACTTAAACTTGAACGAGGCATCGACGCCCTGGAACTTGTCGCTCTTGTAGGGCTTCGATGTCCCGCCCAGTTGGCTGATCTGCGTATTAAGGTCGGCGAAGGGGTCCTGCGATGCTGCCGGGGTCGTCTTCGCGCCCGGTGCGGCGGGCGTCGTCAGGCTGCTGCCGAAGGAGCCGGCGAGCGCGAGCGCCTGAATGGAGATGCCGAGGCGGATATCCGTCGTCCCCGTGAAATCCGTGCCGATCGTGCTACGCTGATTCACTTCGACACAGGCAGAAAGCATGAGCGCGACCAGGCCGAGGAGGCCAATCGCCGCGAACCGGCGGAGGAATCGCCTCCGTCTCGTCCATCCCGATGAGCGTAATTCCGACATACCCGGACCCTCCTCACCACACGTCCTGCGACGGCACGCACATGTACCGCCGCGCATCGAAACGCCGTGCAAACCTTCATCTTCGGCAACTGCCCATACGGGAAAGAGTTCACGAAGATCATAGCAGATTGCCGTGATACGAGCCTACCCTTGACGGAATAAACGTTTGGACTGTGCAGAGGTTCCGTGTTTCATGCCTGTTGCGCGTTTTCCATCCGATACTCGTACCCCTGCTCGGCGAGAAAGAGGCGGCGATGACGCGCGTACGCGACCTCGCTCGTGCCGGTCGTCACGAGCGTATAGAAGAGGCTCGATGCGCCATCCGCATTCGGCCTGAGCAGACGACCCAGGCGCTGCGCCTCTTCCTGCCGCGAGCCAAAATGGCCCGAGACCTGAATCGCTACCCGCGCACCGGGAAGGTCCACCCCCTGATTCGCGACGCTCGACACCACAAGGACGCGCGACCGGCCGTCACGAAATGCCGCATAGACGCGCTCGCGCTCGCTGGCGGGTGTATCCCCCGTCACGAGCGGTGCGCGGAGGCGGCGCGCGAGCCGCTCCAGGAGGGTGAGATGCCCGCCGATGACGAGGACTGCGGCATCCCGATGTCGCGCCAGAAGTGCATCAACCGCCCCATCCTTCGCGGGGTTGAGGGCGACTGCGCGGGCATCGACGGCTTCGCCGGGGCCGGGCCAGTTCGGCGCGAGCGGCACGCGCACCTCCACGCAGGTCGCCGGTGCGATCCAGCCCTGGGCTTCCAACTCGCGCCACGGGCGAGAGAAGAGCACCGGCCCGACCAGCGCGAAGACATCGGTCTCGCGCCCATCTTCGCGCACGAGGGTCGCGGTCAGGCCCAGCCGCCGCCGTGCCTGCATCGCCGCACTGGCGCAGAGGCGAAAGCCGTCCGCCGGGAGCATGTGCGCTTCGTCATAGATGACGAGGCCCCAATCTGCCGCGAGGAAATCGCCGAGATGACGCGGCGTCTCCGCATCGCGCGCCCGCACCGTCAATGCTTGATACGTCGCAATCGTCACTGGATAGAGGGTGCGTTTCGCGCCGTCGAAGATACCGATCGCGCCATCGGGGAGGTCGGTCCAGGCGCGAAAGGAGCGCTCCCACTGTGCGGCGTTCGTTCGGCCAGGGCAGAGGACGAGCGTGCGCGCCTGAAACCGCGCCGCCGCCGCGATGCCAACCAGCGTCTTCCCCGCGCCACAGGGCAAGAGCACCAGCCCGCCACTCTCGCCGCCGCCAGCCAGGGCCGCGACCGATTGCCGTTGATAGGTGCGGAGCGCGGGCGCATCGGAACGAAGCGCGAAGGCGATGCCTGCACCTGCGACCGTACCGAGTTCATCCTTGATCGGGTAGCCGAGCGTCGCAAATGCCAGTTTGACGCGCCCCCGCCACGCGCGCGGCAGTGGCACACGTCCCTTTCCCTCACCGTCACGGCAGAGGGGCGGTAATTCGAGCCCGGAGTCCTGGCAGAGCGATGCGAGGAGCGCGGCATCCGCGCAGACCAGCGCGATCGCATCGCCCGCTTCAACGAGGCGAACGACCTGCGCGCGCATCAGCGTCTCGTGGATAAAGGCGGCGGTCGCGGGCGGAAGGGCACTACCCGCAAGATCGCGAAGCGCGGCGGTGATGTCCGCTGCCGTGAGGCCAATAGCAGCGGCGTTCCAGAGCGAGAGCCGCGTCAGGCGATAGGTTGCAAGGCCGCCGCCGAGCCGCACCATCTCCGCGAACGCGCGCAGGAGATCGCGAACGCCGGGCCAGCCTACGTCGTCGGTCCGCACGAGCAGATGATGGTCACGCTGCACGACGACGCGGGGCACCGCTTCACGGCGAAGGCTCAACCGGCCGCCTCACTCAGTTCGGCTTCCCGATGGCTCCGCGTGCGCGGCCAGACCGGCTGGAGGATCGCCCACTGATCGGGCGCTTCGGCAATCATTTGTTCGAGTTGATGCGCGACCGCCTGTGTGTCCGCCGCGCGCCGTTCTTCGGCGGTACCCGCGAAGTTCGGGAGGTTCATCGCGGGCAGGCCCACCGCGACGGAGTGGGTATTACCGACACGATACGAGTACGCGGGCAGGAGCGCCGCCCCCGTTCGCCGCGCGATCAGCGCCGGGCCGGCGGGCAGTATCGTGCGCTCGCCGAAAAAGGTGACCGCATCGCTGCTCGTGCCGACATTGCGATCCGCGAGCATGAGGACAACTTTCCCAGCCCTAAGCGCCCGCAGGATATTCCGCACATCCTCGGATCCCGTCGTCAGCAGTTGCACACCCTGATTAGCGCGCAGACGGAAGAAGTAGTCATGGAGGCGCGGATCGCGAATATGCTCGACGACGGCAGCGGTCGGGTAGCCGAGACTACTTATATAGGAAGGCACAAGGTTGTAACTGCCGACGTGCGGCGCAACGATAATTACACCCTTGCCGCGCGCGTATGCGACCGCGAGATTATCCACGCCGTAACTGTCGAAGTAGCCGATGAGCGCCTCCTGAGACATCGACGGGAGGCGGAAGAGGTCGTAATAGTTCTTGGCGACCGCGATACAGGCCCGTCGCGCGCTCCGCGCAATCTGCCGCCGCGATGCACCGGCGAGAATCCGCTGCTGATTGGCGATCAGGGTGCGCCGGATGCCCCGGCAAAGCATGAACATGACGACACCCGTCACCCGCGCAATCGCGTATGCAATCCGTTGCGGCAGCCACGATGCGAGCCATTCACAGCAGCGGTAATAGCGGTACAACACAGCCGTTACCGTCTTCCCTTAGCGCCCCTTCAGACGTGCCATTCCCCACCACTATTGTACGCGATCAAGGACGAGAAGTAACGAGTAACGAGTAACGAGAAGAAGCCGAATTCCCTCGTTACTTGTTACTCGTTACTCGTTACTTCCCCCGGGCCACATCGGGCGGAACATGTACCACTGCGCGGGGTGCGCGACGATCGCTTTTTCCAGTCGCATGACGATCTGCTGCGTCAATTGTTGCGCGGCGAGCGACGACTCAGTAGCGCGGTCGGGCGGCGGGATGAGTTCAC
This sequence comes from uncultured Chloroflexia bacterium, assembly GCA_963763655.1. GTDB lineage: Bacteria > Chloroflexota > Chloroflexia > Thermomicrobiales > JALYUS01 > JALYUS01. The sequence continues at coordinate 8,259 of CAVXPY010000032.1, forward strand.
AGAAGCCATCGTAGCTGACCATATCAGGCCGACGAAAAAGCCCGGCAACGATGACCGGGCAGCCCGCCCGCACCGCGAGTTGCGCGACGCCTGCCGGGAAGTGCGTTTCCTCACCAAAAAAGGTCACCGGGATACCGCGCGTGTCCGGCGTGTCGATCACCACGACGAGCGCCTCTTTCCGCTGCAACACCCGATACATCTCGCGCAGGGCGCCCGGCCGCTCGACCGCGACCGCATTCATGCGGAACTTCCGTCGCATCCGCGTCACCCAACGATCCAGTTGCGGAGGCGAAAAGGTATCCACAAGCACCGATGCCTTGTATCCGAAGCCGGTGAATATCGCGCCCGCTCGGTCCCACGAGCCCATATGGGCCGTGACGAGGATAAAGCCCCGGTCATATTCCATCGCCTGCGCGAGCACCGCCATATCGAGGACACTCGCCTGGGCGAGAATATCGGCTTGGGACACATAGGGCAGGCGAAGGAAATCGACGAGCACCCGGGCGTAGTTGCCGAACGACTGCCGCGCGACACGCTGCACGTACGGCGAGGAAGCGGGCGCATTGAGCACGCGCGCGAGGTTGAACGCTGCCCACTGTGAGTGCGATGGCCGCACACGGCAGTACGCCTCCCCAATCGCCCCCGCGAGGGCATAGGAGAGACGTACCGGAATGATCGTCAGCAGCGCAGACGTACCGCGTACAAGCGCGTACAGCAACGCGTTCCGAGCAACGAGCAATGAGGAAATCCGATCACTCATCGCTCATTGCTCAGGTCCGTGCCTTCGCCTTGTCCGCAGCGGGCGAGGCGGCACGCGTATAGGTCTGGATAAATGTCTCGGTGTCCTGGCGCGCTTGGTCGTCCGTCACCTGCACGGGCGGTGACTTCATGAAATAGGACGAGGGCGCGGTGAGGGCACCACTGAGGCCGTGATCGAGAGCGAGCCGCGCGCAACGAATCGCGTCGATGACGACACCTGCCGAGTTCGGGCTATCCCAGACTTCGAGCTTCAGTTCCATGCTAAGGGGCACATCGCCGAAGGTCGTCCCTTCGATGCGGATCTGGGCCCATTTCCGGTCGGTGAGCCACGGCACGTAGTCGGACGGGCCGACATGCACATTGTCGGGGTCGATCTTGTACGGCAACTGGCTCGTGACGGCATTGGTCTTCGAGATCTTCTTCGATTCCAGCCGATCCCGCTCCAACATATTGAGAAAGTCCGTGTTGCCGCCGAAGTTCAGTTGATACGTCCGGTCGATGCGGACACCGCGATCCTCGAAGAGGCGGGTGAGGACACGGTGCGTGATCGTCGCGCCGACCTGGCTCTTGATGTCATCACCGATGATCGGCAGCCCCTTGTTCATGAACCGCTTCTGCCAATAGTCCTCGCGGGCGATGAAGACCGGAATGCAGTTCACGAAGGCGCAGCCCGCATTCAGAATCTGCTCGACGTACCACTTGGTCGCCTGCTCCGCGCCGACCGGGAGGTAGTTGACGACGACCTGCGTGCCCGTGCTCTTGAGGATGCCGGTGATGTCAACCGTCGGGCCGGGTGCCTTCGTGATCACTTCCGAGAGGTACTTACCGAGGCCATCGTGCGTCATGCCACGCTGGACGGTCACGCCGAGGGGCGGGACATCCGAGAACTTGATCGTGTTGTTCGGCGCGGCCCAGATCGCCTCGGAGAGGTCCTTGCCGACCTTCGTCACGTTGATATCAAAGGCGGCGGTGAACTCGATGTCCCGGATGTGATAGCCACCGAGGTTGGTGTGCATCAGGCCGGGGATATGCTGCTCGTCTGCGGTGTTCTTGTAGAACTCTACGCCCTGCACGAGCGACGACGCACAGTTCCCGACGCCAATAATGGCAACTTTGATCTTTCCGTTGCTCTCCACGTTCGGTTTCCTCCTTGAAGCATCAAAGTATCGAAGCCACAAATTTGGGCCGGTCGCGCGTCACGTCGCACGTCCGCTTCTGCCTCACTTGCGCGCGAGAATACGCCGCCTGCGGTGTCACTGTCAATCAACCGCTGAGGGGCGAAACCGGGGAGAACCGCCAAGGCGCAAAGAGGGAGAAGAAAAGTGATCTTGTCTTCTTTATGCTCTTTGCGCCTTGGCGGTTCAAATTGGTTTCGTAACCGTTCCCAAAACACGCGAACGCATGTTCGGCAATCGTCGTTTAAGGTGCGTACGTTCGCACTTTCACGTATTCGTATTTTAAGGTACAATACTCATACTACACGTAGGGGGCGCGCTGCGTTCCACCTGCGAAATTCTCAGTACAGACTTTGAGGAGGCAATCGTCGATGGTAGACAGTAACGAGCGGGGCATCGTCCGCTTCGTCAACATTGATACGGAAATGCGCACGTCGTACCGCGATTACGCGATGAGCGTCATCGTGTCGCGCGCGCTCCCGGATGCACGGGACGGTCTGAAGCCGGTCCAGCGGCGCATCCTGTACGCGATGCATCAAATGGGCCTGCGCTCGAACACTAAGCATCGCAAGTGCGCCGGTGTTGTCGGCGAGGTGATGAAGAACTTCCACCCGCACAGCGATGCCGCGCTCTACGACGCCCTCGCCCGCATGGCGCAGGATTTCTCGATGCGCTATCCACTGATCGACGGGCAGGGAAACTTCGGCTCGGTGGACGGCGATCCGCCCGCTGCAATGCGCTATACCGAAGCACGCCTGACGAAGGCTGCGGAAGAACTGCTTGCCGACATTGAGAAGGACACGGTCGATTTCGAGGACAACTACGACGGCGAACTGAAGGAGCCGAAGAAAGTTCTCCCCGCCCGCTTGCCGAACCTCCTGCTCAATGGCTCGACGGGTATCGCGGTCGGCATGGCGACGAATATTCCGCCGCACAATGCGAACGAACTCTGCGATGTCCTCATCTATCTGATCGACAACCCCGAATGCGCCCTGACGGAACTGATCGACCGGCTGCCGGGGCCGGACTTCCCGACAGGTGGCATCATCCTCGGGCGTGAGGGTATCCGCCAGGCATACTCGACGGGCAATGGCCGCGTTGTCGTACGCGCGAAGGCATACATCGAAGAAGGCCGCGCGAACCGCTATCAGATCATCGTCACCGAACTGCCCTACGCGGTGAACAAGGCGAGCCTGATCGAGAAGATCGCGACGCTCGTCAAGGAAGGCAAGATCGACGGGATCAGCGACCTGCGCGATGAGTCCGACCGCTCCGGGATGCGGATGGTCATCGAACTGAAGCGCGATGCCCAGCCGATGAAGGTGCTCAACAACCTCTTCAAGCACACCGCCTTGCAGACGACCTTCGGTGTGAACATGATCGCGCTCGTCGAAAACGGCACGCAGCCGCACACGCTGACGCTCAAGCGCGCTCTCACCGAGTTCATCGATCATCGGATGGTC
>CAVXPY010000033.1:0-21059 GCA_963763655.1 uncultured Chloroflexia bacterium
GCGCCTGGTAACAGGTGAGCAATCCTCGGTGAGAGTCAGGATGATGAGGATGGAGAAGAGGCTGGATCGGGCATCGGTCTGCTGCTGTATGCGCAGGCAAAGCGGTGAGGACGCCAAGGAGAGTCGTCGCCGGGCAGGATGTGAGTGATTCGCCGTTCTCGATCGGAGTCGTGCGCCTACCCATACCATCCCCTCTCCCCTTCCCCTCTGCTCGCAGAGGTGCCATACTCGGCGGACGTTTCGGCGTCCGCCGTTTCTGTTGTCTGTTATCCGTTTTGGCGGTGCGGATCGTTTGTTGATGGGGAGGTAGCGCGCGCATGGCACATTGCCCGGAGTGTGGGTCTGAGGTACCGGTGGGCGCGCGCTTCTGCCAGAACTGCGGCGCAGACCTCGCCAGCCCCCAGGGAGCACTGCCCGCGCCCGCGATTGAGACTGCGCCTCCACTGGCACCACCGATACCCTATAGCGTACCCCCCGCACCCTATCCGCCGCTTGCGTCTCCGCCGATCTACCCGATGCCGCCGTACCCGATTGTGCCCGGTCAGCCCTATGGGCCGACGAAGAGCGGCAAGGCGATTGCCGGGTTTTGGCTCGGTATCGTCAGCTTTATGCCGGGGATGTTCCTCAGTTGGGTCGGCATTCTCATTGGCATCGTCGGATTGATTTTCAGTATTCTCGGCCGGAGCGAAGCGCGACAGCGCGCGTCGATACCGGGGCAGCCGCGCGCCGATTTCGGCCAGACGCAAGCGATGATCGGCATCGTTTTCTCGATTCTCGGTATCATCGCCTCAACCATCTTTCTCGTCTACATCCTCAATAATCTCGATAAATACGGCATCCACCTGACCCGATAATATCGGTGCGCGCGGCCCTACCGCACGCACCCGCGAGCGTGTACACTCCCGTATGTGGGGTGTCTGTACACACGCGCATTCGGTGAGCGACCACGACGGGCGAAGGGCAAAGGGCAAGAAACGGCATGGCCATTGAAGAGACGATCCTTACGGGGCTGAACGAGCAACAACGCGAAGCCGTCACAACCACGGAAGGCCCCGTTCTGATCGTCGCGGGGCCTGGTAGTGGCAAGACGCGCGTCCTGACGCACCGGATCGCCTACTTGCTCGCCGTCCGTCACGTCGATCCGCATCAGATTCTCGCCATGACCTTCACAAACAAGGCGGCGAAAGAGATGCGGGATCGGCTCGACCGCATCGTGGGGCCGCAGATGAACGGTCTGACCGTCGGCACCTTCCACTCGTTTTGCGCGCGCGTCCTCCGGCGCGATGGCGAGCGCGTCGGCATCGCGCAAGACTTCACGATCTATGACGACGCGGATCAGATCAATATTATCAAGCAAGCCCTCCGGGACCTCAACCTCGACCCGAAGCAGTACGGGCCGCGCACGGTCCTGAGCACCATTTCAGCGGGGAAGAGCAATGGCGTCAGTGCGGACGAGTTCGCGGGCCTCGCATCCACCTACTGGGAGGAGGTCGCCGGACGCGTCTACCCGACCTACCAAGGTCTTCTCCGGCGGCACAATGCCGTCGATTTCGACGACTTACTGCTCTCCACCCTCCAATTGTTTACCACCCAGCCCGACGTGCTCACCCGCTACCAGAACCGCTATCGCTATATCCACGTCGATGAGTATCAGGACACCAACCATGTCCAATATCGGCTGGTGAAGGAACTCGCCTCCGCCCATCAGAATCTCTGCGTCGTGGGCGATCCCGATCAGAGCATTTACGGCTGGCGACACGCCGATATTCGCAACATCCTCGATTTCGAGCGCGATTTCCCCACCGCGAAGACGCTCTTCCTCGAGCAGAATTATCGCTCGTCAAAACGAATCGTCGATGCAGCGCAAGCGGTCATCAGCATGAACACGCAGCGCAAGCAGAAACGCCTCATGACGGAGAACGATGTCGGCCAGGCCATCGCGATCCGCGAGTTATACGACGAAGGTCAGGAAGCGCAGTTCGTTGTCGAGGAGATTCAGCGACTCGTGCACCTCGGCAAATATATGCGGAGTGATTGCGCGGTCATGTACCGCACGAACGCCCAGAGCCGCATCCTAGAAGAAGCGTGCATCCGCTTCGGCCTACCCTATCAACTGATCGGCGGCACACGCTTCTACGAACGCAAAGAAGTGAAGGATGTCCTCGCGCTGATGCGCCTCGTCCACAACCCGTCGGACGGTGCAGCCTTCGAGCGCGTCATTGACAACACCCCTCTTGGGCGGGGGATCGGCAAGCAATCTGTCGCCGCCCTCAATGCGTGGGCACGCACCCACAACACCGCCCCCATTGCCGGGTGCCGCGCGCTGGTCGAAGGGATGGAGCCGCTGCCGCCCATTTCGGGCCGCCCCGCCGCCGGTCTCGCGGACATCGCCCGTTTCGTCGCCAAGATGCGCGCGACGATGCTCGACACAAACATCCTCGCCTTCTTCGACGTCCTGATGGAGCGGTCCGGCTATTTGCGGATGCTCGAAGAGGGCGGCGTGGATGAGCTCGACCGCGTCGAGAATGTGCGCGAGCTCCGCACCGTCGTCGCGGACTACGAATCGCTCGATCCGCAGGCCGCGCTCGCGACCTTCATCGAGGAAGCCGCCCTGGTTTCCGATCAGGATATGTACAATCGTACCGCCTCGGATACCGAGAAGGCGACGCTCATTACGCTCCACGCCGCCAAGGGGCTGGAGTTTCCCATCGTCTTCATCGTCGGCGCGGAAGAGAATATCTTGCCGCATATCCGCGCGCAGGAGAGCGCCAGTGAACTCGAAGAAGAACGGCGACTCTTCTTCGTCGGCATCACCCGCGCCAAGGAGCGGCTTTACATCACCCACGTCTTCAAGCGCACCATCTGGGGGAACGAGCAGTACGCGACACGCTCCCGTTTCGTGGATTCCATTCCGCCCGACATCATCGAGGAGACCGGCGCGTCGGCACGGCGACTCCCCGCCATCTCGCCCCCCCAGGTGACCGCGACCCGCTGGGAAGCGCCACGCAGCGCACCCGCGCCGCTGACCAACGGGACCGCGTTCCGCACCGGTGACCGGGTTTCGCATCCCAAGTTTGGTGATGGAGCGGTAGTTGCGGTGCGGGACTTAGGCGACGATCAGGAAGTGACCATCGCATTTGTCGGTGCGGGCGTCAAAAAACTCATGGCATCACTCGCGCGCATCGAGAAGCGCCGGGCGTGACGAAGGACTGAGGACTGAGGACTGAACTAAGTAGTAACGTAAGCGTTCCAGCCTATGAGAAAGTTCGCATACTGGAAAGCCCGCGCTACCGTGCGGTTGACTGATCTCCCATACTTAGTCCTTAGTCCTTAGTCCTACCGACGTAGGAGGTATCTTGTGGCGACACGCTGGGTCTATTTGTTCCGTGATGGCGATGCGAGCCAGCGGGATTTGCTCGGGGGGAAGGGAGCGAACCTCGCAGAGATGACGAATGCGGGGCTCCCTGTGCCGCCCGGCTTTACGATCACCACCGAAGCGTGCAATGCGTATCTTGCGAACGATACCCAACTCCCGGACGGACTGTGGGAGCAGACGCTTGCGGGCATTACGGAGATCGAGCGGCAAATGAAGCGCTCGTTCGGCGGCGATACGAAGCCGGGCAACCACGGGGGGTTGCCCTACTGGTCTCGGTCCGTAGCGGCGCGAAGTTCTCGATGCCGGGGATGATGGACACGATCCTCAATCTCGGCCTCTCCGCCGCCGACGCTCGCCGGTCTGATCGCGGAAACAAGCGATGCACGCTTCGCCTACGACTGTATGCGGCGGCTCATCCAGATGTTCGGCAAAGTCGTTCTTGAGGTCGACAGCGAGTTGTTCGAGGACGCGATCGACCGTGTCAAGCGCCGCCTCAATGTGACGAGCGATACCGAGATCCCGGCGGAGGATTTGCAGCGCCTTGCGGACGAGTTCCGGGCGATTGTCAAACGCGAGAGTGGCATCGACTTCCCCGATGACCCGACCGATCAACTCCGGATGGCTGTCGAGGCGGTCTTCCGCTCGTGGAACAACACGCGCGCCATCCGCTACCGCCGCCAGAACAACATCCCGGACGACCTCGGCACTGCGGTCAATGTCCAGTCGATGGTTTACGGCAACATCGGGGACGACTGCGCGACCGGCGTCTGCTTCACCCGCAACCCGAACACGGGCGAGCGCGGCCTTTTTGGTGAATACCTGCCGAACGCGCAAGGTGAGGATGTCGTTGCCGGGGTGCGGACGCCGCAGCCTGTTGCCGGGATGGGCGACGATGCCGCCCTCGCGGAGGCGTACAGCAAGTTCCTCGATATCGCCGACCGTCTGGAGCACCATTACCGTGACATGCAGGACATTGAGTTCACGATCCAGCACCGCGAACTCTATATGCTCCAAACACGTAACGGCAAGCGGACGGGCGCGGCGGCAGTGAAGATCGCCGTCGATCTCGCGAACGAAGGCCTGATCGACCATCGCGAGGCAGTCAGCCGGGTCGAGCCCGCTCAACTCGACCAGATGCTGCACCCCACCATTGACCCGAGCGCACGCGTGCAGGTACTGGCGACGGGTTGCCCGCTTCACCCGGCGCGGCGACGGGCAAGGTCGTCTTCGATCCCGATGAGGCGCAGACGCGCGGTCAGGCGGGCGAAGCGGTCATCCTCGTGCGGATCGAGACAAGCCCGGAGGATTTTCATGGCATGGTCGCGGCGCAAGGGGTGCTGACCGCGCGCGGCGGCATGACCTCGCACGCGGCGGTCGTCGCGCGCGGCATGGGCAAGCCGTGTGTCTCCGGTTGCACGGCGCTGCAAATCGACTACGCCAAGGGCGAAGTCCACGTTGCCGAATATACCTTCCGCATCGGGGATTTCATCACCATCGACGGCGCGACCGGCAATGTCATGCTCGGCAAGGTGCCGACCGTTGAACCGACCGTCGGCGGCGACCTGGCGGTGCTGATGCGCTGGGCCGACGCCGAGCGGCGACTGAAGGTCCGCGACGAACGCCGACACACCGCGCGATGCCGAGATCGCCCGCGAATTCGGCGCAGAGGGTATCGGCCTCTGCCGCACCGAGCATATGTTCTTCGAGGGCAACCGGATCGGCGCGATGCGCGCGATGATCCTCGCGGTGACGCGCGAGGAGCGCGAGCGCGCCCTGGCAGAAATCGAACCGCTCCAGCAAGCCGATTTCGAGGGCATCTTCCGCGCGATGGATGGCTTCCCGGTGACGATCCGCACCCTCGATCCGCCGCTGCACGAGTTTTTGCCCAACACGCCGGAGGAGCAGGACGATCTCGCGAAGAAGCTCGGTATCCCTGTCCAACAAGTCCGCGATAAGGTGAATGCGCTGCACGAGGCGAACCCGATGCTTGGCTTTCGGGGTTGCCGGCTCGGCATCCCCTACCCGGAGATCACGCAGATGCAGGCGCGCGCGATCATCCGCGCGGCGATTGCGTACAGGACGACGGCGTGAAAGTCGAACCGGAAATCATGATTCCGCTTGTCAGCACGTCGAAGAATTGAAGCGCCAGCGCGCCGTCGTCACCGAAACGATCGAAGGCATCTTCACGGCGACGGGACAGAACGTGCCTACACGATCGGCACGATGATCGAATTGCCCCGCGCGGCCCTCATTGCGGACGAGATCGCGGCAGAGGCGGACTTCTTCTCCTTCGGCACCAACGACCTGACCCAAACGACCTTCGGCCTCAGCCGCGACGACGCCGGCGCTTCCTGCCGCTCTATGTCGATCGCGGCATCCTGCCCGCTGATCCCTTTCAAGTGCTCGATCAGGACGGCGTCGGCAAACTCGTCACGATGGGCACCGAGCTTGGCCGAGCAGACCAACCCGGACTCAAGGTCGGTATCTGCGGCGAGCACGGCGGCGAACCCTCGTCCGTCACCTTCTGCGCAGGATCGGCCTGGATTACGTCTCCTGCTCGCCCTTCCGCGTCCCGATCGCGCGCCTCGCCGCAGCGCAAGCAGCGATCGCGGGCGGTGACCGGGACCGCTAGACAACATGCGTCAGCACCCGACCCCTCGTAACGAAGCCATCGCCCAGAGATCGGGGAATGGATCAGGTATGTACGGCGATGGAGAGTGGAGGAACACGGTTCGGCAACCCGCGCCTTATTTCCGAATGTACGTACATCGCGTATACTGGCAATGGCAGATGATGGGAGAGGGAAAATCGGATGAACGCTCCGAACGTCGTGGGGCCAGTTCCAATTTCGTTCCCGACCCCTCTCCATCGCGGTACATACCTCTCCTCACCGTGTTCGATTGCGATGGAGAGGGGTCGGGGGTGAGGAATCCAAGTGAGCGCTAAGGCGACTACGGAACTATTAGAAAGGATTCGCGCGCGGCTCGAAGCGGAGGAGTTCGCCCGTCTCTCTCCCTATGCCGCGAAGAGCGGTGCGACCGCCGGAAGGCAGCACCCGGACGACGAATCGCCGATGCGGACGGTCTATCAACGCGACCGGGACCGCATCATCCATTCCCCCTCCTTCCGCCGCCTGAAGCACAAGACGCAAGTCTTCATCGCGCCGCTCGGCGATCACTACCGGACCCGGCTGACGCATGTGCTGGAGGTTTCGCAGATCGGCCGGACCATCGCGCGCGCCCTGCGCCTCAATGAGGACCTCGTCGAAGCGATTGCAATGGGTCACGACCTCGGGCACGGTCCGTTCGGTCACGCGGGGGAAGGGGCAATCGCTGCGGCGATGGACGTGCCCTACCGCCACAATGTCCAGAGCCTGCGCATTGTCGATGAACTGGAGAAGGAGGGGCGCGGCCTCAATCTCACCGCTGAGGTGCGCGACGGCATCCTCAATCACTCGAAACCGCGCGCCGGGATGCTTGCGGACGGTGGCCCTGGCTGGCCGACGACGCTCGAAGGGCAGATCATGCGCCTCGCGGACGCCATCGCCTATATCAATCACGACATTGACGACGCGATCCGTGTCGGTCTCCTCACCGTTGCGGACCTGCCCCCGGAATCGCTCGCCGTCCTCGGGCCGACGCACGCGGAGCGCATCAACACGATGGTCGCAGACTGTATCACGACGAACTGGTGGGCGACCGGCACCGATGGTGCGCCGCCGGAAACGGGCGGCATCAACCTCTCCGAGCCGGTGCTTGCCGCAGCAGATACCCTGCGGGAGTTCATGTTCCGCCGCGTTTACAGCGGGCCGGAAGTGATTCCCGAACGCGAGCGGGCTGAGCGCGTCGTCCTCGCCCTCTGGCGCTACTACGAGACGCACCCTGCGGTGCTCCCCGCCGATGTTCGAGCATGTCGCGGCGCGCGACGGATTGCCCGTCGCGCTCAAAGACCACATCGCCGGGATGACCGATCAATACGCTCTGCACTGCTTCGATGAGATTCACCATCCACATTACTGGGCGTGAGGGAGCAAACCGCACGATGGCGAACGACGATGCCATCCGCCAGATTCGCGAGCGCCTCGACATCGTTGAGGTGATCGGGCAATACGTTCAGTTGAAGAAGACCGGCAAGACCTACTCCGGGAATTCGCCCTTCCGCACGGAGCGGACGCCGTCGTTTCATGTCTGGCCGGAAGCGCAGCGTGGCGCGACTTCGGTAGCAACGAGGGTGGCGATCTCTTCGACTTCATCATGAAAATGGAAAACCTCGACTTCAAAGAGGCGTTGACGCTGCTTGCCGAACGCGCAGGCGTCACGCTGACGCGCGGCAGGAAGCAAGAACGAGCACGGAAGAAGAGGAGCGGCGCGAACGCCTCTTCGCACTCAACGAGGCCGCGGCACTCTTCTACCAGAATCTGCTTCGCGTCACCATCCGCCGGGCAGCCGGGGCGCGCTTACCTCGCCAAGCGCGGCATCTCCAAAGCGATCGCGGAGGAGTTCCAACTCGGCTATGCACCCGAACGAATGGGAGACGCTGACGCGCTATCTCCGGGGCACGGGCACAACCTCGAGGACGCGCTCGAGATTGGCCTCCTGTCGCAGCGCGACGGCGGCAAGGGCCCGCTATGATCGTTTCCGTGGGCGGTTCATCTTCCCGATTCGTGACCGTGGCGGGCGCGTCGTCGGCTTCGGCGGGCGCGCCGTCGCGGACGACCAGCATGCCGAAGTATCTCAATCGCCGCAGTCATCGCTCTTCGACAAGAGCCACCTCCTCTATGGCATCGATCGCGCCGACAGATGCGATCCGCAAGCAGCAGGAAGTGGTGATCGTCGAGGGATATGTCGATGCGTTCACCGCGCATCAGTTCGGCTATCGAAATGTCGTTGCGACGATGGGGACGGCACTCACCGAGCAGCAAGTGGGCCTTGTCAAGAAGCTGACACCGCGCATCGTCCTCGCGCTCGATGCCGACGCGGCTGGGCAGTTGGCGATGCTGCGCGCGGTTGATACGCTGCGCACGGCGCTCGGTGACGAGGCGGAGATGGTGGTGGATGCACGGGGGCTGGTGCGCTCTCAGCGGCGACTCTCTGTGCAAATCAATGTCCTGACGATCCCCTCCGGCAAAGACCCGGACGAGTTCATCCGCTCCGATCCCGCCGCCTGGCCGCCGCTGATCTCCGCCGCGACGCCACTCCTCGATTACGTCATCAACGCGGTCATTGCGAGCGGCGATGTGAAGAGCGGCCCTGGCAAGACCGCGATCATCAACCAGATCGCGCCACTCATCCCGGAACTGACCGACCGCGTCGAGCGCGGCGTCTACGTCAGTATGCTCGCGCGTTCGCTCGGCGTGGGCGAGACGTTCATCGAAAGCGCCTTGCGGCAGGCCGCCCGCCCCGCCGCCCGTCGCCCGAATGAGGCGAACGCGCCGCGCCCGATCGGGCCGACGCGAGCGGCATACCTGCTCTCCCTCCTCGTGCGCTATCCGGCGGCGATGCCGGATCTGCTCGCCATCGGACCGGCGGACGCGGGCGAGGTATTCACCGATCCCCTCCATCACGCGCTTTGGGCAACGCTGACCGCGCTCGCCAAGGACGAGACGGCCTACCTCGATACCGAAGCGGTTCGCGAGCGTCTCCCGGAAATACTTCAGGAGAATATCAACGAACTGCTCGCCCACACGGAGCGACAAAGCAGTTGGTACGTGAGCCGGGTCGTCGCGGAAGCCGAATCGTCGTTGCGGACACTCCTGCAAGAGCACGCGCACAGCAGGATCACCGAAGCGATGGGCCTCTTCGAGGACGCCCAGGCCGAGGGCGATGCTGAGATGATGCGCTACTATCAGGCGGAACTCGCGCGCCTGACGGAGTACCTGCGCATCTACCCGCCGCGCAGCACCGTCTTTCGCGATCTGCAATCGCCGCGCAGCTAACTGAATCGTAGCGGCAAGCCCCCGTGCTTGCCGAACGCTTGCCGAACGCCGTCGTTGTCCGGGCCAATCATGGGGGCGTTCTCTGAGCAAGCACGGGGGCTTGCCGCTACATCACACAACAGTCTTAGAGCCTTTTTGAGAAGGCGATTGGTCGAGTAGTATGCCCGGATGATAGCACCAACGGCTTATCCCTCGAACCTCACCGATGCTCAATGGTCGATTCTCGCTCTCCTCATCCCGGCCGCTAAACCGGGCGGCAGACCACGGGTGCACACCGAGCGCATCCTCTGCGACGCCATCCTCTACATCGTCCGGGGCGGCTGCATGTGGCGGATGCTGCCCCGTGACTTTCCACCCTGGCAGACGGTCTACTACTACTTCCGCCGCTGGCAGGCGGACGGCACATGGCAGCGTGTCCATGACGCCCTGCGCGAGTGTGTGCGTATCAAGGCGGGCCGGAATCCCCAACCCAGCGCCGGGATCATCGACAGCCAGTCGGTGAAGACCACGGAAAAGGGGGGCCACGCGGCTACGACGCGCAAAGAACGTGAACGGGCGCAAGCGGCACATTGTCGTGGATACGCTCGGACTGCTGCTCGCGGTGAAGGTGCATGCGGCGAGCGTGCAGGATCGGGATGGGGCGTATGCGGTCCTGGCACAGTTGGCGGGGCGATTCCCGCGCTTGCGGCTGATCTGGACGGATGGCGGCTATAGCGGGCAGGTCGCGGAGTTGGTTGAACTGACGTGGGGTTGGACGGTCGAGATCGTCAAGCGGGCGACGGATGCGGTCGGCTTCACGGTGCTGCCGCGCAGATGGGTGGTCGAGCGGACATTTGCTTGGTTCGGGCGGTATCGGCGACTCTCGAAGGACTACGAGCAGCGGCCGGGGATCAGCGAGGCGATGGTCCACCTCGCCATGATCCATCTCATGCTCCGGCGGCTGGGCCTGACCGTCGGGGCGTGACAACGGCACCGCGGCACACAAACGCTCGCCTGCTAGGTCTCGCTCTGCGGCGTTGCGACGAATTGCCATGCCGTGGCGACCGCCTGCTGGAGGAGACGGTCCGGCAAGCGAGACACCATCGCTTCGGAATACGGGGATGCGGGGCCACGCACCGTGCGGCCGACGCGCGGCTGCTGGTCGAGGACCTGCCAGCCCAGTTCGACGAGCAGCGCCTCCATCTCCCACGGCAGGATGTCATTGCCCGGAATAATGGTCGGCGGATCGGGCAGGAAGCGCCGCCACCGCTCACTGCCCGGCGTGAGCTTGACCGGGGAGGCGGCACCGAGCATGCTGAGCAGGAGCCGCCCGCCGGGTTTGAGCACCCGCGCGAACTCGGTGAGGGCGACGCCGGGATGGGGCGTGAAGTCGAGCACGTTCACGCAGATGATGCCGTCGCAGGCCCCGTCTTCGACGGGGAGGGCCTCCACGTCGCCTACCTCGAAGCGGGCATCCGACCCGTCCAGCCCGCGTTGCCGCGCCGCCTGGGAGGCCCGCGCGACCATTTCTGGCGCGAGGTCCACGCCGTGGACGCGGTAGCCTGCCTTGGCGAGGGGGATGCCGCGCACCCCGTTGCCGCAGCCCGCGTCGAGGATCAGGCCCCCCGCCGGGCAGTCCAGTTGCGCGACCATGGCCGGGAGATCGGCGGGGGTGCCGGTGGGCCACTGTGGAGCCACCTCATCGAACCATGCAGCCGTAGCCACCTTCAAGTGCTCGGGAGACGATCCCATCGCGGCCCTCCTCAGCGCCACCACCTGTCACCATCGGGATCATGCTACTACACAGACGACGGGGCGCTTCTCAAAGGTTGTGCCCAGAATCTTCTGTAAATAGCGGTGGCGCTTTGACAGGCGGCCATCATCCTCCACGAACGGTAGTGGCAAGAAACCGAATCGAAGGAGGAAGACGATGGCTAACAGACAGCGTACCGGCATAGCGCAGCCTCGCAATCCATCTTGACGGACGATCCCGACTTCCTGCGCCTGATCGTCGAGCGGGTAATCCAGGCGGTCTTGAAGCGGAGATGACCGCGCACCTGCACGCCGAACCCTACGAGCGCAACGCGAATCGCCCGGCTACCGCAACGGGTACAAGCCGCGGCAACTGAACACTCGCGTGGGCACATTGACGCTGCAGGTGCCGCAGGACCGGGACGGGGCGTTCAGCACCCAGCTGTTTGCCCGCTACCAGCGCAATGAGAAGGCGCTCGTGCTCGCGCTCATGGAGATGTACGTCGAAGGCGTGTCCACGCGCAAAGTGCGCGAGATCACCGAAGTGCTGTGCGGCACGAGCTTCTCCAAGAGCCTCGTCTCCGAGTTGGCGGGACAGTTGGACACGGAGTTGGCCGCCTGGCACAATCGCCCATTGACCGACACGACGTACCCGTATCTGAGCGTGGATGCCCGCTACGAACATGTGCGGCAAGGCGGGCACGTCGTCAGCCAGGGGGTGCTCATTGTCGCCGGTGTGCGCGCGGACGGGCATCGCGAGATCCTCGCGGTCGCAGTCGCTGATACCGAAAGCGAGGCGACGTACCAGTATCTCTTTGGGGAACTCAAGGCGCGGGGGCTGAGCGGCGTGCGGGTCGTGACGAGCGACGGCCACACGGGGACTGAAGGCGGCCATCGCCCGGCATTTCCAGGGCGCGAGCTGGCAACGGTGCCAAGTCCACTTTACTCGCGATCTTCTTGGCATGGCGGGCGCGGGACGACGCGGAGAACTGGCAGCAGATCTTCGAGAAATCTTCGCGGCGACGACACGGGAGCAGGCGCTGGCGACGGCGGAAGCGGTGGCGGCACGGTGGGAACCGACCCATCCGGCAGTCGCACGGCTTCTGGAAGAGGCGATCGAGGAATGTCTGGCCTGCCTCGCATTCCCCTTGGCGCATCGCGCACGGATTCGGACGACGAACGGATTGGAGCGGTTGCATGAAGAAATCAAGCGACGCACGCGGGTCGTGCGCATCTTTCCTAACCCCGAGGCGTGCTTGCGGTTAGTGACGGCGCTGTGCGTGGAGCAGTCGGAGGAGTGGGTGAGCGGGCGGCGGTATCTCGACATGAACCTGCTGTGCCCCGTCGGATAGCATGGCGAGGAACGCACCGTCTAATCCGGCAGGCCCACTCGTCGAGCGGCGTTGCATCCACGCGCACCGCTCGGTACTATACACAGAACTGTTTCCTGCGACCCTGCGAGGACTTCGCCGTGCGTTTCCTCTTCACAACGCTCCCGTTGGTGGGGCATTTCCACCCGCTGCTCCCCTTCGCCCGGGGCCTGCACGCGGCCGGCCACGCCGTGGCCTTTGCCGCACCGGCATCGTTCGCTCCTGTTGTGGGAGGGGCCGGCTTCGAGCACGTCGTCGCCGGCCTCGATCGGTCTATGGATGACCTCTTTCCGCAACTGCGTACTTGGACTGGGCCGGAGCGGGTCGCCTTCGTCTATCGCGAGCTCTTCGCGGGCCTCTATCCCCAGCACCTCACCCCGGACCTCATCGCCGTCGCCGCGACCTGGCGCCCCGACCTCATTGTGCGCGAAGAAGGGGAGTACGGCGGTTGCCTCGCCGCCGACTACCTCGGTCTGCCGCACGCGGCGGTGGATATCCATTTGGCCGGTGACCCACCCGCAGTGCGCGAGCAGATCGCCGCACCGCTCAACCGGCATCGCACCGCGTATGGGCTGCCTGCCGACCCGGACCTTGCGATGCTCCGTCGCTACCTGACGCTCCGTCCGTTCCCGCCGAGCTTCCACGACCCGACGCATCCCCCCGCCCCGACAACCGTCCATCTCCGTTCACTCCCGGAGGACCGCTCAGGGCCGGAGGGATTGCCCGGGTGGGTCGCAGCGCTGCCTGACCGACCGGTGGTATACGTCGGCCTTGGCACCGTCTTCAATAAGCCCGAGGTCTTCCGCATGATACTCGCCGGGTTGCGCGACGAGGCGGTGACGCTGATTGTCACCGTCGGGCGCAACCAGGATCCGGCGGACTACGGCCCGCAGCCAAGGAATGTGCGCATCGAGCGGTACATCCCGCTCTCGCTGGTGCTGCCCTACTGCGATCTGGTCGTGACGAATGGGGGATCGGGCACGCTGCTGGCGGCACTGGCGCAGGGATTGCCGGTGGTGGTCGTGCCGATCACGGCGGATCAACCGGAGAACGCCGCCCGCTGCCGCGCGCTCGGCGTGGGATGGGTCGTGGACGCTGCGGCGTTGACGCCGGAGCGGATACGTCAGGCGGTGACAAGTGTCCTCGGCGAGCGGACGTACCGTCAGAACGCGCAACACATCCGGGATGAGATCGCGGCGATGCCGGGGATCGAGGAAGGGGTAGCATTGCTGGAACGGCTGGCAAGAGAGCGACAGCCGCTGCGCGTGGCATGAAAGGGGGTGAAAGCGCGCGCGCGCAGTAGCTGAGCATCGTGGAGGAATCTACAGAACCTTCCGGACACAACCTTCTCAAACAGGCTCTTAGAGCGGTTTGCGAAATTACTGAGCCGAGAGATGGTCGGTGGCGGCGGGCTTCAGCCTGCCACAGCAAGGGATGGCAGGCTGAAGCCCGCCGCCACCGGGGATTTTCGTAGGGCCAGTGGTTGCGGAAACTGCTCTAAGCGGTCGCGGCCTGCCATGCCGATGCCACCCCACGAATCAGCGTATCCGCGTCATCGGGGAAGATCGTCCGGGCATCGAGCCAGAGCATCCCCTGCTCGACCCGCCCAATGATGGCGGGGGAACCGCGCCGCAACGCCTGCGCGAGACCATCGAGCGAGGTGCCCGCCGCGCGTACCTCTGCTGCGGATATCGTCAGGGCGAATGACGGGAGCGTTTCACCAGGCAGTGAGCCCCCGCCCACGGTCGCGCGCGATTCCTCGATCGCGACCGGCACGCCAAGGCGCTGAAGCTCCTGCTCCCAGGCGCGGCATCGCGCGTGGAGGATGGGTACATCCGTCGCGATCATGCGCCACACCGGCACGCAGGTGAGGTGTTCATTGCGGAGATAGTGCCGCAGCGTCGCCGCCATCCCGGCCAACGTCGCCTTGTCCGCGCGGAAGGCACGCGCCAGCGGATGCGCCGCACAGCGCGCGACCCACTCCTTCTTGCCGAGGATGATGCCTGCTTGCGGCCCACCCAGGAGCTTATCGCCGCTCGCGCAGATCAGATGTGCGCCACCGGCGACACTGCCCGGCAAGGTCGGCTCCGCCGCGAGGCCGAACTGCGTCGTGTCCACGAGCGCGCCGCTGCCGAGATCATCGATGACCGCGAACGCCGTGTGCTTCGGCGGGGGGCGACCAGTTCCGATGCTGCCACGGTCGGTGGATAAAACCGGAGAGCCGGAAATTGCTCGTGTGGACCTTCAGAATCGCGGCGGTATGCGTGGAGAAGGCGTCCGTGTAGTCGCCCACATAGGTACGATTCGTCGTGCCGACATCGACGAGTGTCGCACCGCTCTGCCGCAGGATGTCCGGGATACGGAACGATCCGCCGATCTCGACCGCCTCTGCCCGCGAGACGAGCACCTCGTTCCGCTCCGGTGCAACGGTGGCCGCGAGTACGAGCATCGTCGCAGCAGCATTGTTGTTCACGACGAGCGCCGCTTCGCAGCCCGTCAGCACCTGCAGGAGCCGTGCGAGTTCCGCCATCCGCCCGCCCCGGCCCCCCGTTTCGAGATCGAACTCAAGTGGCACAGAGGCGACTGCGGCATCCCGCATCGCAGCCGCCGTCTCGGCACTGACCGGCGCGCGCCCGAGATTCGTGTGGAGGATCACCCCCGTCGCGTTGATGAGCGGCGTGAGCTTCGGTGCGGTGAGCGCACGCATATCGTGACGGATCGCCGCGATAATTTCGGCGCGGTCGGCATCTCCACCGTGCGCGGTGATCCTACGACGCGCGGCGGCAAGCACCATCCGCACGATCACCGTCCGATACTCCGGTGCGATTCCTTGCCCCGCCTCAGCAACCTCGGTGTCCTGCAAGATGTCGCTGACACTCGGCAGCGAGCGAACGCCACCTGATGCTCTCTCGTCTGTTCCGGTCATTCTCGTGCCATTCGGTTTTCCCGGTGGTAGCAGGCTTTCCAGCCTGCCTCTCTGATGCCACAAGGGCAGGCTGAAAAGCCTGCTACCACCAACTACTCCCCTGCTGCGCCGTACTATCATCTAGGTGTCGGGGGCATTCTTTGACCGTCCGTCGCCCGGATTGTATCATCTCCTCATCGCACCCCCCTTGCGTGCGATACGAATCTCGTGTACAGTGTACGTACTATACGGACGGTGGATTTCGTACGAGGTGGGGGGCGCGACGATGGTCGACTTGTTCGAGGCAACGGAGGTCGCAGTGGCGACGGTAGAAAGCGAAATTGCGGCGAGTCGGGGCATGAAAGTGTCGGTATCGCAGGAGAACCTGCATCGCGCGCTCGGGCAGGTGATGCGCGCGGTCGCGTCGAAGACGACGTTGCCGGTCCTCAATAATGTCCTGCTCGCGACCGATAATGGCAAACTCAAGCTCGCGGCGACGAACCTCGAACTCGCGATCACGGCTTGGGTCTCCTGCACGATCGCGCAGGATGGCGCGGTGACGATCCCGGCGAAGTCGCTCACGGAGTGGGTGAATACGCTGCCCGCCGGAAACCGTATCGCTCGCGGTGGACAGCCGCCTCGCGCTGACGCTCAACTGCGGGCGGAACCGCTCGACGATTCGCGGCATCGACGCTGAGGATTTCCCGGCCATCCCCTCGATCGGCGACGGCGGCGGCCCGACGATCACGATTGATGGCGCGCTCCTGAAGGATATGATCGCGCAGATTTCCTTTGCGGCAGCGACCGATGACAGCCGCCCGGTCCTCGCGGGGATTCATCTCAAGGTCGAGGGCCAGACGATCTCCCTCGCCGCGACCGACGGTTTCCGGCTCGGCGTGCGCGATGGCGAACTGACCGCCCCGGCCAGCGAACCGTTCTCGATCATCGTCCCTGCGCGGGCGATGACGGAACTGGCGCGCGTGCTCGGCGACAGTGAAGAACCCGTCGAGATGACCGTGACGCCGAACCGCAACCAACTGATGTGCCGCTCCGGCAGTGTCGAGTTCGTCTCGCGCCTGATCGACGGGACATTTCCGGAAGTCCGCCAACTCGTGCCGAAGTCGTACAACACGCGCGCCATCGCCAGCCGTGAGGGGTTTCTCGGCGCGATCCGCCGGGCGAACATCTTCGCCCGCGAGAACAACGATGTGGTGAAACTCTCGCTCAACAAGGGCGAGGAAGAGTACAGCACGGGCACCTTGCAGGTGAGTGCGAACGCCGCCGAGGTGGGCGACAACCTCAGCGATGTCGATGCGAGCATCGAGGGGCCGGCAGGCGTGATCGCCTTCAATGTCCGCTACCTCTCGGATGTGCTCAACGCGACGAAATCGCAGCAGATGGCGCTGGAGATGCAAGGGCCGAACAATGCGGGTGTCCTGCGGCCGGTCGGCACGAATGATGCGGTCTACGTCATCATGCCGATGCATCTCGCTCAATAGGGAGCAATGAGCAATGAGCAACGAGCAATGAGTATGGTCCTCCCTCTCATTGCTCATTACTCATTGCTCGTTGCTCATCACTGAGATGCATCTCACCGCACTCCTACTCGAAGAGTTCCGCTGCTATCGGCACCTCACGCTGGAATTGCCCGCGCGCGGTTTGATCGTTACCGGCGCGAACGGCAGCGGCAAATCGACACTCCTCGAAGCAGTTGCCTTCCTCAGTACCACGCGCTCTCCCCGCGCCAGTCTGGACCGCGAGATGATCCGCTGGGAGAGCGGCGCCGATATTTCCAGCGCGCCTTATACCCGCGTGCATGGCGAGGTGCACACCACTCAGGGCGATGTGGCGCTTGATATTGGCCTCCAACTCGAACGGGCGGGAGGGGTGGGCGTGCCGATGACCCGCAAACAGGTGAAGGTGAACGGCATCGCGCGACGGGCGGTGGATGCGGTCGGCAACCTCCGCGCGGTCGTCTTCGCCCCGACCGATCTCGATCTGATCACCGGCGCGCCGAGCGTGCGGCGGCGCTACGTCGATGTGATGTTGTCCCAGGTGGACCGGCGCTACATTCGCGCGCTCGCGTCCTACACGACGACCCTCGCCCAGCGCAATGCCCTGCTCAAGCGCTTCGCCACCGAGGGGCGGCGGTCCAACGACGCGGAGGTGACCGCCGAACTCGCCTACTGGGATGAAACGATCATCGCGAGCGGTGCCTACATTCACGCGCGGCGGCAGATCACGCTCGAACGCTTATCGAAGCACGCGGAGGAGTCATTTCTCGCCCTCACCGAGGGAGACCGACCGCTGACCGTCGCCTACAAGCCGAGCGTCCCGCCCGCAATCGGCGCGACGACGATCATGGACGCCGAAAGCATCGCGGCGCGCAACTTCCAGCAGGCCCTCCACGAGCGGCGGACGGAGGAGCACCGACGCGCGGTGTCAGTCGTCGGGCCGCATCGGGACGACGTGACGATTCTTCACGGCGGCGTCGAAATCGCCGCCTACGGCTCGCGCGGTCAGCAACGCCTCGCCG
Organism: uncultured Chloroflexia bacterium; assembly: GCA_963763655.1. Lineage (GTDB taxonomy): Bacteria > Chloroflexota > Chloroflexia > Thermomicrobiales > JALYUS01 > JALYUS01. The sequence continues at coordinate 17,854 of CAVXPY010000033.1, forward strand.
TCCTCGCCCTCAAACTGGCGGAAGTGGCCGTAATGACCGAAGAGACCGGCGACCCACCAATCGCCCTTCTGGACGATATCCTCTCCGAACTCGACCCCATCCACCGTGCCTTCGTCATCGAGACGATCACGGCCGGCGGGCGACGAACGTCAGGTGCTCATCACCGGCGCGGACGACGCGCTCGCGGCCACTCCCGCCCTGCGGGACCTCACCCATGCCCGCGCCGTCGATGGGGGCCTCATTCTCGGCTAAGGAAGGGCGAAATCGCTTCCAAGAGTTGACGAAAGACGGCGCAACATGGCATACTTTCGTGGCGCTGGTGGGGCGTAGTTTAGCGGTAGAACGCCTGACTCTGGATCAGGTAGGTGGGGTTCGAATCCCTGCGCCCCAGCCACTTATATTCCTTGCTATATAAAGAGACACAATAGGACCGGGAGGTATTGCTCCCGTCCTTTTCAGCGCAATGTGGCAACCGGAGATGATTATGCTCACGACCTCTGAGATAGACGAGCGGATCAGTCGGCATGAGCGCGAGTTCAATGAATTTGCCAACGAAGTTGCATGGGTCCATCGCGACCTCGTTTCATTTCACTATCCGGAGGCAAAGGTAGAACCGTTATACGGGTTTCACTATACCTGCCACGGCTACATCATGCTCTGCTTCGCGTGGATTGATATGCTTTCCGCATACTGGTCGGGTGGCACAAAGCTGAGGAATGATACTGGTGATCCTCCGGTGCACAATAAATGGTCAGCGCAGACAGAGCGGATGGTTCACTTTCTCAACAAGTATTATCGCCCGGAGCCACAGATACATCGCGTGAACGTTGAAATGTGGCGGCACACGCTTATGCATGAGAGCAAACCGCGTGAAATCTGCGACAAGAACGGTCAACATTACTCCTGGCAGCTAGTTTGGGAGATGAGTGATTCCGATCACTACCGTATGGAAACCATATCGCCGCACTACTCCGGGAAGTCTTACGACCTTATGGTGATACGGATTGAACTTCTACGCTTTCTCGGTGACATCCGTGAGATGCTCGACGCGTACACGACCGACTTGCGTATGCTGAGCCATATTCAGCGAAACTATGAGTCCCGCGTATGTGAGATGACGCAGGACTGTTTCACCGCGTGATTGACCCTTCGATCTCGCCTTCGTCCTACTTGGTCCCCGTAGGGATGTAGAAGTGGGGTCAACTTGATCGCTTATACTGGCCCCCCTGATCCCTACTTAGCTCTCATCGTCGGGGGGCTGCTCTTCCTTGATGTCACGTATCAGGTGTTGCGCCATTGGAGCAGGCTAACTGGGACTGAACTTGCCATAGCACTCTGCGGCTTGCTCGCTGCCATTTACCTCGTTACCGTCGGAATGACAGGCTTGCTCAAGTAGGCACCTGCACCGACGCTTCAAGCGCATACGTGGCTGAATGAATCGTCCACTCCCTCAGCTAATGCGATCGAAGACAACAACGGGAATCTGCCGGGCGGTGACGTCGCGCTCGTACGCGGCGAAAAATGGCATCTCTGCTGCTTGCTGCGCAAACAACCGGCTCCGTTCGGGCTCCTCGGCGGTCGTGGCGCGTGCGCGGAAGGTTTCATCCCCCAGTTCGATGGTCACCTCCGGATTGGCAACGAGGTTGTGGTACCAGTCGGGATGGATGGGTGATCCACCCTTCGAGGCAATCACCACGAGGCGATCACCATCCTTGCTGTAGTTGAGCGGGATGAGACGCGGTTGGCCGCTCTTCCTGCCGGTCGTGGTCAACAAGAGGATTGGGCGTCCGGCAAAACGGCCCGTAACCTGACCGCCCGAAGAGCGGAACTCGGCGACGACGGGGTCGTTCATGTTTTGCCAATCGGCAGGGGTTCTTGTCGGCATGGATGCTCCTCGCACTGCATTACGGACGGGACACTGCAAACCATGATACCAAGCAACCGGTTCCACCGCCGCTGCTAATTGCCGGGCCGTCATCCGACAATCGGTCAGCTCTCACGCAACACGCGCGCACGTTCGGTTTGTGCCTGACGCAGGGCACGCAGGGGATTCGTGAGCCAGGCGGACATCGGTACGATGAAGCATGGCTGATTGATACTCTCCTCGCGACGCTTGCGTAAGTGCTCTGCCTGGGCCTGTTTCTGATTCATGTGATAGAGGATCGGGTAATTCTCCGATTCGCCAATGACCGCGTAGAGTTCTTCCACAGTGTCCCTTTGCTTGCGCCCCTCGCATGATGGAGAGGAGAACGTCATGGTTTCATGCGATTGAGTAGTCGTCGTACGTGTGGATCATTTACTCATGTGTCGATTAAGACCTTCGTAAGTATAGGAGTATTCCTAAATATGTCGCAATAGATCGACATTCACACACTCAGAGGGGGCGCGAGAGACAGAGATCCGATGATGCGGACGGTCGTCTCCGGCAGCGCGAAACGAGGGCGCGTCATCGCGCCCTCTCGCATCTATTCAGATACGGTGGTGTCCGCTAATAGCCTTGCGAGGGCAGCCCCGGCAGGACATCGGGGATGTCGATAGTTTCCGGCTGCTCGTGCGAATACATGAAAAGCGCGAACATCGATTCGTCGCCGGAGTTTTCCAGCCAGTGGACCCACCCGGCGGGCTCGTAGAACGGCACCTCACCGGCGACGAGGTCAAACAAGTGCTTCTCGCCCGCCGGGCCGATCAGCCCGACCCGGGCTTTGCCCGACGCGATGTAGCTGAGCTCATTCGCGTTCGTGTGCAGGTGGGGCTGACGGATCGCGTGTCGGTGGAGGGTTCCAATCAAAATCCTGCGACGCCGCGCAAAACGGGAAATGCGGCCTTGTTGGCCCGATGCACTGCACCGCCCGTGATCGGTGACGCGGTCGCACCGAAAGGCTGAACTTGTATGGCTCGGGATCCGCCGCCACCAATCGGCGTCGTTTGAGTTCCGGCGTGGGAGCAGCCAAGAGGCTACCAGAGGTGGCGAGGGCGGCCCCTCCGGCAAGAACGAACGAGCGGCGGGAGAGTTGTGCGGCATGATCTCCTCCTTCTTCTTCTGTCATCTCACTAAGCCTCGCACATTCAAGTATAAATCCCTCTGTCAAGAAGATATCTCGAGATCGGCAGTAGGCAGTAGGCAGTAGTCCGAAAGGTCGCGTTCCACTGACTACTGTCTACTGACTACTGTCTACTGTCTACTTCACGCGCGATCCGATGGGCTC
>CAVXPY010000034.1:0-73738 GCA_963763655.1 uncultured Chloroflexia bacterium
CTCGCCGTATTCCACCGAGGCGACGCGGCCGTGACGATGGAAGCGTTCGACGAGGGCGGAGCGGTCGTACGGGATGCAGACCTTCACCGGCGCCATCGCATCCGTCAGGCACCGCCTCGACGTGCGCGAGCAGTGCATCGAGCCCCTGCCCCGTCATCGCCGAGACCGGCACATAGGTTCCGGCAGTTCGAGCGCCGCGCGGATGTCTTCCGGCACCTCGCCGCCGAGCGCATCCACCTTGTTGAGCGCGACGACGGTCGGCTTCGTCCCACCTGCAATTCTGCCAGCACTTTACGAACCGTCGCCGCCTGCTCCTCCGCGTTCGGATGCGTCAGGTCCACGACATGGATGAGCACATCCGCCTCACTGATCTCTTCGAGCGTGGCGCGGAAGGCGGCGACGAGTTGCGTCGGCAGATGATTGATGAAGCCGACGGTATCCGTCAGCAGCGCGTCGCGGCCACTGGGCAGCGCGATCCGCCGCGTCGTCGGATCGAGCGTCGCGAAGAGTTTATCCTCCGCGAGCACGGCCGCATCAGTCAGGCGGTTGAGCAGCGTGGATTTGCCCGCGTTCGTGTAGCCGACGAGCGCGACGATCGGGATGCCGGCCTTGCGCCGCTTCTGCCGGTACTGCTCGCGGTGCGCGTGGACCTCGGCCAGTTCTTCCTTCAGGAGCGTGCACACGCTCCTGCGCGCGGCGGCGGTCCACTTCCAATTGCGTCTCACCGGGACCGCGCAGGCCGACGCCGCCCATCGTCTGGCGCGAAAGGTGCGTCCACATGCGCGTGAAGCGGTTCATGCGGTATTCGAGTTGGGCGAGTTCGACCTGCAAACGGCCCTCGTGCGTCTGCGCGCGGCGGGCGAAGATATCGAGAATGAGCGCCGTGCGGTCAATCACTTTGACGTCGAGCGTCTCTTCGAGATTGCGCAGCTGGCTCGGGCGACAGTTCTTCATCGACGACGAGCACATCGTAGTGCAGTTCCTCGCGCGCGGTCTTGACTTCCTGCGACCTTGCCCTTGCCGAGGTACGAGGTCGGGTTCGGGCGCGAGAGATTCTGCGTCACCGAGCCGACCACTTCGAGGTCCGCGGTTTCCGCGAGCCGCGCGAGTTCTTCGAGTGAGTCGTCGGTCGTCCAGCCATTTTCATTCCACCGGACCGCGGCAAGCATCGCGCGTTCGGTCGGGGGATTCGTCGGGTGCGAGTGTCGTGGGAATGCGGAGTAACCCTCCTGAAAGTCAGCGACAGCGCCAGAATGCGCGCGTTGTCGTGTGGTCATCAGTATAGCAGGAAACGCGCGAATCGCTTCGGTCGCGGCCAGCCTGCATCTGCGCTTCATATGTGCGCATCAAGCCAGACGATCCGTCGCATCGCGCCGCAGCCACGTCATCTGATGGCGGGCGTAGCGATGGGTCGCCTGGGTGATTCGTTCGCACATCGCGTTTAACGTCGTTTCACCCCGCAGATATTCCGCGACCTGGCGATAGCCGATCCCACTCATCGCAGGGAGCGACGGGTCGTATCCGGCGTCGAGCAGCGCCTGTACTTCGTCCACCAGACCGGCGGCAAGCATCGCGTCCACCCGCGCATCAATGCGCGGTAGAGCAGGTCGCGCGGCGAGCGCCAGACCGATGCGGAGATCATCGGTACGGCCGCTCGGCCCGGCCACGCTGCGCGCTGAAGGGCGCGCCGGTCGCCCGGATCACCTCAAGCGCCCGGATGATGCGGCGGAGATTCGGGCCGGTGCGCGCGGCGGCCTCCGGGTCACGCGCCGCGAGTTCCGCAGGAGTGGTTCGACGCCCGCTTCGCGCGCCCGCGCCTCCATTGCGGCGCGAAACACCGGATCGGGCGCAACGGCGGGCGGTTCCCAGCCATCGAGCAGCGCAGTTGTCCATTGTGCCGTCCCACCAACGAGGAGCGGGAGCCGCCCACGCCCACGGATCGCGTCAATCGCTGCGGTCGCTTCCGTTTTCCAGCGCGCGAGATCGTAGGGCAGATCGGGCGTCGTGACATCAATGAGGTGATGCGGAACCCGCGCCCGCTCGGCGGGTGTCGGTTTCGCGGTGCCAATGTCCATCCCCCGATAAAGCAGCCGCGAATCGGCAGAGACGATCTCCCCCGAAAAGGCTGCCGCGAGCATCAGCGCCAGCGATGATTTCCCGGAAGCCGTCGGCCCCAGGAGGGCAATCACGGGTAGTTTCTTCTCCTGCGACGCAGATTGACGAGACAATTGGGCAGTCACTCAGTCGTTCCAGTCATTTGTGCGCTTGCACACAGAGCATCGCGAATGTTCATCGGTTCGTACGTAGTACCGGGCGCGCGTCTGTCAGTATGCTCGTTTCAGGCAGGATAAACGGTGTGCCGAGGGCACGATTGTAGCACGGAGGGCGCGTCATGACTGCAGTAATGGAAAAAATCGGTGCAGATGCCCAAGCAAAAGATGTCTTGGAGATGATCAAGAAGACGGGCGTGCAGTTCGTTGATGTCAAGTTCGTCGATCTGCTCGGTATGTGGCAGCATTTCTCGATCCCGGCGGGCAAGTTCGATGCGGGCATGTTCACGGAGGGTATCGGCTTCGATGGTTCCTCGATCCGCGGTTTCCAGAAGATTCACGAGAGCGACATGCTCCTCTTCCCGGTCGCGTCCACCGCAGTGGTTGATCCCGCCCTGAAGGTGCCGACCCTCTCGATCATCTGCAATGTCGTGGACCCGGTCACGCATGAGCCATACAGCCGCGACCCGCGCTACGTCGCGCAGAAGGCGGAAGCGTACGTCGCGAGCACCGGCATCGCCACGCAGACCTTCTTCGGCCCGGAAGTCGAGTTTTACATCTTCGATGATCTCCGCTTCGGTCAGAACGCGAACAGCGGCTTCTATTACATCGACTCCGAGGAAGGCATCTGGAATACCGGCAGGAACGGCGGTTCCCCGAACCTCGGCTACCGACCGCGCGTCAAGGAGGGGTATTTCCCCGTGCCGCCGTCCGATAGCCAGCAGGACCTCCGCTCCGTCATGGTGCAGCGGTTGATCGAGGCGGGCATCGATGTCGAAGTCCACCACCACGAGGTGGGCGGCGCAGGCCAGGCGGAGATCGACTTCCGCTTCGGCACGCTGACACGACGGCCGATACGGTGCTCCTCTACAAGTACATCATCAAGAATGTCGCGCGGGAGTACGGCAAAATCGTCACCTTCATGCCGAAACCACTCTTTCAGGAGAACGGCTCCGGGATGCATGTCCATCAGAGCCTCTGGAAGGATGGGAAGAACCTCTTCTACGATCCCAGCGGCTACGCGAACCTCTCCGAGATGGCGCGCCATTACATCGGCGGTCTGCTCACGCACGCCCCCGCGCTCCTTGCCTTCGCCGCACCGACGACGAACTCCTTCCGGCGGCTCGTGCCGGGCTACGAAGCGCCCATCAACCTGATGTACTCGCGTCGCAACCGCTCCGCCTGCATCCGCATACCGGTCTATGGCACGAGCGAGAAGGCCGTGCGCCTCGAACTGCGGATGCCAGACCCGATGGCGAACCCGTATCTCGCCTTCTCCGCGATGCTGATGGCCGGCATCGATGGCGTGAAGAACAAGATCGAGCCACCAACGCCGATGGACATCGACCTCTACGAGTTGGAGCCGGAGGAGAAAGCGAAGATCAAGCAGACGCCCGGTTCATTCGGCGAAGTGCTGACGGCGCTCGAAGACGATCACGACTTCCTCACCGAGGGCGGCGTCTTCACGAGCGATTTGATTGAGACCTATATCGCCTACAAGCGCGAAAAGGAAGTCGACGCCGTGGCGCTCCGGCCACACCCCTACGAGTTCCACCTCTACCACGATCTTTAGAGCGCGCACCTCACCCCCGACCCCTCTCCATCGCCAGAAGATCACGATATGGATCAGGTTTGTACGGCGATAGAGAGGGGTGACGCACGGGAATTGCCGTGGCATTCTCTGTACATCCCTTTCCCCGTCTCTCTCCCCCTCTCCATCGCCTCTGGGATTGTGGAAAAGAAAGATCCGTTCGGCGATGGAGAGGGGGCCGCGGGGTGAGGAACGGCAACCCTCCTGTGCAATCGCCCACATGCGCCTCGTGCGGTCTATGCAGGTATACGGAATCCGCCGTGATGGATTGACAGCTATCACCGGGCGGTGATATTACCTTGTTACTGTTTTCACACACCCGTGTGGAGATCGAACACCTTAAATGACGCAACCCGTGTTGAGTGGGACCAGTAGGTGGATATTCCCCGCCAGCGATCCGGTACATGGTGGAAGGCCGGAATCGGGGCACGATCCGCTGAAAGCAGCCCAGGAGCGGAAGGCGATGATGCACGGAAGGGCACAGGCCGCAGGGCGTGTGTGTGCATCGAACCGGTGGGTGGCTGCCACGTTGCGCATCCTCCAGCTCACAAGTGGTCGCTTGCGATAGACGAGCGGCAACGAGGGTGGTACCGCGGGAGAAGGACCGATGTCCGGCTCTCGTCCCTCAGTAGGGACGTGGGCTGTCTGCGTTAAGCCCGGCGTTCCTGCACCGAACGAACGTGTCTTCGGGAGGGAACAAATCATGGATCCAAGGAACCAGCGACTCCAGCACACCGCGTTCGACTCACTGATCGATGTCGGCACCTATGTTGGCCCCACCGAGCACGATGCCTGCGGCCTCGTGGCAATGGTCGAGCGGCACGGCAACCCGACACGCGAGAATGTCACCCGCGTCCTCCACGCGCTCGCGACGATGCATCACCGCTCCGGCGAGATCGACGGCGAAGGCGACGGCTGCGGCATCCTCACTGACATTCCGCGCGCCCTCTGGGCACGCGATCTCGCGGCACGCGGCCTCGATCCGGCACTCACCTATGACCCGCGTTTTGCGGTCGGGCATTTCTTCGTGCCGCCCCTCGACCGCGCGCAGGCAGAGACGATTATGGCGTCGGTCGATGCCGTGATCCGCGCGCAGGGCGGCGACATCCTCATCAGCCGGGAGATGGCGGTCGTATCGGATACCCTCGGTCGCCTCGGGCGGCGGGAGGAACCAACGACGTGGCAAATCGCCTTCCTGACACCGGGGCTGGAAACACCCGCGCGAGACCGGCTGCTGTTCGATCTCCAACTGGCAATCGAGGCGCGCACTGCGGCGCTCACCGTCTCACTCAGTGCCGATTCCGTCGTCTATAAAGTGCGCGGCACGGCGCAGGTGCTCACCGCGTACTACCCGGACCTGAGCGACCCCGACTTTGTCTCGGCGATCAGCATCGGCCACAACCGCTACAGCACAAACACGACGACCGCCTTCGAGCGCGTGCAACCCTTCTCCCTCCTCGGCCACAACGGCGAGATCAACACGATCTCCAAGTTCCGCACCGAATCGCAGATGCTGCACATCCCGCTCGTGCCGGGCGCTTCCGATTCGCAGGACGTCAATCGCACCCTCGAAGGGATGATCCACCGCTACGATCTCTCGCTCTGGGAAGCATTGGAGTTGATCTTCCCGCCCATCGTCAATGAGATCAAGCGCGTCCCGAACGCGCTGGCGGATGTCCTCATGTATTTCCGTCAGGCGTGGGGGCCATTCGCGCAGGGTCCGGCGGCGATGGCGATCCGCGCCGGCGATGAACTGGTCGGCACAGTGGACGCGCTCGGTCTCCGGCCCCTCTGGCTCTGTGTCGCGAAAGACCGCATCGTCTTCTCCTCCGAAAAAGGCGTCGTGCCGGTGATGGAGATGGACGAAGACCCCAAACCCCTCGCACCGGGCGAGAAGATGGCGATTGTCCTCACGCGGGGCGTCGGCGCGCAGGTCGTTACCTACGACGAGATGCAGGAGGAAGTGCTCGACCGGGCGCTTGCGCGCGGCATCGACGACGCGAACTACAAACGATTCCTCGTCTGCCACAGCCCGCAGGCAGAGAAGCCCGCGCTCGTGCCCGCATCCTCCCCCGCCTGGGGCGAACAACGCCAGCGTTTGATCGCGGCGTGGGCATTTGACGGCGAGGAATTGAAGCTCACCGAGGCGATGGCGGAGAGTGGCAATGAGCGCGTCGGCTCCCTCGGTTACGATGGGCCGCTCGCCGCGCTCTCGCAGGAGCGGCAGAATATCGCCGACTACTTCAAGGAGAGTGTCGCAGTCGTCACGAACCCCGCCATCGACCGGGAACGCGAGATCGAGCAGTTCTCGACCCGCGTCGTCCTCGGTCCGCGCCCACCGATCGGCATCGCGGACCATGACCGCAAGCTCCCCTGCACCGAACTGATCACGCCGCTCCTCACGGGTGGCCTGCGACCGGGGGGCGGCAACGAGGATGCACGGTTGCAACTGCACCGGGCCATCGCCCAGACGATGGGCACATGGACGCTGGAAGATTTCATGACCTTCGAGGGAGACACACGGCCGGCCGTCCTCGCGATGGCGCAGTGGCCGGGCGAAAAGCTCCGCGTCGCCCTTCACCGACTCGGCGAGGAAGCCGTCGCGGCGGCAACGAGCGGGACACCGCTCATCGTCCTCGATGACGAGGGGACACTGACCCACGGCAACCGCCCGATTGACCCCCTCTTGGCGATCTCCGCAGTCGATACGGCGCTCCGCCGCGCCTCGGGCGGGCCGGACGGCTACGCACTTCGGCGCGGCGTGGGCTTGGTGATGCGCTCGGCGGGTATCCGCACGCTGCACGATCTCATGCTCGCGCTCGGCATGGGCGCGGACGCGGTCTGTCCCTATCTCCAGTGGGAAATCGCTGAGGCGGCGTCCGAGAACGGCGTGTACAACCTCATTTCGGCGCTCACCAAGGGCATCGAGAAGGTCATCAGCACGATCGGCATCCACGAGGTGCGCGGCTACAGCCGTCTCTTCGCCTCCATCGGTCTGCATGTCGAGGTCGCGCGCATGTTCGGCGCGGAGAACTACGGCGGCAGCGCGTCGGGTGGCCTGACCTGGGAGCAGTTGGAGCAGTTGGCCGAGGAGCGCGTGCAGATTGCGGCGGGCACGATGAAGGCGAAGCCGACTCGGGTCGCGCACTTCTATCCGAAGGTCTGGAAGAGCGTCCGGAATGTCGCGGCAGGTTTGGAGTCCTACCGCGATTACAGCGCCAAAGTCTCGGCGCTCGAACACGAAAACCCCGTGACGTTGCGGCATCTGATCGATTTCCGCCTCCCCGGTGGGAGCGGGCTTCAGCCTGCTCAACACGCACAGGCTGAAGCCTATGCCACTGAGGTTGATCCCGCGATAGTCGATGCGAGTATTGGCGACCATGACTATCCGATTGCCTTCAGCAGTATGTCCTTCGGTTCGCAGGGCGAGATCGCGTTTCGGGCCTACCCGGAGGCGGCGATGCGGCTCAATATCGTCTCGCTGAACGGCGAAGGCGGCGAGATCAAGGACATGATTGGCAAGTACCCGAAGTGGCGCGGGCAGCAGATCGCCTCCGGTCGCTTCGGCGTCAATGCCGAACTGGCGAACTCATCGAACCTCCTGGAAATCAAGATCGGCCAGGGCGCGAAGCCCGGTGAGGGCGGTCATCTCCCCGGCTCGAAAGTCTCCGATAAAGTCGCCAAGGCACGCAATGCGACGCCGGGGGTGGACCTCATCTCCCCCTCCAACAACCATGACATCTACTCAATCGAGGACCTCGCGCAACTCGTTGACGAACTGAAGACAGCGAACCCGTCCGTGCGTGTCTCGGTCAAGGTGCCCGTCGTGCCGGGCATCGGCACCATCGCGGTCGGTATTGCGAAGAGTGGCGCGGACATCATCACCCTCTCCGGCTACGATGGCGGCACCGGCGCGGCGCGCACGCACGCCCTCAAGCACGTCGGCCTGCCGTCGGACATCGGCATCGTCGAGGCGCACCGCGCCCTCGTCGCGGCGGGATTACGGGAGCAAGTCGAACTCTGGGCAGACGGCGGCATGAAGACCGGCGCGGATGTCGTGCGGATGATCCTGCTTGGTGCCAATCGGGTCGGCTTCGGTACCTTGCCGATGGTCGCTATCGGTTGCACGATCTGCCGCGGTTGCCAACTCGATACCTGCCACGTCGGCATCGCGACGCAGATGGAAACGCAGGAGGAAGCGGATCAGAAGGGCGTCAAGCACTTCGTGCCGCGCGTCTACGAGGAGGCCGTGCAGCATCTCGTTCGCTTCTTCGGCGCAATGGGCGAGGAGATCAAGGAACTGACCGCCGCACTCGGCTTCACCCGCACGCAGGAGATGGTTGGTCGCTCCGACCTCCTCGTGCAGACGCGGATGCTCGAGCGCGTGGACCTCACGCGGATGCTCGCACCCGCCGAGCAAGCCGCCTGGCTCGCGGAGATCGGCAGCGAGCGTACCTTGCGCGTCCTGCGTATCGACCGCTCGCAGCACGTCGCGGCGACGGTCGCGCGCCATGTGGCGGGCGGCAATCGCCAGTGTCGCGCTCTCAGAACCGACCGTTCTGCCCGATCACCGCATCGTCGGTACCGTACTCGCGGGCGAAATGACCCGCGCGCGCCTCTACGAACCGGACAGCATCCCGCACGAGTGCGACCCTGACGTTCGATGATGGCTCGGTCGTCGGCAACGGCTTCGCCTGCTTCAATGTCGATGGCGTCGATCTGACGGTCGAGGGGGGCGCGCAGGACGGCGTCGGCAAGGGCGCGTTCGGCGGCACGATCGCCATTCTCAAGGGCACGAATGCCGACGGGAAGCGCGTGGATGGCAGCGTCGGCAAATCGTTCGCCTATGGCGCGCAGGGCGGCACCTTCCTCGTGCAGGGCAATGCGGACTCGCGCGCGGGCATTCGCCTCTCCGGTGCCGATGTCGTGATCGGCGGCGAGATCACCGCACCGATTGACGACAGCCGGGGCGGCATCGCCACCCGCGCGAACATCAAGGGGTTCGCCTTCGAGTATATGACCAACGGGCGGGCGGTCGTCCTCGGTGATCCGGGGCCGTGGCTCTGCGCCGGGATGACGGGCGGTGTCGTCTATCAACGCCTCGTGCCGGAGATGGGTCTCGACCGCGCCGCGATTGACCGCCGGATGGCGAAGGGGGCGAAGATCACGATGGCGGACCTCACCGAGGGCGACGCCTGCGCCGTTATTGCGCTCGTCAACCTCTACATAGATCGCCTCACGACGAGCGGCCAGCACGATGCCGCAGCGCGCGTCCGTGACATGCTGCACAATCCAATGGAAGACTTCATCAAAGTCGTCCCCGAAGGGCAGCAGGTGGACCCGTCCATTTCGACCGAATAAAGCGGAAACCACTTGATCCGCAGAGGCGCAGAGGACGCAGAGAAGAGCAGGATAAGAATTTTCCCTTCGTTGCGTCCTCTGCACTCTCTGCACCCCTGCGATTCTCCCCGGTTTCGCCCCGTACAGATAGTCAGCCTTCAAGGGCAAAGGTGATTGCTTCCTCCTCGCGCATCGCGCGCCCCGATTCCCATGCTTCCGCCCAAGGGGACGATGCCAGCTGCATTTTCGCTTCGGCGATCTGGCCCTCCAGCAGTCGCCGATAGGGAGGAGGGCCAGGAGAGCCTTGGCGTTGCCGTAGCCCGCTCGCAAACCCAAACAGCCGCGCGGCGCGCACGACGTCTCCATCCTTCGTTGCCAGCGCGGCCCAGGCGTCGATGCTCTCAGCGATCTCGCTCATATCACCGAGTTTGCGACGAATCGCGAGGCTCTGCGCATGGTAGGGCCGGGCGGCAGCATAATTTCCCTGATCGAATGCGGCGCGGCCAAGGTTGTTCAGCAGGTTCGCGATCCCCCGCTGGTGACCAAGTTCACGATGAATCGCCAGGCTTTGCTCGAAAAAGCGTTGGGAGGCGACAACGTCGCCCTGGGTGAGCATCACAAGGCCCAGGTTATTGAGACACATGGCGATACTCAGTCGCTCATCAAGCGCGCGACTGATTGCCAGGCTCTGCTGGAGTAATTGCCATGCCATGTCGTATTCACCTTCGTAGAGTGCCTCAAGCCCCAGGTTGGTCAGGCAACCGGCAATGCCTCGTTGGTTGCCAAGATCGCGATGGAGTGCCAGGGCTTGCTCGTAGTAGCGCCGCGCAGCGCGATACTCACCCTGATGCGATGCGATGACGCCCAGATTACCCAGAAGCTTGGCAATCCCCTGTTGATCACCGAGTTCAGCGTAGATCGCCAGGCCCTGCGCTGCAGCGTGCCGCGCGGCAGGGTAATCGCCATGAAACAGCGCAAGAGTCACACTCGCATCGAGCGCGCGCGCGCGTATCGGTGTGGCGACTCCCTCTCCCTGCGCGAGGGTCGCAGCTACCCAGTGACGCCCCTCGCGATAATGCCCGTGCGTACGCCAGAACCACGCAAGCGCGCTCGCGATGCGCATCGCGCGCTCGGTCATCCCCGCGTCCAGTGCGCTGCCCAACGCACTGCGCAGGTTGTCATGCTCGCGCTCCAACAGCGTCAGCCACCCCACCTGTTCCGGCCCACGCAGGTGCATCGCCGCTGACTCACTCAATGCGAGATAGTGGAGCACAAACCGCTCGCGCATCGCCGTCGCCTCCCCGCTCTCCGCAAGGCGTTCGCTCGCGTACTCGCGGATCGTTTCCAGCATCCCGTAGCGGGGCTCGCCATCCGCCCCATCGATCCGCCGGACCAGACTTTGCCCGACCAGCGCCTCGATCCCGTCGAGGAGATCGCCTGTCATGCGGCTCAAACGCGCCGAAACGTGTGCATCCTCGGCTGATGGATCGCAGATTGCCGCCGCCTCATCGAGAGTGCATCCGCCCGCGAATACTGCCAGGCGGCGAAAGAGGATTTGCTCATCCCGCGCGAGCAGGCTATGGCTCCAATCAATCGCCGCACGAAGCGTCCGTTGACGTTCGGGCAGGTCTCGCGCCCCCCCGGTAAGCACATCGAGGCGCTTGCCGAGCCGTTCCAGCAGCGCCTGTGGGGTGAGCGCGCGCGTGCGAGCCGCCGCCAGTTCGATGGCGAGCGGCAGGCCGTCCAAACGTTGGCAGATCCCGGCCACCGCCTCCGCATTCGCGATAGTCAACCTGAAGTCCGAATGGATTTCCCGCGCGCGGGCAACGAAGAGCCGAATCGCGTCGCAATCCGCGAGCAGATCAAGGGGCGGAGGCGGAACTCGATCAAGGTCCGGCAAAGCGAGCGGCGGAACGGCGAACACGAGTTCGCCGCGCAAGTGAAGGACGGCGCGGCTCGTGGCAAGCACCGCGAGCTGCGGGCACGCCGCGAGGAGGTCTGCGATCTCCGATCCAGCCGCCGCGATCTGCTCGCAATTGTCGAGCACGAGGAGCAGACGCCGGTCACGTACGGCCGCGCGCACCGCTTCCATTGGCGATTCGCCCGCGCCGACCTTGACGCGAAGTGCGGCGGCAATCGCGGGCAGAACCAACTCCGGGTCCGTCAACGCGGCAAGGGGGACGAACGCAATCTCCGAGGAGAACGCGTCCCCTAGTGTGGCGGCGACGGCAAGCGCCAGACGTGTTTTCCCCGTCCCACCAGGGCCCGTGAGGGTGACAAGCCTGACCGCCGGTGCATGCAGGAGTGCCGTGACCGCTGCGACCGCGTGCGCGCGCCCAATGAGCGGCGTGGGAGGGATGGGCAGCGCACGCAATTGCGCGCCTGGCTGCTCTCCAGGTTCGGGAGCGGATGCGCGGGCGGAGGGGATCATTTCGACCAACATGGCGCGCTGTTCGGCGGTGAGGGCGAGGGCATCGGCCAGCCGACGCAGCGTGTCAGGATACGGACGGCTGGTACCGTTCTCCAGGTAGCGGATCGCCCGCTCGCTCATGTATGCGCGTTCTGCGAGTGCGTGCTGGGAGAGACCGGCTGATTCGCGGAAACGCCGCAATACAGCCCCAAAGCGACGCCCAGGCGCGGATGTCGGGATCGGCGGAGTGCTCAAGACGGTGACCCTTTCGCCGCCGAGCCAGAGAGGAGATGACCCGTGTCGGACGCCGAAATAGTAGCGTATTGGCATAGGTGTGTCCACACAAGTGCAGCCAAACTTTGCCGGAACTTTGCCGCCTCACCACCTGTTGCATACGTCGGCGTTCACCGATAATCGAGCCATCAGCGATGTAGTGCGAAGGTCGTTTCAATCGGTTGGGGGGTTCGTCATGGCGCGTCACTCGGTTCGGCAGTCGTTCACGCGTACCGGCCTCGTTGTCTCGCTCCTGGCTCTCGCGCTGCAACTGGTCGGCGTGCCCGCCGTCCATGCAGCGGGCACACCGACCCCGCAATGGGCATCCGCCTTCGCGCAGGACTACGCCGCAGGCGAGGGCTACGCGTATGTCATCGCACAGAACGGTCAGATCGTCACCAGCGGTGCCTCCGGTTTCGCGCGCTCCCCGCATGAGACGCAACACCCCAGCACCCCCTGGACGATCAACACCCGCATGAATATCGCGAGTGTCTCCAAGACCATTACCGCAACATCGATAATGCTCCTGGTCCAGCAGGGGAAGATCGCGCTCACGGATGCCTTCCTCCCCTACATACAGAGCCTCATCACCCATCCCGTAGGCAGCGGGGTGAGTGCCGTGACAATCGCGGACTTGCTCCAGATGAAAAGTGGCATGATCGTGGACAATCCACGCTCCTACGCGGGGACATTGACGCAATACCTGAACACCTATCTTCAACAGGGATTGATCGGCACGCACGGGGTAACCTATGCGTACTCCGATGCGAACTTCGACATCCTTCAGGTCGTCATCGATCAGGTCGCACGGACATTGACGCCTGCGTACACCGACTATACGGACTTTGCCAGCCGGGCCATCCTTGCGCCGATGGGAGTCAATACCACGCTTTTCAGCACGACTCCCGATCCACAGGCGACCGCAACGCTCTCCTACACGAACGCCGCCGATACACGGGCAGGAAATTATTGGGCATTTACGGCAAACGTCCTGGGCTCGGGGGGCTGGATCGGGCCGGCCAGTGAGTTGATCAAGTTCGCCATCGGCGTCCGCAACAATACCGTACTGAGTGCTGCGACGACCTCGACCATGTTCACACAGCAACTGGGGTGGTACGCAACCAACGGCGCATTCGGGACCTACTATCAGCACAATGGCGGTCTCACGAATGGCCTGAATCCGGGTCAGGGATTGAACACCGGGTTGATCCACTTCTCGAATGGGTACGATGCGGTGGTGTTCGCCAACTCTCCCGCAGACAACATCATCCAACAGATGATCGGCGCGTTCGAGGCAACCTCACCAGCCGTGAGTGGATTGCAGTTCTCTCCCCTCTCCGCTCCCGTCCGCCTGCTGGACACGCGCGGCCTGGCAGCCTTCAAGAATCTCCCCGCCCTGACGGCAGGTCAGACGGTCAATCTCTCCGGTCACTTCGCCTTCTCCGGCATTGCTGTCCCGAACACCGCAGTCGCGCTCGTCGGCAATGCCACCGTCGATAACTCCGTCGGTGCGCCGCCGGGCTTTGCGACGCTCTTCCCCAGCGGCCAAAGCAGACCGAACACGAGCAACCTCAACTTCGTGCCGGGCACGGTGCGCCCCAATTCCTTCACCGTCGCCCTCGGCAGCGATGGCACCTTCAACCTCTACAGCAGCAGTGGCGGCAACTTCATCATTGACATCACCGGCTATTACGCGCCGCCCGCTACCGGCGGCTTGTTTTTCCACCCGCTCACTGCCCCCATTCGCCTCCTCGATACACGCGGCCAGGCAGCTTTCAAAAACGTGCCGACGCTCACAACGGGCCAGACCGTCAACCTGCCAGCCAGTCTCACCGTGGGAGGCGTGACGGTGCCGAGCGGCGCACTCGCCCTCGCGGGGAACGCCACTGTGGACAACTCTCAGAATCCCGTCGCACCGGGCTTCGCAACCCTCTTCCCAGGAAAGCAGAGTCTGCCGCTCGCCTCGAATCTGAACTTCGTGCAAGGGACTGTTGCGCCCAACGCCTTCATCGTGGGCGTGGGTAGCGACGGGACATTCAACCTCTATAGTAGTAGCGGCGGGAACTTCATCCTCGACATCACGGGCTACTTCGACGCGAACGTATCGGGCGGGCTGCTCTTCTCGCCCCTGAGTGCTCCCCTGCGGGAACTCGATACGCGCGGTCCTGCCGCCTATGCGACGGTACCGGCCCTCGCCGCTGGTGCGACGGTCGCGCTGCCGGGAGCGTTCACCTTCAACGGCAGCACGATACCGACGAATGCGAAGGCGTTGGTAGGGAACATCACGGTGGATAACTCAACAGCGCCGGTGCCACCGGGATTCGCGACACTCTATCCGAGTGGTGTCAGCCTGCCGACCGCCTCGAATGTGAACTTTATCCAGGGGACCGTTGCGCCGAACGCCTTCATCGTCGGCACTGGCAGTGACGGACCATACAACCTCTACTCCTCCACAGGAGGAAACTTCATCATCGATCTCGTCGGCTACTTTGCATAAAGCGGTTTCCTACGCACTCGGTAAGGTCATGCCGAACTGATCGAAGAGGAAGGCGAGAATATCGGCCTGCTCATCGATCACCTTCGCGGTGGGCTTGCCCTGTCCGTGCCCCGCTTTCAGGTCCAGACGAAGGATGATCGGCGCGTCACCGCGCTGTGCCGCTTGCAAGGTGGCGGTGAACTTCTTCGCGTGCGAGGGCACTACCCGGTCATCGGAGTCGGCGGTAGCGACCAGTGTGGGCGGATACGCAGTCGGGCGGACATTGTGGAGGGGCGAGTAGGCGAGCAGGAAGCGGAAATCTTCTTCCGCCACCTCGGCATCACCGTACTCGACCGTCCAGTAGCGGCCCGCCGTGAACCGCTGGAAACGTAGCATGTCCGTCACCGGAACTTCGCAGATCACCGTGCCGAAGAGGTCCGGGCGTTGCAGCATACAGGCCGCGACGAGTAAGCCGCCATTGCTTCGTCCATCGATGGCGAGGCGCGCGGTGCGCGTGTAGCCGGACGCGATCAGCCACTCCGCAGCGGCGATGAAATCATCGAAGACATTCTGCTTCCGCTCCCGCTTGCCCGCCTCGTGCCATGCATCCCCGTACTCGCCGCCCCCGCGCAGGTTCGCGAGCGCATAGACGCCGCCCGCCTCCAACCACGGCAAGCGGGAGACCGCGAATGAGGGGGTCAGGCTGATGTCGAAGCCGCCGTAGCCATAGAGGAGCGTCGGGTTCGTCCCGTCGAGGACGAGGCCGCGCTTATAGGTGAGGAACATCGGGATACGGGTGCCGTCCTTCGACGGAGAGAAGACCTGGACGGTTTCGTACGCCGAGGCATCGAGCGCGACTGTCGGCGCGTGTAGCTGCGTGACGATGCCCGTCGTCAGATCGCATCCATACACGGTCGTCGGATGGAGAAAGGAGGTGAACGAGAAGAATATCTGCGCGTCGTCCCGATTGCCCTCAAGCTCCACAATGGAACCGAGCGTCGGCAAGGCGATTTCACGCTCGAACGCGCCATCGAGCGCAGAGACGCGCAACCGATGATGCGCGTCGTGCATCGTGCCGACGACGAAACGCCGACCAAGCATCGCGGCGAAGGCGATCGTGTCGTCGCTTTCCGGTACGATTTCCCGCCAGTGATCGCGGTCCGGCGTCGTGAGATCAATGGCGATGATCCGCCCGCGTGGCGCGTCGCGGTCGGTTTTCAGATAGAGCACGTTGCCGATCATCTCAATCGGCGTGTAGTTCGCGTCGGCCTCATCGAGCAGGCGGATAAACGGGCCATCGCTTTCCATTGCGCGATAGTAAAGCCGGTTCTTCGTCTCCGTCCCGACCGAGCCATAGAGCAGGAGGTAGTCCCCGTCCTCGGTAGTGAGCGGCGCGAAGCGCAGGTCGGTGATTTCGGTTTGCGCGAAGACGATGGTGTCCGCCGCCTGATCGGTACCGCGCTCATGCCAGCAGACGCGATTGAAGCGGTATTCATCCTCGGCGGGGACGGTGCCCGGCTCGGGGAAGCGGTTATAGAAGAACCCGGAGCCATCGCGCTTCCAGGCGATGCTGCTGAACTTGCACCAGCGGAGAAGGTCGATACCGTCCGCGCCGGTCTCGACCGCACGCACGCGGATTTCCTGCCAGTCGCTGCCGCTCTGCGACACGCCATAGGCGAGCCATGCGCCATCGTGGCTGAAGGCGATGGCGCTCAGTGCGGCGGTACCGTCCGCACTGAGGGTGTTCGGATCGAGCAGCACCGTTGGCTCGCTCGCGCCTCTCTCCTGCCAGTACAGGACCGACTGGTTTTGCAGGCCATCGTTGCGAAAAAAGAAAGAGCGCCCGCCGTGCATTGCGGGCGCGGACTGTTTCGGATAATCCCACAAGCGCGTCAATCGCTGATGGATGACACCGCGTGCGGGAAGGGCGGTCAGGTATTCTTCGGCGGCGTGGCTCTGCGTCTCACTCCATGCCCGCGTTTCGGGGTCGTCCGGGTCTTCCATCCAGCGATACGGATCCGCCACCGGCGTACCGAAGAAGTCGTCAACTACGTCACCCCGCCGCGCCTCGACCATGCCTGTGCCTCCTGTACCTTCGTGCTGATCTTCCCTCTCAGCACTCAGCACTCAGCACTCAAGACTCAGCACTTCGTTAGTACGCTTCGAGGTAGTGATCGATCTCCCACTGGCTGATGCAACTGCGGTAATCGTGCCATTGTTGGCGCAATGCCGCAACATACCGCTCGTAGACGTGATCGCCGAGGGCATCGCGGATGACCGGATCGCGTTCCAGTTCGATGATCGCCTCCCCGAGCGTCATTGGCAGCGTCTCGACATTGCGCGAGCGCAACTCTTCATCGGAGACGCTATAGAGGCTCTCCTCGGACGGTTCCGGTAGCGAGAGATTGCGCTCGATCCCGTCCAACCCGGCGGCGAGCATGACGGCGAAGGCGAGATAGGGGTTCGCCGCCGGGTCCGGACAGCGCAGTTCGAGTTGCCCCGCGTGCTGGGGGCCCGTGTCTGCCGGTACGCGGATCAGCGCCTCGTGATTGACGCGGGCCCAGATGAGGAAAACCGGCGCTTCGTGGCCGGGAATGAAGCGCCGATACGAGTTGACGAGGGGTGAGAGGACGGCAGACATGCCGCGCGCGTGCGCGAGCTGGCCCGCCATGAACGCACGGGCGGTCTCGGAGAGGCCGTAGGCGTCCGCGTCATCGGTGAAGACGTTCGCACCGGAATCGAGATCGTCCAACTGCTGATGAATATGGAGGCCGGAGCCGTTCAGCCCGGTAATGGGCTTCGGCATGAAGGTCGCATGGAGGCCCCGGCGCGCAGCGACCGCCTTCATCGCGGTGCGGAAGGTGATAATGCTGTCTGCGGTGCGGAGCGCGCCATCGGTCGGAAAGTCGACCTCGTACTGCCCCACCGCGACTTCATGATGGTATGCCTCGGTGCGGACGCCCATGTCGCGGATCATGCGCACCACTTCCCGCTGCACCGCCGCCGCGTCGCCACCGGCGGAATCGAAGTATCCGCCACTGTCTCCTTCCGGTGGTCGAACGCTGCCCCCTTCACGGCGCAGGAGAAAGAATTCGATCTCCGGCGCGACCGCATAGGTATAGCCGAGCGCGCGCGCCCGTTCGAGTTGCCGCACCAGCACGGCGCGCGGATCGCCAAGGAACGGCTCGCCATCCGGGCGATGCACGCCGCAGAGCAGCCGCGCCGTTGCGGTGCCCGGCTCCGTCCAGGGCACGGTCGCGAAGGTCGCGAGATCGGGAATCAGGTACATGTCCCGTTCCGCGACCCGCGTTCTTCCTTCGATCGATGAGCCATCGAACCACATCCCGCGCGCGATCACGGTCGGGAGTTGTTCGATTGAGATCGTCACGCTCTTCACCATGCCGAGGATGTCGATGAACTGCAGGTCCACGAACTCGATCTTCGCTTCCTGCGCGCGGCTCATAATGGCCGCCGGTGTGGCCGCAGCACTGTCGCGGAGCATCCCGCTCATCTCCTGTTCCTTCCTCGCCGTCCCTGTCACTACCATCCCTGTTACTCCTATACACGCGCGTATCGTCATCGTCATCACCGTAGGTGCGGTATCTTAGCGCGATCCGCGTATCGGTGGCGCGCCGGGCATCTGACGCACCTTGAGCGCCAGGTGCAAGAGTAAGCGATCATGCGGGTCCGCCAGAACACGCCCGGTCAACTCCTCGATCCGTCGCAGCCGGTAAATGAGACTGTTCCGGTGGATATAGAGGCGATCCGCAATATCCTGCATCCCGCCGCCGAGATCGAGATAGGCTTCGAGGGTCTGGACGAGGCCACCGCCCCGCTTTTCGTCGTAGGCGAGGAGTCCGCCGAGCACTTCATCGGAAAAGGCGACGAGATCATCGGACTGCCAGAGCGGGTACAAGAGCCGGTAGATGCCGAGATCGCCCGCAGCGCCACTGTCCACGACCGAATGGGGGACCGCCGCAGTGCCGCCGAGACGGAGCGCGAAATATGCCTGCTGAAACCCCTGCGCGATCCCCCGCCAGCCGACATGCCGGTCACTGATGCCAACCGCGATACCCGTTTGTCCGCTCTCCTCCGCCAGTCGCCGCCCCACCTCGACTGCCCTGCGGCGCGACGCCTCGCCATCCACGACTGGGAAGAGCACCGCGATGGCGCTCACCTCCGCGAGTTCCATCACATAGGCGCGGGGCTGCCAACTCGCGACTGCTGCCTCCAACGCCGAGCGGAGCACACCGAGCGATTCCGCGTCCGGCGGCGGTGCGGCGAGGAGGACCGCCGCGCCCCGGTGCGGATCGAGTCCGATCGCGCGGCACTCCGCGAGCGCCGCAGACTCGGTCTCCAGCTTGCCAAGAAGGAGGTTCCGCAGTGACCGCTCCATCTCCGCAGGCGTCGGTCCGAGTTGTCGGACTGCGGGTGCCACCGGCCCGACACGCATGAGCGCGAATGAGCAGGCATAGGCGGTGCGCTCCGCGATCAGGCGGTCCGTCTCGGTAAATCCTGCCCCGCCGCGACCCGCCGTCAATGAGAGGTAGCCGTGGACTCCTTCCGCAGTACGGACCGGAGCCGTGAGGCGACCGTCGCTATCCGAGGCCCGCACGATGAGTGTGCGACCGTGGGAGCGGGCCGCCTGCCGCGCCAATTCATCCACGTACCCCGGCGTCGCACCACCCGCAAGCGCCATTGGCAGGCCCGCCGTGTCCGTCAGCAGCACGCCACGGCCCGATACCTCCGCCGCCGCCGTCAGGAGGGCGGGGAGCGCGTCCGCATGGGCGCTGATCCCGGTCAGTCGCCGGTCGAGGTCCGTCGTCAGGCGATAGAGGTCGCTTCCTCGGTTCTGAATCAGCGCGTTCAGGTGGCTCTCAAGGAGTGCGTCCACCGTGGCATCGGCGGTAATCATCGCGATGTTCTCATGCAGGTCGCGCGTCGCCAGCGGGTGATCGGGTTCGAGCACGATGGCCGCGACGCCGTTTCGCCCGAGGTCGGCCATCAGATTGCCGACGTACCCCGCGACATCCGGCCAAATCCGGGCCGGCATGAGAATCAGTTCGCCGCCGTGCAGGGGCCGCAAGAGCGGCGGCAAGGGGCGCATCGTCATCGCGTAGGTAATATCGACACTGGTCGCATCGAAAACCGTCGCGCGTTCGACGTCGGCAGGCAGGCGCAAACGGAGCCGACTGTCCCGCCGACAGAGATCACGGATTGCCAGGAATGCGGGCGTGAGGGGAGAGGCCATTATCACCTACCTGACATACGATTGTGTAATCGCACAGATATTTTCGGCGAACCTGCGCGAGAACACGTAGAATGCCATCACTCCTAGTGTAACGTGTCTTTGCGTGGGCAGACGCTGTACAAATGCACGAATACAAGGCGCATCTTTCGTCGCACTGTCCATAGTCCTCTTGTCTTCTTCCCGCTATGATGGCACCTGTGGGGATGCAGCTAGCGTGGTCGCAGCGCTGCCGCTACCGACAAACTCGGACCTCGGCTGAGGATGCCTCTCCCTTCCGGTATTTCTCAGTCGGACCGAATCGCCTGCTCTGCGGTATGCTGTCGTGCCTATCCACGATGGTGTACCAGGGGCAGGCTCTTTCTTTTGCGCCTTGGGCGGCGATTTGCTAGGATGGGCTGCGCGCCTTGTGTTCGTCAGGCGGGCATCTGCGTGAATGGATCGGGTCCTGTGGGAGGTCTGTGCCGGTGCGCTTTCTCATTCAAGCGATCAAGATCGGGGCCATCGTCGTTCTCACGGGACTCACGCTCGTCGGCGCGCGCGCTGCGTATGACTACGCGAAAGAGAGCGCCGCGAAACCCAGCGGGGAGTTTGTCACCCTCGAGATCTCCAAGAACGAATCGATCGCCTCCATTGGGAAGGATTTGAAGGCGAAGGGGTTGATCTCAAATGTCAACATCTTCCGCGTCTATGTCTTCGCCAATCAGAAAGCGAAGTACATCGACGAGGGCAGTTTCAGCCTCCAGAGGGGGATGTCGCTCTCGCAGATCGTGAACCGCATCTCCGGCACGGAAGTCATCCCCATCGCGCCGGATGAAGTGAATGTGCTCATCCCCGAGGGGGTGCGAATCGAGCAGATTCCGGGCATCTTGCGCGATGCGGGCCTCGGCGTTGCCGCGGCGGATTTCATGACCGCCGCCAAGACGGGTACATGGGACTACGATTTCCTCAAGGATCGACCACAAAATGTCGGGCTTGAGGGTTTTCTTTTCCCGGACACCTATAAATTCACCACCGACACCGACGCGAAGACGGTCATCAAGTCCATGCTGGACAATTTCGGTGTCCGCTGGAAAGCGGCTTTGGATTCGCAACCGGCACCCGTACGCGGGAAAGCGCCCAACGGGTTGAACACGTACCAGGCGCTCATCATCGCCTCGATTATCGAGCGCGAGGCGGGCACGGACACCGACCGGGCCGACATCGCCTCCGTCTATTACAATCGGCTCAAATTTAACCCGCCGCTCCCGCTGCAAGCGGACCCGACGGTCCAGTACGCTGTCGGCACTGAGGCGCAGTGGTGGAAGAAGGACCTCACGCAGCAGGATCTCGACAAGAACAGCCCGTTCAATACCTATCCCAATCCTGCCAACAAGGGCGGCGCGCTGCCCCCCACACCCATTTGTAGCCCGAGCTTGAAGTCGATTCAGGCGGCCCTCAATCCCTCGAGCACGGAGTATCTCTTCTTCGTCGCCAAAAACGATGGCTCCGGTGCCCACGCCTTCGCGAAGACGAACCAGGAGCAGGAAGACAACAAGCGCAAGTATCTGAAGCCCTGATGGACGGCCCGAAGCGCGTCTTCCTGCTCGGTCATCCGCTCGATCACAGCGTCTCACCCGCCTTCCAGAATGCGGCTTTTCGGGATGCCGGGATCGATGCGACCTATCATCTCGCCGATGTCGTACCGGAAGAACTGGCACGGATGGTCGCGTCACTCCGTCACAGCGAAATGCTGGGCGCGAATGTGACCGTGCCGTACAAGCAGGATGTCATCCCCTTCCTCGACGCCCTGAGCGACGAGGCACAGACCCTCGGCGCGGTCAACACGATCGTCAATGACGGCGGGCGGCTAATCGGGCGGAACACCGATGTCCCCGGCTTCGCCGCCGATCTCCGTGCGCATGGAGTCGAAGTCACCGGGCAGTGCGTGATCCTGCTCGGTGCCGGGGGCGCGGCGCGCGGTGTCGCCGCCGCGCTCGCCGGAATGGGCGTCGCCCGCCTCGTGATCGCCAACCGGACCCCGGCGCGGGCCACTGCGATTGCCGCGCACTATCCGGATCGCGCGGTAATCGTCGCCCTGGCGGGGGCCGACATACGCGCGGCGTTGCCCGACGCCGCCTTGCTCGTCAATGCGACATCGGTCGGCTTACATGGCGACGAGATCCCCATCAGTGCCGAACTGCTCGATCTCCTCCCCGCACACGCCGCCGTCTACGATTTGATCTATCGGCCGACCGCCCTCCTCGGCGCGGCCCAGGCGCGTGGCCTCATGGCAATCGATGGACTCGGCATGTTGATCCATCAGGGCGCGCTCGCCTGGGAAGCATGGACGGGGCGACCGGCACCGCTCGCCGTCATGACCGATGCCGCGCGGGCCGCGATGCGGGAACGCGGGTAGCGAGTGGACGCGGGCGAGGACCACGCGGAAAGGAGTTAACAGCAGATGATGCCGGAGAAGTTGCGGATCGGGCTGGCGTCGCCACGGGTGGCCGCGACGCGCGAGGAAGGGCTGGCGAGGATAGAGCGGTTCCTCGCTGAGGGCGCGGCGCAGGGCGCGGCAATCGTCTGCTTCCCGGAGACCTACCTGCCGGGCTATCGCGGGCTCGACTTCACGCCGCCACCGCCTGACCAAATCGCACAGGAGCGCGCGCTACGGGACGTGAGCGATATGGCGCGCAGGCACCAGATCGCAGCGATCATGCCGATGGAGTGGGCAAGCCCCACCGGGTTGCTCAACCTCGCCTTCGTCGTGGACGCGGACGGCACGATCCAGGGCTCTCAGACCAAGAATCAGGTGGCGATCGAGGAGGAGCCGGTGTATGTCCCCGGCGACACGCGGCACGTGTTCGTCATCGACGGCGTCCCGTTCGGTATCGTCATCTGCCACGAGGGGTGGCGCTATCCGGAGACGGTGCGCTGGGCGGCACGGCGCGGCGCGCGTGTCGTTTTCCATCCCCACCTCGCCGGGAGCGATCACGGCGGACCCGTGCCCCGCTACTGGGGCGATCCGGCCGCCCCCTATTTCGAGAACGCGATGATCGCACGGGCGGCAGAGAACGCGATCTACTTCGCCAGTGTCAACTTCGCCCTCCGCTACCAGGAGACGGCAACCAGCGTTATTGCGCCGGACGGCAGATGCATCGGTCACACGCCCTATGGCGAGGAAGCGCTGCTCGTCGTCGATCTCGACCTGGCGGAAGCGACGGGCTCGTTCGCCCAGCGATACGCTCCGGATCGCTACGGCGAGTGAGCCAGGCCATTACGTCTTGCGGCGATGCCCGTCCTGGACGTCCCAGGTGAGGATTGTCTGGCTCCCGCCATTGTGCGCTTCCAGGTGGACCGTCCGGCCCCAGAGCTTGCCGACGTATTCCAACACCTTCTCCGCATAGTTCATGTCGAGGTCGCGATCCTCCCGGGCGTGGCGCAGATAGAGTTCACGGTTCCCGCGATAATCGCCGTCATCCGCGACGATCAGTGGGCGACCATGCGAGGTTAACTCGGTAACCAGGGTATCGCGTACCTTCTCCCAATCCTTGTCCGTCACCACCACATCGTCGCCCTGATGCCCGTACACGTACAGGTCCAGATCATCGCAAAGCTCGCGCGTCAGATAGTTCCGCAGGAGCGAGGCGTCATTCTCGATCTCGCGCACCTCAAACAGCTTCGCGCGTGCGGCGTCCATATCCTTACCGCCATCGGAGAATCGTCGCTCGATGTCTTCAAGCACCTTGTAGCCAAGGAAATAGGGGTTGATGCGCCGTGGAGAGGGCTGCAAGACACCCGCGTGCAGGTCCGCGAAGGCGATCACCTCATCATCGGTCAGATCGAGGGACCGCATGATGCGCACATGCCAGTAGGACGCCCAGCCCTCATTGCAGATCTTCGTCTGCATCTGCGGCAGAAAGTAGAGCATTTCCGCGCGGATGATCTGCACGATGTCTCGCTGCCAGTCCTCCAGCGCGGGCGCATGTTCACTGATGAAGAGGAGCAGATCGCGCGCCGGATCGCCGGTCGGTCGCCCGGCGACTGGAATCAACGGGTCCGGTGTGCGCTCATGCCAGATGTCTTCATAGGGGCCGTCCTTCGTATGTTCGTTCTTCTTCGGCTCGGGGCGGCCATCGTCATTGTAGAGCGGTCGGCGCTTGTAACTCGTCGCGCCCGCCTCGACATGCTCCTGAATCGCCAGGACGGCATCGAGGATCGACTCGACGGCCTCCTTGCCGTGCGCGAACTCGTACTCGCGCAGGCGGCCGGCATTCACCGAGACGGACTCCATCATCCGGCGCGAGGTGCGCGCGTAGTAGGCATTGTTCGCGAAGTAATCCGAGTGCGCGAGCACATGGGCGATGATCATCTTGTTCTGCACGAACCCGTTCGTGTCGAGCAGGAAGGCGTAGCAGGGGTTCGTGTTGATGACCAGCTCGTAAATCTTGGAGAGGCCGTAGTCGTACATCGTCTTCATCTGATGGTACGCCTTGCCGTGCGTCCAGTGCGAGAAGCGACCCGGCAAACCGTATGCGCCGAACTCATAGAGAATGGAGGAGGGCACGATCTCGTAATGCATTGGGAAGGGGCGCAGGCCCATCTCCCATGCAACATCCCAGATCTGCGCGCAGGCATCGGACAGTTCGTCGATCGTCGCGATCCGCGTCGCGCTTGTGGCGAGGCTCATCGGAATGCCCCCTTTACGATGCCAGCGCGGCGGCTGGAAGCGCGGGCGCGCCGGGCAACTGCGGGCCAAAGAAGCGGCGGAGCGCGGGATAGACATCAGACTTCGCGCCGATCACGAGCGGAGCCAGCTTCGGATGCGTGATCTGCTCGAAGGTACTCATCAGGGTACTGTGATAGGCATAGCGGCCTTGACGAATTTCTCCGTAGCCGAAGAGCGCGGAGACTTCGAGCAGTTGCGTCACGAGGTCCTTACAGAGCGCGTTATCGGAGGGCCAGTTGTCACCGTCCGAGAAGTGGAACGGATAGAGATTCCAATCCGCCGGACGATAGCGCGTCTCGACGAGATCGAGCGCGAGTTGGTACGCGGAGGAGACTTTCGTGCCGCCGGACTCGCCGCGCGTGAAAAACTCCTCCTCCGTCACTTCTTTCGCTTCGGTGTGGTGCGCGATAAAGACGATCTCGACGTTGTCGTACTTCGTCCGCAGAAAGGCGAGCATCCAGTAATAGAACGAGCGCGCGATGTATTTCTCGAACGATCCCATGCTGCCTGAGACGTCCATCATCGCCAGGACGACCGCCGCCGCTTGCCGCTCGAATGTCTCTTCCCATGTCCGGAAGCGCAAGTCCTCCGGCTTGAAGTCCCCGACGTGCGGGTTGCCGAGCATGGCGTTCCGCTTCAGATTCGTCTTCAAGGTCTGCCGCTTATCGAGGTTCGGCAGCGTCCCCTTGCGACGCACATCATTGAAGCGGATCGCGGGCGACGAGACGGTTTGGAGTTTCTTCTCCTCCAGGTTCGGTAGCCCGAGGTCCTCGAAGATCAGGGCGGTGAGCTCATCAAGCGTGAATTCCGCCTCGTAATAATCGACACCCGGTTCTTCGCCCGCGCCGCGCCCCTTGCCCGGCCCTTGCGGATTGCCGCCCTTTTGCAGGACATCACCGACCTGCGTGCCCCCTTGCCCCTGCCCGACGCCCTGCTGCCCTTCGTCACCGAAGCGGAAGCGGTATTCATCGAGCGAGCGGATCGGCACTTTGATGATCTTGCGCCCATCGGTCGTCAGGATACTTTGCTCAGAGACGATGTCTGCGAGGTTCTTCCGGACGGCGTCCTTGATTTTCTCGTTGTGCCGCGCCTGATCGATCGGCCCCTTGCGATGGAGCGACCAATCGGCCTGCGAGAGGCTCGGCGGAGGGGGAGAGAGTATTGAGTCAGGTGTCCCGCTCATTGGGGGTTGCCTCCAGGAATGCCGATTGCCGATTGCGGTCACTCAGGACTCAGCACTCAGCACTCAGCACTTCGTTATCTGTTGAGGAGCGCGCCGACATACTTGAGGAGTTCGTTCGCGGAGTCGGTCGTGTATCCCTGCTCGCTCACCAAACGATCGACGACCTGATTGATGCGCTTGAGCTGGTCTGCGTCGGGCGTCTTCGTGCTCGTCGTGATCTTGACGATATCGCGCAGGTCCGTGAAGAGTTTCTTTTCTATCGCTTCGCGGAGCCGGTCGTGCGAGGCGAAATCGAAGGAAATGCCGCGCCGCGCGAGCGACGAGATGCGGATGAGGATTTCTTCGCGGAACGCGCGCTTCGCGTTCTCAGTGACACCGATCTGCTCTTCAATTGAACGCATCAAGCGCTCGTCCGGTTCCACCTCTTCGTCGGTGATCGGGTCCACAACCTTCGTCTTGTTGCAGAACGCTTCGACGTTATCGAGGTAGTTGTTGAAGAGCGTCTTGGCGCTATCCTCGAAGGAGTAGACGAACGCCCGCTGCACCTCGCGCTTGGCAATCTCGTCGTACTCCTTGCGCGCGTCCGAAATCAGGTTGAGGTATTGCTCGCGCTGCTCCTTCGTGACGCTCGTGTGCTGATCGAGGCCATCGCGCAGTGAGCGGAGGGCGTCAATTGGGGTGATATAGGCGGTCCCTTCGCGCGCCAGCGCCGCCGAGATGCGGTTGATGACGTAGCGCGGCGAGATGCCATCCATCCCCTCGCGGTCCGCCTCTTCCTGCAACTCGCGGGCGTCTTTTTCCTGGTAGCCGTCCACGGACTGCCCGTCATAGAGCTTGAGTTTCTTCATGAGACTCATGCCCGCCTTCTTCGACGCTTCCAGCCGCGTGAGAACCGCGAAGGTAGCGGCGGTTTCGAGTGTGTAGGGGGCGATGTGGACATTGGCAATCGTGCTCTGTTGCAGCAGTTTCTGGTAGATGCGCACTTCATCGGAGACGCGCAGATTGTAGGGCACTTTGACGAGGATGATCCGGTCCTGGAGTGCCTCGGAGCGCTTATTGCCGACAAACGCCTGATACTCATGCTCGTTCGTGTGCGAGACGACAACCTCGTCCGCATAAATCATCGAGAAACGGCCCGTCTTGATATTCTGCTCCTGCGAGAGAGTGAGGAGGACGTAGAGGAACTTTTCGTCCGTTTTCAGCATCTCGACGAACTCCATCACGCCACGGTTGGCGATATTTAGTTCGCCATCGAACCGATACGCCCGCGGGTCGCTCTCGACGCCGACTTCGGCGATTGTGCTGAAGTCGATACCGCCGACGAGTTCGGAGATGTCCTGCGATTTCGGGTCAGACGGCGTGAAGGTGCCGATGCCGACACGCTCCATCTCCGAAAAGGCGATCCGTTCGATCTCGACATCCTCCGCGCGCCCGCCGTAGCGATGTTCGAGATCGTACCGGCAGCGTGGGCAGAGATCGCCCTCGATGTAGATGCCGTACTCCTTCTCCACATCGCGCCGCATCGTCGCCGGGACGAGATGCAGCGGTTCCTCATGCATCGGGCACCCTTTGATCGCGTAGACCGCGCCTTCTTCGCTGCGGGAGTACGATTCCAGCCCGCGCTTGATAAGCGAGACAATCGAACTCTTGCCACCACCGACCGGCCCCATAAGGAGCAGGATGCGCTTACGCACCTCCAGCCGTGATGCGGCCGAGCGGAAATATTCGACGATCTGTTGCAGCGTCTGATCGACGCCATAGATCTCTTCGTCGAAAAAGTGAAAATGGGTCGTGCCATCACTGTTCGGGGAGGTTCCGGCATCGAGAATCATGTGATATATGCGGGCGTGCGAGAGGCGCGCGGTGGACGGTTGCTTGGTTACCATGTCGAAGTACTCAGAGAATGTGCCTGTCCAGGCGAGTTTACGTTCTTCGGTACGATAGGCTTCAAGACGTTCGCGAAGGTCCATGCGGGCATGCCTTTCTTTGGGTGGACGCAACCACCGGCGATGCCCACCTTAGCAGCAGGTGGCATCTGAAATGTCGAGAATGGAACGCGCGACAATCGCTACGTTATGTCGATTGATTGGCATAGGACGTGCCACCGCATTTGTGCAAAAGTTCGATCTGTGTGTGCGGGGCGATGCGCCTGGAGCAGGCGTATCAGACACGTCTTCCATCAGTGACGATGTGGTGGTTGCACGAGTGTGTCCCTATCGTGGCGGGCGCCACGCTCCGTTACCATCTGACCACGCTTCTCGGTATATACTACAGTTCGAGCAGATGTCTCGCATGATGCTTTGAAACTGTACATACACGTTGAATTAGGCAAAGTGTACCATGCGAAAAGCCTGTTGTCAATGGAGTTATGTCAAATTCGTCTGCTCTTGATGGAATTTACAGAGAAGCCCAATCACGCGCAGATATAGGTGTGCGAATGCACAACACGGGGAGGGCACAGTGGTTGAAGACGTGCGGCGGATCGCCTATCTCGGGCCGATGGGGACATTCAGCGAGGAAGCGGCGACCGTGTACGCTGTGAGTCAGGGTGGTGCCTTCCGGCCGATTCCGGTACCGAGTATCCCGGCGCTCACCCAAGCCGTCGAAACGGGGGTAGCGAGTGAGGCGATTCTTCCCTTCGAGAACTCGCTTGAAGGCGCGGTAAGCACGACACTCGACTTGCTCATCCACGAAACGCCCCTGCGCATCCGGGGTGAGGTCATCCTGCCCGTGCGGCAATTCTTGTGGGGACGGCCCGACAGCGACATCACGGGTATCACACAGGTAATCTCACATCCGCAAGCACTCGGGCAATGCCGCCGCTTTCTCGACCGCCTCCTGCCAGGTGTCTCGACCGTCGCCGCTCTCTCCACGGCGGGCGCGGTCGAGCAGGTAATGCGCGAGGAATTGCCGAATCAAGCGGCCATCGCCCCCTTCCGGGCGGGCGAGGTATTCAGCGCGCAGATGCTGGCGTCCGATATTCAGGATGAGAAGCGGAACTTCACCCGGTTCATCGTCCTCTCCGAGAGCGATGTGCCGCCGACCGGTCACGACAAGACGAGCCTCGTCTTCACGACCCAGCGCAATGTCCCCGGCTCGCTCCAGGCGTGCCTGGCGGAACTCGCGCAGAGTCAGATTCAACTAATCCACATCGAGAGCCGCCCACAGAAAGTGACGATGGGGGAGTATTATTTCCTGATCGAGTTCGAGGGGCATCGCGAGGACCCCATCGTTGCGGAAGCCCTCGACCGACTGCGCGACGCGCGCCGACATCGTGACGATCTTCGGCTCCTATCCTGCCACGCTGGTGCCCTGACTCATCCGCCGCGCCGGGACGAAGACGGTGGGGGATCACCCGCGTTGTCGTCAGTCATCCACCAGGGTTGCTCGGGCGGTTTCGGCGGGCGAAGCGATGAGGACGGCCACCAATCCGGCACCGTCGGAGGCTCCGGTTCCGGCGCGGATGCCGCCTCGCGTTCATGCGGCCAGACGAACGGCTCATGGTCCGGGAAAGGATCGCGCGCCTGCGCATCGCCGTAGCCGGGTGGATAGGCGAGTTCGTCGTCTTGCCTCGCGGCGGGAGCGGGCGCCGCCGTCTCAGCGGTCGGTGCAGGCGCAGTCGTTGACCGCGCATTGCCGGATGCGGGCGCAGGCCGACCGGCGGGGCGGCTGCCCATCGATGCCGCGCGATCCATCGGCGGGCGCGGGTTGGCGGCGGCGGGGGCGATTGGCTGGTAACCAGAGGGCGCGACGAAAACCGGTGGTGGGGGTGGCGGCTCGTACGGCACATTACCGTAGAGCATCGCCTGATAGAGTTGGTAGTAGCGGAGCGCGACTTGCTGCTGCGTGAAGTAGCGCAAGACGCGCTGTCGTCCGCGTGCGGCGAGTTCGAGGCGACGCACACGATCTTCCATCAGTTCCCAGATGCGCAGCGCGAGGGTTTCGGGGTCGCCCTCCGGTACGATCACGCCCGCATCGCCGATCACATTGGGAATTTCGCCGGAATCGGAGCCGATGACCGGCACCTCACAGGCCATCGCCTCGATAATGACGCGACCAAACTGCTCTTTCCAGTTGGAGCGCGTCAGCGACGGCACGATGAGGATGTCGATCTTGCTCAGCACATTCGGCACATCGCGCGAGGGCACGGAATTGCGGAAGAAGATGCGATCGCGGATGCCGAGGCGTGCCGCCTGGACTTCGAGTTCCGTCCGATAATACCCCGAGCCGATGATTTCCAGCCGATAGGGCTGCCGCAGCAGCGCGACCGCGTCGAGGAGGATCTGAATCCCCTTCTCCTCGACCAGCCGACCGATGTAGCCGAGCGTCGGCGGGCGATTCGCGGGGCGCGGTTCGGGCGGCGCGGGTTGATAGAGCACCGGGTCAACCCCGAACTGCGGAATGACGAGCGACGGCTTGGTATACCCCTTCGTACGAATCACTTCCAGCGCGGCCTGATTCGCGGCGATGCCCACGTCTGCCCCTGCATAGACAGTCCGCTCGAAATACGAGAACGGCGGCGGCAGCTTCTTGAGGATGTTCTGATAGGTGAAGAAGAGCATCTTCGCGCCGACCCGCTGGCCTGCTCTGAGCGCGTGGTAGGTGGCGTAGTTGAAGGGTTCCTCGTCGATATGGAAGATATCCGGACGGATCTTGCGAAGAATCTTGCCGATCGCGGGGTAGTAATGATAATGGAAGTGGCCGTTAAAGCGCATCTCCGTCACGACGAGATCGTACCCTTGGGTGAACTGCGGATCGAACTGCTGGACGCCGACGCGCGGCTCCTGCCAGGAGGGCGGCACGATGACGGTAAGTTCCATGCCGGGAAGCCGCGCGAGCTCTTCCGCCTTCTTCTGATAGACCCCGGTAACGAGTGCTTTGGACAGCAATACCACTTTCATGATGCGCTCTCCACGCGCTCCGCAGGAGAGACCGCATACGCCATCGGCGTCGCAGTCAGCGCCCGCAAATAGACCGCGTATGTCGCGTCTGCCGTGCGCTCCCAGCGAAACGCAGCAGCACGCCGGATGCCCGCTTCACGCAGCGTGCGCGCGCACTCCGCATCGGTCAGCACCTGCGTCATTGCGCGCGCGAATCCCTCGACATCGTACGACGCAACAAG
The DNA here is from genome assembly GCA_963763655.1 of uncultured Chloroflexia bacterium. Classification (GTDB taxonomy): domain Bacteria; phylum Chloroflexota; class Chloroflexia; order Thermomicrobiales; family JALYUS01; genus JALYUS01. Next base: position 30,625 of record CAVXPY010000034.1, read on the forward strand.
GAGCGCGGCATCACCGACGACTTCCGGCGTGCAACTCGCGTCCGCCGCCACGACCGGCGTCCCGCAGGCCATCGCCTCAAGCGGTGTGAGGCCGAACCCCTCGTAGACGCTGGGTGCGACATAGCAGGCCGCGATCTGATAGAGCGCGCGCTTCTCCGCATCACTGAGTCGCCCGGCGAAGACCACCGAGTCCACGACACCGAGATCGCGCGCGAGCGGTGCCAGATCGGGGTAGAGCGCCGCGTTCCCGTGGGCGGACCCGCCGATCACCAGGCGAATCTCTGTGCCAACTGCATCGACGACGCGTGCGAAGGCACGCAGGAGGGTGGCAACATTCTTGCGCACATCCAGCCCGCCGACGTTGAAGATGACCTGTTTGCGGTGCAGACCGAAACGCTCACGGAGCGCAGTGTGGAGCGCGGCATCCTCTTCTCCGCTGAACGTCTCATCAGCCGCGAGGGGGATCGCGGTCACATGGGATGGCGTGAGGCCGAGCACACGGATCGCATCCCGCCGCGAGCATTCTGAGTCCGCAATCACCTGCGCCGCCCGTACCGTCCCCGCCGAGACAAGGCGCAGGTACGCACGCATCGCCCGCCCGCCCGCGTAGGCGGGGAAGAGCAGCGGAATGACATCGTGGACCGTGATGACATATGGCACGCGCTGACGCAGCGGTGCCGCGAAATAGGGGATATGCACGATTTCGGCTTGCGCGGTGTGCGCCGCCCGCGTGACGCCGACTTGCTCCCACCATACCTTCCGCAGTCGTTCACGAGTGAGCGAGCGGGGTGGTGCGACCACGACCGCGTCAGGCTCCATCGGTAACGACACGGGAGAGAGGATCGATACTGCCAGATCCGGCAGGCGACGCAAGGCGGCGATCAGTGCGACGCTGTACTGGCCGCTGCCGGTATGCGGTGCACGCAGCATCGCCCCATCAAACCCCACGGACACGGTCATTGCTTCTCCTTCCGCCACCAATACACCCCCGAAGTGTAACACAGGACGAACGCCCGTTCGTGGCAGGACATGCGAAATTATCGCCCCTGGAATACAGTGCGATGCACGGATGTTGAATTGAATGCACCGAAACGGATTCCGGTGTAGACTGCTGCCAGTGTGAGACATCGGCAGCCTTGGAAGAAAAAGGAGTTACGTCAATGGCACATCCTGTAGCGGTAACGGACGCGACGTTTGATCAGCAGGTGGTGAATGCGGAAGGCCCGGTGCTGGTCGACTTCTGGGCCCCCTGGTGCGGCCCGTGCCGGATGGTTGCGCCTATCCTCGATCAGATCAGCGACGAACTCGGCGGCAAGATCACGATTGCCAAGGTCAACGTCGATGAGAACCAGCAGATTGCCGGCAATCTCGGCATCATGAGCATCCCGACCCTGATGCTCTACAAGGGCGGCAAGCCGGTTGAGACGATCATCGGTTTCCAGCCGAAGAACAAGCTGATGGAGAAGATTCAGGGCCACCTGAGCGATGGCGCAGGCACGCCTGCCGCAACTGTCCCGGGTGAAGTCCGGCAATAATCGCCGCATACGTAGCGCAACTGAAAAGAACGCCCCCAATCACGGGGGCGTTCTTCTCTTTGCCACATGGCGGGAAAGCCTGCGGGACGATCAATCCACGACTGCGCGCCGGGTGCGGCGTGCGGCGCTGTTCGGTCGTCCGGTCCGCTCGCGTACGAGGCCGTCGATCGCGGCGCGCATCTCGTCGAGGTCGGCAAAATCCCGATAGACCGAGGCGAAGCGGATATAGGCGACGAGGTCGAGGTCGTGCAATCGCTCGACCACGAATTCGCCGATCGTCGTGCTCGGCACCTCGCGCTGCCCGAGGTCGAACAAGGCACGTTCCACATCGGCCACGAGCGCATCGATCGACGCTTCGCTGACTGGGCGCTTGGTTGAGGCGATCCGCACCGCAGTACGGAGCTTGCGCGGGTCGTACTCCTCGCGGCGACCATCCTTCTTGACGACGTAGAGGCTGACTGCTTCGACACGTTCGTAGGTCGTGAAGCGACGACCACACGCCTGACATTCCCGGCGGCGGCGAATGCTCTCGCCGCTGCCGAGTTCGCGGGAATCGATGACGCGCGTATCCGGCGCCTGACAGTACGGGCAGTGCATGGGATCCTCGTTACTGTTACGCGCCCCTACCGCCCGCGCAGAATATGAACGAACGGTGGCACGTCAAAGTCATCGTCGTCGCTGCCCGGCTTCGTTTCCGGTTGCCCGGTGCGGGATGGTGGCGGTTGACGCCGCTGGTCATCGTCGCGTGGGTCCGGCATCCGTGTCCCGCCACCGAGTGGCCCCTGACCACCAGAGGAGCCCGTTGGCCGATAGGGTGCCTGCGGCGGCAGCGGGCTCGTCGTCGGACGGCGATACGGCTGCGCCTGTGGCGGCTCGTTAGCGGGGTTGGTGCGCGGGAAGAGCGGCCGGAGCCGATCGCGACCGCGATCGTTGTCGAAGCCCGTCGCGATCAGCGTGACGGAGACTTCCTGCGAGGCCATATGCTCGTCCAAAGTCGCGCCGAAGATGAAGTTCACATTCTGATCCGCCGCCTCACGCACGATTTCGGCAGCCTCGTAAATCTCCTGCAACCCCATATCGGTCGGGCCGGAGATATTGAAGAGGATGCCGGTCGCACCCTGGATACTCATCTCCAGGAGCGGGCTCTCAATCGCCATGCGTGCCGCGTCCTGCGCGCGGCTATCTCCCGTACCCCGACCGATCGCCATGAAGGCAGATCCTGCGCCGGACATAATCGTCTTCACATCCGCGAAGTCGAGGTTGATGATACCGGGGCGGGTGATGAGGTCCGCGATCCCCTGAATACCTTGCTTCAGCACATCGTCCGCGAGACGGAAGGCATCCACGAAGGTCATCTTGCTGTCCGCGATGGCGAGGAGCCGCTGGTTCGGGATCGTGATGAGTGCATCGACCCGCTCTTTGAGCAGGGCGATCCCCTCCTCCGCATTCTTCCGGCGCGTCGGCCCCTCGAAGTCGAAGGGCTTCGTCACAACACCGACGGTGAGTGCGCTCACCTCTTTGGCGATCTCCGCGATCACCGGCGAGGCACCCGTCCCCGTCCCCCCGCCCATCCCGGCGGTAATGAAGACCATATCCGCGCCCTTGAGCACGTCGTAGATCGCTTCGCGCGTCTCCTCCGCAGCCTTCGCGCCGATGGCGGGGTTTCCACCCGCGCCGAGGCCCTTGGTCAGTTTATCCCCGATCCGCAGGCAGAATGATGCCTGTGAATGGAGCAACGCTTGCGCGTCCGTATTCACGGCGACGAACTCGACACCGTGCAGTTTCGCTTCGATCATGCGGTTAACGGCGTTACTCCCCCCGCCGCCAACACCAATCACCTTGATCTGGGCAAAATTCTCGCCGCCGTACGCGACGTGAGATTCAAACATGCCCTTGTCCTTCCCCTTCGCCAATCCGCGCGATGAGGGTCGATCTCCCGCACCCACAGGAACCTGTGCTCATCTCCCCTGTTGGCTGACCAGTATCGCTCATGGTAAGAACTCTCGCAACCATGCTTGCCACCGAGTTTGCCCGATTCGTATTGGCTGGTCTGGCAATTCTCCTCCAATCTTTGCTCCGGGACGCGCATCCCGCGTGGAGAAACGGACCGCCGCATCGCGTCCCTCATCGTGCGGCTGCACTGCCGCGCGCCATCGCAACAAACCGAGGACCGGGGCATAGACGGGCGACTGCACCGCAATCGGCCCCGCGAAACCCCACGCCCCCGCAATCCGGACCGGCATTCCCAGTGCGGCGCGCGCCATCGGCGCGAGTCCGGAGAGCGCCGCACCACCTCCGCACAGCACCACCTGCCCGACGCCACTGACCGACGCGCCATCGCGGGTCCTCGCCAGTGCCGCTGAACGAGCGGGCTTCACCATCTCGCAGACATGCGCGAGCATCTGATCCACCCGCGCGGTGATAATCGCTGCGATCAATGCAACCGATACCGCACTCCGCGTGCCATCCGCGCCGCGCACGAGCACTTCGACCCCCGGTGACCCGCTGCGCGCGCTCCGCACTTCGAATTTCAGCCGCTCCGCTTCCATCGGATCGATGCCCAGCACCGTCGCGAGATCGCGCGTGATGTGATCGCCCCCGACGGGCACCGTCCCGATCGACGTAACCGTGCCGCCGACAAAGACTGCGACACTCGTATGCTCCGCGCCACATTCGATGACGATGACACCGTGCTCGTGCTCTTCCGGCAGCACGACCGCCGCACTCGCCGCGAGGACGCTCGGCACGATCCCCACGACCGCCAAACCGGCATAGTGCGCGACATCCTGCCAAATGGGCGCTTGCTCCGCCGCCCGGAGCGTCAGTTCACGCACCGCGATCGGCGACGCAAGGAAGACGCGGCCCGCACGCGGATTGTCCCCGAGCGCCCGGAACTGGGCGAGTGGCACACTGAAGTAGGCACCGAGCACGCGATGCCCCGCTGCCTTCTCCGCCTGGGCCATCGCGGTGCGGATCGCCGCACCCAGACGGCGGGCATCGGTGACCGCGCCGCGCGACAACCCCTGCGCGGGCGAGACGCCGACCCCGAGCACCGGCACGCGCGCGTCGCTCACGTCGGTGGAGAGCGCGTCCACGGTAGCGATAACCACACGCACATCGACGTTGCCCGCGTCGATGCCAACGACCGCGCCGCGCGAACGCTGTGTTGTTGCCCGCCAGAGATTCACGCGCTACCCATCCCGTCCCACCTATGACTACCGTTTACGTAAAATAGGGCGATCTGGATCACGAATATCCAGATCAGACCATGTCTGATCGCGCAGCAGCAGCTTGAGTATGGCAAGTTTCTTGCCGAGAAGTTCGTCATTTCCCAATACCGCGCGCCAACGCTCCGTCTGCACCACGAGCCCGCTCACCGGGTCGAGCGTAATCGCCGCCTGTGTGAGACCTGCGTCGGTCGGCAACCGCTCATTGAGGGCGAGTACGGCGCGCACCGGCACCGCGCTCACCCGGTTCCCGGTGATGGGTGCGGGGATGCCCGCGAGTGCCTGAAGATGCGGCAATGCGGGGATCGCTGCCGGATCGACCTGACCGAGCACATCACCGAGCGTATCCACGAGGAAGGACTGCCCGACGGCGTCCCAGATCATCACCGCCTGCCGCTCGCTAATCGCGATTACGAGCCGGTCGGGCGCTTCGGTATGGACCTCCGCGTGCTCCACGCCGGGAAGCGCGGCGACGCGACGCGCGACCGCACCACTCTCCACACTGAAGACACTCTGCCCAAGCACGCCGGACGCCTCCGCGACCGCCGACCCCGGCAGGGCTGCCACCCCCGTGACGACCACCTGATCTACGGAAAAGCGCACGTCTGTCACCACATAGGCCAAAACGCCCGCGAGGGCCAATGCCCCCGCACCGGCAGGCAAGCGGCCATTGCGGAGCATGACGAGCATCCACCGGCAGAGATGGACACATGCCTGGCCGACCCGCTTCGCCGTGACCCCACGCGCCATCCGTTACCCCTCCCCGCGTCGCCGTCGGCGGCGATCATGCCGCGCGATGGCGAGGGCGATCAACTGATCGACGAGTTCGCCGTAGGACACCCCGACCGCCTGCCACATCATGGCATACATGCTGGTGGACGTGAAGCCGGGCATCGTGTTGATCTCGTTGATGAGGACGCGATCGCGCTCCGGTTCATAGAAGAAGTCCACCCGTGCCAAACCCGCCGCGTCGATGGTGCGAAAGGCGTGAACGGCCAGCGCGCGCACCTGCTCGGCGATGTGGGGTGGGATGTCGGCGGGAATGCGCAAACGGGTCGTGGGATCGGTGTATTTCGCTTCGTAGTCGTAGAAGTCGTGCCCCTGCACAATGATCTCACCGACTGCCGACGCCTGTGGATCGTCGTTGCCGAGCACACTGCACTCGACTTCTCGCCCGTCAATCGCCTCCTCGACGACGACCCGACCGTCACTATCGAACCGGAATGCCTCGGTCAGGGCGTGCGATATGTCGTGTTCCGTACTCGCCTTCGAGACCCCGACACTGGACCCCATATTCGCAGGCTTGATGAAGCAAGGGAGTCCAAGCATTCCCACCAGTCGCCGCACCACTTCTGCGGGCGCGCGCTCCCACTCCGACTCGCGCACCAGTTGCGCGCGCGGTGTCGGCAAGCCCGCGTCGCGGAAGAGCGCCTTCATCATTGCCTTATCCATCGCCGCCGCCGAACCGCGCACGCCCGAGCCCACATAGGCGATGTCGGCCAGTTCGAGGAACCCCTGGACCGTGCCATCCTCACCAAATGGCCCGTGCAGCACGGGGAAGATGACATCGAGCCGGTGCAGTTCGCGTGATGCACCCTCCGGCCCGGTCGTCAGGGCGGATTGTTGGTCAACGGGGACGACGGCGCTCGTGTCCGGCCCCGTTTCCGGCGGGCGGGCGGTCAGTTGCCCACCGGCGGCAAGCAACTGCTGCATCGGGTCGCCCCCCGTTAGCCACTGCCCCTGCCGCGTGATCCCAATCGGCACGACTTCGTACGCCTCCGGATCGAGCGCCGCCATCACCGATTGCGCCGAGGCGAGGGAGACGGCGTGCTCGCTCGACTGCCCGCCGAAGAGGACACCGACCCGGAGTTTACGCCCGCCACGTCGCGGTTGTTGATCTGTCATTGATGCCCCTCGTCCCAGACAGCCCACCGCCCGATGCGCTGCACCTCGTATTGGAGTTCGATCCCGAATGTGTCCCGTACGCACTGGCGGCAGTGGTCGCCCACCGCGATCACGTCCGCCGCCGTCGCTTTGCCGAGATTGACAAGGAAGTTCGCATGGACGGGCGATACCTGTGCCTGACCGATGGTGAACTCCTTCAGGCCACACGCCTCGATCAATCGCCCCGCCGCATCGCCGGGCGGGTTCTGAAACATCGACCCCGCCGACGCCGCCTGGGGTTGCGCCGTCCTGCGCCACTCGTGGTACGCGGTGGCGCGTGCCCGCAATTCGGCGGGGTCGCCGGGCGCGAGGCGGACGCGGATCGTCGTCAGCACCCCGCGCAGCGTCCCGTCCTTGATCGTGCTGTGACGATAGCGATAGGCGAGGTCCGCTGCTGTGATGGTGAGGGGCGTCGCGTCCATGCGGATCAACGTCGCATCGAGGAACGATGTGCTCATCTCGCTCCCGTGCGCGCCCGCGTTATTGACGACCGCGCCACCGAGGGTACCGGGCAAGCCGACCGCCCATTCCAGCCCCGCGAGACCCCGCGCCCCACATGCTTCCGCGAAGCCGGAGATCAGCATCCCCGCGTGCCCGGTGACGACCGGCGCAGTGGGGTCGGCTGCGTCGATTGCCAGCGCGGGTCGCGGTGTCAGGAGCTTGATGACCAGGCCATCGACACCGGCATCCGCAGCGAGCACATTACTGCCTCCCCCGATCACCGTGATCGGCAGCCCCTCTGCGGTCGCCCAGCGCAGCGCCTCCATGAGGGGCGCGTCGCCGTCCTGCGCGCCGATCTTGAGAAACCAATCCGCCGGGCCACCGACATGAAGCGTCGTGTGGCGACGGAGCGGTTCATTCGCCCGAATTGCGGCGCGGTCCGTCATATGCATCACCCCGCTCATCCGGCCACCGCAGATGCTGCGAGCGAGTGCAGGAGCTTCGGCCCCACCGTCGTGACGTCACCCGCCCCGAAGGTCAGCACGACATCGCCGGGCGCGACACGCGCGCGGAGCAGCAGGAGTGTCGCATCGAGATCGCCCGCGTAGATGCCGCGCCCATCCGCCACCCCGCCCGCAATATCCCGCGCGTGGATCGTCCCCGGATCGGGCTCGCGCGCCGCGTAAATGTCGGTGACGAGCGCAAGGTCCGCGTCGGAGAGGGCCGCCGCGAACTCGACGTGATAAAGTGCGGCCCGACTGAAGGTGTGCGGCTGGAAAACCGCGACGATCCGCCGCCCCGGATAGCGGGCGCGTGCCGCCAGGAGGTTCGCGCGTACTTCTGTGGGATGGTGCGCGTAATCGTCGATGATCGTGATACTCCTTGCCTCACCAATGAGTTCAAACCGTCGCCCCACACCGCGATACTGCGCTACAGTGCGCAGGGCCTCACTCGCCGCGACACCGACCGCCGCACAGGCGGCAACCGCCATCGCGGCGTTCCGGGCATTATGCGCCCCCGCGACCGCGAGGGTAGCGGTCGTGCTCGCCCCTGCGGGATCAGTCAGTGTCACTGCACCGTCCGCCGAAAGCGTCACCTGCCAGTCCGCCGCATCGGACAGGCCAACCGTCTGAAGCGGGAGCGTGGTTGTGGGCATGGCTGCGCGCGCCATCGCCACACTCTCAGGCTCATCTGTGTTGACGATCACCGTGCCATGCGGTCGGGTTTGCCGAACGAACTGCACGAAAGCGTCCATATAGCTCTGTGCGTCGGGGAAGATGTCGGGGTGGTCGTGCTCAATGTTCGTGATGAGGGCGACATCGGGCGTCAGTTGGAGGAAGGAGTAGTCGTACTCATCCGCTTCGACGACCGCGAGCGGCCCCGCCCCGTCCCGCGCGCTCGTGCCGAGGTCGCGCACCTCCGCACCGATGACGAAGAGCGGGTCGTGTCCGAGCGTGCTGAGGATGAAGGCGATCATACCGCTCGTGGTGCTCTTGCCGTGCGTCCCGGCGACCGCGATGCATTGCCGGGCATTGGCGAGCGCACCGAGCAAGGCCGCCCGCTTGATGACGGGGATACCGCGCGCCCGCGCCGCCGTGACTTCGACATTTTCCTCCCGCACCGCCGCCGAAATGACGACGAGGGCGGCATCTCCCAGATACGCCGCGTCGTGCCCGAGATGGACGACCGCACCGAGCGTGCGGAGGGTCTCAAGGGCGGGAGAATCGCTCCGATCCGAGCCGGAAACGCGGTAACCTTGGGCGAGGAGAATCCGCGCCAGTCCGATCATCCCCGCGCCGCCGATCCCGACGAAATGGACCGCCGCGTCGAATGGCGGCAAAGAGAGGCTGGCGGGGGCGCGCTCAATCATCGCCGTGTCCATCCGCGCGTCGCGGTTGCCGGTTGCGTCGCTCCTGGGGCACGCCGGAGCGCGAGATATTGATGAGGATGCCGAGCGTGCCGAGCGTCACCGCGAGGGACGAGCCACCGTACGAGAAGAGCGGCAATGGCACCCCCGTGAACGGAATAGCCGTCGTCACGCCGCCGATATTGATCACCGCCTGGAAGACGAGCCAGGTGGTGATGCCGGTCGCCATGATCGCGCCGAAACGATCTGGTGCGTTGAGGGCGGTTCGATAGCCGCGCACCGCCATGACCCCGAATAACCCGAGGACGACGGCGCAGCCAACCAACCCTAATTCCTCGCCAACCACCGCGAAAATTGCATCGGTGTGTGGCACCGGCAACCAACTGAACTTCTGCCGTGACGCACCGAGACCGAGACCAAACACCCCACCGTCACCGAGCGCGATCCGCGCCTGCCAGAGTTGCCAGCCCGCATCACGCAGATCACGGTCCGGGTGCAGGAAGAGCAGGAGCCGCTCGCGCCGGTAGGGGGCGGAGAAGGCGAGGGCCGCGAACGCACCGGCACCACTGAGGAGGAAAAGCCCAAGCTGACGCATGTCCGCCCCCGCAACGAGGAAGACACTGATGCCGATGAGGGCGATCACCGTCGCGGTACCGAGGTCGGGTTCGAGCATGATGAGGAAGAGCGTGAAGCCAAGGATGATCGCGAAGGGGGCGGCACCATTGAGGAAGTGGCGGATGCGATTGCCCTTGCGGTCGAGCAGGTCCGCCATGTAGAGAATGAGCACGAACTTCATGATCTCGCTCGGTTGCATCTGAATCGGTCCGAGATCGAACCAGCGCCGCGCCCCGAAGACGGTATGCCCGAGCGGCAACACGGCGATCAGCAGCAAGAGCGTTCCCGCCATTGCGGGCACGGAGAAGCGTCGCCAGAAATGATAATCCACGCGCGACGTGACGATCAGCGCGCAGGCACCGAGGGCGGCGAACACCAGGTGCCGCCGCAGGAAATAGAGGCCATCCCCCGTATCACGGATGCCGACCGCGTACGACGCGCTGAACATGATCAGCGTACCTAGCGAGACGAGCACGATCAATGTGCCGACGAGCACGGTATCGACCTGCCCGGACGGTGCGTGCGTCGTCGGCTTGGCGATTACCCGCTTGCGCGGGAGAGCGATACGCTCGACTGCCATCAATGCCCCTCTCGTTCCCCACGGAGGCGTTCAACCGCCGCCCGGAACTGATCGCCACGGTCGAACTCGTTCTGAAAGACCCCGAATGACGCCGTACCGGGTGAAAGGAGCACCGTATCGCCCGGCGCACTGAGCGCGACCGCATGGCGCATCGCCTCCTCCATCCCGCCCACCGGGCCAACGAGGACCCCGGCATAGTGCCGCGTGTGGAGCATCGCCGCCAGCGATGTCGGCACCCGACCATCGAAGAGGATGATCGCTTTCGCACCGAGCATCGCGTCCGCGAGCGGTGTGAAATCGAGCCCCTTATCCGAGCCACCCGCGAGGAGGATCACCGGCCCCGGTGTCGTGTGCAGCGCCGCGACCGCCGCAGTCGGTGCGGTCGCGGCGGTATCGTTGATGTATCGCACGCCATCAATGACGCCGAGGTCCTCATAGCGATGCGTGACGCCCCGAAAGGTCCGTAAACCCTCGCGGACGGCATCGACGGGCGCGCCGTAGGCGAGCGCCGCCGCCGCCGCCGCGCACGCATTGATCCGATTGTGCGCTCCCGGCAGCGAGAGATCACGCCCACGCCCAAGTGGGTAGGAGCGGCGTCCATCGGTCCAGAGCAGGGTATCGGCGTCCTCGATCCACCACGAACCGACCGGATAGCCATCGGTCGGTGGCAGGCTCCCGAACGGCATCACGCGCGCCTTCGCTTCCGATGCCCGTGTGGCGATGAACGCCAGGCCCGCGTCATCTGCCACGGCAGCGAACTGCGTCGCGGGGAGGATGAGCGTGTCGCGCGCACTCTGATAGGCCGCGATTGCCCATTTCGTCTCCGCATAGGCCGCGAAGCTCGGATAGCGGTCGAGGTGGTCCGCGGAGAGGTTCGTGATCACCGCGATCTGCGGGCTCAATCCGCGCTCTCCCGTCGCCTCGAGCTGAAACGAGGACAGTTCGAGGACGACCGGCGTCTCCGGCGTGATCGCCGGGAGGGCGTCGAGGGCGGAAATGCCCATGTTGCCCGCGATGACTGTCTCCGGCTTCCACTGGCGCAGGATATGTCCCGTCCAGAGCGCGGTCGTCGTCTTCCCTTTCGTGCCCGTCACGCCGATGACCGGGGCGGGGCAGGCGGCGAGGAAGAGCGTCATTTCCATCTCGATGGGGATACCCGCCACGCGCGCCGCCTCGAGGAGGGGCACGTCCGTCGGCACCGCCGGGTTACGCACGATCAGGTCGTAGTCGGTGACGCGGATGCCCTCGTGCCCGCCGAGCACGTAACGAACCGGCAGGCCATCGAGCGAGCGGATCGCGGCGGCAAGGGCCGCTTCGTCGCGGCGATCCGTCACGGTCACCTCGGCACCGGCGCGCACGAGATAGCGCACGACACCCGTGCCGCCCTCATGGAGCCCAAGGCCGATCAGGAGTGCCCGCTTGCCATGCAGATTGCTTTGTCGTGTCACGTCCGCCATGTGCCAGTACCCCTATGAAAGTGCGAGGGCGATGCCGAGCATCCCCGCCGCGATGCCGACCAGCCAGAAGCGCATCTGCACCTGCGTCTCGGACCAGCCGATCAGTTCGAAATGATGATGAATCGGCGCTTTCTTGAAGATGCGCTTCCCCTTCGTGAGCTTGAAGTAGCCGACCTGGAGCATCACGGAGAGTGTAACGACGACAAAGACGAAGCCGACAACGGGGAGGACAAGCCATTGACCGGTCTGAAAAGCGGCCACCGCCAACCCCGCGCCGATGGCGAGCGAGCCGGTGTCACCCATGAAGACCTGCGCCGGGTGCGCGTTGTACCAGAGGAAGCCGATCAGCGCGCCGACCATCGTGAAGCAGAAGGTCACGACTTGCAGTTGGCCCTGCAAGTAGCCAATCATGCCGTAGGCGATGTAGGCGATAGCCGCCGTTCCACCGGCAAGTGCGTCCAGGCCATCGGTCAGGTTCACCGCGTGGGCGAAGCCCATGATACTGATGAGTGCGATCGGGAAGTAGACAATACCGATGTCGTACTTGCCGACAGAACGGGACGAATATATTGTGCAGACCCGAGCGGGCCATAGAGGACCCACGCCGCAACCGCCGCGAAGAGGAAGAGCCAGGCGAACTTGAAGCGTGCCGTCAGGCCCATGCGCGTGCCGCCGACGAGGTTGAGCATATCGTCCACCGCGCCGAGCACCGCGCAGGCGAGAAGTACCCCGAGCGGCAGCAGCATCGAGAGCCGCCCGACGAGGTTGAAGATCGCCGTGAGGAGCGACGACGCTCGTGGCGATCATGATGCCGCCCATCGTCGGCGTGCCCATCTTCACCATGTGACTCTCCGGCCCCTCGACCCGGATGCGCTTGCCGATCTTGTGCCGCTTAAGCGTGGCGATAATCGGTCGCCCGATGATGACCGTGACGATGAAGGCGACACGCACCGAGCGCCAGCGACGCCGCGAGATTCGCGCGGGGCTGATCGGCAAGCACCGACGTCACGCAGCAAGACGACGATTCAGGAGCGCCAGGTGGGTCATGCCGCGCCGTCCGGCTGCGTCGTCGTGCTCGCGCGTCTCCGTCGTTTTCGTCTCCGCACTCGGGCGCACTTCCGCGCGCAATGCATCGACAAGCTCTTCCATGTGCATCCCGCGTGAACCTTTGACCAGGACGACATCGCCTGCGCGCAGTTCGGCACGCAAGCGCGCGGCAAGCGCTTCTTTCGCATCCGCCGGGTACGCGACAATCGCCTCCGCAGCCATCCCCGCCTGCGCCGCCGCTTCCGCCGTGGCGGTGGAACGGCTACCGAAGGTGTACAAGCCGATCGACGACTGCCGCTGCGCGCTGACCGACGCGCGTATGGCCCTCCGCCTCGTAGACGCCGAGTTCCAGCATATCCGCAAGCACTGCGATCCGCCGAGACGCATCGAGTTCCGCGAGCAGATTGAAGGCCGCGAGGGTCGATTGCGGGCTGCTGTTGTAGGTATCATCAATCAGTGTCGCACCATTCGGACCGGGCACGGTGTAGAGGCGCAACTGGGTCTGCTCGCCTTGCAGCCCAGTTCGAGAATTTCCTCCAGCGCAAGACCCATCGCCCGTGCGACGGCAGTTGCCGCGAGCGCAGTATGGACGCTGTGCCGCCCAAGGAGCGGCAAGTTGACCTGCACGGGTCGCTCATCGGGCAGCATCAGCCGAAAGGAGATGCCGGACAACCCCGCGCTCTCGACCTGCGCGGCGCGGATGTCGTTCTCGTCACCGAGGCCGTAGGTGATGACCTGCGCCGCCGTCCGCGCCCGCATCCCGCGGACGCGCTCGTCATCGCCGTTGAGGATTGCGAAGCCATCCGCTGGCAGCCCGGCGACCAGATCGCCTTTTTCGGCGACGAGCGCGGCCTGGGAACCGAGCCGTTCCGCGTGCGAGACGCCAACATTGGTGACGACGCCGATCTTCGGGCGCGCGATCTTGACCATCCGGGCGATGTCCCCCGCGTCGTACAGACCCATTTCAACCACGCCAACTTGCACATCCGGCGTCAGGCCGAGAAGCACAAGCGGCAAGCCGGTGATGGCGTTCAGGTTGCCGGGGTTGCGCAGGACACGAAAGCGGCTGCCGAGCACCGTCGCGATCAACTCCTTCGTGCTCGTCTTGCCGACGCTGCCGGTCACGCCGACAAGGGGAACGGGAAAGAGCGACCGCCACCACGCGGCGAGATCATGAAGCGCCTGAAGCGTTTCGGGCACCACGATGACGGGGAGCGGCAGCGGATACCCGTCGTCCCGCGCGGCCAGCCACTCCTCCCGCACCACGGCACAGGCCGCGCCGTTCGCTGCCGCCTGATCGATGAAGGTATGTCCATCCATCGCCGCACCGGGCAGCGCGAAAAAGAGCGCGCCGGATGATACCTGACGCGAATCGATCGCCACCGATGCGAAGAGGTAATCCGGCGCGAGTGGCGTACCCGCCACCAACCGCCCCTTCGTGCCGGTGAGGACATCGCGCAGGCGGATCATGGCTTCCTCGGCGTCTGCGGCGCCGGTGGGATGCCCGCATAGCGCAGGAGCTGCCCCGCCAACCGCCCGAGGACGGGGGCGGCGACATCGCCGCCGAGCGAGTTCTTCTTCGGTTGGTCGATCTTGATGAGGACCGTAAAAAGGGGCTTATCGGCAGGGAAAAAAGAGATGATCGAAGCGATGGTCTTGTCCTCCACGTATTTCCCGGTCTTCGGGTCCGGGATTTGCGCCGTCCCCGTCTTCGCCGCGATATCGTACCCCGGCAGATTGATTTTATCCGCAAGCGCGTTATGCGTCGCCTGCGTCATCATATCGCGGACGGTCGCCGCCACATCCGGGCGGATCACCTGCCGCACCGGCTGGGGGTGATGATCCTGGACGAGATCGCCGTGTCGCTCGATCCGGTTGACGACGTACGGCGTGTAGAGGGTGCCGCCATTGGCAATCGCGGAGGCGGCGGTGACGATCTGGAGCGGCGTGATCGTGATTCCCTGCCCGAACGAGTTGGTGTAGAGGTCGATGGGGTTCCAGATCGTCGTCGGGTTGTCCGGCCACCGCACGATGCCGATCTCCTCGCCTTCGAGGTCCACCCCCGTCTTCTGACCCATACCGAACTGCCGGAGCATCCCGTAGTAGTTCTCTTTCCCCGTCCGCTTCGCGATATACGAAGCGCCGACATTGGAGGAGCGCTCCAGCACCTGCATCATCGTCTCCGGCCCCCATGCCTTCTTGTCGAGGTTGTAGATCGTGTCCGGATCGACCTTGAAGAAGCCGTTATCGACGAGTGTAGTCTGCGCCGTGATGCCCCCCGTCTGCAAACCGGCCGCCATCGTGAAGATTTTGAAGGTGCTGCCCGGCTCATAGGTCGCGCTGACGGCGGGATTGAGGTAGCTTTGCGGGTCGGCGCGGTTGAAGGTGTTCGGGTCGTAGCTCGGCGCGGAGGCGGACGCGAGGATCGCGCCGGTGTTCGGGTCCATAATGAGGATCGTGCCCCCCGTCGCGCCCTGCTCGGTGATCGTCCGCGCCAGTTCGTCCTCCGCCATGCGCTGGATCGAGGCGTCGATGGTCAGCACGAGGTCCGCGCCTTCGACCGGCGCGCGGTATTGCTGCTGCCCAAAGGCGAGCGGTTGGCGAGCGGCATCGGTTTCGGCGACGAGCACGCCCGGTTCGCCGCCGACGAGATCGTTATAGCGTCCTTCGAGGCCGTAATAGCCGGTGCCGTCCGCATTCGTGAAACCGAGGAGTGGCGAGAGGAAGGGGCCGTTCGGATAGGTGCGCTTCGGCACCTCCTGGTAGATGAGTTCGGGGTGGTTCTTCGGCGGAAACTTCGCCTTGATCGTCGCGATCGTTCCATCGTCCACTTGCCGCGCGATGAGCGACCAATCGACATTCTTCGCACTGATCCGGTCATAGAGCGTATCGAGCGGGATACCAAGGAGCGTGGAAAGCTCCTGCGCGAGCCCGACCCGGTCACGCTCCGTGAGGTTCTTCGGCGTCGCGTAGATGTCGGTGGAGGGGATATTCGTCGCAAGCACGAGGCCGCCACGATCGCGGATCAGGCCCCGGCGCGGCAGAATCGTCTCTTCATGGACCCGAAAATCCCGCCCTTCGGACTGCAACCTGTCGCTGCCGACGACCTGAAATGAGACGAGCCGCCAGCCAATCGCGCTCGTGATGAGCGAGAAGACGCAAAAGAGCGAGATGATCCGCCAATGCGAGATGACGCCTTTGCTCATGGTTGTGCCCCCGGTGTTGCCACAATAGGTCCCGTGTTCCGTGCGCTCGCGTGGCCCGTCAGGGCGTTCTCAATGCGATGAAAGAGGTTCGGGGACGGGGGCGGCGGCGCAGTAGCCGTCGGCGCTGCATCCGGGGCATCCGGAAGCGTCACGTAGGCGATACTCCCAGCAGGGGCCGGGCGCGAGCCTTGATCGCGGGCCGTTTGATCGGCGCGAGAGAGCGTTTGAAACCCGGCGACCTGCGCCGCCAGCCGCGCGTTCGCGTCCTGCATTCGGGCGGTCTCCTGCTCAAGGGTGGCACGTTCGCTGGCGAGCGAGGCGACATGGCTGGTTTGCAGGAGGTAGACGAGCGCCACCGACCCGACGCAGAGCGTGACGAGCAACCAGATCACGATCTGTCGGACCGTTTCCGTGCGCGCCCGTGCGAGTAGGTCCTCTGCGCCTGCGGTGAACCGCGTACCGAGCGAAGGCGATGCACCGGTCTGCACCGGCACGGCCATCGGTGCCGAGATGCGGGTCACGGTGGCGCGCGGGCGCGCGGGGAAGAGCATCAATCACCTCCCTTCGATGTTGGAAGTGCGAGCTTCTCCGCGACGCGCAAGCGGGCGCTCCGGGCGCGGGGGTTCGCGGCGATCTCCGCATCGCTCGGGCTCACCGGGCGGGGCGTGACGATCCGGAGGCTCGGCGTGCGGGCGGCGGGCTGCACCGGCACCGAGCGCGGCAGCATATCCGGCTCGGTCGCGCTCGCCTCGTGGCGAAAAAAGAGCTTCACGGCGCGATCTTCGAGCGAGTGAAAGGAGATTACCGCCAGCCGCCCACCCGGCATGAGCAGATCGCGCGCGGCATTCAAGGCGCGAGCCAGGACGCCGACTTCGTCGTTGACCGCGATACGGAGGGCCTGAAAGACCTGTGTCGCGGGGTGAATCTTCCCTCGTCGCACACCCTTCGCGCTCACCACCGCGTCCGTCAGTTGCTGCGTCGTGGTGAAGGGGTGCGACGCGCGGCGATAGAGGATGTGCCGCGCGACGCGACGCGACGCCGGTTCCTCGCCATAGGCCCAGAAGAGATCGGCGAGCGCGGTTTCGTCCCACGTATTGACGATTTCCGCCGCCGTCATGCCCTGTGTATTGTCGAAGCGCATATCGAGCGCCCCGTCACGCATGAAGGAAAAGCCGCGCGCGGCGTCGCTCAGTTGGAACGACGAGAGCCCAAGGTCGAGGAGAATCGTCGAGACACTCCCCGCCTGCCAGCCAATCCCTGCCGCGACCGCCGCCATGCCTGCGAAGTTCGCCTGCCGCAGGATCAGTCGGACACCGAACTCTTCCTGCAATGCCTGCCCGCGCGCGATCGCGTCGGGGTCGGCATCGAGCGCCAGCAGCACACCATCCGGTGACGTCGCTTCCAGCAACCCGCGCGCATGACCGCCGCCACCGAAGGTGGCGTCGATCATCGCCGTGGCGGGACGCGGCGCGAGAAGGGCGAGACATTCCTCCTTCAGCACCGAAACATGACCGGGCGGCGTCTCCGCGCGGTCAGGGGGGTGATCTGCTGGCGAAAGCTGCTGTCCCATAATCCTCCGGTGACTCTCCCGCTGTGGTTGGCACTCCGAAGGGTGTCCGCAATGAGCGTCGCAACGTAGTACGTACAGATTTGCCCACATCGTCCACGGATTATCCCCAATTTCCGGGGGAGTTATCCACAATTCCGCCACCCATGCCGAAACACAGGCCGAAATTCCTAGTACGTTCATTTTGCACGTACAGCCCCATTCTTGCAAGACGAACAAATGTTCTGGTATACTTGAGGCTGGTCGATGATGGAAAGGAGATCGCGCGATGTTTCTCGTTTGGTATGACAACGATCGGAAGCGCTCGCTGCGGGCGAAGGTCGAGGCAGCGGCGGAGCGATACACCCAGCGGTTCGGCAGCGCACCGGAACTCGTGCTGCTCAACCCCGCACAGGCGGGCGAGACAGCGGAGATCGCCGGTTTGCCGGTGCGCACAACGCCCCTCGTCTCACCGAATCATCTCTATATCGGCAGCGAGGATGCGGGCGATCAGGATGCGCTCGGAACGGTCGCGGCGTAGGGTTTTCTTCCCTCACGTACGGAGCCCCCGGCCCCTCTCCATCGCCGAACAAACCTGATATCTACCGTGATCTACGGGCGATGGAGAGGGGAGGGATCAGTTCCTCAGTGTGTCATTCCTACCCGAGGTTATCTTCACGCCTCCATTTGCGGGACCGGGATGCGGCAGCCCTGGTTGGATGACTCGACGATGGCATCACAGATGACGGCGGCCTGATAGCCGTCCGCGAAGGTCGCGCCGATGGGGGCAACCTCGTGCGCGCCGGTGACCGCGCCGAGGAAGTGCGCGACCTCATGGACGAAGAGGTTCTCCCAGCCGATCATGTGCCCCTGGGGCCACCAGTATTTCCAGTAGGGGTGCGATGCCTCGCTGACAAGCACCGTCGTGAAGCCCGCCGAGTTCTCCGGCTGCTGATCGGGCAGATGAACCTCCAATTCGTTCAATCGCTCCAGATTGAAGACGAGGCTGCCGTGCTCGCCATTGATCTCGAAGACATTGTGATTCTTCCGCCCCAAGGCGAAGCGCGAGGCTTCCAGCGTGCCGAGCGCGCCATTCGCGAACTCGACGACCGCCGCGAAGGCATCGTCCACATCCACATGCTGCATTTGCCCCGCGCTGTTCGTCCGCTCGGGGATAAACGTTTTGGTGACGGCGGAAACCGACGCGATTTCCCCAACGAGGAAGCGGCCGAGGTCGATGATGTGCGCGCCGAGATCACCGAGGACACCGCTCCCCGCGACATCCTTTTCCAGCCGCCAGACAATCGGGAAGCTCGGATCGAGAATCCATTCCTGGAGATAGCGGGCACGGAAATGAAAGATCCGACCGAGCGCACCGGACTGGATCAAGTGCCGGGCATGGAGCACCGCAGGCGCGAAGCGGTAGTTGAAAGCGCAGAGATGCTTGACACCCGCCTTGTTCACCGCGTCGAGCATCTGCTTCGCCTCGCGCGTTGTGCGGCCAAGTGGCTTCTCACAAAGGACGTGCTTCCCGGCCTCAGCGGCGGCGATGGACGGCTCGGCATGGAGGTTATTCGGGCCGCAGTTGTCGAAAACCTGGACTTCTGGATCATCGATGACGGTGCGCCAGTCCGTCGTCGCCTTCGCGAAGCCGTAGCGCCGCGCGGCGGTCTGCACCGACTCCTCGGAGCGTCCGGCGATACTGACGAGCTTCGGGAGGGCAGGCGGCGGCCAGAAGATATACGGCATCTGCTTGTAGCCGTTCGAGTGCGCCTTGCCCATGAAGGCATAGCCGAGCATCCCGATGCCGATTTCCGGCGCGTTGTCTGTCATTCATCTCCGCCGCGTTGCCCATTGTCACGAATCCGACCTCTTTCGGCATAGCGCTCATCCCTTCGTCTCTCGGTACATCGTCTCCGCAAGAGACCATTCTACCGCACGTCACAGCGGAAACTCACCACGAAACAGTGCCGAGTGCTGGTGGCGTAGGCTTCAGCCTGCGCGCGATGCGTGACGAATAGAGAACGCAGGCTGAAGCCTACGCCACTGGAAGATGCGATTCTCGGTCGGGGCCGACACGCCAATAGACCGAATTTTCGCGCTCCATCCAGCCGCCACCGATCAGTTCGCGGCGCAGGGTCGCGCTGTCCTCATGGTGCCGCTTGATGATCTCGTTGACGGCCTTCTCCGGATAGCGCACGCCGATCTCGAACTGCTCCGCGAGCCAGGTGAGGATCACCGCGCGTTTTTTGTGGCTGGCGGGAATCTCCTTCAGTCGCGCGCCATCGAAGAAATCGCTCAACACCTTGCGATCCCATGCCGAATCTGCCGTCGCCGATTGGGAGATGGCGATATTGTCCGGTCGCACCTTGTGGTGCAACTGCCGGAGCGCATCGAGATCGAGTCGGTAATAATGCGTGGTGCCATCGGGGCGCACCTGCACGAGCCCCGCGCGCCGCAACACACCGAGATGATGCGAGACCGTCGGGGACTTGAGCGCCAATGACGCCGCCAGTTCCTCCACGCTATATTCCCGATTTGCGAGCATCCCCGCCATCTTCAGTCGGCTTTCATCCGCAAGCGCCTTGAAAAACTGCAGCGCCGAAGGCTGTTCGGTCTCTTCCATTTCGTCGTCCTCTCTATCGGTCACCATCCATCGAATATCATCTACGTAGATATATATCGAATAATAGAGCGGCGGTCAAGCGTTTCAGCAATTTGCATCGGTTCGTAGAGGCGCGGCTCGACGCGCCCCGGCCGAGGCGACCACCGACGTTTTGCATTGACAACAGGCCGGGGAGGGCGCGTCGAGCCGCGCCCCTACGAACATTGCGATCCGTCGTTGAGTGAGCACGACACGACGCGCGAAAGAGTATCAGATTTGATTTTCCGGGCAGGCTATTCGGAGAGGGTCACGAGCGGTGCGCCGACCTGCACAGTGGCACCGGGCGCGGCATGAAGCGTCTGGACGATACCCTCGCGGTCCGCCTGCACCTCGTTCTCCATCTTCATCGCCTCAACGACCGCGATGACGGTGCCGACATGCACGGCCTGACCGGCGGCCACCGGCAGCCGCACGAGAACGCCCTGAATAGGGCTGCCAATCGTGCCGTTCGCGCTCGCGTTGCCGTTCCGTGTGCGATCTAACCGGGGCGGCGGGCGCTGAAGCGATGGCGATGCCTGCGCGGAGGAAACACCGAGCCCGAAGAGTCGCACGCGCTGTCGCTCACCGGCGATTTCCACCGTCACCATGCGGCCTGCATCGACGGGTGGCGCGGGCACCGGGTCCGCTTGCGGCGTGAGCGCGGCGAGTATTTCCGTCGTCTCGATGAACTGGGTCGTCGCCGCACCGGCACGAAAGAGTGGGTGCGCGAGCGCGGCCTGATGGAATGGAATCGTCGTTGGCACGCCCGCAATGTCATAGGCTGCGAGCGCTGCCCCCATCCGGGCTATCGCGGCGTCGCGGTCGGGGCCGTGGGCGATCAATTTCGCGACGAGCGAATCGTACTGGGTCGGGATCGCGTCGCCCTTCCCGATAGCCGCCATCCACCCGAATACCGTCGCCCGCTGGCTCCCGATAGCGGGTCAGCAAACCGGGCAGAGGTTGGAAGCGGCGCGCCGGGTCTTCCGCGACGATGCGGCACTCGATTGCGTGCCCATTGGCCGTGATGTCGTCTTGCGTGAGCGTGAGCGGCTCTCCCAGCGCGATCCGCAACTGCCACTGGACGATGTCCATGCCCGTCACCATCTCGGTGACGGGATGCTCGACCTGCACGCGCGTATTCATTTCGAGGAAATAGACCGCGCCGTCCTGCTCGATGAACTCGACCGTGCCCGCGCTGACGTATCCGACACTGCGCGCGAGCGCGACGGCAGCCTCGTGATCCGCGGCGCGCTTCCGGCACGATGTCCGGCGCGGGCGACTCCTCGATCAGTTTCTGATGCCGCCGCTGCACCGAGCAGTCCCGCTCGCCGAGGTGAATGACCTTGCCGTGCGCGTCCGCGAGCACCTGCACTTCGATATGCCGGGGCGTCGGGAAATAGCGTTCGAGATAGACCGCCGCGTTGCCGAACGAGCGTGCCGCCCTCGCGCGCCGCGCCTTCCAGCGCGGCCGCGAGATCCTCCGGCCGCTCGACGACGCGGAAGCCGCGCCCGCCGCCGCCGCCCGCCGCCTTCACCGCGAGCGGATAGCCGTGCGCATCCGCCCACGCCTGCGCCTCGCGAGATCGCTGACCGCGTCCGCCGTACCGGGCACGATCGGCACACCCGCCTCGGCGGCGATCCGCCGCGCGGCGACTTTATCGCCCATCGCGCGGATGACATCGGCGCTCGGCCCGACAAAGGTGATGCCCGCCGCCGCGCACGCCTCGGCAAGTGCGGGATTCTCGGAGAGGAAGCCGTAGCCGGGATGGAGGAGGGTCGCGCCCGACCGCTGTGCGGCGTCGATCAGGGCACGGGATGTCGAGATACGGCAGTGTGGCAGTCGTCGCCTCGATGCGGAAGGCGCGATCCGCCATCTGCACATGCTGCGCGTCCTGCTCGCCCTGGCCATAGACGGCGACGCTCGTCAGCCCGAGCGCGCGACAGGCCCGGATAATCCGGCAGGCAATTTCCCCGCGATTGGCGATCAGGACAGTTGCTACACCCACCCTGGCTTACTCCTTCGCGCGATTATGGCGCATCGAAGCAGGCGCGGGCAAATGCGAGTAGATGCTCCTGCACGATGGCGGGCTGCTCCTCCGGTAGATAGTGTCCACAGTCGGCGATCTCTGCGCCCCGCACGTCGTCCGCGACCGCGCGCCAGATCTCCCGCACGGGCCGCGATGCGAGGTTGCCATTCTCTCCCCAGAGTACGAGGGTCGGAGTCGTGACGCGCTTCCCGGCTGCCTGCTCGGCGCGATAGCGGGGTACGTCGATCTGAAAGGTCGCGCGGTAGTCATTGAGCGCCGCCGCGACCGCGCCGGGTTGCAGGAATGCCTCGCGATAGGCCAGCCAGGAGCCGTCTTCCTGCATCATGGCAAGCAAGCCCGGCGTGCGCTGGAAGAAACGGTCGAGATATTCGACTTCATTGCCCGGCAATCAACTGCTCCGGTAGCTCCGGGACGAGGTGAAAGACCCAATGCCAGTAGCGCTGCGCGATCTCCGCCGCCGTGTAGTGATCGTAGACATACTCGACCGGCAGAATATCGAGCAGCGCGACCCCGGCGAGGTCACCGGCATAATCGAGCGCGTAGCGCCGCGCGACCCGCGCCGCCCCGGTCATGACCGACCAATACGAACGCGACCACCCCGAGATGCCGAATGAGCGGCATGGACATCCGCCGCCATCGTGCCCTTATCGTACCCTTCGATGCCCTGCGGGCTTTTCCGAGTCACCGTACCCGCGCAAATCGACGGCGATCAACCGATGCCGTTCCGCGAGCGCAGTCCACACGCGCCGCCACATCACCCAACTCTGCGGAAAGCCATGCAGCAGCACGAGCGGTTCCGCGTCGTTCGTTCCGCCCGTGACGTAATGCAGCCGGATATCATTCACTTCTGCAAATCCGTGCATCACACTGAGGTCTTTCAATCCTCACCCCCGACCCCTCTCCATCGCCCTGAGATCACGATATGTTTCACGTTTCGTCTGCGATGGAGAGGGGAGAAACGTGGGATTGCGATCAGCATGTATCTGACCCTATATCGATGGCCCAGAACCCCATCGACAGCGATGGTAAGCCCAGGGAATAGTAACTGATTCGACGATTGCGCCGCATCCGCAGCGGGCAATCAGATGGATAGCCATCCGCTCCTGGCTCCGTGTGTCGCTCAATCCGGTTGCCGCCGAGGTCCACGAGCCACGCCTCGGGAATCCCTGCCGCCGCATAGATGGGGAATTTCGTCTCACGATCATACACGCGCGTTGTGTCCGAGACTTCAATGACCACAAGCACATCAGATGGAGAGGGAAGCACGCGCGTATATCGACCGAAGGTGAGCAATGCCAGATCAGGTTGCGGCTCGCTCTCATCGGGCAGGCGGATCGGGTTCTGTACGGTCGACGAGCACATCGTCGGATACCGCGCGCATGAGGAGTCGATTGAGCATCGCCACGCAATCGGCATGGCGCGGACCATTGGACTCATCGCGATGATCTTCTCCCGGATCAAATTCGACGCGATCATCTTCCGCGAGGATGCCAACTGCGACCATCTGCTCGTATTCAGCGACAGTGAAACGAAAATGTGGCATACGCATCGCCATTAGTCGCCCTCCGTCCTTTCCCGCACTACAACGGAATATTACCATGCCGACGCTCCGGCCACGGGCGTTGTTTGTGCCGCAGGAGGGCGAGGGCTTGGATCAGACGGAAGCGGGTTTCGCGCGGTTGGATGACATCATCCACGTAGCCACGGGCGGCGACTGCGAAGGGGTTGGCGAATCGCTCCTCGTAATCCGCGACGAGTTCGGCGCGCTTCGCAACCGGGTCATCGGCGCCGCCGACGATCTCCCGGCGCGCGATCACCCCGACCGCCGCTTCCGGCCCCATCACCGCCACTTCCGCAGTCGGCCAGGCGAGGTTGAGGTCCGCGCCGACGCTCTTCGAGCACATGACGACGTACGCGCCGCCGTATGCCTTGCGTGTGATGACTGTCACCTTCGGCACGGTCGCCTCGCAGTAAGCGTAGAGCAATTTCGAGCCGTGCCGGATGATGCCGCCGTACTCCTGATCGGTGCCGGGCAGGAAACCGGGCACATCCTCGAAAGTGACGAGCGGCACATTGAAGGCGTCGCAGAGGCGCACGAAGCGCGCCGCCTTCTCCGAGGCGGCAATGTCCAGTGTTCCCGCGAGGTGCAGTGGTTGATTCGCGACCACACCAATCGGATAGCCGTCCAGCCGCGCGAACCCGGTGAGAATGTTCCGCGCGTACTCCGGCTGCAACTCGAAGTACGAATCGCGGTCCACGACATGCCCGATGATCGCGCGCATGTCGTACGGCTTGGTGCGTTGGGGCGGCACGAGGTCATCCAGTTCCGCGTCCGCCCGCTGCGGGTCATCGGTCGGCGGGATATGCGGCGGTTGCTCGCTGTTATTCGGCGGGAGGTAGGAGAGGAAGGCGCGCACGAGGTCCACCGCGTGCTCTTCGTCCACCGCGACGAGTTGCGCGACGCCGCTCCGGGTCGCGTGCGTATGCGCGCCGCCGAGCGCTTCGTGCGTGACATCCTCGCCCGTGACCGTCTTGATGACATCCGGCCCGGTAATGAACATCTGCGCGATGCCGTCCACCATGACGACGAGATCGGTCATCGCGGGAGAATAGACCGCGCCACCCGCGCATGGCCCGGCGATGATCGAGACCTGCGGGATGATGCCCGAGCACTGGACATTGCGGTAGAAGACCGCGCCGTACCCCTCAAGCCCCTCGACACCTTCCTGAATACGCGCGCCCGCGCTGTCGTTGATGCCGATCATCGGCACGCCCGCCGCGCGCGCCTTGTCCATGATCTTGACAACCTTCTCCGCGAAGACCTCGCCGAGCGACCCGCCGTAGACGGTGAAATCCTGCGAGAAGACGCAGACGGGCCGCCCATCGAGCAGGCCGAAGCCGGTGATCGACGCCATCGCCGAGCGGGTGCCGGTCCGGCATCGTGAAATGCTCGGAGCGATGCACCGCGTAGGGGTCGAGTTCGCTGAAACTCCCCGCATCGAGGAGCGCGAGCACGCGCTCGCGGGCGGTGCGCTTGCCGCGCGCGTGCTGCTTCTGCTGCGCCTCCGCTTCCGCGCGCTCCCGCTCTGCCTGCAAGGCGCGCGAGTCGTTCCGCATGAGGATGATTATTCGTCGTCATGCCGCTCCCGATATTCGTTGATGTCCGACACATTATCCGGCTCGACATAGGTCGGTGGCATGCCATGATCGAAGAGGATCGCCGCCGCCACCTCGCGGAGATACGAGAGGTCCGGCGTGAAGATCACGCCCTGCCCGTGAAAGAGGTTGCCTTCCGTCATCAGTTCCCAGGTCCGCTCATCCACGCCGACATCGCTGCGCTGCATCTCCTCGGAGAGCCAGACATCGAGGATCGTGAACGCGCTGTCCGCGATCCACGCGCCCATCGTGCCGCGCTCGACGAGATCCGCGCAGCGCAAGCGCCATCCGCGCGATCGTGATGTCCGCGCCGTCGCGGTCGCGCCGCTCGATCCGCTCGATGATCGGCCGCACCATCGCCACCGCCTCCGGCGGCGCGTGATACTGCTCGGCGATTGTTTCGAGGGTCATACTCTCCTACCCCCTGCCCCTCCCTACAAGGGAAGGGGTGATCAATGCGTGACTGCCGTCGCATTCCCATCTCCTCACTCTCCTTCTTAGCGATAGAGGGTGCCGGGGGTTAGGTTCAACACCGGCCGCGCCGCGCGATAGGTGCCCCAGACATCGCGCAGCGCGGTGCAGATTTCGCCGAGCGTCGCGCCCGCGAGCAGGGCGGCGCGCATCGGGCCGAGCATTTCGCGCGTCGCCCTGCGCGGCGGTGCGGACGACGCCGAGCGCCGAATCGCAGGCGATGGCGTTGCGCTCCGCGCGATGCGCCTTCAGGCGGCGGCCTGGTTCTTCTCCGCGTCCGGATCGGGCCGGAGGATCGGCACCGCGATCTCCTCCTGCTCCTGATAGCGATTGACACCGACGACGACCCGCTCGCCGCGCTCCTGCCCCATCTCCTGCCGGTAGGCGTGCTCGGCAGATCGCGCCCGCGATGAAGCCGCGTCTCCGTCGCGGCGACCGCGCCGCCGCGCTCGGCCACGCGCTCCATCCAGCGCCGCGCCTCGTGCTCCACGCCGTCCGTCAGGGCTTCGACATAGTAGGAGCCGCCGAGCGGGTCCGCCGTCGCCGTCACGCCGCTCTCCTCCGCGATGATCTGCTGCGTGCGCAGCGCGAGCGTCGCCGCGTGCTCCGTCGGCAGGCCGAGCGCCTCATCGAACGAGTTCGTGTGCAGGCTCTGCGTGCCGCCGAGCACCGCCGCGAGCCCCTGCAACGCGACGCGCACGACATTGTTGTACGGCTGCTGCGCGGTGAGCGTGCAGCCGCAGGTCTGCGTGTGGAAGCGCAGGAGCAGCGACCGCTTGTCCTGCGCGCCGAACCGCTCCTGCATCATCGTCGCCCAGAGGCGCCGTGCGGCGCGGAACTTCGCGACTTCCTCGAAGAGATCATTGTGCGCGCCGAAGAAGAAGGAGAGGCGCGGCGCGAAGGCGTCCACGGTCAGTCCCGCCGCCAGCCCCGCCTCGACATAGGCAATCGCATTGGCGAGCGTGAAGGCGATCTCCTGCGCCGCCGAGCAGCCCGCCTCGCGCATGTGGTAGCCACTGATGCTGATCGGGTTCCATTGCGGCAGGTGCTTCGCGCAGTACGCGAAGGTATCCGTGACGAGGCGCATCGAGGGGCGCGGCGGGTAGATATACGTGCCGCGCGCCTGATATTCCTTCAAGGGATCGTTCTGGATCGTGCCGCCGAGCTTTTCGCGGTCCGCGCCCTGCTCCTCGCCGACGATCTGATACATGAGCAGCACGATGGCGGCGGGCGCGTTGATCGTCATGCTCGTCGTCACTTCACTGAGCGGGATGCCGCTTGAAGAGGATTCGCATGTCCTCAAGGCGGCTGATCGAGACACCAACCTTGCCGACTTCGCCCGCCGCGATGGGATCGTCCGCATCGTAGCCGAGTTGCGTCGGCAGATCGAAAGCGACGGAGAGGCCGGTTTGCCCCTTCGCGAGCAGCGACTTGAACCGCTCGTTCGTCGCCTCGGCGGAGGCGAAGCCCGCATACTGCCGCATCGTCCAGCGGCGCGCCCGATACATCTCCGGGTAGATGCCGCGCGTATAGGGATACGTCCCCGGCGGTGGCAGGGGCTGAGGAAATTCGGCGCATCGAAATAGGGCGACGGGAATGCCGCTATCGGTCGTTCGTTCTTTGGGAGGCGCGGCCATGGGAACCTCCGTGGTGAGTAGTCGTAGTCGGTGGCAGCGGGCCAAGCTTCGCTGAGCTACCGCTACCCGTTACTGACGTTGAACGAGTTCGATCAACACACCATTGGCGCTCGCGGATGCAGGAACGCGACGGACCAGCCATGCGCGCCCGCGCGCGGCGCGCGATCCACCAAGCGTACACCATTTTCGCCCAACTGTTCGAGCGCGGCAGCGAGATCGTCCACCGCGAAAGCGACGTGATGAATCCCCTCGCCCCGCTTCTCCAGAAAGCGCGTCAGGGCACCCTCCACAATGGGCATGAAGAGTTCGACGTACTGATCGGGTTGTCCCGTCGGCATGAGGAGCACGCGCACCCCTTGCGAGGGCACCTCTTCTTCCTGCCCCGGCCCGAACCCGAGCGCGCGATAGGCTCGCTGCTGCCGACCCGAGATCGCGCACGATGATGCCGATGTGATGAAAGTTGAAGCGAAGCCCGCTGCCCGCCAACTGGGCCGCGAGATCGGCGTGATCGTCCGGCACGGCCATTAGAGCCGGGCGCGGGCGGCGCGGCGCACAGGAATGCGCGCCGTCAGTTCGTCGGTCTCACGGCCCGGCGTGATCGTCACTTCGATGCCGTCGCGGTCGATGTCCAGGCGACGCGAGAGGACATCGATAAGGTCGGTGCGGATCGCGGCGAGCAGTCCCGGCGACATGCGCATCTGATCCGACACGAGCACGACCCGTCAACCGCTGCTTGGCGACCGCAGCACTCTGCGGCGCGTCCTGTCTGCCAAACCCACGGAAAAACCGCATCTCGTCCTCCTCGCGGCGTTGCCCACGCACCGCGCCGTGCCGATGAACCTGCTCACACCGTCATATGCGCCGACGCTCACACCCGCGCGAAACCGAGCGCGCGCATCAACCGCGACATCATGCCTGCCTGCGCCACGTCATACCGCGCGAACGGGATCGCCTCGCCCTGCATCCGCCGCGCAATGTCCTTGAACGAGCGACCCGCCACCGATTGGCTATCGTAGACTGCGACCTCGCCCCGGTTCGTACTCGTGATGATCGATTGATCCTCCGGCACGA
Organism: uncultured Chloroflexia bacterium; assembly: GCA_963763655.1. Taxonomy (GTDB): domain Bacteria; phylum Chloroflexota; class Chloroflexia; order Thermomicrobiales; family JALYUS01; genus JALYUS01. Next base: position 59,117 of record CAVXPY010000034.1, read on the forward strand.
CGCCGAGGAGATCGATAGCGAGGATTTCCTCGACATCCGGGATGTCCATCATGTCGCCCCGCTTCACCATGTCGGCGCGGTAGCGATTGACGATCAGCCGTGGCGGCGGCAATTCCGCCGCCTCGACAAGCCCGATAATGCGATCCGCATCGCGGACGGCAGAGACTTCCGGTGTCGTGACAACAATCACATCGTGCGCCCCGGCGATCGCGTTGCGGAAGCCCTGCTCGATACCGGCAGGCGAATCGACGAGCACGAAATCGTGCGCTCTCCGCCAACTCGCGCGTCAGCTCCGCCATCTGGTCCGGCGAGACCGATTCTTTATCGCGCGTCTGTGCCGCCGGGATGAGGGAGAGGTTCGGGAAGCGCTTATCGCGGATCATCGCCTGCCGGACGCGGCACTGCCCCTCAACGACATCCACGAGGTCATAGACGATGCGATTTTCGAGACCCATCACGATATCGAGGTTCCGCAGCCCGATGTCCGCGTCGATCAGCACGACATTGCGGCCCTGCATCGCGAGCGCCGTCCCGATGTTGGCCGTCGTCGTCGTCTTGCCGACGCCGCCCTTCCCGGAAGTGATCGTCACGACTCTGCCTGCCATATCGTCGCTCCGCTCCTCGGTAGTCAGTAGTCAGTAGTCAGTGTAGTCAGTAAATCGGTAGTCGGTTGGGAGTTTTCGTTTTCCCTCTGACTACTGACTACTCCTCAACGGTGGCACGTCGCGCCCGCCGTACCACGGGACGATGACGAGTTCACCGCCGTCCAGATGCGCGATGCACGGCCCCTCGCCGAGCGCCGCCGCACCCGTCAGATTGTCCACCTGCGGCTCCGCCGGACGCCCGTACACCTGGCCGATCCGCAAGCTGCGTCGGTGTCATTACCAGTGCGGCGATGATCGCCGCAGTATCGCCCATCACCCCGGCATGGACAACGCCCCGGATCGAGCCGAAGACGACGATATCGCCTGCCGCCGTCAGCTCCGCCCCCGGATTGACATCGCCCATTACTGTGAGATGGCCGGGGTGATGGAGCGACATACCGGAGCGGAAGGTGCGCCGCACGTAGCGCATCGGCAACTCGTCGCGCGGCATCACCGGGACGTGCTGCGGCTCCTCGCCGCGCACCGGCGGTTGCGGCATAGCACTGAGGGGGCTATAGCCGAGCGAGCGGAGCATCGAGCGGCTATCGAACCCCGTTGCGGTCGCCGTGCGCAGTGCGATGCCGCGCTCATCGAGCATCTGTCGCAAGATCGCCAGTTCCTCGGCGACGACGGCGCGCGTGCCGTAATCGAGCACGACCTCCGCGCCCCGGAAGAATCCCTCCGCGCCTGCGATGCGCATCGCCAGCGCCTGGACGACATCGCGCGTCGCCCCGCGATCGGGAAGGACGATCACCAATCCGTCTCGCGTGCCGCGGACAACGATGCGCGGTAACCGCGCCTGTGATTCATTCACCCTGTTCCCCGATTCGCGCACTCACGTACTCGGCGCCACATCTTCATTGTTATGGTCCGGTCTTTGGCGGCGGTTTGAAATAGGCATTGAGAATGTCATTCGTGGCGGGTGCGGCAAAGGTGCTTCCCTCGCCACCGCCGACGATCAGCACGGCAACGACCACCTCCGGGTTCTGGTAGGGCGCGAACGCGGTGAACCAGGCATGTTGCCGCTGATACTTGAGCGGCTTACCCTGGCACCACGAGTGCCTCGCCATATTCCGCCGTACCCGTCTTTCCTGCCACCTCGACGGGAGCTTTGATCTTGTCTAGCGCCGTCCCATCGGTGACCACTTTACGCATCCCCTGACGAACCACCGCGAGATGTTCCGCCTTGATGCCCAACTGGCGGATCGCCGTCGTGTCGGCCTCGCGGATGACCTGCCCGTTCTCATCGGTGACGCGCCGCACGAGATGGGGGCGATAGAATGTCCCGCCATTCGCAATCGATGCGGTCGCTACCGCCATTTGCAGCGGCGTGCAGGTGAAGTAGCCTTGCCCGATCGTCACGTTGATCGTGTCACCGATGGACCAGGGATCGCCTTTTGCCGGGTTCGCGGGGTTGGTGATCTTGAGCTTGTAATCCTGGCTGGGCACGATGCCGATTTCCTCGCCGCCGAGATCGGCCATGCCCGTTTTAATGCCAAAGCCGAAGTCCTGGAAATATTTATCCATCTTATCGATCCCCAACCCCTGCCAATCGTGCTTCTGGAGGCCAGTCGGCAAATACTCGTAGTAGTGCAGGTATTTATCGGTCGTTGGGTCGATCTGGTGCGGCGCACCGACGTTATAGAAGAAGATGTCGCAGGAGTTGGCGATGCCCTGGATCACACTCTGCGGCCCATGTTTTCCCGGCCCTTTGGTCTTGATCCAGCACGGTTTGGGATCACGCACCGATTCGTCCGTCGAATACGGCACATAGATCTCGCCGGGGCAGTTGTAGGTTGTGTCGATCTTCAGCGAGCCATCCTGCAAGCCCGCCGCTGCCATGAAGGGCTTGAGCGTGCTTCCCGGCGCATACAACTCGTAGAGCGCCTTATTAAGCATCGGTTTGTTGACATTGTCATCGAAATACGCCTTGATGCGCTTCGGGTCCTTGCCGTCGATGAAGACTTGATTATCGTACGACGGCAGGCTGACCATCGCCAGCACTTCGCCGTTGCGCGGATCGAGCACTACTCCGACGGCAGACGTGACCGTTGCGGCGGCATCCAATCCCTGCGCTGCCTCTTGCGCGAGCGCCATCTGCTTCAGGAGCGCGTCCCGGACCGCCTTTTGCAGATTCACGTCAATGGTCAGTTCGAGATTCTTACCGGGTGTCGAGCGAATCAGTTGCGACGTGCCGCGGTCCACTTCCTGGCTATCGACGAGATAGAAGCGCGTGCCCGCCGTGCCGCGCATATCCACTTCAAGCGCGGCCTCGATGCCCTGCCTGCCGATTACATCGTCTACCTCGTAGATCGGAGCGTTCGTGACCGGGTCGGTACGCAAGTCCTCGGTAATCACCGGGCCGACGTAGCCGATGAGGTGCGAGACGAGTTCGCCCTGCGGATAATGCCGTGCAAGGACCGTCTCATCGATCACCATGCCGGGGAAGTCGATCACATTCGCATCCAAGGCCAGCGCAACCGGACGGTCGAGGCCGCGCTTGACGAGGGTTGGGCGATCCTTATCGGGCTGACTGGCAGGTGAGACGAGGAACTCGGCGTAACGCAGAAACTCGATCCCCGCGACATCACCGATCGCCCGTTTGATCGGCCCGACTTCCTCTTTCGTCAGGTCCTTCTCAATGAGGATCGGCTGCTGATTGGCTCGCCGCAACATGCGACCGATATTGACATCGTCATACGTCTTACTGAAGGGCGCGAGCCGTTTGGCAAGCTCATCGACGACATTCGGCAGCGCGCGCGGGCCGAGCGGCAGGACGGTGATCGCCCATTCGAGCGGCACGTACTTCTCGACTTCGGCGAACATCGCCTCGCGCTGATCGAGGTTCTTCGGCAGTTTCGAGCGGATGAGGGCGAGGCCCCACGCTTTGCGGTTCTCCGCGAGAATGGTGCCGTTGCGGTCCGTAATCAATCCGCGCGGTGCCTTGACGACCTGCTTGCGGATGTTCTGTGTCACGCTATCCGCCGTGGCAGTGTCGTGGTTGCCGATTTGCAGGTAGCCGATGCGCGCGGTCACCGCCGTGAAGCAGGTCACCGCGAGGCTCTTGAAGATGAACATGCGGCGACCGAGAAAGACCTCGTCCGCGCTCTTCTCCTTCGATGATTCCTTATTGGGCGTACCAAAGCGACGGTATTCGAGCCGTTGCGAGCCATACCGCCGATGATTATCGCGTCGCCAGATCGCCATGATTCCCCCACCGGCGCAACCAGAGCACAAGCGGCATGAGCACCACTGCCGCGAGCACATCGGTGAGCGCGCGGGCGATGCTGAAATGCCAGAGCGTATCGAGCCGCACCGGATGCCCGGATGCATTCGACACAAGAAGATAGACGAAATCGCTGAGGAGCGCCGCCACAAAGACGGCCACCAGCGCCCAGGCGTGATTATCGCCGAAGACAAGATGGCGGACGGGTTCGATGGCGAGCACGACCGCCATGAAGGCGAGTGCGTGTGACCCCAGAGGCGAGAAAAGCGCGAGATCGAGCAAGAGGCCGACCACAAACGCCCACATCAATCCCTCGCGGACACCGTGATAGCCCGCCCAGAGGGTGAGCAGGACGAGCACGAGATTCGGTGTCACATCGAGCGGAAAGAGGGATTGGATAATCGGGCCCTGCGCCAGCGTGAAAAGCAGAATCAGTGCGGCAAGGACGACCCGCGCGATCTCCCCCCCTGCTGTCGCTTCGCGCTGCTGCATCATGTCCCCTCTCCACCCCGGCATTATGTATCATCCCGCCGTATCATAACATAACGTGTGGGGGTGATGTGCAGGGAACCTCACCCCCAGCCCCCTCTCCATCAAGTGGAGAGGGGGAGCGACCCACAGGAGAGCACGGCATATCAAGAACGCCACGGCATTTCAGCCACGGCATTTCATATGAGGCACCCCTCTCCACTTGATGGAGAGGGGGCTGGGGGTGAGGTTGATTGAGAGCACATCCGTATTGCGCGCGCTTGGTTCAGCGCGCCTGCTTCGCCCGGATCGCAGCGGCGGCGTGTGCGTCCGCTTCCAGCGCGTCAGGAAGCGGCGGCAATCGCGCGTCCGCGCCATACTTCCGGCGCAGTGCGAGGCCGATCAGGTGATCGGCGAAGGCGGGGTTCTTCGGCAGGAGCGAGCCATGCAGGTAGCATCCGAAGGCGTTGCGCGTCACCGCACCCTCGGTGCCATCCTTGCCGTTGTTGCCATGCCCGACGACGACCCGCCCGAAGGGCCGCGTCCCTTCGCCAAGAAAGGTGCGGCCACTGTGGTTCTCGAAGCCGACCAGTGTGCCCCAATCGGTCTCGGAGAGGACATTACCGATGAAGCGGTCCGGCCCCGCATCGCTCCACGCATCGAAAACGCCGATCCCCGGTAAATCCTCGATCTCGTACGGGCGATAGTACTGGCCGAACAGTTGATAGCCACCGCACACCGTGAGGGCCACCGCGTCCTCCGCCATGTCCTGCGTGATCGCCGCCCCGGTTGGCCCCTGCAAATCCGCCGCGACGGTGATTTGCTCGCGGTCCTGCCCGCCACCGAAGAAATAGATGTCCGTGTCCCCCGCCGTCAGGGCATCACCGACGCCGACCCGCGCCACTTGCGCGGCGATGCCGCGCCACCGGCAGCGCTGCTCCAATGTGCGGATATTGCCCCGATCGCCATAGATATTCATCAGGCGCGGGTACAGCCAGGTGATGCGCAGTGAATAGTCCGTCATAATGCTGCTCCTCTCGCCTTCGGTGGCATAGGCTTCAGCCTGTGCAGTTTCATCGGGAAATGGAGCTGCACAGGCTGAAGCCTATGCCACCCTGGAAAGCGCGCTACCGGCGCTCTGCCGTCGCCCAGACATCGCGGAGCGCACCGTGCGTGTGCAACGCTTCACGGACGGCAAGCATCGCAGTATAGGTGGGCAGGACATAGATCTCCGCACCCGCATCCGCTTGCTCCGCGACCGTGATCAGTGCATCTTCGATCTGCGGCAGCACAATGATCTTCGCTTCCGGCAGGCCAGCGTACTTCAAGCGCACCGCCATGTCGAGGGCGCGGATGCCACTGACGGTGATCGGCGCGGGATAGTGCGCGAGCATCTCGAAGTCCGTATCCCAGAGCCACGAGACATCGCGACCATCGGCGATCAAGTCATTGATGCAGATCAGGAGCGGGGCGGGTGCATCGCCCGGTGGGATGCTCGTCAGGAGCCGCAGCACTTCGTTCGCGCCGGTCGGGTTCTTGATGAGCGCCAGCGTCAACCGCCGCCCGCGCAGTTCCACGCGTTCAATGCGACCGAACGGTGCGACGAAGATGCGCAGCGTTTCCTCAATCGTCTTCGCGCCAACGCCAAAGGAAAGCGCGGCGGCACTCGCGCCGAGGGCATTGTAGATGTTGTAGAGCCCCGGCACCGGCATCTCAATGTCGCAAGACCGGCCGTCGCTCCCGGAAACGGTGAACGCGGTGCCGTCCATGCCATGCAGACGAATATTCTCGGCCCGGAAGGCGAGAGGCGGTCGCGTATTATCGCCCGTCGGGCAGTACCAATCGCCCAGGTGCCCGACCGAGAGGGCGTGATAGGCGAGTGTCGCCCCACATTTCGTGCAGAGGACCGCGTCTGCGGCGTGCGTCAACTCGGGAAGCGTGTAATCGTGCGGGCCGAGACCGAAGGGGACGCGCACGGTTCCCGCCGGTGCAGCCTCCGCGAGGGCGCAGAGCGTGGGATCATCGGCGTCGTAGACGATGGTCGTTCCCGGTGCGATTCCCGCGAGCGCCTCTTTCCACTTCGTGGCGATGCTATTGAGCTCGCCGTAGCGGTCGAGTTGGTCGCGAAAGAGATTATTGAGGAGGATCATCCGGGGCCGGACGGCAGCGACCACCGCAGGAAAGGCCCCCTCATCGGTCTCGATCACCGCAATATCGGCGGCGGGTTGCCCCAGGAGTGAGGTGTGCCGCGTGAAGGTCGCCGCGATGCCCCGGCTGAGGTTGCTTCCCGCGCCGTTGTTCACGACGCGCTTCCCGGCAGCGGTGAGGATGTCGGTCAGTATCCGTGCGGTCGTCGTCTTGCCATTCGTCCCTGCGACGACAATCGCCCCGTCCGCAAGCCGCATCGCGAGCTTGGCGATCAGGCGTGGGTCAATCCGCTCGGCAACGAGACCGGGAATCGCCGTTCCACCGCTGCGGCCAAAGAGTTGCGTCGCGCGGTAGGTGCCTTTGGCGGTGAGGAGGGCGGCGGTGAGGCGCACATCCGGCAACCGCGTCACGATTTCTTTTTCCCCAGCACGACGCTGACCGTACGTAACGTGTCGAAGTTCGCGTACGGCACGAGTTCGATCTCCTGGGTATCGGAGATGTCCTCGCGATGCACGCTGTAGACCTGCCCAATCGGCAGGTTCTGCACCACGCCGTTCGTCAGGTTGCCGGTAACGATCCGCTGGCCCGGTTCGATCTTCGCGTTCTTATCGACCCCGTGGAGCAGGAGCCGCTTCGATTCCTGCCACGCGCCAACGACAATCCCCTGCTCGCTACTATCCTGCACGACCGCGCTGACATGAATACTGTCGTCGATAATGAAGGTCACTTCCGCGGTGTGCGACAGCACCGTGGTAATCATGCCCACCATCAGCCCTTCCGGCGATGTGACGGCCATCCCCTTGGCGAGGCCATCATCCTTCCCCTTGTTGATCGTGGCGACCTTGCGGTACGACTCGCGATCGTTCTTGACGACCTCTGCCGCGATGTAGTCATAGGTCGGCTGGGTCTGCTGGAAATCGAGTTGCTTGCGCAGGGTCTGGACTTCCTTCTCAAGGTCCGCGAGGCGGCTGTTATCGACGAGCAGTTGATCGCGCTGCCGGGTGAGCGTGTCGATCTGGGCCTGTAAATCCTCGGTGTTCTGAACGCTGCCCCGCGCGACACCGAGGCGATCGCCGATGCCCTTCGCCCGCTCCTGCCATGACGCAAGCACGTTCGACGCGCCACCCTTGATCGGGTCAAAGGCGTGCTGCGAATCGAGCAGCAGCAGCAGCAGCGTCAACCCGACGAAGGTTCCGATATAGAGCCACGGGCGGCGGCGCGAGCCGAAGGATGAAATCATCGACGCCTCCGAACCTTAGAACCGAATGCGAAACCGGGGAGAACCGCAAAGACGCAAAGAGCACAAAGGACGCAAAGAGGGAAAAAGAAAACTGTTTCTTGTCTTCTTTGCGTCCTCTGAGTTCTTTGCGTCTTTGCGGTTCAATCGCTTTCGCCCCTCTTGTTTTGCCATCGGCCGTTAATCTTATGAGGACCGCCGGAGTTCCTGGCCCCCAGCGAGTGCACGGTGGTAGAGGTGGATTGACTCGGCCACACGCCCGGTCCCTTCCGCGACGCAGGTGAGCGGGTCTTCCGCCTTGTGCACAGGCATCCGCAGTTCCATTTCCAGCCGCCGTTCGAGGCCGAAGAGGAGCGCGCCACCACCGGCGAGCGTGATGCCCTGCTCCATGATGTCCGCCACCAGTTCCGGTGGTGTCTCTTCGATACTGCTCTTGACGAGATCGACGATCGTGCTCACGGGGCCGGAAATGGCATCCCGCAGCTCGACGGAGGAGATTTCGATCTCTTTCGGTAATCCCGTCAAGAGATCACGCCCCCGGAGCATCACCCGCCGCTCTTGTTCGAGGGGATAGGCGCTCCCGGCGGCGATCTTCGCGTTCTCCGCCATCCGCTCGCCGATCACCAGGTTGTGATCGCGCCGGGCATATTGGATGATCGCGTCGTCGATCTCATCACCCGCGATGCGGATCGAGTTATTGACGACGATACCGCCGAGCGAGATTACCGCGACTTCGGTCGTGCCGCCGCCAATATCGACGATCATGCTACCGACCGGCTCATTCACCGGCAGGCCCGCGCCGATTGCCGCCGCCATTGGCTCCTCAATCGTGTACGCCTCACGCGCACCGGCAGAGAGCGCGGCATCCTTGGCAGCGCGCTTCTCTACCTCAGTTACGCCAGAAGGGATACCGACCACGACACGCGGGTGCGGGGCCATCACGCGCTGCGGATGCACCTTCGTGATGAAGTAGCGCAGCATCAGTTCCACCGTATCGAAGTCGGCGATTACGCCGTCCTTGAGCGGGCGGACGGCGATGATATTGCCCGGCGTCTTGCCGAGCATCGCCTTCGCTTCCGCACCGACGGCAAGCGCGCGCTTGGTGCGCGAGTCGATCGCCACGACGGAGGGTTCGGAAACGACGATGCCGCGCCCACGCACATAGACGAGCGTGTTCGCCGTACCGAGATCGATGCCAAGGTCTCGGCTAAACGCACCGAGAAAGTAATCAAAGGGGCGAAACATCAGCCGGGTGGCCTCCCCTGCCCACCGTTCGGTGGACATCACAAAGCAAAAGTGTGCACATTCACCGCCGCGCCTTGTGCAGCGAGATGCGGGGCGAGTATACACGAAGACCGGACATAATGTGTGATGACGCGTCTGCGCGTTGCGCGTTGTGTTATACTCCGGCCCCGACAGGTTGCGGCGGGGTGCCAGGGGAGAGGACGGGCATGGACGACGACGCACGCAGACGCATTCGGCGCGCCATGCTTGCCAAACAGGCTGCCAGCCCGAAACTGCGGGGCCAATACAAGCGCGCGATGCGCGCCGCCCGCCTGGAGAAAGAGGCGCATGAGCAGACGGAATTCGGCCCGCGTACTGCGCGCGTCCGACAACCGGAATCGCTGCCGCCGGTCGTCCCCCCGCCGAAACGGAAGAGTCCCGCCCGCTGGGTGATCGCCCTCGCGGCGCTGCCCGTGCTCCTCGTGCTCGCGGTGGGCGCGTATGCGCTCAATGTCGTCATCCACGCCGAGCGCGCCGCCAATAAAATCGCTCAGGACGCGCTACCGCGCGGGCCGCAGGGCGTCGTTTCCACCAACACGACCCAAGCCACCAATACGCCGAACGCCCAGGGGATCATTGCCACACTGCCGCCGACCGTCCGGCCCACACCGATCCCGACCGAGGCACCCCCGATCAACTTCGACCGCAAGGACCCCTTCACGATCATGATGCTCGGCGTGGACACGCGCGACGGTGATACCGACCCCTCGCGCTCGGACACGATCATCATTGCCTACGTGGACCCACTGGAGAAGCATGTCAATATGCTCTCTATCCCGCGCGATCTGCTCGTCACGCAGGCGGGTGGCTTCGGGCAGGCGAAGATGTCCGATGTCTACGCGAACGGGGAGATCAACAAATATGTCGATCCGACACGCGGCGGGATTGCCCTCGTGCGGGACACCATCGAGCAGAACTTCCGCATTCAGATCGACTACTACGCGCAGGTGGACTTCAATGGCTTCAAAAAAATCGTGGACGCCTTCGGTGGCGTGACGGTAGACAACCCCTACCCGCTCAAAGACGACGAATATCCGACCGAGGATTATCAATTCAAGCGTGTCTTCTTCCCCGCCGGCCTCATCCATCTCTACGGTGATGAGGCCCTGGAGTTCGCCCGCACCCGCCATGACGACAATGATTTCCAACGCAACAATCGCCAGCAACAGGTGATTCTCGGCATCCGGCAGCAGGCATTGCAACTTAATCTGCTCTCCAAAGCGACGAGCCTCATCGATACGCTCGGCGACTCGGTGCGCACCGATTTTCCGCGCAATCAGTGGATCGGCTTCGCGAAGTTCGGCACCGATGTGCAAGGCAGCGCGATCCAACAGTTCACCCTCACCGATCTCTTGCAGGATACGACCATCAATGGCGGCTATTACGCCACCATCGATTGGAACAAGGCGATTACCCGCGCCAAGGAATTTCGCCGAAGGAGAATCGAGACGCCATCGCCGCGCAAGCCCGCGTGGGCGTCAATACGACCGCGAAGGTCGTCGTGGAGAATGGCACGCGCAACGGCGGTCTCGCGAACCGCTGGTCTGTCGCGCTCCAGAAGCAAGGCTACGCCTCAGCGACCTACATCGACGCCCCCGCGAACATCAAGGGCAATGTCACGCAGACGAAAGTGCTCTACTTCAGTGCGGACAATGAGAAGTCCGCAATGGCCCTCGCGAAAATCCTTGGCCTCAATGCGGATCGGGTGGACGGCAAAACGAAACGCGCGGCAGAGGCAGGTGACGCCGACATCGTCATCCTGCTCGGTGATGACGCGAAAGAACCCGGCCCCGCACCCCCTTCAGGCTAGCATCCCAATCCGGTGGTGGCGGGCTTTTGAAGCGTACCAACTTGATTTGGTAATTGTCTGGTAGAGGCAAGCGTCCCGCTTGCGCGTCAATCAAGCGGGACGCTTGCCTCTACCACTACCTCGTGAAGTTTTCAATGTTCATCAGCCTGCCAGAGCAGGAGTGGCAGGCTGAAGCCCGCCACCACCGCACATCTCTCGGCTCTGTAATTCTAAAAACTGATGCTAATGAAATGTCCAAGTGACGCTGGTGCCGGTGTGGATGCGCTGAATCGTTTCGCCGAGGATATTGGCGACCGAGAGTTGCGTGATGAGGTCCGGGTAGCCGTCGGCGGGGAGCGGGATCGTATCGGTGCAGATCACTTCCTGAATGGGGCTCGCCTTCAGGCGCTCGAAGGCGGGACCGGAAAGCACCGGATGCGTGCACGCCGCGTAAACGGCGGACGCCCCGTGCGCGATTGCCGCCGTAGCCGCCTGGCAAATACTGCTCGCGGTATCGATCTCGTCATCGACAATCAAGACGGGACAGCCAGCAACCGTACCGATCACATTCAGCACTTCGGAGTGATCGTTGTTGTCCGTGCGGCGCTTCTCGATGATTGCCAATGAGGCATCGACAAGCGTGGCGACATTGCGCGCCCGCTTAGCGCTGCCCAGGTCGGGCGCGAGGACGACGAGGTCCTTGAGCCGCTTCTCGCGGAAGTAATCCCCGATAAGAAATGAGGCGGTCAGTTCGTCAACGGGGATATTGAAGAAGCCCTGAATCTGACCGGCGTGAAGATCGACGGTCAGCACGCGATGCGCCCCCGCCACGGAGATCATGTCCGCCAGGAGGCGCGCGGTGATCGGCACACGCGGCTGATCTTTCTTATCCGTGCGGCCATAGCCAAAGAAGGGCAGCACCGCCGTGATCCGCCCGGCGGAGGCACGCTTGAGGGCGTCGATCATGATGAGCAGTTCCATGATCGAACGATTGATCGGGCGGCAAAGCGGCTGCACGACAAAGACATCGTTCTCCCGCACACTCTCCAGGATACGGACAAAGATATTCTCATTGGAGAACTCGAAGACCTCCGCCCGCCCGAGGGGGATACCGATATAGCGGCAAATGCGCTCGGCAAGGGCCGGGTTCGCATTGCCGGTGAAGACGCGCAGTTCGCCGTACACACTCCCCATCGCGTCATCCCCCTTGTGTTGTGGTGGGGGCGGGCTTTAGCCTGCCACAGCAAGGTTGGCAGGCTAAAGTCCGCCCCCACCCGCTTCATAGTCATCATTATCATCACTCAATGCGCGTTCTTGCATGATGTACGCCGCCAGGCCCGCTTCTGCGGCGGCCTGCTCGGCGACCTGTTTGCTCTTGCCGGTACCGGTCGCCAGCACCCGATCATCGAGCATGGCTGCGACGGTGAACAAACGCTCGTTGTCCGGGCCGATGGTGCTCAAAGTTTGGTAGGTCGGCGTGATCCGCTCTCGGTCCTGTGCGATTTCCTGGAGGCGTCCTTTGAAGTTACCGGCCATCGTCCGCGCGACGACCTCATCCGCTTCGGCATCGAGGATCGGCACGAGAAACGCCTCTGCCGCCGCCTGCCCCCGATCGAGGAGAATCGCCGCAAGCAACGCCTCGAACGCCCCACCGAGCACGCGCTCCGGCAGTTCCGCGCCCCGCTCCCCCTTCGAGATGAGCAGCATACGATCCAGGCCGATCCGCCGCGCCCATCGCGCCAATGTCTGATTGCTGACGAGCGCCATCCGGCGGCGCGTCAACTGCCCTTCCGGCGCATCGCGGTAGCGGTTGTAGAGGTATTGGGCGACGATGAACCCGAGCGCGGCATCACCGAGGAACTCCAGCCGCTCATTCGACTCGGTCGCGCTCGCATCCTCATTCAAATACGAGCGATTCGCCTTATCCGACGCTGATCGAGTACTCGGGCTACGGCTACGCCGACCCGCCGGGCCGAGAGCGGGATCAGCCAGATCGCCAACCTGCTGGGCTTCGCCGTCGTCGACGTCAACATGCGCGGGCACGGGCTGCTCGGGCGGGGCGTTCGACTACTTCGAGCCGCTGCAGGGCCTCGACGGCTACGACGTGATCGAGACCGTCGCCCGCCAGCCGTGGGTGCTGCACCACCGGGTCGGGATGATGGGGATCTCCTACGGCGGGATCAGCCAGCTGTTCGTCGCCGCCACCGATCCCCCGAGCCTGGCCGCGATCACGCCGCTGTCGGTGATCGACAACTCGGCGACCACGCTGTACCCCGGCGGCATCCTCAACACCGGCTTCGCGCTGTCCTGGGCCAAGGAGCGCGTGCACGACGCCAAGCCGGCGTCGGCCACCGGCGGCCAGCCGTGGGCGCTGAAGCGGATCCAGCAGGGCGATCACGACCTGCCAGGCCAACCAGGCGCTGCACGGCGAGGCGGTCAACCTGCTCGCCAAGATCCGCGCCAACCGCTACTACGTCCCGGCGGTCGCCGACCCGCTGTCGCTCCGATCACGTTCGTCAACAAGATCAAGGTGCCGGTGTACCTGGCCTGCCAGTGGACCGACGAGCAGACCGGCGGCCACTGCGCCGACCTGGCCGCAGCACTTCACCGGCACGCACGCGGAAGTGGTTCACGTTCACCAACGGCACCCACATCGATTCGCTCGACCCGGCGACCTTCAATCGCTGGTACGACTTCCTCGAGCTGTACGTGGCCCGGCAGGCGCCGCACCTGTCGTCCGCCGTGCCAGGGCGCTCGCGCCGGCGATCTACCAGGCGGCGATGGGGGTCCCGGGCGTCAACGCTGCCCAGCGACCCGATCCAGGCCGCAGCCGACCTACGCCGCGGCGCTGGCCGCGTTCGAGCGGCTGCCGCCGGTCCGGGTCCTGTTCGACAACGGCGCCGGCAGCTCGACCGCGCGGCGCGCCGGTGGCCGGCTTCGAGCAGTCCTTCTCGCGCTTCCCGCTGCCGGGGACCCAGGCCCGGTCCTGGTACCTCGGCGCCGGCGGCGCGCTCGACGAGCGCCAAGCCGCGCCCAGCCGGGCGCGACGAGTTCACCTGGAACCCGCGCGCGCGGCCGCCGACCGACTTCACCGGCGACACCGGCTCGGGCCCGGACGGCCTGTGGACCGCGACGCCGCCGCTACGACTGGCTACCAGAACCCCGCCGGCAGCGCGCTGTCCTACCTGACCGCCGCCGCTCGGCGCCGACACGACGGTCGTCGGCGCCGGCGCCGCTGCAGGCTGTGGATCAGGTCCTCGGCGCCCGAGCGTCGACCTCCAGGTCACGATCTCCGAGGTGCGGCCCGACGGGAAGGAGACGTTCGTGCAGAACGGGTGGCTGCGCGCCAGCGAGCGCAAGCTCGACCCAGCCAAGAGCACGCTGCTCGCGCCGGTCCCGACGCTTCGCCGCAGGCCGACGCGGCGCCGCTGCCGAGGCGCGCTTGGACCGAGGTCGCCGTGCCGCTCTACTACGAGGGCCACGTCTACCGGAGCGGCTCGCGGATCCGGATCGTGATCGCCGCGCCCGGCGGCGACCAGCCGGTCTGGGCGTTCGCGAAGACCGAATCCGGCCGGGACGGCCACGGTGTCGCGTTGGCCTGGGGTCGCGCAGATGCCCTCGCGCCTGATCCTGCCGGTCGTGGCCGGGTGTCCGCGTGCCGACCGGGCTGCCGCCCTGCCCGGGCTGCGCGGCGAGCCGTGCCGGGCCTACCAGCCGCTCGCGAACGCGCCGCGCGCGGTAGGGGGTGGCGCGGATCCCGCCGGGCGCGCGCTCGCGAGCGGCGCACGTCCCACGACATGCCGCTCAGGGGTGTAGGATCGCCCTG
>CAVXPY010000035.1:0-49728 GCA_963763655.1 uncultured Chloroflexia bacterium
GTCGGTCTTCGCCAGTTTGCCCGTGCTCCGGGCGAAGTCCCGCACTTGGCGGGGATTGACCACCGCCACGGGGACGTCCGCCGCGTGCAGGGCGGCGACCAATGCGCCTTCCCAGCCGCCCGTCGCCTCGCAGACGACGCGCGCGGGGGCCAGGGCGTGTAGGCGGGTGACGAGGGCGGCGAGCCCGCGTGGATCGTGGCTGACGCTCCACGCTGCGCCCCGATGGACGGCGACATCGAGGTCGGGCTTTCGAGACATCGACCCCACATATGTTTCCATGACACCCATCCTTGCAGATACGGGCTCATGGCCCCGGCAACGGTGCGGGTTGAGAGGAAAGGAGGAGGCGACGACCCGGCTCTCCAACGGTGTCGGGCACCCGGGGGTCAACGGTCTATCGCCTCCGTCGTGTGGATTACACCACATCACCAACATACAAGGGGAGGAACATGACTCCCGTACTCAGCACTCAGTACTCAGCACTCAGCACTTCAGAAGGGTTGTCGGGGTGGTCGTTTGACGCGGAAGCCGGTCTCGCGCAGGCGGGAGCGGACCCAGCGGTCGACGCGCTCGCGCGTGACGAGGCCGACGACCGCGCCCTCCTCATTGACGACCGCGATCGTGCGGGCCTCGGTCCGTTCGAGCAGCCGCAGGCCGTCATAGAGCGTCATATCGGGCGAGATTGGCAGCGTCGGCAGCGCGGCAATCGGGGTCATTGCTTCACGGACGGTCGTCTCTGCCCAGAGCGCGCGCGGTACGCGGCGGACGTTCGTGTCGAGATCGAGCACGCCGATCACGACGCCGTCCGCACCGACGGGCCGCGGCCCGCTGAGACGGTCCGAGAGAAAGACATCGACGACATCGCCGACCAACTTTTCCGGCGCGATCAGCGGCCCCGGCCCGGTGATCGCAGCGAGCGGAATATCCTGGCTCGTCTCCTGCCAGAGGAGTTGCACGAACGAGAGCCGCCCCGCCCGCCCGATGTAGTAGCCGACCAGCAGGATCCAGAGACCGAAGAGCGGCGAGTAGAACGTCACCACCGCGCCGAGCGCGAGCAGCGTCCACGAGAGCACCTGCCCATACCCGGCAGCGACGCGCGTGCCGAGCATGAGGTCATCCGCGAGATACCACGCGAAGGCGCGCACGATCCGCCCGCCATCGAGCGGGAAACCCGGCAGGAGATTGAGGAGCGACGAGCAACCCATTCATGATCGCCAAGCGCGATGAAGACCGCGAAGAGCGGCCCATTGCGCCCATGGCAGCACAAGGGCGAACGATCCCGGCATCACGCCGAGGATGAAACTGACGCCCGGCCCGGCGAGCGCGACCGCGCATTCATCCGCGGGCGTGCTCCGTTCGGCGGAGATCTCTGCCGCGCCGCCGAGCAGGGAGAGTTTCACCCACCGTACCGGCAAACCAATGCGCCGCGCAACGAGCGCATGCGCGAACTCGTGCGCCGCCACGGAGCCAATGAAGGCGATACCGATCACCCCCGCCACGACGGCCCACACCGCCGCCGGCGCTGCCCATGCTCGCCGTACGGTCTGCCCACCCGTCAGCGCCCCAACGACCGGAAGCGCGAAGAGGAGCAGCAAATCCCACGAGAGCCGCACCGGCACGCCCGCAAACATGTCGCCAGAGATCGTCCCCGCGTCCCCTGCCTGGCAAACGAGCAGAAAGCCCGCAGGAAACGCGGACATCGTCAGACACGTTTCATCTCCCCCTTCCCTCTATGGGGAGGGGGGCGGGGGGGTAGGTGAGTTACAGTCGCTGGTAATCTTCGAGGTCGAGGACAAAGACGGTGGCGGCGGCGGTCTGGATCGGCGCGTTCGATTCGCCGGACTGGCGGGAACGGGCCTGCCCACGGATGAGGTCGAGCACCGGAGTCCACTTGCTCATCCTGCACACCGATCATGATCGTGGTGTTGCCGCGCCGCAGAAAGCCGCCGGTGCTGGCGAGCCGGGTCGCGCGATATTCCGCTTCGAGTAACGCATCCACGACGTTATCGGCGTCTTCATTCTGGACGACGGCGATAATCAGTTTCACGCGTGGAGCCTCCTCGATTGGCGCTGCGACGCGGGGTCTCACGCCCCACCGTGCCGTTCACTATAGCGACCGGAAGCACGCAAAGTCAATCGAAACAGGCACGGAAATAATCGCTGTACCCGGAAATTCCTGTGTGTGTGACGGTTATCTGACCTCTCGCACCTCTCCCCCGGCCCCTCCCCTACAAACTGTCTCAAAACGCTCGGCTGCATAAGCGCGGGGCATGACCGCCCCGGATGGCCTCTCTTCCCGACCCGATGCCAACTGGCAGCGTAGCGCTCGTTAGCTGCGCGCGAGCACAACGTGGACCTCCTGCGGCACCGCCAGCCCCCCGCCTTCCGTGTACGGCGCCAGCGCCCCGCTGACCTCCGCGCTCACCGCGGCGAGCAGCCGCTCGCGCTCCGCGGCCTCGTACGCGCCATCAGCGTCGCCAGCGGTGTCGCCGTCAGCTGGAGCCGCACATAGTCCGCCGGGGACGGGAAGCGGATTATCTTCGTCGCCGTCGCGATCGCGATCCCCCGGAAGCCCGCGTCCGCCAGCAAGCCCGCCACCTCCCCGGGGTCCGCAAGGGCGTGCTCGGTGCGCTTGGTCGCCGACGCACCGGGGCCCAGGTGGCGATCCACGGCATCGCTGAGGGCATGGGGCGCCGGGTTGTGCGCGAGCGGGCCGAAGACGTTGAGCGCCAGTCGCCCGCCCGGGATCAGCACCAGGTACATCTCCCACAGCGCGAGCGGTCGATCCGGAAAGAACTGCAGGCCTAGCTGGCAGAGGACGACATCGAAGGCCGCGTCGGGCAAGGGCAGCGCGAGTACGCTCCCCTCCAGCCATGCGATCGTTGTGCTCGCCTGCGGCAGCGCCCGCGCGACGGCCAGCATGCCGGGGTTGAGGTCGAGCGCGGCCACCCGCCCCGTGTCCCCGACCCGCTCCGCCGCCGCGCGCGCCACTACACCGGTGCCGCACGCCACATCGAGCACGCGCTCGCCCGCTCGCAGGGCTGCTCGCTCGACCAAGTCGGCGGCCCACGGGGCGGTGATCGCGGGGACGAGGTAGCGCTGATAGAGTTCGGGCGCGGTGCCGTCGAGTTGCCACTGCTCCTGCTGATCCACCGTCGCACCTCCTGCGGGACGGGCGAACCGTCGCGCAACCGATCGGCTCCGACCCGGATACACACCATGACCGGCGAAGCCGACGCCGCTCCGACGCTGTGTGCTGTGCACGCCATGTCCGCAGTATAGCAACGCTCACCGCAGCAGGACAGCGAGCGTGAGCCGGATGCAGGCAAGCGTGTAAAAGGCGTGGAAGTTCGCGGCCTTTTGCTCATGCCGCACCAGCAGCCGTCGCTGATGCCCCAGCCACGCAAACGTCCGCTCGACGGGCCAGCGCTGCCGATATTCCTCGGTGTACGCCTTGACCGGACGACCTTGGCGCGGCTTCCAGTTCTTCGGTCGGCGCTTGGGCGGGATGCAGGGGCGGATGCCGCGTGCGTGCAGCGACCGGCGGAACTTTCGGCTGTCGTACCCTTTGTCGGCGATCAGTTGCCGGGGGCGGGATTTCGGCTTGCCCTTCCTTTGCGGCACCGCGATGGTTGCCAGCGTCGCCTCCGCTATGCGCACCTCGCCCACGCCCGCGCTCGTGGTGAGCACCCCGAGCGGCAGGCCGTTCGCGTCGGTGGCGAGCATGAGGCGGCTTCCCTTCCCCTTGCCGGTCAGCCCGACGCGCATCGCCCCCTTTTTCGCCGGGACGAACGAGCCGTCCAGCAACCCGGAGGACCAGTCAATGCGTTTCATGCGCTCCAGCATGCCAAGCAGCGTGCGGTGGATGCGCTGCCAGACGCCCTCCTGCTGCCAACGCTGCAAGCGACGATGGGCGGTGGAGTCGTCGCCGTATTTCTCGGGCAAGTCGCGCCAGGCGCAGCCGGTGCGCAGGACGTAGAGGATGGCATTGAGGGTACGGCGGTCGTCGGCACGCGGGCGACCGGTGCGTTTGCGAGGCGGGAGTAAGGGTTGAAGGATTGCCCATTGGCGGTCAGATAAGTCTCTCATGCCCGTGATACTACCCCATCAGGGGTTTTGAGACGGACTGTAAAGAGGGAGGGGTGCCTCGCTGCAAGTGCCGTGGCGTTCCTGATATGCTGTGGCCTACCGCAGGTCGCTCCCCCTTCCTTTTAGGGAAGGGGGTTGGGGGGTTAGGAAAAAACGCCGAAAACGGCAAAGCGTGGTATACTCTCCGTTCGAGCGCGGACCGTCCGCGCTATTCGCGCGTGCGCGAACGCAGAACTTTATCTGCGCGGAGCGCGGGGGCACGAAACGCATGAGCACCAGCACACCGATCCTCCCGATGTGGGCACCGGAACCGGCCGAGATGCCGGTGATCGACGCGCCAGCGGACGAGAGCAGGAAATACTACATCTGGACGATTGGTTGCCAGATGAATGTGGCGGAGTCCCACCAGATGGCCGCC
Source organism: uncultured Chloroflexia bacterium (assembly GCA_963763655.1). Classification (GTDB taxonomy): domain Bacteria; phylum Chloroflexota; class Chloroflexia; order Thermomicrobiales; family JALYUS01; genus JALYUS01. The sequence goes on from CAVXPY010000035.1 coordinate 4,508, forward strand.
GCCTTCCAGCACGCGGGCCTCGGCGAGGCGAAGAGCGAGGATGACGCGGATGTCATCGTCCTGAACTCGTGCGTGGTCCGGCAGGCGTCGGAGGACAAAGTGAGGGGCAAGATCGGCTCACTCTATCGCCTCAAGCGCCTGAAGCCGGAATTGAAGATCGCGCTGACCGGCTGCATGGCGACCAAGCACGAAGCGGAACTGATGAAGCAGTATCCCGTCCTCGATCTCGTCTTCGAGCCGAACGCGATCGAGGAACTGGGCCAGATCGTCCCGGAAATGGATGACGACCTCGCTGCCCTGCCGCACTACTACCTGCCGGAGAACACCGCGCCGGAAGTGACCGCGTTCGTCCCGATCATCATGGGCTGCAACAAGGTCTGCTCGTACTGCATCGTCCCCTATCGCCGGGGCAAGGAACGCTCCCGCCCAATCGCCGACCTCCAGGCCGAGGTGCGCGAACTCGCGGCGCGCGGCGTGCGCGAAGTAACGCTGCTCGGTCAGATCGTAGACCGTTACGGCTACGACTTCAAGGACGGCACGGACCTCGCGGATTTGCTCGAAGCGATCCACGACACACCGGGGCTGGATCGCATTCGCTTCCTCACCTCGCACCCCGCCTATATGTCCGAGCGGATCGTGCGCGCCGTGGCAGAGATGCCGAAGGTCTGCGAGCACATCAATCTGCCGGTCCAGGCGGGCGATGACGAAGTGCTCCGCCGGATGCGGCGCAACTACACCGCGAACGACTACCGGCGGCAGATCGAGGGTATCCGCGCGATCATGCCGGACACGACGATCGCCACGGACATCATCGTCGGCTTCTGCGGCGAGACGGACGCGCAGTTCGCCCAGACCCTGCGTCTCCTCGAAGATGTGCGCTGCGATGTGACGCACGTCGCGATGTACTCGCCGCGCAAGGGAACCGCTTCCGCCCGCTGGGAGGACGATGTGCCGCGCGATGTGAAGCTGGCGCGGCATCAGGCGGTCGAACGGCTCCAGGAGCGCATTTCGCAGGAACATAACGATCTGCTCGTTGGGCACGAGATGGAAGTGCTCGTTGATGGGCAGGGCGACGGTCGCTGGCGGGGGCGGACGCGCGGCAATAAGCTCGTCTTCTTCGAGGACGACGCGAACCGGCTCGGCCAGATGGTCCATGTCCGTATCGGGCGCGCGACGCCGTGGTTCCTCCAGGGCGAACTGACCGCAATCGAGGGTGTACCGGTCGTGGCAACGGCAGGAGTGACGGCATGAGTGGGACAAGCGGCGAGACCAGCGCGGCCCAGCACGAGGCCCGCGCGGCAGAGGAGATGCCCTCCGTCCGCGTCGCCATCGTCACCGTCAGCGACACGCGCACCCCGGAGACCGATGTGAGCGGGCGGCTCCTGCGCGAATCGCTCGCGGCAGACGGTCATATCATTGCCTTCTACCGGATCGCCAAAGACGAAAAGGAGCAGATCCACAGCGCGCTCAACGAGGCGGTCGGTGATCCGGAATGCGAGGCGATCATCTTCAACGGCGGCACCGGCATCGCGCGGCGCGATACCACTTTCGATGTCATCGACCGCGTGTTGGAGAAGCGGCTCATCGGCTTCGGAGAAATTTTCCGCTCCCTCAGCTACGCGGAGATTGGCCCCGCCGCGATCATGTCCCGCGCGACGGCGGGGACGTACCGCAACCGCATCGTCATCTCGATCCCCGGTTCGTCCGCCGCAGTCCGTCTCGCCCTGGAGAAACTCATTCGTCCCCAGCTCCCCCACATGGTCTGGGAACTCGTTCGCCAGTAGATTCGCATGAAACCGCAGAGATGCAGAGAAGGGAAAGAGATTTGAGCGCAGAGGACGCAGAGAACACAGAGAACACAGAGGATACGGAATGGTTTTCATTTTCTCTCCTCTGCGGTCTCTGCGCTCTCTGTGTTCTCTGCGTTACGATCCCTCGCAGACAACTCCGCGGTTCAATTGGTTAGGTCAAAGCACTTATAGGAGGCAGTACGCGCATGGTAGATTCCCCCAATCGGGCACAAGGTAAGCGGCGACTCGTCGAACGGGCGCTGGAACTGGCGGGTGAGGGACGCTGGGAGGACGCCGCGCAGGTGAACCGCGACATCCTCACCCGCTTCCCGCGCGATTTCGAGGCGATGAACCGCCTCGGCAAGGCGTTCGCGGAGCAGCACCGCTACATCGAGGCGCGGGACACCTATCAGGGTGTGTTGGCCATCGAGCCAACGAACACGATCGCGCGCAAGAATGTCGCGCGCATGGAGCTGCTCAGTTCGCAACCCGCCGAGACGAACGGCGCGGCACGGGAAGCGCGCCCCCAGGCGCGGCAGACGATGTTCATCGAGGAACCGGGCCAGTCCGCGATGGTGATTGTGGAGAGCAGCGTGCCCCAGACGACGCTCTCGAAGCTCATCTCCGGCGACCATCTCGAACTGCGCGCCCAGGGCGAATCCGTGGGGGTCTATACGTGGGAGGATGAGTTCGTCGGCTTCCTCCCGCCGCGCGTCGGCCAGCGGCTCTCCATGCTGATGGCGAATGGCAATCAGTATCAGGCGGCAGTCGCGGCAGTGCTCGATGGCGCACTCCGAATTGTCGTGCGGGAGACCTATCACAGCCCGGAGAACAGCGGCCGCCTCTCCTTCCCGACGAGCGGCAAGCCCGCGAGCCTGCCGCGCGCCTACACGCGCGATGTCCGTCGCCCGACCCTCGAACCCGGACTCTACGACGAGGATACGGACGACGAGGAGATCGACGACGATGAGGAAGAATTGGAACCGGACGCCGAGGAGAACGAGATCGTCGAGGACGAGGAACTGATTGACGAATCCCGCCGCCCGCAGGACGAGGACGAAATCGGATAATCGCGCCGGATCACTTGGGCAGATACACGTACGGGAGGCGGCTTCGTGACCGCCTCCCGTATTCGTGCGCCATGTTCGGTGGAGGCGGGCTTCAGCCTGCCAGTGTAGGAACCGGCAGGCTGAAGCCCGTCTCCACCGGGGACTTTGACAGAGCCTGTGAGTATGAAATTGCGCTAATGCAGGAAGAACCAGAGGACGACATAGGCCACGACAACGACTGCCGCGACGATCAAGAGGCGGATAAGGTCGCGCCGCTGATACTCCATCTCCGTCCGCACCGAGAACTCCGGCATCGGATACGCGCCGATGTTCCGTTCAGCGCCCGCACGCACGCCGGAGCGATTGGCATTACGCACGGTGCGCGACGAGCGCGTCGTCGTTGCGCTCCGGCCACCGGCGGGTGCGTCATCCAGGTCCTCGCCGCGCGCGAAGGCGGTCGCACGGGCCGCGCTGGCCTCACGCGCTTCCATCGCCTTCGATCTGCGCGCGGGTGATCGTCGGCTTCTTCGCGCCGCCTGACCTTCCGGGGGTCTTATTGGGTGCTTTCGGTGTCCGTGCCGCCATTCCTCTTCCCTACTGCTTCCATCACGGCAGACTGCCGTGCGTCTGTTAGTATAGGGGCGAACGGCACCTTGATGCAAGACGATACGCGAGAGGAAAATCGCGTCTCAGGATTATCTCATCGGGATGGACGAAATCACCGCTCTTGCCGCCGTGCTTCTCCGCGAGCCGGACTGCGGTGATCGTCATGCCGCGATCCACCGCTTTCACCATATCATAGACGGTCAGCGCCGCGACGCTGACGGCGGTGAGCGCCTCCATCTCGACGCCCGTCTTGCCGTACGTCCGCACCGTTGCGGTGAGATGCAGCGCGCTCGCCGCTTCATCCGGCGCGAATGCGACCTCGATGCCGGTGAGCAGGAGCGGGTGGCACATCGGGATCAGTTCGTGCGTCCGCTTCGCCGCCATAATCCCCGCCACCTGCGCGACAGCCAGCACATCTCCCTTCTTCGCCCGCCCTTCGAGGATGAGCCGCAGCGTCTCCGGCTGCATCTCCACCGTGCCCCGCGCCACCGCGATACGCTCAGTTTCCGCCTTCGCACCGACATCCACCATCCGGGCCCGGCCACTGGCATCAAAATGGGTCAATCGCTGTTCATCCATACCCGCATTGTAGGATGCGTTTCGTGTCACGTCCACAAGGATGAACCTAACCCCCCGGCCTCCTTCCCTAAAAGGAAGGGGGTGCCTCGCTGCAATGCCGTGGCGTTCCCGGATAGGTACAACATCAAGATCAAGGCACCCCTCCCTCTTTAGGGGAGGGGCCGGGGGAGAGGTCAGTGGATATGACAGGCATCGCCGCGAATGCTACGATATACAGACGAAAAATGTACAGATAAAGGAGCGTCCGTTGCCTTCTCGTCTGACCACGCCAAAACTGACGCCACGCGCACCCCGCTTGCGGATATTGCGCCCGCCCTGCCCGCACGGGCGGAGGCCGCAGCGAAGTCCGATGCTACCCTCGCTATCCCGGATCAACGGGTGCCAGATGACGATATGCTGCCGGAATCGACCGCGACGATGCCCGTCACGCCACCGGAAACGGATACCGCGCCCGCCAATGTGCGCTCCCGACCCGGTGCGCGCAAGGTCGGCGACCGCACCGCGATACCTGTCGTACCGCGCACCATCGCGGAGATGCAGGCAGGGGTGCAGGGGAGCAACACCGTCGAGATCGATGCAATCGAGCGAGAAGAGCGGCAAGTCGTATGTGCCTGAGCCACAGCCCCTCTTCATTGCGCCGCCAACACTCGTCGTCACGACCTTCGTGCCCTATGCCATCCTCGCGCTTGTCCCGTCGCTCCTCGATGTGATCGGGCGCGGGGCGGGGTTCTCCAACACCGCCCGCGCCATTACCAGTTTCGTGATGCTGGCGATCTGTGGCATCGGGGCGCTCCTGCTGCTCCTGCGGAACTGGCGCGTCGCTTTCCACGATGTACCGACGGAACTGCGCCCGATCACTATCCTCGAACTCTGGGAGCAGCGGGCGAGCGGCGACGGCGCGATGGCTGGGTCACAGGATCGCTTGGCGATCATCGCCGGCTTCGGCGTCATGCTCCTCCTGTCACTGCTCCTGACGGTGGTCTCGCGCGGGCTGACCGCCATCTACTGCGATCCCTTATCTGCTCATCCTGCTCTTCGCGAAGGCGCTCGGCGCGGTGCTCTTTGTCGGCTATCTGCAGCGTGGCCTGCTCTCCACCCTCTCGGCGACCAAAGCCACACTGGCGACCGGCCTGCTCTACGGCGTCGCCCTGACCATCTGGAACGTGATCACTATCGCAGCAAGCAATGTCTCGGACCCGATGGCATCACCTCATTAGCTACACCGCCCTCAGTCTCGCTGTCGCCCTCGCGTGCCGCATGGATTCGCCTTCGTTCCGGATCGGTCCTCGCCGCCGTCGCCTTCCAATTGCTCCTGCTCTTGCTCGGCATCGCGGTGTAGGGGCGTGCCTACCCCCTGCCCCCTCCCTAAAGGGAAGGGGAACTCGACCTACAGGCATCCTCCCGCATCTCTTTCCCCTTCCTTTTAGGGAAGGGGGCGGGGGGTTAGGTTCCCGCGTACGTACTTGACGCACATCCGCGCCTGCCGCACACTCTCGCGAAGGCTTTTTGGGTTCCTGACCAGCGGAAAGGGTGAATGCGTCCATGCCGCGCGATTTGCCGATCGGGAATGGTGGCCTGCTCATCGGCTTCGACCTCTCGTATGAGATTCGGGACATTTATTTCCCGAATGTCGGGCAGGAAAACCACACGATTGGCTACCCATGCCGCACCGGTATCTGGGTGGATGGGCAGTTCGCGTGGTTTACGGATCGCGAATGGCAGCGACGGATGGAGTACGGCCCGGACACGCTCGTCACCGAAGTGACGATGCATCACCCGCGCCTGCGCCTGACGCTCTTCTGCCAGGACACCGTCGATTTCAATCGACCGCTCTTGGTGCGCCGCTTCCATGTCACGAATCACGCCGATCACCCGCGCGAAGTGCGCCTCTTCTTCCATTATGACTTCCATATCTCTGGCAATGGCGTCGGCGATACCGTCTATTTCGATCCGATCACGAACGCGCTCATCTTCTACAAGGACGATCGCTACTTCCTCGCGGGCGGCACGGCGAATGGCATCCCCGGCATCACCTCCTGGGCGACGGGCGTCAAGGAGTTGCGCGGCGCGGAAGGGACATGGCGGGATGCCGAGGACGGCGTTCTCGGCCGCAATATGATCGCGCAAGGCGCGATTGACGGCACGATCGCGCTGCATCACAACGATGTCCCCGCGAACGGCAGCGCGGTTCTTCATCCACTGGCTCATCGCCGGGACATCGTACGAAGAGGTGGAACGACTGCAATGACGAGACCGTGCGCCGTGGGCCGGAGGCGTTTCTGAAGCGGACGCGCGATTTCTGGCGCTCGTGGGTGAACAAGGATGAGACCGACTTCGGCAACCTGCCTGAGCGCTTGCAACGCATCTACAAGCGTTCGCTCCTCACGATCCGCACCCAGACGGACGAAGGGCGGCGCAATCGTCGCGGCGAACGACTCCGACATCACGAAGGATTCTGCCGACACCTACTCCTATGTCTGGCCGCGCGATGGCGCGCTCGTCAGCATGGCGCTCGACAGCGCGGGCTACGGCCACCTCTCCCGCCGCTTCTATGAGTTCTGCCAGCGCATCATGGAGAAGAACGGCTACTTCCTCCACAAATACACGCCGCGCGGTCGCCTCGCCTCCTCGTGGCATCCGTGGGCGGACGCGACCGGGCGCATGCAACTGCCGATCCAGGAGGATAGCACCGGCCTCGTCATCGCCGGCCTCTGGCATCATTACCGGAAGGAGCGCGATGTCGAATTCATCGCCACGATGTATCGCGGCCTCATCAAGACGGCGGCGGACTTCCTGCTCTCCTACCGCGACCCGAACACCGGCCTGCCGCAACCCTCCTATGATCTCTGGGAGGAGCGATACGGCGTCACGGCCTTCGGCGTCTCGACCGTCTGGGCCGGGTTGCAGGCGGCGGCGAATTTCACCGACCTCTTCAACGAGCGCGATCTCTCGCTCGACCTATCGCGCCGCCGCGGATGAGATGAAGGCCGCCGTGCGCAACCATATGATGGACCCGGATCGCGGGCGGCTTCGTGCGGATGGTCTCGCTGGACGCCAGCGGCGAACTGCGGCAGGACCCGACGCTGGATGCGAGCCAGGCGGCATTCTTCGTCTTCGAGATGTTCGCGCCGGACGATCCCGCTATCGTCGCGACGATGCGCGCAATCGAGGAGCAACTGTGGGTCAAGACGCCCGTCGGCGGCGTCGCCCGATACTACGACGATTACTATCATCAGGTGCGGCACGATGTGGAGACGCGTGCCCGGCAACCCGTGGTTCATCTGCACGCTCTGGCTCGCCGAGTGGTATATCGCCTCCGCCCGCACGATGGACGACCTCGAACGTCCGCTTCAACTGCTGAACTGGGTGGCGGATCATGCCCTCACCAGCGGCGTCCTCGCCGAGCAGCTGCATCCGGAGACCGGCGCGCCGCTCTCCGTCTCGCCGCTGACCTGGAGTCATGCCGCCTTTGTGCAGACGATCTGCCGCTACATGGAGTCGCGAGCGCATCCTCCGCGAGCGCGAGCGCATCAACCTCGGCATCGCGTGGGCGTGACGAGTAGCCAGTAGCGAGTAGTCGAGTAGCCAGAGGATCGAATGCAGTGCTACGACTCACTGTACTCCTGACTACTGCCTGCGACTGAAAGGAGCGCCCGATGACACGACTGACGAATGTGGAGGAGCAGATTCGGACGTTGATCTCGAATGATCACGGGCGACGGGGTGGAGGTCGGGGTGTACGCGGTGCATTTCGGCTCGGGGCGGGAGATCGCCGTCAATGCGGACCGGCGTTTCCCGACCGCCAGCACGGTCAAGGTGCCGATCCTCTTCGCGCTCTACCGCAAGGCGGAAGCGGGCGAGATCGATCTCCAGCAGCGCGTCACGATCGAGGAGCAGCACCGCACGGCGGGTTCCGGCGTCTTGCAGGACCTCGATCTCGGCCTCGCAACCGACGCTGCGCGACCTCGCGACCCTGATGATTACCGTCTCCGACAATCAGGCAACCGATATGCTCTATCGACATGCTCGGCGGCGCATATATCCAGCAGGTCGCAACCGAGGTCGGTATGACCGAGACGCGCACGCCGCGCACAATCCGCGCGCTCCTCTACGACATGGTTGGCATGGACGAGCGCAACCCCGCGCACACCTACGCGATGAACCGCGAACTGCTCCGCACCGGCGCGCGCAACGACGCGCGGCTGGGCGCTCGGCATCGGCGACGACAATGATGTCAGCACCCCGCGCGATATGGTGACGCTCCTGACGCGCATCTATCAGGGGGAGGACCCCTCCCGCGCGGCGTGTGACGCGATGGTCGACATCCTCAAGCGGCAGAAGTTCAATACGATCCTGCCCGCTGCTCCTCCCGGCGGAGGTCGAGATCGCGCACAAGACGGGCAGCCTCCACGGCGTCCGCAACGATGTCGGCATCGTCTACGCGCCGCAGGAATCCGGCGGGCCGTACGCCGTCGCGGTGATGTCCCGCAAGATGGATGACCCGATCGCCGGCGCCCGCACCCTCGCGGACATCTCTCGCGCCGTCTGGGACGCCTTCACCGCCTGAATGACGGAAAGGAGTGCGACGGTGGAGGTGCAGCAGGGTTTCGCGGACAGTCAATGGCACGCGGCTCTATTACGAGGTCGCCGGTTCCGGGCCGCCGCTCGTCCTCATCCACGGCTTCACGCTCGATACGCGGCATGTGGGACGACCAGTTCGCGGCGTTCGCGGAGCACTATCGGGTCGTCCGCTACGATATGCGCGGCTTCGGCAAGATCCGCCCTCGCTGGAGAGCGCGCCGTATACGCACGCGGATGATCTCGCCGCGCTCCTCGATCATCTCGACATCCCGCAAGCCGCAATCTCGGCCTCTCGATGGGCGGCGAGATCGCGATTGATTTCGCGCTCGCCTACCCGCGATGACGCGCGCCCTGATCCCGGTCGATGCCGTCATCGGCGGCCATCAGTGGTCGGAAGAGTGGAGCGCGCGGTCCGGACCGGTATGGCGAACGGCACGAGCGGACGGCATCGATGCGGCGAAGGAAGCTGGCTCGACGTACCGCATCTTTACCCCCGCGCACGAGCAACCGGCCGTCGCCGCACGACTCGCGTGATGGTCGCGGACTATTCCGGCTGGCATTGGGTCAACCGTGATCCGCACGGAACAGCCGGATCCACCGGCGACCGGAACGATTGGGTGAGATCGCCGCGCCAACCCTCGTCATCCTCGGCGAGCGCGACGTGCCCGATTTCCATGTCATCGCGGACACATCGTCACTCAGGATTCCCGGCGCACGGAAGATCGTGACTCCCGGCGCAGGGCACATGGTAAATATGGAAGCGCCGGAGCGGTTCAACGCGGCAGTCCTGGGCTTCCTCGCGGACCTCTGAAACCTCTTGCGTATCCAGTAGCGTAGGCTTCAGCCTGCGCTCGAGTCACTCGCGCAGGCTGAAGCCTACGGCCATCCTGCTTCATTGATCGGGAAGTGCCGCCCAGGCGCGGTCGATCTGCGCGCGCGTCGCCTCGACCGTGCCGCCATTGTCAATCACGACATCCGCGCGGGCGACTCGCTCCGCTTCGGGCGCCTGCGCGGCAAGCCGCCGATCCGCCTCCGCTGCGGTCATGCCGGGGCGGGTCATCAGCCGCCGTCGCTCCTCCTCCAGCGGGCAGGTAACGACCCAGACGGCATCGCACCGTCCGCGATGCCCCGCCTCGATCAGCTTGACGGCATCCACACGACGACCGGTGCCGTTTGCCGCGCCACCCATGCCCATGTCGCGCGCGATCACGGCCGGATGCGTCGAGCGCTTCCAGCCGTGCGAGCGCAGCGGGATCCCCGAAGACATTGCGACCGAGCGCGCGCCGGTCAATCGTCGCGTCCATGCCGAGGATGTCCGCGCCGAATGCCTCGACGACCGCACGATAGACGGGATCGCCGGGCATGTAGAGTTCATGAACAGCGCGTCCGCGTCGAGCGTCGCCGCACCCTGCTCCGCGAGCATCCCCCGCACCGTGCTCTTCCCACACGCGATGTTCCCCGTCAGGCCGATGATGTAGGCACCCGACCCTCCTTCTGGGAGCAATGAGTGAGAGTAACGAGTAACGAGTAACGAGTGATGCAAACGCTCTTCTCAGCTCTCGATACTCGGTACGCGTTACTCGCCACTCGTCAGCGCCTCCATCTCCGCGGCGAGCGATTCCCAGCGGGCATAGATGCTGTCCAGTTCATCCTGCGCTTCTGGTAGGCGATGCCGAGTTCGGTGATCCGCGCGGCGTCGCCCGCCTGCGGCAGTTCATCGCGTCCGTGAGGCGGATCAGTTCCTCTTCGAGGGCACCGACCCGCGCCTCCACCTGGGTCAAAAGTTTGCGGCGCGTGCGGAGGGTCCGCTCGTCCACCGGGCGCGGGGGGAGGTCGCCTCGGGTTTCGCACCGTTTGTCGCAGAGGCGATTGCCTTTGCGGGGTCAGGCTCCTTCGCGGTCGCGCTGTTCTTCGGTGCGGTGCGTTCCTCCGCCGTGGCGCGCTGCCGCTCCTGGGTGCGGCGCATATCCGAGTAGTTGCCGAGATATGGATGCACGCGCGCAGGGCCGGTGCGAGTGCAGGCGCGGCATTCTCGGGTTCCTCGACCATCCAGACCTGCGTCGCGAGCGCGTCAACGAAGGCACGGTCGTGCGAGACGAAGAAGATCGTGCCGTCGTATCGTCGAGCACCTCTTCCAGCGCTTCGCGCGCGATGATGTCCAGGTGGTTCGTCGGTTCGTCGAGAATAAGGAAGTTCGCTCGTTGCAAGCGTCAGCACCGCGAGCAGCCAGCCGGGACCGTTCGCCACCGGAGAGGACGCTGACCTGCTTGAACACATCGTCATCCTCAAAGAGAAACCGCCCAAGAAAGGTGCGCGCCGCTTCTTCAGTCATCGGGCGGGCGGCAAGCACCGTCGCAAGCACCGTCATGCCGGTATCCAGCCCCTCATGTGACTGCGCGTAATAGCCAACGAGCACATTCGTGCCGAACTGGAAGCGCCCCTTGAGCGGCGGGATGTCCCCGACGAGCGTTTTGAGCAAGGTGGATTTACCGCTGCCGTTCGGGCCGAGCATCGCGACACGCTCGCCCCGCTCGACCAGCAACTCCGGGACATCGAGGAGCGTCACCCGATGCCCGCGTGCGTCCTCATAGCCGACAGCCATCGGGTCAATCTGAAGCACGAGCCGCCCGCTCTTTAGCGGCGGGATTGAGTGTGCAGCGAGAGCGTTCCCGTCTCGTGCGGGCGTTGCGATACGCTCGACGCGGGCGAGACGCTTTTCGCGCCCCTTCGCCTCCTTGCGACCGTTGTCCCGCGCCGTAACGCCGGATGAACTCCTCCGTTTGCGCGATGAACGCCTGCTGCGTCTCGTATTCGCTTCCGCCGCCGCTCCATCCGCTCGGCCCGCAGTTTCACATAGGTATTGTAGCCACCGGCATAGTCTTCCAGCACGCCGAATGAGAGGTCGAGCGTGCGCTCGGTCGTCTGGTCGAGGAATGTACGATCGTGCGACACGACGAGCACAGCGCGGCGCTACGACGCAAAAAGGTTTCGAGCCATTCGAGCGCGGCGAGATCGAGATGGTTCGTCGGCTCGTCGAGCAAGAGCAAGATCAGGCTCGCCGAGCAACGCCTTTGCGAGGGCAACCCGCGTCTTCTGCCCTCCGGATAGCTGCTTAACGGGCATATCGAATATCTCGGTCGCGAAGCCGAGACCGCCAAGCACCTGCGCGGCGCGGGCTTCCATCGTATATCCGCCCTCCACCTCGAACCGATGCGTGGCATCTGCATACTCGTCCATCAGCCGATCGAGGTGCGCGCCTTGCACCCCACCCATCGCTTGTTCCAGCTCCGTCATTCGCTCGCGTAGCGCGAGCAGCGGAGCGAACGCGGGCATCACCTCTGTCATGATGCCGTGCGGCGCATCGAGCTTCGCTTCTTGCGGCAGATACGTCACCCTCATCCCACGCGTGAGAGCGAGACGGTGCCTTCCTCAGCGTGTTCGACGCCCGCGATGATCCGCAGCATCGTGGATTTGCCCGCGCCATTGACTCCGACAAGCGCGACATGCTCGCGTTCGTCACCTGAAATGAGACATCGCGGAACACGTCCGCACGCCAAAGTGCTTCGTGAGATGTTGCACCGACAGAACCGTCGCACCCGGCACCACATTACCTACCCCCAGCCCCCTCCCTCAAGGCGAAGGGGTGACTCAATCTCGAGCATGGACATGCCCCGATCTCGACGCACCCACTTCCGTCTTACGCGGAAGGGGGCCGGGGGATTAGGTACGAAGCATACCAAAAGAAAGCCCCGGTGACCGTAGTCGCCGGGGCCAGCGGATTCGGCATGAGAATCTGATTACGGGTCAACCTGGCTGGGGAGGAGGTCGAACGGAGCTGATGCCGTCCGCTGCGTCGTGTCTCCCCGTGCCGAGAAGTAGTGCCGTCCCGTCGGGATCCGTCCATCCACCCCTGCCGGGTACGCGATCTGGTAGAGCGCCGCGTCACCGAGGATCGCCTTACCGACCTGGTAGTTGATCGGGCCGGGGAAGAGCTGGATCACCGACCACCGCGACGCCGGCCTCGTTCGCCTTGACGGTGGCGATGAAGTGCGCCGTCTGGTCCGGGAAGGTCTGCCAGAAGGTGACCGTCTCGTTCGGGCGGAAGTTGCGCGCCGTCAGCAGCAGGTAGTCGCTGGCGAAGAAGGCGGGCAGCTGCGGGAAGGTGGCGTTGGCGACTGCCTGGCTGGCGCCGACATAGGAGACGGTGAGCGAGCCGATGCTGCTCTGGCTGCTGATGCCACCGGGCAGGAGGAGGAAGGAGCCAGTCGTGCACGTAGTTGGACTGGTTGCCACGGCAGGAGAAGGTGTGCAGGCCGGTGGGGAACTTGCCGGTGAGGAGGTCGAGTTGGAGGATTGCGCTGCCGCCGTCATCCGCGGCGAGCGTGCTGAGGGGGATCACGTCGCCAGCGGGATAGGTATCCCAGAAGGTGACGAACTCACCGGGGATGAGGCCGTTGCAGGCGATGTCGACGTTCGGGTTATCGGCGACACCGGTCGGTCGAGGATCTGGGATCGGTCTGCTTGGCGGAGGTCTGGTGACCGATGGTCGTGAAGACGGCCAGCGTGCCCGTCGTCGTGCGCGAGAAGTCATCCGGCGTGCTCGCCGTGATGGTGAAGGGTGGTCGACGCCTTCTGGAGGCTGACGCGACCGAGCGCGGTCACGGTGTACTTGCCGTACGGCGGGACGGCGGCGGCGAACTCCGGCGGCAGGATGAAGATCGTGTCCGTGAACTGCGTGCCGTCCGTCGCGCTGCCCGTCGTGGACGGGAAGCGTCTGGTTGCCGTTGTAGTAGGGGCCGAACCGGAGCCGGAAGAAGAAGCTGCCCGTGCCGTCCGCGAGCACTTCGTCAGACTGCGGGCAGCACGGCGGCGGGTTGGCGATCGCGTTCAGGTTGAAGACCGGGAAAACCCGACCGTCCGGGAAGGTGACGTAGATGCTGACGAGTTCGCCGGGGCCGAAGCCATTACCGAGAAAGTGCACGGTGTCACCCGAGTTCTGCCGTCCGACAAGATGACGCGCTGTGTCGTCGTCGTCTGTCAGCCTAGAGCGTTGCTCCCGGCGTATCTGCTGCTACTGGGGCCACCGCGAGGAACGTCGCCAGCGTTGCCATCACGACTGTGACTCCCAGGAAGCGCAGGCTTCGCTTCAGACCCACATTCCTGTCCTCCTCTGTCCTTGCGGACCTACGAAACTGTGGGAGAAATAGACGCTCGAGACGCTATGCTGTTCCCCCCATACACCATTGAGTTCCACTGTAGCGCTACTGTATTCAATCACTTGCGCAAACCCGGTGGTTTTCACAAGAGACCCCGATGCCGTCCCTCCCGTACTCCTCCTTCCCACCTCCCTTAGCGCTCTCCGGGCTGCGATATTACCGCCCAACGGTATCTCGATACCATGGCGACGGCCGGTCGCGCAGATGGCGTCTGGCATGTTACAACGGATGAACCGTCGGTATGGTTGCGCGCCAATATCGAAGGGAAATTTGCGAATGCCTCATACAGACCCCTTGCCCCGTCATGTTCTGCAGTGTCGCGGACGTATCGCGACCGTGGCTGGATGCCCTTTGCACCCGGGCGGACAGCTGATACGCATCAGCCCGCGAGCCTGCCCCTCGCGGGGAAAATCCTCGCCACACTCTTCTACGAACCAAGCACACGAACCCGCCTCTCTTTTGAGGCGGCAATGCTGCGACTGGGTGGCGGCGTCATCAGCACGGAAAACGCCCGCGAGTTCTCATCTGCCTCGAAAGGCGAGAACATCGAGGATACGATGCGCATCGTGGAGAGTTATGCCGACGTGATCGCTGTGCGCTACCACGAGTGGGCGGTGCCGATCGTGCAGCCGCAGTCGCCCGCGTGCCGATCCTCAATGCAGGCGATGGCCCCGGCGAACATCCTACCCAGGCGCTCCTCGATTGGTTCACGCTTGCGCGCGAGTTCGGCGCAGTGGATGGACTACGTATCGCGCTGGTTGGCGACCTCGCATATGGACGCGCGGCACGTTCACTCGCCATGCTGCTCGCACTCGCACCAGGATGTTTCTCTGGTCTTCGTCGCCCCGGCCGTCACGCCGATGGGGGAGATGTGAAAGCGTATCTCGATGCCCGCAATGTCCGTTGGGAGGAAACCACGGATCTTCGCGGAAGCGCTGCCGGCGTGTAGACGCGGTGTATATGACGCGCGTGCAGAAAGAACGCTTTGGCGACGACCTGGATGCCTATCAGGCGGCACGAATTTACACCTTCACGCCGGAAATGCTCGATACCCTTCCCCCACACGCACGCATCCTGCATCCGCTCCCCCGCGTGGACGAGATCGCCCCGCCGTGGACGCGGACCCCCGCGCCGCCTACTTCCGTCAGGCGCAAACGGCATGTTCGTCCGCATGGCGCTGCTCGAATGGGCGCTCGCTCAGTAACGAGTAGCGAGTAACGAGTAACGAGAGGGGATCAAGCCTCCTCTCGTTACTCGTTACTCGCTACTCAAAGAAAGAACGGCCCCCCGAAGGGAGCCGCTCTGAAGAACCGTGACCGGTTCGAGATCGCCCGCGTTATTTAGCGGAAGGTCTCGATGAGGTACGCCTTCGAGGGAATGGTCCGGTTGCCCGGAACGCCGGTCGGCGGAACGACGAGTACGTTCGTGCGACCGAATCCACTCTGAACTTCCCACAGCGGGTACGCCGCAGGCTGAATGATCGGGTTCGTCAGGCCGCAGCCACCAACGGAACCCGCCGGGCTGATGTCCCTGCTCGAGGTGTTGGCAGCATTCGTGACATTGCCAGTCTCGAAGTAAGGGCAGCCATCATACGTCGGGCCGTTGAGGCCGACATTGGTAATGCGTACCGCATCGCGGTACGTCGTGTTCGTCGTCGTCGGGTTGCTGCTATTGCTTGCGGACGCGCCGCCGCCAGTCACAATAACGAGCACACCGCCGACAGCACTCGGCGCGGTTGCGCCAACGGAAGAGACGCCAAGCATGAGCATCAATGATGCGATCCCCGTACCTACTGCGAGTCGCAGTTTTCGCCCAGAAACACGCATGGCCCGTTCCTCCTCTGTACAAAACCTACCGAACACTCGCGACGCCTTATCCTATACCAACGATCTGTCCCGGTCAACTAGCGGGCGCTACATCAATTTTTAGAGTTATGACAACTTCCCCAACACGCCCACTCCGCTGCCGCGGCCATCCGCTGCTACGACTATAACGAAGAACGTTCCGATTGGTTGCGCGGTTTTCCGGTACGTCCAGAATTCCTCACCCCTCCTTCCCGTACGCCGCTGCCGATCGCCCCGCGCGCCCGATCGTGATACTCCAAATGCCGAGCGCCAGCGCACCAATCGCGAGTGCGAGGATGCCTGCGGTGACGCCAATCGTGTCACCGATCAGTCCGGCGGTCAAGGTCGGGACGAGTGCAGAGGCATTGGAGAGCGTGAAAAAGGTCGAGAGCACGCGCGCCCGCACTGCTTCGCCGCTCCGCTCCTGCAAGAGGGTCTGGCTCGGTACAATGATGAATGCCTGCCCGATCCCCAGGAGCAGCGCGCACACCATCACCCCCGCAACCACCGGTATCGAGGGGCCGGAGGCCGGACGCCCCAGGAGGCGATAGCCAACTGCGGGGACAATCGCGAACAAGGAGAGCATGATGCCCTGACTGAGCGCGCCACCGTGGATCATCGTCTCCCGATTCTCCGGGCGCGCGAGCTGCCCGACGAGGACGACACCGATCACCATGCCGATACCCGCCGGGGCGAGAATGTAACCGAGGCCGCTCTGTGACAGTTGGAGCACCGTCGTCGCAAACTTCGGCGCGAGCGTGCCGACCGCGAGGAAGGCGGCAGAGGCGAACGTGAGGAACCCCATCGCTTTTCGCAAGAGGCGGTCCCGGTAGATAAAGACCCACGCCTCACGAATATCGACCCAGAGCGCCTCCATCGGCCCGCGCCCATCCACCCGCGCGCGGGGTGCCGCCTGCATCGAGGGAAGCGTCCAGATGAGGGACGCACAAAAGAGAAAGAGCACCGCGACGAGCAAGTAGAGCCGGTTCAGGCCAAGGAGGCCGACGAGCACCGGCCCGAGCGTCGCAAACCCAACCAGTTGGGAGACGGTGACCGTCAGGGTGAAGAGGGCATTCGCTTGTGCGAGGTCGCGCCGCCGCACCACGAAGGGAATCGCCGCCCCTTCCGCCGGACCGAAGAATTGGCTGACCGAGGCGAAGGTGAAACCGAGCACGTAAATGCCAACGAGCGCGACCGCGACTGGCAAATCCGCGACGAGCGTGAAACCGACGACAGCGAGGGCGCGGAGCAGATGCACGTGACCATCACCGCCCGCTTATTCGTCCGGTCGACGACGACACCGGCGATCGTGCTGAAGATCACCCCCGGCAGCGCGAAGGCGACGATGATCCCGGAGACGGCCGTGGAGGATTTGCTGATCCCATTCACCGTCACAAGGAGGGCGAGGTTAATGATGTTCTGCGCGGTCTGCGAGATCACCTGCGACGACCACATCCGCAGGAATGGCCGGTTCCGCAGGACGGCAACGAACCCCTGTGCGGATTGCACATCAACCTCAGTGACCACCGCATGGCCCATGATGAGCGCGCAAGGGGGAGAGCGCGATGCGCGTCATGGAGACGGCGGGGATGACGAATCCGCCGCCTCAGTTGCCTGCAAATGCGCCAACTGTTCGGGCGTCGGGCGCGGGCCGTGCTGCACGAACGTCTTGATGCGGCGGGCGAGAATGCTGCGGGGCAGCATGATGCGATGCCCACAGCCGAGACAGACGAGACCAATATCCGCGCCGAGTCGGACGACCTTCCAATCCGTACTCCCGCACGGGTGCGGCTTCCGCAGGCGCACAATATCATCGAGCGCAACATCGAGCGGCATGACTCACCCCCACCAATACGCGCGATCACGTACCAGTTTATTCCCCGGTCAAGAAGGAAGTATAGCACATCCGAAGTGTACGTACGTATCATCCCTGGGGCGGATGTGTGCGCGATCAACCTCACCCCCCAACCCCCTCTCGTACGGAGCCATCTGCGTGGAGAGGGGGAGCGACCTATAGAAGGGCACGGCAGGGGAGGAATACCACGGCACTTGCAGCGAGGCACCCCTCGCCACTTGATGGAGAGGGGCCGGGGGTGAGGTTGATTCCGTATGGAACTGCCTACGCCTGCCCGGCGTTCCTCCTCATACGAAGTGAGCCATCGCACGGGCGGATGCGTATGTGTCTATGGAGGATGGCGATACCCCGCGTGTTTGACGAGAACGGTTCGGTATCGGCATACTGTAGATGGCAGACCGACCGTGGCCGCGTGCGGCAGAATGAGTGGCCCGGCGGTTTCTTCGTGTGACAGGGGCGATCCGCGCACCGAAATGATGGGGGACACACCGTGGTCACACCCGAACCTGCTTTCCCGCACAGGGGCACCGCCGCGCCCATCGCACCGGCGCCGCGTGATACGCTCGCGCGCCTCGGCCAGATGACGCGAACCATCACGATCGAGCAATGCGCCTATCTCGCGCTCTTCGTCAGCGCGGTCCTGACCCGCTTCTGGGAACTGGGCACGCGCGCCCTCCACCACGACGAGAGCCTTCATGCCTGGTTCTCGTACCAGTACGCGATTGGCAAGGGGTATCAGCATGACCCGCTGATGCACGGCCCCTTCCTTTTCCACCTCAACGCGCTCATCTACGCGCTCTTCGGCGCGACGGATGCGTCAGTCGCGCTACGGCCCTGCGCTCTTCGGCGTCATCCTCGTCATGCTGCCGATCCTGCTGCGTCCGCTGATCGGTCGGTGGGGCGCGTTGATCTGTTCGTTTCTCCTCCTGATCTCGCCGAGCATCCTCTATTACTCGCGTCTGATCCGGCACGACATCTACCTGATGGCCTTCACCTTCCTCGTGCTCGTCGCCATCGCGCGGTACGTGCAGACGCAACAAAGAGCGCTGGGTATTCGTTGGCATGATCGCCCTCGCGCTGGCGCACACGAACCACGAGGCGTCGTATATCGTCGCCGTGCTGCTCGGGGCATTCCTCTTTATTATCATTACCTGGCAGGTCGCGAAGTCCCTCCTGATCGCGACGTCGCCTACTTCGCCGCGGCGGCGTCCACACTCCTCGTTCTGCCGAAGCTCCTCCACTGGGAGAAGCTGCCGAAGATTCCGTGGGATGCTCAGGCGGGGGAGATGAACTGGGCGCATTGGCAGCCCTACCTTCGCACGCTCCTCACCGCACCGATGATCGAACTCTTTCTGGTCGTCACGGCGCTCTATCTCTCACGGCGCCTATATCCTCAGCACCCTCCGGCTCCGAGAGACCGAACCGGGCACCACACCGAACGACCGCCTCTTCGGCGGCTGGCGGTACGGCACCGTCGTCGCGGCATTCCACCGCCTGCTAACGGACAAGCGCGCGCTCTTCGGTGCGGCGGGCATCGCCTTCTTCTTCTGGGTGGTCCTCTATTCGAGCCTCTTCACGAACATCGCCGGTATCTTCAGCGGCGCGGGCTACTCCCTCATCTACTGGCTCGGCCAGCAGGATGTCTTCCGAGGCGGCCAGCCGTGGTATTACTTCATCTTCCTCTTCCCGCTCTCCGGCCCTCTCGCCTTCCTCTTTGGCCTCGCGTCCGGGGGCGTGACGGTCTGGCGCTTCATCGCCTATCTGCGCGGCAAGCGGGAGATGACGATCAGGCTCTTCACGCAGTGCATGCTGCTCTGGTACGGCGTCGGGATGTTCGCGTATCCTCTCCGAGGCGGGCGAGAAGATGCCGTGGCTCGTCTGCCACATCATCCTGCCCTTCACGATCCTCGCCGCCTCGCTCCTTGGGGAAGCAGTCGAGTATCTGACCGCGACCTGGCGCGTTCGGGCAACAGACCGCGTACCGATGCTCGATCTCCGACCGGCGGGCGCACTCGGTATCATCGCGACTGCCCGGCCCATCCGCACGGCGGGCCGCGTGCGCGTCAGCCGCCGGTTGCTCGACGGCGGCGTCATCGGGGGAACGATCCTTTTCCTGACGGGCTGGTTCTTCGCGGTCTCGCGCGTCTCGGCAAACCCGGAGGGCGATATCCGCTTTCTCCTCGTCGCGATGCCGGTGATCTTGATCGCCTTCTTCACGGCGTTTGCCCTCCAGTTCGGTGTCAAGCGGTCGCTCGCCATCGCGGCGGTCGGTATCGCGATCCCGCTCGCCTTCTTCGAGATGCATCTCGGCTGGCATCTCGCGTTCTTCTCTGGCGACACGCCGACCGATATGCTCGTCTATACCCAGACCTCGCCGGACATCCCGCAGATGATGCGAGAGATCAACACGCTCTCGAAGGAGCGCACGGGCGGCGATGGTCTGCCGATCTGGTACAGCAGCGCGACCGTCTGGCCGATGAACTGGTATCTGCGCGATTACGTGCGAGCGGGGCGGCGCACTTCTTGGGCAGTCGCTCACCGCGCCACCGCCGGACGACGCCGCGATCATCATGGTCGCCAATGAAGACTTCGGCCCGTGGGAGGAGCAAAATCTGCACGAACTACGAGCGGACGGATTACGTGATGCGCTGGTGGTTCCCCGAGGAGATTTACCGCAGCTTCACCTACTCGCCGACCGCACCCCGGCCCGATTATCCCGGCCTCTGGAAGGCCAATGCCGCTCGGGAAGGAAGTGAAGCCGTCATGGAGCGACACACTCAAGAAGGCATGGCAGAGCATCCGCGCCCTCGGTGACCGGCCCGTCACCGTGACGAGCACGCAGTTCGACGCGAATGGCGAGCCGAAGCCGGTGCCGGTCCGACGCCCGCACCCGGCGTCGAACCTGTGGCGATTCGTCGCGCTCCGGGAACCGCAGCACACCATCGAGTCGCTATAATTTCCATCTCTATGTGCGGAAGGACCTCGTGCGCGAGTTCAACGGGATACGGTATTAGTGGACACAACGGAACCGCACGCACAGACGCATGTGAGCGACGAGCAGCCCGAACGACACCCGCGACCCAACGACGGGCTACTCCCCGTCGATGGACTTCGAGTCGTTCGAGCCGTTCGAGGACTTCCCGCCCTCCCACCGCCGCCCGAACGGGTACGCGCGAGGAGCATGAACACGAATACGCGCCGGAACGGGATCCGATCGTCGTGTACAGTGATCTCGATACTGACGCCGCGCCACTGCTGGAAAGCAGTTTCGCGCTGCCCCGCCCGACACTCGAAACGGTGCTCTGGATCGCCGTGATTGCGACGCGATGCTCGTCCGTCTCGCCTCACTGACGAACACGCCATTCAGCGCTGCAGAGGCGCAGCGCGCGTACGCCGCGTGGCAGTTCGTGGATGGTCAGGGTGCGACGGGTGGACGGCGCGCTCTGGGGGCCGTTCCCCTTCCTCATTAATGCCTCTCTTCTTCCTGTTCGGCACGCGGGATACGATCGCGCGGCTCGGCCCGGCGCTGGCCGGGATCGCGCATCGTGCCGATTGTGCGGTGGCTCCGACCGTATTTCGGCACGCTGGGGGGCGCTCGGCATCGCGGCGATGCTCGCGCTCTCCCCGACCTTCGTCTACGGCACGCGGCAGGTCACCGGCATCCCCTGGATCGCGCTCGCGGCACTCGGCCTCTTCATCTGCGTCTTGCGCCTCGCGGAAGGCCGCACGAAACCGGCACGCTCGTTGTCGGCGGGATTGCGGTCGCCTTCCTCATCGGTTCGGGGCCGTCCGGCCTGACGACGCTCGTCGCCTTCGGCCTCGCGCTGGCGATCCTCTCTCTGCTCGAACGGCCCGACCCGTACGATGGCGAGCGGCACGGCGCGCTCCATGCCCTCGCAGGAAACGTCCGGCAGATCGACCGGCGCGTCTGGTACGGCATTCTCACGCTCGTGGGTGTGCTCCTGCTCGCCGCGTGCAGCCTCTTCTTCACGGATCTCATCCATCTGCCGCGCACGCTCGGTGCGATGTTCGGGCGTTGGTGGGACGATTTCTTCGCCACCGAGCGTAACGAGCCGTGGTACTACTACCTGCTGATCGCCTTCGCCTACGAACCATTCATCGGCGACGGCCGCGATTCTCGGCGTCGTCCTGATCGCGCGCGCCCCCGCACCCCGCCCGTTCGCGCTGACGCTGCCGCTCACCTGGCAACTCGTCGCGCTCGTGCTCTTCTCGCTCAGCGGCGGCAAGACACCGGAAACGGCCGCGATGATTCTGCTCCCCCTCGCGCTGATCGGTGGGTCGCGCAGTCGAGTGGGCAGCGCGAGCGACTGCGTGGCGGCTGGTTCTGGCGCGAGCGGGGCTGGATGCTCAGTATCGCCGCATTTATCACCGCGCTCGCCGTCGTGCAGTTCCTCCGTCAGTTGCTCGAAGTCGATCGCTCGGCGGCATGGATCGCGACGATTCTCGTCTTGATCGCGCTCATTCTCGCCGCCGGCTACGCGACGATGATGCTCGTCAGCGGCAAGGAGCATTCCAGACGAGTACCACGCTGCTCGCGACGCTGCTCGCGCTCGCCGGCATTATCGCGATCCGCGCGATGAGCGGCGTGACCTTCAGCCACCCGTCGGACGGTCACGAACTACTCGTCGGCACGCGGACGGCGGCGAGCGTCACGCCTTTCGTCGCGCGCGTGCAGCGAATCTCGATTGATCTGACACGCAACGACCGCACGCTCGACCCGGCGACGAACGACCGGAACAATATCGCTGGTGGCAACACCCTTGCGATTGCGGCGGAGAGCTCGTTGGAGTGGCCCTTCCGCTGGTATTTCCGCGATTTCCCGAACTTCTCCGTCGGCAGCGCGCAGGAGATCGCAGCCGGACCGCCCGACCGGCACGAACGGCACCCCTCTGCCCCGGCTCGTGCTCGTGCCCAGCACAATGGAAAATCAAGTGACGCCACAGCTTACGGGATATGTGAGCCAGCAGTATCCGGCGACCGTCTCCTTCCCCGCCGCCTACCGGACCGGAGCGCCGCCGCGATCGCATCGCCGCGCTCTTCAAGCCGACCACCTGGGCGGACTGGCTTCGCTACTTCGTCGCCCGCGAGACGCCCGACCCACCAACGACCGACGACGATGACGGCGTATCTCAGCAAGGATGCGGCGGATAAGGTCTATTTCGCCGCGCGGCAGCGCCGAGCGCCGCGCACGCGCGACGCCGAGCAATCTCTTCGACCGTGCGGGCAAGGGCAAGGCGGGCGGGCAGTTCTCCGCGCCGCGCGGCATCGCGGTCGGGCCGGACGGCACGATCACGATTGTGGATCAACTGAACTACCGCGTGCAGCAGTTCCGGCGGATGGCACCTTCCTGCGGCAGTGGGGCGGCATCGGCACCGCGCCGGACAAGTTCGGGCAGATCAATGGCTACGCCTTCGGCCCGACCGGCCTCGCGATCGCGCCGGATGGCACGATCTACGTCGCGGATACATGGAATCATCGCATCTCCGCCTTCACGAGCGACGGCAAGCCGCTCCGCCAATGGGGCAGCTTCTTCAATGGGCAGGAGGACCCGGCGGACTCGCCGAAGCACACCGGCGAGTTCTACGGCCCGCGCGGCATCGCCATCGGGCCGAACGGCCTCCTCTATGTGACCGACACTGGCAATAGCCGCATCCTCGTCTTCGATCCAGAATGGCCGGTTCGTCCGCACTTTCGGCACGTTCGGCACCGGAAGGGGCAGATGGATAACCCCGTCGGCATCGCCGCCCGCGCGGACGGCACAATCGCCGTCGCGGACACAAACAATGCCCGTATCCTGCTCTTCACAGCAGATGGGCAGTTCCAGTCTGCGCTGCCCGTGGCGGATTGGGCGACGGTCAAGGGATTGGAGGCATATACCGATCTTCCTGCCGAACGGCAACCTCCTCATCCCCTCTCCGACCGGGAACCAGCTGATCGAAATGACGACGCAGGGGCAAATCGTCCGCACCATTACGGGCGGCCCCGGCGATCTTCGCAAGCCCGTCGCGTTCGCACTGTCACGCGGACGGCGCAAGCGCCTATTGTCGTCAATGATGAAACGAATACCGTGGTGAAAGTGAGCCTCACGTGACCGTCACCAGGAACGCATCCTCCCCCGACATCCACCGTACTCGCGAACCGGCACCGCGAAGGCGCACCACGCCGCTCGGGCGCTTTGTCGCTGAAGTTCTGGCTCGGCATCGCGATCAGCGCTCGTCTTCCTCTATCTCGCGCTGCGGGGGCAGGATTTCGGCGCGCTCGGGAAGCGCTCCGAGAGGCGTCGCTATAGCTGGCTGATCCCGGCGATTCTCGATGTACTTCCTCGGCGTCGTGATTCGCACCTTCCGCTGGCATGTCCTGCTGCGCTCGACGAAGGAGATTCCGATGCGCCGTCTCTGGCCGGTGATCGTGATCGGTTACATGGCGAACAACGTCCTGCCCCTGCGCGCAGGTGAACTGGTGCGGACGTATGTCCTCAGTGAGCGCGAGAAAGTCAGCCGCAGCGCGACGCTGGCGACGATAGTCGTCGAGCGCGTCTTCGATGGCCTGACGATGCTCGCCTTTATCGTTTTCGCGGCGGTCTTCATTGACATCAATGCGCGCGTGCGGCAACTGATCTTCGTCGCCGCGCTCCTCTTCCTCGGTGGCGCTGGCGATCTTCTTCCTCATCGCCTTTTCCGGCGCGTGGCGCGCGCGGCTGCTCGGCCCGGTTCTGCGTCGGTTCCCCACAGTGTCGCCGTGCGGGCGGAGGCGCTGATCGTCGAGTTCATCGGCCGGTCTCGGCAGCCTGCGCCGCGCGACGAGACAGGGCCTCGTCGCGCTCACCTCGGTCGGCGCGTGGGCGGCGGAAGCGACGATGTACGCATTCGTCGCGCAAGGGCCTTCGGCCTCACACTCAATCCGGCGGGTGCGATGCTGACGACCGGCGTCGCGAACCTCTTCACGCTCGTCCCATCCTCCCCGGGCTACATTGGCCCCTTCGAGGCGGGGACGCTCTTGTCGTCCAGCAAATCCTTCGCTTGCCGATCGAAACGACCGGCGCATTCGCCCTCGTCCTCCATGCCGCGCTCTATTTCCCGGTCACCGCCTGGGGTCTCTACTACTGGTTCCACCAGCATCTCTCGCTCCGCAAGGTCCAGGCACACGAGCGACGCAGAGAAATGAGCGAGTAACGAGTAACGAGTAACGAGACGGTGGTGCGACGATCGTTTCGCACGCCCTCCGTTACCGTTACTCATTACTCGTTACTTCGTGAGGGGTGTACACTATTCGGTATCACCGGAATGATGCATCCGGCGCACCATGACAGGCAGAAGGCAAGGACGAACATGCTGGATTTCAATGCACAAAACAAAGCGCAGAAGTGGCTCCTCGTCGATCGCCGGGACGCTCTTCCTGATGGCGATTATCATGACCTTCGCGCGATATGTCATGCTTCGGCCTGATCGTCGCGCTCGCTGCGGTCCTCATCCTCTTCGTCAGCAAGGCAGTGACGAGCGGCATGGGGCCGAACAACGCGCCGAAGGACCTGCCCGATCACGTCGAAGATATGAGCCGCCGCTCATGACGACGCTGCACTGCGCGCCCATGTTGACCGTTCGTGCTACGCGGGTGTCACAATCTGACTGCTGTGCGCTGCGCGCTCATGCTGAGGGGAACGGTGGATGATCGTGTCACGCATGGGGAAACGCGTGCCGAAGCCCGCGCCTGAACCGGAAATTCCGGACATCGTCGTCCGTCGCCTCCCGATCTATCACCGCACGCTGCAAGGCTTTCTCGATGAAGGGCAGACGTCGGTCTCATCCAGCGATCTCGCGGATCGGATTGGCGTCACCGCCGCGCAAATCCGGCGCGATCTCTCGAACTTCGGCAAGTTCGGCAAGCAGGGCAAGGGATACGATATCCATCATCTCGTCCAGCAGATCGCCAGCATCCTGCGCATCAACACCGAATGGCACGTCGCGCTCTGCGGCTTCGGGCTGCTCGGTCAGGCGGTCGTGCATTATCCCGGCTGGGAACGAGCAACCTCTGCATCGCCGCCGTCTTCGATAGCGACCGGAACAAGATCGGCAAGCCGGTCGGAATGGACGATCTGTCGTGCAGGCTCCGGCAGAGATCACCCGCACGGTGCGGGAGAAGAAGTATCCGCGTCGGCATCGTCGCCGTGCCCGCGCAGGGCGCGCAGGAGACGTACGACCTGCTCGTCGCGGGCGGCGTGCGGGCGATCCTGAACTACGCGCCCGTCATCCTCCGCGTCCGCGAGGGCGTCTGGGTGCGCGATGTGGACCCCGTCGCCGCCATCCAGAGCATGACCTACTACATCCAGCCCAAGTAACGAGCCGCAGTCTGCGGTCATTCGCTCGCCTCACCGAGCGCCAGATCGACCGGGATCGAGAGCGCCGGGAAGACCGTCGAGGTGAGCGTATCGCCCCGCATGGCGAGGGCCGCGAAGCGATAATATCCATTATGCGGCTCGGTATGGCGCTCGACCGTCTCTGCGCCGAAGTCCACGATCCACGCCTCCGGGATTCCTGCCGCCGCATAGCGCGGCAGTTTCACCGTGCGGTCATACCCCCGCGTTGAATCAGCGACCTCGATCGACAAGGAGTACATCGGGAGCATTGGCAATTCCCCGACCGGTACCACGCAGAATAGCGAGATCAGGCTGTGGTTCATCGTACGCGCCAAGTCGAATGGGATTTTGAATGCTGATAGTCACGGCGTCCTTGCCTACGGCAAAGAGATGATCGGTGAGGGCGTTGACACACCCCACATGCCAATCACTGACGAGATTCATCACGATGATCTCCCCGTCGATCAATTCCAATCGGTCATCCTCGATGAGAATGCCGACAGAGGTCATTCGCTCGTAGTCGGCTACGGTGAACCGATAGTGGGTCATCGTCGCGCTCATTTCTGCCCTCCTACGATGCAGCGACCCGGCCCGAATAACCTCATAATCGCTTCTTCAAATGATACTTCTTGAACCCGCGCGGGTAGTCGTCCATCGCGCCGTAGATTTCGTAACCGTGCTTCTTGTAGAACTCCGGTGCCTGGAAATCGTGCGTATCGAGGACGACTTGGGTACAGCCGCGTGCGATCCCTTCGGCCTCCGCCGCTTCCAGTAATTGCGCCCCCAGCCGCTTCCCGCGCCACTCCTCGCGGACCCAGAGGAACTCGATTGCCATGCAGCCGCCCCACGACCAACCGGAGAGGCCCGCGATCACGTTATCCTCTGCATCGCGCATCGTGAAGAGCATCATTCGCCCATCGGGGATCTTCGTCGTGGCAACGTTATATTCGTAAATACGCTCGTCCAGGAACACCCGGTCGCTTTGCATGGGGGCATCCGTCATCGTCATGCGCGTCGCTGCCATCTGTCCTCCCCACTCGTGATGCATCGCGATCATCTACTTGATAGAACGTGCAGGCTACCATACGATGAGCGTCCATACTGAGCGTGACGAATCGAGGAGCAGGAAGGGACGAAGAGGCAAAGGGGCGAAATGGAAGAGCCAATCGTCGCGATCCATGTCAATGGCAGCACCATCGCCGGGAAGTCGGGTGAGCCGCTGATTGCCTGCCTTGAGCGCGCCGGGATCGATCTGCCTGCGGTGTGCTATCACCCCAGCCTCGGGGCGATCCAGACCTGCGACACCTGCTGGGTCGAAGTGGGCGGGCAACTGGTGCGGGCCTGCGCGGAAACAGTGCGCGATGGCCTGACCGTTCATACGGACGCCCGCCGCGCGCGCCTCGCCCGCGAGGAGGGGATGCAGCGCATCCTGGGGAACCACGAACTCTACTGCACGGTCTGCGAGAACAACAACGGCAACTGCACGGTCCACAACACGACCGCGATGATGCAGATCGCACATCAGGAGTACCCCTTCACGCCCAAGCCGTACGCGGTGGACAACTCCAATCCGTTCTATCGCTATGACCCGGATCAGTGCATCCTCTGTGGCCGCTGCGTCGAGGCGTGCCAGAACCTTCAGGTGAACGAGACGCTGACGATTGACTGGTCGATGGAGCAACCGCGCGTTCTCTGGGATGGTGGCGCGCCGATCAATGAATCGAGTTGCGTGTCCTGTGGTCACTGCGTCACCGTCTGCCCCTGCAACGCCTTGATGGAAACGACCATGATCGGGCAAGCCGGTTTCCTGACGGGGCTCCCGGACGCCGTCAAGCGTCCAATGATCGAGATCGTCAAGGCGGTCGAGCCGCACACCGGCTATATCCCGATTATGGCGATTTCCGAAGCGGAAGCGGCGATGCGCGCGACCGAAATCACCCGCACCAAGACCGTCTGCACCTACTGCGGCGTTGGCTGCACATTCGAGATGTGGACGAAGGGGCGCGACATCCTCAAGGTCGAGCCGAACATCGCCGCCCCCGCCAATGGCATCTCCACTTGCATCAAGGGCAAGTTCGGCTGGGACTTCGTCAATAGCCCGGAACGGCTGACCACCCCGCTGATCCGTGAGGGCGATCATTTCCGCGCAGCATCGTGGGATGAGGCGATTGCAACGATTGCGCAGCGGTTCTCGGCAATCAAGGCGGCGCACGGGCCGGACAGTATTGGCCTGATCGCCTCCTCGAAATGCACGAACGAGGAGGCGTATCTCGTTCAGAAGCTGGCGCGGGCCGTCGTCGGCACGAACAATGTCGATAACTGCTCCCGCTACTGTCAGGCCCCCGCGACGACCGGCCTCTTCCGCACCGTCGGCTACGGCGGCGATAGCGGCTCGATCACGGACATCGCCCAGGCGGAACTTGTGCTGATCGTCGGTTCCAACACGGCGGAATCGCACCCGGTGATCGCGACACGCATCAAGCGGGCACACAAGCTGCAGGGGCAGAAGCTTGTCGTCGTGGACCTGCGCGCGCATGAGATGGCGGAGCGGGCGGACCTCTTCCTGCGCCCGCACCCCGGCACCGATATGGTCTGGCTCTCCGCGATCACGAAGTATATCCTCGACGAAGGGCTCGCCGATCAGGACTTCCTCGCTGCGCGCGTCACCGGCCTCGCGGAGTATCGCGCCAGCCTCGCCCCCTTCACGCTCGACTATGCCGCGCAAGTGACGACCGTCCCGCAAGAGGAATTGGAAGGTCTGGCGCGGATGATCGCGGCGGCGGAATCGGTCTGCGCGCTCTGGGCGATGGGTGTCACGCAGCACACCGGCGGCTCCGACACGAGCACAGCCATCTCGAACCTCCTGCTCGTCACCGGCAACTACGGTCGCCCCGGCACCGGCGGCTACCCGATGCGCGGGCATAACAACGTGCAGGGCACGAGCGACTTCGGCGCGCTGCCAAACTTCTTCCCCGGCTACGAGCATGTGGACGACGAGACCGTGCGTACCCGTTACGAGCGCGGTTGGGGGGTCTCGCTCCCGACCGCGCCCGGCCTCGATAATCACGAGATGGTCGATGCGATCAAGAGCGGCAAATTGAAGGCGATGTACGTCATCGGGGAGGATATGAGCCTGGTGGACTCGAACGCCGGGTATGTGCAGCAGGAGTTCGAGGATTTAGCGTTCTTCGTCGTGCAAGACCTCTTCCTGACGCGCACGGCGCGCTTCGCGGATGTCGTGCTGCCCGCCAGCCCGTCGCTCGAAAAGGAAGGCACCTTCACGAACACCGAGCGACGCATCCAGCGGCTCTATCAGGTGATGGACCCCTTGGGCGATGCGCGGCCGGACTGGTGGATCATCCAGGAAATCGCCCGCGCGCTCGGTGCCGACTGGCAGTACGGGCACCCCGCCGATATC
Organism: uncultured Chloroflexia bacterium; assembly: GCA_963763655.1. GTDB lineage: Bacteria > Chloroflexota > Chloroflexia > Thermomicrobiales > JALYUS01 > JALYUS01. Next base: position 33,820 of record CAVXPY010000035.1, read on the forward strand.
ATGCACGAGGCTGCGGCCCTCGCACCGCTTTTCGCGGGCGTCACCTACGAGCGGTTGGCGGATTGGAAATCGTTGCAATGGCCCGTCGCCGCCGATGGTACCGACAGCCCGCTGCTCTACGGAGACGATTTCGCGCTGCCGGACGGCAAGGCACAACTCTTTCCGATGGAATGGATCGACCCAAGCGAGGAGCCGGACGCGCAGTATGACCTCCACCTGAACAACGGTCGCCTGCTCGAACACTTCCACGAGGGGAACCTGACCTACAAATCTGCGGGTATCCGCGACAAAGCGCCGACCACTTTTGTCGAGGTCTCACCCGCGCTCGCCGCCGCACGTGGCCTGACTGACGGCACGCTCGTCCGTCTCATCTCGCGGCGAGGAGCGCTGAAGGTGCCGGTACTTGTCACGGAGCGCGTACAGGGCGATGAACTCTATATGCCGATGAACTCGACTGAGGAACCCATCAACGTCCTGACAAGCAGCCGGACCGACCGCGCGACGCACACGCCCGCCTACAAGGAGATCGCCGTGCGGATGGAAGTGATCGAACAGAGTAGAGGCAAATCCCCTCTGCCACGCAGCAATCCGCGCCACGGCCACCGGACGCCGACGACGGGCGTCGAAGTCGAGCGAAAGTGGGCGCGCGCCGATTACCGACCGCCGACCACGAAGGTCGATGCGTGATGGCGAAGCCGATAGCCTTCACCCCGCCACCCGCTGACGCGCCGGACGCCACCACCGAGGCGCGTGAAGAATTGGACGCGCTGCTCATTGCGCTCCATGAACGAGGCGTCTTGCGGCTCCTCAATGGCTTGCTCGCCGCCGGACCGGCAGTATCCACTATCGCCCTCGATGGTCTGAACAGCCCCGCCGGGCAACGCGCGGTACGCAACGGGGTCGTCCTCGGCGAGGCAGCGACGAAGATCGACCCGCAGGCGCTTGAGACCGTGCTCACCGGCGCTGCCTCGGGCATCGCCGCAGCGGGCGAACGACTCACCCAGGAGCCACCGAGTGCGATCAGCCTCGCCAAAGCGCTCCGCGATCCGGAAGTGCGGCGCGGCATGAATGTCCTCCTCGGTTTCCTCAAAGCCCTTGGACAAGAGCAGGCGGACGATCATGCATCACCAATGTCGAAGTAATCACGGTAATCTCTCTTCAGGGTGGCGGTGGGCTTCAGCCTGCCGCAGTGACGAACGGCAGGCTGAAGCCCACCGCCACCGGAAACTGCGATGAATATCGCAACACCGCGCACGAGCAAAACGCGCGCCCGCGTCTGGACGGTCGCGGCGGGGCACATCCGCCCACACGCGGACCAGTTGGCAACCGAGGAGCCGCTAGAGATTCGCCTGCTCGCGGTCGGCGAGCGGCGCACCGTCGCGGTGACGATGCGCACACCGGGCGCGGACTTCGCACTCGCCGCCGGGTTCCTCTTCAATGAAGGTGTGATTCCCAACCGCGACGCGGTCCACCGCATCACCTACTGCGTGGATACGGACATCGACGCCGCGCAGCGGTACAACATCGTCAATGTCGAACTGCGCGCCACCACACTGCCTGACCTGGCGACGCTCGAACGCCATTTCCTGACGACGAGTGCGTGCGGGGTCTGTGGCAAAGCGAGCCTCGATGCGCTCCACCTGCGCGGCCAGGCTGCCATGCCCCCCGGCCCGACGATCGACGCGGATACGATCACGACACTACCGGAGCAACTACGCGCGGCACAGGGCATCTTCGACCGCACTGGTGGCCTGCACGCAGCGGGGCTGTTCGATGCCAGTGGGAAGCTCCTCGCGGTGCAGGAAGATGTCGGGCGGCACAACGCGCTCGATAAGCTCATCGGCGGAGCGCTCCTGGGTGGGTCGCTGCCGCTCCATCAACATATCGTCCTCGTCAGCGGGCGCGTCAGCTTCGAACTGGTCCAGAAGTGTCTCGCGGCGGGCGTGCCGGTCCTCTGCGCCATCTCCGCGCCAAGCAGCCTCGCGGTCGCCCTCGCCACGGAGTTCGGCATGACCCTGATCGGCTTCCTGCGCGGCGCGCAATTCAATATCTATACCGGCATCGAACGGATACGAACTGCGGAGATTCGGGCAGGAAGACACGAAGGGTCGTAACGCAGAGGACTCAAGGGATACAAAATGGGTTCCTTCTTTCTCTTCTCTGTGCTCTCTGTGCTCTCTGCGTCCTCTGCGCTTTCCCCTCTTCGTCTCCTTCACGATTCAATCGGGTCCAAGCCAGTAGACGACGGTGCCGCTGCTGTGGCATCCTGTCGGCATGACAGATACCCTGACGGGCACGCCCCGTACACCACCAACAGAGCGCACACCCCAGCCGATTTACGTCGTCTCAGACGGCACGGGGCTGACGGCGGAGACGGTCGTTTCCGCTGCTGCCGGGCAGTTCTTCGGCGCGATCTTCGATGTACGTCGCCGCCCGCTCGTCCGCACCATCGAGCAGGCGCGCAGTGTCATCAATGAGGCGGCGGAGACGCACGGCATCATCGTCTTCACCCTCGTCGTCCCCGAGTTACGGCGGGCGGTTGAGGAGGAGAGCGCCAAACGGGGCGTCCCCTTTGTCGACATCATCGGCGGGCTCGTGGCACGGCTGGAGGAAGCCTTCGGGCTCATCCCGGCGGGTGAGCCGGGCTTGCGCGGCACGCAACTGGACCCGGTCTACTTTGGCCGCATCGACGCCATCGAGTACACCGTCTCGCACGATGACGGGCAGCACCCCGAAACGCTCGGCGATGCCGATGTGGTGCTCGTCGGCGTCTCGCGCACCTCGAAAACGCCCCTCTCCATCTTTCTCGCCCATTACCGGGGCTGGAAGGTGGCGAACGTACCGATGGTCCTCGGCATCGAGCCGCCGCGCGAGTTGTTCGAGATCGACCAACGCAAGATCGTCGGCCTGACGATCCAGGCCACCCGGCTCGTCAGCCTGCGGCGGGCGCGGCTCGAATCGCTCGGTCGGGACCCGGACGGCCCCTACACGAGCCATGACCAGGTGACCGAAGAACTCGCGTATGCCCGACGCATCTACCGACACGGCTATCCCTGGCCGATCCTCGACACAAGCAACCGCTCCGTCGAAGAAGTGGCGCGCGAGATCATCGCCATCGTCGAACAATCCGGCAACAGCGGCCTCCCCGCGTCGGTCTAACCAATTGAACCGCAGAGGCGCAGAGGACGCAGAGAGGGAGGAGAAAGAAGGAAGAGAGATGCGAAAACCCAAGAGCGTCGCGCCCGCTGACTGGACACCGGAGCAGGGCGCGGCGCGGCTGCCTGCGGTCTACGAGCGGTTGCGAGAGATGTACGGCGCGCGGCGCTGGCGACCGCACCAGGAACCGATTGACGAACTGGTGCTCACTATCCTCTCGCAACGCAACACGGACCGCTCGACCGAACAATCCTATCTGACGCTGCGCGAGCGGTTCCCGACGTGGGAGCAGGTAATGCACGCGCCCGTGGAGGAAGTGGCGGACGCGATCCGGTGGAGCGGTCTCTATCAGATGAAAGCGCCGCGCATCCAGGAAGTCCTGCGCCGCATCGACGCCGAGCGGGGCACCTTCGATCTCCGCTTCCTCACGGAGCTCCCCCTTGATGCAGCGAAGGCGTGGTTGAAGGCGCTCCCCGGCGTGGGGCCGAAGACGACGGCCATCGTCCTGCTCTTTTCGCTCGGTATGCCCGCCTTCCCGGTCGATACGCATGTCTACCGCGTCTCGCAACGACTCGGCCTGATCGGCCCGAAAGTGTCGGAGGCGCGCGCGCACGATGTGTTGGAGGCAATGCTCGAACCGTCGCAGATGTTCGAGTTTCACGTCAATATGATCGCGCACGGGCGGCGTATCTGCCATGCCATCGGCCCGAAGTGCGACCGTTGCCCGCTTCTGTCGCTCTGCCCCTTCGGGCAGGCGCGACTCGGCACAACCACACCCGAAACGGAGGAACCAGCCGCGCATGCATGAAACGACACGGCACTACGGCCGCCCACCCCAGCCCGTCATCGAACCGACTCTCCTCACGCTCGTTCGCCACGGTCAGACGACGGGCAATGTCCGCAAACTTCTCAGCGGCATGAGTGACGATCCCCTGACTCCTTTCGGCAAACGGCAAGCGGCAGCGATGGGGAAAACGCTCGCCTCGCTCATCCTCGATGGGACGCTCCCGCACGTCCGCACGCTCTACGTCAGCCCACTACAACGCGCGCGCCACACCGCCGAGACGATCGCGACCCCCCTCGGCCTGACGCCCACCGTGCGAAACGACCTGCAGGAGATCAATTTCGGCGCGATGGAGGGGCTCACCCAGGAAGAGGCCGTTGCGCGCTTCCCGGATGCACGCAGGGCCTTCGCGGAGGACTTCTTCACGATGGAGTACACCTTTCCCGGTGGGGAGTCACGCCGTGGCTTCCATCAGCGCGCCACGGATGCCTTCGCGGGCATCGTCGCCGATCATCCGGGCGAGCATGTGATCGTCGTCGCGCATGGTGGCGTCCTCGGTGTCGCGCTCGCGTATTATATGACGGGCACCAGCGAGCGGTGGCGCGATTACGTGCTCGCCAACTGCTCCATCTCCCGCCTGACGATACAGGGAGATCAGGTGACGCTCCACGCCGTCAATGATGTCGCCCACCTCGCGGACCTGACCGCCGAGGAAGTGGAAGCGGTCGCGGCGATCGAGAAGTTGGGAGAGGAGGCCGCGCGTGACTGATCTGCACCTGACGGTGATCGGCTGTAGTGCGGCGATGCCCCGGCCCAACGGCGCGTGCTCGTCCTACCTCGTCACCTACGGCGCGCTCAATGTGCTGATGGATTGCGGCCCCGGTTCCCTGCCCATCCTGCGCGGCGCGATCAACCCGCGCAACCTCGATGCGATTGTCATCTCGCATCTGCACGCCGATCACACGCTGGACCTCGTGCCGCTCGCCTACGGTCTGAAGTACGGCCCACCGGAAGGGAACGAGCGGCGACCGCGCGAGTCGCGCCTCGCCCTCTTCGTCCCGCCCGATGGCAAGGCATTTCTCAAGGGGCTTGCCGAGGCGCTCGAGGGCAGCGGGCGAAACAGCGACTTCTGGGCACCCTTCGACATTATGGAGTACGACCCCGATGGCACACTCGTCGTCGGCAGCGATACCGACCCCGCGGATTACCTCAATTTCCGCTTCGCGCCCACGAAGCATTACATCCCCTGCCACGCGATCAAGGTCTTCCCGCCCGGCGACGCCCCGCACCCCGTCCTCGTCTACGGCGCGGACAGCGCCCCCGTCGAGAGCCTGATTCGCTTCGCCCACGGTGCGGACCTGCTCATCCTCGAATCGACGCTCGATACACCGGAAACGCCCGTACCCGTCGGTCATATGACGCCTCGGCAGGCGGCGGAAGTCGCGGCAGCCGCCGGGGGAGTGCGGCATCTCCTGCTCACCCACTACTGGGGCCAGATGACGCCGGAGACGATGATCGCGGCGGCGCGGCACGCATTTGCTGGCCCGATCAGCGTCGCGAAGGAGCGCGCGACCTACATCGTCGGAGCATCGGCATGAGCGCGCCGCCCAACTACCCCGATCAGTGGAGCGCGCGCTACTCCGAACGATTCATGGACCCATCGGTGATCGCGGCCTATGTCCATCGCCCACCCTACTCCGATGCGCTCCTCGACTTCCTCACACGGCTCATCACCGACGAACCGCGCGCCGTGCTCGATGTCGGCTGTGGCCCCGGCAACCTCGCCCGGCCACTGGCGCAGCGCGTCGCGCGCGTCGATGCGGTGGATATCTCCCCCGGCATGATCGCCCTCGGCAGGTCGCTTCCCGGTGGAGACGACCCGCGCCTGCATTGGTATGTCGGTCGCGCCGAAGACGCGCCGCTCCAGCCGCCGTACGCACTCATTACCGCCGGTTCGAGCCTGCACTGGATGCAGTGGGAAGATTTGCTGCCACGCTTCGCGGACGCGTTGACGCCGAACGGTATGCTTGCCATCGTCGGCAACTTCGATGCGCCCGCGCCGTGGCGCGAGGCGATGCGCGCGATCATTCCGCGGTACTCGCTCAATCACGGCTTCAAGCCCATCGAGATCGATGACGAACTCGAATCGCGCGGTCTCTTCGTCAAGCATGGCAGGGAAGATCTCGCACCTACGCCGTTCATGCAATCGGTGGACGATTTCATCGAGTGGATGCACTCGATGAGCAGCTTCTCCCGCGACGTGATGACGCCGGACGCTGTCGCAGGCTTCGATGCCGAAGTCCGCGCCGCCCTCGCGCCCCATGCCACCGACGGTCAGGTCGAAAGCGGTGTCGTCGCCACCATCATCTGGGGGAAACCGCTGCGGAAGCAACGAGCAACGAGCAATGAGCAATGAGTGATGAGTAATGGGCGATCCATGTCGGCTGCGTCGCGTCGGCATGGCGGCGCGGCGTGCGAGGGGCGTCGGGCGGACGTTGGAGCGCCTTGAGCCATGCCGCGTCGCGCGGTAGACTGGCGGTATGGTCGAGATTGAGATTGAGAAGAAGTTCACCGAGGACCGTCTCGCCGCGTTGTATGATGCGTTCTGCCCACCGCCGACGCAGCGGGACGACTTCGCCTTCTACCTGCCACGCATCATGACCGCGCGGGCCGTGCTCGACGTGGGATGCGGGACGGGTACCTTGTTGCACCTGGCGCGGGAGTCCGGTCATTCTGGGCGGCTCTGCGGGCTTGATCCGGCCAGCGGTATGCTCAATCAGGCGCGTCGTCGGTCGGACATCGAGTGGGTCCACGGCGACCTTGCAGGGGTCAGATGGGAGCGGGAGTTCGACCTGGTCGTCATGACGGGCCATGCCTTCCAGGAGTTCATCGCGGACGACGAGATCCGCGTTGCGCTCGCCGCAATTCGGTCGGCCCTCCGCGACGGCGGTCGCTTCGCGTTCGAGACGCGCAACCCACTGGTTCGAGCGTGGGAGCGCTGGCCGGAGCGCTACAGCGGCGAGGTGACCGATGCCACCGGGGCCGTGGTGCGGTGCGCGTACCGGGTGGAGACGCCGGTCGTGGGGGGCGTCGTTCATTCGATCAGCACGTTCACCAGTCCCGGTTGGGACCATCCGGAAGTGAGCCGGGGTGCGCTCCGGTTCCTCGACGCGGCGGCGCTGTCCGCGTTCCTGTCCGGCGCAGACCTGGTGATCGAGGAGCAGTTCGGGGACTGGGCCGGGCACCCCCTGACCGAGACCAGCCCGGAGATCATCACCATCGCCCGTAGGGGATAAACGGGCCGACGGGTTCGCATCGCCCCGGTCATGGTCTGACCGGGCTTGCTCATGCAGTATGTCGAGCTACGAAATATAGGTACTTGCCTACCTCACGGCCAACCCGATGTGGCGCATCATGGATAGCGGGGCGATCATTCGCTGATCAGGCGAGGATATTTGCCCATTCCCGGATATACCATCGGGCGACCATCCCGTTGAGGACAAACGGGTCGCCTTTTGCATATTCCTCGGCCGCTTCTCGCGTGGGAAGGACAGCCATAGTTGTCAAAGGTTCATCAGGGTTGTTGAGAAACGCGCCTGCCATGAAAAGCTTCCCTTGCTCTTGCCACTGCTTTGAGCGTTCCAGATGAGTGGCGAGCGCTTCAGGTGCGTTCGCTTTTGCTTCCTCAATAGATATATATGATGTGACACAAAACAGGACGCAATACACCCCTTGTCGCTCAAACGCGACCATCGTTTGTTCTCCTTATTGGCGAAGCTGCCTCTCTCGACTACCGCAATGACAATAATGCCAGTCAAAGAACGCGATCAGCACCCCTTCTCATCGCTCATCGCTCACTGCTCGTTGCTCGTTACTTCTCCAAGGCGGCGATCTGTTCCTCAACGAGGGCGACGAGATCGCCCATCGTCTCGGCATCGAAGGCGAGTTTCGCTCCCGCTGCTTCATATAACTGAGGTAGCGGTGCAGTTGCCCCCAGGGCCAGTGCGCGCCGATAGGCTGCCAATGCCCCGGCGTGATCGGTCAGGCTGTTGCGCCAGACCTGCAAAGCACCGATCTGCGCGATGCCGTACTCGATGTAGTAGAACGGGTAGAGGAAGATGTGCAGTTGGCGGTACCAGCGGGCAATCCGCTCCTCTTCCAGCCCGCGCCAATCCACCCCTTGCTCGAAGCGGGAACGGATGCGCAGCCAGGCAGCGTCGCGCGCCTCGCGGTCGTGCCCCTCGCCGCTTGTATAGATCCAGTGCTGGAAGGCATCGACGGAGGCGATATGGGGCAGGGCGGTGAGAATACCTTCGAGATGCTCGATGCGGGCGCGGCGGGCATCATCGGTGGAGTAGTAGCCGCCGTCCTCTTTGGCGAGATAGGTCGCGGTAAGCAGTTCCATCGACATCGAGGCGACTTCCGCCATCTCTGAGCCGGGGTGTCGCTGGAAGAAGAGCGGCAACGCAAACGCCTCAAAACTGTGGAAGGCGTGCCCCGCCTCATGGAGCAAGGTATCCACATCCCCCGCGACGCCGACCGCATTCATGAAGATGAAGGGGCGGCCGCGATAGGGAAGTCCCGTGCAGTAACCGCCGGGCCGCTTCCCCTTGCGGCTGTCAAGATCGAGCAAATGCTCGTGCGCCATCGTCGCGAAGTAGCCGCCGAGGGTCGGATCGAGGCGCTGGAAAATCGTCTCCGCGCGTTCGATCAGCGTATCGACCGTCTCGAAGGGTTTGAGCGGCGCGCGCCCCTCGGGATCGACCGCCGTATCCCAGGGCCGGAGGGCATCGAGACCCATCTGCGCCTTCCGGCGCGCATACAACCGTGCCACGGCGGGCACGACGGTCTGCTCGACCGCAGCATGAAACTCCTCGCAGTCGGCGGGCGTGTAGTCGAAGCGGTTCTTGGCCTGATGCAGGTAGTCCCGGTAGTTGGCGAATCCGGCATTGCGCGCGATGTCGGCACGAACGGCGTACATGCGGTCGAACAGGTCCGCGAGGGCATCGTGCTTCTCAACATAGGCCGCCGCGCCGAGACGGAACGCCCGCTCGCGCACAGCACGGTCCTGACTGAGCAGAAAGGGCGCGAGGCGGGGAATCGGCAACTCCTGTCCCTCCCAATTGACGGTCAGGCCACCGGTGATCTTGTTGTACTCGCTATTGAGCTTCGCCTCCTCCTTGGAGAGCGGGACATTCTCTTCGCGGAAGAGATCGAACTGATTCTGAAGGCGGCGCAGCAAGGTATCGAGGTCGGCACGTCGGTAGCCGAGATCGAGGAGTCGCTTCGAGAGGCGGACACCCTGCTCGCCCGTCTGTGGGGCGATCTCGCTCGTGAAGCGCAGATTCGCGGCCTCCTTAGCGGGGTTCGCGGTGTCCGTCGTGTAGGCAATACTGGCAAGTGCCGCCGCCTCCCGGAGCGCGGACTCGAAGTCCGACCACTCTTTCAGCCATGCCTCGACATTGGACAGATCGAGCGGAGCCGTTGCGAGCGCCTCGTAATAGGGCGCGATATCCTCCCACGTCGCCTCTGCCAATCTCTCCGGCGTCACCGACGCGATACTATTCGTCATACGAACCTCTTTCCGGGAGAAGCCAAATGAACCGCAAAGACGCAAAGAGCGCAGAGGGCGCAAAGAAGGGAAATAATTGAACCGCGAAGGCGCGAAAGAACTCGGGGACGACGAAGATTGAAGAGCGTCCCCTTCTTTTCTTCACTTGAGTCCCTTTGCGTTCTTTGCGTCCTTTGCGTCTCTGCGGTTCATTTGGTTTGCCTACCAATCCGAGACCGAGTTGTCCTCGCGCCGGAGGATACGCAGGCCGGGCAACTGGAAGGGGTAGGCCGCGGCCGCTTCCTCGTTCAGTTCGACACCGAGGCCGGGCGTACCGCCGCTGTAGAGCTTGCCCCCTTCGAGCCGCATATCCGTCTGCACGATGTCCGCGATGATGTCGGGCCGCCACGTCAGTTCCTGTACCGCGAAGAGCGGCGTGGAGAGATCGAAATGGAGGCAGGCCGCCGTGGAGACGGGGCCGAGCGGGTTGTGCGGTGCTTGCTCGATGTAGTGCGTCTCGCACCACCCGGCGATCTTCTTCGCCTCGGTCAGGCCACCACAGATGCAGAGGTCCACGCGGCAGTAATCCATCAAATCTTGCTCGATCAGCGCCTGCCACTCCCACTTGCTCGCCAGTTGCTCGCCCGTCGCGATCGGCGCGGAGATGTGCTGCCGCAGGTACTTGAACTCGGTCGTATTCTCCGCGCGCAGGGGGTCCTCGACGAAGAAGGGGCGCAGCGGTTCGAGCGCGCGGGCGATCTGGATCGCGTAGGTCGGGGTCGTGCGCTGATGAAAGTCCACACAGATCTCGATGTCCGGGCCGAGGCCCTCGCGCAGTGCGGCGAAGGCATCGACGGTCCAGCTGCATCGCCTTCGCTTGCTCGTAGATGCCGTCCCGCTCCTGGCTGCCGCCCTCACCGACACCGAAGCGCACGAACCGCCACCCATTCGCGGCCTGCTCCTTGGCGTAGGCGACCATCGAATCGATCCCGGCGCGGCGCGGGTCCGCTTCCCCGTCACCGCCGCGCCGCTGGACGTGGCAATAGCAGCGGGCATAATCGCGTGTCCGGCCGCCGAGGAGGTCATAGACCGGCACGCCAAGTGCTTTACCCCGCAAATCCCAGAGGGCGAGATCGATTGCGGCGACCGCAGCGCCGTGGACATGCCCACCACGGAAGAACTGACCGCGCCAGAGCATCTGCCAGATATGCTCGATGCGCGAGGGATCCATGCCGATCAGGAGCGGTGTATAGGTCTTGACGAGCCCTTCAAGGGCGAGTTCCTTGCCGTTAATGCCCGCCTCTCCGAGGCCGGTGAGCCCTTCGTCGGTGTAGATCTTCACGAACGAGTAGTTACGCTCCGGGCGGTCGGGGTCGTGGGTGAGAAAGGTTTTGATATCGGTAATCTTCATCGGCTAGTTCCGGCCCATCGCGCAGCCACACGCGCTGCCACCCATGCCACCACAGCAGCCGCCACCGGCCTGCATTCCGTGCTGCTCCCCACCTGAGCTGACCGCCGCGAAGACGGAGAGGACACGCCGCGTGTCCGTCCTCTCGCACGTCGGGCAGGCAATGCCGCCTTCGGCATTTTCCGGCGTGACGTGGCGGACCAACTTCTCGAACCGCACGTTGCATTCGGGACAGAAGTACTCGTACATCGGCATTGGGTAGCTCCCCTCAACTTTGCGCCTGACCACACGACGGTGCCAGTGTAGCCACGGCACGGAACCATCGTCAACACACTGCGCCTCTCGTACGGAGCCCTCGCATTGCTCCTCTTCCTTTTCGGGAAGGGAGTCCGCAGGTTGGGTCAATCCCCACCTGCTTGACACCCCGCATGACGCTTGGAATACTATGTCAAGCACAGTGGCAAATCTCTTGCTAGACAAAAGATTGATGGTGGGCGTGGATTGTCCTGGAGAGAGTCTCTTACCGATGTGGTGGAGCAATACGATCGGGTGTAAAGATCCTCTATGCAGGTACATCGACGGCAATTCTTGTCTCTCGCAGCAGTCGCAGCAAGCGCAGCGATTCTCTCTGCGTGCGGCGGCAGGAGTGCGCTACCGCCCACGCACCCGAGCGAGCCGCAGCCGACGGGCGCTCCCGTACAGACACCCACGATAGCAGTCCCCACAACGACGCCAACTCCTTCGGTACCTACGCCTACGGGCATCGCGTCTCCTATCCCCAGTGTCTCCCCCACACCGACCCATGTACCGACCTCAATCCCACAAACGGTCGTTGATATCAATGTGTCGGTCGGCGGCATCCCGGCGACCAACTTCGGTATGCATATCCATCGCGCCGCCACGACAACACCGTGGCCTGCGGTCACTTTTGGTTCGTGGCGTCTCTGGGATGCGGATACCACCTGGTTTCATCTCGAACCGAGTGCAGGCGCGTGGCACTTCGATCTCATGGATCAATATGTTGCGCTCGCAGAGAAACACAATGTCGACTTGCTCTTACCCCTCGGCTTTTGTCCGGCGTGGGCGTCCTCGCGACCGGATGAAACATCACCCTACTTTCCGCCTGGCGCGCTCGCCCCGCCGCTCAATATCGAGGATTGGCGGCGATACATCACGACGGTCGCGACCCGCTACAAGGGGCGACTGCATAGCTACGAGGTCTGGAATGAACCCAACCTCAAGGAATACTGGACGGGCACGACCAAAGAGCTGGTGAATCTCGCGCGCGAGGCCAAGCAGGTACTCAAAGCGATTGACCCCAGGATTACGGTCGTCGGGCCATCGGCGACGAATCGCGAGACAGGCCCCGCGTGGCTCGATGAGTACTTGTTGGCTGGCGGTGGTGACCATCTCGATGTCATCGCCCATCATTTCTATGTCTTTCCCAGCCCACCGGAAGCGACGACGTCGTTCGTTCGCCGCGTGCGTCAGATCATGGCAAATCGCGGCGTCTCGGAAAAGCCGCTGTGGAACTCCGAGATGGGATGGGCGCGCCCGGCGACCTTTGCCTCAGACGTCAAGGCAACGGGCTATCTTGCCCGCGCGCATTTGCTGAACTGGGTCACGGGGGTGGAACGCTGCTACTGGTATGCCTGGGACAATCAGGAGTGGGTGACACTCTGGCTAACGGAGCAAGACAGTACGACGCTCAAGCCCGCCGCGATCGGCTATCAGGAGTTGCAGAAGTGGCTGATTGGTAGCGAGATTGTTTCCTGCACGCTCAGTGACGCGAACATCTATACGTGTCGGCTGATCCGAAACGATGGCTATAGCGCGCAGATTCTCTGGAATGCCGATCAAGAGGTTTCGTATACCGTGCCACGCGAGTGGGGAGTGAACCAGCTCCGCGACTTGACGGGCGGGCGGCACGCGGTCTCGGGGCAAACGCCGGTGACGATCGGGCCCGTGCCAATCCTGCTTGAGCACATGCCCATACCACGAACGCTTCCCTGATGTCTCCAGACATCCTAACGAGATTTGACAGGTGCGCACGCTGCTGCTACGCTGAGTAGCGGCAATGACGGGAGCAGTACGCGATCCCGATGCCGAAGCGAGCCGGGGGATGGTGAAAGCCCGGTGGCGGACAGCGCGGAACCTCACCCCTGAGCCGTGACGGTGAATTTCTCGTAGCCGCCACCGGGTACGCCCGTTATCGCGTGCAATCGAGCTGGCCGCAGGCCGCATATGCGTGCGGCAACGAGGGTGGTACCGCGAGCAGCTTCTTCTGCCCGTCCCTTTTTTGGGGGCGGGTTTTTTGTTGTGGCATCGTTCGGCGGATGCGGAAAGGAGGAGGGTACAATGGAGCACGGATCGCGTCCGCACGCTCCTTCGCCGCGACCTTACGAGGCCCGGGTACGGGCCAATTCAGCAGATGAACCGCAGGCATAAGAAACCCTGCGCCACCGAAACTGAAGGAAGAAAGGATGCCATACCATGCAGACGAACGGAAACGAGAACCAGCCGTCGATCGTACCTCGCCCGGCGATTGAGGCCGGGAAGCGCGTCTATATCTTCGACACGACGCTGCGCGATGGCGAGCAGTCGCCGGGCGCGAGCATGACGGTCCATGAGAAACTTGAAGTCGCGGACGCGCTCGTTCGCCTCGGGGTAGACATCATCGAGGCGGGATTCCCCATTGCCTCCCCCGGCGACCTCGACGCGGTGCGGCAGATCGCGGAGCGCGCGAAGGGCGTCACGGTCTGCGGCCTCGCCCGCGCCGTGAAGGTGGATGTCGAGGCGTCGATTGAGGCGCTGCGCTCCGCCGAGGAACCGCGCATCCACACCTTCATCAGCTCCAGCCCGATCCATCTCGAATACCAGTATCGCAAGGATCAGGAGCAGATCTGGCGATGGCGGAAGCCGCGATCAAGCAGGCGGCAGCGTTCACGCTCGAACGTCGAGTTCTCCGCGATGGACGCGACGCGCTCCCCGAAGGAATACCTCGTTCGCATGTTCAGCATGGCGATCCGGCGGGCGCGACGACGATCAATGTGCCGGACACCGTCGGCTACAGTACGCCGGAGGAGACATGGCGCGCTCTTCCGCTATCTGATCGAGAATACGCCGGGCGGGGAGAAGGTCATCTGGTCCGCCCACTGCCATAACGATCTCGGCATGGCGACGGCGAATGCACTCGCAGCAATTGAGGGAGGGCGTGCGGCAAGTCGAATGCACGATCAACGGCATCGGCGAGCGGGCGGGCAATACCGCGCTCGAAGAGATCGTCATGGCGCTGCGAACGCGGAAGGATTTCTTCGGCGGCTTTGACACCAATATCCGCGCCGAGCATCTCGTCAGCACCAGCCGCATCGTCAGCCATGCGAGCAGCATCACCGTGCAGGCGAATAAGGCAATCGTCGGGCAGAACGCCTTCGCGCACGGCTCCGGCATCCACCAAGACGGCATCCTGAAGAATCAGCAGACTTACGAGATCATGATGCCGCAGTCCGTTGGCTGGGAACGATCCGCGATCGTCCTGACGAAGCACAGTGGGCGGCATGGCTTTGTCGGGCGGCTCGAACAACTCGGCTACAAACTCGCCCGAGCAGGCTGAGAGCGCATATCAGCGGTTCATCCCCCTCTGCGACGAGAAGAAGCACGTCAGTGAGGAAGACATTATTGCCCTCATCGAAAACGAGATGACCCTCCCGCCCGACGGCTATAAACTCCAGAACTGGCAAATCGAAACCGGCGGTGCGGGCCGCGCGACGGCGAGCGTGACGATCGCAATAGATGGCGAGAGCACGCTGCGAACGTGACCGGCAATGGTCCTGTCGAGGCGCTCTTCGGCGCCATAGATCGGGCGACGGGCACGCAGTACAAACTCGAATCGTATATCGTGGACGCGGTGACGAGCGGGATTGACGCGCAGGCGACCGTCCGCGTCCGTATCGTCGGGGAAGACGGCAAGGTCTACGGCGGTCAGGGACTAACACGAACATTCTTGCCGGGAGCGCGGAGGCATACATCGCCGCCATCGCCCGCGCCTCCCGCACCACCCACACCGCTCACCAGGCGGCACTGGCCTAAACCGAGTGGTCTAACCGATGACCCGCAAAGACGCAAAGAACGCAGAGAGCGAAGGAGAGAAAGACGGGTAAATGGAGAAAGCAACGATCCATCCTTTCTCTTTCCCTCTTCTCCTCTGCGTTCTTTGCGTCTTTGCGGTTCAGAGTGTTTTCAAGTTTCATGGAGGGTAAGGTAGTGATGAGTGCGACAAGACCGATGACGATGACGGAGAAGATCATTGCGCGCCACGCCGGGATGCCGAGCGTGACGGCGGGTGATCTCGTGGATGTCACGGTAGATCTCGTGATGGCGAACGACGTGACCGCGCCGATTGCCATCCGCGAGTTCAAGAAGACGGGCCTCGCGCATACCTTCGATCCCAAGAAGGTCGTGATGGTGCCGTCGCACTTCGCCCCCGCGAAGGACCTCTTCGCGGCGCGGAACTGCGAGATCATGCGCACCTTCGCGCTCGAAGAAGGGCTGCGTCTACTTCGAGATCGGGCGCGGCGGCATCGAGCATGTCGTTTTGCCGGAGCGGGGCTACTGCCGCCCCGGTGATCTGATTATCGGCGCGGACTCGCATACCTGCACCTATGGCGCGCTCAACTGCTTCTCCTCCGGCATGGGCTCGACCGACATCGCCGCCGCGATGGCGACGGGCATGACCTGGCTGAAGGTGCCGGAGTCGATCCGAGTCGTCTACAATGGGCGGTTGCCCGAGTATCGTCGGCGGCAAGGACCTCGTGCTGCGGACGATTGGCGAGATCGGCGACGATGGCGCGCGCTACATGGCGATCGAGTTCACCGGCTCCGCGATCCACGACCTGCCGATGGAGGGCCGCCTGACGATCACGAACATGACGATCGAGGCAGGCGGCAAGAACGGCATCCTCCCCTTCGATGAGATCACGCGCGAGTATCTTGTCGGCCGCACCGACGTGC
>CAVXPY010000036.1:0-213710 GCA_963763655.1 uncultured Chloroflexia bacterium
TCTCGCGGGATAGTATCGCTGGAGTTCGTGGAGAGCGTGAACGAGAATGTCTGGCGATCCTTTACCCGGATGCCGTCCGCGCCCGCCTTCCAGCCCGCCGCATCGAGGAGCCGCTTCGCCTCATCCACATTCTGGCGGTAGTCGGGTCTACCGGCGCGTAGGCCCATGAGAGCGGCGGCTGCACGCCGTCCGCGACGGTGCCGACGCCGCCGCGCGCGTCTCAAGCATCGCGTCACGGTCGAGCGCGAGCATCAGCGCCTTGCGGACATTGACATCACTGAAGAACTTGCTCGCGGGCTTGGCGGCATCGAGTTGCAGGCCGACGTAGGTCATGTCATAGGTATCGTAGGTCGTCAGTTTGACACCCGGCGTGTTCGCCAACCCCTTCTGCACGGCGGGGGAGACGACGCCGAAGTCCGCCTTGCCGGTCGCGAGCGCGTCCCGCACGGCGTCATCGTCGGCAGGACGATGTAGGTGTAGTGCGGCGCGGCGACCTGGCCGAGATGATAGTCCGGGTTCGCGTCCGCCTCGACCCGCTCGGAGCGCAGCCAGCGCACCATCCGAAACGGGCCGGTGCCGACGATGTTGCTCGTCGTGCCGAAGTCGCTCGCCGCGAGGTCCGCCGGCTGCATATTGACGAGGCTGTGCTGCGGCACGATACCGAAGGTCGCGACATCGGTGAGGAAACCCCCCGTCGGCAGCCGCAGTTTGAAGCGCAGTCCGGTCATCAACCGTCTTCACGCTCTCGACGACCGCATAGGCGGTGTGTAGCGTGGCGGGTTCGCGTCGCGGTTCAGGTAGAGATCATAGGAGAGAGGATGTCGTCCGCCGTCAGGTCCTGATTGTCGCTCCAGGCACGCTTGGGCGCAGCGTGAAGGCGTAGGTCAGGCCGTCGTCCGAGACGGTCCATGCCTCGGCGAGGTCGGGCGATGGCGCGCCATCCTTCGGGCTGATGGTGACGAGGCCGCTGAAGAAGAGCCGCGAGAGCGCCAGCGAGGTCGGATCCGGGATGAGGATCGGGTTGAGCGTCCCGCATACCGCCGACCGACTCGGTGATCCCTGCGGCCGGTTCGGCGGGGTTGCTCGGCAGCGGCGAGGCGGGGCTGTCGCCGCACCGGCGGGCTTCGCGCCGGAACCTGCGTCACCACGTCCCCTCGTCGCGACCCGCACCGCAGCCGTCGGCGCGAAACCCGGCGGCGGCGCACTGACACCCGGCGCGCCAGGCGCCTTCGTTCCCCCGCCGCAGGCGCCAGAAGGGGGCAAGTAGAGCAGAGAGTAACGCAGAGCAAGAAACGAGAAACACGCAATGCAACGCCCCATCCCTCCGCTGATCCCGGTACTCATCCTTGTTCCTCTTCTCTCACTGCTCATTGCTATTCTCTACTTCGCCCGATCGATAATTCTGCCGCGACGAAACCCTGGTTGCCGCCGTGGCAGACCTTCACCCACGTTGCCTCCTTCGGCCTCCTGCGGGTCCTGGAGGACGCTCAACACCGTCCCCCCCGCGAGCGATTCGACAGACTTCGCTTTCGTCGAGGGCGATTCGCGCAGGACGAGGCCATCCGCGCTATCCTTCACCTTCGCTTTGACGCCCGCCATCAACTGGCTGCCGGTCGCATTAGTGATCGTCGGCGCGTTAAGCGGGAAGGTGACGGCGGTGGAAGGCGCCAGGGTCGGCGGCGGGGTCAGGCTGCGCGCGACACTCGTCGGCGTCGGCGGCGCGGGCGTGATAATCACCTTGACGCCCGTCTCCCCGTGATCCTTGCCACATGCGCGAGGAGCGGAGGAGCAGGGGCACGACGGGAGCGGGACGACGCCCCACTCGCCATCGCGCTGCGCGCGTCGCCACCGTGCAGATGCGCTCACGCACACTCCTCTTCCCATTTGCTACCCGCGCGGCGGCACAAAACCGTTCGCGTCCCCAGTGTAGCAAAGGTCGTCCTCAATGTGTACGGACACATAACCGCACGCCTCGTCCGTCGCGGGCCGAAGTATCGCATAGGATACGAGTTATGTCGACTGCTTGGTGTCCGCGAGGAACTGCTTCATACCGCCGACGATGAAGCTCGCGAAGCCGCAGGCGATATAGAGGAAGCCCATCTCAATCGCCTCACGCGCCTGCGCGGCGTCGCGCACGACGGTGCCGAGGATTTCCCGCTCCCTTTGCTCTTCGCGACGACGCGCCCCATCTGCTCCTGCACGGAGGGTGGTCGAACTGATTGGGCACGCCGAGCGCGTGGCTCATATCGCCCCGCCCGACGAAGAGGACATCCAGCCCGTCGACCTCACAGATCGATTCGAGTTCTCCACGGCGCGCGGGTTCTCGATATGGGCGATGGTGAGCACTTCGCGGTTGATGTACTGCATCGCGTCGTACATGCCCATGCCGCTGAGGCCGTAGTCGCTGGCGCGCGGGGAGGCGCTGCCCCGCCAACCGCGCGGCTGATAGCGGCACGCCTGGACGAACGCCTCCGCCTCTTCTTTGGTATTGATCTGCGGCACATGGAGACCCTGGACGCCGAGATCGAGGTAGCGCAGGATCAGTTGCGGATCCCGCACCGGCGAGCGGCAATCGCGGTCATGCCCCGCGCCTCGGCGGCAAGGACCATCGGATAGACGCCCTCGTAATCGATGAAGCCGTGCTCGCAGTCGATGATGCCGAAATCCATCCCCGCCAGAGCCGTCAGTTCCATCACCATCGGCGATGGGAGCGGGAGGAACGGCCCAATCGCCGGTTCACCTCGGAGCAGTTTCGCCTTTACCGCATTCTCGCGCATCTGTTGTTCCCTTCCCCGCAACCCACACACCCGCCGATTCGATCCATCGCCGCCATCATACCGGGGGCAGCGAGCAATGAGCAATGAGACGAGAAAGAGCGCCACCTCTCGGTCCTCAGTCCGGCGCCGACGCGATGCTATTGACAGAAAGGAGCGAAGCACGTAGATTATTCGAGCCTCTTCAGTGCCGAGGTAGCTCAGTCGGTAGAGCATACGACTGAAAATCGTAGTGTCGGCGGTTCGATTCCGCCCCTCGGCACCATCCTTTTTCCTTTCTTACAAGCAAAACCACGACTCGTTCAAATATGGGGCTTGGGTTTGAGGGCCGTTTGCTCACGATTTGCTCACGGACTGTTCGCTTTGGCCGCGCGAAGGGGATGCAATGGGCTTACTACAAGACATTTGGAACGCCGCCATCGATGGTACATCCGATTTACCTACGCTTCTGCGAAAGGTAAAGCTACTCGCATCCCGTATGGCATACATGCCGCTTGACGAATGGGTGGATTATGAACTGAATGGGTATCCCCCTGATGCAAACTCCCAAACTACCGAATCATTCGAACACAGTCCTTCGGGAATTTTACGGATAGTTTTCACCAAATGACAAAGATTGTTATTCCTATCAGTTCTCTCGATGAGAAATACCGCGAACACTTTCGCGATATTCGACTTCAGGAAAGCGTGGCGGCGTATACCGATATGGTGAAGCGAGGTGATAAAGCGGTCTTTCGGATGGCTTGGCCTGCTGATGCCGTTCACCATGTGGCCCCAACAATGTCACGAACCCTGTTCAATGCCTTTCTGCATGGTATGCCTTGCCGCGAAGCGCGGTCGTAGATTTGCTGAATACCGTTCGAAACCGTGTACTCACATTCGCGATTGAGATTGAGAAGATCGCACCCGATGCCGGGGAAGGAACTGGGGATAATCCTGCGATTCAACCATCGCAAGTTGCACCCGTATACATCAACGCATTTTACGGCGGCGCACACAATGTCGCGGTCGGCAGTCATCAGTTCAGCCAGTCACAGCAAACGCTCGTCATTCCTCTTGATCTTGCGAGCCTGCGAGGGTTTCTCTTGTCTGCGGGTGCGACCACCGAGGACGCTGACGAGTTACAGGAAATAATCGAGCACGAGCCACCGCCAAAGGACAAGAAGTTAGGACGACGCACCTTAGAGTTCATCGGGAAGATGAGCGGCAAAGCAGTGGAAGGGATCATGACCGCGAGTGCAGAAGCCGTTACAAAGGCAATCATGACCTACTACGGTATGGGATGACCGTGCTCGTTGAAAGATGAGAATCTCTATGCGAATACCCACAAGCCTCGATGACTGGTCATTGGAACTCGCGCGCGAGTTCGTTCGTACGCTCAATGGCGAACCTTCATGGCTTGACTTCAAAGAGCAACTGAATGCATCAGGCGTCGAACGTTCCGAGAACAAAAACTCTATTCGCCGTACTGCCTGCGCGATGGCAAATGCAGGTGGCGGCTTCATCATCTTCGGTGTTGCTGATGCACAGAAATATCCCGATCCCGAGCAACGGATTCGGGGCATATCATTGAACGGCGAAGGACGCAAGCAGTTCAACAAGAAGTGTCGAACGTTTCCCATCGCTTGTCGGACTCGATGTGAAGCAGCTACCAATTACAGAGGGTCACGGACTGCTAGTCGCTCATATGCCTACAAGTTCACTACGTCCGCATATGCTCTGGCCGAAGGTATTTTCCCGAAACGCAGTGATGGCGGCAGCGCGGGCGTGCTGGGTGTGGAAGAGGTACGAGAACAAATGGTAGGGGGCGAAGAGCGGCGGCGTAGGGCAGTCCTGTTTCGGTTGAAGGTTTTCCAGTTTCACCAGATCGCAGATGGCATGTTTCAAAGCAATAGCCGCCTACACATTACGTATGATCGATTCGATACAGCATCATAGATGGTCTACTGCCGGATATAACACCCTTACTGCCCTCAGACGCACTCCTTGTGCGATGAATCCGAATATCAGCCACCGCAAATCGCATCAACACGATGCTGAATCTCGCCTGCCTTCCATCTGGGACGGGCTTACCCGCAGGGCTATACAATGAAGAGCCAGCAAGAGACGATATAAAACCTCGTCCGGGAGTGTAGGGAAGTCTCGCAACGGCTTGGAAAAATCCTCGGGCCGCTGCCATTCGACATTTGAACCGCCATACTGCGCTTAATTGCCAGCGTCACATAATTGGTGTTCTGTGGCCTTCACCTGTCGGACATCGCTGGTTTTGGCCGCGATTGGCATGATGCCTATTTTGTGAGGTTGTTTATATAAGCTCATCCTCGGTCGGCGGTTGGAAAATAGTGACATATTTATCCATTTCTGTTTCGGCAATCACAAACACACCTTCAGGAGGGGTACGATTTCGTATTTCCAAACGGCGATATAGTTCCAAATACGGAACATCCATATAATGCAACTTGAAACTCGCACCTAACTCCTTAGCCCTATTCCTGAAATCATCGCGTTCAACACGCGCCCAGCAACCAAAATCAAGTATTACGTCGCCGCCCCTTTCTAAAACATGTTTTGCAACGTCCCACATAATCTTTTCAAGGCTTTCATGTCTTTCATCATGATTTTCATGTCCGACATCATCTCCGAACAATGTTAATGCCAAACATCAACAGTCAGTAGGAGCGCATTTACCTCCCTTGCAAGCTGACGGGCATATGTTGTTTTCCCGCTGCAAGGCAGTCCAACCATCAAATGTAGCGTTGACATGTTCATCTCTACAAATATAAATCTAATCCGTCTCTTCTGTCGAGACATATCATCCGTGCAACGCGCGTGCGTGTCTTTACTGGTCGCCTACAGCGCATGAGATGCCCCACCGGTAACCATAACAGGTATTCTGTTCACCAGGATCATCATCTTGGTTCCTGGAATATCATTGTCGGAACCACGTTCCTCCCCGTCTGATCCGACTTGGGGCGTCTAACTCTCATTAGACGCAACATACGACGCACCGCCACTCCCTCCTCTTGACACGGGTCCACAACGGACCTATGCTGTGTCCATGACGGACTTATATGAACAACTTCCTCTCACTCCGGCGGTGTTCTATATCCTGCTCTCTCTTGCAAAAGATGAACGACATGGGTATGACATCATGAAGCAAGTCAGGAGTGATACAAACGGAAAAGTAAAAATGGGCAATGGCACACTTTACGGCTCTCTCAAACGAATGCTCGCCAGTGGGCTCATTGAAGATGCAGGCGATAAAGTTGATCCAGATAATGAACGGAGAAAATACTACAGGATTACTGATGCGGGGAGGAAAATCCTGAACGCAGAGATGCAGCGGTATGTCGAGACCGCCTCATTGATACAACAGCGCAATCTTGCAGCCTCGTTGTCAGTAAACTAAGCCTATGACGAAAGATGTAGCAAAGGCCGTTCGCTTTTACTCCCGTATCGTAAGGATGTATCCGAGGAGTTATCAAAAGGCTTTTGGCGACCAAATGGTACAAACCTTCAACGACCATTACCGGGATGTTTGTAACACGGATGGTGCTGTTGGTGTCGGTTTTTGGTTTGCGGTGATTACCGATGAAGGCAGAGGCATCCTGAGAGAACAGATGAATCGGCTGAAGGGAGGTGTTGCTATGAAATCAACATTGAAACTACCAAGCGCTTGGCTTCCCGTGGTGATGTCGCTCGTCGCGCTCGCGGTCGTACTCGGTTACGTTGCCGTGCATGGCACCGCCCGTCAAGCCGACGAGGGAACTGCTGCCCATACTTGGCAACTCCTCATGGCCGTCCAGATACCAATCGTCTTGTTCTTTGCAGCCAGTTGGCTCCGCAGGGATCTCAAACAGGCGTTGGTGATATTGGCACTGCAAACGATTGCGTATCTCGCAGCGCTTGCCCCTGTCTATCTTCTCAAGTTTTAGAGACATTCGAACATGGAAGATTGGCTTGATACGCCATGGACTAAGCCAAATCGATTGCTCACGTAATCTCGGTGCGAGCTTGCTGCAATGGTTGCGCCGTGTCCGAACTCGATCGGCAGAAGTCGCCTCTATCCCACTGATTCGTCTAAAAGCGATTAGACGCCCCAGTGGTAATCATAACGATTATTACGTTGACGATGCAGCAGACTTTCTTCTGGACATGGCGATCTTGGATCACAGATAACGGCATCTCCGGACCGTTATGTGCCCCACTTATTATCCACTTTAGGGACTTGACAATGCAGGATACCTCCTTCGATTGCACCTGGGGGATGAAGTCATTCGCCAACACCGAAGCGGGCGTCATCAATTCACGTCGCCATTGTCTCGCGGATACCAGAAGTCAAATATGTGGGTGACAGACGAATCTGAACCTGCTAGACTCCCCGAAATACTCCTGGCAGGAAGGGATCTCGCGCATGGTTGACACAACAATGCTGACGTATCTGCGTCCACTCGACGCGGCATCGCCCGCGACGGACCCGTACGGAGCGTATGCCGCTGTCTACGATGTGCAGGGCCAGAGCCGTTGGAGCGAGCGGATGGTCGCATTCCTTGCCGATCTCTTGCCGCGCTACGAGGTAACGCCGCATCGCGTCCTCGATCTCGCCTGCGGCACCGGCACTGCCGCCCTCCTTTTCGCTGCGCAGGGGTATACCGTGACAGGCATAGACGGTTCCGCGACGATGCTCGAGGTCGCGCGGCAAAAAGCGGCGGACGAAGGCGCCGACGTGCAGTTCCTCCAGCAAGATATGCGCGCCTTCACCGCGCCGGAGCCGGTAGATCTGCTCACCTGCTTCTACGACAGCCTGAACTATCTCACCGACCCCGCCGACCTCGCCCGGACATTTGCGTGTATGCGGCACGCGCTCGCGCCGGACGGCCTCGTCGTCTTCGACATGAATACCCGCGCCGGGCTGGCGGCAGATTGGAATGGTAGCTGCTGGGTGCAGGAGATCGACGACACCTATTTCATCCAGCAGGCGGAGTGGAATGCGGAGACCGCCATCGCGACGATGACCCTCACCTGCTTCGTCCGTCTCGGTCGCGATTATCGCCGCTTCGAGGAAGTCCATCGCGAGCGCGGCTATACGCTCGATGAGATCACCGCCGCGCTGGAGACGGCGGGCCTGACGCCGCTCGATGCCTTCGCCTGCCTCCCGCGCATCGGCCCGACCTTCGAGCCACCCGGTGAAACCACCGGCCGCGTCGTCCTCGTCGCCCGCCCATAAACGGATTCTAACGCAGAGACGCAGAGGACGCAGAGGACACAGAGAGAAAGAAGAAGTGAAAATGCATTTGACGCTCACCTCTCTTTCTCTGCATTCTCTGTGTCCTCTGTGTCCTCTGCGCTCTCTGCGTTAATCGTTTCCAAGGAGGTGTGCGGTGATTGAGCGTGAGGCGGCGGTGCGGGTATCGGAGCAGATCGCGGCGTACGATGTGCCGGTGCTGCGGGATGCGCTCGCGCGGCTGGCGGATTTCCCCGTGCTCGTGCCGCACAACGGCGATATCGTTATCAAGGTCAATCTCGTCAATGGCGCCCCGCCGGAGACCGCCGCCGTGACGCATCCGGCGGTCGTCGCCGCGCTCTGCGGGCTGCTGCGCGATTGCGGCGCGCGCCGCATCTCGATCGCGGACGGCCCTCGTCCGCGACGAGCGCGGCCGCCGCCTTCGCGAATAGCGGCTACGTGGATGTGCTCGCGCCCTACGATGTCGAATGGCTCGACTGCAACGAGGCGCAAACCCGTCTGGGTGGATGTGCCGGACCCGCTCGTCATCGGGCGCATCCCCGTGCCCGAGCCATTCCTGGCGGCGGATTGCGTCATCAACGTGCCGAAAATGAAGACGCATCTCCTCACCGTCGTCACCCTCGCACTGAAGAACTTCGTCGGTGCGATGCCCGCGACGATCGTCACGACGCCGAACGGCGCGACAGCGCAAATCCACCGCGATCCGTCTGCATGGCGCGGACATGTCGAACGCGATCAGCGATCTCAACCGCGCCATCCCCGCGCACCTCCATATCATTGACGGCATCGTCGGCATGGAGGGCATGGGGCCGACGAACGGCACGCCGCGCCCGACGGGCCATCTTGATCGCGGGCGCGAACGCCGTCGCAGTCGATACGGTCGCGGCGACGATGATGGGGTTCGTGCCGGAACGCATCCGCCACATCCTCACCGCCTCGAACATCGGCATCGGCCCAATGCGTGGCTTCGCCGATTCACGGCGATCTCACCGTCACGCCCTACGACCCCGCCTCCTGCGTCCACCGCGCCGCCCGTGCGGCATAGAGCGAGGACTGAGGACTGAGGACTGAGGTGGGAGCATCTCACTCAGTCCTTAGTTCCTGTAGGGATACTCAGTCCTCAGTCCTACCAGCGACCGAAGGGAGCGCCCCGATGTGGGTGATTGTGCGTGATACTGCCGAGGAGTTGGTCTACCGCGAGATCGGCAAGATCGTCGCGATCTATCGGATGGAGGGCGGCGATCACTTCCTGAAGGTCGCGGACGGCCCGCCGCACGCCATCCTGGAGGACTTTTGCCTCGAGCGTTTCGCGGATCGCGATCCCGCGCAAGTGGAAGTGGTGCAGGGTGTCAGCTATGATGGTCATGAATATGTCTATGGCGATCTCGTGGAGATGACGTTTCAGCTCAGGAAGTATCCCTGGGGCTGCGAAAAGCGGCTCCTGGCGATGCAGAAACGCTACGGCGACTACTTCGAGGTACTGGAAGAGCATATGAAAACAGTCTCTGCCGAGTATCGCTATCCTCTTTGAGGACTAAGGACTGGGTATCCCTACAGGAACTAAGGACTGAGTTAGAACACCGTGTTCTCCCCTCTCCATCGCCGTATAAATCTGATACATTCCCCGATCTCATGGCGATGGAGAGGGGTCGGGGGTGAGGAAATTACCACGATCTCACATGACGACATGAAGGTACTACCGCGTGATCTTGGCGATGGGTTGGTGCTGCGGCGCGCGACGGTGGACGATACCGAGGCGCTCTCGGCCTTCAACGCGATGGTCCATGATGCCGATGGACAGCCGGACGCGTTAGTGCATGTCTGGACCGAGGACATGATGCGTGGCGATCACCCGACCACGGGTGCGGGTGACTTTCTCCTCGTCGAGGATACGCGCCGGGGCGTGATCGCCTCGTCGCTCTGCCTGATCGCACAGCGATGGTCGTATGCGGGCGTCCCGTTCGGCGTGGGGCGGCCGGAAATGGTCGGCACCCTCCCGGAGTATCGCCGACGGGGTCTTGTCCGCGCCCAATTCGCACTCCTCCATGCGTGGAGCGCGGCGCGGGGAGAGATGGCCCTGATGATCGGCGGTATCCCCTGGTATTACCGGCAGTTCGGCTATGAGATGGCGCTGGAATTGGACGCCGGGCGCTTCTGCGCTCCGTCCGATGTGCCGGATTATGCGGGAGAGACGCACGAACCGTACCGCATCCGCCCGGCGACCGAAGCGGATATCCCTTTTCTCGCGCGGGCGTATGATTTTGGCATGGGGCGGGGGCGGATCGCGGTAGTGCGCGATCCGTCACAGTGGCGCTATGAACTCGTCGGGCACAGCCCGTCAAGCGATATGCGCTTCGATCTCTTCGTCATCGAGCGGACCGATGGAGTGCCCGTTGGCTTCTTCGGGCACCCGCCCCGGCTCTGGCGATGCGGGCATCTATGTGCAGTCTACGAACTCGCGTCCCGGCGTTTCGTGGCTGCCCGTCACTCCCACCGTGCTGCGTCATCTCCGATCCACAGGCGAGCACTATGCAACGGTGAGTGGCACACCATTCAAAACGATCAACTTCGATACCGGCTCGGAGCATCCCGCCTACACGGTGATGCCGAGCGTCTTGCATGGCACGCGCCGCTCCCTATGCGTGGTACGTCCGGATCGCGGACCTCGGGCCTTCCTGCGGCACATCGCACCCGCCCTCGAACGACGGATTGCCGATTCGATCCTCGTCGGCCATAGTGGCGAACTGAGGCTCAACTTTTACCGCATGGCCTGCGTCTGACCTTTGCCGACGGCCGCCTGACCGGCATCGCACCGTGGCAACCGGCATCGGACGAACGCGGCGATGCCGCCTTCCCCGATTTGACCTTCCTGCAACTCCTTTTCGGCTACCGCTCGCTCGACGAACTCGCCCACACCTTCCCGGATTGCCGGGTGAGAAGCGACGAAGCGCGCGTCCTCCTCGATACGCTCTTCCCCAAACAAGCCTCGACCATCTGGCCAATCGCATAACGAAGTGCTGAGTGCTGAGTGGGGTGGAGCTAGCAAGCGCAACCGTGTATGCTGACGCACGATGAAAATGCATGACCATGATGGTCATTGTGATTTGCGGGACCAGCGGCGGGGATGGGTGATTCGGCGCTCCGTACTCCGTACTCAGCACTCAGCACTCAGCACTCAGCACTCGTCCTTAGTCCTTCGGAGGAGCTATGGCGACGACGACACCGTATCATTTCGCCGAGCGGATGCAGGTGATGAAGCCCTCACCGACGCTCGTAGTTTCGGATACCGCGCGGCAACTGACACTCGCGGGGCATGATGTCGTCGATCTCGGCGGCGGCGACCCCGATTTCCCGACCCCCGCGCATATCATCCAGGCAGCGGCGGAGGCGATGGAAGCCGGCTTCACGCACTACGTCGCCTCGGCAGGCATCCCCGCGCTACGCAAGGCAATCGCGGCGAAACTGCTGCGCGACAATGGGCTGACCTACGATCCGAATGGCGAGCTGATCGTCACGCCCGGTGGCAAGGCAGCAATTGCAATCAGCCTCCTCTCGCTCGTCAGTAGTGGCGACGAAGTGCTCATTCTCGATCCCGGCTGGGTCTCCTACGCGCCCGCGACGCAACTGGCGGATGCCACGCCGGTGCAGGTGCCGCTCTCCCCGGACGACAACTGGACGATCACGGCGGACCGTCTGCGGCAGTACGTCACGCCGCGCAGCCGCGTCCTCATCTTCAACTCGCCGAACAACCCGACCGGGCGCGTCGCCACCCGGTCCGAACTGGAAGCAGTCGCGGCGGTGGCGCAGGAGCACGATCTGATCGTCATCTCGGACGAAATCTACGAGAAACTGATTTACGACGGGCACACGCACACGAGCATCGCCTCCCTGCCGGGGATGCAGGAGCGGACGATCATCGTCAATGGTTTCTCCAAGCCGTACGCGATGACGGGCTGGCGGCTCGGCTACGTTGCCGCGCCGCGCGGTCTCGTCACGCAGATCGCGACGATCCATAGCCACACGGCAACCTGCGCGACCTCCTTCGCCCAGGTCGGCGGCGCGGCGGCCTACGATGGCCCGCAGGAATGCATCACGATGATGAACACGGCATACGATCGGCGGCGGCGGCTCGTCTCCGAGGGATTGTCCGCGCTGCCCGGCATCATCTGCCCGCTGCCGGAGGGGGCATTCTACGCCTTCGCGGATATTCGCGGCACGGGCCTTTCGTCTACCGACTTCGCGACCCGCCTCTTAGAAAGCCAATACGTCGCGGTCACCCCCGGTGACGCCTTCGGCCCGGCAGGTGCGGGCTACATCCGCCTCTCCGTCGCCAACAGCGACGCCATGCTCAAGAAAGCCGTCGACCGCATCGGCGCGTTCGTGAAGAGCTTGTAGCGCAGAGAGCACAGAGGACGCAGAGGACGCAGAGAGGAAGAAAGAGAGAAGGGGGAGGCGTCAATCCCTCTTTCTCTCTTCTCTGCGTCCCTCTGCGCTCTCTGCGGCCTCTGCGGTTCGATTGGTTTGTCAGCGCCGCATCGCGCCGCCGACGCGGACCATTTCGCCGGTGGCGGCGGCGAGGCGGACCTTTTCAAGCACGGGCAGCGTCCAGCGGGCGTCGAGGAGCGATTGCGGGGCGGATGCGCCCGTGCGGATCGTCTCGACGAAGGTCTCCACGATACTGGTTGCGGGTGAAGGCAGCCAATCGTTGCGGGTCGTGCCCATCGTGCCCGTCACCGTGACCGCCTGATTTGTCGGGATCGCCTGGAGCACGGCATCGCGCCCAAGGTATTCGACCGAGATCTTCTTCGGTCTGGGCGAAGGAATCCGAGAGGGAGCGTGCCGACTTCGAGCGTCGCAACGACACCGTTCGCGAAGCGCATGATGATCAAGGCGCTGTCCGCGCCTTCCGGGCTCTCCGTGCGCTCACCGCTGAACAAGCGCTCCGCCATCACCTGCACGCGCTCGACCTCAGATTCGACGAGCCAGATCGCGTAGTCGATGAGCGGCAGGACGAGGTCGGTGAAGAGATCGCCGGTGAGGCCGGGGAGGTCGCGCTTCGTGCGGTGGGCGGCGAAGAGCGAGATCGGCGCGCCGACCGTCTTGCGCCGCTCGCGCAAAGTCGCGAGCGGAAGCCAGTGGCGGAGCGGGTTCGGCGCATAGACCATCGCCCCCGTTTCCGTCGAGCGGAGGATGAGGCTGTCGAGAGTGGAGAGATCGCCGCGACGGGCACCGGGCAGCAGACGTGGATGCCCGCCTCCACCGCTGCCGCAATGAGCCGACGCGCGGTGCGGTGTGGCAGTGGCGACGATCAGCGCATCCATGTCGATCGTGCGCGTCGTAGCGGAGGGGGTCCGGGGTGATCGTCGGCGCGGCTGCCCGCCTTTTCACTGTCCGTGTAGGCGGCGATCTCCACTCCGGGCGTGCGCTCCGTGAGAACGCGGTAATACTCAGCGCTGTGCGGGCCATCACCGAGAATGGCGACGCGGAGCGTGGGCTGCGTGACGCTCATGCCGCACCCCCTTCCGGCGTTGCGACGGGACTGAAGTTGAAATCGGGTTGGATATGCGCCACCTGCCCGCGCTGGCTCGACCAGACCGCCGCGACCGCGAGCAGTACCGCCTGCCGTGCCTCCTCGGGCGGCAGGGGAACCGCAGTATCCTGCTCGATGGCATCGAGCAGGCCGCGCAGTTCGTCTTCATACGCGGTGTCGATATGAAGCAGCGCATCGAAGTTCAACGGCTCGCGCGATGCCCTCGGCGGTCGTCTCGCTGTAGGTGCGCATCTCCGGGTCCATCGCGCGAATGACGCCCTCGGTGCCGTAGACTTCCAGTTGGTGATAGAGCGGGTAATCGTGCGGCAGGTTCGTGACGACTTCCGTCCCGGCGAGCGCGCCGTTCGCGAAGCGGAGTTGGATGCTGATGAAGTCCGGCACTTCGGCACTCGCATCACCGATACGGCTCTCGGCGTAGACGCTCGTCACCTCGTCACCGGCAAACCAGCGGAGCAAATCAACCTCGTGGATCGCGTTGAGCATCGCCGCGCCGAGCGAGTATTTCGGGTCGGTCATCCAGGTCCGCTGACCATCCGGCGACCATGCGCCGGTGGCGAGCGAGAGGCCGCGATACATCGCCCGTGGCCGCCGCTCGTTCTCACGCGCGATGCGCACCTGCCCGATCGCACCGCGGTCAATCGCCGCCCGCACCGCCTGATAGCGCGGGGTGAAGCGGCGGCTGTGCCCGACCATGAACTTGATCCCGGCCGAACGCGCCGCCGCGATCATCGTGTCCGCCTCATCGACGGACGGGGCCATCGGCTTCTCGCAGAGAATATGTTTACCCGCCGCCGCCGCTGCCGCCACCTGTTCCGCATGGAGGAATTCGGGTGTCGCAATCACGACGACATCGATATCGGGCCGATTGAGGAGCGCGCGATAATCCGCGTACGCTTCCTCCGCGCCCCAGGTACGCGCCGCGTGCTCCGCCGCCTCCCCACGCACATCCGCGACCGCAATGAGGCGCGCGCGCCCCCCGAGCCGCGTAATGGCGGGAAGGTGCGCGCTCTGGGCAATCGTGCCGCAGCCAATAACGCCGATCCCGAACCGATGGGGCATGATGTTCGCCTTTCCGCAAGCGACGAGGGTTACGAAGGTGCCGCGCGCCGATGCTATCCCGAATCTCCGTGTGAGACAAGGGCCGTTTCGTCGATAGGCGACGCTGTGGTATGCACGGTCGTCAACGCACGCTCCACCGACGTCGCTTGCGATCCGGGGGACGTGGTCGGCGGGTCAGTCCGCTTCGATCGCCGGACGGCGAGCACGGTGCGGTAGCGAATGAGGAGCACGGGGAAACCGATTGCCAACTGGACAGCGAGCGTGAATGTCCGGTCCGTCAGCGAGATCAGGAAACCAATGACGCGGGAGACGCCCCGCGCATTGAGCAGTTCGACCATACTCCCGATCGAGATGAAACCGGGCACGAAGGCGAACGCCCCCACAAGGGTACTCAGGGAATGCGCGCTGAGCACCGTATCGTAGCGCAGGGGGCGATCATTGATGACATTGGCGATACAGAGCAGGACCGCCGCAAAGAGCAGCCGCATGACTATCGCGTAGACGATACCGCCGAAGACGACCGAGCGGCGGGTGAGCAGACGGGTGACATGCGCGATTTCCGCCTCACTCAGCGCATAGCGGCGCGTGAGCCGGAACCGACCGAGCAGATGCGAGACGAAACGCGCAAAGCGGTGCGAGCGCACGACGAGCGAGGAGCGTCGCCGGGATTGCCGAGCGGAAGGAAGAGGAGCCAGGGGGCGACGAGATGATTGCCGAACCCGGCAAGCGCCAGGAGCGGGAGCGCCATCAGGTCCGTCGCCCACATCGCGAACGAAACGGTCACGCCGGCGCGAGGAGGAATACCATGTTCCGCCGCGAGGCGGATACGCAGGAGATCGCCGCCATGCAGAATACTCGCGGTCTGACCGGCGAGGAGACTCGTCGCCGCATCCGACCAGCGGATCGGGATACCCGCAGCGCGGATAAAAAAGCGCCAGCGCGCGATTTTCACTAATTCCGCGAGCAGCATGAGTGCGAGCATGAGCGCAATGACCCAGCGCGGAAAAAGTTGCAGGATCGTGCGGGCGCGCTTGAAACTGATTGAGGATGAGCGCTACCGCGATCACGATGCCAAGGAGCACGAGTGGGACAAGCAATCGCCGGAAGAGCCGCCCCATCGTCTCGTTACCTCCCCCGCCGCAGGTCGCGCCATCCGGGTCATCAAGCGGATGCCACGAGGGAGGGAGTTTGACCGGAATGGGCTGCGGGTTGCGGCTGCTTGCACCTCTGTCGGCGGCGGGCCGAAGAAGAGGACCGATAGCGCGCGAACAGGACGACGATACCGAGCACCGTGCGGAACAAGAGGTCGAGAAACCGGAAGACGAGGGCAACCGAGAATGCGACCCCCGCACCGACACCGAACAAGGTGAGCAGGCCGCTGAGGCTGCCATCGGTCACGCCCCACCCACCCGGTATGAGCGAAATCGTCCCCGCCAGCGTGCTGAGTGCATTCGCGACAAGCGCATCACTGACACTGAGCGTCTGGCGCGTCAGATCACCGACAAGCGTCACCAGGACGATCCCGGACGCCGCCGTGGAGATGAAGGTAGGCCAATACCACAGAGGAGCGCGCGAGGCCGGAAGAGGCGCGCCATCCGTGCACGCAGATCGTCTCCATCGGTACGAACCGCGCCGTCCGGCGGTGGCGCTGCAACGTGGCAGTGAGGCGCGCCGCCAGTCTGTCGGATGAGAAAACTGCCGCGAGCACCATCGGCAACAGGAGTGGGACAATCGCAAGCCACCACACGATGATGCCCCGCGACGCGGCGACGAGCGCGATCAGCGCGTACACCATCAGGTCGCACGCGAACTGCATCAGGACAACGGGAATCACCTCGTACGCGGGCACACCGTGTTCGCGCAACAAACGCGCCCGCAATACCTCACCGAGCGGCAACACGCCGACCGCCTGCCCGGCAAGGAAGTTCGCGCTGCCGTCGCCGAATGTGAGCGAAACCCCCGCCGCATGGAGGAAATACCACCAGCGCACGGACTTGATCAGTTCCCGCACGAGGAAGACGACGAGCACAATCGCGACCGAGCGCGGTGAGAAATCCGCGAGTACGGCACGCATGCGCGCGGGTTGCAGGATCGCAACGAGGCCGAGAAGTGCGAAAAGGGGTATCAGAAAACCGCAATACCGCCGTACCCTCTGTCCCATGAAATGCCTTTGTCTCATCACCAAACGAGGCCGCCACCGATGAGGAGCGTACCGCCCCGATAGGGACAATGCAATACCACTGCCAGGGCGCGGGCCTCACCCCCCATCCGCCCAGAGGGCACCCGGCTTCCCTAAAGAGGAAGGGGGTGCCTCGCTGCAATGCCGTGGTGTTCGGGGGAACGCCTCAAATGTTGCACTGAGTCACCCCTCCCTCTTTAGGGGAGGGGCCGGGGGTGAGGTTCCCTACGCTACTGCGGGTCGCTTGCCCTCGCGGTAGACATAGCCGAGGCCACGGACGGTGTGGATGAAGGTCGGGTCGCTCGGGTCCGGTTCGATCTTGGCGCGCAGGCGGCGGATGTAGACATCGACGCGATTGCCGAAACCGTCGTAATCGTAGCCCCAGGTCCGCTCGACGAGCGACTCGCGCGAGATGACCGCATTCGCATTGCGCATCAGGCATTCGAGAATCTTCATTTCGGTCGGTGTGAGCAACGCCGATTTGCGCGGCGCGTGGAACTCCAGTTCGCCAAGATCGAGCCGCGTCTCACCCACTTTGATGACGGAGCCAAAGACATTGCGCTCGGCCCGACGATAACGGCGGAGCACGGCCTGAATGCGCGCGAGCAGTTCGGTCGGCTCGAAGGGCTTGGCGACGTAGTCATCCGCGCCGTGCTCGAAGCCGTCAACTTTATCGCTCACCTGAGCGCGTGCGCTGAGAAAGATGATCGGGATATCGCGGTGCGCGCGACGCAACGCACCCGCCAGCGCGTAGCCATCAATATGGGGCATCATGACGTCCAGGAGGACGAGATCGACCGTGTTTTCCTGGAGAAATGCCTCCGCCCGACACGGGTCTTGCAAGGCGGTAATGCCGTATCCCGCATCGGTAAGCAGGAACGTAATGAGCTTCCCAATCAGTACATCGTCATCGACGAGGAGAATATGGGTATTCATCGCCCGCACCCTGATAATTTCAAGCGCATCGGCATCGTCCCTCTCTCGTTTTCGCCCCACGCCTTCGCTCACACAGCCTACATGGCAGGCGCGGCAGGGCGAATGTCTTTCCTAAACCATCATCTACCCTTTATCTGACATCTATTTCTAATCCGTACACTGCCAGGATGACAGCCCTGTCATCTCCTGTCGATCGCGTTGCCAACGTCCCTCGCGCATTAACTGGGTGCAGAGATGCGCGAGCGCACGACAATGACTGGAGATGCGGCAGGTCTGCGCGCCCATGACAATCTCTTTAACATGTCAAACGACGATGGGGGGCGTTCGATTACGTGTACACTTAAGATGCTATCGAAGCGATCGCTTGGAATGAGGGAGAACGAAGGATGCAAACGTCTCAGGGGCCGATAGTGGATACACATATGCATGTGTGGAAGATCGATCCGCCCCGCTACACCCTCGAACAGACGCTCCGAGCTGTACCGTTACCGACGGAAGACGCCCCGATTGAGGACGTGCTGGCGGATAATGCGGCGGCGGGCGTGACGCATACCGTCCTCGTGCAGCCGAGCACCTCGGGATACAACAATCAGTATGTCGTTGAAAGCGCAGTCGCGAACCCAATGCTCTTCGCGGCGCACGGCCTGATCGATCCGGACTCGCGGCGCAATGCCGCCGACTTGCGCCAGTGGATGGCAGCAGGCATGGCCGGGTTCCGTTTCAACCTCGTGCGTGATACCGACCCGGCGTGGGTGAGCGCGCCACGCAACTACGCGCTCTGGGAGGCTGCACAAGAGCTCGGCGCGGTGATCAATGTGCAGATGCATCCGCCGCAGGCATGGCGACTGCTCGAAATTGCCAATCGCTACCCCGGTGTGAAGGTGATTGTCGATCACCTCGGCAAGCCGGACATCACCGAACCGCCGCCGTACAACCACTTCGCGAATATCCTCGCGCTCGCGAACCTGCCGAACACGTACGTGAAGGTCTCCGCCCTCTCGCTCGCCTCGCGCACGAAGGAATATCCGTACCGTGATGTCTTCCCGTGGGTAAAGATGCTCTATGAGGCGTTCGGCGCATCGCGACTCCTCTGGGGAACGGGCTATCCCGGCGCGCGGCGCGCGCTGTCGCTCGACAAGGAACTGGAGATCATCACGCAGCATCTCCCCTTCCTGCTCGAAGATGACAAAGAGTGGATCCTCGGGCGGACCGCGATGACGATCTGGCGGTTTGCCGATCAGTAACGCACACATCAGGACAGGAGGAAATTCGCCTCGCGCAGCCGCCGGATCGAGAGCGGGGCGAAGAGCGCGTCGGTCTGCGCCAACTCCGCGATCACCGCCTCGTAATCGTACGAGGCGCGGCGATTCGTCACCTGCCAGTGCGCGCCATCCCAGGCGACGAGCGCGTACGCCGCGCGATGATCGCCGTCGAAGGGAAATCCGGCGGAACCAATCGACGTCACACGCTGGCCGCCTACCATCCCGGCAGACGCGTAATGGATGTGACCGTAGAGAATCAGTTCCGCCTGCGCGCCGCCGATATGCGCGAGCGCCTCTGCTTCCGGTGTGACGGTGAGCACCGTCGAGCCCTGCGGCGGTTCCTGCGTAATCAGCACCGCGTTCACGTCGGTCGGTGTCGCGTGGACGATCAAGAGGTCGTCTTCCGGCGAGCGACCACCGGGCGGCGTGACCCGATGTGCGAAGGGCAACGACGCGATGTACGCGAGACCCTCCGCACCGATCCGCTCGCGCACCCACTGCACCCCCGGATCGTTTGCCATCGGGCTGTCGGCATCGACGAAGAACCGCTCGGTGTTGCCGTAAATCGTCGGAGCGTTCTGCGCACGCACCTGTGCGAGCGATTCAGCTGGGCGCGGCCCGGCGAAGATGAGGTCCCCCGCGATCACCAGCGCGTCATATCGCTGCGTGGCGAGGTCCGCCAGCACCGCATCGAAGCCGGCGACATTGCCGTGAATATCCGAAATCACCGCGACCGTGTACTGATCCGCCATCTCGCGCACTCCTTTCAGTAGTAGACAGTAGTCAGTAGTCAGTGGGACACGTCGCTTTTCCTCACCCCCGACCCCTCTCCATCGCCTATAGATCACGGCACGAATTAGGTTTTGCACAGCGATGGAGAGGGGAGCGGTAGGGGCGCACGGGTGCCCTTTGGGCAGGATGCGCCCGCTTAGTCCTCAGTTCCTGTAGGGATACCCAGTCCTTCGTCCTTACCCAAGTGCGAGGCGGAAATCGCTGAAGGCGATATCTGCCGGGACTTTCTCCACCGCCGCCTGCGACGAACCCGAAGGCACCTTCCTTCCAGATGTCGCCAATGTCCACCTGCGTGAGGGTCTGGCCGTTGACGATAAAGGTGAAGGTCGTCCCGGTGACGGTCACTCGGAGGGCATTCGCGGCGTTCGCCTTGATCGCAGGGCTTCCGCCCGCCTTCCCGACCGAACGCAGATTGCCATTGACCCGCACGAAGGCACCGTACAACCCATCATTGGCAATGACGAAAAGCAGGTAGTTGTCTTTATCCAGACGACGCACTTCGAGGCCCATCAGGGCATCGTCCGCGCCGCCCGTCTTGCGCGCCTGCACGTCGTAGGTCTCGGTTGCCGCAGTTCATGACCTGCGCGCGTAGGTCACGGGCGTCAGATTCCCTGCCGCCGCATGCACACGGTACGTACCGTTCTGATAGCCCGGCGCGGGCAGGCCGCTGGCGGGCGATGCGAAGGTATCGCTGAAGGTCACGCCCGCAGCCATCGGCTTGCCGGCAAGCGGCGGGCTGGTCGGTGTGGCTGACCGGCGCGGTCGGCGACGGGACGCTGTCTCCCGGCCTGGGGACCGGCATCGAGAAAGAGCAGCCCGACGCCGGAGATGTTGTCGCCGGCGGGCGATGCCTTGCGGCTTGCGCGCGCGCTCGGCGAAGAAGCGGAAGGTCGCGTCCGGCGTCGCATCCGGCACCGCTTGCTTGTAGAGCGCCGCCGCGCCCGCGACATGCGGGGTCGCCGCGCTCGTACCGCGGAAAGCTCTTATTGCCGACACTCGCGTAGGCGAAACTGGCGGTATTGTCCGGCCCGCTGATTTCCGGCTTCTTGCGACCATCCATCGTCGCGCCCTGCGACGAGAAATCCTCGATTTGCTCGTCTTCACGTCAATGCCGCAACGGTAAACGCGCCCTTCGCATCGGCGGGAGTGGAGAGGCTTTGCCGGCTGTCACCTGCTCGAATTGCGACCCACCGAAGAAGATATTGAAGGGCAGATCGGGGTCGCTCGGGTTGACCTTCTTCACTCTTGAGAAGGTATGTGCCCCGCGCGACTGTGCCCGCGGATCCCCTCGACGGGCGGCTTCCTACCGCGCGCTTGGTTGTCGTCGCTGCGGCCCACTTCACTGCCCGACATGTCGTAGAGGAAGAGATCGTAGTTCACATGTGGCCGCTGCCAATCGTCCCAGTTGAGGACGATGCGGAACGGCCCGCTACCGATCTTCATTTGCAGGCCGTTCGCGTTCTTCGCGCCGGGGAAATCATGAAATCCGTCGCCGTCGCGTCCGAGAAGGTCGCACCGAAGTGCCCCTCCGCGCCATCGGTGCCGAAGAGGCCGCTCGCCTCGTTTCCGGCGGAGATCGCGAAGAAGACGCCCGCCGCCTTCGCCTTGTCGATCTCCACTGCCAGCGGGCCGGTACCGTCGAGCGGGAAGCGACCATCGAAACCAATCGAGGTGCTGATGACCGAGACGCCCACCGTCCCGACGAGCCAGCGGATCGCTGCGACGAATTCGCCCGGGGTGTCGAAGGCGGCGAGATAGATATCGGCGTCCGGGAGCCATCTCCTTGACAATTTCCGCGCACGCCGTCCCGTGGATGGCTTCCTCCGTCATCGGGGTCCTCGACGAGCCCATCCGTGCGGAAGGATTGGTCGTCACCTTCGCGCTTGCGGAGGAACTGCTTATAGTTGTTGAACGCGCCATCAATAACGCCGACTTTGACGCCCTTGCCGGTGATGCCCGCCGCCTGCCACTTGTCCGCGCCCGTGACGGCGACGCCCTGGCTCTTGCCGCCCGGTACACTCGGTGCTGCCCGCCCCGGCGGCGGTGTCACACGACGGGTGGCGGTCGGCGTGCGCTCGATGCCCCGGACATGCTGGAAATCCGCCAGATCGGCAAAGAAATTCTGCCGATTCGCCTGCTTGCCGTACTCGACGAGCGTCTGCGCCGGGACGATGAACTCCAGTCGGTTGCCGAGGTCGCCGTCACACGCCCGCCGAGCCGCCCGACGGAGAGTGCTGTACTATCCGTCGACCGCGGGGTCATCGCTGTCCAGTACGAGCGTGATGCGTACTTCGTCCTGCTTCGTGACAAGTCCCTGATCGCGCGCGAACTGTTTCGCGGCGTCCAGTCCCTGCGACTGATACACGGTAATCAGTTGGAGGAAGACCTTATCGACCTTATCGATGTTCCCGCCGCCGGGCGGGTTCGCCGTGGCGTTCGGCCCACCCGGCGCTCCCGACGTACCGGGGACGCGTTGCCGGCGTTGCGGCGTCGGTGTCGCCTTCGATCCGCCGCACGCCGCGAGCAGAGGGCAACGAGACAGCGCGAGGCGCAGCCACATTCCACGCACGTGCGACCATGCCAGGCGCATCAATCATATCGACTTCCCCACATTATCCGCATAGATGGACGACCGAAACTTCGGTAGCCGGGCCCCCGTAGGCTACCGATCATACCATGCCCACGATGCCCGCCACCTCAATTGCTCCCCGCATTGCATCACGTGACCGAGTATTCGGAAACCGCGCCACAGAAAACAACCCCGCCTGGCGCGCGCCGGGGCGGGGCAGGCGGCGATCGTCGGAGGTGGTCCGTTACTGGCTGCTCGCGTAATACGGTGGTGAGACGACCGCGCCTTCGTCCTCCCGGACGCGGAGGGGATTGCGGGCGCGCGTAGTTGATCGGCGTCACCTGCGCCATCGGGCGGCGCGGGGCAACGGCGGGCATCGTGTCGAAATGCATCCAGTATTCTTGTTGTGGCGGCGATCGGTGCGTACGTATCGGGCCGCGCGCCACGGCGATACGAGGTGTACGGCCCTTGCGGTGCGAAAGGAAGCGGCAGCTCGTTCGCGGCATAGAGGAGCAAGGCGCCGGCGAGCGCGACGACGAGGTAGACGAGCGCCTGCGCGAGCGCGCCCCCGCCCCGAATCAAGTAGCACCAGCACCGCCTCGACGATCAGCAGCAGCGACAATCGCGCAGCGGATCGGCACGATGCGCGCGCTCGGCGTCAACCAGCGCGTCACCGCGCCACCGCACCAGAACGCGAAGGTAATCAGCCATGCGCCACCGATTCCCGGCGTCGCGAGGAGATAGAGGCTTCCGACGAGGAAGAGACGTGAATGGGAGATCAAAGTGAACGAGCCGCGCCTGCTGTTCCGCGAAATCGCGCGGGTCGGGCGGCAGAGCACGACGATCCGCCCGACAGGTCGAGCGTGGCCCCGCCGGGCCGGGTGGCCGAATGAGGACAAAGCGCCAGATGCCGACCCAGCACCGCGACCCCCGCCACCGTCAGGAAAACGATGCGTGATGAGCATGGCGATTATCCGTCCGATCATGGCCCCCTGCCCCTTCCCTTCACACGTGAAAAATACCCACCATGGATGTAAACGGTAGCAGTAAACGATGTACGTACACGTTGTCAAGTTACCATTTCCCGTTGAGTAGTTTCCGTAGGATTCGCTTTTTCCGTTATCTATTCAAGGGAGCATTACTATACAATTTCATAGTGGAAGGATTGATCGCCGCAAGTCGAAACCGGGGAGAAACGCAAAGACACAAAGAACACAAAGGTCGCAAAGGGGAGAAAGAAAAACCACCGCTTTCCCAATCTCCTTATTTCCTTTGTGTTCTTTGCGTTCTTTGCGGTTCTCCCCGGTTTCCGTCGGCCTCACGGTGGTTTTGCAATCCTCGGTACATGCCAATTGCCGCTCAGGCGGCGCGATCCGCCAGACGCGGATCAGGGGCGATGGCGCGCGGGCGGAGCTTCACCAGTTGCCGCTGGACATCCTTGCGCTGCAGGGCCCAGACCGTGACACCGATACAAATAACGGCCATGACAAGCAAAATCAGCACACTCGGCCAGGTACCGGCATAGAAGGGTAACTTCGTCGTCGTCCGATTCTGCGCGTCCTCGAACTTGGCGGCACTATTGACCATCGCGCCCACACCGGAAGCCTGCCCCACCCCTTGCACCCCCCAGTTCGCCGCGACGAGCCACGAGAGCACTTTTCCCACGGCAGGCAGCTCCGCAACTTTCACCAAAGCCCCGGAAAAAATGATCTGGGGGATCAGCACAATCGGCACGATGCTCGCCGCCCGGTCGGCGTTCGCAACGAAGGCGGAAAGCAGGAGGCCGAGCGTGACCCCCGCGAGCGAGACGACGATGAGCGTGACATACGCCTTGAGAAATGACCCGCCGATTGGCTCAAGCCGGGCGGGCGTGCCGACGACCTTCTGCAGATGAAAGGGCGAGAGCAGCTCGATGATACCGAGCATCACGAGGTTCTGGATCATGCACAGCCCGATCAAAACGACCATTTTCGAGGCGAGATACGGGCCGAGGCGGAGATTGACCATCCGCTCGCGCCGGAAAATGCTCGCTTCCTTGACGATCTCCCGTGCGGAATTGGAGACCCCGAACCAGAGGGCGACGATCACGATGAGCGTCATGAGGGTGAGCGCCTGGCTGGGACGCCATTCGATCCCGGTTGGCTGACCGAGCGCATTGGTGCCGATGGCGACCGTAAAGACTTTGCGGCCATAGGTGACGCCGAGGAGCAGCGCGATAATCGGCGCTTGCAGCAGGAGGATGGCGAGGTTGCGACTGTCCTTGACGATCGTCGCGATATAGCGCGCGGTCAGGGTCCTGAACTGGCTGAGAGACTGCGCCCGCTGCAGTTTCTGATCTGGCCGGACGGCGGGCGGCGGTAATCCGCGCTGTCGCCCCTGTGCGGCAAGCGCCCGGCCAATGCGCGCATCGACGTATTTCGCGTGGTAGGGTGATTCCGCGTACCGCCGCGCCCACTCCTCCGGCGCTCCCGGCTGCCCGAGAATGACGTAGATATCCGCGAAGGTCTCGACACCGAAGAACTCCAGCGCCTCACGCGGCGGCCCGAAGAAGGCGAGCTAGCCGCCGGGGGCCAGGAAGATGACCTTGTCGCAGAGCGTCACATTCTGCGTCGCGTGCGTGACGAGGATGACCGTCTTGCCCGTGTCGGCGACTTTGCGCATCAGTTGCATCATGCGCGTTTCCAGCCCCGGATCGAGGCCGGAGGTCGGTTCGTCGAGGAAGAAGAGCGTCGGTTCGGTGAGCAATTCGACGCCGATCGAGACGCGCTTGCGCTGCCCACCCGAGAGGCGATGAATCTCGACATCTTTGCGCGGCGTCAATTCCATCAGGTCCATCGCGCGGTCGACACGCTCCTGAATCTCCTCGGGTCGGGTGTCATGCGGCAGGCGGAGGCGCGCGGCATAGGTGAGCGCCTGCGCGACGGTCAGATACATCGGTACGATGTCGTCTTGCGGCACGTAGCCGATCAGGGAGCGAAACTCGTCCATATTCGCGTAGTAGTTCGTACCGTTGTAGAGCACCTCGCCGTGCGAGGCGGGCCGCACGCCGCTGATCGCGTCAAGCAGCGTGGATTTGCCCGCGCCGGATCCGCCGACGATGCAGACGAACTCCTTCGGCAGGATCGAGAAGGCGATATCATGCAGCAACAGGAGATGATCGCCGACCTCCTGCGTGATGCGGATGGCGTCGAGCCGGATATGATCGTGCTGCTGGCGCAAGCGCGCCTTGCACGAAGAGGAAGCGGAACGGACCGATCTGCACGCGCGCGCCCTTCGGGCAGCGGCGCTTCGCGAATGCTTCTCGCCGTTGACATAGACGCCGTTCGTGCTGTTCAGGTCCGTAATCAGGTACGCAGAGCCATTCCAGCGTATCTGCGCGTGGCGGCGGGAGACCTGCGGATGATCGAGCACGAGGTCGTTTTCGCTCGCCCGACCAATGCTCGCCATTTCCCTGCCGTAAAGCGACAGGGACGCGGCGATCCCCCCCTCGTCATCGTCTTCTACGGGAACGCGTGCTGGACAATCCGCTCTTCGTCGCGGCGGAGCGCTGCTTGGCCCAGCCCCTCGATGTGCGTCTCCTGCCCGCAGGGAGGTCCCATCCGCGTGCCCTTCGGTTTCGACCGAGAAGAGGA
This sequence comes from uncultured Chloroflexia bacterium, assembly GCA_963763655.1. Classification (GTDB taxonomy): domain Bacteria; phylum Chloroflexota; class Chloroflexia; order Thermomicrobiales; family JALYUS01; genus JALYUS01. The sequence goes on from CAVXPY010000036.1 coordinate 26,000, forward strand.
GCAGGTATTGGCCGAGTTGGATGAGGTCGCCGGGCTTGAGTGGGGCGGCCTGCTCTGCGCGGCCATTGACGGTCAGACCATTCGCGCTGCCGAGATCGCGCGCGTAATAGAGGCCGTCCGTACCAAGTTTGATCTCCATGTGCTTGCGGCTGATCCAATCGTCTTTGATGACGATCGTATTGCCATCGGCACGCCCGACCGTGACCGGCTCGTTTCCGAGCGACACGACCTGCTGCTCGCCATCCGGGCGTCGTATCGTCACCCGCGCGACATATGCCGCCGGGATGCCCGGCGATGAATACCGATCCACCGGCTCTTACTCCCCTCCCCCAGTCCCATTCTGAGGCTTCGCCTGACTCCCGCATCCTCGTGATCGTGAGACGTTTCAGTATACCGCGCGCGCCGTCCCCTGCATCTGAGACGCCCCTGACGCAGCCTCGGTTCCATCTTCTCCTCTTTGAACGAGGGGCAAGGCGCTGGCGTGACGAATACGGAGCGTGATTTGTACACCCGGTGCAATATCGAGGGTCTTTGGCGTCGTGGCACGGAGCGTAAGCGGCCCGACGCGGACCACATAGCTCGCGTGATCGCCCAGATAGGTACGGCTGACGATCTCTCCCGCGACACCGAGCGATCCGTCCGCAGTACGGCTCAGGAGCACATCTTCGGGGCGAACGACGGCGCAGAACGTGAGGTCGGGCGGCAGAACCGGTACGACGAGCGCGGGCACTGCGGCGACGCGGGCGATCCCGCCGTCATCCACGACATCGAGGAGATTGACCGCGCCGACAAACGAGGCGACGAAAGCGCGTCGCGGGTTGCTCATAGATCGTGCGCGGCGTGCCGATCTGCTCGATTGCGCCCGCCCGCATCACCGCGACACGGTCCGAGAGCGCCATCGCCTCGTCCTGATCGTGCGTGACGAAGAGGACAGTCGTGCCGACTTCTTGCTGCACGCGGCGGATCTCGGCGCGCAACTCTTCGCGCAGTTTCGCGTCGAGATTAGAGAGCGGTTCGTCCAGCAGGAGGATATCCGGTTCCCCAACGAGCGCGCGGGCGAGCGCGCCCCGCTGCTGCTGACCGCCGGAGAGTTCGTGCGGATACCGCTCCGCCAAACCATCGAGCGCGACGAGGCTGAGCACGTCGCGCACCCGCCCGGCCCGCGCTCTTCGCGGCGACGCGCCGCAGCTTCAGCGGGTAGCCGACATTCTCCCCGAGCGTCATATGGGGCCAGAGTGCGTACGACTGAAAGACCATGCCGAGGTTGCGTTTATCCGGTGGCACCACATCGCCCGCGCGCTGCGTCCGCCACGACGCGCCCGCCGATGGTAATGACGCCTTCTGTCGGCGGGATGAGGCCCGCGACCATATGAAGCGTCGTCGTCTTCCCACACCCCGATGGCCCGAGCAGCGTCACGAACTCGCCGTCCGCGACCGTGAGATTCACCCCCCGCACCGCGACGGTCGGACCATACCGCTTCGCCACTCCCGCCAGCGTTACCTCAGCCATGCGTTATGGCTCCGCCTGCATCTCGGGTGGGAGAATGCATTCGAGCAATGGGATGAGGGCAGGGATCTCATGGGCAACGATTTCCCACAATATCTGGTCATCGATTGCGAGACCATCAGGGCTGACCCGGTGATACATGCTATCGGTCTCGTGCCACGCAACTTCCCGATGTGCTTCACGGAATATTCGCGATACTTGAGCTGATCGCGCGCTGAATCTCTGTAGCAAGTGTGCCAACGCATAGTGCAACGCCTCATTCGCGCCGTATTCCGTTGGCGTTTTGTCATGTATATGATCGCGTAGTATGCGGGCCGTGTCCCACATGATACCGATGTAGACTCGATCATCTTTGGCTGTGACGATGTCCGGCACTGCCGCATCAGGTATCTCTGGGGCATCGCCGTAGAGGACGATCATACTCCGTAGTACCCGATCGCGCATCCGCCAATACAGCGATGTCGCTGTGACGAGATCGACCTTCCGCTCCCCAAAAAGACAGGACAATTCCTGCTCAATATCATGGAGATCGAAGAACGTCATCGGGTATTCCGGGGCGCACTCCACGAGCACATCGATATCGCTCTCATCCGTGAAATCATCGCGCAGGACGGAGCCGAAGAGCGCGAGCCACCGGATGTGATGCGCCCGGCAAAAGGCTGCGATCTGCTCCGGCGAGGCATGAATCCGCTCGCGCACGACCGCCGGACTCACATTGTGGACGACCTGTGCCATAGAACGATCTGCTTTCGTATCGAATTCGGCCTATCTGCACCGCACTATCATACGCGAAAGACTTCTCGTACGGAGTCCCCGGCTCCTCCCCTAAAATGGCGTGCTCTCAATTACCCACGGCTCCAAGATGATCCTGCTCCCCCTTCCTTTTAGGGAAGGAGGCTGGGGGGTTAGGTGCGCCGCCGGGTCAGCGCCTGCGCGAGCAGCGGAGCCACCGAGCGCGATCAGCATCAGGACGAGGGCGAGCGCGGCGGCGGGCGAGACGATGCCACTCTCCAAAAGATTGAAGACCGCCACACCGACCGTCTCATTCCCCGCCGAATAGAGGAGGGCGGAGACGGTCAGTTCCGCGAGGCAGGGGACGAAGACGAAGAGCCAGCCACCGAGCAGCGCGGGCCGGATGAGCGGAAAGACCGTATCCCGCTGCGCCTGCCACCACGACGCGCCGCTCACCCGTGCGGCGGCAGGCAAGGTCTCGCACACGCCCACGAGCGCCGCGCTCGCTGTGCGATGCCGAAGGTGAAGAAGCGGGCGAGGTAGGCGATCAGAATAATCCCGAGCGTGTTGTAGAGCCGCAAGCCGAAGACGGGCCGGGCGAAGGCGAGGATGAAGGCGAGCGCGAGGACCGTCCCCGGCACGGCGTAGGGGAGCGTCGCCAGGGTTTCCAGCGCGCCGCTGCCCCGCACGCGCGCCCGCACGCGGAAATAGGCGAGCGCGCAGCCGAGAAACATGATGATCGTCGCACTCAGGGCGGCGAGCAGGAGGCTGTTGCGAATCGCGCGTTGCGTCGCGGCAGTCTCCACGAAGGCGATATGGAAGTTATGCAGCGTCAGGTTCCCCGGTGTCGGTGCGTACCCCGCGATCTTCGTCAGCGCGGAGAGGGCGATCGCGACGAGCGGCGCGACGAGCACACCAACGGCGAAGAGCCCCGCGAGCGCCGTCACCGGCCATCGCCAGCCGCCGAGCGGCGACGCGATCCACCGCCCTGCCCTGCGCGCCCGTGACGGCGTACTGCCGCCGCGCGAGGAAGCGCCGCTGGGCGAGGAGCGCCACGCCCGCTACCGCAACGAGCAGCATCGACATCGCGGCGGCATAGGCGAGATTGTTTCGTGTGTCATAATCGAGGGCGACCTGATAGATGCGCGTCGTCAGGACGTAATAGCGCCCCGGAATGCCCATCACCGCCGCGATGCCGAAGTCCGCGATGCAGGTGACGAAGACGAGGAACGCCCCGGCGAGAACGGCGGGCGCGAGGAGCGGCAGGCTCACATCGCGGAAGACGCGACGCGATGACGCCCCCGCCACCCGCGCGGCATCCTCCAGCACCGGCTGAAAGCGGTCCAGCGCCGCCGTGACGGGCAGAAAAACGAGTGGGTAATGGTGCAGCACTAAGAGGAAGGCTACTCCACCCGCGCCATAGGGACGGAAAAGTGGGTCGCTCGTGCCCGCGAGATGCTTGTAGGCTTGATTGAAGTACCCAACCGGCCCGATGATCTGCAACCAGGCGATCGCGCCGATGAACGACGGCACGTAAAACGGCAAAGCGAAGACGAGCCGGAAGAGGCGCGCCGCCGGGAGATTCGTCCGGGTGACGAGCCAGGCGAGGGCGATACCGAGCGCGGTTGCAAGCGCCGTTGCACTGATGCCGACCGCCAGCGTGTGGACGAAGGCGATGCGCGTTCCGGCGTTCGTGACCAGATCGCGATAGGGCGCGGCGGTGACCGCATTCGTCGCACCGACATGGAACGAGCGCCAGACGAATCGGTACGCTGGATAGAGCACGACGAAGCCGACGAAGAGCACGAGGACGAGATAGGCGGCACTCTCTGCGCGAAGAATGCCGCGCCCCCATGCCCGCCACGACTCCCGCTGGGCGGGCAGGAACTTCGTCATGCGCACGCTATGCCCCGAAGATGTCCGTGAATTGCTTCTTCGCGTCCGGCAACTGCTTGGCGACCGCCGACGCATCGACCGGGAATTCCTTGATCTCCTTCGGCACACCAGCGGGCGGCGAGACGCTCGCGAGGAGCGGGATATAGTTCTGCGTGACGATGAGCGCCTGACCGTCCGGCGAGAGGACGAAATCGACGAAGGCTTTCGCGGCATCGAGGTTCTTCGTCCCCGCGACGACCGCGACCGGCTCCGTGACCGGGATCGCGCCATCGGTCGGATAGATCATCTCGACGGGCGAGCCTTTCGCCTTCGCCGCCCGCACGCCGTTATCCGTGACGATGCCCACCGGCGACTCACCGGAGATGATCTTATTGAGGGCGTCGCCGTTCGCTTGCACGATCGTCATGCCGTTCTTCTGCAACCCCTTCACGAAGTCCGCGCCGTACTCCTTGTTGTTGAGGAAGACGGTGTAATTGAGCGCCGCCGCACCAGAATATTGCGGGCTGGGGGAGACAAGCTTGCCCTTGTACTCGGGCTTGAGCAAGTCCTTCCATGTCGCGGGCTTCGGCAGGTTCGCGGTGGTATTGACGGCGAGACCGCTGTTGATGATCTTCGTGCCGGTGTAGTACCCCTCCGCCTCGACGAACTGCGTGTCCAGCGCGGCAGCGAGGGGCGACTTATAGGGTTGGAGGAACTTGTCTGCCTTCAGGTTCTCCATCGTCGGCGCATCCGCAATGAGCAGGACATCGGCCTGGATGCTCTTCGCGTCCTGCTCGGCGCGCAACTTCGCGATCACCTTCTCCGTGCCATCGCGATAGATGGTGACGGCGACCTTCGGATATTTCTTGTTGAACGCCGCCTTGAGGCCGTCCACGTCCGTCTGTACCGCCGAGGTATAGAGCGTCAGCTTACCGGCGAGATTGAGCGTGGCGGCGGACCCGGCGGGAGCCGCCGTGCCATTCGTGCTCGCCGCAATGGCGGGGGTCGAGGCACCGCCGGTCGCGGTCGCCGCGACAGGGGCAGTGCTTGCTGCGGTCGCGGACGGAGCGGCCGTGGGGCTACCGACGGGGACCGCCGTGCCACTCGTACTTGCCGCGCTCGCGGATGTGGATGCGGCAGAAGTCGCTGCGGGCTTCGGGGTCTCGGTCGCCTTCGATCCACCGCACGCCGCGAGGAGCGCCGCTCCCGCACTCGCCGCGATTCCACCGAGCATTACCCGCCGTGACAGGCGCTGGTCCATGATGTATTGCTCCTTCTCTCACATTTCACATTCTGACGTTCGTCTCACCCAGACATATAGCATACGCGATGCTCGCATGAATTGATGATCGCGATGTGAATGCGACGCAACAACGGTGCCGTGGTCGCGTATACTGCGGAGATGGAAGAACGCTCCGCCGCGCCTGCACTGCACGCAAGCTCCCTCATCTGCCCCCGCTGTGGCAGTAATGACCTCACGCGCGACGCCGCACACCCCTATGAGTACGTCTGCGCGCACTGCCAGACCCGCTCGCGCCTGCTGCCGAGCCGGACGAAGCTTCTGTTGCTCGGTTGGGTCTGCGCGGAGTGCGGCCACGATAATGAGCGCGGCAACCATTTTTGCACCGGCTGCGGCGCAACCCTGACGAAGAACTGCCCGAACTGCGGCATGGCAATGCGGATCGGCGACCAGTTCTGTAATGCCTGCGGCAAGAGCCGGGGGCAACTGGTCGCGCAGTGGTATCGCGCGGGGAAGGGTGCGCTCGATGCGAAGCTCCCCTGGGAGGCGATCACGCCGCTGCAGCGGTTGGCGAACCTCGATCCTACCTATGGCGATGTGCAGCGCCTGCTCGAACGGGCCATACGTGAATCTGCGGTCCGTCCGGCACCGACACCGCTCGATGCCCCTTCCCCGGCAGCCGTCGCAGTCCGTGATGCAATTGCCAGCCTGAAACGGGAGAAGCGCACGAGCCGGACGGTGCTCCGCTTTACCGTGGTGGCGGTCGCGCTCTTGATCGCGCTCGTGGCGGTCTCCGCGCTCATTGGGTTGCTCCTCCACTCCGCCGCCTTCGGCGTCCTCTTCTTCGTCTTCGCCTGCGCGCTCGCCGTCGTCAACGTCTGGATCGCCCTCCATAATCTCTGAACGCACCCTCGCACACACACCTCATCGTTGGCCGCAACTTACGGCATCATAGTCGTGCGCGATCGTTCGCCACACATATGCGTCAGGTGCCATGCACGATGCATGCCGAGAATTGCACAGCATCAGATCAAGAATCAATATTCTCAATAGTATTATCAATAATATTGACATCGCAGCGCTCATGTGTTAATCTCCATACGCATCGGAGTGGTTCGGCGACACGCCAAGTTTCGGAGGAACGGATGCTCACGATCTTGCGACAGCGAAATTTCGCGCTCCTCTGGACGGGCGGACTCATCTCTCTGCTCGGTGATTGGACGCTGATTGTCGGCCTGCCGCTCTTCGTCTACCATCTCACTGGCTCGACGCTCGCAACGAGCACGATGTTCATCGCAGGCCTCATTCCGCGCGTCCTTCTCGGCTCGGTCGCGGGGGTGTTCGTGGACCGCTGGGAGCGCAAGCGGACGATGGTGATCGCCGATCTGCTCCTCGCGCTCTGCCTCCTGCCCCTCTTCGCCGTCCGCTCCATCGACCATCTGTGGATCGTCTACCTCGTACAGTTCGCGGAATCCTCCATCGTGCAGTTCTTCCGCCCGGCGGAAGGGGCGCTGCTCCCAAGGCTGGTGGGCGAGCAACACCTGGTCGTTGCGAACTCCCTGACGGCGACGAATATGAACCTTGCCCGCCTCATCGGCCCGCCGATTGGTGGGATCATCTTCGCCCTCCTTGGGCTGCGCGGCATCATCGCCATCGACGCGACCTCCTTCCTCCTCGCGAGCGCAATGATCGCCCTCATTCGCGCGGAGACTCGCCCCGAGGGCGTCGCTGCGGTCGCCAAGAACCCGACCGAGGCTTTAGTGGCGGTCTGGCGCGATTGGCTCGCGGGCTTGCGCCTCGTGCCGAGTGACCGGCTGATCGTCGTACTCTTCATCTTCACCGCGATCACCGGCGTGGGCGAAGGCATCATCTCCGCGCTCTTCGTGCCCTTCGTGACAAAGGTGCTCGGTGGCAATGGGTTGGCTTTCGGTTGGATACTCTCAGCGCAAGCGGTCGGCGGTCTCGCGGGCAGCTTCGTCGTCGGTCATGTGAGCGGACGGATCGCCCCGGCCCGGTTGCTCGGCATCGGCGCGATCCTCTTTGGCTTGACCGATCTGGCGGTCTTCTGGTACCCCTTCTTCGTACCCGGCATCGTGCTGGCGCTCCTCTTCATGGTACTGGCGGGCGTGCTGGCCACGGGTATCGGCGTCAGCTTCCTCACGATGCAGCAGACCGCCGTGTCCGACGCCTATCGCGGGCGGCTCCTCGGGGCATTCGGCACGACGAGCGCGCTCGTTGGCCTGATCGGTTCCGCGACGGCGGGCGTGCTCGGTGATCGCATCGGCATCGTGCCGGTGATCAGCGTTCAGGGCTTCGGCTATCTCGCCGCCGGGGTGATGGTGACCGTGACGATGCGGCGCATCGTAGGCACCACCGCACGCTCACCCGTCGCCGCGCTCGAACAGGCGCGCATCACGAGCAATTGAGCGAGGAGAACACGATGCTCGCGACCCTTCGACAACGCAACTTTTCCCTTCTCCTCATGGGGCAGTTGATCTCGCTCTTTGGCGACTGGGTGCTCCTCATCGCCCTCCCCTTCTACATCTTCGATCTGACCGGCTCCGCCCTGGCGACGGGCGCGATGTTCATGGCGGGGAATCTACCCCGCGTCTTCCTCGGCTCGGTCGCGGGCGTCTTCGTCGATCGCTGGGATCGCAAGCGGACGATGATCGTCGCGGACCTCTCACGCGCGGTACTTCTCCTCGTCCTCCTCACCGTCCATTCGGCGCACTGGCTCTGGGTGATCTATCTCGTCGCCTTCCTGCAAGCGACGATCGCGCAGTTCTTCACGCCCGCGAAGAACGCCGTGCTCCCCCTGCTCGTCCGCGACGCCGATCTCGTCCATGCGAATGCGCTCAACTCGCTCACTGAGAGTCTGACACGGCTGACCGCACCCGCACTCGGCGGCGCGCTTTTCGGGCTACTCGGCCTCGCGAGCGTCGTCTGGCTCGATAGCGCCTCCTTTCTCGCATCCGGTCTGTTGATCGCGCTGATCGTGCTGCCCAGGAACGAGCGCACCCACGACGATACGACACGCAGCACATCTGCAGCGGCACTCTGGAGCGAGTGGCGGGCGGGGATGGGTCTGATGCGGCGCGATCCCGTGATCACCGCGATCTTCGCGGCGATGGGCACAGCAATGATCGCGGAAGGGCTCTTCGTCGTCCTCCTCGTGCCCCTCGTCAAGGAAGTCTTCGACGGCGGCCCGCAGGATTTCGGCTGGCTGGCGAGCGCGCAGGCCGTCGGCGGGATCATCGGCAGCGTGCTCATCGGGCGCGTCGCGAAACGGGTGCGGCCCGGTATCCTCATCCCGATCAGTGGCGTCCTCTTTGGGCTCCTCGATATCTCCCTCGTCAACCTGCCCGGTCATGGGCCACTGCCGACCTTCCCCTTCGCGCTCGGCATCATCGGCCTCGCCGGTATCCCGATTGTCGGTTTCTTCGTCGGCACGCAGACACTGCTCCAGAGCAGCGTCACCGATGCCTTCCGGGGCCGCGTCTTCGGGGCATTCGGCACGACCGTCGCCTTGATGACCCTCATCGGGCAGGGCGTCGGCAGCGTCCTTGGCGACCGCGCCGGTGTCGTGCCGACGATCACTCTCGCCGGCGGCTTCGACATCCTCGCAGGGATAATCGCCTTCGTGCTCCTCCAGCGCGCCTACCGCACAACCGCACCTGTCGATACACACGTTGGGCGCGCGGAAGAAGTCGCGACCCGTACATAGATCGAAACCGAAACCGAATCAACGCAGAGAGAGCACAGAGGAGAGAAGGAAAAAAAAATCTACTCTCTGTGTCCTCTGTGCTTTCTCTGCGTTGATTCGGTTCTCCCCGATTTCCGGTGAATCAGCGCGTCCCGGCACCGTAGATGAAGAAGGTGGGGGTCTCACGCACCGTGACGGTAAGGCCCGCACGGGCGCATTGCGCGGCGAGAGTGTCCGGGTCGTAGAAGTTCTTGACGATCTGATAGGAGCGGCCATCGTTCAGCTTGCGCGTCATCACCTGCTCGCCCTCGTCCGGGAGGACATGATTAGCGGCGGTGGTGGTCGGCTCGCGGCGGCCATCGACGAAAAAGACCTTGCCGCCAGGCCGGAGCGCCCCCGCGATCATCGCGAGGAAGCCGTCGAGGCGATCTGAGGGGATATGTGAAATCCAGAAGCCAAAGCAGACGCCGTCGTACTGATGCTCCGGTCGCCACGCGAAGAGGTCCGCGCATACATAGGTGACGCGATCACCGCCGACCTTGGCACGGTTGATCGCCATCATCTCCTCAGAGGCGTCCACTGCGGTGATCGTGTCGACGGTCTTCAGTAGTCGCTCGGTCCAGATGCCGGTACCGGGCGCGAGTTCGAGGACATCGCCCGTGAAATGAAGCGCATCGAAGGCGGCGAAGGCTTCCTCCGCCTCCGCGAACCAGCGATCATTCTGCGCCGCGCCATGATCGTACCGCCCCTGGCGGTACCACCACTCATCGTATTCGGCGGCACGCGCCCGGTAATAGTCCACCATATCAGTCAGGACATCAGGCGAAACGGCGTCGGTCATTTTCCCTACCCCCCGTCACAATACCCCTTCAATCGCGGTGCGTACGGCATCCATCGGCACATCCCGGCACGCGGCGACCCGCGCATCGCGCGCGCCCCCCGTCGGCAGGAGCCAGGTCGTCGTGCCGCCAACGGTCTTCTTGTCCCGCGCGATGTAGGGCAGGACGCAGGCACTCTCAAGCGTCAGGCCGAGATCGGCGGCGCGGCGCGGCAGACCGTAGCCATCGAGGAGCGCGCCATAGGCTGCGGGCACGTCCGCCGTGCAAGTATCGAGCATCGCGGCCAGCGCAGCTTCCGCCCGCAGGCCGAGGGCGACCGCTTCGCCATGCAGCATGAGTGCGCCGTTCCCTGCCGCTGCAAGCGCCGCCGCTTCGATGGCGTGCCCTGCCGTGTGCCCCGTGTTGAGGATGGCGCGGAGCCCCGTCTCCTCTCGCTCGTCGCCACGCACGACAGCGAGCTTGAGCGCGACATTGCGCGCAATCACACTCGTCACGGCGAGCGGATCACCGGCAACCAGGAGTTCCGCGCGATCCCGCAGTGTCGTGAGGAGCGTCGGCGCGAGAACCCCCGGCACGCTCCCCTCGATGAAGGCGTGTTTGACGATTTCTCCCCAACCCGACCGCAGCTCGCGCGCGGGAAGCGTCCCGAGACAGGCGGGATCGACGAGGACGAGGTGGGGCTGATAGAACGCACCGACGAGATTCTTCCCCGCCGGGAGGTCCACTGCGGTTTTGCCACCCACACTCGAATCGACCATCGCCAGGAGCGTCGTCGGCACCTGCACGAGCGGCAGGCCCCGGAGATAGGTCGCCGCCACGTACCCGGCGAGATCACCGACCACGCCGCCACCGAGCGCGATGATCGCCGTTTTCCGATCCGCGCCTGCGGCTGCGAGTGCCGTGTAAAGCTCCGCCGCCTGCCCGAGGCTCTTGCTCGCCTCCCCGGCGGGCACGACGATCCGCGCTTTGAGCGGCAGCGATGCCCCAGTCAGTAGATCACTCAGGCGATTACCGAGTGCGGCATTCACGCGATCATCGGTGATGACGACGACACCGGAGAGGCCCTCCGGCCACCGCGCCGCGATCCGTTCCGGCAGTTGCGCGAGCAGCCCGTACCCGACCACGAGATGCGAGGCATGGGCGGCGGTGTCGAAACGATCTTCCCAGAGGACGCCCGGTTCTCCCTGCACGAGCGCCGCGAGGCGGTCCGCCACCGCTTCGGATGTGCGACCTTCCGTATCAATGGCGACATCGGCGCGCGCGTACGCCTCCGCGCGTCGCACCATCATCGCGCGGAGGGCATCGAGCGGCGCGTTCCCCGCGAGGAGGGGGCGCGCCGCGACATCCTGGCCCGCTTCTGCGGCGTGCGCTTCGAGCCGGTCACGCAAGGTTTCCGGCGCAGCCATGAGATGCACGACATAGGCATCGCGCCGCATCACCGGCCAGTTCTCCTCGACCGTGACGACCCCGCCCCCGGTCGCAATCACCGCCCGCGCTCCCCGGCACGCGTCCGCGAGCACGGCAGATTCGAGCGCGCGAAAGGCCGGTTCGCCGTCCTCCGTAAAGATGCGTGGGATCGGCTTCCCCACCCGCCGCGCTAACTCCACATCGGTATCGACCATGCGCCAGCCAAGCACCGCCGCCAGCCGCCGCGCGACGGTGCTCTTCCCACTCCCACTCAACCCGACGAGGACAACCCGCTGATCCTGCACCGACCCTCCCCGAAACCGATTGAACCACAGAGAGAAAGAGATTTGAGCGCAGAGAACGCAGAGGACATAGAGGACACAGAGGGTTTCTCTTTTTCTCCTTCTCTTCTCTGCGTTCTCTGTGTCCTCTGTGTCCTCTGTGCTGAGACCTCTCGCCGGTTTCTCAGAACTTGTGGCCGAGGTCGTTGGCGAAGACGTATTCGTTCTCGCTCCACGGTTGCCGCCAGGAATCGTCAGCGAAGCGGGCGAGGCGGAAGGGCGCGAGGTTCACGGCGGGTGTTTGGCCGGTGATGAACTGGGCCATGCATTCGCCGATTGCCGGAGACTTTTTGAAACCTGCGCCGCTGAAACCGACCATCAGATAGAGCCCCGCCACATCCGGCGCGCGGTCAAGGATCGGGTGGGTGTCCGGAGACATATCGTACAATCCCGCCCAACCCGTGACGAAGCGCGCGTCGCGCATCGGTGGCATCCGCTTCGTGATCTGGGCAATCGCGGCGGTGCCGTATGCGGCGTCCACACGCGCATCGTAGTCGTCCGGATCGACAAGCGAGTGGTGCTCCGCCGTTGCGACACCCATCAGCGTCTGCCCCGGCAGCCATTTGCGGCAGAACATCCCGGCAGCGGTATCCACATACGCCATGTGCCCCGCCGCCATCGTTGCGGGCCGTTCGAGGATCGCCACCGGGACACGCATCACCTCGATAGGCACCGAGACACCCGCAGTCTCAAGAAGCGGCCCGCTCCAGGTGTTCGCGCAGCAGACGACCACCGGTGCATCGACCGGCCCGTCGCTCGTTTCGACACCTGCGACCCGCCCACTCTCGGTGCGGATCGCGGTGACGCGCACGCCTTCGCGCAGCCGCGCGCCATAGTCCTGCGCCGCCACGATGAAGGCCCGCGTCGTCGCGATGGCGTCCACCGTCCCACTCTCGGACTCGTACGCCGCACAAACGAGGTCATCGACCGCGTCGAAGGGCTGCAACGCGCGCAGTTGCTCCGGCGTGACGATCTCCGTCTTAATGCCGACCTGCTGCTGCATCGCGACGTTCGCGCGCATTCGCGCGACATTCGGGTCGTCCGGCCCGGTCTGATCGACGGTGGCGATTAACCCACTGCCATCGTAGCCACACTCGCCACCGACGATCTCGCGCCAATGACGAAAGACCTGCATCGAGCGATGGACAAGCGTCGCCTCCGGAATATTGCTGTAGTGCTGCCGCAGGAGCGCCCCCGTCTTCCCGGACGCGCCCGCCGCGATCTGTGCCTTCTCAAGAATGAGGATATCGCGCACCCCGAGACGCGTGAGATGAAAGGCGAGACTCGCCCCCATCACCCCCGCGCCGATAATCACAACCTCCGCCCGCTCCCTCGCCATCACCGCTCCTCCTTCGCCCTGTCATCACGCGCAGTATACCGGAGGAGAGAAAGCGTTTGAACCACAGAGGCGCAGAGGACGCAGAGAAACACAGAGAAGGTAAAGAGATAAGCGGAAGGAAAAGAATCGCTCTTCTCTCTTCATTTCTCTTCTCCCTCTCTGCGTCCTCTGCGCCTCTGCGGTTCTCCCCGGTTTCCGTTAGTCCGCAGCGGGGACGACATCGACGGGGGGTTCGAGTTCGAGGCGGGGCTTGGGATTGCGCTGCCACTTTGGGAGGAGATGCGTCCGGTTACCGAAACGTTCTTCCACCGAGCCGACGAGTCCCCCGACCCGCTCCTTTGCCCCCTGGAAGTGCGCATTGCCGACACCGAGGGACGTTTTCGTGCCCTCCTGCACGCCGCGCAGCCACGCGCGGACATCGTCGGGGTTGGCAAGCGAGCGGGCGAGCGCACCGGCGACAACCGTACCGCCGTAGGCGATCACCCCTTTCGGCACAAACGACGCCCCCGGAATGAGACGGACCGAGCGATGGGCCAACTCCCGCCAGCCGAGACCGGCGAGCAGATAGGGGGCGGCATTCGCTAATATGGCCTTCTGATCATTGAGGTCGCGGCCATGAATGGCGGAGAGCTGGTAGGCGAGCATCAACTGGTTCTTCGTCAAGACGAGGAAATCCGCGCCCGCCGCAGCGAAGTTGCCCACCATCGGGATACGCGCGGTGATGTCCGCCATGATCGCGAACTGGGCATTCGCCCGCGCGGTCTGCTCGATCAGGGAATCCGTCAGCGGCTGACGGAAGCCGGGGAAGGTCCGGCCCCAGACAATCCGCCGGTCCGGATGAATGAGCGGGATGAGTCGCGCGCGCAGGGCGCGCAGCGCCTGCGAACTCGTCGGATCGGTGACCGCAATCGAGGGGATGCCGGGGTCCACGACTGCGCCGGGCACCGTGGTGACGACGAGCGCCGCCGTTTGTCGCTGATCGGTGACGATCCGCCGCACCACAGGGTGCCGCCGGATTTCTGCCGTCGGATCGAGGAGGATGATCGCATCGTATGGGGTTGGCCCGACCTGCAAACCATCGAGCACCTCGGGCGTCGCGACGGTCGTCGTCCCGCGTGCGGCCTCTGCATCGGGTGCATCCGCACCGGCAAGTGCGAAGGCGAACTGCTGCGCGATACGTGCATCCGTCCCGACGACGAGGAGGAGCGGCGGTTGCGCCAGTTGCGCCCGCAACTCACCGACATCAAGCGTACGCATGATACTGAGAAAGTCTTTCGCATGATTCATCATCGCCATGTGTGGTATCCCTTTCACTGTGGCCCATCTCCTTCTTCGAACGCATGGAAGGTGCCACCAAAATGCCGCCCCTATTGTAACAGAATTACGAAATACAGAAGGGCTTGGCACGCTTTCTGCATTACTCCCCAGTAGTGACGGAGAAGGGTGATCGAATACCCTTCCGCAAGCCGCGTGAAGCGGGGAAATGTAAGGAGAGAACGATGCTCTGGGCAATTCTTGCGGTAGTACTGATCCTTTGGCTGCTTGGGTTTATCGGCAGCGTCGGTGGTGCATTCATCCATCTGCTTCTGGTTGTCGCAGCGGTTGTACTCATCATCCAACTGCTCTCGGGTCGGCGTGGTACTGCGCTCTAAAAGCGCCCGCTCACTCGCAGACAATACCCACGCCACCAGTCATCATGGCTGGTGGCTTTTTCGTGCGCGCTTCACGGATTGCAAACGGGGTGCATCCAGATGCCCGGCAAATTGTTATGCTATCAGCGTTACGGTATTCAGCACACGGCGGGAGGGAAGGCGCAGATGCTCGGGGTAGTTCATTGGATCGGTTTCGCCATCGGGTTGGTGACGGTCATCGCGACCTGGCAGAGCATTATCAATACGATCATTCTCCCGCGTCTGACCACCTCATCCATTACCTATGTCACCTGGAAAGCCGTCCACAAACTCTTTCTCTTCGCAGCGGATCAGCAGCCGCGCTATGAGAGCAAAGACCGTCTGCTCGCGCTGCTTGGGCCCGTGGCACTGCTTGCCGGGCTGGTAAGCTGGATGTTCCTGCTCCTCATAGGTTTCGCGCTGATGTTCTGGCCGCTGATCGCGGGCGATTTCGGCACCGCACTCCGCATCGCGGGTTCCTCCTTTTTCACGCTCGGCGTCTTCTCCTCGCCAGCGGGGAGCCCGGTGATGCTGGAATTCATCGCAGCGGCGTCCGGGATGATCGTCGTCGCGCTCCAGATCGGCTATCTCCCGACGATCTACAGCGCCTATAATCGCCGCGAGACGCTGATTACCGCCCTCAGTGCGCGCGCTGGCAAGCCCGCCTGGGGGCCGGAAATCCTCGCCCGTCATCAACTCTCGCACGCGGCAGCGACCCTGCCCGCCTTGTTTGCGTCGTGGGAGACCTGGGCGGCGGACATCACCGAATCGCACGTCAGCTACCCCTGGCTCACCGTCTTCCGCTCTCCTGACCCGCTGCAATCGTGGGTCGTCAGCCAACTGGCGATCCTCGATGCGGCCGCGCTCTATGTCTCGCTCTCCCCCGACCACGCGCCCCCCGAAGCCTACCAATGCCTGCGCGTCGGCTTCGATGGCTTGCGGACTATCGCGAAGGTCTCCGGCACGACGATCAATGAGGATCCCCGCCCGGACGACCCGCTCGTGCTCACCTATGAGGGCTTCGTCCGGGGTGTCGAGCACATCCGCGAGTCCGGCTTCCCGATCGAGCGCACACCCGAGGAGGCATGGCCGCACTTCCGGGGGTGGCGCGTGAACTATGAGGAGGCGGCGCATTTCCTGGCCAATTACGTCATTGCCGTTCCCGCGCCGTGGTCCGGCAAACGGCGGAACATGACGAAGCAGCAGGCATACGACATCTTCGCGAACCGCCCCCGCCACCGCACGCCGAACGACCCCGAAGGCTTGCGCGTCCGCCGCATTGGCAAACCCCCACTCGAGAGCGAGGAGCAAGCGGTCGCTCAGAAGATGTGAGACGGGGAGGAGTGATTCAGGGGAATGGCGGGCAGGAGGTCGCCCGCCATGACGTGCGCGACGCCTTCGGGAAGGATGACGAGCGCATCTGCAGCGAGGCCGAGCACATTTCCCGTGCCTTGATCGACGGCGGGGTCTGCGTCCCAGCCATCGACGGTGGCCCGGAGGCGGGCGCGCAGGTAGGATTGGTGGCCACCGCGCTGTTCGACCGCCCGCTGAAGCCGTACCGGCACGGTTGGCGGCAGTTCCGGCGTTTCCCCGCGCATCCGGGCGATGGCGGGGCGGGCGAGGAGATGGAAGGCGACGAAGGCGGCGACCGGATTACCCGGCAGGGCCAGGATCGGCGTCTCGCCAATTCGCCCGAATGCGACCGGCCGCCCCGGACGCATCCGCACTTGCCAGAAATCGAGCGTGCCATGTGCCGCGATCACGGCGCGCACGGCATCGTATGCACCGACGGAGACGCCCCCGGTTGTCAGGATGAGGTCCACATCATGGGCGGTATCGAGGGCGTGATGGAGACTTCGCGGTGTGTCGCGCGCGATACCGAGCGAGAGCGGTTGCCCCCCGAATGCCGTAATCAGGGCGGCGAGCATTGGGCCGTTGACGTCCACGATCTCTCCGGGCCGCCGTGCCTGCCCGAGGGGAACGAGTTCATTGCCGGTGGAGAGATAGGCGATCCGTGGCAAGCGTACCACGGGCACGCGCGCGATCCCTCCCGCAGTAAGGAGCGCGATCTGACCGGGGCCAATGCGCACCCCGGCAGCCAGAAGCATCGCGCCCGCCCCTAGATTCTCACCCTGCCGCCGCACATTCGCCCCCGATGTGACTGCCGCATGGATCGTGACGGATTCCGGTCCGCTCTGCACCTCTTCGAGGCGCACGACCGCGTCCGCGCCACGGGGCAACGGTGCGCCGGTGGTGATCGCGATTGCCTCGCCCGGTCCGATTGTGAGCGATGCGCGTTCACCCGCAGCGTGAATGCCCGTCACACGGAGCATGGTGGGTGATGCGGGAGATGCAGCCCCCGTATCCGCCGCGCGGATCGCATAGCCATCCATCGCACTGTGCGTGAAGGGCGGCAGATCGGACGCCGCTACGACATCACGCGCGAGCGTCCGGCCGAGGGCGGCACTCGCGGCGATTGTTTCTGCATTCCCGGTGCGGAAGCGGGCAAGGATACGCGCCTGCGCCTCCGGAACGGTGAGGAGGCGGGGCACGTCCATCGGGGAAAGCCGCTCCTTTCCGGCGGTCAGGAGGCGGGCGGGCTCTTCAGGTTTTCCATTGCCGTGACGAGCTCGCGCACCGCCCCGGCGGAGCGTTGCAAGGCACCATATTCGTCCGCCGTCAGTTCGATCTCGATCACCTGCTCGCGTCCGTTCGCACCGAGCTTGCACGGCACGCCGACGAAGAGACCATGAATGCCGTACTCCCCTTCGAGGAGCACCGAGGTCGGCATGATCCGCTTCTTATCGAGCAGGATCGAATCGACCATCGCGCAGACCGACGAGGCGGGCGCATAGAAGGCGCTCCCCGTCTTGAGCAGATTGACCACTTCGGCCCCGCCATTTGCCGTCCGCTGAACGATCGCATCGATCCGCTCCTGTGAGAGGAGGGCGGGGAGCGGGATACCCGCGACCGTCGTGTAGCGCGGCAGCGGCACCATCGTATCGCCATGACCACCGAGCACAAACGCCGTAACATCCTCGACCGAGACATCGAGTTCCCGCGCGATGAAGCTGCGGAACCGCGCGCTATCCAGCACCCCGGCCTGCCCGATGACGCGCTCCTTCGGGAACCCGGAGGCTTCGAGCGCGATATGGCACATCGCATCGAGCGGGTTTGAGACGAGCAGGAGAATCGTCTCCGGCGACTGTGCAACCACCTGCTCGGTGACGCTGCGGACGATGTTCATGTTCGTCCGCAAGAGATCGTCGCGGCTCATGCCCGGCTTGCGCGCGATGCCCGAGGTGATGACGACGATATCGGACCCCGCCGTTTCGTCGTAGCCGTTTGTGCCGGTAATCAGGGTGTCATACCCCTCGACCGGGCCGGACTGGCTCAGATCGAGCGCCTTGCCCTGCGGCAACCCCTCGACGATGTCCACCAGTACGATGTCGGCGTAGTCGCGCTCCGCGAGACGTTGCGCGGTCGTGCCGCCGACCATCCCCGCACCCACGACGGTAATTTTCTTCCGCGCCCCTGCCATCGTCTCCCTACCTCCGCGTTGGCTGATTCACGTTCAAGCCCGGCACACCGGGAGATTCATCGTATCACAAGCGGGTAGAAAACAAATGAACCGCAAAGACACAAAGGCACGAACGACGGGTAGTAACGCAGAGACCACAGAGCGCACAGAGACCGCAGAGAAGAGAATAAGAAAGTACCCTCTGTGCCCTCTGCGTCCTCTGTGGTCTCTGCGCTCAATCCCTTCCCCTCTCTGTGGTTCAAAAAAGCGTGCGACCGGCGACGAATCGTTCGTGGTCGATGAGCCAGCGTTTGACATGCACGCCCCACAGGTAGCCGGTCAGGCTGCCGTCGCTGCCGAGGACGCGATGACACGGCACGATGATCGAGATCGGGTTGCGCCCGACTGCGCCACCGACCGCCTGCGCGCCACCGGGTTGGTTGAGGTCGTGCGCGAGGTCACGGTAGGTCACGGTTTCGCCGTAGGGGATGGCGAGAAGCGCCTCCCAGACCCGCCGCTGGAAGGGTGTTCCGACGAGGTCGAGCAGCACATCGAATGATTGCCGCATGCCCGCAAGGTATTCCGTCAGTTGGGTTACGACATCGGTGAGGGGATCGGCATCGGGCACGAGCGGCGCGTCCGGGCAATACTGCCGCAGCGCATCGACCGCCGATGGCATGGCGGCGTGCGCGGCGATAATCAGCGCGCAGATTCCCCGCGTGCTTCCCGCCACGACAATATCCCCAACGGGCATCGGAAGCACTGTATAGGAGATGGAATCACGCTGTAGCATTATCGCTCACGGATCGGGTGAAATAGTATCGGACCATATATTTCCCATTATACGGGCGGCGTGAAGACTTCAATCGCGTGCAGATGCAGGTCCGGGAGCACGCGGGAAAGAACGCGCTCCTGTCCCTGCGCAGTCACAAGAAGCGTGTATATCTGCTCTTGCAGGATATACACTTCGACGGTCCGCGTGTCCGTGTCAACGATCCAGTATTCAGGTATCCCAAAGTGGGCATACCGCTCGAACTTCACCGTACGGTCAATGTGGCGTGTCGAACCGGACAGAACTTCGACGCAGAGATCAGGTGCGCCACGCACGCGCCCACTCGCATCAACGATGCCGAGCCGCTGACGGGAAATGTAGAGCACGTCAGGTTGGAATACATCATGCGGTCCAAGCACAATCTCGAAGGGTGCCGCATAGACACGCCCCAACTTACGCTCTCGCATGTGAATGTTCAGCGCCGTGATGATTTCACCGATGGCGATTTGATGCGGCTCAAATGGAGACGGGCTCATAGATTCCTCCCCATCGATAAGCTCGTAGCGGTTCCCATCATCCGGGAAGGCTTCGTAGTCTGCGTAGGTGAGTTTAGTTCTGGTCGCCATG
The DNA here is from genome assembly GCA_963763655.1 of uncultured Chloroflexia bacterium. Classification (GTDB taxonomy): domain Bacteria; phylum Chloroflexota; class Chloroflexia; order Thermomicrobiales; family JALYUS01; genus JALYUS01. The sequence goes on from CAVXPY010000036.1 coordinate 45,572, forward strand.
TCGTGCTCCTCCGTGCGCAGGAACGGGAAGATAGAGGACTATTTTACCCTATGCGCGCGCAGCGCGGGCGAGGCGTTGGGCTTCGTTGTGGGCGAGGCGCGAGGGTTCGGGGAGCTTCGTTCGCACTGCGCTCTGGCGGACAATCCCGACGGCCTCATCGAGCGTGATGCGGTGTCCGACCGAGACGAAGACGGGCGCGATGCCGGTCCGCGTGCGGAGCGCCATACCCACGACTACGCCCCGGTCGACAAGGGGTGCGACGCTACCCGCCGCGTCCGCGAGCTCCTCATAACGCCCGACGAGAATCGATTTCGCACAACCGAGCGTCGGCAGATTGACAGCGAGGCCGAGATGACAGGCCAGCCCGAAGCGCCGGGGATGCGCCCGCCCCTGACCATCGGCGATCAATACATCCGGCGCTTCCGGCAACTGCGCCAGCGCGGCAACGGCGGCGGGCAGTTCGCGCCAGGAGAGAAGGCCGGGCACGTAGGGATAACCGAGCGGCGCATCAGCGGAGACGACCGCGATGGGCGTGAGTTCCGGCAGCGCGACGAGTGTCGCGACCGCAATTGCCCGATCCGGGCCGAGATGGACATCGACTGCGCCGATTGTCTTCGGGGGATGAGGCAACGGCTCCTCGCGCACTATCGCCGCCCAGATGCGCTGCCGGGCAATCGCCTCGCGCGGCGCTTCTGCGGCGTCCGGTACGAATATCGGATCGACCACCACGCGCACGATTAGATCCACCGCTTCCGGCGATAGAAGAGGATCTGCATCACCGTGATTCCCACCATGATGACCACCGTAACCCAGAAGAGCCAACCGGGATCGTCCTGCACCCAGGGCTGCCTCCCGAAATTCATGCCGAAGACGCCGGTCAGAAAGGTGATGGGCAAGAAGATGGCCGCGACGACGGTGAGCCGCTTCATCACCTCATTCATGCGGTTCGAGGTCATCGAGAGATAGGCATCGAGCGCGGACGACATCTGATCCCGATAGGAATCGACGACTTCAAAGATACGGATGAGATGATCGTGTACATCGCGGTAATAGATGAGGTTATCCGCTTGAATGATGCCATCCGACTGGCTGGTCAGGCGACTGAAGGTCTCCAACTGCGGGTTGATGACTTTGCGAATCTGCACGACGTTCCGCTTCATCGCAAAGATCGTCGTCAGCACCTCGGGTGTCGGGTCCGCGATAATCGCGTCCTCCAGTCCGTCGATTGCCTCATCGAAGGCTTCGAGGGCGGGGAAATAGCGGTCCACAAGCGTATCGAGAAGGACATAGAGCAGGTAATCCATCCCGCGCGCCATGATCCGCGGTAGGCGCGGTTGAAGACGATCCCCCTCCTCAGCACTGGCAAGTACGCCCCGATGCGAGGTGATCAGAAAAGCCCGACCGATGAGAAAATCGACCTCGCTGGTCGTGATCTCAGCGTCCGCGAAGTGCATATCGAAGGCGACGAGATAGTTGTAGCTATCAAACTCCTCCAGCTTCGCCCGCTGCCCCTGGCGCGACAGGTCTTCAAGCGTGAGGTGGAGGATGCCAAAATCTGCCTCCAACCACTGCAACTCTTGCTCGGTCGGCTCATTGAAATCCACCCATATCCGTGTGTCGGGATGGGTCATGGACGCTTCGATCTCCTCGCGTGTGAGATCGGTACGCACCGCCCCCCCATTCTCACTCGTGTACACCCATGTGCGCAGCATCGCTTCCCCCTTCTCCTTCCACCGTGACGCACGATGCACCACCGATCGCGCGGTGAGCTCTCCTCTCGTAATCTTGCCCTCATCACATCACAATAGTATCTCAAAGGAATCGCATCAGCGCTCTCAATGCGCTCCATAGATAAAGCCAATGTTCACACGCCTGACGATTGGCGCAGGCGGTGCTATACTCATCCTCGTAGCATTTGTGACGATCCCGCAACGGTTTTTTGGGGCATATGCACGAATGACGGTGCCGTGATGCACAGACAGACTACACGGGGAACAACAGAGAATCGTTCAATACATCGTGCCATCACCATACAAGGCGCGGAAATGGCTGAATACGGGCCACGGGGCGAACGGCGTCCCCCGGATGAACGAAGCGGAGAGTAGTGTATGGCTGCGACCGTCGCACTGTATCGCACCTCAATCGGCAAAAAGGCGGTCATGGCGGTCACAGGGTTCATCCTGTACGGGTACATGATCCTCCACATCTACGGGAACCTGAAAATCTTCGAGGGGCGGGAAGGGTTCAATGCCTACAGCGACTATCTCCGCACCGTCGGTAACCCGATCTTCTTTCGCACCGAACTGCTCTGGATTATCCGCATCGTCCTGCTCGCCGCAGTAATCCTCCATATCGTCGCCGCCGTGCAACTCTCACAGCGCAGCTACGCGAGCCGCCCGGTCCGCTACGTGAACAAGAAAGAGACGGACGCAACGCTCGCCTCCCGCACGATGCGCTGGGGCGGTCTCGTCATCTTCTTTTTCGTCATCTATCACATCCTCGACCTGACGACGGGCACACTGCATCAAAACTACGTCAAGGGCGATGTCTACGGCAATGTCGTCGGTGGCTTCAGCCATTGGTACATCACGCTTATCTACGTCCTGGCGATGGTCGCGCTCGGGTTCCATCTCTATCATGGGGTGTGGAGCATGTTCCAGACCCTCGGCATCAACCGCCGCAAGTACAATCGCTTCTTCCGCGGGTTGGCGCTCATCTCGGCGGTGCTCATTGCCGGGGGCGGTTGCATCGCACCGCTCGCGGTCTTTACCGGAATCGTCAGCTAGCAACCGGGAATGTAGAAGAAGGCGGAAAACAGCGATGGCAACCACAATTGCCCCTCCAGCCGTTGATGTCGGTCGCCGCGCTCCGGGCAGGCGCGAGATCGTCCTCGACGCGAAGATCCCCGACGGGCCCATCCAGGAGAAGTGGGAGAAGCACAAGTTCGAGATGAAACTGGTGAACCCGGCAAACAAGCGAAAGTTCACCGTGCTCGTCGTCGGCTCCGGCCTCGCGGGCGCGTCCGCTGCCGCGACTATGGCCGAACTCGGCTACCATGTGCAGTGCTTCTGCTTCCAGGACTCGCCGCGCCGCGCGCACAGCATCGCCGCGCAGGGGGGCATCAACGCGGCCAAGAACTACCGCAACGATGGCGACAGTGTCTATCGCCTCTTCTATGACACCGTGAAGGGTGGCGACTTCCGCTCTCGCGAGGCAAATGTCTATCGACTGGCGCAGATCAGCGTCAATATCATCGACCAATGCGTCGCGCAGGGCGTCCCCTTCGCGCGCGAGTACGGCGGTCTGCTCGATAACCGCTCCTTCGGCGGGGCCCAGGTTTCGCGCACCTTCTATGCGCGCGGTCAGACGGGCCAGCAACTGCTGATCGGGGCATATTCCGCGCTCTCGCGGCAGATCGGCCTCGGCAATGTCGATATGTACTCGCGCCACGAGATGCTCGACCTCGTCGTCATCGATGGCGCGGCGCGCGGGAGTCGATCGTCCGCGATCTCGTCACCGGCGAGGTGACACCCCATCTCGGCGATGCGGTGGTGCTGGCTTCCGGTGGCTACGGCAATGTCTATTACCTTTCGACAAATGCGAAGGGCTGCAATGTCACGGCGGATTGGCGGGCGTACAAGCGCGGCGCGCTCTTCGCCAACCCCTGCTTCACGCAGATTCACCCGACCTGCATCCCCGTCACGGGCGATCATCAATCGAAGTTGACGCTGATGAGCGAATCGCTCCGCAACGATGGGCGCGTCTGGGTGCCGACGAAGGCAGGCGACGCACGCGCGCCGAGACCAGATTCCCGAAAACGAGCGGGACTACTTCCTCGAACGGAAGTATCCGAGCTTCGGCAATCTCGTGCCGCGCGATGTCGCCTCGCGCAATGCGAAGGAAGTCTGCGACGAGGGGCGCGGTGTTGGTCCCGGCGGGCGCGGCGTCTATCTCGACTTCGCGGACGCGATCAAGCGCCTCGGCAAGCGCGTCGATCGAGGAGCGGTACGGCAACCTCTTCGATATGTACAACAAGATCACGGGCGAGGACTCCTACAAGCAGCCGATGCGCATCTACCCGGCCATCCACTACACGATGGGCGGCCTCTGGGTGGATTACAACCTGATGAGCACGATCCCCGGCCTCTTCGTCGCAGGTGAGGCGAACTTCTCCGATCACGGCGCGAACCGTCTCGGTGCGAGCGCCCTCATGCAGGGCCTTGCGGACGGCTACTTCATCCTGCCGTACACGATCGGTGACTACCTCGCGCAGGCGAAACTGTCGAAGGCGGACACGACGCACCCCGCCTTCGCGGAATCGGCGGGGGAAGTGAATGCGCGCGTCAAGCGGCTGCTCGGCATCAACGGCACGCGGACGGTCGATTCCTTCCACCGCGAACTCGGCCACATCATGTGGGACCTCTGCGGCATGGCCCGCACGGACGCCGGCCTCACGCAGGCACTGACCCGGATCCCAGCAACTGCGCGATGAGTTCTGGCAGAACGTCAAGGTGACTGGGTGAGAGCGAGGAGTTGAACCAGTCGCTCGAAAAGGCGGGGCGCGTCGCGGATTTCATCGAACTCGGTGAGTTGATCTGCCTGGACGCGCTCAATCGCACCGAATCCTGCGGCGGCCACTTCCGCGAGGAGAGCCAGACACCGGACGGCGAGGCATTGCGCGACGACGAGAACTTCTCCTACGTCGGGGCATGGGAATACACCGGCGTCGGGAACACACCCGCCCTCCATAAAGAGCCGCTCGAGTTCGAGTATGTTCACCCCTCACAGCGGAGTTACAAATAATGGCAATGCTCGCAAAGCGGGGGACGACCGCCAGCCTCACAGAGCAATCGGGAACGCACCCTGAATCTTACCCTTCAGGTATGGCGACAGAAGAACGCGACCAGCCAGGGGCAAAATGGTCACCTATGAAGCGAAGGACATCAGCACCGATATGTCCTTCCTCGAAATGCTCGATGTCGTCAACGAGGGGCTGATTGAGCGTGGCGACGAGCCGATTGCCTTCGACCATGACTGCCGCGAGGGTATCTGCGGCACCTGCGGCATGATGATCAACGGCGTGGCGCACGGACCGGAACGCGCTACGACAGCGTGCCAACTCCATATGCGCCACTTCCACGATGGTGAGACGATCACCATCGAGCCGTGGCGGGCACGCGCCTTCCCGGTCATCAAGGACCTCGTCGTGGATCGCGGCGCATTCGACCGCATCATTCAGGTGGGTGGCTACGTCACCGCGCCGACGGGCGGCGCGCAGGATGCGAACGCGATCCTCGTCCCGAAAGCGGATGCGGACGCGGCCTTCGATTACGCGGCCTGCATCGGCTGCGGCGCGTGCGTCGCGATGTGCCCGAATGCCTCCGCGATGCTCTTCACTGCCGCGAAAATCTCCCATCTCGGCCATCTGCCCCAGGGCCAACCGGAACGCGATGACCGCGTGCTGCGGATGGTCGAGCAGATGGATGTCGAGGGCTTCGGTGCCTGCACGAATATCGGCGAATGCGCCGCTGTCTGCCCGAAGGAGATTCCGATGGACGTCATCTCCTTCATGAATCGCGACCTCCTGCGCGCCACCCGCCGCAAGGACCGCGAGGCGAAGACAAGCAACGAGTAACGAGTAACAAGTAACAAGTAACGAGGGATGACGATGCAGGGAGATGCGGGAATGGCATCGCCCTGAGATATACTGACAACGTGCGAAATTCCCGATATGGAGGGCCATTCTATGGTGCGAGCGCATATCAAGGCACACACGATTGTCTCACGACCGGATGTATTGTCCGGTGAACCGACGATTGCGGGTACGCGTGTCTCCGTACGAACTGTGGTGTTGATGAAGTACGCATATGGCGATGTGGCGACCGTGCAACGGGAACTGCCCACGCTCAGTGTTGAAGATATCGAGTCGGCCTTGCGCTACTATCATGAACACCGTGATGAGATCAATGCATACATCGCAGCGAACACTGAGGGTGAGGACATTCCGTACGAGCGCCTGTAATGCCGATCCCGACGGTCTATCTCGATGAATGCGTCAACCTCAGTACTGCACGCTTTCTCAGGGACCGAGGCGCATCCATAATCCGGGCGCAAGAGGTCGGGATGACCGCCGTCAGTGACGAAGCACAAGTTCGGTACGCGACTACGAAGGGTTGGCTCCTGCTGACAAACAATATGCAGGACTTCATTCAATTACATGCGCGATTCCGCGCAACCACCCAGACACATAGCGGCATCATCACTGTCCCGTTCACCGCTATTCCCGAACGCCTCGCTATTCGATGCGCGTTGATGCTCGACTGGATCGCTGCCGAGTTTGCTGACCAACGGGATTGCCTCTTCCGGTGGACAGATTTGCAGCAGCAAATCATCAATGGATATGCGTTGGAAGGATATACCCTCGTGGAGATTTCCCTCGCGCTCGGTCGTGTACGATGATCGCTCGGCAGGCATCGACCTCCTCCGCGCCACCCGCTGCAAGGACCGCGAGGCGAAGACGAGCAACGAGTAGGCGCGCGACCACAAACTGCGTATCGCAATCGGGAGATGCCGCTGGGGCGTCTCCCTTTGCTATACTGTAATCATCTGGCACGGTATCGGAGGCTTAGTATGGTCGAGGCGCAGTCGAAATCACGAACAATTGTCCGGCACCCTCGCATCCTCTTCGGGGAACCAGTCATCGAAGGGACACGCATCCCTGTGCGTGCAGTTGTCCTTTATAGGTACGAATATGGCGATGTTGAAGGTGTACTCACCGCCCTACCGACCCTTCGAGCAGAAGATGTCGAGACCGCGATGCGGTACTATGCTGACCACCGAGAAGAAATCAACCGCCATATCGCGGAGAACAATGAAGGCGAAGATATTCCATACGACGAACTCTGATGCCAATTGCGGGAGTCTACCTTGATGAATGCGTTAACCATGCAATAATTCCCCATATTGCAACAACGAGGCTGGTATGTCACTACCGCACAAGCTGAGGGGATGAATACTGTCAGTGATGACGATCAACTTCGACATGCATCATCGAGAGGCTGGCTTCTACTCACGACAAATGAGCGGCACTTTGGCTGGTGGCACGGCATATGGCGGCAAAATGAGTGGTCGCATTCGGGCATCGCAACGATCCCGCAACGGAACTCTCCACGCTTCTTTGTTCGCAGTTCCATGATGCTCGATTGGGTCAACGCCGAGTTTCCCGATCCACGAAACCGCCTCTTTCGCTGGACGGATTTACAGCAGCGGCTCAATAGCGGCTACATGCTCGAAGGCTACACCGACGCGGAAATCGCCCTCGCGCTCGGCAGAACAGTGTGACCGAGATACTACCGCTCACCGCCGTGATTCTCGCGGGTGGGCAGAGCCGCCGGATGGGAGCAGATAAAGCGCTCTTGCGGCTGCCATCCGGGGGGCCAACCTTGATCGAGCGGGTCGTGATGGCGGCGCGCACGGTGACGGATGATGTGGTGATCGTGGCAGGGGATGCAGGGCGATTGCCGAAGATGCCTGCGCGCACGGTGCCGGATGCGATTGCCGGGGCAGGGCCACTGGCGGGGCTGGCGGCGGGATTCGTGGCGGCACAGCACCCCGATATCCTCGCCCTCGCCTGCGACCTGCCGTATCTCTCGGTGCCGCTCCTCCGCGGGATGGCTGCAATACCCCGGACATGGGACGCGCTCGTGCCGCACCTGCCAAACGAAGACGGTAAAGCGGGCTGGGAGCCATTGCACGCGCTCTACACGCGCACCTGCCTCGCGCCGATGTGCGCCGCTCTCGACCGTGGTGACCGACAAATGACCGCCTTTTTTCTCGCGATCCACGTACAGCCACTGACCGCCGACGTGATGCGCCCCTACGATCCTACCCTTCGCTCGACACGAAGTGTCAACACCCCCGCTGCATGGGCGGAGGCCGCCCGCTGGCTCATGCACGGAGGCGACGCTATACTACCCACCGAGTAAGATCGGAACAGTGTGTGGCACAGAGATTGAACGCAGAGTGACGGAGTGAAGACGCAATGGGCCTGATCGGTGGACGTGATTACCGGAAATTCATGGTGGACGAGGCGATGGACCCCGCGTTGGTGCCGCTCGATGTCTGGAACGCGATGTTTGACGAATACCAGCACAAGCCGGGAAACTTCTATAAGGGGTTCAAGCGGCTCGGCGTGCTTCGCTTCGATGTCGAGGAGGAGATCAAGAAGGCAGAAGCGGCAGGGAAGTGGCTCACCGAGGATGAGGCCGCGCGCGATGTGCTCTTCGAGGTGATCGACGAACTCGGCAACGATATGTGGTATCAGCGCGCGATGTCACTCGTCGAGGAGGATTGCCGCCGAGATGTTGCGTGGCGACCGAAGAATTACGCCAAACATCTCGATCCCGTCTATGATGAGCAAGAGCAGCGCGGCTGGCAACCCTACTGGGAACCTGCCCGCTGGATATTGCCGGGACCTCAGCCGACCTGACCCCGGCCCCTTTCCCTCAAAGGGAGGGATTGAGGAGAGGTAGGAACCACTCGCGCGCACCTGTCGTTCTCTTTCCTATAGCAATCTATGCGAAAATGTGTCAGTACATGAATCGGCGGTCAGACTGTGAATGCGAAGGGGGACACAATCTCATGATGACAGCGACACGACAATGGCTGCGGCGCGGCACGGTATTGGGGATGCTGATACTCGTCGCGGTGATGCTCAGTGCGTGTATTGAATCGAGCACGACGACGACGATTGGCTCCGATTCAACCGGCACGACGAAGATGCGTATCGGCATCTCAAAAACCGCGCTCTCGACCATTGCCGCGCTCGGCAATAGCTTCGGTGGCACACCGCCACCGACCTCCGGAAGCGCCGGAGCCCCTCCGAATCCCACCGACATCTTTGGGGATCTCACCAAACAGGTGACGGATATGGGCGGCTCCGCAACGCCGTACGAGAGTGCGGACTTCATCGGCGTTGAGATCACCATGCAATTCAAATCGCTCGATGAGATGGTCAGCCAGATCAATAACGTGCTTGGGAACTCAAGCGCCGGTAGTAGCAGCCCTCTCGGTGGCAGCGGCAGCGGATCGGGCGCACTCGTCACGCTCACGACGTCGAGCGTCTCCGACGGTATCCGCATCGACGGTACTATCGACCCCCTCAGTGAACTCAACGACCCAAGTCTGAGCAGCTCCGGCAGCTCCGCCGGTATCCCTGGCCTCGATCTCACCGCGCTGCTTGCGGGTGGCGGCAAGGTCGAACTGTCGATCACCATGCCCGGCAAGATCCGCACGACGGATTCGCTCGCGCAGACCAGTGGTACGACGGTTTCCTGGTCCTTCAAGGTCGGCGATCAGAAGGCAACGATCTTTGTGGAATCCGATAAGAGCTAGCAAACATCTGATTCCGTCGTCCGCAGTACCACGAATCGAGAGATGCGAAGAGGAGGGGCAATCACCCCTCCTCTTTTCCATCTTTCAACCTATCGATAGATGCGTGCGCTCAATACCGCCGCACGTCTCGCCGGTATTCCCGCACGCCGCGCGAGGGGCCACCGAGCAGAATGCCGAGCAGCCAGGTAATGAAGAAGGCGACGAGCGCCCAGACGACAATCGCAACGACCGTGCTCACTTCAAGAACGTTATTGCCGGACACGCTGTCCGAGAAGATGCCCCGGAAGGGCGCGACGAAGGCTGCGGTCGTGTTGTAGACGAAGCGGACGAAACTGCTTGTGGTATTCGCGCCTGTCGCTTTGAGAATGAAGCGGGCGACGAGGCCGACGAGCAACAAGCCGGTGAGGAACCAGATCACGCGGGAGACGAGATCGAGTGTCGACAAGCGGTTAACAGATTCATCTTGCACGAAACGGTCGCTGACGACCTCATCGCGCACGGGAGCGGCGGCGTATGGTTGCTCGACGACCCGTTCGCGGACGACTTCGTTCTGTAGTGGGACGGTCTGCTCGTAGGCGACCGGCTCCGCGACTACCCGCTCCTCCGCAACGGCGTGCCGCTCAACGGGCACCCCATCGGGGTCGCGATACACGCCACGTTCCTCTTCTCTCCGATACGTCATCTCATTGCTCCTTCCGGCACGCGCTAGCGCCGCGCGTACCAACGCCCTCGCCCCATCGCCAGGGACCAGAGAAAGGCGAGAATCACCGCGCCAATCAGGGCGCGAAACAAGGGAACACCATTTACCGTGTACTCCGGCGAGATGTTGAAGTGGAGTACGTGCGTCGCGACCCATGCACCGAGAAAGCCGAGAATCACCGCGCCGACGTAGCCGAGCGGCACATGCGTACCGACAATCGTCTCCGCGACGAGCCCAACCAGCAGCCCTACCAGAAGCAGGACGATAAGCTCGTCCAGTGGTGGGAGGGTAATCGTCGTATCTGCGATTGCGTACATCGTGCGTCTCTTCTACTGCCATCGCCGCGTAGGTCTTCCGTGGATCCCGAACCGGATAAAGCAATCAGCGTGCCATCAGGCAGTTACGGGGCAGGAAGAAAGGACGGCAGACTGGTATCTGCCGCCTCTCCATGCGCTCTATTCAAATAAAGTCGGGGTCCCTATGCGCCGTTCACGACGCCGAGATAGTGCCAGGCAGTAGCAATGGCGACCTGTGTGTAGAGAATAATCGATTCGAGGTCCTGCGATTCGTCGTTGTTATGCGCGCCACTCCTGGAGCGATCCGCCAGCGGGTGGCCGGGCGTATAGCCGTAGGCATGGACGCCGAGGGGCCGGACAAGGCGGCTATCGGTGAAGCCGACGGTCAGAGAGGGGATAAAGGCTACCTTGTCATACCCGGAACGGCGCAGGACGATGCGCGTTGCCTCCTGCATCGCCTCGACACACGGATCATCCTGCGGCGAGGCGGAGGAGATCGCTGTCGTGCGCACCTCGAAATCCACAAAATCCAGACCATCGAGAATATGTGCGAATTCGCCCCGGATGTAGTCCGCGTCCTGCCAGGGGAGTGTGCGAATATCGCAGGTGACGTGGCACCGCTCGGCGATGCTGTTCGACTTGACCCCGGCCTGAATCATCGAGACCCCAATCGTCATGCGGGAGAGCGCCTTGAGCGAGGAGGCGAGCGACGGCTCGCGCTCGGCCACCCGCGCAATGACGCGCTCGACATTCTCCGCATTAGCTGTTTCCGAGACGCCCGCCAGCCGGTCGAGATGCTGGAACATCGGGTCGGTCGCATCCAGCGTCGGCTCGTACGACTTAATCCGCTGGATCACTTCGTAGGCGTGATCGATCGCGCTCTCCGCCCGCCACGGCTGCGAGGCGTGGAAGCCGCGCCCGCGCACATTGAGATGCACCTCATAGCGCCCCTTCTCCCCGAGCGAGAAGAAGTAGACGAGCGTGCCGTCCGCGAGTTGCATCGGGATACCGCCACCGCCCTCGTTGATGGAGGCGGTCGTGTTGACGAGGTCCGGGTGATGCTCGGCGAGCCAGCCGAAGCCATAGACGCCGCCCGATTCCTCGTCCGCACCGGATTCGATGAAGAGATCCCCCTTCAGCGTTACCCCGGCGCGCTTGAGGAAGATCGCCGCCATCGTGCTCCCGGCAACGGTACTCTTCATATCCGAACTGCCGCGCCCCCAGAGTCGCCCGTCCTTGATTTCGCCACCGAACGGGTCCACCGTCCAGAGATTCGCGTCCTCGACGGGCACGACATCGGTATGGCCGAGAAGGCCAAGTGAGCGGCCCGTGCTACCCGCACCGCGGATGATCGACACGCAGTTTCCCCGCGTCGGCGCACTCTCCACGACGGTGCTCTCGATGCCCTCCGCACGCAGCTTCGCGGCGAGGAATGCGGCGGCGGGCGTCTCATTTCCCGTCGGCATCACGCCGGTGCTGACCGTATTGATTCGCACCAGGTCCCGGGCGAGGGCGATCACCTCATCCCGCCCCGCCTCGACCATCCCCAACACCTCATCCAGCGTCACCATCCCCTACCCCTTTCACCAAAACCAATCGAACAGAGACACAGACGAAGGATCGTAACGCAGAGACCACAGAGGACGCAGAGAACGCAGAGAAGAGAAGAAAGAAAATCATTCTCTGCCCTCTGTGTCCTCTGCGTTCTCTGCGTCCTCTGCGCTCAAATCTCTTTTCCCCCTCTACCGGGCGCCTTCTGGGCAGCATGCGGTTCGAATCCGCGTCACCGCTCCGGCGGCGGGTGGAAATCGAGATTGATCAGTTCGAGGCGGCCGGCGCGGAGCGCGCGCAGGTGCTTGCGCTGCTGACGCATGACGAACTCCAGCGGATGACCGGTACCGAAGGGGAAGAGCGCGAGCATCTCCTCGTAGGCGGCAATCGCCCGTTGCGAGTCGCCATCCTCCTCGAAGAGTTTACCGAGCTCGCTCCAGTGCCACCATTCCGGCGCGCCGTAGGCGATTGCCTGCTCAACCCAGGCAATCGCCTGCCCGCGCGATGCGTTGATTTCCGGGTGGGCACGCAGCATCGTCATGCCGATCAGGGCACGGGTATTCGTCGGGTCGAGCGCGTACGCCTCTTTATAGCGGCGGACGGCCTCCTCCTCCTTTTCCGCAGTAAAGAAGACACTGCCGGTGAGCATCGTCGCGAGGTCTGCGACGATCGCGGCGCGCGCCGTATCGTCCGGCGCGAGATCTGCCGCCGCACGAAGCGTCGCGAAGGCATCGTCGTGCTCTTCTTCATCGAAGGTCGCGGTGGAGCGCTCGTACTGCGCGCGTCCGAGGGCGCGGAGCGTATCGGCGGCGCGCGTATCCGCGACGAGCGCTTCCGCCGTCTCTACTGCTTCGTCATACTCGCCCACAGCGAGTAGCTTGTCGATACGCATCAGTGCGGGGGCATATGCAGGGATCTCCGTCATGGGGACCAATCCTTTCCAGCCCCCGTATCCTACCGCGAACGAGATGAGACGGGAACCGCAGAGGGCGCAGAGAGCGCAGAGGACACAGAGAATGATCTTTCGTTTTCTCTTCTCCGCGTTCTCTGCGCTCTCTGCGTTCTCTGCGGTTCGGGCGGCTTCAGCTTGCGATGGGAGCGACGGCGACATGCGGGCCAGCGGCGGCGACCTCCGGCGGGACAGCATTCGCGAACTCGGCGAAGTTGGCGTGAAATCGTTCGGCGAGGTCGCGCGCTTTGGCGTCGTACGCGGCGGGATCGGCCCAGGTGCTGCGCGGTTGTAGGACCTCCGGTGGTACGCCGGGGCAGGAGATCGGCACGCCCACGCCGAAGACCGGGTCCGGCACCGTCTCGACCTGCGCCAGTGCGCCAGTGAGCGCCGCCGTCACCATCGCCCGCGTGTAGGCGATCGACATCCGATGCCCGCCCGCGCCTTCGGGGCCACCCGTCCAGCCCGTATTGACGAGCCAGACATCCGCGCCGTGCTGCGCGATCCGCTCGCCGAGCAAGCGGGCGTAGAGGGTCGGCGGGTGGACGATGAAGGGCGCGCCGAAGCAGGTGCTGAGAAGTCCGGCTTCTGGCTCGGTCACGCCCCGCTCGGTGCCCGCGAGCTTCGCCGTGTAGCCGGAGAGGAAGTAATACTGCGCCTGCGCCGGGGTGAGCCGCGCGATCGGCGGCATGACCCCGAAGGCGTCCGCCGTCAGCATGATGATGTTCTTCGGATGCCCGCCGACGCCCGCGACATCCGCATTCGCGATGTGCGTGATCGGGTAGGCGGCGCGGGTATTCTCGGTCAGCGATTCGTCATCGAGATCGAGGAGGCGGGTGCGACTGTCAATCGCGACATTCTCCAGCACTGTACCGAAGCGGTGCGTCGTCGCGTAGATCTCCGGTTCGGCGGTCGCGGAGAGTTGAATCACCTTCGCGTAGCAGCCCCCCTCGAAGTTGAAGACGCCGTGGTCGCTCCAGCCGTGCTCGTCGTCGCCGATCAGCGTGCGCGCCGGGTCGGAGGAGAGCGTCGTCTTGCCGGTGCCGGAGAGACCGAAGAAGATCGCGACATCGCCCGCAGGCCCGTAGTTCGCGGAGCAGTGCATGGAGAGGACGTTCTGCAAGGGCAGGAGGTAGTTGAGGATGCGTGAAGACGCTCTTCTTCATCTCGCCCGCGTACTCGGTGCCGCCGATCAGCACTTCCTTGCGTGGCGAAGTTGAGCACGATGAAGGTCTCCGAGCGTGTGCCGTCCGCTTCGGGGATCGAGTGGAAGTGCGGCGCACAGATGATCGTGAAATCCGGAATGAAGCCGGAGAGGTCTTCATCGGGTTCGGCACGGATGAGCAGGTTGCGCATGAAAAGCGCGTGCCATGCCTGCTCGGTGATGACGCGGACATTGAGGCGGTAGCGCGGGTCCGCGCCCGCGTAGCAATCCTGCACGATAGAGTTCCTGGCCACGCAAATAGGAGAGCATCCGGCTTCTTGAGCGCGACGAATTGCTCCTGCTCCAGCGGCTGATTGACATCTGCCCCACCAGATATTCGCCTCGCTCGCCCGGCTCGCGGACGATGAACTTGTCCTTCGGGGAGCGGCCGGTGTATTTGCCGGTGCGGACAACGACCGGGCCATCCTCGGCGATCAGCCCCTCGCGCCGCCGGACGATCTCCTCGTACAGCGCGGGGGTCGTCAGGTTCCAGCCAACGCTCATCAGGTTCTTGATCCCGTGCTGATCGAGCCCGTACTGCACGCCATTCCTACCTTGTCGCTGCATGAGCACCTCTTCCTTCCTGCCAGTGGATATACGGGTGGCGAGAGTCGCAGTGCCAACCCGTCTCTCCGTACTACCCGGTATTGTGTGGCTATTTGCGTGCAGTGTCTACCTCGAACTGCGAACCGCGAACCGCGAACCTCCCCATCGTGTATCATCGTCGATGATCGCACGCAATCGTGCAGAGGGGAAACAGCGAGACGATGATCACACTCCCACCATCGGACACACTCGGCGTCAACGATACGCGCATTCCGGCGACGATCCTCACCGGCTTCCTCGGCAGCGGGAAGACGACGCTCCTCAATCATATCCTCGCCGCCAATCCCGGTCTCCGGATCGCGATCATCGTCAATGAACTGGGCGAGATCGGCATCGACGGCGGCCTGATCGAGCAGACCGATCCGAATGACATTGTCGAACTGACGGCGGGCTGCATCTGCTGCACGATCCGGGGCGATCTCCTCAATGGCCTTCGGCGCATCCTCCAGCGGGACGATCCCCCCGAATACCTCATCATCGAGACGACGGGGATCGCGGACCCATTGCCTGTCGCGCAGACCTTCTTCATCCCCGGCCTCACCCAGATCGTCCGGCTCGATGGCATCGTGACCCTCGTGGACGCCGATCAGATACGCGCGCAGATTCGGATGAGCGAGATGGTCGCCTTGCAGATCGAGTACGCGAACATCATCCTCCTGAACAAGATCGACCTCGTCTCGCCGGATGACCTTGCGACGGTCGTGGAGGGGTTACGGAAACTCAATCCGTACGCACCATTCCTCCAGACCGACCACGGCAAGGTCGATCTGCGGCTGCTTCTCGATGTCGGCGCATTTAAGATGGACGACCGCTTCACCGACGGCGCGGCGCAGTGGCTGGCGGAAGAAGCGGCGCACGCACGCCTCCACGCAGACGACGATCATGGCGATCATCATCACGGCCATCTGGACGCAGAGGAGATCAGCACCTTCTCCTTCGTGACGCGCGCGCCCTTCGATGTGCAGCGTCTGGAGGCATTCTGGGGTGAATTGCCGGAAACGTGCTTTCGCGGCAAGGGCGTCCTGAATATCGAGGGGTACGCCGAGCGATGCGTCTTCCACCAGGTGGGCGCACGGGTGCTCCTCGAAGCGCAACGCCCGTGGCGCGACGATGCCGAGCGCGAGAGCCGCATGGTCTTCATCGGCAAGGCGCTTGACAGCGCGGCAATTTGTGAGAAACTACGCCAGTGCGCCGCGACCGCAGCGCGGAAGTAACAAGTTGAAAGTAACAAGTCGAAAGTCGAAAGTAACAAGATATCGCTGTATTCCTCTTGTTACTTGTTACTTTCACCTTGTTACTCTTCGAGGAGAAATGACGTGAAGGTATCCGCATCCGTCAAGAAGCGCAGCCCGGACGATATCGTCGTGCGGCGCAAGGGCAGAATCTACATCATCAACAAGCGCAACCCGAAGCACAAGCAGCGGCAGGGCTGATCGGCGCTTGACTGCATGATCGAATGAAAAGGGGAGGCATTGCCGCCTCCCCTTTTTCACGTCCACGAGAAGCTTTTCCATCATCTCCTTGCCTCACCCGCGCGCTCACCAGCGATAGTACGATCATCCGCCCGACGGTGGGGCGGATGCCTGGCGATGCCTTGCGAAGTATGCTGCCTGAG
Organism: uncultured Chloroflexia bacterium; assembly: GCA_963763655.1. Classification (GTDB taxonomy): domain Bacteria; phylum Chloroflexota; class Chloroflexia; order Thermomicrobiales; family JALYUS01; genus JALYUS01. The sequence continues at coordinate 61,886 of CAVXPY010000036.1, forward strand.
CATCAGCAAGGACACGGTACATACGCATCTGGCAGAGATTTATCGGCGGTTCAACGACGAACGAATCCGAATACGGGTTTCAGGATGTACCCGCATTGGTACCGAGGATTTATCACCAATGTAGCCGTCGTTGTCCCTTTCTTTAATCTGGGATGGGATCATCCAGCGTATAGAGGAAGTAGTACGCGCCCCTCTTAATTGCGATGTCCGCGTGGAACGCGGTTCCGTTCATATCCGCCAGGCGCGAACGCTGGATGGTTCACACCAGGCGTAGCGGGGGCGTGTGATCTGCGACCGGGGTGTCGTCACGCTTCTGGGGAAGGGTGGGGGATTGTGCGCAAGGTCACATCATGCCGCGGGCTGCGGTTGCTGCTCATCGTGCCGATTGGTGTGCGGGCCCTCTTCGGCGCGCACCGATGGATGCGGGTTGTGCCGCTCGCGGTCGCGCTTGCCCTCCTCCAAACAAGTATCATCCTGCCGGTTCCACTGGCATCTCCCGTCGCGGCAGCCACGACCATCACCGTCAACAGCACGGAGGATACAACGGTCAGTGGGGACGGCAAGTGCACGCTGCGCGAGGCGATCGCGAACGTCAATATAAGCGGGCAGACGACGGGCGCGGACTGTGCCGCAGCGACCGGCAATGACACGATCGTCTTCAATTTCAATCCGCCCACAAACCCCGCCACGATTACGCTCGATACCACGAAGGGGACGCTGGAAGTTCGGCGCGAACGTGACGATCAACGGCCCGGGAGCGACGGCGATGATCGTGGATGGCGGGTGCACGACCTGCGATGGCACCACGACGCCCAGCGACGGTGTCAGGTCTTCACGATCATTGGTCCGACGACGAGCGTGACGATCGCCGGCATGACGGTGCAGCACGGGTTCGCGGGGAGCGACCCGAACCTCAGCACGAGTCTCCAGGCGGGCGGCATCTTCATTGACCAGGGTGGGCTGACGGTGCGCGATTGCATCGTGCGTAACAATGTCGGGGGGCTTGGGGGGGGCATCGGGACGCGACCGAACGCGCTCGCGAATACGACGGGTGTCATCGTCGAGCGCAGCACGCTGACCGGGAATCGGTCGCTCTTCGGAGAGGGCGGCGGGCTCTTCTATTCCCAGACCGGGACGCTGCGGATCACGAACAGCACGATCGTGGGCAATCACAGTACGGATAGCGTGGGGCCATTCGCGAACGGCGGTGGGGTCGCAGCGGATCTCAGCTTCGGGGCGAGCGCGATCATCATCAACACCACGATCGCGCGGAACACGGCGGAGAACCTGGGCGGTGGTCTCTACTCCCAAACGACCAGCACGACGCTTATCAATACGCTCGTCGCGGGCAACGTCGTTGCAAACAACAATGGCGGCACAACGGGCGGGCCCGATGTGCAGAACGACGCGGGCATCGGCACGAGCAACATCCCCAACAACAATCTCATCGGCAACGGCGACAACAGCGCTCTGGGCGGCACGGGATTGGCGGATGGCACGAACGGCAACCATGTCGGCACTACCGCGCAACCGATCAATCCCCTCCTCGCCACGACGCTCGCCGCCAATGGCAGCACGAACGGCACGCAAACGCTCGCACTCCTGCCCGGTTCACTCGCCATCAATGCCGGCGACAACACGACCTGCAACACGACCACCGGCACCGCCCCCGTGAACAAGAAGGACCAGCGCGGCATCACCCGCCCCCAGCCAGTGAGCGGGCAGTGCGACATCGGCGCCTTCGAGAGCCAGGGCTTCTCGCTCTTGCTCTCCGGAGGCGACACCCAGTCCACGAACGTGAATACCGCCTTCCTCAACCCGCTCGCTGTGACCGTGAGCAGCAGCCACAGCGAACCGGTGGACGGCGGGCAGGTCACCTTCACCGCCGTACCGGGCGGCAGCGGCCAGAGCGCGACGCTCGCCACCAGCCCCGCGACGATCGCCAGCGGCACGGCGAGTGTCACGGCGACGGCGAACAGCGCGGTTGGCAGTTATACCGTCACAGCGGTGGCGAACAGCGTGACGGGCACGGCAACCTTCCACCTGACGAACACGCCCGGCCCAGCGAGCACGCTCACCCCGAACCCGAATACGCCCCAATCGGCGCCGGTCACGACCGCCTTCCCGACGCTCTCGGTCACGGTCAAGGACGCGAGTGGCAACCTCGTCGCGGATGGGACGCAGGTGACCTTTACCGTCACGCCAGCCGGCAATGGAGCGAGCGTGAATTTCTCGAACAGTGGGAATGCGACGACGACCAGCGGGGTCGCGTCCATCACCGCGACGGCGAACACGATCGCGGGCGGGCCATACACCGTCACGGCGACGAGTAACAGCCATACCGCCACCTTTTCCCTGACGAACACGCCCGGTGCGCCCGCGATGATCGTCGCCACGGCGGGCACGCCGCAGCACGCGACGGTCGGCACATCCTTCACGACCGCACTTGCCGCCCTCGTCACCGACGCGAACAGCAATCCCGTCGGCGCAGGCGTCAGCGTCACCTTCACGATCGTCCCGGCGACCGGTGCGGGCGGCTCCTTCCCCGGCAACGCGACGACCGCAACCGTAAGCACGAATAGTAGCGGCGTCGCCAGCGCACCGACGCTCACCGCCAACACGGTGTCGGGGACATTCACGGTAACGGCGAATCTCACGACCGGGCCGCTGGGCACGCCAGCGACCTTCACCCTGACGAACGACCCCGGCCCGGCAACCCTGTTGATCGTCGCGGGCTACCCCGCCTCGGTCGTCTCCGGTACGGCGCACACCTTCACCGTCACGGCACGCGACCAGTACGGCAATACCGCCACCGGCTACACCGGCACCGTCCGTTTCACCAGCACGGACAGCCATGCCACCTTACCGGTCAACTTCCCCTTCACCGCAGGCGATGCGGGCGTGCATCAGTTCACCGCCACCTTCGGCGCGGCGGGCACCTGGAATCTGACCGCGACGGACACGGCGACTGCCAGTATCACTGGCACGCAGACCGGCATCAATGTCACGGTGGCCCCGCTGATCAGCATCGCGGTGACGCCGAACTCCGTGACCCTGAAAGTGGGGCAGATGCAGCCGTTCACCGCCACAGGGACGTATGCCGACAATTCGACCGCAGACCTGACGAGCGCGGTAACATGGACGAGTGACGCGCCGAGCGTGGGCACAGTGGATGCGAGCGGGAAAGCAATGGGGGTGACGCCCGGCACCGCGCACATCACCGCCACGCAGGGGAATATCACGAGCGGGCAGGCGACGGTGACGGTGAGTGCGCCGGTGCTGACAGGTGTGCAGCCCGCGCCCGCGCCGCAGAGCCGGCCGAGCGAGGCGAGCACGAACGGGATGACCACCCCCGCCCCGGCACCCGTGCCGAGCGGATCACCATCGAGTGGCGGGGTCGCACCGGTCGCGGCCCCGGCGGGGCGCTAGGGTACCATGCACCCGGAACGATGATGGCGGGCGCCGCGTCGCCGCTCTCAGTATCAGGGATGTAACCAGAAGGCGAATGCAGCAGGAAATCGGGCGCACCGGGTGCCCCCTGGGCAGGATGCGCCCCTACCAGTACCAGGATGTCTCGTCGCACGTGCGATATGGTCAACGTGAAAACAGATCACCGGCGGCTTATCGCAGCGCCGCTTGCGGTATCCCTTCCAGAGCGAAGCGTACCGCAGCCTCCGCGAGCAAGGCTGCGGGATTGAGGAAATCGTCTGTCTCGAATCCATCGCCGAGCAGCAACGGAATCTCCGTGCAGCCGAGGATAATTCCGTCTACTCCCCGCGCTTGCAGCGTCGCGACAGCGGTGCGCGCCGCTTCGGCATCGTCCGCACCCTCGGCCCCCTCCATCACCCGCTGAATCGCGCTGTTCAGACGCGCCTGCATCGTGGTGTCGATGGTCTCGCAGACGATCCCCGCCGCATGAAGCGGATCGAGATAGAGCGGTGAGGCACCATTGAAGCCGAGTACGCCGACGGTTGCCCAACGGCGTCGCGTTACTTCCTCCACGGTCACATCGATCATACTGAGGAGCGGGCATCCGGCCGCCGCCTCGATCGCCTGATGCCCGATATGGGCAGTGTTGCAGGTAATCACGAGGAAATCGACCCACGTCGCCATCTGTGCGGCGGCGTCGATGAGGCGCGGATCTACCTCCACCGGAGAAACCGGCTGCCCCGCTTCGTCCACCCGGACGGGCAAATGGCGGTGATACCAGACCACCATCGGCGGATAGCCGCCGTTCCAATCCTGCGAAATCAGCCGTTGGGAGACCGCATGTACTCGCGTCTCGAAATCCATCGTCGCCTGTGGGCTCATCCCACCGAGTACACCCATCCGTTTCATGATCGTTCCTTCCTGTCACACACCTTATTGCTCACGCGCGATACGCAGGATCGCGGCGAGGCTCCGCTCGACATCGTCTTCGGTCGTCGCCCACGAGGAGACGCTGATACGCATCGCCGTTTGCCCCTGCCAGACCGTGCTGCCGCACCAGCAGGTACCCTCCGCCTGCACCGCTGCGACGATACGGCGCGTCGTCTCCGCATCGCCAAATGAGACGAGCACCTGGTTGAGGTCCACATCGTTGAGGATGGTATAACCCGCCGCACGCAGCCCTTCGGCAAATCGGGTCGCGGCGCGGCAGTTTCGCTCGATCATCTCCGCCAATCCCACGCGACCGAGCGAGCGAAGCGCCGCCCAGATGTCCACCGCGCGGGCCCGGCGCGAGGATTCCGGCGTGTACTGCGAGGGATCGCGGGTTGCGCTCCCTTGCAGATAGGCAGCGGTGAGCGACATCGCCGCGCTGAGTGCGGCGGGCTCCCGCACGAAGACGAGGCCGCTATCGTACAGGACATTCAGCCACTTATGCGCGTCCGTTGCCCAGGAGTCTGCCGCCGCGAAACCGGCCACGAGATGCGCCCGCGCTGGTGCCGCTGCCGCCCAGAGGCCGAATGCGCCATCGACGTGTACCCACGCGCCCGCGTCATGGGCGGCGGCGCAGATTTCAGTAGCAGGATCGAAAGCGCCGGTGTTCACATTCCCCGCCTGCATGCAGACGATCGTGGGGCCGGAGAGCGGCGGCAGCGCGGCGGCACGCATCCGACCCTGCCCGTCAACCGGCACGCGGACCACGCGCGTCCGACCGAATCCCGCGAGACCGAGCGCTTTGACGAGGCTGACATGCACTTCCTCACCGACCACGACGGTGATCGGCGGCGCGCCGAACAGGCCGTCCGCTTCGACATCCCACCCCGCGCGTGCGAGGACGTGATGGCGCGCGGCGACGAGCGCGGAAAAGTTCGCCATCGTCGCGCCCGTGACGAAGCCGCCGCCGCACCCGGCGGGCAGCGCCAGCGCATCGCGCAGCCAGTCCAGCGCGATCTCTTCGAGCGCGACGACGACTGGCGACATGACGGCGAAGGCGCTGTTCTGATCCCACGCGCCCGCCAGCCAGTTCGCCGCGAGCGCGGCAGGTAGCGTCCCACCCGTCACGAAGCCAAAGTATCGCCCGCCCGCCGATGCGACCGTCGCGGGCGAGCCCACCGCATCCAGGAGCGCAAGCACCGCCGCCGGATCGGTCTGTCCCTCAGGGAAGGGGCCACCCAACTCATGCAGCCGCTCGATCGCTTCTGGAGCAGGACTCACCCGCCGATCCGCCAACTCCGCGAGGTAGCGCGTCGCACGGCCCGCCGTGGAGGCGAGAAGTTCTTCCATCTAATACCCTTTCGGTAGCGCATTCCATCATGCCCCATAGCCTAACAAAGGGCAGGTACGCCGAACAGGGCCAATGCGGTGGGTTTTTTCGTGGGTTGGATGGGCGGGTCGATCAGCCGAGGTTCCGGGCGAACCCCGCGATGGTCGTGCCCCCGGCGACGCGTACGCGCGGCAACTGAAGGATGATCCCCGTATCCTGCGGCGCGCGCACCTTGCCGTCATTCGTCGTGAAGGCGATCTGATAGCCCGCCTTTCGCGCGTCCGAGACGGTCGCGCCATCGTACTTGCCCGAGGGATAGATGACGGTCGCGCAGGAGTGGCCGATTTGCTGCTCGATCACCTCTTTGCTTTTGGAAAGCTCGGACCAGCGCTGCCCGGTCGACATGCGGGTGAGGTCACTATGCGAGAGCGTGTGTGAGGCGATCTCCACCATCCCGCTCTGATCGAGTTCTTTAATCATGTTCCAGTTCATGTACTGCGTATCGCCCCGGTCGCCCTTATCCGCGAAGTTGGCGACGACGCCATTGGCGGACTTGAGGCCGAACTGCTTGAGCACCGGCCATGCCTGGTCGTAGAAATCCCGGTAGCCGTCATCGAAGGTGAGGACGATCGGTTTGGTCGGCAGCGGCGCATTCTGCGTCATCGCGGCAAAGAGTTCCGAGGGAAAGACAGCATGGAAGCCATTCTTGACGATCCACTCCATCTGCGCCGCGAAATCAGCGGGGGTCACAGAGAGGCCGTAGCCGAGCCGGTCACTGGCAACCGGGTTGATGCGGATATAGTGATACATCAGCACGGGCACTCGGATCACGCCATCGACGGGTTGAGCATTGCCCGCCGCACCCTGATTCGGGGTCGCGGTTGGCCCGCTCGGCGTGGCAGTGGCGGGGATCGCGGTTGCACTCGCAGTCGGCACGGGTATCATGGTCGGTACAGGGATGGTCGTCGCGGTCGGTTGCGCGCCGCTATTGCCAGAACTGCTGAGGCCCCCGGCGGTGAAGGGAATCGGCGTTGCCGTCGCAGAGGGGAGCGGCGTCGCGGTCGCCGGGGCGACATTGTCACCCTCATCACTCTGATCGAGCGAAGCGGGCATGGAAGCCGAGGGCGTGGTGATCGGGTCGGACTGGTCATCCACCGCCTGAGTGGTTCGGGGAGAAATCGTGGCACTCGCCACGAAGAAGATCAAGATCAGCGCCGGGACGATACTGACCCAGCGCGCATGCAGCCACGCTTTCGCCGGCGTGCGGACACGATCTTTTTCTGGTTCCATACCCCTCCCAAGCTTCCCCACGGGCCGTATCCTATCATACCTTTTGGATACCGGCACTTTTTCTCTCACAGGTTTCCGCATCTGATGCGGTACATCTTCCCCCTGTCATAACGCTCGAGGGCCGTAATAGTTACGGCCCTCGACCATCCAGTTTTCTTACACACAAGGCCAGAAAGCGGAGATTCCCCTTCCCTGAGATCGGATTTCACCACCCGACAGGGGGTAGGCGCGTCAGACGATCCAATCCCGCCGCCGGGCAAACGCATGGAGGGCCTGTTCCTGCTCCGGGCTGCTAATTGCACCGGGGCAGATCGTGCGGAGTTCGGTCAGGGAGGCGTCGGCGGTCGCCCCAGCGCGGATGCGGTGCGCCGCCAGTACGGTACCCGTCCGACCCTGCCCCATCAGGCAGTGGACTGCGACCGCGTGGCCGCGGGCGTGTTGCTGATCGATGAAGGCGAGGGAATAGTGCAGTTGCGCGGGCGTCGGCGCGTGGAGGTCATCCACGGGCAAATGCAACACCGCCATCTGCGCGTGCGCCAGCGCTGCCGCATCCAGGGGCGTCTCGGTAAGTGAGAGGAGCGCGCCGATCCCCCGCGCGGTCAGCCAGGCGAGGTCTTCGTTCAGTGCATCGCTTTCCCGTATGTCGTTTTCCGGCGCAATATCACGGGAAGGCGCACGACGGCGACTCCCCGGCCGTGGGCACCCTGCGAGCAATCCTTCAATCAGCCAGTAAAACCCTTCCATCACCGCGCTCCATACTATCGGCACAAGCGGCGTTCCGCACGCGCCGCTCCGAGCACTCATATGCAGCGTACTCCGCGATGCGGGCATCGGCATCCGCCGAACAGTGAGGTGCACTACCTGACCGATTGAGCAGGGGAGAGAGAAAACCCAGTGGTAGCAGGCAGAAGCCTGCCCTCTCGGTACCGGGGGCAGGCTTCTGCCCAATGCGGCTCAGATACGCGTACTGCGACACCGGTGGGGGCATCCCTTGTGGGTGCCCTCCGGGGCTGGGTATCCCACAGGCCGAGCGAGGGCACCCACAAGGGGTGCCCCCTACAGGGTGAGTCAATGTTCCGGCAAAATGCTGTGGGCATCCCAACGCAGATGGAGATGCAGCAATGAAATTCCCAGCCGTGCAGTGCGGCGGGATGGGCGGGATCGAGCCGCAGATTGACGAGGCGCTCGAAGATCAGACGAACGGTGACTGCCGCCTCGTAGCGGGAGAGGAGCGCGCCAATGCAGTGGTGTGGCCCAAGACCGAAGGCGAGATGCTTTCCCTCCGCGCGGTGTATATCGAACCGCTCAGGCGCGCTCCAGTGGCGCTCGTCACGGTTCGCGGAGGCGATCACCGCCGCGACCATCGCGCCCCGTTCCAGCGCCACCCCCGCGACGGTGACCGGCTGCGTGACGGTACGGGTCAGCGTGCCCACCGGGGAATGCCAGCGCAGCGTCTCCTCGATTGCTTTGCGCAGGAGCGCGGCATCGGTGAGCGCAGCGGCGGCCTGCTCCGGGTGCGCGAGCAACGCCCAGGTCGTGAATCCGACGATGTCGCGCGCCTCCTGCACCCCGCCAATAATCATCAGCTTGACGCTGGAGAAGATCTCTTCGCGCGTCAGCCGATAGCCGCCGATCTCCGTATGGAGCATCGCGGAAAGGATCGAATCGTTCGGCGAGCCTTCCAACCGACACAGCACCGTCTCGATGGCCGCGTCGATTTCCCGGCTGGCGCGGTCCGCCGCCGCTTGCTTGCTCGGGTCACCCTCGAAGTTCGCGATCCCGCCGCCGAGATCGGTGTACCAGCCACGAAACTGCGCCTCCGGCACCGCATCCAGCGCGAGGATGTGCTGGAGCATCCGCACCGCGAAGGGCTCGGCAAAGAGGGCCATGAGATCGCCCGCACCCTGTGCCACGAAGCTATCGAGGAGCGCGCCCGCCAGCGCTGGGATCTCCTCTTCCGCATAGCGGCGGACCGCCACCGGGCGCAGGGGCGGTTCAAGCGCATCGCGCATGCGGCGATGGTCCATCCCATCGGCGTGCAGCATATTCTTGCCGATAGTACGTGTCATCGCGGAATGCGGCTGCGCCGAGGTGAAGTGCGTCGTATCGTTGACGACGTTCCAGACATCGCCCCACCGCGTGACGAACCAGAGGTTCACGCACGGCACCCACGCCACCGGCGCATGCTCCCGCAATGCCGTATAGATCGGGTAGGGATCGGTTTCGAGTGCGTCAACGGTGATTACGCGCGCGGTCTGCGTCGATTGCATCCTTGTCCCCCTCCTCCCACCTCGCCCTGTGAAACGGCGCAATCATACCGTGCCGGGCAATTGAGGGCGAGGGGAGGTGTCGCATCCAGATCCTGCTGCCAACCCAGCAAATTGACCGGGAGCGGTCGCAGCGCGTATGATGCCCTGTCATTCTGGGGGCGAAGCGCGGCAAAGGATGGGTGGGCGTGGCTGGAGATCGGGACCCTATCGCGAATACGGGGCTGACGGATCGCCTCGAGCAGCACGCCCGCCGGAATGGTTTCACGCTCGGCGTGGCGATGGGCATCTGCATTCTCATTGCCCTCGCGGGCTTTATTTACGTCTACACGCATCTCACCATCCTGCCGGACTTCTCCAACAAACTGAACACGACTGAGGTCGCATCGACACGCGCGGCGGGCGGTTCGGCGGTCTCCGGCTCTCAGTTCATTACGCCGCCCGCTTCCGTGCCACCGGGCACGCCGAACGCGAACGCGACGCAGATCGCCAGCGTCAGCACCCCCACGACAGGGAATAGCACCGTCACGGGAGCGAGCAGCGCGACCAGTGCGAGCAGCACGCGGGCTTCCGGCACGCCATCGACCGCCTTTAAGGCGAATTTCCGCATCGCCGGGGGGTTCACGATCAACTTCCGCAGCGATGCGAGCAAGACGAGCTCCGTCGTCAAGACACTCCCGCCCGGCACCGAGCTTCAGTATCTCAATCAGGATCAGACGATCGACGGTGAAGTATGGCGGAGACTGCGTGATGCGGGCGGCGCGGAGGGATGGGTACGGGATATCGACCTCGAAAAGATTCCCGGCTAGCCGCCGCGCCACTCTGCTATACTTACGGCAGTGACAGAATGATTTTCACGGTGGTCGCAGGCAGACAGGGCTGCGCATTTGTAGGCGGAATCGTCTCCGACCACCGTCCTCATGAGGAGCACGATTCATGCAACAGATCGGCATTATTGGCCTCGGCCTGATCGGGTCGTCGATCGGGATGGGCCTGCGCAAGTGGGCGAACGCGGACGGCAAGCAGAAGGTCGAGGTCGTCGGCTTCGACATCGATGTCGCGAATGAGCGGTACGCGAAGGGCAAGCTGAACGCGGTGGATCGCACCGTCAACTCGCTGCCCGCCATCGCGGAGGCGTGCGATCTGCTGATTCTCGCGACGCCGGTGCGCGCGATGCGCGATGTCTTCGAGATCATCGCCCCGCATGTGCGCGAGGGCGCGACGATCACCGATACGGGGAGCACGAAGGCGGAGGTGATCCGCTGGGCGCAGGAACTGCTGCCCCGCGAATGTCAGCTTCGTCGGCAGTCACCCGATGGCGGGCAACACGCGCGGCCTCGAAGGCGCGAGCGCGGAGTTATTCACGGGCGCGACGTGGTGCGTCATCCCGACCGTCGCGGCCGGCGACGCGGCGGTGCAGAATGTGGTCGGGCTCGTCGCCGCGCTCGGTGCGACGCCCCGCTTCCTCGATGCCGAAGAGCACGACGCCTATGTCGCGGGGATCAGCCACCTGCCGCTCGCTAGCTCGCCGCCCTCGTCCACGCGCTCAGTGCGGACTCCTCGTGGCGGGACATGAAGACGCTCACCGCCGGTGGCTTCCGCGATACGACGCGGCTCGCGGCGGGAGACCCGATGATGTCGCGCGACATCTTCCTGACGAACCGCGTGGGTATCGCTCGCTGGCTCGACCGAGAGATTGACGAACTGGAGAAACTGCGCGCCCTGCTCACCGACTCCGGCGAGGAGAGCGAGAAGCGCATCGAGGAGTGGTTCACGAAGGCGCGCGACACCCGCGCCGAATGGGCGACGCAGGAAGGCAAGAGCGGCGACCTGCTTCAAAGCACGGGCGAGGAATGAATGAAAATATGAAGTCGTCATTCGGTCGCCTCTTCTTCGGCAACCTCGCCACCCGCAAGCGCAACCTCCCCGGCCCACGACCGCCACGATCGCCGCCGCAAGTAACGCGAACCACAGAGACACAGAGGACACAGAGTGGAAGAGGAAACGCGAGCGGGATCTGTTCGTTCCCTCCTTTTCTCTTCCTCTGTGCCCTCTGTGTCCCTGTGGTTCAATGTCCCCTACGGGACGAGGGACCAGTCCTCGGGGAGTTCGTAGGCATAGAGTTGGTCGTCCCGTGGGACGCCGCCGGAGCGGATGCGGCCCCGATCGCGCCGCCGCACGCGCAGCAGATTATTGTGGACTTGAATGATCCGCCGCGCCTTGAGGTTGAAGAGCACCAACCCGCCATGCGCCGCTTTCATACTCTCCTCGCGCGTCCGCTCATCCAGGACGCGGAAGACGGCCTACAAGTGATCCGGCTCATCACGAGCAGATGATGCAGCCGTTCAGGCGTCTCTGGGCGTAATGTGCTCGTCGAAGACCGCGAGGCCGCTCGCGACATCGTTCGCCAACTGATCATCGTAGGGCGCGAGGGCGCGCAGCAACTCACCCACAGACACGGGCGGTGGCTGCACGCCGCGATCAGCGGCTTCAAACTCCCGACCGGGGCGACGAAACTGACGCTGCCGCGCGCGTCGATCACGGTGTAGCGCATCGTGTTGGAGAGGAACGTCGTCCTCATCGGGGTTTCTGCGGACATCGGTGATCCTGCGACTCCTTCGCGCAAAAAGAGGGCGACGCTGCGCCCTGTACGTATCGTCCCTATGATAGCACAGGGGAAGTTCGGGGGTTCGAGATTCGAGATCAAAGTGCAAGTTGTCTATAGACTGGCTCCAAACTCAGCCCTACTACGAGGGGAGAAGACGTTGGTAAGGAGATAGATAATTGACGCCGACACTCGACAGAACGAGCGAAGCTGAACAGCGTTTAGGTGTATGCGTCCCGTCAAGTGTGTAAATCGGTCCAAGCGTGCCAAACTCCGGTTTGTGTCTGTCGAATCGTCGAATTCATCCTACTGCCAGTAGCGGCAGCCGCTCCCTCGCTTGGTTCGGCGTGTATCACTGTCGCGAGCGATTCCGCGCTGAAGTAGCAGCGGCTCACTTGCCATTCGTCGTGCTGCTCCGCGAGGATCGCCCCGACCAAGCGGATCACCGCCCCCTCATTCGGGAAAATCCCGACGACATCGCTGCGTCGCTTCACCTCCTTATTCAGTCGTTCCAACGGGTTGTTCGACCAGATTTGTCGCCAGTGCGCTGATGGAAATGCGAGATACGCCAACACATCATTCTCGGCCTCGTCCATCAGGCTCGCCAACCGGGGAAAGCGATCCCGAAAGCCGTCCGCTACCCGCCGCCATTGTTCCCGCGCACTGTTCGCATCCGGCTGGGCGAAGACCGTGCGGATCGTCGCCGCGACGAGTTGCTGCGCGCTCTTCGGCACGAGTGCGAGCGCGTTACGCACGAAATGGACCCGACAGCGTTGCCAACTCGCCCCTTGCAGGATCGTCACGAGTGCCCGTTTCAGTCCGGCGTGGGCATCGCTCATCACCAATTGCACGCCGGTCAGCCCGCGTTCGACCAGTCCGCGCAGGAACTGTTGCCAGAACGCTTCCTCCTCGCTCGGCCCGACATCAAGCCCCAACACTTCGCGCCGTCCCTCGGCGGTGACACCGATCGCGATCACGACGGCCATCGAGACGACCCGCCCGCCCTGTCGCACTTTCAGATAGGTCGCATCGAGCCAAAGTACGGATACGAACCGACGAGCGGGCGGCTGCGAAACCGTTCGACCTCGGCATCGAGCGTCTTCACAGAGCCGGGAGACTTCACTCTTGCTGATGCCGGTGATGCCGAGCGCCTGGACGAGATCATCCACCCGCCGCGTCGAGACGCCGTGGACATACGCCTCCTGGACGACCGCGACCAGTGCCCGCTCCGCCCGGCGACGGGGATCGAGCAGGGCCGGGAAGTAGCTGCCATCGCGCACGCGCGGCACCTGGAGGTCAATCGTGCCGACGCGCGTATCCCATCGGCGCTCGCGATAGCCATTGCGCTGTCCGGTGCGCTCCGGCGTGCGCGCATGTCGCTCCGCGCCGACGATGCTGCGTCACTTCGAGTTCCATCACGGCCTGACTGAACACGCGCATCCCCTCACGCAAGAAATCGACATCGTCCGTCCATCTGCGCCTTGCGCAGCAGCTTCGTCAGTCCTATGCTCAGTGCATCGGTCATGGTGTCGCCTCCTTCTTCATGGTCTCGACAACCGGAGAAGAACCACACCATGACCGTTCTCGTCAATGACGATGCTCTCTTACACACTTCCGGGGACATTACCGAGGAGAAAGTGTGTGGTTTGGTGTGGCGATATGTCGCGTACCGATCGGTAGGTATTTTTTGCGGTACTGTCTATCTTGTCAGCCCAACTCGCCATTTTGGTCGGCGATGTGTCCGCTATCAGGCGTACACTCCGAAGATAGCGGCCTTTTGATTATCACGAGTGGGTAATGGATATGGTGAGAAGGCATCGTCATCAGTGGATTGGAGTAGTGCTTAGCCTTCTTCTTGGGCTACTCCTTTTTTCCGTCCCCCTCAATGCAGCACCGGCGTTTGCCTCTCCCCTCTTTCAGACAAAGTGGCAAGAGGGTGAGGTAATCACACCCAACTTTTGGGGGCCAATCGCCAATGCGACTGATGGGATACAAGAATCCTATGCCGAAGCGATTGGTCATAAGCGTCTCGTTCAGTATTTCGACAAAGCACGCATGGAACTGACCGACCCATCGACCGGTGTCGTCACCAATGGTCTACTCGCCACCGAATTAATTACCGGCCGACGCCAATTCGGCGATAACACCTTTGAGCAAGCACCGCCAGCGGAGGTGCCTATCGCCGGTGATCCGACGAACACCGGGCCAACCTATGCCCAGATCGGCTTGAGCGGTCTCCGTACAGATGCAGCATCAGCGATCGGCGAACCAATAATGATGGTCCTCTCTGCAACTGGCACGACCAGCACCTTTGCCAAAGCCAGCAGTGATGCGAATGCGACGATTACCACCTACGACACTCTCACGAAACACAACGTCCCGAAGTCCTTCACCGACTACCGAACTAATGCGGGATTACTCACGATCGGTCTCGCTATTGCCGAGCCGTTCTGGTCCAATGTCGTCGTCGGTGGGCAGTCAAGGGACGTGCTGATCCAGGCCTTTGAACGGCGTGTCCTGACGTATACGCCATCGAACCCGGAAGCATTCAAGGTGGAAATGGGCAATATTGGCCAGCACTATTACGCCTGGCGCTACCGCAGTACAGCACCGATTTCGTCCAACTCTACCGCCACAGCACCATCTCCCGCACCTTCCTCACCGTCTGCAACGAGTGGCACCACTCTTGTGCCATCCGCAACCGCCATACCGGGGTCATCGGCACTCACGGTAACATTCGTAGGCACGCCTACGACCGTTGCGACGGGTGACATCGTGACCGCGGACGTGACCACGCGCAGTGGCGCGAGTTGCACCCTCACCCTGCGCGCTCCAGGTGCGAAGGACGCCGCACGTACAACGAGTTTTGGCACGAAGCTCGCCGGGTCCGACGGCCGGGTGAGTTGGTCATCGGCGCTGCCCCTTGACACTGCGGTGGGAACCTGGCCACTGGAAGCAAAGTGTGAGAGCGGTGGGCAGAGTGGGACGGCCTCGACCACCATCGCCATCCAAGCAGGAAGCGGGGGTGCGTAACCGTGCGAACATTGCGTGAAAACCAGGCGGATCTGGCTCGGAAGTGAGCCCACAGTGATGGAAAGCCACTACTCCCCCGTACCGCACTCAAGAGGGTCAGCGCCTTGCAGTCCACGGGCAACGCCCTCACGAATCAGAGGAGCGGGACGCATACCAGGCTTGAATCTTTGGATACGTATCTCAAGTAGCCCATCCGCAGAATCAGCCGCAGTCTTCTGACAACCACCCTGACAACCAAGAGGGGCGCAAGCGAGCGAAAGCGGGTCAACAGTACAGAGAGCGACGGGCGTTATTCCTCTGTGCTGTTGGCTTCCGTCGTCTGGTGTGGGTTGTCGCGGGCACCTCCGGAGCAGAAGGCCGTGGGTTCGAGCCCCTCCCCGCGTACCATTTCTTCCCTTGTTGGGCGTTCGGGCTCATGCTCGAATATCTTGCGCGCACAAATCAAGAAACGGTGTGCTGCCCGTGAGTTCGCCCCCAACGGTGCGCCGCTTCTATCGTGTTGTCGCTGAAGATCCGCCCACGGACCGGGACTTCCTCTCACTCAAAGCGCTCGGACGTCGGTTGCAGCCCGATGTGCCTCCAGAGACCGTACGGCTCTTCGATGGCGTCTCTGTAAGTAGCACGCACGTGGGCGCGGAACATACCGCACAACGATTTCCCCGTAGCGGCACATTCATTGCCGTGCTTGACGTCCCAGACGATGGGCAGTTTCGTATTGAGCAGACGACCGCACGCACGACGCATTGGAAGATCTGGGGCGATGCCAGCGCACTGCGCCGGTGTATAATCGTCGTGGAGCCGGTATCACGAGGAAGCGAACCAAGATCTATGAACTCTGGGACTACGACGCCGCAAATATTATCGACACCTACCAAACGCAGGAAGAAGCGCTCGCGGTCGTCGCGGGGCAGATTAACGCATTCGGGCGGCAGGCGGTAGCAACATGGATATTGCTGGCGAATGACGGCACGGAGCGTGAAAACAGCCTGCGACGTATCGCTTTCGGTGATGATCTCGCGAACCTTGCACCGCATCAGTTCGTTCGCGTGCGGATGCAGCGCCCTGCGGACTAATCCATACCGTCTCGCGGACTGGACGGCCAAGCGGACCACATCGCGCAACTGGCACCGAATACTCGCGGCACCGGTTACGCGAATCACCGGGCCGTGAGTGCGAACGGAATATGTGCCGATGATAGACGTTGCAGGGATACGAGCGTATACTCGAATCATGCGAAAATGCGCATGGCGGTCATGCGGAAGGAGAAACGAGCACAATGGTAACGGAGATTCAGGCCCCTACGCAGACCGAGGCAGAATATGCGGTGTTCTTCACCGATACCGCCCGTGAGAAACTCGTCGAACTGATTGGGGAACAGCGCGCGGCAGGGAAAGAGGCGCACCTGCGCATCATGGTGCAGGGGGGCGGCTGTGCGGGCTTCTCCTATGGCATGTTTTTCGATAACCAGGAACGCCCCGGCGATAATGTCAGCGACATCGATGGCGTCAAGGTCCTGATGGACGATGAGACGCTGGAGATGGTCTCCGGCTCCGAGGTCGATTATGTCGATTCGCTCCTTGGCCGTGGCTTCACGGTCAAGAACCCGAACGCCGCCTCCACTTGCGGCTGTGGTCACTCCTTCCGCGTCGCCGGCAAGAAGGGCCAGGCCGAAGCCTGCCACTAAAACGAAGTGCTGAGGACTGAGGACTGAGCGGAGACGCCCAGTCCTTTTCCTTTGCCCTACGTCTCTCCACACTCAGTCCTCAGTCCTACCGGCCTCTGAGGCGCGGATCGAGGGCATCGCGGAGCGCATCACCGACGAAGTTGAGGGACATGACGACGCTGATGATGGCGAGCGCCGGGAATGTCCCGAGCCACCAGTCATAGAACTTCGCTACCGACGCATTGATCATCGCGCCCCACTCGGGATTGGGTGGCACCGCGCCGAGACCAATGAATGACAATCCCGCCATGAGAATGATCGCCGCGCCGATGTCCAGCGTCGCCTTGACGACAATCGGCGCGTCCGTACCGGGCAGGATGTGACGCCGGAGAATGCGCCAGCGGGTCGCGCCAATCGCTTCCGCTGCCGTGACGTAATCGTTCGCTTTCAGCGAGAGCACCGCGCCGCGCATGACGCGGGCATATTCCGGCCAGAGGACGAGCGTGATCGCGACGAGGGCATTCGAGACGCTCGGGCCACCCCGCACGGCGGTAATCGCCATCGCGAGGATGATTGGCGGAAAGGCAAGCACCACGTCCGCCGCGCGCATGATGACGCTGTCCACTGCCCCACCGACGTAGCCCGCGAACGCGCCGAGGATGATACCGATCGTCCCCGTCGCCAGAATGGTGAGGATACCCGCCGGAATGGAGATCCGCGCCCCGTACAGGACGCGACTGAAGATGTCGCGCCCCAGGTCGTCCGTCCCGAAGAAGTGCGCGCTATTTGGCCCCTGCAAACGATGGCTGATGTCCTGCTTATTCGGATCGTGCGGCGCGATCAGGGGCGCGGTGAGCGCAATCAGGAGCCAGAGCGCGAGCACGACCAGACCCGCCATCGCCAGAGGATTGCGCCGTAGCGAGAGCAACGCATTGACGAACGGCGACCGCTCCCGCCGCGGCTGTTGCACCCCGATGATCGCCGCTTCTGTTACACGTACCGTCGCCATCACTCACTCCCGAATGACTGAACCACAGAGACCTGAAGGCACCAAAGAAGGGTCGTAACGCAGAGGCCGCAGAGCACGCAGAGAACGCGGAGAAGAGAAAAAGGGGAACCATTCTGTACTCTCTGTGTCCTCTGCGCTCAAGTCCCTTCTCCCTCTCTGTATCTCTGCGGTTTAAACGTGTCTAACTCAGGCGGATGCGGGGATCGAGGAAGCCGTAGAGGATGTCAACAATCAGATTGAAGAGGATAAAGACGACCGCCACGATGAGCGTGACGCCGAGGATGCCGGCGAAATCGAGCTTCGTCGCCGTTTGCAGGGCGTACTGACCGAGGCCCGGCCAGCGGAAGATCGATTCGGTGAAGACCGCACCCGCCAGCAAACTGCCGAAGGTCAGGCCGAGCACCGTAACCGTGGGGATCAGCGCGTTACGCAGTGCGTGAATACCGATCACCTGCCGCTCCGGCAAACCTTTCGCCCGCGCGGTACGCACGTAATCATTGTTCATCACATCGAGCAATGACGAGCGGATCATCCGCGCGATGATCCCTACTGCGAACGAGCCGAGCACAACGCTCGGCAAGAGAGCGTGCTTCACCGCCATGCCGAAGAGGTTCCACTGCCCGTGCAGCATGGCATCGACCGTGTAAAGTCCGGTCAGGTGGGTCGGTGGATCGACGCCGTCATCCAGTCTGCCGCCGAAGGGGAGAATCTTCAAATGATAGGAAAATACCGTCTGCGCGAGCAAGGCGAGGTAGTAGATCGGGACGGCGGTCCCAAAGAGTGAGATGCCGCGCGCCAGATGATCGGCCGCCCGGTTGTGCCGGATCGCCGCGATGATACCGAGTGGCGCACCGACGAGAATTGCGAAGATCATCGCGAACGTCGCCAGTTCAACCGTAGCGGGAAAGAACTGTTTGAGGTCCCGACCGACGGAGTGCCGCGTCGTCAGCGATTGGCCGAGGTCACCGTGCAAGAGGTTCTTGAGGTAGAGCACATACTGCACCGGGGCAGGCTTGTCCAGCCCGTACTTCTTGCGTACCTGGGCGATCACCTCGGGCGTGGCGATTTTCTCGCTCACAATCGCCGCCGTCGGGTCGCCGGGCACCGAGTGCGCCAGCGTGAACGTGACGATCGTTGCCAAAAAGAGGACGACCACCGAAAGCAGCACCCGCCGCAGAAGATACTGGGCCACCGTCGCTTCGCTCCTTGAGTAACGAGTAACGAGTAGCGAGTAACGAGGGAGTCGCGTCCGCTCTCGGTACTCGGTACTCGTTACTCGTTACTTCGTCTTACCCTGTCTTGCCGAGCAGGTACGGATCAACGAGATCGACCGGATGATAGACGTAGCCGGTAATCGTCTTCTTGGTGACGATCTGGGCGACGGGCTGCAGGAGGACGAGGAATGGCGCATCGTCCATGATCGTCTTCTGGACCTGCCCGTAGATGTCGGCGCGCTTCGCGCTGTCCTGCTCCTTGAGACCCATATCGAGCAGCTTATCGACTTCCGGGTTCGAGTATTTCACGCGCTTTGCCGCCGCGCCACCCGTCTTGCCGAAGGGCTCCGCATACGTATGGACATCCGAATAGTCCGGTGACCAGCTTGAGACCGTGAACTGCAACTTGCCCGCGCGATAATCGGCGAGGCGCTGCTGCGGCTCGACCGGCGCGAGCTCGACCTTGAGACCGATCTGTTCGATGTCCGCCTTCAATTTCGGGGCGAGGGTATCGAGCGAAACGCTCTCGATGACATCGCCCGCACCATAGGTGAACTTAATCGTCTGGCCGACGGCGTTCGCCTGCTTAATCAAGTCCTTCGCCTTGGTCAGGTCGGTCTTGTAGACAGGGGTAACCTTGTCCACACCGAGCAAACCCAACGGGATGATCGTTGGTGGGAGCACCGCCGCCCCCCCGATCAGACCCTTGATGATGCCATCGTAGTCAATCGCGTAGCCGATTGCCTGCCGCACCATCTTGTTGGCGAGCGGCCCGCCGACATCCGCCGAGGTATTGAGCGCCAGGTAGACATGATCGAGGGTATTGCCCTTCGTGAGCGTGTACTTGCCGGTCTTGTCAAGTTGGGCGACCGCGTCCGAGTCGAGGTCATTGGCGATGTCGATTGTCCCCGCTTCGAGTTGTTGCCGCTCGGTGCCGGAGTCCTTCATCATCTTGAGAATGACGCGGTCCAGCTTCGCGGGTTCGCGCCAGTAGTTCGGGTTCTTCTCCATCACCACTTCGTCCTTGATCTTGAAGGACTTCAGGATGTAGGGGCCGGTCCCCGCGCTATTCTGGTCGAGAAAATCTTTCGCCTTATCCGTGTCCTTCGCGGTCGCCGCGTCGGTGCCGCCCTTGTCCTTGAGGGCTTTACTGTCGAGGACGACGGTGTTGTTCGTCGCCATATAGGAGAGGAAGGCAACATTCGGTGAATCGAGCGTGAAACTGACAGTCATCTTATCGACGGCGGTCGCATTCACCGCATCCTTGGTGCTGTATGGATCGGCGAGGAAGGAGGGATTATCAGAGAGATAATGCAGCCGCTTCATCGAGAAGACCCAGTCATCGGCAGTCATCGTATTGCCCGTGTGGAACTTCACATTGTCCCGCAGTTTGAAGGTGTAGGTCTTGCCATCTGCGGAAAGGCCACCATTGGCCGCTGTCGGCACTTCCTTGGCGAGCTTCGGCTGGAACTTGGTAATGTCCGGTGGGTCCTGGGAGACGAGCGTCTCATAGGCACCCGCCATGATGATGTTCGAGGAGATCTCGTAGACATGGCCGGGGTCGAAGGTAATCAGGTCGTTGATGTTGCGCCCAATTACCAACTGACCACCGCTCTTTGCTGCGGCGGGCGTGCTCCCGGCAGCAGGACTTGCCGCAGCGGCAGGGCTTCCGGAAGCGGCACTTGCGGTGGCAGGACTCGCGGCGGTTGTCGCGCCAGCCGCCGGAGCGGCACCTGTCGTCGCGGCAGGCTTCGTCGCCGCCGGGGTGTCAGTTGCTTTACTTCCCCCACCGCAGGCGGCGAGCAGCGCTGGAACGATGAGCGTGAGCAGCGCCATCGCGGCGAAACGACGGAACCGGGGCGTGCGTTTCATGGTTGTCCTCTCCCTTTCACCAAATACGACGGGATCAATCGTCCCCTCCACGGCGTATGCGGACCCCAGATGTTCTTTTTCGTGCTGCTGTCACGATACCAGCAAATTCGCCAGCGTCAAGGAGCGCCGCACATTCTCAGGCAAACGACCGATTTGGCGGCGTCGATATTGTTCGATTATCCCGCATGGGGCTGCGAAGCAGGGCCTCTTTCTCCCCTTCCTTTATGAACATTAACAATGTGATTGGGTACTGGTGGGCTAGGCCGTCGGAAATGGGAGGGCAATCGCATCTTTATGGGTGCGGGGTCGGGAAAATCGGTCGAGGAGGATTTCATCGTCCGGCAGGTCGCGAACCGTGCCCTCAGTGATCAGTTCCGCCATCTTCATGCCGAGCGCGGGGCCCCACATCATGCCATGGCCGCCCGCCGCGAGGACGTAGAAGCCCTCCATCGGCTGGTCGATGATCGGCAAGTGATCGGGCGTGTAGTCGATCGAACCGGCCCACGAGCGCGAGACGCGCTGCCCCGCGAGCGCGGGAAAGACCGCTTCCCAGGCCGGGCGCATCGTCTCGAAATAGTCCCAATCGAAATCGAGTTGATAGCGGTCTGACGAGTCCGCCTTCTCATCGGGATTGCTCAGGCCAAGGAGCGCGCCCTGTTCCTCCGGTCGCACATAAATTCCCTTGGCAAGCGCGAAGAACATCGGGAACGGCGGGACATCGGGGAAGGTGGCGACGAGATGACGTGCCGCCGACACCGGCACCTCGACGCCGATCATTGCGCCGATCTTTCGCGCGCCGCGTGGCCCGCCCGCATCGAGCACGCGCTCCGTCTCGAAGATACCGCGCGTCGTCCGCACGCGATAGGCGCTCCCGGTGCGCTCGATCCCCTCGACGGTGCATTGCTCGAAGAGGTCAATCGTCGGCTCCCGCGCCGCTGCAAAGGTGATATTGCGCGCGACGATGGGCGGATGGACGTAGCCATCGTCCGGGGTATAGGTCGCCCCGAGCAGGTTTTCCCAATCGAGCGCCGGGAACATCTTCCGCCCCTCAGCGGCGTCGATCCAGTCATTTTGCAGGCCACAGGCGCGCCGGAGTGCCACGAGTTCGAGAAAGGCGTCGCGTTCCGCCGCCGTTTCCGCGAGGACATAGTACCCCGTCTCGGTGAAGCCACTATCGAGCCCCAATTCCGCACCGAGACCGATGTACAACTCGCGGGACCACTTGCCGAGCTTGATCGCCGTTTCCGATCCGCCCTGCTGCCGGACGACACCGGCCGACCGCGTCGTCGCGCCGAAACCCGCCCAGCTTCGCTCGCAGACCGCGATCCGGCCGAACCCCCGCCGCGCCAACTGCTGCGCCGTCCACAACCCAAGATTGCCCGCACCGATAATGACGAGATCGTATGTGGTCATCTGCCTACCCCCGTCTGCCCTAAGGGCACCCGCCCTCCCTAAAGGGAAGGGGAACCGGGCGCACGCTGTGCGCCCCTACGTATCGCCTTCCGTCTCCCCCTTCCTTTTAGGGAAGTGGGCTGGGGGGTTAGGTTCCCTCCACCTGCCCGATCACGAAATCATTGAAACGGCGGATATGTCGCTCGCTTGGCACGAAGATGCCACCGTCGCGGTAGACCTTCGAGCGGACGCTGTGCTGCGCGAGTTCGCAGACCGCCCAATCCTGCCGATTGACGAGATCGAAGACTTCAACGACATCCATCGGATCGAAATTCGGGCGTGGCGAGGGCGGAGGGATGGAAGGCCCAGTCGCAGACGATGCGCGTCTGGTCCGGCCCCTGCGGCCAGAGGGTATGAATGACCGCGTGATCGGGCAGGAGGCTGATGAGGACATTCGGGAGCGGTACGACGCCGTAGTATTTGCGTTGATCCGCAAGTGGCAGGCCGGGAAGCGGCGGTCGACTCGCCTTTCCGGAGAGCGTGAACCCCTCGATACCGTCCGCGAACGTCGTCCCGAGACCGGACTGATACGCGGTCCCGCCCCGGAACCCCGGCAGGAGGTCGCATAACTCCGGGTGCATCGGGCCGCAGTGGTAGCACTCCATGAAGTTCTCGATAGCCAGCTTCCAGTTCGCGTGCACGGTGTATTCGATGCTCTTCCCCAGGCGCAACTCCGCCATCTCATATCGCCCGAAGGTCTCAAGCTCGCCGAAGCGGTCGCGCACCGCCGCATCGGCTTGCGCGGCGAGGGGCGGCGGATCGTCGGAGAGGTTGACCCAGAGCAATCCGGCCCAGGTATCGAGAGCAACCGGCATGAGGCCGCAGGTGCTTTTATCGAACGAGGGCATGTCCATGAGATTCGGCGCGCCGATCAGCGCCCCATCAAGCGCGTAGGTCCAGGCGTGATAGGGGCACTGGATGGCGTTCCGCGCCTGCCCATGCTCCTCGGTGCAGAGACGCGCCCCCCGGTGGCGGCAGACATTGAGGAAGGCGCGCAGCACGCCGTCCCGCCCACGCAGAAGCAAAATGTTCTCATTGGCGAGATCGAAGGTGCGATACATGCCGGGTTCCGGCAGTTCCTCGGCCCGGCCCACACAGACCCAGAGAGTAGAGAAGATGCGCTCCTGCTCGCGGGCGTAGATCGCCGGGTCGTAATAGAAGCGGCCGGGGAGAGTGCGGAGAAAGGTCGTATCGGCATCGAGTGTCGTCGCCATCATCGGGCCTCCCTATCTGCGCGGCGCGTCGTGTGTGCTTCACTGCAAGTCTCTGCGCTCGCTCGTCAATCGTCAAGCGCATAAACCCCTCCTCTGGTACTCCCCCTTCCCCGGCAACCGCGACGCATGGAGACCTCACGTATGCGGCCCCCTGTCCCCCTCTCGTACGGAGCCGTCTTCGTGGAGAGGGGGAGCGATGCGGCGCTCGCGGAGGAGGGAGAGGACGAAATAGGCGACAATGGCGACGGCGACAACGGCGATCGTGATCGGCACATACAACTGCCCGAGTCGCCCGCGCACGCGTTCCCACTGACTGCCCGCCGCGTAACCGAGCGCGGCGAGGAAGGTGGACCAGAGAAACGCCCCCGCGAAGGTCGCGAGGGCGAACGGCACAACCGGCACCCGTGCCGCGCCCGCCGGGAGCGTGATGATCGTCCGGGAGATCGGCAAGAGCCGCGCGATGAAGGCCGCCCATGCGCCCCATCGCTCGAACCAGGCATCGGACAGGGCGAGCGCGCGTTCCGCCATCCGGAACCGCCGCCGCACCCGCATCAGGAGCGCCCGCCCACCAATTGCCATCACGGTATAGGCGATGAGCGCGCCGATCACCCACCCCGCCGCGCCAACGAACCCGGCATAGAGAATCAACGCCTTCGACTTCCCGGCTGAGGCGACGAGCAGCCATCCAGCGAGCGGCATCGTAATCTCATTGGCGACGGGCATCGTCGCCCCTTGCAGGACCATCAAAAAGAGGACCCCCCACCAGCCGTAGCGGATAACGAGGTCCTGAATGCCGTTGAGATCGAGGCCGAACACCGCAAGCGAGGAAGGACTAAGGACTAAGGACTGAGGACTAAGTAATGCAGTCACTCCGGTTCTTCCTCTGCTGCTTCAAGGGAGCACGTATCGCTTATGCCTCTATGTCCTCCCCACTCAGTCCTCAGTCCTGCTACCTGCGGCGGTCACGCGGGATTTCGTTGTCGAGCGTGTCGGGTTTGGGGGTTGCGCCCTGTTCCTGAAGGACGTAGGCATAGAGGCCCGCCGCGATGACCGCGCCGAGGATAGGAGCAACCCACCAGAGCCACCAGTTCGCCCAGTGATTGCCAATGAGCGCGACGCCGAAATGGCGAGACGGGTTCATCGCTGCACCGCTCACGCCACCGCCAATAAAGATGTCGATGGTGATCGTCAGGCCAATCGCGAGCGCGGCGATGGCACGCGGGCCGCGCTCATCGACGGCGGTGCCATAGACGACGAACATCAGAAAGAAGGTCATAATCACTTCGACGAGGAAGGCATTGCCGGTCGAGAAGCCCTTGCCGACCGCCGGGACGCCAAAGTTCACCTTATCAATTGCGGCGGCGGGGAAAATCCCCTTCAGGAAGCTCGCCGCGACCGCCGCTCCGAGCAGTTGGGCGACGATGTAGGGGAGGACGAGTATCGGCTTGAGCTTACGCGCAAACGCGAGGCCGACGGTGAGGGCCGGGTTATAGACACCACCGGAGATATGCCCCGCCGCCGCGACGAGTAAGCCAATGGCGAGACCGTGCGCGAGCGCAATCGCAACGAGATCCCCCCCTTGCGTCGCAATGATCGCGCCCGCGCCCATAAATGTCAGTGCGAACGCGCCGATGAATTCGACGATGAGCGCGCGCATGACACCGGCTGTCAGTTGTTCCTTCACCGCAATACCTCCCACCATACGCCGCAGCACGACCCAATTTGCTGTCCGTACACTAGTCTAGCAGCCACTGACGCCCGGCACTAGTGAAATACAATGATGATTTGCCCACAGGTCCGAAAGAGCGGGTTTCATAACCACTAATGCCGCCCAGAGGGCACCCGCAAGAACACCAAGGACACCAAGAGAGAAACATAGACTATTCCTTAGTGTTCTTGGTGTCTTGGTGGTTCATCCCTGACGCTTTGCAACGAGCTCTCAGTACGGGATCGCCTGGCTGAGATACTCCGGGCTGAGGTCATGACCGAGGCCGGGGCGATCAGAGACGTACATGAAGCCATCGCGCACATCGAGCGGCGGCGTCAGCGCCTCCTGATAGCGCGGCAACTCGCTGTAGGCGATCTCCAGGCGGAAGAAGTTCGGCGTCGTCATCATCACCTGCGCGCCCGCGATCAGCGTCAGTGGCCCGGTCGCGTCATGCGGAGTGATCGGGATGAAGAAGGCTTCGGCCATCGTGGCGATCTTCTTCATCTCGCTGATCCCGCCGGTGCGGATGATGTCCGGCATCAGATATTCCGCCAGCTTCCCTTCCAGCACCGGGCGGAACTCCCAGCGCGTGTAGAGGCGCTCGCCCACGCAGACGGGGACGTGTGTGATGTCGCGGAACTGGCGCAGCGCCTCGACATTCTCCGGCGGCACCGGCTCCTCGAACCAACCGATGCGATACGGTGCCAGCGCATTGGCCAGCCGAATCGCGGTCGGCAGATCGAATCGCCCATGCGCGTCGATGAAGATCTCCACGCCATCCCCGACCGCCTCGCGGATCGCGGCGACGATTGCGACCGCCGCCGGGCCCTCTTCGGGCGGATAGCTGGCGGCGTAGCGCGAGAGATAGGCGTGACCGCCTTTGAAGGGATCGAGCTTGAGCGCGGTATGACCCGCTGCGACCGTGCGCACGGCTGCCTGCGCGAACTCCTCGGGCGTCGTGCAGCCCCCGAACCAGCCATTGCTATAAAGAACGAGTTGGTCGTGAAACCGCCCGCCAAGCAACGCATAGATGGGTAATCCGAGTTCCTTGCCCCGCAGGTCCCAGAGGGCAATGTCAACACCGCTGATGAGCGCGGAGACGAAACCGAGCGAACCGAGCGAGTTGAAACGAGCGTAGAGGTTGTGCCAAAGGAACTCGATGCGCGAGGGGTCCTCGCCGATGAGCAAGGGGCCGAGCCGACTGGCGGCAGCGGCGACGACCGCGCTATTGGGGCCGGAAGAGACCTGACCGATGCCATAGAGGCCCGCATCGGTGTCGATGCGAAGGAAGACCCAGGGATAGCGCGTGCCAGGCAGGTGAGAGATCGTTACATCGGTGATCTTCATTGTCCCTCCTCATCAGATGACGAGCGCAACAGATTTCATTCCAACGACCTTGGCGGGAGCGTATCACATGAAGCGATGGCAACGTGAGTAGTTGCGATCTCTATCATCATAGGGACATGCCGTGATAGAGTGACCCCTATGGTGAAATCGCGGTGGGTCGGCGGCTATCGAATCGTCTTTGCCTTGCTCATCCTGGTCGCCATCGCGTACCAGTTCTGGCAACGCACGAGCGTGCCTGATTTCCGCCCGGCGAACTTCTTCAGCTTCTTCACGATCGAGAGCAATCTCTTCGCCGCTGCGGTCCTCCTCTGGGGCGCGAGTGACGCTACCGACGCGCGATCCACGTCGATGGTCGACCGTATCCGCGGTGCGGCGGTCCTCTACATGAGCATCACGGGTGTTGTCTATGGACTGCTCCTGGCGGGCTACCAGCAAGAACTGCAGACGACGATCCCCTGGGTCGATACCGTGCTGCACCGGATCATTCCCCTCGTGATGGTGGCGGACTGGCTGATTGTGCCGCCGCACACCCGGATCACGATGCGTGCGGCATTGGTCTGGCTCGCCTACCCGTTGCTCTACGCGGCATATTCGCTCGTGCGCGGCCCGCTCGTCGGGTGGTATCCGTACCCCTTCCTTGATCCGGACCGGGCGGGTGGGTACGCGATTGTCGCGCTCTACTGTCTCGGCATCGCTGCAGGCACGCTGCTCTTTACCTGGCTCGTCATTTTCATCGGCGGGCATCTGCGCCTGAATGCGGTGGCGACCTCCGAGTAACGAAACGGGATCGACGAAGAGATCACAAGACGCAGAGATCACGGAGGGCGCATACGTACAGGTCTCTGGTATACTTGCGGCGATCCGGGGGCACCGGATGGTCAACGATCAGGTGAGGGCCATACCACCGCATGACGGAGACGCTGATACTCGAACACCGCGATCACCTCGACCATGATGAGCGCAACGATGCGCCCGTCCCGATAGCCCATATCAGCCTCGATACAATTGCCCTCCGGCAGGAGGCCACTCACGATCCGGCCCGACCGACCTTCGCCATCCACACCCTCGGTTGCAAGCTGAACACCGCCGACGCGCAGGCGATCTCCTTCGCCTTGCAGGAATACGGCTTCGCGGAAGTGCCGTTCGACGCAGCAGCGGACCTCTATATCGTCAATACCTGCACCGTGACGCATATCGCGGACAAAAAGGGACGCCAATACCTGCGTAAGGCCCGGCAGCGTGGCGGGGCGGCGGCGATGGTCGCGGCCATCGGCTGCTATACGGCGGTCGCGCCGGAAGACGCGGCAGCGATGGCGGAAGTAGACCTCGTGCTCGGTTCGGTCGATAAGGAACGTGTCGTTGCGGAGGCCGTCGACCGCTTTGCGGATCAACTCGCGGCAGTCGGCATCGAGGATACGCATCTCCATACGCGCACTACGCGCCGCACGCGCCGGATCATCAAAATCCAGGAGGGGTGCGACGCGCACTGCACCTTCTGCATCGTGCCAATCGCGCGGGGCCGCTCCGTCAGTGTCGCGGCGGATCGCATCTGCCGCGAAGTCGCGGAGAGCGCGGCAATGGGCTATCAGGAAGTCGTTTTGACCGGCACCTACGTCGGTATGTTCCGTGAGGACGACGCGGATGGCGCGCGCCTGCGATTACCGGCCCTCCTTGGGCGCATCCTCAGCGGCCCGACACCGCCGCGTATCCGCCTCACGAGCGTTGGACCGGCGGAACTGAAGGCGGACCTTCTCGCCTGCTGGGCGGATCAGCGGATGGCGCGCCATCTCCATATGCCGATCCAGTCCGGCAGCGCGCGCGTCCTGCGGGCGATGCGCCGCCGTTACAACCCCGACCAGTTCCGCCATGCGGTCGCGCGCGTCCACGCGGCGATCCCCGACTGCGCGATCACGACGGATGTCATCGTCGGCTTCCCCGGCGAAACGGACGCCGACTTCGCGGAGACGCTGGCGCTCTGCCGCGCACTCGGCTTCAGTAAGGTTCACGCCTTCCCCTATTCCGAGCGCGCGGGCACCGAAGCGGCGGGGATGCCGGGGCAAATCCGCCCGGAGGTCAAGAAGGAGCGCATGGCAGAGCTTCTCGCCCTCTCCGATACGCTGGCGCACGACTTTCACCGCCGGTTCGTCGGGCGGACGATGGCGGTGCTCTGGGAAGATCGCGACCCGGACGGGCGGTGGAGCGGGCTGACCGACAACTACCTGCGCGTCCTCACCGAGACGAACGACAATCTCCATAACCGCGTGCTGCCCACCCGGCTCGTGCACGCGGCATCGGCGTACCTCGATGGTGCACTCGTGGCGGAGGTCCAGTAAGGTGGTAGGGCGCTACACGCACCCGGCAATGGGGCATATCTGGAGCGAGCGACACCGCATCGATACGATGGTGCGCGTCGAGATCGCCGTCTGCGAAGCATGGGCGGAGCGCGGCGCGATCCCGGCAGAAGCGATGGCGGCGATCCGCACGGCAACGGCGGACCCGGCGCGCGTGCGCGAGATCGAACGGCGGACCGATCACGATACGACCGCCTTCCTTTGGGCGATGGGCGAAACGATCGGCGACGCGGCCCGCTACGTCCATATGGGCCTGACCAGTTCCGACGTCGTCGATACCGCGCTCTCCCTCCTCACCGTCGATGGCCTCGATCTCATCCTCGATCAACTCGCAGCCTTCGAGCAGGCAGTGACGCGGCAAGCCATCGCCCACAAGCGGACACTGATGATTGGCCGGACCCACGGTGTCCACGCGGAGCCACTCACATTCGGCTTCGTCCTCGCAATGTGGGTCGATGAGGTCCGCCGCCACCGCACGCGGATCGAGGCGGCGCGGGCGCAAATGGCTTACGGCAAGATCAGTGGCGCGGTCGGCACGCACGCCCACGTCCCACCGGAGATCGAGGAGCGCGCCTGCGCCCTGCTCGGCCTGACCGCCGCACCCGTGAGCACACAGATTCTCCAGCGCGACCGGCACGCGCAGGTCATCATGGCGCTCGCCCTTCTCGCCACGTCACTGGAGAAATTCGCCGTCGAAATCCGCCACCTCCAGCGCACCGAAGTCCATGAAGTCGAGGAGCCTTTTGGCGGCAGTAGCGCGAAAACGGCGGTCGAGGATGATCCTGACTTACCGGTTTCGCTCGGTGTGGCGGTAGATCAGCAGGGTTCGAGTGCGATGCCGCACAAGCGCAACCCGCATAAGACCGAGCGGATCAGCGGCCTCGCCCGCGTCGTCCGCTCCTACAGCATCGCCGCGATGGAGAATGTGCCGCTCTGGCACGAGCGGGACATCTCCAATAGCGCGCCGGAGCGGATCATCTTCCCGGAGTCGTTCACGCTGACGGATTACATGCTGCGGCTTTTCACGCGCATCATGGATGAACTGGTCGTCTTCCCCGAGCGGATGCGCGAGAACCTTGAATCGACGCACGGATTGGTCGCCTCGCAACGCATCCTTCTCGCCCTCACCGAGCGCGGTATGGCGCGGCAGGACGCCTACAAGATCGTCCAGAATGGCGCGATGCAGTCCTGGGCGACAAAAGAGCCATTGCATACGATCCTTTCGCGTGACGCGATGGTGACAGAATTATTACCCGGTGATGATCTCGCTGCGTTGTTCGATCCCGAATATCATCTGAAACACATTGACACAGCCTTCACCCGACTTGGCCTCGGAGAGGAGTAAGCCCCCTTGGACGCGCTTCTCACCACCGACCTACCCGAACTCACCCTCTTTCGGCGCGGCAAGGTGCGCGACACCTATCGCCTTGCCGATGATTTGCTCCTCTTCGTCACCACGGATCGCATCTCCGCCTTCGATGTCGTGCTGCCGAATGGCGTGCCCGACAAAGGCAAGGTGCTGACGGGGCTTTCACTCTTCTGGTTCGACCGCATGAAAGACCTTGTCCCCAATCACCTCGTCTCTACCAACGTGATGGACCTCCCGCCCGCGCTCGCCAATCAACGGGATATGTTGGTCGGACGGATCATGATTGGCCGGAGAGCGGAACGAGTCGACATCGAGTGTGTCGCGCGCGGCTATCTCGCCGGTTCGGCGTGGGCCGAATACCGGAAGACGGGCAAGCTCGCAGGCTACGACCTCCCCAGCGGGCTGACAGAGAGCGAGCAGCTTCCCCGCCCGTTGTTCACCCCCGCTCTGAAGAACGATGAGGGGCACGACGAGAACATTACGCCCGCGCGGCTGATCGAGATTGTCGGCCCGGTGCTGGCGCGCGAACTCGAACGCAAAACGCTGACGCTCTACACCGAAGCGTGCACCTACGCTGCCGCACGCGGCATCATCCTCGCGGACACGAAGTTCGAGTTCGGCTACATCGATAACCGGCTGGCGCTGATCGATGAACTGCTGACGCCGGACTCCTCGCGCTTCTGGGCGGTCGAGACGTATGAACCCGGCAGGCCCCAGGAGAGCATGGATAAACAGCCGCTGCGTGATTGGCTGGTGGCGACCGGGTGGGATAAGCAGCCGCCCGCCCCGCCCCTGCCACTGGCGGTGATCGAGGCGACACGGGCGCGGTATCTGCGCGCATACGAACAATTGACGGGTAGCGCGCTACCGAGAGGAGCATGACGATGCCACGATGGCAGGCAGGTGTGACGGTGATGCTCAAGCCCGTCATCAATGACCCACAGGGGTTGGCCGTCGAGAGCGGCCTCCAACAACTCGGCTATCGCGGCGTCTCACAGGTGCGCGTCGGCAAGTACATCGAACTGACCCTCGTCGCGGAAGACGAACTCGCAGCGCGCACCCGGATCGAGGAGATGTGCGACAAACTGCTCGCGAACCCGGTGATCGAAGATTATGGCTATATGGTGGATGAAGCGTACACCGAAGCGGAAGCTGAGGACGATACGCGCGACACCGAGGCATGGTAGTCGCACGAGCGCAGGCGTAAGGAGCGGAGTACCCATGAAATGCGCGGTCGTTTCCTTCCCCGGCAGCAATGGCACACTGGACGCCGTCGCGGCGTTCAGTGAGGCGCTCGGCACCGCAGCGGAGCGCGTCTGGCGCACCGAGACAGACCTCAGCCGCTTCGATGCGGTCGTCCTGCCCGGTGGCTTCGCCTACGGAGACTACCTGCGCGCGGGCGCGATCGCCCGTTTCGCGCCCGTCATGGACGCAGTCGCGGCATTCGCGGCAGCGGGGCGGCCGGTGCTCGGCATTTGCAACGGCTTTCAGGTGCTCACCGAAGCGGGATTGCTGCCGGGTGTCCTGATGCGTAATGCTGAGTTGCAGTTCCGCTGTCACTGGGTCCATATCCGCGTCGAACGGCCCGAAACCGTCTGGACGGCGGACATCCCTCAAGGCACGGTGCTTCGTCTCCCCATCGCGCACGGTGAGGGGCGATACGTCGTGGACCCGGAAACGCTCAGGCGGATGGAGGAAGACCGGCAAATCGTCTTCCGATACTGCTCCGCGGGCGGAGTGACCACGCCCGATGCCAACCCGAACGGCTCGACCGCCCATATCGCGGGTGTCTGCAACACGGCGGGCAATGTCGTCGGCCTCATGCCGCATCCCGAACGCGGCGCGGAATCACTGATTGGCGGCGATGACGGCCTGATGATCCTCCGAAGCGTGCTTCTCGCCAGTGGCGTCGCCCGATGACCGAGGAGACGCACCTTCCGGTGCCCGACGCACCGGCAAGTGACGCCGATCTGCGCGAGGTCGCCCTCTCCCGCGCCGAGTACGCGCAGGCGGTGGAAATGCTCGGTCGCTATCCGACGCGCGTCGAACTCGGCATGATCGGCGCGCTCTGGAGCGAGCATTGCGGCTACAAGCACTCACGACCCCTCTTTCACATGTTTCCGACGACCGGGCCACGCGTCCTGCAAGGACCGGGCGAGAACGCCGGTGTCGTCGATATCGGTGACGGCCTCGCGCTCGCGCTGAAGATGGAGTCGCACAATCACCCGAGCGCGGTTGAGCCGTATCAGGGTGCGGCGACAGGCGTGGGCGGCATCGTGCGTGACATCTTCACGATGGGCGCGCGCCCGGTGGCGATCCTCGATGCACTGCGCTTCGGCCCGCTCGATGAACCACGCAATAAGTATCTCTTCGCTGGCGTGGTGGCGGGGATCGGCGGCTATGGCAACTCGCTTGGCGTCCCCACCGTTGGCGGCGAGATCAATGTCCACCCCTCCTACCGTGGCAGCCCCCTCGTCAACGCGATGTGCGTCGGCATCGCCCCGCACGCACGTGTCACGCGGGCGAGCGCGGGAGAACCGGGCAATATCCTCCTCCTCGTCGGCGCGGCGACGGGCCGTGACGGTATTCATGGCGCGACGTTCGCCTCCGGCGATCTCGATGAAGCGGCGATGGAGCGACGGCCCGCCGTGCAGGTGGGCAACCCGTTCCTCGAAAACCTCCTCATGGAAGCGTGCCTCGAACTCCTTGAAACCGATGATGTGGTGGGGATGCAGGACCTCGGCGCG
Source organism: uncultured Chloroflexia bacterium (assembly GCA_963763655.1). Classification (GTDB taxonomy): domain Bacteria; phylum Chloroflexota; class Chloroflexia; order Thermomicrobiales; family JALYUS01; genus JALYUS01. The sequence continues at coordinate 94,716 of CAVXPY010000036.1, forward strand.
GCGGGTATCACGAGCAGCGCGGTCGAGTGCGCGGGACGCGCCGGGTCGGGCATCGAGATCGATGTTCGTAAAGTGGCGCGGCGCGAGCGGGGCATGGGCGCGTACGAAGTGATGCTCTCCGAGAGCCAGGAGCGGATGCTCGTCATTGTCACGCCCGAGGCCGTCGAGCGGGTCCGCGCGCGCTTTGCCCGCTGGGAACTGCACGCCGACGTCATTGGCGTGGTCACGGCGGATGGTCGCGTGCGCGTCCGCGATGGCGAGGCCCATGTCGTGGACGTACCAACCACCCTATTCACTGAAGGATGCCCGACATACACGCCACCGGCAGTCGAAAGCACCGAGACGATCGAACGGCGCGCCTTCGATCCCCTTCAACTGCCGGACATCGCGCCCCTCGATGTTGTCGGCGCGCTCACCCGGCTCCTCAGCCACCCGGATATCGCCTCGAAGCGGTCGGTCTGGGAGACGTACGATCACACGATTGGCACCAATACCGTTCTCGGCCCCGGCGCGAGCGATGCGGCGGTGCTCCGGGTGCGCGGCACACGACGCGGCATCGCCCTCACGACCGATTGCAACGCGCGCTATTGCGGCCTCGACCCCTATCTTGGTGCCATGCACGCGGTCGCGGAGGCGGCGCGCAACCTCGCCTGTGTCGGCGCGGAGCCGGTCGCCGTGACCGATTGCCTGAACTTCGGCAACCCGGAGCGGCCGGAAATCTACTTCCAACTGCGGGAGGCCGTGCGTGGCCTCGCGGATGCCTGCCGCGCCCTCGCCATCCCCGTCGTGAGCGGCAATGTCAGCCTCTATAACGATGGCATCGCGGGCGCGATCCTGCCGACGCCCCTGGTCGGTATGGCAGGCGTATTGGACGACATCGATCAGCGCGTCGGCATGGCCTTTCCGCCCGATGCGACGCTCCTCCTCCTCGGCCCACCCACTGCGACGACGGGTGCGTCGATCTATCTCGCCACCCTGCGCGACACCGAGGCAGGCGCACCGCCACCGCTCGATCTTGCGGTAGAAGCCGCCGTGCAAACTTGCGTGCGCGCCGCCATCCGCAATGGGCACGTCCTCGCCGCGCACGACCTCGCGGATGGCGGCCTTGCGGTCGCGCTCGCGGAGGGGTGCATCACGGGCCGGGTGGGGTGCGCAGTCGATCTTCCGGACGCGCTCTCCACCGCAGTTGGCGGTCGGCTCGATGCGCTCCTGTTCGGTGAGGCGGGGTCGCGCGTCATCCTCGCCGTCGCTCCCGAAGCGATTGGCCCCATCGAGGAGCGCGCAGCGGCACAGAATCTCGCCCTGCACATCCTCGGACGAACGACTGAGACGGCGCAGTTCTCCCTACGCGGGATTATGAACGTGCCACTCGGCAACCTCACCACCGCATGGGAAACCGCCCTCACCTGAACCGTCGTATACTGAGACGGTAACGGTCGCGAGTGAGGAGTAGACAGATGGCGATCCGAAAGCCCGAAGCCGAGGGAATGGCCTACGAAGAATATGCTCTTCTGCCTGATGACGGGAAGCGCTATCAGGTCCTTGAAGGAGAGCTTATTGTGTCTCCCTCACCGAACTTCCGCCATCAGGACATCGTCTGGACGCTCGGACTACTCCTCCGCACCTTTGCAGAAGCGCACAACGTCGGTATCGTCATTGGCGCGCCGATGGACGTCATTCTTGAACCCCATACGATTGTCCAACCTGACATCCTCTTCATTCGCCACGCGAATATCGGAATTGTCGCCGATGTGATCGAAGGTGCGCCCGACCTCTGCTTCGAGGTGCTCTCACGCAGTACCGGCCTGCATGATCGCTACGCGAAGAAAGCCGTCTACGCGCGTTGCGGTGTGCAGGAGTATTGGATCGTTGACCCGGCCCACGAAACGATCTCCGTCTACGTCCTCGATGCGGGCACCTATGTGCTGCACGCGGAGGCGACGGGCGATACGGCGGTGTCGAGCAACGTTGTCAGCGGCTTCCAGATCGCAGCCCGGAACATCTTCTCCTCATAAAAAATCGCATCCCAGCGCATCGCCAGCGTATCGCTGACCTGCGCGAAGAACCGACGCTCCGATCTTCGACCGTCGGGAGTTTCCGCCTGTCATGTCGGCATTTCTCTCTGCCCCATGTCCTCAAACGCGGCCCTCTTGTTGTCGATTTCCGGCTCCGCCGAACGACTATGTAGTGAGAGCGATGAGGGATCTTCGCCACACAACGGCCGCACCGCACGGCGTGAAGGAGAGGAGAACGCGATGGAAGAGATGGCCATATCCAAGCACCGCAGCGTTCGTCGGAATGTGTGGGTCAACGCTACCGTGATCCTGCTCCTGCTCGTCGGTGTGCTGCTCGGCATTACCCAGTTGTTCATCGTGCTGGTGGTCTACAGCCTCGTGATTGCCCCCATCTAACGGCGCGTATGCAGCGAGCCGGCGATTTCTCCAACCCGCGTTCGACGAAAATAGGGAGAGATTCGAGAGTTATGAAGAGAAGAAGGCGTGGAGTGCGGCGTAGGTTTCGTCTGGTGCTTCTTCCGGCAGGAAATGGCCGCAGTCGAGCGCCTTTCCTCGGACATCGTCTGCCCACCCTCGCCACACGGTGAGGGCATCGTCATACCACTGCCCTACCGGCCCTTCACGACTCCATAGGGCAAGAACCGGACAGACGATGCGGCGCGTGCCTCGATCTGCCTCATCCTGCGCCTCATCAAGCGTGAACGCGGCGCGATATTCCTCGCAGATGGCATGGAGAGTTTCCGGGTCGCTGAAGTTGCGCAGATACGCCCGCCGTATCGCCAAGGGGAATGCGTCGGAGACGCTCGACCAGGAGTCGAGCATGTAGTCAAGGAAGAACTGTGGATCGCTTCCGATGACACGCTCGGGGAGGCCATCCGGCTGGGCAAGGAAGAACCAGACCCAGAATCCGAAGGCCATTTCCTTATTGGTGTGTCGAAATGCCTCACCGGTCGGCACGATATCGAGCACCGCAAGCTTCTGCACGCGCTGGGGATGGTCAAGCGCCAGGCGATAGGCGACGCGGGCACCGCGATCGTGGCCGGCGACGAAGAACTGATCAAAACCCAGATGTCGCATCACCGCTACCTGATCTTTTGCCATTGCCCGCTTGGTGTAGGGGGAATGGTCGGCAGTGCTCGGGGGTTTTGCGCTCTTTCCGTATCCCCGCAAGTCCGTCGCGACAACCGTGTAATCCTGAGCGAGTCGCGGCGCGATCTTGTGCCACATCAGATGGGTCTCTGGGATGCCATGAAGAAGAAGCAAGGGTGATCCGCGTCCGCCATAGCGGACGCGAATCATCGCCTCGCCGCTATCGATCATCGCTTCGTGAAACCCCTCAAAGGGCTTTGCTCCTGAAATATCCATACACGCATGATAGCAAATGGTATCCTCAAGAAGGAAAATAGAACCACGATTGGACTGCGAGGCCGCACATACGCGACCGAGAAGCGAAGGGAGCGACGCAGATGTTTGATGCGCATGAAGGTGCATTCCTCGCCTCGCAACGGCTCGCGCGGTTGGCGACTGTCACCGCGCACGGGCAGCCGGACTGCGACGCCGTCGGTTTCGAGTTCGACGGAGAGCGATTCTACGTCGGTGGCAGGACGCTGCCGCAGTCGCGCAAGTACAAGAATATCGCGGGTGGCAACCACCTCGTCTCGCTGATTATCGACGACGTGGCCTCGGTCGATCCGTGGCGTCCGTGCGGGATCAAACTGCATGGCATGGCGGAGATCGTCACGCGCGAGGGGCGGTTCGGGACAAAGGAATACTTTATAGTGGACCCCAGAATTTAGACAGTGCGGATGGCATCGCTCTTCGTGATGGATCAGAGGCATGAGGAAGCAGTTTTCGGCCACGTTCAAGGCGCAGGTCGTCCAGGAACTCCTCAGAGAGGAAAAGTCCATCGCCCAACTGGCTGCCGAGTACGGCGTCCATCCCACCCAACTCGGCAAGTGGAAAGCGACCGCCCTCCACGGTCTGCCCAGCCTGTTTGAGGAACGCTCCGAAGTCGGCGCGCTCAAGACGGCGCACGAGGCGCAACTCACCGCGCTCTATGCCGAGATCGGCCGTCTCACCACGCAGGTCGCCTGGTTGAAAAAAAAAGTTGGCCTGCCACCTGGATAGAGCCGAGCGTCTCGCGCTGGTGGAGCGTGAGCGGTCCGCACTGCCGCTCACCGTGCAAGCCGACCTCCTGAGCCTCAGTCGTTCCAGCCTCTACTACCATCCCCGTGCTCCGTCGCTCGAAGAAGTGGCGATCAAACATCGGATCGACTCGCTTTACACGGTCTCGAAGAAGTGGCGATCAAACATCGGATCGACTCGCTTTACACGGTTGTGTCCAGAATCTTCTGTAAATAGATCGCCGCTTTGACAAGCGGCCATCGTCCTCCACGATCGGTAGTGGCAACAGACCGGATCGAAGGAGGAAGACGATGGCCTACAAACAGCGTACCGGCATGGCGACAGCGACGCAATCCATCTTGACGGACGATCCCGACTTCCTGCGCTTCATCGTGGAGCGGGTCATCCAAGAGGTGCTCGAAGCGGAGATGACGGCGCACCTGCACGCCGAACCCTACGAGCGCAGTGCGGAGCGGAGAGGCTATCGCAACGGCTACAAGCCCCGACAACTGAACACCCGCGTCGGCACGCTCACCTTGCAGGTGCCGCAGGATCGGGACGGGACGTTCTCCACCCAACTCTTCGCCCGCTACCAGCGCAGCGAGAAGGCACTCGTGCTGGCGCTCATGGAGATGTACGTCGAAGGCGTCTCCACCCGCAAAGTGCGCGAGATCACCGAAGCGCTGTGCGGGACGAGTTTCTCGAAGAGCCTCGTCTCGGAGTTGGCCGGACAGTTGGACGCGGAGTTGGAAGCATGGCGGAACCGCCCGCTGACCGAGACGACCTATCCCTACCTGAGCGTGGATGCGCGCTATGAACATGTCCGGCAGGGCGGGCAGATCGTCAGCCAAGGCGTCCTCATCGTCGCGGGTGTGCGAGCGGACGGGCATCGGGAGATCCTCGCGGTCGCCGTCGCCGATACCGAGAGCGAGGCGACGTATCATCATCTCTTCGCGATCTCAAAGCGCGCGGCCTGAGCGGCGTGCGGCTGGTGACGAGCGACAGCCATGCGGGACTGAAAGCGGCGATTGACCGGCATTTCCAGGGCGCGAGCTGGCAACGGTGCCAGGTCCATTTCACTCGCGATCTGGTCAGCATGGTGGGGGCGGGACGACGCGGAGAATTGGCGGCGGATCTTCGAGAAATCTTCGCGGCGACGACGCGGGAACAGGCGATGACGACGGCAGAAGCGGTGGCGGCACGGTGGGAGCCGATCCCATCCGGCGGTCGCACGGCTGCTGGAGGAAGGAATCGAGGATTGCCTGCCTGTCTGGCCTTCCCCTTGGCGCATCGGGCCCGGATACGCACCACGAATGGCTTGGAGCGACTCAACGAGGAGATCAAGCGGCGCACGCGGGTGGTGCGGATCTTCCCGAACCCGGAGGCCTGTCTGCGGCTGGTGACGGCGTTGTGCGTCGAGCAGTCGGAGGAGTGGGTGAGCGGCCGACGCTATCTCGACATGAGCGGCGCGTGCTCGCTCGGTACGCGGTAGCGCAACCGGTACGACCGCGCTCGTCAGCACGCGGCGCGGCCTGTCCCGCCGGGTCACCATTGCTGTTCCCGATTGAGCGACCGCGTTCGCGTTGTCCGCGCGCGAGGGGAATTGGTATCATACGCGCATCCCGCGTCGAGCATCGCGAACCTCTGGGACTGCGAGGGAAATCGAGAAGGGAGCAAATGACATGCAGACGGATGAACGGCCCTCCATGGCGCTCCGACGACTGGTCAATGGCTACCAAGTCTCCCAGGCGATCCATGTCGCCGCGACCCTCGGCATCGCCGACCTGCTCAAGGACGGCCCGCGCACGAGCGACGACCTCGCCGCCGCCACCGGTGCGCACGCGGCAACGCTCTACCGGCTCCTGCGTGCCCTCGCCAGCGTCGGCGTCTTCCATGAGGGGGAGGGACGGCGCTTCACCCTCACCCCACTCGGCGACGGCCTGCGTACCGACACACCCGAACCGGTGGGCGGGTGGGCCGCGTTCATCGGTCGACCGCCGCACTGGCAAGCGTGGGGCGACCTGCTGCACGGTGTTATAAGCGGCGAAAACCCCTTTCGCCATGTCCACGGGGCCGACATCTGGGAGTTTCGTGCGCAGCATCCGCAGGAGGGGGCGGCCTTCAACCGCGCGATGACAGCGGACGCACGGCGCAACGCTGAGGCGGTGCTGGCGGCGTACGACTTCGGACGATTTCGCCGGGTGGTGGATGTCGGTGGGGGGCAAGGCGCGCTCCTCGCGGCGATCCTCGCCCGGCACTCCGGCGCGCGGGGAGTGCTCTTCGACCTGCCGCACGTCGTCCCGAGCGCGCAGCCGATGCTGAACGCGGCTGGCGTGGCCGACCGATGCGAGGTGGTGGGCGGGGATTTCTTCCAATCGGTGCCAGCGGGAGGCGACGCCTACGTGCTGCGCAACGTCGTGCTGGACTGGACGGACGCGCAGGTGACAGCGATCCTGGCGAGTTGCCGGCGGGCGATGCAGCCCGATGGACGAGTACTGGTGATCGAGTCGGTTGCCGGCCCGCCGAATGAGGGGGCGGCGGGAAAATTCAACGACCTGAACATGTTGGTGATGCCGGGTGGCTGGGTGCGGACGGCGGAGGAACACGCGGCGTTGCTGGCAGCGGCCGGCTTGGAGTTGACGAAGATCATGCCGACGACGATAGAGCAGAGCCTGATTGAGGCGGCTCCGGTGTACGCGAAGCGTGAATGACGGAGCGATGTGGGGGATTTACAGAAGATTCCGGACACAACCCTTTACACCCAGTACCCGTTCTACGGTTCACGACGGATCACGGCGCAGTTGCGACGCGAGGACATGACGATCAATCGCAAGGCGGTGCAGCGGCACATGCGCGAGATGGGCATCGCCGGGATCGCTCCGGGACCGAACCTCAGTCGCCGCGACAGCGAACAGCGCATTCATCCCTATCTGCTGCGCGACGTCACGAGTGCCTATCCAAACCATGTCTGGGGCATCGATGTCACATACGTACGTTTGCACGCTGGGTGGTTGTATCTGGTCGCCGTGCTCGACTGGTATTCGCGCTATGTCGTCAGTTGGGAACTGGATCAGACCTTGGCGCTGCCCTTCGTCCTCACGGCCGCTGAGCGGGCATTAGCAAGGGCCACGCCGGTGATCTGGAACAGCGACCAGGGCAGCCACTTCACCAGCCCCCAATATCTCGACACTCCTGACAGACGGCGGGCATGCAGATCAGCATGGATGGGAAAGGGACGGGCGCTGGACAATATCTTCGTCGAGCGGCTGTGGCGCACGGTCAAGTACGAGGAGGTCTACCTCCGCGACTACGCGACTCCCCGCGAGGCACGCCAGGGGCTGAGCGCGTACTTGATGTTCTATAATGAGGTGCGACCGCACCAAGCACTCGGGTATCGGACACCCGCCGAGACCTATTTCGCTCGCGGTACCCTGACCACAGTGCATCCTGCAAGCGCCGTGCACGACGCGAGGTAGACCATGCGCACCTCCTCATCACCGAGTACCCCATTCACATTGGTGGGACGTGACCGTGAACTCGGTGTCCTGCGCGAGCATCTCGATGCGGCGCTCTTGCCGGGCACGGGAGCCTCGTGCTGATCGGCGGCGAGGCGGGCATCGGCAAGACGGCGCTCGCGGAGACGTCTGCCGGGAAGCGCCGAGCAGGGCGCGCTCGTGCTCGTCGGGCGGTGCTACGACCTGACCGAGACCCCGCCCTACGGCCCGTGGGTCGAACTCTTCGGGCGCTATCAGCCCACCGATGACGGCCCGCCACTCCCCGCTGCGTTCGCCGAGCGCGGCACCGTCGGTGCGGTCACGAGCCAGGCGGCACTCTTCCGGCAGGTCGCGCGATTTCCTCACCGCGCCTCGCGACCGCGCGTCCCGCTCGTCCTCCTGCTCGATGATCTGCACTGGGCGGACCCCGCCAGCCTCGATCTGCTCCGCTTCCTCGCCCGCAACCTCGCGCGCTACCCGCTGCTGCTGCTCGTCACCTACCGCAGCGACGAACTGACCCGCCGCCATCCGCTCTCCCACCTCCTCCCCCTCCTCGTGCACGAATCATCCGCCACCCGCCTCACGCTCCATCCCCTCGCACCGGCGGAGACGGCGGCGCTCGTGCGGGCGCGCTTCGTGCTTCCGGATGCGGATGCAACTCGGTTGACTGCGTACCTCGACCAGCGCGCGGAGGGTAACCCCTTCTTCATCGGTGAACTGCTCCGCATGCTGGAGGAGGAACGTGCGCTTCGGCTGACCGACGATGGATGGACACTCGGTGATTTGACACAGGTACCCATACCCCCGCTCCTGCGGCAAGTGATTGACGGGCGTCTGGCACGCCTAAACGAGGAGCGCACCGGCTGCTCGCGGTCGCGGCGGTCATTGGTCAGGACGTTTCGCTCTCCCTGTGGATGACCGTCGCGAACGTCTCGGAAGAGGCGTTGCTCCTCGCGGTCGAGCGCGCGATGGACGCTCATCTATTCGCGCAAACACTGGAGAACGAGCGCTTGCATTTCACTCATGCGCTAATCCGCGAAGTGCTGTATGTCGGTATCTCGCCGCGTCCAACGGCGTATCTGGCATCGCCAAGTCGGCGAGGCACTGGTAATTGGGGGCGAATCCCGATCCTGATGCCGTGGCCCATCACTTCCAGCAGGCGGGAGACGCTCGGGCGATTCCTTGGCTGATCCACGCCGGTGAACGCGCGGAGCGTCGCCTACGCATGGTTGACGGCATCCGACCGCTTCGAGGCAGCCGTGATGTTGATGAATACATATGACGCGGACGCCGGAGCACGCGGTTGGCTTCTCGTCCGCGTTGCACGATTGCGCCGCTACACAAATCCACGACAAGGGATCGCCTGCCTCGACATCGCGGCACAGTTGGCCAAGAAAGCGAATGATGACCTGCTCGGCGCGCTGGCGATATTCCATCGAGGTTTGCTCTTCTGCTTCGTCGGTGAAATCCACCGGGGGCTCGCGGAAATGCGCGCAGGTGTGAGGGCGCGCAAAAAGGTCTCCGTGGCGGACCGTGCACGAGCCGCCGAAATGCCGAGCGTCTTCGCGCTGCACGGCGCATGTGAAGATAATGGCGAAGAGGCGCTCGTCCATTGGCTCGCCGGTGCGGGCCGCTTTGCTGAGGCGCGCACACTAGGCGAACGCACGCTCGGCGGTACGCCGACGCAATTGCCGAGGGAAATGATGGTCGGCGCGCACCAGACCGACATTTTCCGCGGGCTCGGCTATGCCTATACCATGCTGGCGTTACCCGAGGAAGCAGCCCGTGCGTTTGCAATGGTGGCTACCGGGCTGCGTAATGAGGAAAACTATGCCAACCTGGGCCTCAACGCGATAGATACACTCCGGTTTTTGCTCCTTTATCACGCGGATCAACACGATGCACGCGAGCGACTGGTGAGAGACGCCGCAGCGGCGTGGCAACTGGCCACCGACGCGTCGCATGATGACTTCCAGCGGTACATCCGGCTGCCACTCCTCGCTGTTGAGGGTCGTTGGGCGGAGCTCCGTCGGTTGCCGATGGCGACATTCGACTCCCTCGCGTGGGCGCTACGCGACGCGCGTGGCCCGGTCTTGCGACACCAGGGCGAAAGCGACCTCGCCTGGGAACAGATACGACGAGGTACTGCCAAATGGGCCGACCACGGCTCCCGGCAATGTCCGCTTCTACGTTGCCATCGGATGCCAGCGCCTCGCCGCAGCACTGGCGCTGGACAATGGTGATCTACCCACTGCCCGCGCGTGGCTGGAAGCACATGACCGCTGGCTCGCGTGGAGCGGCGCGGTGCTCGGACAGGCGGAGGGACATCTTGGTTGGGCAGCGTATCATCGCGCGGCGGGTGAACCCACGCTGTCATACGAACATGCAACGACCGCTCTCACGCACGCGACGGAGCCACGCCAACCGCTCGCGCAACTCGCTGCCCACCGCCTCCTCGGCGAGCTCGATACCAGCGCAGCGCGATATGAGAGGCGGCACACCATTTCGACGCCGCGCTCTCCTCGCGGATGCGTGCGCTGCCCCATACGAGCGAGCGCTGACACTGCTGTCGCTCGCGCACCTGAAGCGCCGCGCGGCGGGAATGAAAGCCGAAGCATGTACGCTGCTGGCTGAGGTGCGGACGATATGCTGCGACCGCTCGGCGCGAAGCCCGCGCTCGCCCGCGCCGATGCGCTCGCGGCACGTCTCGCCGTCGGAAACCGCCTCCCGTCATCCCACGTCGGGAACTCTCCGTCCGGGATGTAGAGGTGCTGCGCCTGCTCGCGGGTGGCAGCACGAACCGGGAGATCGCGCACTGACTCTTTGTGAGCGTCAAGACGGTCGAACGCCACATCACGACGATATACCGGAAGACGAGGCGCGCGGGCGGGTCGATGCCACCGCCTATGCCCTCCGAACGGCCTGGCTGAGTTTCCGCCACGATTGAGAACTTCTCGCGAGTCCGGTTTGGGTCCCCGGCCGGTGGGGTGCCGCGCCCTTCGTGGCGGGATCCCGCCAGATGTTGCCCCCGCGGAATGCGGGGTTTTACGGATGTCGCCGGGTAGCCTCTGCGCTAGAGTGGCGAGACCGGGGGATTCGTCGGACGCAGGGTGCACAGCATGTTGCGCCCGGCGGTCTCTCGGCCACACGCATCTCGCGCGTGCGCCGCCTCGTGGCAAGAGGAGGCTACCCATGACTCACGATCACCCGATCAAATATCTGTCACGCCGTGATCTCTTGCTCGGCACATCCGCCACCGCCGTTGCGACGCTGCTCGCCGCATGTGGCGGCAATGCAGCGGCGACGGACACCCCGAAGCCTGCTGCCCCAACCATCGCGCCAACGCCGACCACAGCTGTTGCCACGCCAACGGTACCCACGCCGCGTTCCGACAGCGCGCATCGCCCCCTCGCCGACTTCGAGCACCGTGACACGCGGTGCGGCGACTGCTTCACCAAATGCGACAACGCTGACGGGGAGCGCGCCCGCCGCCACGAACGCCGCGACTGTTCCGCTCGCGCCAGTCGAAGCGGGTGACCTCGTCAAAGAGGCGAAGGGCCGCTTCACTTTCACGGGTCCGAAGGGATGGGTCGCAAATCCCGACCCAATCAGCCCGATAGTCGTGCAATTGAGAACAGAAAACCCTTTCCGCGGCCTAAGCGTCAGGGAAAGTGCCCCCACCGAAGGGAAGACCCTTGAACAGTTTGCCAAGGACACATTGACGGTGCTCAAGACGAACTCGGGCTTCCGCACAGGCACGCGAGAGCTACAGCCAACGACTCTCGGAGGAGACCCCGCAATCATTGACGACTTCGTCACCTCAGGGAACGGCACGCTCGGATACAACGTCCGCGTGCTCTGTATCCGGCAGAATCTTTTGTATACCGTGAACTTCAGCACGGAGCCTCAGGTTGCGGACGCCTTGCAGCCGGTGGTGAAACTCGTCCTCGACACATGGAAATTCCTCTAACGCGCGGTGCGCGGCATAGTGGAATCGACCACCCTGATTGCGGAGTGAGTTTGGTGAATTGAAAGGGAGGATTGACGCAGCCAAACAGGGAATCTGCATCGTCGTTTTCAGTTGATTGCGGATCTACCGAATCCCGCATGTAAGAAAGTCTCATTCCACTGTCTTGACAAAGGGGTCCACCATACTTGGCGATCACGCCAACTATCTCGTGGAGTTGGGGCCTCGTCGGGGACAACTTCTATACCATGAAGAAGTCGGTCTGGACAGCGCACTAGCGCTGCGGACGTATCGAACTCATACACGAGGTTGCGAATGCTTACATCTCCCGCTATAGTAATGTTGTAGTATTGAACGGGAGGGATCAGTCATGCAAACCAAAATACCGCCGCAAGACAAGACGACAATCGCACCGACGGCGGTACAGGATCGTCCCCAAGAGGCCAAGACCAAATCGCCGCGAGATTTCTACGAGAAGATGGTCGAGCGGTCAGATGTCCGTGAAATCCTCACCCGCCTCGCAAAGATGGATCAGGAGGAGACGCACTGAGTGACGGCGTGTGTTAGGATACCGTTCACCGACTTACTGGCCCGCGCAAGGAGATTGCCACGGTGCCATCAGATACAGATGCGCCTTCGCGCGGTTCCGGGTACTCGCGCTGGAATCCGAACACCTGGGAACTCTGGGAGCGCAATCAGTGGGCCATCTACACTGCCGTCCTCATCTCCTTCCTCAGCTTCACCTTCGTCATGCCCTTCCTGCCGCAGTTCGTCCAGGAACTCGGCATCCATGATCCCGCGAAAGCCGCCCTCTGGTCCGGTCTGCTCTTCGGTATCAGCCCGCTCCTCGGTGGTCTTCTCACTCCGTTCTGGGTGAGCGTTGCCCAGCGCACCGGCAACAAGCCGATGGTGATGCGGTCGCTCGTCTCGTATGTTGTCCTCATCAGCCTGATGGGCGTCTGCACGAATATCTGGCAGTTGCTCGCCCTGCGGATCCTCCTCGGCGTCTTCTCCGGGTTCAGCGCCTTCGCCATCGCCGTCCTCAGTGTCACCGTGCCGAAGGAGCGCGTCTCGCAGTCCATCGGGACGCTGCAATCCGTCCAGTTCGCCGCCTCGGCCATTGGCCCGATCTTCGGTGGGACGATGGCGGATACGATCGGCCTGCGCAATACCTTTTACGTGTCGGCGTTCTTCAGCGTCCTTGCGGCGCTCGCCTTTCACTGGCTCTTCAACGCGGCACATGACCGCGCATCAGCGCCGCAACGACGCGAGCGCGCCTCAATCGCGATCCTCGCCCACCTGCCCGGTTTCCTCGCCATCATGATTACGCTCTTCGCCGTCAATTTCATCGAGCGCACCTTTGGGCCACTCATCCCGCTCTACGTCAAGCAACTCCACGCACCGACCGATTTCGTCGCGACGATTTCGGGTGCGGTCGTCACGCTCGGCTCACTGACCGCGGCAGTCGCGGCGATGGCGATGGGCAGACTCAGCCGCGTCCGGGACCCGCGCAACCTGCTACTGCTCACGCTCTCGCTCGGCTCGGTGATCCTCATCCCCATCACTATCGCGCAGGAGTGGTGGCATCTGATTATCTTCCGGCCGATCCTCACCCTCTTCATCGGCGGCAACACGACGCTCTGCTATGCGATTGCTGCCCGCGCGCTCCCAGCACAGTGGAAAGTGACCGCCTTCGGCGCACTCGGCGGGCTGGCGATGATCGGCGGGGCCTCCGCCTCCTTCGTCGCGGGCGCAGTTACCGACCTCACCCACAGCCTGCGGACGATCTTCGGCCTCGACGCGGTGCTCTATACGGGTCTCGTCATCCTCGCCTGGCGCTTCATCCGCCTCCCGGATGAGGAACCGACACCGGCTCCCATCGTGACCACACCGCGCGGTGCGGTCGGCGGCGCGCCGGGCGATGGCTGACCAATGACCGACCCCACGAGCGAAGTGCCGCGCATGTCGTGGGCTGCAATCTGCGGCCGACGTCTCGACCGTCATGCGCTCTCCGTCCCATTGCAAGACGCCCGACCTGCCGACATCGTCGCGACGATGTGCGGCGCGCACGCCCAGATACTGTCCGCCGCCGAACTATCAATCGGGCTGCGGCTTGCCGGTGTCACCCGTGCGGTGGTCCGAGAAGCCCTGTGGACCGAGCATAGCCTGGTCAAGACCTTCGGGCCACGCGGCACCGTGCATCTGCTGCCCGCGCGGGATTTACCCATGTGGATCGGTGCCCTCTCTGCGATCCCGCCTTCCCCGAGCAGCCATGCACCGGCTGTGCGGTTGACACCCGCGCAAACCAACACGGTTATCGCGGCGATCGCGGACGCGCTTGATGATGCCGCGTTGACCATCGACGAATTGAGCGAGGCCGTGATCGCCCGCGCCGGCGCGTGGGCCGGGGAGATGGTTATGCCTGCGTTCAACGGCATGTGGCCCCGCTGGCGGCAGGCCGTGTCAACGGCGGCGCACCGGGGCGCACTCTGTTTCGGCCCGAACCGGGGGCGAAAGGTCACCTACACCAATCCGCGCCGGTGGTTTCCCGAATTCCAGCCTGCCAACGGACAGACCGCCCTCGCCGATCTCGTCACGCACTATCTGTATGCATACGGACCGGCGACGCCGCAGCAGTTCGCGCAGTGGCTGGGAGCGCCGCGCCGGTGGGCGGCGGAACTGTTCGATTCCCTCTCCGATGCACTACAGCGGGTCGAGATTGACGGAATCCATGCCTGGCAAGTGGCCGGGGATACCACGATGCCAGCCACGGCACCGCCGGGTGTACGATTGTTGCCCTACTTCGATGCCTACGTGGTAGGATGTCATCCCCGCGCACTGCTCTTTCCTGGCCGGGCCACCGAACGCGCGCGTACTCCCAGCGGCCAAGCGGGGAACTTTCCAGTTCTGCTCATCGATGGGATCGTCGCGGGGGTCTGGCATCAGCGCCGCGCGGGCAAGATACTCGACATCACGGTGGAGCCGTTCGACCGACTCACCGCCACGCAGCGCCACAAGCTCAGTGAGCAGGTAGAGCGCATCGGGGAATTCCTGGAAAGCCCACCCGCGTTGATCATCGGTACCGTGACCGCAGGCGCACATGCATAACCGCCGGTTCCGAGCAGCGCGAGGAGAAACCGGGGAGAACCGCAGAGACGCAAAGCGCGCAGAGGACGCAAAGAGGGAAAAGATTATGTCTTCTCCCTTCTTTGCGATCTTTGTGTCCTCTGTGTCTTTGCGTCTCTGCGGTTTCTATCTGTGTTGCAATCGATCCTTATTGCTGGCGGCTCCGTGGGGTGACTGCCGGATCGCCGGTCGTTCCCTCGCGTTGGCCGGGCGGCGGCGCAAAGCCGTTGCCGTTGCCATTTGGGACGTATCCGGCAGCACGACCATTCTCAGGGCGGGCACCGTTCGTGCCGTTAACGCCATTGCGCCGCGCCGCCTCATCGCCGAACTCGACCGGCAGATCAACCTGATAAGGATCGGCCTGTACCGGTGCAGGTGGCCGCGCGGGGGGTGATTCCGTGCGGTTGGCTTCGGGGGGATTGGGGCGACGTACCGGGGGGGACTGCCCCGGCATCGGCTGTTGGGCGTTCTGGTTCTGATACTGCTGAATCGGCACCGGCATGGGCTGCGGGGGGATCGGGTTCGCATAGACCGGTTCGCCGGGCGCGCCCTCAATCGGGTGCTGTGTGCCGAGCCGCTCGCGGATCGTTGCCATCAACCGCCCGATGCTGCTCTCCTCGGCCTCCGGTGTGGCGGCGGGCTCGAGTTCGGTCGCGCAGTAGGGGCAGATATCCCAGGTCACGCGGACCAGATGCGCGCAGGTGGGGCACTCGTGGCGCAGTTCGGTGTGGCAGGCGGGGCAGATCACCCAATCGCTCTCGATGGCGCGATGACAGCTATGGCAGCGGGGCAAGTCTTCAAGGTCCTGCAACAGATATTCTTCTTCGAGCGAGCGCTGGAATGCCTCATCAAGCGTGTCACGCGGGCGCAACACGAGATAGAGGAGGGCACCGGGTACGAAGAAGAGCACGCTGAGGAGCGTGGCGAAGATCTGCGTGATCACACTGCGCGACCGTTGCTCGATATCGCGATAGGTCCAGACGATCAGTGCGAACCAGAGCGCCGCAATATAGGCGACACCGAGCGCAATAATCAGTTTCGCGCCCGACGCGAAAACTTCGAGCACCTTATCCATTCGTCATCCCCCTTGCTGCGCGCTGAACACCCCTCGCTTCCCGGCGCACGGAACATCGCCAGCCGCGAATGGCAGTTCCCGTTAGTCTATCACAATGCGCTCGAACCGTACGACGCGCAAACTGAAGACGGCGGCACCACCGACCTGCACCTCGATGGGATTCGGCATGTAGAATTCGCCGGGTTCCATGACCGGCATCAGTGGGTTCATATATTGGGTGCGCGTGTAGCAGTTCTGCTTGAGAATGCGGAGAATGTCCGGTACCTGTGTCTCCTCGACGCCAATCAGGACCGTGACGTTCGATTCACGGAGGAACCCGCCCGCGCTATTGATCTGCGTTGCGCGGTATCCGTTCTGCGTGAGCGCGCCGATCAAGCGATCGGCATCACGCCCCTGAACCACCGCAAAAATCAGCCTCATCGTGACCCGCCCTCTCAGTCGTACGCTGCTGTCGCCACGGAATGCCCGACGAACGGCGAAAGCGCAGACCATATCTCCGCCGCGACCACCGACGGGGCCGCGCCTGCATCAATTACCCGCCAACGCTGCGGTTCTGCCTTCGCGAGTGCATGATACCCGTTTCTCACCCGTTCGTGAAATAGCGTGCCCGCATTGTCGAGTCGATTCATCGCACCGTCACTCCGCCGACGCTTCAACCCCTCGCTGACCGGCAAATCGAGAAGCAGGGTGAGATCGGGCACGAGGCCGTTCGTCGCGATCGTATTCAGCGTGCGGAGGGTATCGATGTCCAGCCCCCGCCCGTAGCCCTGGTAGGCGAGCGTCGAGTCCGCGTAGCGATCACAAATGACGGTGTGGCCCGCCGCAAGCGCGGGGCGCACAATCTCCGTGACGAACTGCGCCCGCGATGCGACATAGAGAAGCGCCTCCGCCATCGGGTCCATGCCGTCGTTTTTGTTGTCGAGGACAATCGTCCGGATCTGCTCGCTGATCGCCGCACCACCGGGCTCGCGCGTGACGAGCGTCGGGAAGCCCCGCTCCTCCAGCTTCACCGCAAGCATCCGTGCCTGCGTGGTCTTTCCACAACCCTCGATCCCCTCAAAGGTGATAAACATCGCAATCCTCGGCCTTCGTCTCTCGCACCCGTGCGGTGTCCGTACACAATACACGGATGCTACACGACTCACCATCCGAATGCAAAGAAGCGAGAGTGGCCCTAACCCCCCAGCCCCCTTCCCCACAGGGGAAGGGGGAGCGAGAAGCCTTTGCGGTTCACGCGGTTTCGCCCCGTACCGTGCTAGTCCGCGCCCCGGTAGATTTCGACGCGCCGGTCCGCGCCCTGGCCGCGACTGCGGGAGCGGAGGTTGTAGCGCTCCGCCATCTGGTGCTGCAAGCGGCGGATATAGGACGACTGCGGACGCAGTTCGACCGCCGTCGTGTCATCGAGCACACTCGAAATCGCCGCTTCCGCTTCTTCCATCGCCTGCAACTGCGGATCGGAGGGCTTTTCCGGTTCCGCCGCCGGTCGGGCAACCTCGAAGACATTCGCGAGCACGCTCTCCATCTGTTGCTGTGTGTTCGTCCGCAAGACATAGACCGGTGTACCGTTCACTTCCGCCTCAACGAGTGGTTGCGGGCGGCGGCGATAGTAGTTCTTGAGCGTCATCACCGCGTCCGCCTCTTTGATCGCGCGGACGAGCACGGCAGCGACGCGCACGGAGCGAATCGCCTCCTCCAGCCGGTTACGGCTGACGCCGAAGGGATAGATGCGCAGGGGTTTCTCTTCCGTTCCGCGTCCGCGCCGCACGGGGTCGCGCAGCTCATGCACGGCGGGCACCCGCCGTTCCGGCTCTACCGCCGGTTCGACCTCCATAAATACCGCGTGCGGTTCCCGCGTGCGGCCCGCGAAGGTGCCCGTCGGTGTGATGCCGGTCAGCCGCTCCATCGGCGAGACCGCCTCCGGGGTACGCGCGCTATTCCGCCCGGACATGCGCTCCGGCAGGAGCACGGGCGACTGGCTCCGGCGCTCGTTCCATTGACCCCGCCCGCCGGTCGGCGCGCGCTCCCGCCCCCGCTGCGTGGTGCCGAGACGCGCCACGCTGGCGAGAACCTCGTAGCCGCCGTCATCGAGCCGCCGACGCACTTCCGGTTCAACCGTCTGGTTGCGCAGCGTCGCATCGACCATCGCCGCGACATCGTGATAGACCGCCACCTGATCGCGCTCGCGCAATTCGACCATCACCGAGAAGGTCGGCGGCGCTTTGCGCTCCAGGATGGACTTCTGTGTGCCCCGCCGCCGTGCCTCCTCGTCGGAGAGCGTGACGGACTGGATGCCGCCAATCAGGTCGGAGAGTGTCGGGTTGAGCATCAGATTTTCGAGCGTGTTGCCGTGCGCTGTGCCGATGAGCTGGACGCCGCGCTCGGCAATCGTGCGCGCCGCGCCCGCCTCCAACTCGGTACCGATCTCGTCGATGACGATCACTTCCGGCATATGATTCTCGACCGCTTCGATCATCACGCCGTGCTGCGCGGTCGGCGTCGGCACCTGCATACGCCGCGCCCGACCAATGGACGGATGGGGAATATCACCGTCGCCCGCGATCTCGTTCGAGGTATCGACGATCACGACGCGCTTGCGGAACTCATCCGCCAGCACGCGCGCCGCCTCGCGGAGCATCGTCGTCTTGCCGACACCGGGCCGTCCGAGCATGAGGATACTCTCGCCGGACTCAACGAGGTCCCGGAGGATCGCAATCGTCCCGTAGACCGCCCGCCCGATGCGGCAGGTCAGGCCGACGATCTCGCCCTTGCGGTTGCGGATCGCGGAGATACGATGCAGCGTCCGCTCGATGCCGGCACGGTTATCACCACCGAACTGCCCGATCCGCTCTGCCACATAGGCCAGATCGGCGCGCGTCACTTCGCCTTCCGTCAGGGTGATCTCGTCCCCCTCATAGCGCGCCTCCGGGCGGCGGCCAAGGTCCAGCACGATTTCGAGGAGGGCATCGCGATTACCGAGCTCCGTCAGCGCCGCCGCGATATGCGGTGGCAGCACCGAGAGTAAATCTTCGAGGTTGTCGGTCACTTCCTGCTCATATAATCGGCGCTGGGACGACGATTGGGGTGCACGCTCAACAGGCTCCGATGACTCGAACGGCACATAGACATTTTCCAAGGTTGCACCTTCTTACCCGCAGGTGGCTGGGGAATCCCGGTACGGCGCGGGCCCGTTCCGGGCATCGAGTTGGGAGACCAGGGGGAGCGCTCCCGCGGACCTACGAGAGATCCCCGTCATACCTGGGTCATGGCGACCGAATGATCCGGTGCCACAACCGGATCGGGGGTATACAACGTGCCGACAACGACGGCACACGCCCGGCGACGACCTTCCGAAGACCCGGAATGGGAGAAAATGCCGGTACCGCCTCCCGAACCGAGATGGTGGTGTACTTCACGAGCAAGGACTGGCGCATCAAGACCGAAAAGCCAAGCTCTCCGAGGATGCTGCCGAGTTCCTCCTGATGCCCAAGGGTGCGCACATAGACGAGATCGCCCTCACTCGCAGGCAAGGCCGCGAGCACACGCTGCACGAAGCCGGGTACCTGGTCGAGCGCTTCGGGATGAAAGAGCACGTCGATCACATGGGAATGCTCGCCGCTCAATGTCCGCGCATAGGCGATGACTTCGTGTGCCTCACCGATCCAGTAGCCTGCTTGCGTTGCGCCGCTACGCGGCAAATCCCAGTAGCTACTCGTCCGCGCTTCCGCGAACTGCAGCGCCTTGGGCGTCGTGAGTGTGTAGAGTTGGTGGATTGCCCATGTCTCACCTCCTTGCTGACGCCGAAGCGTCGGTTGTTCGACCGCCAGTTGCACATCTTTGTGATAGGGCGCGACGTACAGCATTTCCCGGCCATACGCCATGTACCCCGCATCGCGGAGTGCGATCATCGCATCGGCATTGTCCGGCACGCGCGCGAACAAGCGCGTCGCGCGGCGACGGCCCGCCGTGCGGGTGACTGCGTCGAGAAGCGCCGACCACATCACATTGCGCGTTTCCGCCGAACCGATCCGATCCTTGCGGCCAAACGCGAGATAGACGACATCCCACGTATGACTATCCCGCCGGGGGCACGCCTGCGCGAAGGCCCGGATCTCACCCTCTTGTACGAGGACCACCGTCCAAACGTTGCCGAGCGACGGAATAATCCCCCGCAGGGCAGTACGCATCGGACGCAGCCCGGCAACGATCCCTTCCGGCATATCAAGCCGCGCCGTCTCGCCACGCAAGCTGCGAAGGGTCGGTAAATCCGTCCAGTGGACCGGGCGAATTTGAATAGGGGTGACGCTGCGGCGAGGGTATCAGTGTGTCCTTACGTTGACGAGTTCTCGTCATCCGCGCTGTCCTCGGTCGTTTCTTACGGCCCGCACCGCAAGTATACCCGAGAACAAGCGTTCCGCCTAGGGGTGTACGTACATCTTCATCAAATGTTTACACACGCGTCGACTGCACGGGGTCGAAACCGGGGAGAACCACAAAGACGCGAAGAGCGCGAAGAACGCAAAGAAAAGAGAAGAACATAATCTTTCCCTCTTTGCGCTCTTTGTGTCCTTTGCGTCTTTATGGTTCTCCCCGGTTTCGACCCTCGGTTGTTAGGCAGCCGTGGATGTGGCGTGCGCCGCGAGGCGCGGGGTGACGAAGTCGGCCACGAAGTAGCGATGCAGCCGATCATCGGCGGTCAGTTCGGGGTGAAATGAGGTCGCGAGCAGGTTGCCCTCCCGCGCCGCGACGATCCGGCCGTCGGGCAACTGTGCGAGGATTTCCGCAGCGCCATGAACCGCATGAATGAGCGGCGCGCGAATGAAGATGGCATGAAACGGCTCATCGCCAATCGCGGCGATACGCAGATCGGTCTCGAACGAGTCCAGTTGCCGCCCGAAGGCGTTGCGCTCGACGACGATGTCCATCACCCCGATCAGGGGCTGGCGAAGACCGCCGATGTCCTTGGCAAGCAGGATCATCCCCGCGCAGGTGCCCCAGATCGGGAAGCCGTCACGTGCCCGCGCGCGCAGCGGTTCATCGAGACCGTACTGAACCATGAGCTTGCCAATGGTCGTGCTCTCGCCACCGGGCATGATGAGGCCATCGAGGCCCTCCAGATCGCGCGGCAGCCGCACCTCGCGCGCCTCGACCTCAAGCCGGTGCAGCGCGTGTACATGCTCGATAAATGCGCCCTGCAAGGCAAGCACGCCGATCGTCGTCATGGCAAATCTCCTACCTAACCCCCCGGCCCCCTTCCCTAAAAGGAAGGGGGAGAAATGCGGGGAGATGCCGAGATCAAGTTCCCCTTCCCTTTAGGGAGGGGGTCAGGGGGTAGGCGGTCCTACCAGCCCCGCGAGGCCATGAGCGCCTCTTTCGGCAGCTTGCCGATTTCGAGGCCGCTCATCGGCTCGCCGAGGCCGCGCGAGACGTCCGCGATAATCTGCGCATCGCGGAAGTGCGTGACTGCCTCGACGATCGCCTTACCGCGCCGCGCCGGGTCGCCACTCTTGAAGATACCGGAGCCCACGAAGACGCCCTCCGCGCCGAGTTGCATCACGAGTGCGGCATCGGCGGGCGTCGCGACGCCACCGGCACAGAAAAGCACGACAGGCAGTTTGCCGGTCTTCGCGACTTCACGCACCAGTTCGTACGGCGCGCCAAGTTCCTTCGCGATGGACATCTGCTCCTCAACCGGCGCGACGGTCAGACGGCGGATGCTGTCGGTGATCGTGCGCAGATGGCGGACCGCCTCGACAATGTTCCCCGTGCCCGGCTCCCCCTTCGAGCGGATCATCGCGGCACCCTCACCGATCCGGCGTAGCGCCTCCCCGAGATCGCGCGAGCCGCAGACGAACGGGACATTGAAGCCGTGCTTCTCGATATGATACTGCTCGTCCGCAGGCGTCAGCACTTCGCTCTCGTCGATGTAATCGACACCGAGCGCTTCGAGTATTTGCGCCTCCACGAAGTGACCGATCCGTGCCTTCGCCATCACCGGGATCGAGACCGCTTCCATGATTCCCCGGATCAGATCGGGGTCACTCATCCGTGCGACGCCACCCTGCGCGCGGATGTCGGCGGGGACACGTTCCAGTGCCATCACCGCGCACGCGCCTGCTTCCTCAGCGATCTTCGCCTGGTCGGGCGTGACGACATCCATAATGACGCCGCCCTTAAGCATCTGTGCGAGACCCGCCTTCGTCGCCCAGGTCGATTTCGCAACACCGTTCTGCTGCCCGTTTGTGCCGGTGTGACCGTTCGTACTTGTCATGGTGCTGACTCCCCTTCCGTCTGCTGGATGATTCTCCGCACATCGCGTGGGATGATTGTACTGCATCACACCCAGCAATTACAATACTTTTCGCAGTATTGCTCATATTGTATCTATTGTGACTGCCGCGTAAGGGATGCTGGCCCCCACCCCCGGCCCCTCCCCCGCAAGCGATGGAGGGGTGTCTCACTGCGACATCCGTGGCGATGATTCACCGTGACCGCTCCCCATCAAGCCCCCTCTCAGCCGCACGGCGGGGGAGGGGCCGGGGGTGGGGGCGCATTGAGCCCTAAACCCTAAAGATTGTCGGTTTAGTTATTTCAGAGTTCGCGGCGACCGGTTAGCGCGCGGCCCAGGGTGACTTGATCGGCATATTCGAGGTCACCACCGACCGGGAGGCCGCTGGCCGGGCGCGTGACGCGGATACCGAGCGGGTTGATCGCGCGGAAGAGATACATCGTCGTCGCTTCGCCGTTCGTGTTCGGGTTCATGGCGAGGATCACTTCGTTGACTTCGGGCCGTTGCAGGCGCACGAAGAGTTCGCGAATGCGCAATTGATCCGGCCCGATGCCCTCGATCGGGTTAATCGCGCCATGCAGGACATGATAGAGGCCCCGATACTCGCCGGTTCGCTCCAGGGCGACGAGATCGAGCGGTTCTTCGACGACGCAGATGATCGCGCGGTCGCGGCCCGGATCGGTGCAGAAGTCGCAGGGATCGTGCTCGGTCAGGTTGTAGCACTCGGAGCAGAAGCGCACCTTCTCCTTCACCTCAAGCACCGCCTCCGCGAGCGCAACGGCCTGCTGCTTCGGCGCACGCAGCAAATGATAGGCGAGCCGCGACGCGGATTTCGGCCCGATGCCCGGCAACCGCCCCAGCTCTTCGATCAGTCGTGTGACAGGCTCGGCAATCGAGCGCGGGCGGCTACTCACAATCCTCTTCCTTCCGGGACCACCGCGTACGGACACCTGTTCGCAGTATACCAAAAGATTGCACCGCAGAGGACGCAGAGATACGAGAGATTGAACCGCGAATACTGCCCAGAGGGCGCCCGGAAGGACACGAAGAGGGGGAGAGAAATGAGAAAGAATTCTTCTTTTCTTCTCCTGCCTTCGCGCCCTTCCGGGCGCCCTCTGGGCAGTATTCGTGGTTCAATTCCCCGTCGAGAATTGACGCAGGTGGTTGGCTCTGTCATGCTTTGGGGATGAGGGAGCGGCGCGTTGCCGCACAGCGGTTGGGAAGGAGCACGAAGGCAATGCAAAGCGCGCGACCGATCATTGGCATTACTCCATCACCGGTCCACGAAACGCACCCCGCGTTCGGCACGGTGACGATGCATCGGATGACGAACACCTACACGAGCGCGGTCGAGACGGCGGGCGGTATTCCCATCGTGCTCCCGGCGACGGACCCGACAGCGGCGGCACAAGTCGTCGCGCGCCTCGATGCGCTCCTGCTCAGTGGTGGCGGCGATATCCGCCCCTCCCGCTACGGCGACACTGGCCCGCAGCACGAGAAGACCTACGGCATCGACGACGCCCGAGACGAGTGGGAAGAGGCGCTCCTGGCGGCGGCCTTCGCCATCGACTTGCCGGTTCTCTGCATCTGCCGGGGCATCCAAGTGCTCAATGTCTTCTGTGGCGGCACGCTCTGGCAGGATATCCCAACGCAGATGCCGGGCGCATCATCGCACAGGCAGCCCGAAGGTGGATCGCACCTGACCGCACACGAAGTCGCGGCAACCGGCCTCCTCGCGGATGTCTACGGCGCATCAACGATTGGCACGAACTCCTTCCACCATCAGGGTATCAAGGACCTCGGTGCAGGACTCATCGCCTGCGGTCAAACGTCGGATGGCCTCGTGGAAGCCGCCTCGATGCCCGCGCATTCGTTCGTGCTCGCGATGCAGTGGCACCCGGAAGCGATGTTCGCGGAGCGCCCCGCGCATGAAGCGCCCTTCCGCGCCCTCATCGGTGCCGCCGTCCGCCGCGGTGCGCTCTCCGTCGCTGACTGACAAGATATCGCAGCGATGGGGAAGCCTGGGATGCTATTCATCCCAGGCTTCCCCCATTAAAGCGCGAAAGAGGTTGTCGAGCGGGGCATGGTCTGATACGGCCCCCTCTTTTGGCAGTTCTTGGGCAAGTGCTTTATATTGCCCGATACCTTCCTCGACGAAGGCATGAATGAACGGGATACGAGGCTCCAACGCCAATTCATCACCGGCGAGCTTGCGCCGAAGCAAGTCCCGAATCGCTCTCGTCAGGTCACTCTCTTCTGGAAGCTGCTGCATAAGCGTCTCAAAATCAAGCGGTGGGAATGTCCCATGCGCCACCAACCAGCGACATGCGAGCACGGGTCGGAGTACGTAGAAGTACTTCTTCACGGGCACATTCTCACCTTGCATGTACCGACTGAACTGCCCTTCGGCAAGACTGATGTAATGGTACATGCTGGATCGAAGCGTGACATAGCGGGGTTCGAGCGTGCGAAATCGCTCACCTGTGTTGAGACGTTCGAAATAGTGCGTCGATGAATGCAACCACTCAAGAATCGACGGATTCGATTTCTGAAATAGCTGGAGCGCCTTGCGGAGATCCCAGCCGCTGATGTCGAGATCGTCGGCAATCGGCTTCTCGATCACATCCCGCCCGGTAATAATTGACAGGTAGAATGTCGCGGGGCGGACATAGATGAAGCGCACATCGTAGTCGCTATCCCGCGAGGGAAAACCCCATGCCCGACTACCGGACTCCACCGCATAGAGTACACGGACATTCTCTTCCGCCTCGATCCCCTTCAATTCGCTCAAGATACGCTCGTGCATCGCCGTTTCCTTCTGCACTCGTGCTGTAGAGGGTTGGCAGTATAACTATACACAAAAGGACCGGACGGAGTTTCCTCCGCCCGGTCCTGATCTGTCTCGTAAATGATGCTATGCGACGACGGCGATTTCCGGCTGCCGGGCCGCGATGGCGGGCTCGACCTTATCCAGTTTTTCCGTCACCAACGGCAGGTCCGGGATCGGGCGTTCGAGCGCGACCCGGAGTACCTCGTCGATGTGCTCCGCGAGGATGAAGTGCATCGCCTTGTGCGCGTCCTTCGGCAAATCATCCAGGTCACCCTCGTTGCGCTTCGGCAGGATGACGGTTGTCAGCCCCGCCCGCCGCGCCGCGAGCACCTTGTCCTTGACGCCGCCGATTGGCAGCACCTGACCGCGCAGCGTGATCTCGCCCGTCATCGCGAGGTCATCCCGCACCGGAATGCCGGTGAGAAGTGAGGTAATCGCGGTCGTCAGGGTGATACCGGCCGATGGCCCGTCCTTCGGCACCGCGCCCGCCGGGACATGGACGTGGATGTCGCTTTCCGCGAAGACCTTCGGGTCGATGCCGAGCGCCACCGCCCGTGCCCGGACGTAGCTCATCGCCGCCTGCACGGACTCCTTCATCACATCGCCGAGTTGACCCGTCACCATCAGGTTGCCCTTGCCCGGCATCTTCGTCGCCTCGAAGAACATAATGTCGCCACCGACCGCTGTGACCGCGAGACCCGTCGCGACGCCCGGCATCTTCGTCCGCTCGCGGATTTCCTCGCGCTGGAAGCGGGGCCGCCCGAGATAGTGGCGTACCTGCTTCGGGTTGATGACCTTCTTCGTTCCCCGCTTCGTGCCCCCCGCCACCTCGGTCGCCACCTTGCGGGCAATCGCCCCAAGTTCACGTTCGAGGTTGCGCACGCCCGCCTCGCGAGTGTACCCCGCGATGACGGTGCCAATCGCCGCGTCCGTCAAGGAAATCTCGTCCGCCCGCAACCCGTTCGATGCGATCTGCTTCGGCAGGAGGTGGCGCTTGGCGATATGCACCTTGTCTTCCTCGCTGTAGCCCGCCAGTTCGATGATCTCCATCCGGTCCCGCAAGGGCGCGGGGATCGTATCCAGCACATTCGCGGTCGCGATGAAGAGCACCTTCGAGAGATCGAACTCAACATCGAGGTAATGATCGCGGAACGTGCTGTTCTGCTCCGGGTCGAGCACTTCAAGGAGGGCCGAGGAGGGATCGCCGCGCCAATCCGAGCCGATCTTGTCCACCTCATCGAGGATGAAGACGGGATCGTTCGCCCCCGCGCGCCGGATCGACTGGAGGATGCGGCCCGGCATCGCGCCGATGTAGGTGCGCCGGTGGCCGCGAATCTCCGCCTCGTCGCGCATCCCGCCCAGCGCCATGCGCGTGAACTTCCGCCCCAGCGCCGTGGCGATGCTCTGGCCGAGCGAGGTCTTGCCGACACCGGGAGGGCCGACGAAGAGCAGGATCGGATCGCGGTTCGGCTGCTTCTCGCCCTCGACGGCGCGATCCTGCTTCAACTTGCGTACCGCGAGATACTCCAAAATGCGCTGCTTGACCTTCTCCAGGTCGTAGTGATCGTCGTTCAGTTGCTTGCGTGCCCGCGCGATGTCGATCGGCTCTTCGGTAGAGACGTTCCAGGGCAGGCTGACCATCCAGTCCAGATAGGTCTTGATGATGCCGTATTCCGCTGCCTGCGGGGGAAGTTTCGCCAGGCGATCGAGCTCCCGGTCCGCTTCCTTGCGCGCATCCACCGGCATCCCGGACGCTTCGAGCTTCTCGCGGATCATCGTGATTTCCGCTTCCTGGTCGCTCGCCTCGCCCAGTTCCTTCTGAATCGCCTTCATCTGCTCGCGCAGGAAGTACTCGCGCTGGCTCTTGCCAACCTCGTCCTGCACCTGCTCCTGCAACTTCTTGCCGAGTTCGAGGACTTCAAGCTCCTTCGAGATGAAGCCGTTCAGCCAGCGAAACTTCGCGGAGATATCGTCGATTTCGAGGAGTTCCTGCCGCTGCTCGACATCCATGCGGAGCGTGCCCGCGACGAGATAGAGCAACTGGCGCGGGTCATCGAGGTTGACCGCAACGGTCACGAGATCGTCATTGAGATACGGCACGAGTTCGACCAGTTGGCCGAAGAGTTTGACGGTGTTGCGCATGAAGGCTTGCAATTCCAATCCCTCGACAACCGTCTCCGGGATGCGCTCGACCTTCGCGAGCAGATAGGGCTCTTCCTGTGTGTAGGCACCGATCCGCACGCGCTCCATACCCTGCACGCCGAGGCGCACATTGCCGTCCGGCATCCGCAGCATCTGCTGGATCGCACCGAGGGTGCCGATCTCGTAGAGGTCCTTCGGGCCTGCGCCCTCGACTTCCTTATCCTTCTGCGCGACGAAAACGACGCGCCGGTCGCCATTGACGACCGCATCGATCAGCCGCAGCGAGCGCGCCTGTGACGCCTCAAGAGGCAGCCCCGTCATGGGAAAGAGCACCGCGTTCCTGAGCGGCAAGATCGGGAGCGACTCCGGGATGGTCGCTTCGTCCGGAGGGGTGGTGCCGATCTCGATGCGCTCCTTGCGCGAGCGACGCTTGATCGCTATCGGCGCGGGCGCTTCAGTTTCCGCCGCTTCCGCCGTCGTTGTCACGGTCGTTGCCGCAACTGTGGGCGTCTCCAATTCTGTCTGTTCGCTTTCGATTGGCTTCACGTCGATTGGCTTCTTCTTGCCCGCCATTATTCACTATCCTTTCCCATATCACCGGGACTTGCCTCATCATCCGGCGCACCAACGGCTACCGTCGCCGTGGCCCGCGTTGCCTGGATACGCACGCGTTGCGCCCGTGGGAGGACGATCGTCAGTAAACCATGTTCGTAATTTGCTTCCACGCCATCCCGCATCACGGGAAACGGCACCATGACCTGCGCACGAAACGGGCCATACGAAATGCCCATCTCGTGATACGAGCGTTGCTCCGGCGCGTCCGCCGCACTCCGCGATGTCGGCGCACGTTGCCCTTGGATCACCAGGGTGTTGCCATCGAGCGCGACCCGCAGATGCTGCTCATCGATCCCGGCCAGTTCCGCACGGACGACAAACGCTGCCTCAGTCTCGTAGACCTCAAGCGCGGGTCGCCAGGCATCCGTATGCCCGGTCATCCGCAAACTGAACGAAATCCCGTATGCCGCATGGATATCGCGATTGCGCTGCGACACCTTACACCCCCCGCGTTCCTGTGTGTGCGATCATATTTCTCTCCATCATCGCCCCTACATTGGACGGTCAGCATTAACAACAGCACGGAGAGCATTTTGTTCCAGATTTAGCACTCTCATGCCACGAGTGCTAAGGAGTTCCGCGTAGTGTACTCCGGTACGCCCGGTTTGGCAACGGGTTGTCTCTTTCAAGACCTTATGGCGATATTCTTCAGGGATATTTGTCGCATATCTACCTTCCCTACTGACCACGAACGTCTGCTCGAAGTGGGGAGGGACTGACACGTATGGAAGATGGAGGTGTAGTTCAGCAAATTCGGAGAATTCTTCCTAAAAACATAGGGATTTCCCTGTTGCCCTATGCCACCGATTCCCTGCATAGTGGCGATAGAGGTTCGGCAAGATCGAGGACCAGCGAACGGCAACCGCGTGCGCCCGCAATGCAGATACGCAGAGCTAGGTCCGGATAGGCGGCTTATCCGTCCTCTTTGGCGCGACGTTTGTCCTCAAGGACAAGGTCAGCCCGCGGGTTCCATCACAAAGGAACCTGGCCTTTGAAAGGTCGAACAGGGCGACGTCGTTCAGTGGTGGGGCATGGATGTCCAATGATTTCGACATCATTATCGCCGGGGCGTCGTACGCCGGGTTGGCGGCGGCGCGCCATCTCGCGGGTGTCGGCGCGCGCGTGCTCCTCATTGACGAGCATGCCATTGGGGCGATCCGACGCTCTGCCTGCGCCGTGCCGACGCGCACGCTCGCCGCCGTCAGGGGGTTGGTGAGCGCGTGCCAGGAGACCGGGTGGGGCGTTGTCCACACACGGTATAACACCGTGCGATTTCGCTGGCCGGGGCCGTGGATGGTCGTGGACCATCGCGCGCTGTGTGTCGCACTCCGCGCGCAAGCGCCGGACGTGGCGTTTCTCCAGGCGCGCATCGCCGCGTTCGATGGCGCCAACGTGGTGACAAACAGGGGGCGATTCACGGCGCGCCAATTTGTTGATGCGAGCGGATGGCGCGCGGCGCTCGCGGGGTCGCTGGATCCTGCCTTCGTGGACCGTGGCCGTCTGACAGTCGGGATCGAAGTCACTGTGCCCGGTGGCACCGATGCGCTGCACTTTTATGCGAACAAGGAGATCGTCCGTGAGGGATACGGGTGGGTCTTCCCGTGCGGGGAGGAGCGACGCATCGGGTTGGTCGCGTTCGACAATGCGAAGGGGATGGCCGACCGCTTACGTGCCTTCCTCGCATGCCTCGGCATCACGACCGACCTGCGCGATCTCACGCGGAACGGTGGCATGTTGCCGGCGCAGGCCCGGCCGTCGGTGGTCGGCGCCCTCTGGGTCCTTGGCGACGCGGCGGGCCACTGCTTGCCGCTGACCGGCGAGGGGATCCGCTTCGCCTTGCAGGACGGCGACATGGCTGGCCCGCTGCTGCGGATGGCGCTCGATGGGACAATATCGTGGGACGCGGCACGCTCCGCCTACGCGCGCGCGGTCGCGGGCCACCGGGCGCGCGTAGGCGCCTACGCACGGATGCAGGCGGTGGCGTGCGCGCTCCCGAATTTCGCGTACGCGCCCGTTGTTTGGACACTGGGCAGGCGCGGCGCGCATCCGCGCATCCTGCGCCGCTACATGGCATGGGAGCATACGCTACCAGCGTGTGGACCATTCCAGGCATCGTGGCAGGGGAGCGACGTTCGCCGCCTGGAAGGCGGTCTCTCCGCCGATTGACGAAGGGGGTAGAATGAATCTGCGAGGCGGGCAACAGATTCAGGGACAAAGCGGTGTCATACGGCTCAATGGAGCGCGCATCATGGCGCTTGGTGCTCGCCGGGTCGGTGTCCGCCGACCGGCGCCTGCGCGCGATTCGGGACGGTATGCGGCGGGATGGAGGTGTGCGATGGTGTCTGACGGGGGAGTTATCAGTGGCATGCGTGCGGCGGGGAGCAGCGCGCTCATCCGGGACGACCGTGTCCTCCCCGAGACGCGCTGGCTCTCGGCGTTCATCGTGCCCTTCCTATTCGTGGCCTTCGTGATGCTCTACCTCTTCCCCGGCCACACCGACCGCCTCTTTGCCTGGACGATCCGCCCCGATATGACGCCGCTGATCATGGGCGCGGGCTACATCTCCGGCAGCTATTTCTTCGTCCACGCGTTCTTCGCCCGGCGCTGGCACACGGTGCACCTCGGCTTCCTGCCGATCACCGCCTTCACGATCTTCATGGCGATCGCCTCCTTCATGCACCTGGACCGCTTCCATCACGGGCACGTCTCGTTCTATGCGTGGATCGGGCTCTACATCATCACGCCCGTCCTCGTCCCGCTCGTCTGGTACCGCAACAGCCGCACCGACCCGCGCACGCCGGAACCGGACGATGTGCTGCTCTCACCGGTAGTCCGCGGCGTCCTCGGCATCGGCGGCGCGGCGCAGTTCCTGATCGCGCTCTTCCTTCTCCTCTTCCCCACTACGATGATTGATCTCTGGCCTTGGAAACTGACGCCGCTCACGGCGCAGGTGATCGGCGGTTGGTTCGCCCTACCGAGCGTCGTGGCGATGCTGATGGCACTCGACCACCGCTGGAGTGCGATCCGGATCACGCTGCAGAGCCAACTGATCGGCCTGGCGCTGATGCTAATCGCCGTCGTCCGGGCGTGGGGCGATTTCGACCGATCGAATGGAATGACGTGGGTCTTCGTCGGCGGCATCGGCGGCATGTTCGTCGGCCTGCTCGCGCTGGATATCGTGCTGGATTCCCGCTATCGCGCCAACAGCCGGGCGGGCGCGGCGCAGCCCCGGCACGCCGGGTAACGCCAGGTGCGTGAGGGTCGAGAAGCGTTCCGCAGCGGCGCCGGAATGCACGCGCGAATCCCTGCACGCGCAGACTAGGAGCGACTGATGGGCCCACGCATGTTGCCGGCGACGATTGCCGGCCAACCGGAGCAGTACCGTCGCTTCGGCCTCCGTACGGAAATGATTGAGACCTGGGAAGATGGGATGCGCACCGACGGGAGTTCGGGGACCTACGAATGGTGGTACTTCGACACCCACCTCGACGACGGCGCGAAGCTCGTCATTACCTTCTACACGAAGCCCGTCACGGACGTCGGCAAGCCCCTCACGCCATATATTACGCTGAACTTCGATTATCCCGACGGCCGGAGCGTGCAGAAGGCGCACTTCTGGAAACGGCATGAATTCTCCGCCTCCAAGGAGCGCTGCGATGTGCGCATCGGCGCGAGCACCTTCCGGGGTGACCTGCATACGTACACGATCCACGTCGAGATTGACGGCATCGTCGCCGATGTCACGCTGACCGGTCAGGTGCCGCCGTGGCGACCGAGGACGGGCCACGCGCTTTTTGGCACGCGCGAGGAGCATCTCTTCGCATGGTTGCCGTCCGTGCCGCAAGGGGCTGTCGAGGCGACGATCCGTGTAGGGGGCGAGACGCGATCCGCGCGAGGGATCGGCTATCACGATCACAATTTGGGGCAACATCGCCGTGCAGAAGCTCGTCCATCATTGGTACTGGGCGCGCGGGAAGATCGGCGGCTACACGATGATCGCGTCGCAGATCATTGCCGAAAAGGCCTATGGCTACACCCCACTGACGGTCTTCATGCTTGCGCAGGATGGTACGGTGATCGCCGATGATGGCGACAAGGTGCAATTTCACCTCGCCGACCTGTACACCGACACGCTCACCGGCAAGC
This sequence comes from uncultured Chloroflexia bacterium, assembly GCA_963763655.1. GTDB lineage: Bacteria > Chloroflexota > Chloroflexia > Thermomicrobiales > JALYUS01 > JALYUS01. The sequence goes on from CAVXPY010000036.1 coordinate 126,536, forward strand.
CGGTGGCGAATACGGTCGTGTTCGACTACCGGGAGCGCAACCGGCGCTATACGCTGACATTCCGGCGCGCGACGGACCTGACGCGCATGAAGTTGGTGGATGAGATTCATGGTGTCACGCATCTGCTGGCGAAGATGATCCGTTTCGACGGAGCGTACCTCCGCTTCGCGGGAGAGTTGTGCATCGAATGCGCCGACGGCGAGTGGGTGACGGAGACGCAGTGCGACGAAGCGATCTGGGAGTTGATGTACTTCGGGAAGGTTCGCGCGCATCCATCCCAGTAGGTTCTTCGCATTGTGCGGCATGACCGGAAGGCAGGGAGGAGGAAGGCATGTCGCTCTTGTTACCGCCCGAAGTAGAGGGAGTCTTCCAGGAGTTCCGCGCCTGCGAGTTCACGACTCTCGCCAAAGACGGCACGCCGATCACCTGGCCGACGCTCCCCTTCTACGACGCGGAGGCGGCCCAATTCGTCGTCACCACCTCGATCGCCTTCCCCCAGAAGGCATTCAATGTGCGGCGCAATCCGCGCGTCTCGCTGCTCTTCTCCGATCCCACCGGCTCCGGCCTGACGGACCCTCCCGCCGTCCTCATCCAGGGGGACGCCGCCGCGCCGGACGAGGTTGACACCTCGATCCGGGGCTACGAGGAGCGCCTGACGATGGTCTTCCAGCGGCAACCCTCCGGCGGGATCTACAGCAGCAACCCCCTCATGCGCCGCTATTTCGACTGGTACTATATGCGCCTGCAGATCATCGTCACGCCCCGGCGGATCCGTTGGTGGCCGAAGGGCGATTTCACCCAGGCGGCGCGCGAGCTCGAACTCAGGGAGGCGCATGATGTTCCCGTGGGATGAGATGGTCCGGCTGATGTCGGAGTTCCGGAATGCCGTCCTGACGGCGAGCGGGATGGACGGCTATCCGTGCAGCGTCCGGTGCCAGCCGGAGCCGGATGCCGCCGCGCAACGGGTGCGCGTGCGCATACCGCCCGATGCGACGCTACGGCCCGGCCCGGCGTCCCTGCTCTGGCACTCGCACGACGAATTACTCTGGCATCAGAAGAGCTTCCTCGTGCGCGGCACACTGGCGCAGGACGCGCAGGGCTGGCATCTCCAACCCGCGCGGCTCATCTCCGGCGTCGGGTTCGGCGGGGTCAGAGGGATGGTTCGCTTCGCGCGGGAGGCGCGCCACACGGCGGACCGTTACCTCGCCGCCCGCCATCTCGCCCGCCCGCCCGTGCCCTGGGACGAGATCATCGCCGTGAAGAAAGCGGCGAAGCGGGCGAGCAAGAACGATTCGTCCCGTCGTCGCTGATTGGTCGCAGATGGCGGTTCGTGAACCTCCCAGCCGAGGGCACCACGGCGCTGACCGAAAGGGTATAACCAAGGGACGAGGGGTCGATCAGCGTGCGTACAGAATGACGACGCTCGTGATACCCCAGAGGAGGATGCAAATGAGGAGAGGGCGGTCGGCGAAAAGGGCGTCCTCGGGGTTGCCGCCCTCGCCCTTGCGATAGACAAGGTAGAGGTAGCGGAAGACCGCATAGAGGACGAAGGGGATCGTGAACATCATCGCATGGTTGCGCGGGAGGTTCTCGGCATTGAAGGTGTAGAGCGCGTAGGCCATCACGGTCGCGCTCGTCACAACCGCGATGATCTCTTCGAGGAGGGTGGCGGAATACTCATCGAGTACCGAGCGATGGCTGCCCGCGCCCGCTTCGAGGAGCATCAACTCGTGCCGCCGCTTGGCGAAGCCGAGGCAGAGTGAGAGAAGCACCGTGCAGACATAGAGCCACGGTGAGATCGGCGCGGCGATGACGACCGCGCCCGCCATCGCGCGCAGGACGAAACTCGCGGCGAGGGCAAAGACATCGAGCAGCACCTGCTCCTTCAGCCAGTAGGTATAGGCGAACTGCAGCGCAACGTAGCCCGCGACAATTGCCCCGAACATCGGCCGCAGGAGAAAGGCGAGCGGGACGGCGATACCGAGGGCGACGAGCGCGAGCACCCAGGCGAGCGGCACGGGGATCTCTCCCGCCGCGATCGGCCGGAAGCGCTTTTTCGGGTGGAGGCGGTCTGCCTCACGATCCCCGAGGTCGTTGATGAAGTAAATCGCACTCGCCACCACGCAGAAAAGCACGAAGGCGGCGAGGACTTGCCAGATCGCGGTGCGGTTCGTCAGTTGCTTCGCGAAGACGATCCCCGCGAAGAGGAAGCCGTTCTTGACCCACTGCTTTGGCCGCGCCTCTTTGAGCAGGGCGCGCCCGAGTGACCGCCGCACATATGGTCGCTCCACCGCAGGCTCAACGGGGCGGAGAGGGCTCGGATCGGTGGCTATCGTCTCGCTCATGGCAGCAGCGTACGCGGTCTTCCCTCACCCGTCAAACGGGTGGAGGCTTAGGGGGAAGCCACGCAGGGTCATAGTCACTGCCGATATTCCACAGAAGGTAGCCGCTGCTCTGCATCTCGTTGCACGCCTGAATCTGGGCGTAGACTTGTTGCGTGCCGTACTCCACACCTGGCCCGTAGGAGAATGCCTGAAGCCACGGGCGCGTCTTGCGGGCGATGCCCGGCACACGTTGGTCCCGCTCGATCAAGCTCTGCTTGATGACTTCATAGGGGTAGTTATTCGGGATATCCCACCCGTTGAAGCCACGCGAGTAGTGCGAGGGGTAATCCATCGGGCAGATGACATCGACGAGCGCGACGAGGTCCTCGAACTGCTGACCGATGCCGTTATCCCCCTTCAGCCACGCGGTGATGCCGAATACGTCCGCGCCAAGGAGCGCGTGCGTTGGTGCCAGCCGGGTGTGGGCCATCTTGAGCAGGCTCGTAATAGCGTCTCGCCGCTCTTGCGCGCCGCCCGTAAAGCTGGGGCCATATTCGGCGCTTGCAAGCACGCCATCCGACGGGAAGCGGACGTAATCGAACTGAATCTCATCGAAGCCGAGGTTTGCGGCTTCGACCGCAAGATCTGTGACATATTGCCAGACCTGCGGGTTCGTCGGGTTGAGCCATGCCGCGCCGCCACTCGTCCGCCACACTTTGCCGGTACGATTATCCTTGATCGCCAGGTCCGGTCGCTTCGTCGCCGCGATCGGGTCTTCCATCACCACGATCCGACCGATTGCGTAGATCCCTTTCGCGTGCAATGTTTGGATGAGTTGCGGCACATTCAGCGTCGGATGCACCGCGCCCACCTCGCGGGCCAGCGGCACCTTCGAGTCGTAGTAGACGACGCCATTATTGTCTTTGAGGTCCACAACCAATGCGTTCAGGTCACGGGTCGCAATCAGGTTCATCACGCGGTCGAACCGGGCAGGGTCCGCCGCGACAGTTGCCTCGGCGTAAATGCCTTTCGCAACGAACGGCTGAAGGGTGACATCCTGCGTGAGGTTCGCGCCGAGTGGGAGCGTTTGCGGCAGATAGCCGATCCCCTTGACGATCAGTTGCGCGCCATCATCGACACCGTCGAGCGTGTACTTCCCGTCCGCGCTCGTCTGCCCGACGGCACCGCCCGCCGCGACCGTGACACCCGCGACCGGCTGCCCCTTTGGATCGCGTATCACCCCGGAAACGACATCCGGGCGGAGCGCCAGGTCCATCGTCGTCGTGCGCTCCACCGGGTGCGGTCGACGGCTGATGTTCGGCGCATCGACGACAAGATTCGCGCCATCCGGCACGCCGGAGAGCCGGTAGCGACCATCCGGGTCTGTCGTCGCAGCGGTGCCCTGTTCCGTGCCGGGGAGAACCGCTTCGACTTTCGCATTGGCGACGGGCTGTCCAAGCGCGGTGACGCGCCCCGCCAGCCATGCGGGCCGGAGGGCCAGCGTCGCCGTTTCGGTGGGCGGCCAGGGCATCTCGATCTGCCGCCGGTCATACTCACGCAGTGCGGCGAAGACCGTGACGCGCTCACTCAAGAGACGGGCATGCACCTCACCCTGCGCGTTCGTCGTGAACATTCTGCCGACGGTTCCTTGCGGTGTCGATTCCGCCGGATTACACGCACTGTCCGTGCACGCGAGGGGGACGACCGTCACCTGCGCGCCCGCGAGCGGCGTGCCGGAGTAGGCGTCTTTGATAACGAAGGTTCCCAACTGACCCGCCCCACTCCCCCCGGTGTGTCCGAGCAGGGTATATCCGCCATAGCCGATCACCGCGACAAGACCTGCCGCAATGAGCGCTCGCCACGGGCCACCCGAAGACCGTCGATACGGTTGGGAGCGCACGGCGAAATGTCTTTCTCGTAACACCAAGCGATGGGCCTCCTACGATGCCGAAGGGGTTGCATCCGCAGCGATGGACGCAGGCACGCGCCGCTCACTGCTGGCGATTGTCGGGCCATCGGGAGTCTGCACCACCCGTGGCACGACGGTACTACGGTGCGGTGACGCGCAATAGCGCACATCGTCAAGCCGCCCGGTCGTCGCGATGAAGCGCGGGCCGGCACCCTGAAGAAGGGCAGTCGTGAATGTCTCCGCGTCCGGCTTCGTCCCCTCACTGACAAAGGAGCGATAGAGCGTCAAGGCGGCGAGGGCGGACTCGTCGATGGTGCGCGGCGCGTCCTGCCGGTCCGGAAATGCCCACGGACCATGCGACTCCCATGCACAGGCGACGAGAAAGCCCGCCGCCAGGAGATCATCGAGTGCAAAGACCGTGCCATGCTCCTGCCCGGCACAGACGATCAGCACATCGAGCTTTCGCGTGGTCGCTTCCTCGATGGCCTCGGCGATCACTGCCGCACCATTGCGGATGCAGCCAACGAGGACCAGCGGCGCGGCAGAGAGCAAGGCGAGCGCGACCGTGCCGTTACTCGTCCGCATCACCACGCCACGCCCGGCGACGGCAGCCGTGGTGGCTGCCGTTGGCGAGTTATCGAGGTCGAAACCCGGCGCGATGATCCCGCCTTGCTCACCCACAAGCAGCGCGCGCTCGTTGCCGAACTGTGCGGCGCGGCGACGCGCCTCCTCCAGATCAATCGCGAAGCGAATCGGCCCCGCCCCGCGCTCGCAGAGCGTCAGGAGCGTCGTACTCGCGCGCACCACATCCACGACGACACAAACACTGCCGCGGCTCTCGCCGATGGATGACGCTGTCTGGGCTACCCGTAACCGCACACGCACCTGCCTTCACAAAATCATATTCGCGCGTTCGTACTGTACGTTCACCAAGATAATTGCGTAACGCAATCTCTGCCCCCACGGCGCGTACCGTATCATCTGATTTGGGCAAATGCAAGCAGAGAATCATGATCGTCTGGATTTTGCGTATCCTCCGCGCTTTTCTTGTTCGTGCACAGGAGGCTTCGCGCTTTGACGCACGTGCGCCAGGGGAGTATCATTTTCTGTGGTGGCAGAGAGTTTCTGCCACACTGTGCAGGGGTGGTACACACAGTAACCACCCGCATCCTGCAACGGAGCAGGATAGAAAGCAGAGACGCTTCCCATGCCCGCAATAAATATCGATGTCCTCCGCGATCCCACGATCAATGCGGACCTCGCACGTGTCGAAGACGCGATTCGCGAGCGCATCGCGGTAAACTACCCGGTCATGACCGACCTGCTCAATGGCATCATTGCGGCGAAGGGGAAGATGCTCCGCCCGCGCGTGCTCCTCGCCGCCGCGCGCATGTTCGAGTACGACATCAGCCATCTCGCCCCCGCCGCCGCCGGTATCGAACTCCTGCATATCGCCAGCCTGATCCACGATGACACCGTCGATAAGGCGCTCTTCCGGCGCGGCGCGGCGACGCTCAACTCCGTCCTGCCGACGACCATCGTCGTCCTGCTCGGGGATTACCTCTTTGCGCAATCGGCCGTCCTCGTCTCAATGTCGAACAATCTGCGCGCGATGACGCTCTTTGCGGAAACCCTCGGGGACATCTGCAACGGCGAGTTGGATGAGATCTTCCAAACCCGACAGTGGGACCAGACACGCCAGCAGTATGACCAGCGTATCCACGGCAAGACCGCCGCGCTCTTCGCGACTGCCGCAGAGTTCGGCGGCGTCCTTTCCGGCGCACCCGCCGAGGCAGTCGAGGCGCTCCGGGCATACGGCACGGCGATTGGCATCGGCTTCCAGATCATCGACGATGTGCTCGATCTGCGCGAAACCTCCGAGGACATCGGCAAGCCCGCCGGTTCGGACCTGCGTCAGGGCACGCTGACACTGCCAATGATGTTTTATCTCGAAAAGTATGCCGATGCCGCTGATACTGCGTTAATCCGTAAGGTCGTACTCGGCACCAAGACCGACGATACGCAGATCGACGCACTCGTTGGTCGCGTGCGGACATCCGGCGCCCTTGACGATGCCGTTGCGGAGGCGCAAGCCGCCGTGGACCGCGCGAAACGTTGCCTCGAAACCCTCCCCGCCGGTGAGGCACGCGGCTACCTCAGCGCGATGGCAGACTTCGTCACCGCACGGAAAAGCTGACCTACCCCTCGCCCCCTCCCTAAAGGGAAGGGGAACGTGATCTTGGCATCGTGCTCTTTCTCACATACCGAGGCATTGCAGCGAGTCACCCCCTTCCTTTTAGGGAAGGGGGCCGGGGGGTTAGGACGGCTTCGGCAACCCCAATGTCTGCGTGAAATAGTCATTGAATCGCGCGGAGTCGACGGTTTTCGCCACCTTGGTTGCGAAGCCACCTTCGGGGCGACCGGGACGGGTGAGGATCGTCTGACCGGCGGCGTATTTGCCGCCCGTCTCGATCATCGCGCGCTCCTCGGGTGCATCGACAAGTTTCGGGTCCGCCGCAACGGCAACGGCGAGCGGATCGTGCAGATGGTTGAGTGGGCGATTGAAGGCGACGAACATCTGCGCGCCCGCCTTCCGCACGATTTGCGCGTTCGGCGCGGTTTCGCCTTCCAGCGCGTCCCACTGCGCGCGGGTAAAGGCTGCGTGCATCGTCACATCGAGACCGACCCACGTCGCATCGAAGCCCGCTTCCAGTACCTGTGCGGCCGCTTCCGGGTCCGCATAAATGTTGAACTCGGCACTTGGCGTCGTGTTCCCCGGCACGCGGAACGCGCCCCCCATGATGACGAGTCGCTTGACGAGCCGCGGCAACTCCGGCTCCAATGCAACCGCGACCGCGAGGTTTGTGAGCGGCCCGACGAAAATGAAAGTCAGTGCTCCCGGAGCATTGCGCGCCGCATCGATGAGGTATTGTGGTGCGGAAAGCGCCTCGACGGTGCGCCGGGAGTCCGGAATATCCGCCCCGCCGAGGCCATCCGAGCCATGCACATGTGCGGCGGTAAAGAGTGGCCGGTCCATCGGGCGGCTCATGCCCCGATAGACCGGAACCCTCGTCGCACCGACGAAATCGAGGACGCGCAGCGTATTGCGCGTCGTATGTTCCAGTTCGACATTGCCCGCGACCGTCGTGACGCCGATCAGGTCAATCGTCGGCGCCGCAACTGCCAACGCAATCGCCATCGCATCGTCCACACCCGTATCAACATCGAGAATCGCGCGAATCGGTTCCAAAGCCACAACATGCCTCCCCATTTGGTCAAATCGAACCGCAGAGACGCAGAGGACGCAGAGAGGGAAGGAGAAGAGAAACGAGATAGAGAAATACGGAACGGATCAATCAGGATCCCCTTCTTCTTACTTCTCTCTTTCTCTGCGCCCTCTGCGTCTCTGCGGTTTAATCGGTTTTCGTGTTCAATCGGTTCCGCGATTAATCGTCGCCGGGTGCGCCTGCGGCGAGGGCTTCTTGCCAGGCCGCGACCGGGGGCGTCTCTACCATCGGTGGTGCGGTCAACACATCGAGGAAATACGGGCCACCATCCGCGAAGGCGGTCTGGAGCGCCCGTTCGAGGTGCGCGGGATCGTCGATGCGGGCGCTCTTGAAGCCGAAGGCGCGGGCAATCGCGCCGTAATCCGTCTCGGTCGAGAAATCGACGGAATAGTAGCGGCGACTGTGATAAAGGTGCTGCAACTCCTTAATCCAGCCAAAGGAGCCGTTGTTGCAGAGGATGACGACGACCGGCGCATTGATGCGGCTGAGGGTTTCGAGATCGCCGCACGACATGCCGAACGAACCGTCGCCCATCATCGCGACGACGCGCTGCCCCGGCCGGGCCGCCATCGCCGCCCCGACAACACCACCGATCGCGTAGCCAAGCCCGCCATGCGCGCGCGGAATGGCGAAGCCCCGCCCGGCGACGCGCGTCTGGAACTGCGCGGCAAGGTACGGGGTCGGCGTACCGGGATCAGCAACAATGAGCGGATCGTCGGGGAGCAGATCGCGCAGATGGCGGATCACACGCGCGGGATGAATCGGGCGCATCTCGCTGCGGGCATCGACCGCGACGCCCTCCCACCACGCGGCGCTTTCCTGCCCCAGCGCCGCGATGCGGGGTGCGTTCCGCTTGCCGACGCCGGTGGGATCGGCGATGGCGGCGAACACGTCTTCCAGGGCAAGGCGTGCATCGCCAACCAGCGGCACGGCGGCACGGTAGTTATTGCCGACTTCCCACGGCTCCATATCGAGTTGGATAACTGCCGGGCCACCTTGCTCCGGCTTGGCAGGCAGGGTCCAGTTCAGGGTCGTCACGCTGTCGGTGCGTGTACCGATCAGAAAGATCAGGTCCGCCGCCATCACGGCCCGGCGCGTGTACTCGCGCCCCCCGTTCCCGCCGACGACACCGAGGCTGACCGGGCTGGTCTCCGCGATGCTTCCCTTCCCGTTGATGCTCGTCGCAACGGGAATGTTCAGTGTTTCAGCGAAACGGGTGAGCGCATCCCAGGCGCGCGACGCATGGACGCCACCGCCCGCCACAATGATGGGGCGCGCGGCACCCTCGATCAACCGCGCGGCGCGCTCAATCGCCGCCGGGTCCGGGCGGACCGGCGCGGCGGGTGTGCTCCCCCAGAGCGGATCGGTATGCGTGGCGGCATCGCCGATGTCGCCCGCAAGAACATCGGCGGGGAGTGAGAGGTGGGTTGCACCGGGGCGACCGCTCGTGGCGAGTCGCAGGGCGCGGCGCAAGGCATCCGGCAATCCCTCGCTCGTCTTCACTTTCGTCGTCCACTTCGTGACTGCGGTAAAGAGCATGACCTGATCGAGTTCGGTGAGCACGCCGCGCCCCTCCTCAGAGACGGGCGTGTCCGTTGTCAGGCAGAGGAGTGGCACGGCGGAACCCTGCGCCTCCGCGACACCGGGCACAATGTACGTCGCGCCGCCGCCCGATGGCCCCTCTGTCACGCCGATCCGGTTCGTGAAGCGCGCATAGGCATCCGCCGCGAAGGAAGCGGAACGCTCGTCACGGAACATGACATGCCGGATCGCGTCGCCGCGATGATAGAGCGCGTCGTAGAGGGTCATACTCGTATCACCGGGCAACCCGAAAATATGCGTCACGCCGGTGTCGATCAGCATCTGCACCAGCGCTTCCGATGCGTTCATCCCCTGCTCCCTTCCCGTCATCTCGCGGCCTCAGCGCTCGTCGCCGCATTCTAGCATTGTGCTATACTGCCGCGCACGGGGTGCTTCGTACGTACAGTTTGCATAACGTAGAGGCTTTTGAGGGGACTTGTGATGCAGCGTTCGTCCATCGCGTGGTTGCAGCGGCTTTCCGCAGGTTTGCTCTTGTTCACACTCATCGTCGGCCTGACACCCACACCAGTGGGGGCCGCAACGACCGACCCTTTCAATGTCAAGCCAGTGATGACTGCCGCCCCGACGGCGGATCAGACCGACCCGGTGATGGCGGGTACCGTCATTTCATGGGCAGACCGCCGGACCGGTATCTTCGATGTCGTCACCTACGATACCGATGAAGGTCAGGAGCAGCGCCTCGCGCTCGCGGTGCCGCTGCCGACCCCCGGCACCGAACGGAGCCAGCCCTCGCTCGATGGTCAAACCCTCGTCTGGGTCAATACCCCGCCGCCAGATGTCACACAGGGCGGGACACCGAGTGCACCGGCGCTGCAACAACAGACGATCGGTGCCTACGACCTCACGCGGCACCGGGTGATTGCGCTCCCGAACGTTGGCGCGGGCCCGAAACGTCGCCCGGCGGTCAGTGGGTCACTGATCGTCTATTCCGACAAGCGGAGCGGCGAGTGGGACATCTACGGCTACGATCTCAGCACAAATACCGAGTTCCCTATCGCGATTGGCGGCGGCGCGCACGGCTACACTGCCGTGAGCGGCAGCACGGTCATCTACGATGTCTATCGGGATAACTCGTCGGACATCATGGGGTACACCGTCAAGGACAAGAAGACGTTCGCGATCGCGGCAGGCGGCGGCGATCAGGAGTACGCGCAGATTTCCGGCAACACCGTCGTCTATCTCGATCGTGGCATGACGGGAGGCAACCCGAGTCTCAAGCTGTACGACATCGAGACGAAGCAGACGAAGACGCTCGCGAAAGATCACCTCGTCGCGCGCCCAGAGATCAGCGGCGATCTGGTCGTCTGGGAGGACTGGCGGAACGGCGCGCCGAATATCTTCGCGTACGACACGAAAAAGAGCACGGAATACACCCTCACGCGCAGCGGCGATGCCCGCGTTCCCTTCGTTTCCGGTCAGTTCATCGGCTGGCTGAAGAGCGACGCCTTCGCTGCGCGCGTCACGGCGGTGAAACTCATCCCGAAACTGCCTTCCGACCGCCTCGAACCGCCGACCGCCCCCGAACCGGATGTGACATACATGGCACAGACCGGCCATTACATCAAATACGGTATCAAGGAGTTCTGGCAGTCCCACGGCGCTCTGGCCTACTTTGGCTATCCCGTGAGCGAGGAGTTTCCCGATATTTCGTCGGATAATCTGCAAGTGACGGTGCAATACTTCGAGCGGTCGAAGCTGGAATACGTCAAAGCGCTCAATATCACCCGTATCGGCCTCGTCGGCACCGAACTGACGCGGGACCGGAAGTTCGACACCGTCGCCCCCTTCCCCGATAGCGCGGATCGGCGCTACTTCCGCGAAACCGGCCATTCGCTGGCGACGGGGTTCAAAAAGTATTGGGACGACAATGATGGCGTGAACCGGTTCGGCTTCCCGATCTCCGAGGAACTGACCGAGAACGGCGTCACGGTGCAATACTTCGAGCGCGGGCGGCTCGAATATCACCCGGAACTGGAAGCAGGGAAACAGATCACCCTCGGTCGGCTCGGCGAAGAACTGCTTGAGGCGCGGGGCTGGATCCAACCCCCGCCACCGGACACGACGCAGTTCCCGGAGCGATAGTGCGAAACCGGATCGACATAGAGACGCAGAAGAGAAAGAGAGATGTGAGCACAGAGGACGCAGAGGACACAGAGACCGCAGAGAAGAGGTTTTCTTCTTTTTCTCTTCTCGGTGATCGCTGTGTCCTCTGTGTTCGCATCTCGTTCTTCGCCCGCCCTTCCCCTGGCTGCACCATACCAGATGCGACATATGACAATCTCCGTAAATTGTGGAGCACCGTTTCGTGCTTTCCAAAGGGGAAAAGTCGTGCCGTTGCCCCCTTGCAATCGGCAAGGGTTATCTGGTATATTTATGGTTAGCAACGTGATTAGAAGACAAGAGGGAGCGACAAACCGCCAATCAGCGGTGTGCGCTTCCGAATGAAACGATCACATTCTGTCAATATTGCACAAGGGCGGGCGTGGGGATGCTCGTCACGGGTTGTTCATTGGTTTGGGGAAGCAGGAGGGTTCTCGCGTGGACTTCTCAGATCGCACGCTCACATGTCGGGACTGTGGAAAACCGTTTACCTGGACGGCGGGTGAGCAAATGTTCTATGCCGAAAAGGGGCTGGTGAACGAGCCTGCACGCTGCCCGGAATGCCGTGCAGCCCGGAAGGCACGCCTCGGTCTCGAACCGCCGCGGATGATGCATACCATCGTGTGCGCCGAATGCGGCCAGGAGACGACGGTGCCGTTCGTCCCACGCAATGGCCGACCCGTGCTCTGCTCTTCCTGCTTTGCCAAGGCGAAGACGGCACCGGAGCTTATCGTCGAACCGATCCCGGAAGTCGCCATCGCGGACTGACAACCGCACGAAGATCAAAAACGCCGGGCAGACATCGCCCGGCGTTCCTTGTGACTGTTCAAAAACTTCAATCTCGGTGGCGGCGGGCTTCAGCCTGCCATACCTTGCTGTAGCAGGCTGAAGCCCGCCGCCACCGTTACTGGATCACGCTTTCGAGACTCATGTGCGATCACTCCTCTTCGTCATCGTCAGGATAGTCATCGACGGTTTCGCCGTTGATGACCTGCCGCCGCCGCGCGCCGTCCTGTGGGCCAATGATGCCTTCGCGTTCGAGCGCCTCAACCAGCCGCGCGGCGCGGTTGTAACCGATACGGAGGCGGCTCTGGAGCATACTCGTGCTCGCCCAGCCTTGCTCGCGGACGATCTGCCGCGCCCGGTCGATGAGATTATCCCCGCCCGGTTGCTCGCGGATCGTCTTGCCGTCATTCGGCGGCTCGGCTACTTCCGGTTTGTACTGCGGTTCCGGCGCAAGGGTCCGCCAGTGCGAGACAATGGCGGAAATATCCTTGTCCGAGACGAACGCGCCCTGAATACGCTGCGGCTTGTCGGAGTCTGCCGCCTTGTAGAGCATATCGCCCCGCCCGAGCAAACGTTCCGCCCCCGGTGTATCGAGGATCACCCGGCTGTCGATCTGGCTCGTCACCGCGAAGGCGATCCGCGCCGGGAAGTTCGCCTTGATGAGGCCCGTAATCACATCCACCGAGGGGCGCTGCGTCGCGAGAATGAGATGCATTCCGGTGGCGCGTGCCTTTTGGGCGAGGCGGACGAGGGCCGTTTCGATGTCGTCCGGGGCCGTCATCATCAGGTCCGCGAGTTCGTCGATGATAATGACGACGTAGGGGATATTCTCGGGCTGCTTCTCGAGATGGGGGCCGAGTTCCTTGCTCCGCTTATGATACGCCTCGATATTCCGCACGCCGGAACGCATGAAGAGTTGATAGCGGCGCTCCATCTCCGTCACCGCCCAACGGAGAATGCCGATCACTTTCTCCATGTCGGTGACGACAGGCGCGAGCAGATGCGGGATGCCGTTGTACTCGGACATCTCGACCATCTTCGGGTCGACCATCACGAAGCGGAGTTCATCAGGTGTGCGATTAATGAGCATCGCGGCGATCAATACATTGACGAAGATGCTCTTGCCGCTGCCGGTCGATCCGGCGACGAGCAAGTGCGGCATCTTGGCGAGGTCCGCGATCTGATAATGTCCGTTGACATCCCGTCCGAGCGGGATCGGCAGCTTCGCACGGGCGGTAGCGAAATCGCCCGATTCGAGCGCCTCGCGCAGCCCGACTGTCGCAATCGTGGTGTTCGGGATCTCGATGCCGATGCGGCTCTTGCCGGGGATCGGCGCTTCGATGCGGAGGGCGGGCACCGCGAGGGCGAGGGCGAGATCGTTCTGTAGCTCCGTCACGCGCCGCACCTTGACGCCCACACCTGGCTCCAGCGCGTACTGCGTGACCGCCGGACCGGGGTTGATTTCCCGCACCGTCGCTTCCACGCGAAAGCTCGCCAGTGTCTGCTCGATGACCTGCGCCTTCTGTTCGAGGTCTTCTTCGCTCACCGTCACATCTGGGTAGCGGTCCATATGCGCGATTGTCGGGAGGGTCCAGCGCACCGGTTCCGGTTCCGGCAGCTCGATCCGCGCGGTGTCGGCCCTCGCGGGGGACGCGGCGGTCGGTGCGGGTGGCGGTGGTGGATCCTTGCGGACGGTGCGTTGCGGCACCTCGGGCGGCGGTTCCATCACCGGTTCCGGCCTCGGATCGGGGCGGCGGATGATCGGCGGTGGGACAATCACCTGCTGCGGTGGTGGGCCGAAATCCTCCACCATCGCGGCGCGCCCGTTCCGCCCCTTCGGCACGAGCATGGCAGGTTCCGCCATCCGTGCAGGCACGATGGGGAGGTCACCCAATGGGACATTCGCCCCCTGTGGGCCACGCAAACGCGCGAGCACGTACCGCAGTTCGTTATTCATGAAGATGCCGATGCCCGCGATGAGGAGCGCGAGCAAGACGATGCCGGCCCCGAAATTCCCTAACCCCCGCGCGAGGAAGGCGCTGATGAAGTAGCCGATATAGCCGCCCCCCTTGTTCGTCTCCGCCCAGCGCAGCGGATCGTCTGCCAGGGTGTGCAGGAGGCCGAGTGTCGCGACGACCATCAGCCCGCTGCCGACAATCGCATGGTACGATGGGCCGACATGCGTCTCGTCTTTATCGAGAAAGGAGTCCGCCGCCCAGACCGCAATCAAGGCGGGCACGCCAACCGCCCCCCAGCCGAACATGGTGGCGAGCGCGCGCCGCCAGTAATCGAGCAACCCCGTCCGATCGCCCGCCAGGAGCGCGCCGATGGTGAGCAGGGCAAGGACGATGAGACCGACGCCAACGAGATCCCGCCGGAGGCCGGGATGCAGTGCCATCCACGGGTCCGGACGCGGACCACGCGCCGCAGGACGTTTTGCAGGCGTCTTCGGCTTCGGGCCGGGCCGCCGGGGCGCTTTGGTTGGTCGTCGGGGCGCGGGCGACGACGCATTCGACCGGCGCTTCGGTGATGTCGCTGTTCCCGCCACGGCCCGCCTCCCCAGTACACACAAAAAGCTTTCGACACATTCTACACATGTCCGTACACTCTTGTCACCTTTCGGGAGACCTAACCCCCCATCCCCCTTCCTTTTAGGGAAGGGGGTGACGCGCCGCAATGCCGTGGTGTTTGGAGGAACGCCTTGATATTCGTACTGAGTCACCCCTCCCTCTTTAGGGGAGGGGCCGGCTGAGAGGTCGTATCCGTTATACTAGTCGCCCGGAGTGCCACGGTGTGCATTACGGCCATTAAGGAGGAATGGGGATATGAAGTTCTGCCTGTCGATCGAGATTCAGGAAGGTCTGAGTTACGCGGCGACCCTCGCCTTGACGCGGGATGCCGAGGCGGTCGGCTTCGACGCCTCGCTCGTGGCCGAGCATTATTACTCCTCGTCGGGTCACTTCGACCGCATGGCCGCCGATGCGTGGGTATTTCTCGGCGCGCTGGCGCGGGATACGCAGCGCATTCGCCTCGGCACGCTGGTCAGCCCGGTGACCTTCCGCCCGCCCGCAGTGCTCGCGAAGATGGCGACCTCGCTCGATCACCTCAGCAACGGTCGCGCCGAACTGGGGATTGGTGCAGGCTGGATGGCTGCGGAGCACGCCGCGCATGGCTTCCCCTTTGGGTCCGGTCCCGAGCGCGTTGATATGCTCGAAGAGCAACTGAAGATCATCAACGGCCTCTGGTCCGAGGATCCCTTCAGCTTCACCGGGGAACATTATCAGCTTGCGGAGTGCCATTTCACGCCGCAACCGACGCAGCGGCCGCGCCTACCTATCATCGTCGGCGGAGGTACCGCCGCAAAGCGCCTGCCGCGACTGGCCGCACGCTACGGCGACGAGTACGTGATGGGCCTGGGCACGCCGACCGAGTGCCGCGCGGTGCGCGAGCGCCTCGACCGCCACTGTGAGGAGGCAGGTCGCGATCCGCGTGCGGTCTCTCTCGCCTTGTTCGCGGGCGTCTGCGTTGCGGAGACGGAACGGGATGCCGAGCGCACCCTGGAGCAGTTGCAGGAGGGCTCCCGCCCGCACATGCGCAATCTGGATACCTGGATCTATGGCACGCCAGAGCAGGCGGCGGAACGACTGCGCAATTTCGCCGCAGCGGGCGTGGATCGAATGATGTTCTCGGTGGACCACGCCCTGCACCTGGAGATGGTGACACTCCTCGGTACACAAGTCGCGCCACTGGTCAGCGCATGAGACAAACCGGGAGAACCGCAAAGAGCGCAAAGGACACAAAGGTCGCAAAGAAGACGAAGATGGATATCTTTTCTCACTTTGCGTTCTTTGCGCTCTTTGCCTCTTTGCGGTTCTCCCCGATTTCAGGACCCGCTGTTAGACTTCCATCACCATCGGCATAATCATCGGGCGGCGGCGGGTTTGCTCGTAGAGATACGATCCCGCGACATCTTTGATCTTGCGGGTCAAGAAGACTCCATTCCTGCGGGTGGTGGCCGTTCGACGAAATGAGCGAATCGCGCACGCGATCCTTCGTACCCTCGATCAGGTCCGTACTGCGCCGCTGCGAGACGAAGCCGCGCGAGACGATGTCCGGCCCGGAGACCAGTTTGCCTGTCTCCTTATCCACCGAGACGACGACCATCAGGATACCGTCACGCGCGAGCATCTGCCGGTCGCGGATCACGACTTCACCGACTTCGCCCGCGCCGACACCATCCACAAAGAGGAAGCCGGCATGGACCGTCTCGGTCATGCCCGCAAAGTCTCGGCGAACGAGACGACGCTGCCATTCTTCGCGAGAACGATCGCGTCTTCGTCCCAGCCCATGCTCTCCGCCAGCCGCTTGATAGAGAATGAGATGCCGCTGCTCGCCATGCAGCGGCATGACGTACCGCGGTCGCGTCAGGTTGAGCATCAACTTCAGCTCTTCCGTGGCTGGCGTGCCCGGAGACATGCACGGTAGTCAGGGCGGAATAGATGACGTCCGCGCCCTGCTGAAAGAGGTTGTTGATGATCCGCCCGACGCTCGTCTCGTTGCCGGGGATCGGTGTCGCGCTGATGACGACCGTATCGCCGCGCGATGATCTTCAATTGCCGGTGATCGCCGCCTGCGATGCGGCTGAGGGCGGCCATCGGCTCACCCTGACTGCCGGTGACGACATAGACGACGCGATCTGGCGGCAGTTCGGATGCGCGCTTGACATCCACGACGACCCGCTGACGGGTCTTGCAGATAATTCGATCCCAAGCGCCATCTCGACGTTATTTTCCATGCTCCGCCCAATCGGGCAGACCTTGCGCCCGTACCGCCCCGCGACATCCACGACTTGCTGGATGCGTGAGATCAGCGAGGCGAAGGTCGCGACGATGATTCGCCCTTCGGCTTGCGCGAAGATGCGGTCAAAGGCGTCGCTCGACGATCCGCTCCGAGGGGGTGAAGCCCGGTCGTCTCGACATGCACGCAATCGGACACGAGGGCGAGTACGCCGCGCTTGCCGAACTCGGCAATCTTGCCGAAGTCCGTCGGGTGTCCATCCACGGGCGTTTGATCGAACTTGAAGTCGCCGGTATGGACGATCAGCCCGGCAGGCGTCGTGATGCCGAAACCGACGCGAATCCGGGATCGAATGGCAGACGCGGAATGGCTCGATGCTTGAATGGCCCCGCCTCGATCACATCGTCCATCGCGAGCGGTGATGAGAGCGCCTTGTCGAGCAAACGGCGCTCGCGCAGTTTGACGCTGATCAGGCCGAGGGTGAGCGGGGTGCCGTAGATCGGCGGATTGCCGAGATCATTGAGCAGATAGGGCTAGCGAACCGATATGGTCCTCATGCCCGTGGGTGATGAAGATACCGCGAATGCGGTGCAGTCTTGTCCGCGAGATAGGTGATGTCGGGGATGACGAGGTCAACACCGAACATCTCTTCTTCGGGGAATCCGACACCGACATCCACGATGATGATGTCGTTCACCATACTCGTAGACGATCATATTTTTGCCGACTTCGCCCATCCCACCAAGCGGGATAATGCGCACGCGCTTTTTTGTTGTCTTTGCCAAGGGGAGTATGCCTCCAAACGTGTCGTAATGCGTCCTGCGGCGATCATATTTTGTACCAGACACGCCTCTGCGGGATGCGGCGTGCATGGTTTCGAGTCC
The DNA here is from genome assembly GCA_963763655.1 of uncultured Chloroflexia bacterium. Lineage (GTDB taxonomy): Bacteria > Chloroflexota > Chloroflexia > Thermomicrobiales > JALYUS01 > JALYUS01. The sequence continues at coordinate 144,225 of CAVXPY010000036.1, forward strand.
AAAGATTAGTGAACAGTGGACAGTGAGCAGAGCGATGCACTATTCGTCATCGCGTGGTGTCGCAGAGGATCGTCTCGGCTGCCCACTGACTCCGACTACCTACTGTCCACTCAGAAGAGCGACAACTGCTCCGGCGGCTCCTCGTCCGATTCCGGTGCCGCCATCGCTTTCGCCTCTTCGAGCAGGGCCGGAATCTTCGTGATGTCTGCCTTCACATGCTCCATGAAGGCGGGCTGATGCAAGGCGGCAGCGGGATGGATCATCGGGAAGTAAATTCGCCCATCTGCCCGCTTCGGTTGCCCATGAATCTTCATAATCTTCTCGCCGGGAAAGAACCGCTGCATCGAGAAACGCCCGACAGCGACGATCATGCGGGGGTTGATCAGCGCGATCTGCCGGTCGAGGTAGTTGCTCGTGCAGGTACTGACCTCGTCCGGCAGCGGATCGCGGTTCCCCGGCGGGCGGCACTTGACGAGGTTCGTGATGAAGACTTGGCTGCGACTCGATGCCAACGGAGGCAAGGAGATCGTTGAGCAGATTCCCGGCCGCCCCAATGAATGGGCGACCCTGCTGATCTTCATGGAAACCGGGGGCTTCACCGATGAAGAGGATGGGGGCATCGAACGGGCCATCACCGGGCACGGCTTTCGTGCGCATCTTGCAAAGATCGCATTTCGTGCAGACGCGGATCTCGTCCGCGATTGCTGCAAGTTGCGCCGCCACATCGTCCCGTATCGCGCTGACCGACCGTCTCTCCTCGTCCTCCTGCATCGTTCTCGCTCACTCTCATCTGATTTCGAACAGTCATCACTCACATACTATTCCGCGGTGGAACGGCACGCTGCCAGTATAGCATGGCGATGTGCCGTACACCTCACTCGCCGCGTGTACGTACTGATCGCCCGTGCCGCGGGCGTGGCACCGATTTCGGTCTCGCTTCGGTGCAGTCGCTCCCGCGTTGCTCCCGACGGACGAAGCGGGAGCAAGGGGGTAAGGACGTACGCCGCGCAGGAGCGACTGCCCATAGCGCGATCAGCGCATCACGGTCTCGGGTTCGCGGGCCTCGGCATAGATGCGGGCGAGCGGTTCCGTGCCGCTCGTGCGGACGAGGAGCCAGCGCCGGTCTTCCCCGATCAGCTTGATGCCATCCAGCGTGACCGTTTTCGTCACGGGCGTACCCGCGAGGTCATTGCCTGCCGTGTCGATCGCGGCGAGACGGGCTCGCACATGCATCCATCGTCTGCGGCAGCGAGTGGGACATCTTCCCGGCGGTAATGCCACTCGCCCGTGCGGATTTCTACGCCGTAGCGCAACCCGGCGATATCCGTGCCCCGTCGCTGCAGCAGATCGAGGATATAGAGTGCGGCAACGAAGGCGTCGCGCTCCGGCAAGTGCGTGCCGAAGGCGAAGCCGCCGCTCTCCTCCCCACCGAGCATTGCTGTATGCTCGACCATTGCCGGGGCGATATGCGCGTAGCCAATCGGCGTCTCGATCAGCGGCACGCCGTAGCGCTCCGCGAGAATATCGAGCATCACCGAGCCATTCACAGATGCGGACAATCGCGCCATCGGGCACATCTTCCCGCTCGCCGAGGTACATCGCGAGCATGGCGAAGGTGTCCTGACTGCTGACGATACTGCGCCTTTGATGTCCACAAGCGCGATGCGGTCTCCATCGCCATCGAAGGCGATGCCGAGGTCGGCCCCATGTGCCTTCACCGCCTGCCATCAGCGGGCCGAGCGTCTCTGCGAGCGGCTCCGGCCCTTTCATGCCGGGGAAGAGCGGGTTGCGCTCGCTGCGGATTTCGATGATCGGGCGCGATGCCCCGTGCCGAGCAGCTTCTGCAGCACGCCTGCTCCCGCACCATACATCGCGTCCACGACGATGCGCAGGTCCGCTCGCCGGATCGCTTCGATATCCACGAGGTTGCCGTACGCCGTCTGAACGCCGGGAACGGATCAATCGGCATATATCGCCCATCGATATAAGGCTCGCCGAAGCGAGATGAGCGGGATCTCATCGCCGCTCAATCGCCGCGTATCCGCGTACGTCTCGATCACCGTTGATCGCCGTGCGGTCAGCGGGCGCGCCGATGGCTGGTCTTCACCTTGATCCCGTTGTAGATCCGCCGGGTTGTGGCTCGCGGTAATCATCACGCCTGCTGCTGCCTGCGTATGCGGCACGGTGAAGGTGACAACGGGCGTCGGCACCGGGCCATGATCGCAATAGAGCACGCGCACGCCCTGCCCAAGGAGCGCTTCCGCGACTGCCTGCGCGAACTCCTCGGACATGAATCGCCGGTCGTGCCCGACAACGACGCCCCGCTGATCTGCACCTTCGCGTTTGCTTCACCCAATCGGCAATCGCGGCGGCGCAGAGGCGAACATTTGCCAGCGTGAACTCGTCCGCGATGACCGCCCGCCAGCCATCGGTCCCGAAACGTATCATCGTCACTGTGCTCCCTTCTAAGGACGATGGACTGAGGACTGAGGACTGAGCGGGATGCACCACATTCGTGGCCCGCCATTGCCAATACCATCAGAACCCGCAGCCGATTTCGCTCATGCCATCAGCGTGGCAGCGTAGCATACTGAGCAGTTTATCGTCTGTAGTGGATCGCTGACATCCGGACATACAGGAGCGTAAACACAAGGAAACAGGGTGGAAAGGCGCGTGGGGTGCGCTCTACGCAGATCGTGCGGGTAGCTGTCCGATGCGTTATCTGTACCGTATTGGGCAGATACCCGCCTCCATCGGGAGAACCATGTTCTAGGCACAAGACGCTATTATCCGGGGGCGGCCCCCTGGGTGTTCACATAGACGGCATAGATCGACTGGCTGGCGGTCATGAAGAGGCGGTTCCGCTTCAGGCCACCAAAACAGAGATTGGCGCAGACCTCCGGTAGCCGGATGCGCCCGATGAGCTTGGCCTGTGGGGTGAAGACGACCACACCATTGTAGCCAAGCGTACTGCCGGTATTGCTGGAGCACCAAAGATTGCCGTCCACATCGACGCGGATACCGTCCGGCCCACAATGAACGCCGTCGATCATCATGTCGCTGAACACTGCCCCATTGGCGAGTTTGTTGTCTCCCGTCACATCGAAGGCGAGGATATTGCCCGGCCCGCCCTTCGTATCTCCCGGCCCCGCGCCCGTATTGCAGACATAGAGCCGCTTGTAGTCCTGCGAGAAACAGAGCCCGTTTGGGTCCTCAACCTGATCGGTGACGAGATCAACCCGGCCACTCGGATCGACGCGATAGATCGAGTTCGGCAACTGTCGGGTCTGCCCACCGCCATCCGGTGCACCGAGCTTGGGGTTGAGCGGCCCCCCGGCATCCGGCTGACCCTCGAACAGCGACTCGCCATAGGGCGGGTCCGTGAACCAGACGCTGCCGTCGGGATGCGGGACGATATCGTTGGGCGAGTTGAGCCTCTTGCCGTTATAGGAGTCCGCAAGCACGGTCATCGAGCCGTCGAGTTCCCAGCGTACGACGCGGCGGAAGAAGTCCTGACAGGAGAGTTGGCGACCCTGGAAGTCAAAGGTGTTGCCGTTACTATTGTTTGACGGCGTGCGGTAGGCGGTCACACGACCATCCTCCTGTATCCAGCGATACTGGACGTTGCCGCCGACATCGCTCCACAGGAGATAGCGCCCCTCGCTGTTCCAGGCCGGCCCCTCCGCCCATAGCGCCCCCGTCCAGAGTCGCTGGATCGGTGAGTTGAACACCCGATATTTCTCGAACGAGGGATCAACGGCAAGGACATCGGGATCGGGATAGATGTTCGGTGGCGCGTCAGGCCCCCACTGGCGCGGCGGATTCGAGACAACGCTCGGTGGCGTTGCCTGACCGGGGGCCTGGGCGTGGGCGGCAATGGGCGTCATCATCGCCGCAGTGCCGACCATCCCCGCGGCCGCTTTGATCAGCGTGCGCCGTGGCATCGAGCGAGTGCTATGGCGGTTGGACATTTCCTGCGTCACGGACTCCTCCTCCATCGGTCATCAGTCAGAGTGAAGCATCAATCGCCGCCACCACGAAAGCGATTCGTGGCGGAACACAGGCCCATAGCTGACCATGACGGTCAGCTATGGCGGATGGCGGGCGCGATCGTACCCTCGATGAGAGCCGCACCACACGATCGGCATCGCCGCATCCCCTCCGCGCTATACAGGGAGTGATCGATAGATTGTCTGGATCAGAAGTCACCAAGGGACCTACTGCAAGGGTATGCACTCACAGCGCACGTAACGTGGCGAGATATGACGACGAGAGCATTGGTCACTTTGCGTGCACTTCGCACAATAGACTATTTCTCATGCGTGTGCAAGCGTCGGGCGAAATGGATTCCCTGTGCCTTACTCTTCGCCGGGTGGCAATTCGTCATCGTCGTCCGCGAGCACGGCATCGAGATCCGCCTTCGTCCAATCCTCGGCGGCGGCATCGTACGAGACGAGCAATTCCGCGAGCGCCCACCACCCGGCAGCAGATTCGCGATCCTCGGGCAGCGGGAACTGCCCCGGCTCCTGCGCGTGATGGTGAAGCCACCGCTCGATGATATGGAGTTCATCGACATCGTCCTGCGCGATGACGGGATGGCCCCCTCCCTGACCCTCCCCCGCCGTGCGGGAGAGGGAACCGCGCCACCATCGTCCTCGCGCTCTTCTTCGCTCTTTTGTACTTCCCTCTCCCGCTTGCGGGGGAGGGGTGGGGGAGGGGGCCGACTTCCACCGCTCGCCGATAGGCAGCGATTAGCCATTCTGCGACGAAAGCGACCGGCTCATTCCGCTTTATCCGCCGCTGCGCGGCCATCCGACCATGGACAATCAGCAAGCTTCGGTACGATTCCGGCTCCGCCGATGGCAGCGCGAGGACGAGATTGCCCCGATTCCACCTGCCTGGCGAGTGTTTGATGGACCGCCGCGACCGAGGTCACCGTGCGCATCGCATCGCGCAGCCGCGCGGCATCCTCGAAATCGAGCCGTTCCGCCGCCAACTCCAGTTTTGCCTGAAGCCGGTTGCGGATGCTGTCATGCCGCCCTTCGAGGAAGGCCATCGCGTCGTCAATGAAGGTGAAATACTCCTTAGGGTCGCCTTGCGCCGACGCACGGGCCGAGGCACTTGCCCATGCCGAGCCGGGGGCACGGGTTGCCCCACTTCTTCGGGTTCGAGAAGCCGCGCGTGCAGGTGACGAGCGGCAAGATTTCCGCAAGCACATTGACGGTCCGCTCGGCGGCGCTACGCGAGCGGAAGGGGCCGAAGTAGCGCGCGCCATCGTCCTTGACCGTCCGCGCGAGGTGGATACGCGGCCACGGCTTCTGCACCTCGATCTTGATATACGGGTAGAGCGCGTGGTTCTTCATCGCCCGGTTGTAGCGCGGCTGATGGCGATGAATGAGTCGGGATTCGAGCAGTAATGCCTCGAGCTCGCTCCCCACAACCTCGATCTCGATCCGCGCGATCGCTTCAAGGAGGCCATCCATCTTGCGCGTCAGGCCCATGTGCTGCGAGTAGTACGAGGAGACGCGATCGTGCAGGCTCTTCGCCTTGCCGACATAGATGATCCGCCCATCCTCATCGAGCATCCGGTAGACGCCCGGTGCGTACGGTACGGTCTTCAGCCAGGCGCGGTCCAGATACGCCTTGCCACTGCCGACCGCCTCGACGCCGCTCGCGTTGCCGTGCGGTTCTGCCGTTGCGGGGATCGCGAGCGCCTGCATTGCCTCCAACGTCGGCAACCCGGCCTGCTTGGCGAGGGGCAGGAGCCGATGCAGCGATTCCGCCGTCAGCCGGGCATCCCCCTCCGCACGATGCCGGTGCGCGATCGGCACACCGAGCGTCGCGGCCATCCGTTCGAGGTTCGGTTTCTTCAACCCCGGCAGGAGCCGGACGGCGAGCGAGAGCGTATCGAGGCGCGCGTTGACGAGCGGCGGCTTACCGACACGCGCCAGTTCCGCATTGACGAACGAGACATCGAAGCGGACATTGTGCCCGACGATCAGCCGTTCTCCGATGAAATGCAGGAGGTTATCGGCGACAGCGGCGAACCGCGGCGCGTGCTGCACCATCTCATCCGTGATGTGCGTCAGCTCGGTGATGAAGCGCGGTAGCGTCTTTTCCGGGTTAAGAAGGGTCGTGAAGATGTCGATAATCTCACCCTCGCGGATTTTCAGCGCGCAGACCTCGATCAATCGTTGCCGGAAAGGGCGGAGGCCGGTCGTCTCGACATCGAGCACGATGTATTCGCCCGTGCCCGCCAGATCATCCACCGTGGCGGGGACGGCGATCTCTTCCACGAGCGCCCAATGCATATCGGGCCGGAGGCGAAAAGTTGCCGGTTCATCAAGGACCGTGCGGATCAGCGTCCGCCAGAGCGCGGGCGGCCCGCCGGAACCGAAGACATGCCGGATGACCGCGTCTTCGTGCGCCGCGCCGCCCTGCGCGCGCAGATAGAGATACGTCCGCTGCCGCAGCCATGCGTATTGATCGCCTCCCTCCTCCGTATGAGTCTGCGATTGCCCTGATCGGCGTTACATCTCGTCATCATCTGGCTGTGGTCATCGTTTCTCCCAGTGCGATGTGAACGTACGTTCTATCATGTCAGCGTACCCCACCGTCATGCACGCTGCAAGCCCGCGCGGGCGATTCAAAACCGCAGGACACACCGACGCCCGCAAGGAGGAGCACCGCCCCAACGATCCGACCGGGGCTGACGGATGCGCCGTGATACCGAGCAGGCCAAAATGGTCGATGGTGACCGACGCGACGAGTTGCCCTGCGATCACGCACGCGACGAGCGCCGCCGAGCCGAGCCGGGGGCCACTGACGACGCTGACAACGACATAGAACGCGCCAAGCAATCCACCTGCCCATATCCACCATGGTGCGTGGACGAACTGTCCACCAGGCGGCCATGCGCGGCGCGTTGCGACGAAGCAAAGCAGAAGTGCGAGCGTCCCAACTGCGAAGGAGATCATCGAGGCCCAGATCGGCTGGCCGGAGAATCGCCGTAACTGTCCATTGACCCCGAACTGCACCGTCGCACCAATCCCGGCAGCGAACGCAAGCAGTAAATATTGCGGCCCCATTTTCATTGTTTCCCTATTACGGTATGACCGGAGACGGAATTGGAGCCGCGCATGGGAAAATCTCGCCGACAGTTCATGTACGTTCATGATATACTTTCCGTGAATGAATTGCGACGATTCAAGAGAGCGATAAACGGGTGAGCACCACCGAGAAAGTGGAGATCGAAGCGACATTACAGGCCGCGCCGCCGGTCGCAGGTCGAGGAGCGCGTCGCGGCTCTCCGGCAGCAGATCGATCAGGCGAATGTCGAGTATTACGTCCACGATAATCCCTCGCTCGACGGACGCCGAGTACGACGCCCTGCTGAACGAGTTGCGTGCGCTCGAAGCGGAGTATCCCGCGCTCGTCACGCCCGATTCACCGACGCAGCGCGTCGGCGCGCCGCCTTCGGCGGAGTTCGGGTACGGTCACGCATCCGGTGCCGATGCTCTCGCTCGGCAATGTCTTCTCGCTACGAAGATTTGCGCGCGTGGGCGGATCGCGTCTACCGCGTGATCGGGCGCGAGACGATCACCTTCGATGTCGAGCCGAAGATTGACGGTCTCGCGATCGCGCTCACCTACACAGACGGGCATGCTCGTGCGCGGCGCGACGCGCGGCGACGGCTTCACGGGCGAAGATGTGACGCCGAATGTGCGAACCGTGAAGACGATTCCCCTGCGCTTCCGTGAGCCGCTCCCGGGCACGATCGAGGTGCGCGGCGAGGTCTATCTGACGCGCACCGGCTTCCATCGCCTCAATGAGGAGCGCGAGCGCGACGGACTTGCCAACCTTCGCAAACCCGCGCAATGCGGCGGCTGGTTCGCTCCGGCAACTCGATTCGACGATCACCGCGTCCCGCCCACTCGGCTTCTTCGCCTATGCGGCGGGCTATTGGACCGATACCGGCGATCCAGTTCGCGCGCAAAGCGAACTACTGGCACGCCTTCACGCATTCGGGTTCCGCCCGTCGCCCCATGCAGTGACGTGCGACACGATTGACGCGGTTTGGGAGCGCTGCCAGTACTGGCACGAGCAGCGGGACGCACTCGACTTCGAGATAGATGGCGTCGTGATCAAGGTGGACAGCCTCGGCTTGCAGGAGGAACTCGGCAATCGTCGCCCGCGAGCCGCGCTGGGCGACCGCATACAAGTTCCCCGCGACGCAAGTCCGACGCGCATCAATGCGATCACGATTCAGGTCGGGCGCACCGGCAGTCTCAACCCCGTCGCGGAGTTGGAGCCGGTCAATGTCGCAGGCGTGCTCGTCTCCCGCGCGACGCTCCACAACGAGGACGAGATTCGCCGCAAAGACATTCGCGTCGGCGATACGGTCATCATTCAGCGCGCGGGCGATGTGATTCCGCAGGTCGTCCGCGTCGTCACCGAAGCGCGCGGACGGGTGAGCGAGCAGGAGTTTCACCTGCCGGACGCATTGCCCGGCCTGCGGCGCGCGCGTCGAGCATCTGCCGGACGAAGCGATGGCGTACTGCACGAATATCTCCTGCCCGGCGCAGGTGCGCGAGCGGATCAAGCATTACGTCTCGCGCGGCGCGATGGACATCGAGGGGCTTGGCGAGCGGATCGTGGATCGCTTCGCGGACCTCGGCTTCCTGCAGTGATGTCGCAGGCATCTACCATCTCGAACCGCGAGAAACTGCTCGAACTGGAGAAGTTCGGCGAGAAGAGCGTGGAAAATCTGCTGCGCGCCATCGAGGGGAGCAAGGATCGTCCCTTCGCGCGCCTCGATCTTCGGCCTCGGCATCCGCCACGTCGGGGAGCGCTCGGCGGGGCTGCTTGGCGGACGCCTTCGGCAGCATGGACGCGCTCGTCGCCGCGTCGGTGGAGGACCTGGCCCGCGTCAATGGCGTCGGCGAGGTCGTCGCGCGGAGCATCGTCGACTTCTTCGCGGAGCCGCGCAACCGCGAACTGATCGCGAAACTGGCGGCACGCGGGCGTGCGGATGGCCGACGAACCGCGCGCCGCTGCCGACCGGGCCGCAACCGCTCGCCGGGCAGACGTTCGTCCTGACCGGGCGATTGGAGAGCATGTCCCGCCCGCAGGCCGAGGAACGGCTGAAGGCGCTCGGCGCGAGACGGCGAGCACCGTGACGAAAAAGACGACCGGCGTGATCGTCGGCGCGGAAGCCGGGATCGAAGGCGGAACGCGCCATCGTCCTCAAAGTGCCGATCCTCGATGAGGCGGGCTTGCTCGCGCTGCTCGCGAGCAATGAGTGATGAGTAGCGAGTAATGAGTAACGAGTAACGAGTGGATACGGACCCTTCTCGTTACTCGATACTGTACTTTTCTCTCATTGCTCATTGCTGTGAAGAAAGGTTACTGGATTGCCACGCAACGATGAGGCACGGTTTACGCCCGGGTACGCGCATCCCGTCCGTGAAGACGATCCCGTACCACACGGTACGGACCATCGGGCGACTCTGCCAGATGATCCTCGAACTGCGCGACGAGTACGAGCGCCGCCCGCGCCCGGACCTGCTCGATCAGATCGAGCAGCGCCTGACCGAACTCGCCAACCTGCACATCGAACTGCGCGAGCGCCGCCATCTGCATCCGGAGTCGTAAGCGCAATAGATTTTTCCTGGTGGTAGCAGGCTTTCCAGCCTGCCCACTCGCCGCAGGAAGGCAGGCTGGAAAGCCTGCTACCACCGATTCTTCCCTTATTGACAAGCCGGGACCACGTTAGCGTGGCCCCGGCTTCGCGGTCGTGCCGGGCTTGATGAGGGGAACACCGGCCGCACAGAGGGGGCAGGAATCGGGCGGGTAGGCGGCGATGGCTTCCGCATGGAGCGCGACGAGCGGCACGCCGAAGTCCACCTTCCCGCCGGAACGATCCCAGAGCACCCCGATACCCACAACCTCCACCTCATACGGTTCGAGCGCCGCCAATGTTTCGCGCACACTGCCGCCCGTCGTGAGGATGTCATCGACCAGCAGCACGCGGGTGCCTGGTGCTAAGGTCGTCCCCCGGCGAATCGCGCGCCCGCTCTCCCCCTCGCGCTCGGCATATGCCGCCAGGACGCCCATCTGCCGTGCGGTCTCGAAGGCGATCAAAATACCGCCCGTCGTCGGGCCGACGACCACTTCGACACCCGCATCTGCGAAGGCACGGACGAACCCCGTGCAGATCTGCTCTGTCGCGCGCGGGTTGCGCAGCAGATCGAACTTCTCGACGTAGGTATCGCCGTGAAGCCCCGACGAATAGAGGAAATGACCCTTCTTGATCGCCCCTGCCGCGCGAAGCACCTCACCCGCTGTCGGTTCGCTCACACACCACCCCTCTCTCATTCATCAAGCCGCCATACCGCCGTCCGCGTTTCGTAGACTGTAAACCCGACGCGCCGATGCAGCGCGAGCGAGGCCGCATTGTCGATGTGGATGCCCGCGAGGATTACCGTCGCGCCCGCCGCCCGCGCCCAATCGTGCAGGGTCCGATAGAGCGCGCTGGCAACGCCGCGCCGGTGCTGTGCGGGTTGGACGGAGATGTCCTCCACCCAGACCGCGAGCGGTTCGAGGTCGAAATGGTGCAGCGTCTGCGCCATGACGTAACCGACGAGTGCGCCGCTCTCTTCCGCGACGAAGGAACAGCCCGTCTGCACATAGAAGGTGAACGCGTCCGGCGTGATCGCCCGCTGCCCCTCGCGTCGCTCAGGCGTCGCGCTCTCCCAATCGAAGCCGAGAAAGGTACGAGCGGCATAGCGCATCACATCGTCATCAAGCGTGCGGAGTGCATCGTAATCGCCTGCGCTGCATCGGCCGGACCGCGACTGCCGCCATCAGGTGTTATGCGCCCGTGCGACCGTAGCGGGCGAACACCGCCTGCACCTCGGGCGCGGTCGCCAGTTCGAACGGGGTCTTGCCGTTGTAGTCCTGCACGGTCGTATCGGCACCCGCTTCGAGCAGCACATCGACCACATCGGCGTAGCCGCGCCGCGCCGCGCCGTGCAACGGCGTTGTCTGGTAAGGCACGCGGGACATCGCGTTGACATCCGCTCCTCGCTCAATCAGTAGTGCCGCGAGGTCGCCATCCGTGGCGAAGCTGAGGATCGGGATCTGATGAATACCGGGCATCTTCGCGAGGCCCGGATTCGCGGCGAGGAAGGCTTCAACGCGCGCGCGATCGCCGATGAAGGTCGCGGTGTAAATGTCGTGTTCCGCGCCGTGTGCCAGGAGCACATCCGCGATAGCGCGGTTATGGGTGTGCGATGCGGCGGCCAGCGGCGTCTCGCCGCCGAAATCGCTACCGACGCCCGGTTCGTTGATCAGTTCCGGTCGCTGCCCGACGAGTTCCCACACCGCTTCAAGCCGCCCGTGAGAAGCGAGCACTAAGGCATTGCGCTCCTGAATCTGGGCATCGGTCATCTCTGCCATCATACCCTCTCTCATTTCTGGTGGTAGCAAGCTTTTAGCCTGCCCTCTTGATGCCGGAGAGGCAGGCTAAAGGCCTGCTACCACTGGTCAATCATCGGTGCGGAGCATCGCGAGCAAATCGGCTTCGACATTGACCCCGCCTGCGGTCCTGAGCGGCATCGGCCCCGGCAGTGCGACGCCGATGATCTCGTTCAGCGAGTCCAACCCTTCCGCATCAAGCCATGCGAGGAGGCCATCGAGGACTTCGAGGGCGGCGTACGGGTTGATAAATGATGCCGTGCCGACCTGGATCGCCGTTGCGCCCGCCATGAAGAACTCCAGTGCGTCCTCCGTCGTGGCGATGCCCCCGATGCCGATGACGGGCACCGGGACGGCCTGCGCGACCTGCGACGTCATCCAGACCGCGACGGGCTTCACCGCAGGGCCGGAGAGGCCGCCGCCGCCCATCGCCAGTTGCGGGCCGCCGTCGCTTCGTGTCGATCCGCATTCCTTTGAGCGTATTGATGAGCGTGATCGCGTCCGCGCCCGCCGCGACAACGGACTCCGCGATGGCGACGATGTCCGTCACATTCGGTGAGAGCTTGACGAGCACCGGCAGCGTCGTATTGGCGCGGACCGCCGCCGTCACCTCGCCCGCCATCACGCAATCGACACCGAACTGCATTCCGCCGACATCGACATTCGGGCAGGAGATATTGACCTCGATTGCCGCGATACCGGGCGCTTCATCGAGGAGGTGCGCCATCGCGGCGTAGTCATCGACATGCTCGCCGCTGATATTGACGAGCACCTTCGTCTGCCAGCGCTCCCAGATCGGGCCGTACTTGCGGATCGTCTCGTGAATGCCGGGGTTCTGGAGGCCGATGCTATTGAGCATCCCCGCGTGCGTCTCCGCGATCCGGGGCATCGCGTTCCCTTTGCGGGCGCGGAGCGTCGTCCCCTTTGAGACGATGCCACCGAGACGCTGAATATCCATGATCCGCGCGTATTCGATGCCGTAGCCGAAGGTGCCGGAGGCGACAAGCACGGGGTTCGCGAGGACGAGTTCGCGCGAGTTGCGCGGCGCGAGATCGGTTGCCAGGTTCACGACCATAGCAGATCCTCCATCCGTTTCAATCCTCACCTGATGCGGGACATCAGATGCAAAACACCCTCTTGCGATGATGCGTTACCACGCAACCTCGTCCATCGCGAACACCGGCCCCTCGGTACATGTTCGCAGATACCCGCGTTTCGTCTCCACCACGCAGCCGAGGCAGACACCCATACCGCAGCCCATCTGCTGCTCGATACAGATCTGTACTGGCGGCGTGCGGACGCCGCGATGCTGCTCGACTTTCGTCCGCAGCGAGCGGAACATCGGGTTGGGGCCGCAGGCGAAGATGCCGTCCGCCCAATCGAGGTAGTCCGGCATGAGATCGGTGACGAAGCCGAGATGCCCGAGGGTGCCATCATCGGTCGCGCGGATCACCTCGACCTGTTCAGGGAGATAATGCAGCGGCAGATGCTTCTCTGCGGTTTGCGCGCCGATCAATAGCACGATCTCCGCGCCCTTCGGCAACTCCTCATCCGCCAGCATGACGAGCGGCGCGATGCCCACCCCGCCCGCCACCATCAGTAGGTGTCGTTGGTTCCCCGAGACGGTAAAGGCGCTCCCGAGCGGCGCGAGGAGGTCCAGTGTGTCACCCGCTTTCCGATCCAGCAGCCATGCCGAGCCACGCCCGACATTCTGCACGAGGATCAGCCCTTCATCCGTCGCCGGGTCCACGCCGAGGAGCGACATCGGGCGACGCAGCAGCGGGTCCCACTGATCCCCACTCTCTGCTGTGCGGATATGGACGAACTGCCCGGCGCGCGCCTGCGTCGCAACATTGTGCGGCAACCGCACGCGCAGCACGACACTCCCGCGCCCCGCAGGCTCATTCTCGATAACTGGCGCACTGAACATCTGGGTCACGACGATGGCGCTCCCACTCAGTCCTTAGTCCTCAGTCCTCAGTCCTGCTCAATACCCCCGACCGACCGTGCTCCGGTACGCGGGCAGCGGTTGCACGGTGTATGCCTCGTTGCCGACGCGCATTGCCTCGATCATCGCGCGGGCGGTATCCATGCTGGTGATGCAGGGAACGCCACGCTCCACCGCCGCCCGGCGCATCAGGAAGGCATCGGCGACCTCGCGGTCCACCGGTCCCGGTGTATTGATGACTGCGTGCACGGTGCCACTGGAGATCAGGTCGAGCATATCCGGAGACCCCAGACCGATCCGGTGGGCGATACCCTGCACCGGGATGCTGTGCGCTTCCAACCACGCGGCCGTCCCCTCGGTCGCGTAGGTATGGAAACCCATCCGCACGAGCGATTCCATGATCGTCGCGTACTCATCTGTTTTGTCGCTATCCTGCAAGGAGACGACGACGCTGCCGCGCTCCGGCAAGGACATTCCGGCGGCGGCGATTGCCTTGATGAAGGCGGGGGCGAAAGTGCGGTCGATGCCCATCGCCTCGCCGGTGGACTTCATCTCCGGCCCGAGGCCGACCTCGACACCGCGCAGCTTCGCCATCGAGAAGACGGGCGCTTTGACCGCGACGAGCGGGCCGCGCGGCCACAAGCCCCCGTCGTACCCCTGATCCTTGAGGCTCTTACCGAGCATGATATTCGTCGCCAGCTTGACCATCGGCACGCCCGTCACCTTCGAGAGGAAGGGGACTGTCCGGCTGGCGCGCGGGTTCACTTCGATGACGTAGAGGCGCGCGCGATAGATCACGTACTGAATATTCATCAGACCGCGCACGCCCATCGCCAGCGCGATCCGCGTCGTGTACTCGACGACTTGCTCGACTTCGGTCGGGTAGAGATTGACGCCGGGATAGACCGCGAACGAATCACCGGAATGGACGCCCGCGCGCTCGATATGCTCCATCACGCCGGGAATGAGGACATCGGTGCCGTCGCAGATCGCGTCTACCTCGACCTCTTTGCCGGCGAGGTATTTATCAATCAAGACCGGCTTATCCGAGAGCAGCACCGCGCGGCTGAGGTAGTTCCGCAAGTCATCTTCGGTATGCACGACCTCCATCGCCCGCCCGCCGAGCACGTACGAGGGCCGCACGAGCACCGGGATAGCCGATGGCTTCCGCCGCCATCTCCGCATCAAGGAGCGTGCGCACTGCGGTGCCCGGCGGCTGCGGAATACCGACCTGCCGCAGGAACTTCTCGAACCGCTTGCGATCCTCCGCGAGGTCAATCGCCTCCTGCCCGGAGCCGAGAATCGGCACCCCAAGCGCCGCCAGCGGCCCCGCGAGATTGATCGCCGTCTGCCCGCCAAACTGGAGCACGACGGGCGGGGTGTTGGCAGAGGCTCCCCCCACCCCCGGCCCCACCCCCGCCGTGCGGGAGAGGGGAACTAACGCCGCGTCCCCTCCATCACCCATCGAGGGCAACGTAGCCACGGATGCGGCCACCGCAGCACCCACGGCACTTGCGGCAGCAACAAGGCTCCCCGCATTCTCTCCCCTTCCCCCGTGGGAAGGGGGTTGGGGGGTTAGGGTATCCCGTCC
The DNA here is from genome assembly GCA_963763655.1 of uncultured Chloroflexia bacterium. GTDB lineage: Bacteria > Chloroflexota > Chloroflexia > Thermomicrobiales > JALYUS01 > JALYUS01. Next base: position 159,242 of record CAVXPY010000036.1, read on the forward strand.
CCTCATGGTAGAGAATATCCATCACGCCCTCTTCATCGAGCGGGCCGATGTAGAGGCGGTCGGAGGTATCGAAGTCGGTGCTGACCGTCTCCGGGTTGTTGTTGAGCATGATCGAGCGGACATTCGCGGCGTGGAGGGCGTGCGCGGCCTGCACACAGGAGTAATCGAACTCGATTCCCTGCCCGATGCGGATCGGCCCGCTGCCGATCACGACCGCCTTGGGGCCGGGCGAGCGGCTCCGCTTCATTCTCATCCTCGTAGGTAGTGTAGAAGTACGGCGTCGCGGCATCGAACTCGGCGGCACACGTATCGACCATCTTGCAGACGGGCACGATGCCGACCGCGCGCCGTCGCGCCGCAATCTCCGCCTCCGGTGTCTCGGTGATCCGCCCGAGCGAGGCATCACCGAAGCCGATCCGCTTCGCTTCCCACAATAACTCATCCGTCAGCGGTTCACGTGCCAACCGCTCCTCCATCGCCACGATGGCGGCGAGGCGGCGCGTGAACCACGGGTCGATCCCCGTATCGGCGGAGAGTGTTTCCGCCGACATACCGCGCCGCAGGCGGGCCATCAGCGCCCATAACCGCTGATCGTTCGGGCGGCGCACGAGATCATCGAGGAGATCGGCGACCCTCGGGGCCATCCCACGACTGCTCTTCCCAACCGAGATCGCGCTGATCCCATTCGAGCGAGCGCACCGCCTTTTGCAGTGCCGCCTCGAAGGAGCGATCAATCGCCATCACTTCGCCCGTCGCCTTCATCTGCGTGCCAATCGTCCGCTCGGCGCGATAGAACTTATCGAACGGCCAGCGGGGGATTTTGAGTACGCAGTAATCGAGCGCCGGTTCAAAGGCGGCGGTCGTCTTCGCGGTGACGGCGTTCGGGATGTCCCGCAGGAGCTTGCCGATGGCGATCTTCGCCGCGACCCGCGCGATCGGGTAGCCCGTCGCCTTCGAGGCGAGCGCGGAGGAACGACTGACGCGCGGGTTCACCTCGATCACGTAATACTGGGAGGAGCGCGGGTCGAGCGCGAACTGGATATTGCAGCCACCCTCGATGCCGAGCGCGCGGATGATCCGCAGTGAGGCGGAGCGCAGCATCTGGTAATCGCGGTCCGACAACGTCTGCGAGGGTGCAACGACGATGCTATCCCCCGTATGAACGCCGACCGGATCGAAGTTTTCCATATTGCAGATCGTGATGCAGGTATCCGCGCTGTCGCGCATCACCTCGTACTCGACTTCCTTCCAGCCAAGCAGTGATCGTTCGAGAAGAATCTGATGGATCGGGCTGGCATGGAGGCCCGCGAGCACTCGGGCATCGAGTTCGTCCCAGGTGTCCGCGATGCCGCCGCCGGTGCCGCCGAGCGTGTAGGCGGGGCGGATAATGAGCGGCGGCGGGACGAGCCGCGCGAACGCGTGCGCTTCCTCAAGGGTGTGGCAGATCGCACTCGCGATGGACGGTTCGCCGATACTCTCCAACGTCTCTTTGAAGAGCGCGCGGTCTTCCGCCTTCTTGATCGACTCCAGCGGCGTGCCGAGCATACGGACGTTGTACTTTTCGAGAACGCCCGCTTCGGCCAGTTGCACCGCGAGATTGAGCCCCGTCTGCCCGCCGAGCGTCGGCAGGAGGCCATCGGGCCGCTCGCGCTGAATGATGCGCCGGAGAACATCGACCGTCAGCGGTTCGATATAGACGACATCCGCGACATCTTCGTCGGTCATGATCGTCGCCGGGTTGGAGTTGACGAGGACGACACGCACGCCCTCTTCGCGCAGGGCACGGCACGCTTGCGTTCCCGCATAGTCAAATTCCGCCGCTTGCCCGATGACTATCGGGCCGGAACCGATCACGAAGACCGTCCGGGGCGTCTCAGGCACATTCGATGCGGGCGTCGTCACAGGTACTACTCTCCTACGTTCAGCCGATCAGCAGGTCGGCGATGCGGGTAATGGGCGGGAAGCGGTCGAAATCCGAGTGCGGCACGGCGGCGAGCGTCACGTAGTTCATGCCGCAATGTGCCCATCTCCATCTCACGGTACGGCTCGATGATCGCTTTGATCTGCGGCGTCGGGTAGTGCTCGCGGTAGTAGCAGAGCGACATATGCGGCAGGAAGGGCGGTGCATTGATCGGGTCCGGCTGATCGTGCGGCGCTTCACCCTCCGGTGAGGGTGATTCGGCGGAGAGGGCAGCCGGACCAAAGCCCGGCAAACCGATCTGATGAAGGACGTGGACGAGCGCATCACGCAGCGGCGCGAGGCCATTTCGCTCATCGTGGACCTCGACAAATGCGGCGTTGCCAAATGAGTTGACACCCCGGAGCGTCAGCATCAGCGGCTGAACATCGCGCAGCGCGCGGCTGGCCCGATCCATAATCCGGGCGATATTGCCGTTCGTCGTGCGGATTGCGGACTCCAAGCCCGATGCCGAGCACCGTGATATGCAGGAAGTGCGAGGGCAGGACATCGTCGATGCCCGCCTCAGTCAGCGCCTCGCGCACAGGCCGTGCCGCCTCGACGATACCGCGGCCGGTGATCGGGATGAGGAAGGCGATATAGGACGATTTCTCGTCACGGGCACGGTAATCCAACTCGTGTGCATTCTCATCGTTCGTCGTCGGGCGCGTGACGAACTGCTGCCAGGCTTCATCGTAGGTCGTTGCGAACTCTCGTGTAGCTGTCATTGATGTGGTCGCTCCTCCCGTGTGTAGACGCACATCGTATTGCTGGCAGGATACCACTTCCCCGCACGGAAACCCTCTCATACCCCACCCCCGAGCGCGATTCGCCGCACCGTCTCCATCGGCGGGTACGGTGCGCCATTCCCGGCGATGCGCACAAGCTCGATCGCCTCGATCGACACGCTGCCGCAATCCGCGCGCCGGTTCGGCGCGAGCGCGCGGACCACCGTGTCGGCAGGGTAGGCGCGGTCGTAATAGCAGAGGGAGAGATGTGGCAGGTAGGGTCGCTCCGGGTGGCGCACGGGCACGCGATCCGCTGCCACGAGTGCGTCTACGACCCGGCGCTGCATCCGCTGAAGCGGCAGCGATGGGTCCTCTTCATGGACGCCGACGAATGCCGCCGCGCCGAAGGAGTTGACCCCGTACAGACGGAGCGCGAACGGTGGTGTGTCGGCGAGGGCCGCTGCCACGGTATCCGCAAGTGCATCCGCAATCGCTTCGGTCAAGCCGCTCTCACCGAGGTTGCCGAGGCTCTGCACAGTGATATGGAGGAAGTCCGGCGGGATGCAATGCATAATCCCTTCCTGTTGAAGCGGTGCTTCGAGTGCCACGACACACGGGAGGATCGCGGCATCGGGCCGAAGAACGAAGACAGAGAAGGGTGTGGCGGTCGCGCTCCACAGGCCAAAGATGCGCGTCGCGGCATCGACAGTCTCGCGCGCCGCCAGCGCCGCCCAGGCGTCATCGAGGAGGTTCGCTATGCCGCTCACGCGGTCTGCCCCTGCACCGGCTCTTGCCGCCGCGCCCCCCGATACTGCTCGACCATCGCAAGGAAGCGGTCGAAGAGGTCCTGGCTATCCTGCGGGCCGGGCGCGCCTTCCGGGTGATACTGGATACTGAAGGCGGGCAAGTGCGTCGTGCATCAGCCCCTCGACCGAGCCGTCGTTGAGGTTGAGATGCGCGACGCGCCAGCCGTCCGCCGTCGGAATCGAATCCGGCTCGACCTTGAAACCGTGATTCTGGCTCGTCACCCGCACCTGCCCGGTGACGAGATCGAGCACCGGGTGATTGCCGCCGCGATGCCCGAACGGCAAGCGGCTCGTCTTCGCGCCGATCGCCAGGGCGAGCAATTGATGGCCGAGGCAGACGCCCGCATACGGCGTGCCGCTCTCCAACACCTGCCGCACCGTCTCGACCGCCTCCTGCGCATTCTCCGGGTCGCCGGGGCCGGGCGAGCAGAGCACGCCGTCCGGGTCGAGCGCGCGGACCGCCGCGTACGGCGTGTCGTGCGGCACGACGGTCACGCGCGACCCCGCGCGCGACGAGCGAGCGGACGATGTTCTCCTTCAGTCCGCAATCGAGGACGACGACATGCGGCCCGTCGAGCGGCGCCGTCGTAATCGCGCGATGCGGTCAGCGCGCTGACATCACCGACCGCGTCGATGTCCGAGGTGAGCGACGCGCGGCGCGCCCGCTCGATCAGTTCCGCATCGGTCATGCCCGTGCGATCCGGCACGAGCACGCCGCGCACGAGACCGTGCGTGCGGATATGGCGGGTGAGGGCGCGTGTATCCACATCCGCGATGCCGGGGATGCCGTGCGCGCGTGAGATAGTCATCGAGCGTGCCGGTCATCTGCCAATGGCTCGGCTCGTCCACGTATTCGCGCACGATCAGGGCGGAAACCCACGGCTGGCGCGACTCGTCATCGCCCGGCGTGACGCCATAGTTGCCGATGATCGGGTAGGTCAGGCAGACGAGTTGACCGCGAAACGAGGGGTCGGTAGCGATCTCCTGATAGCCCGGTCATGCAGGTCGTGAAGACGACCTCGCCGTCGGTCTCGACGCGCGCGCCGAATGGACGGCCCGGAAAGATCCGCCCGTCTTCGAGCGCGAGCGCGGCGATCCGACCGGCAGCCTGAAACGGCATTACGCGCCCTCCTCCAATGAAACGCCGGCTCCCGCCGGGCGTCGTAGACAACGCGACCACCGATCAATGTCGCGCGCACCGCGCCCGTCAGCCGCATCCCGAGGAGCGGCGTATTCGGCGACTTCGAGACGAGCGTCGTCTTCCGAGACGATGAACGACGCGTTCGGATCGAAAATCGTCACATCCGCGGTCGCGCCGGTGCTGCAACGCGCCACCCGAGCAGATTGAAGACGCGCGCCGCATTGACGGTCAGGTGCGCGCACGATCTCCGGGATCGTCAGCAAGCCCGCCTTGCACCATCTCCATCAGCAGCGGCAGCGCGGTTTCGGAGGCGGTGAAGCCGGAGGGCGCGGTGGCGAGGTCTTGCGCCTTCTCCGCCATCGTGTGCGGCGCGTGATCGGTCGCGATGCAATCGAGCGTGCCGTCCTTCAGCCCGGCGAGCACGGCGGCGGCATCCTCGCTCGTCCGCAGCGGTGGATTAACCTTCGCGAGCGGGTCGAGCGTCGGCCAGCCGGGATGATAGGGCTTCTCCCATGCCCATGCCCGCCCGCCCGCGACCCATTCGTCCGTCAGCGTCAGTGGTGCGGCATCGCCTCACCCGTCGCCCGTACGCCGCGCGCCTTCGCCTCGCGCAGCAGTTGCACGCCGCCTGCCGTACTGACATGGCAGAGATGCAGGAGGCCGCCCGTCTCCTCCGCCAGCCGCAGATCGCGCGCGATGATCGCTTCTTCCGCCTCGCGCGGGATGCCCGGCACGCGCATTCGGCGCGAAACGATCCCCGCATTCATCCCCGCACCCTCCGGGATCAGCGCCTTGTCCTCACAATGAACCGCGAGCGGCTTGCCGTGCTCCCGCGTCGCTTCCAAGGCGGCCGCGCATGATCGTCGTCGCTCATGCAACTGTCGCCATCATCGGAGAAGGCGACCGCGCCCGCCGCCGCCATCGCCGCCCACGGCGCGGGTGCCTCGCCTTGCCGCCCGATGCTGATCGCGCCAATCGGCGAGACGCGCACGATGCCTTCGAGAATCGCGCGCTCCTGCACATCACGGATGATCGCCGCGCTATCGAGCGCAGGCGAGGTATTCGGCATACAGCAGACGTGGGTGAATCCGCCGCGCGCCGCCGCCCGCGTACCCGGTCGCGAGCGTTTCCTTCTGGGTCTGGCCCGGATCACGCAGGTGGACATGGATATCAATCAGCCCAGGGCAGACGATGCAGCCCGTCGCGTCCAGCTTCGTCAGGCATCGGCGTGCGCAGGCCATCGAAACGGTTCGCGACCGCACCGAGCGCGGCGATCCGACCGTTCGTGATGATGACATCCGCGATGCCATCGAAGCCGGACGCCGGATCGATCACGCGCCCGCCGCGAATGACGAGGCTCGTGCCCGCTCGTACTCATCGGTAGCTCGCCCCGCCCGTCGGACAGAAAAAAAGCCTCCCGGAAAAACCGGAAGGCGCGAGCGCTGCGTGCAGCGGATCTCCTCCGGGTCTGCCCGGCGGACGACGGCGCGGTGATTCTGCGATTTGCCAGTTTGCTGCACCCAGCTGTTGCGCCTCGCAATCGCGAACGCGTGGTCATCGTGCGGCGGGATCATGCCCCTGCTCCGACTGCACAGTATACGATGATACACGCGGGCGTCAACCCCTTTTCCACAGATGAACGTACAGTCGCGGATAGCTGTGCGTTCGCGGTATGCTGCGGAATGATACGCCGATGCTCCGCAGGAAAGGATCGTCCGATGTCTGAGATCGAGCCGATCTCGCGACCGTCCGGCAACGAGAAGATCTGCCTCCGCATACGCAGTGTTCCGTTTGTCCGTACCAAGGCGGCGAATGCAACGTGCTGTGGGCGATCGGCGCCGCGGCGCTGATCCTCGTGCTTATTGTATCGTCGGGCATTCGTCGCTGACGCGTGATCAGCATCGCGGCGGCAATCATGCGGCCGCCGGAGTCGCACAGACGTTCGCCGCACCGCGAGCTGGCAATACGGCAAGATCGACGCTGACCGCGAATGCCGCGACAGTCGCGCTCCATCCGCTCGACACTGGCAATCCGAACCTCCTGCAAGGCTCGTTCACGCCGGGCAAGGACCGGGGCGACGCGATCCTCGCAACATAAGGGCGACACCTGGACAACTGCGCGAGGAGAACGGCTCGAGCGAACAGCAGCCGATTCCGCCATCGTGGGATGTCGGCATTGCCTCCGGCATCGCCCTCGATCTGTCGCTGACCCTCGACGCAACGAGCAGCGATGTCGACCTGAAGGCGATCGACCCTTACCTCGCTCGACGCCGAGGCGAACGCGAGCACGCTCCGCCTCGATCCTCCCGACGACATATAGCGGCGACGTGAAGGGCAAGATCAACGCGGCGGCGGGCAATGTACAGGTGACGGTGCCGCCCGGCGCGGCGGTGCGCATCGTGATCGAGACGAAAGCGGGCAGCCGCGACATGCCCACCCGCTTCGTGCCAGAAAAATGGCGGCTACGAGACGCCCGAATATGCAAGCGCGAAGAACCGCCTCACCCTCACCATCTCCGCCCACGCCGGGCGCGTCACGGTGATTTGAAACGCTCGCCGCCCCTCCCCCGACCCCCTCCCGCTGTGCGGGAGAGGGGAGCTGTTACTCCCCTTCGGGTGCCGCTTTGGGCAGGACCTGGGGAAGGGGCCGGGGGTTAGGGCTGAAACCGGACGTTTGCAATCCCGAATGCGTGGCGCGGCCGTCTTATGTTATGCTGCGCGGAACCCGCCAGGGGCGGGTGTGGACGACCATGCGGAGGGCGGCGCGCGCGGTCCGGCGCGACGATGACCGGGCAGGCTGGCATGGTCAACGCGGAAAGGGAAGCGCTCGCGGGGGATGGAACACATGAGGGAGCGGATATTTCCGCCGTGGTCACGAGCGGCCAGCGGCGCGGCAGGACGATCCGCCACACCGCAATCGAAGTTCAAGCCCGAGCCACGCGCCGCTGGCGGACGACGGCACCTCGTCGGCCATCATCGTGGCCTGTACCACGTGCAAAGAACCCCTCTATGTCAAGGAACTGGAGAACAACCTCCATGTCTGCCCGAAGTGCGGCGACGCATTTTCGCCTGAACGCGCGCCAGCGTGTTGCTACACCCTCGATGAGCCGACCTTCGAGGAATGGGACATGACCGTCCGCCCGACGGATCCCCTCGGCTTCGCCGTCGGGTGCGGAGCGCTATCAGGACGAAACTCGAGCCGGCGCGCAAGAAGACCGACTGAGACCGAAGCGATGATCACCGGGCGCGGCACGATCAATGGCGAGCCCGTCGCGATCGCCATCGCGGATTTCGCCTTCATGGGCGCGACGATGGGTAGCGTCTATGGCGAGAAACTTGCCCGTGCCGCCGAGCGCGCCGTCTGCGAGCGATTGCCACTCGTCACCTTCAATGCCTCCGGCGGCGCGCGGATGCAGGAAGGGCTCTTCTCCCTCATGCAGATGGCGAAGACGACCGCCGCAGTCGCTCGACTCGGTGACGCTGGCCTGCCGCACATCGCGGTCCTGACCGACCCCTGCTACGGCGGCGTGACGGCCTCCTACGCGACGGTCGCGGACATCATCCTCGCCGAACCGGGCGCACGCATCGGCTTTGCCGGGAAGACGATGATTGAGCAGAATCATGAAGCCAGAAGTTGGCCGATGACGTGCAGACTGCGGAGTTTCAACTGAAACATGGCATGATTGATGATGTCGTCCATCGGCGCGATTTGCGGCAGACGCTCACGTACGCTGCTCGCGCTCTACCGTACACCACGCGGAGCGAGCGAAGCCGCGCAAGGAGTGACCGATGAACCGCGCATTGTCGCGGAACCCATCCTCATTGCCCGTGGTTAGGGCGGGAGCGGCGGCAGCGACCTGGGAGCGGGTGCAGCGGGCACGACACGCGAACAGGCCGCGTACGCTCGGCTACATCAGCGGTCTCTGCACCGAGTTCGTGCCGCTCCACGGTGATCGCCTCTACGGAGACGATCCCGCGCTTGTCGGTGGTGTCGGGCGGTTCAATGGTCGGAGCGTGATGCTGCTCGGTCATCAGAGCGGCGCAGACACCAAGGAAAACCTCAAGCGCAACTTCGGCATGTCGAAGCCGGAGGGGTACCACAAGGCGAAACGGCTGATGCTGCACGCGGAGAAGTTCGGCTTCCCGGTCATCAGCTTCATCGACACGATGGCGGCGGACCCGACGCTGCCCTCCGAGGAGCGCGGTCAGGCGATTGCGATTGCGGAGTCGATCCTGACGATGCTCGGCCTGCGCGTGCCGACGGTGTCGGTCGTCATTGGTCAGGGTGGGAGTGGCGGCGCACTGGCAATCGGCGTGACGGATCGCATCATCATGATGGAGAACGCGGTCTACTCCGTCGCCCCGCCGGAAGCCGCCGCCCTGATTCTCAAACTCGATCCCTCAACGAAGCAGGAAGTCGCCGCCGCGATGCGCATCACCGGCCCCGAGTCGCATATCTTCGGCGTCATCGACGAAGTCGTACCGGAACCGACGCCCGCCCACGAGGACCCGCTCGGGGCGATCGACGCGGTCGGCAACGCGCTCGACCGCCACCTGACCGCGCTCGACGCGATGTACGGGGTCGGGGTCGATCTTCAGGTCGATCGGCTCCTCGCAGATCGTTACACCAAATACCGCAACGTCGGGCAGTGGGTCGAGGAGACGGCGGGCCGCTAAGATCGGCCCGCCGTCTCCCCGAGCGAGCGAGGGTGAATTCCTGCCACTCAGACGGGTTGGCATACCAGTTCTAGAGACGGTTGACCAGCGGTCTATCGCTACTCAGGAGTTGGATAATTGGCTCCGTCAGTTCAGGAACGAGTGGTCCCTGATCGAGTGCCAGAATCCCGCTATGCTCTGAGCGGATATTCCATGCCGCCGTCCATGTGAGCCATCCCTCGTGCAATGGCTCGAAATCCTTACGGTACTGGGTCACAAGAACCCATCCCTGGCCGGCACAATGCAACAACTGATCGGCATCAAGTGCGCCGAGACGACTCTCCTCGCGTGTGGTACGCACGTCCACGCCGCGTTCTCTCAGGGTAGTCGCCAGCTCGAGTTTGATATTCTCATCAAAGAAGAGGATGGACACTACGCTACCCGGTTCTCAGCAAGACGGCGGTCAAGGGCTTCGCGATGACGTAAATAGTATGCCCAAACCGCCTCGACCGCAGCAACAGACACTTGATATTCTTCCGCGATGAGCTCCGAGGTGCGGCCGGGGGGAAGGAGATCACCAAGCACTGCCCAGACCGCGTATCCGTAGTCGCGTAGTCGCGCTTCCTCCGCACGACGCCCACGAGGTCCAGGCTCGATGTACTGCTCGATCAAGCGCCCTAGAGAGTCATGCTGCGATATTTCCATGCTTGGAGGAGAAGTATTGGCATCCATCGCGCATCATTCTTCCTTTTAGATGCCGACCGCGCAACCATCTGCGCGCGGCTCACTCCCCGCGACGTAGACGCCGTTCTTCAGGCGGCGGATGATCTGCCCCTTGCCGAAGCTGCCACCCTGATAGCGCACCTCAAGCTGGTGACCGCGCGCCCCAAGACCACTGAGAACGTGCTGCGGCGCGGCCTGCTCAATCGCCACTTCCTTGTCCTTCAGCCATTGCCAGCGCGGCGCATCGAGGCTCGTTTGCGGGTTCATCCCGTAATCGACCTGATTGACGACCATCTGCAGATGGCCCTGCGGTTGCATATAGCCACCCATCACGCCGAAGGGCCCGAGCGCCTCGCCACCCTGCGTGAGGAAGGCGGGGATGATGGTGTGGTAGGGCCGCTTGCCGGGCGCAACGCAGTTGAGGTGATTAGGATCGAGGCGGAAACCGGCACCCCGGTTCTGCAAGGCGATCCCCGTGCCCGGAACGACGATGCCGCTGCCGAACCCCTGGTAGTTCGACTGGATCATCGAAATCATCATGCCGTCGCCATCGACGGCGCAGAGATAGACGGTGCCACCACGCGGCGGTTCGCCCGCTTCGGGCTGCATCGCGCGGTCGGTGATGAGCCGTCGCCGCTGCGAGGCGTATTCCTTATCGAGTAAACCCGCCATCGGCACGTCGGCGCGCTCCATGTCCGCCACATAGCGCATCGCGTCCGAGAAGCCGAGTTTCATCGCCTCGATCTGCAGGTGATAGCTCTCCGAGGACTCGCGCGGGATCGCACCGAGTTCGAACCCTTCGAGGACGTTGAGGGCGGCAAGGGCAGCGATCCCCTGACCGTTCGGCGGGATCTCCCAAACCTCGTGACCCCGGTATGAGACACTGATCGGGTCGACCCAGGTGCTGGTGTGCGCGGCGAGGTCTTCGCGCGTGATGTAGCCATTCGTCTTGGCGGCGAAGTCCGCGATCCGCCCGGCGATCTCGCCCTTGTAATAGTCCTCCGCGCCGCTCTCCGCGATCCGGCGGAGCGTCCGGGCGTGATCGGGCAGCTCCCAGATTTCGCCTGCGCGCGGGGGGGTGCCATCCTTCGTGAAGGTCGTGAACCAGTGCGCGAACTCGGGACCGACATTGCGCACCGCGTAGTTACGGGCCGATCCGCCCCACCCCTCGGCGACGACCGGAGCGAGCGGATAGCCGCCGCTCGCATAGCGGATGGCGGGCTCGAAGAGCGTCGCGAAGGGCAGTTTGCCGAATCTGTCATGCAAATCACGCCAAGCGGCGGGAGCGCCCGGTATCGTCACAGGCAACCAACCGTTGGTGGGGTACTCGGTGTGACCGAGCTTCTTGAAGAGTTCCGGCGTGTGGGTGGCGGGAGCGCGACCCGAGCCGTTGAGGCCGTGCAGTTTCTTACCGTCCCAGATGAGCGCGAAGGCGTCCGAACCGATGCCGTTCGAGGTCGGCTCAACGACGGTGAGCGTCATTGCGGTCGCGAGCGCCGCATCGACGGCATTGCCACCCCGCTGCAGCATCTCCAGCCCCGCTTGCGCGGCGAGCGGTTCACTCGTCGCGACGATGCCGCGCGACGCGACGACCGGCATCCGCCGCGACGCATAGGCATAACTCTCCGGACGCAAGTTTTCCGCGGAATCCTTTGCCATTCTTTTGCTCTCCCAGCACTGCAATACGAACTGAGCACCTGACGCGTGATACTCAGTACTCAGTACTCAGTACTCAGTACTGGTCGAGGATGGTGCCGAAGGAGGGACTCGAACCCTCATGCCCTTGCGGACAACGGTTTTTGAGACCGTCGCGTCTGCCATTCCGCCACTTCGGCACAGCATCACGGAGAATACCAGCCATCGCGGGCACGGTCAATTTGTCCGACACGCCGCCACGAATCGGCGCGCAAATCTGCGCATCACCCTGCACGCCGCGCGAAGAGCAAAACTGCCTCTCACTCACCGCACAGGTGCCCGGAGCGTTTGCATCAAGCGCGGGCGTTGCTGGAGGCAACCGACCCTTCAAAGGTCCAAACTGTCTCTGCTAGACTGTCTGTATGAGTAATGCCACACCCCATACGGAACCGCTTCTTTCCGATGCCACGTATCACGCAGGTGTTCGCCGTGGGCTCCTGCTTGAATACCTCACCCTTGGCTGGAATGTCGTTGGCAGTGTCATCGTCCTTGTTGCGGCAATCATCGCCCACTCGGTCGCCTTAGCGGGCTTCGGGCTCGACTCGCTCATCGAAATCTCCGCGTCCCTCATCGTTGTCTGGGAACTGACCGGCACGGGGAAGGAACGCGAGCAGCGCGCGCTCAGACTGATCGGGATTGGCTTCTTCTGCCTGGCCATCTATATCCTCGGCCAATCTGCATACACGCTCATCAGCCGGTCCCGTCCCGACAGTTCCCCTGGCGGGATTATCTGGCTCACGGCAACGCTGATTGCGATGCTCCTCCTCTCGCGGGGCAAGAAGGTGACGGGAGAGAAGATCCAAAACCCCGTCCTCATGACCGAAGCACACGTGACACTCATTGATGCACTGCTTGCGGCGGCGGTACTCGTCGGCTTGCTCCTCAATACCGCCTTCGGTTGGTGGTGGGCCGATCCCCTGGCCGGTCTCGTCATCGTCTATTACGGCTGCAAAGAAGGGCTCACTGCGATGCGCGCGGGGAATAGTTCGCAGTGATTGCGACCGCCATCATCTTTCTTTCCCTCGGCTTCGATACACTCGCCGTTTCGCTCGGTCTCGGTTTGTCAGGATTGCCGCGCTCCCGCTGGGTGCGCGTCGGGCTGACTTTCGCCTGCTTTGAAGGATTGATGCCGATCGTCGGGCTACTCGTCGGACAACGACTCGGAACGGCGTTGGGTGAGATCGCCGCGTATGTCGCCGCAGCCATCCTGATCGTCATTGGCGGGTTGGAAATCAGGGAAGCAATCCTGGGTGATGACGATGAAATCGTCGGTCATCCCGAGGCGGAAAAGATGCGCCCCCTGATGCTCATGGGCCTTTCAGTGAGCTTGGATGAACTGGCGGTAGGATTTGCCCTCGGGGTGCTGAACGTCCCATTGGGCCCGGCGCTGGCGTACATCGCATTGCAAGCGTTCGTGCTGACCTTCGTCGGGCTACAGCTCGGTCAGCGTCTTGGCCATCATTTCGGGGAGCGTGCGGAACTCGCAGCCGGGATCGTACTCGCCCTTCTGGGTGTTGCGTTGGCTATCAGTGAAGTCACCGGCAGTCATTTCATCTGATACCCTGATTGCGGCTAACCATTCACGGCACCGCCCACTGGCGGATAACGCGAAAGCGACGGGCATGAGCGCGGCACACGTTAGCGTAATAGCATCCGCGACCTCCGGGTCGGGCGCGATCATCACGACGATGCTCTGGCTCCTGGTCGCGGTGCTCGCCGTCGCGGTCATCACCCACTTCCTGCATCTCCCGTATACGGTCGCACTCGTCGTGGCGGGGCTCGCGCTAGGGATTACCGGCGGCCCCTTCTCCGTCTCGCTCACGGAAGGGCTGATTCTCGACGTCTTCATTCCCGCGCTGCTCTTCGAGGCGGCATACAACCTGCCGTGGTCGCGGTTGCGTCGGGAAATCCGCTCCGTCACCGCGCTGGCGATCCCCGGTGTGATCGCGGGCACGGCGATCGTCGGGGCGATCGTGCATTTTGCCGGGTTGCGCTGGCCCGTCGCGCTCCTCTTCGGGGCGCTCATTTCGGCGACCGATCCCGTCTCCGTCCTCGCCACCTTCCGCCAACTCGGTACGGACCGACGGCTCTCGATGATCGTGGAGGGCGAAAGCCTCTTCAATGACGGCACTGCGCTCGTCATCTTCAAGCTCGTGCTGACGCTCGCCATCGCGGGCAGCGTCTCTGTCGGTGTGACTGCGGTCGCCTTCATCGGTTCGATTGCCGGGGGCATCGTGGTCGGTCTCGTGGTTGGCTACCTCGGCGCGCTCGCCCTCCGACAGATCGATGAGTATCTCATCGAGATCACCGCGACCCTCCTGATGGCCTATGGCACCTTCATTCTCTGCGAGCGGGTGGAGGTGACGACGCGCGGCGTCGCACTCGGCGCATCGCCGGTGATCGCGGTCGTCGTTCTCGGGCTGGTGATCGGCAACTATGCCTCACGCGCGAGTATGTCCGCCGCGACGCGCATCTCGATGCACGGCACCTGGGAACTGATCGGCTACCTCGCCAACTCGCTCATCTTCCTGCTCATCGGGCTGCAAATTCACGGCGCGACGATCCACCGCGCGGACATTCCCCTGATCGTCTGGGGGATCATCGGCGTGCTGATCAGCCGCCCACTCGTCGTCTACGGCGTCAGCCTGTACACGAACGCGCGCGCATCGCGGGCGAACCGCCTGCCGCTCGCCTTCCAGCATGTCATCGTCTGGGGCGGCTTGCGCGGCGCGATTGCGCTGGCAGCCGCGCTCAGTATCCCCGCCGCCGATGTGCCGGAACGCCCGACACTCCTGCTGATGACCTTCGGCGTCGTCGTGTTCACCCTGCTCGTCCAGGGAATCACGATCCGACCATTCGCCGCACGGCTCGGATTGAGTGGGAGGCAGCAATCCGCGCCAATTATCGCCTTCGAGCGGTTACAGGCAGAACTCGTCGCCGTGCAGGCGGCCCGACGGGTGCTCGCGGAATCGCACGAGAGCGGCGAAATCGGCCCGGACGCCTACGCGGAGCTTGCCGGTGCGTACGAGCAGCGTTCCGTCGCGATCCGTGCAGCGCTGGCGGGCTTGCAGGTATCGGACGAGGACCTGCGCGCCGAGCGGCTGCGTATCGCCCAGCGCAAAGCGTTTCAAGCGGAGAAGGACGCCCTGCGCTCCCTGCGCAACCGTGGGACGATCACCGGCGCGATTTTCCGTACACTCAATGCCGATGTAGACCGACGCACACTCGCGTTGGAGTCCGGCGACAATGGCGATGACGAACGCGACATCACTGATGTACTGCCTTCCACAGAAGTGGCGGAATCCGGCCACGCGGCGGATGGCGCGACCCCAAAGGCGTAACAATCCTTGGTGGTAGCGGGCTTTCAGCAAGGTTACCACCGTAGGTGTGTAGGGGGCACCCTTTGTGGGTGTCCTCCCGAGATTGGGCATCCGCCGATGATTGGGCCGCGATGCGGGAAGAGGGCACCCACAAGGGGTGCCCCCTACACAGTGGGTCAATGCTTCGACAATGTGCTGTAAAAGCCTGCCACTACCCTTATCTACCCGACTGCGCCCCCGGCACGAAATGAGGCGATGGTCTCGGCATCGTAGCCGAGTTCAGCGAGCACGGCATCGGTATGCTCGCCAAGCAGGGGCGGCGGCAAGGTCACTTCGAGGTCCGCTGTCTGGAGGTGATACGGCATTCCCGGCACGGTGAGCGGCCCGATGGTTGGGTGCGCGATGGTGCGAGCGAGCCGCTCGTGCTGCACCTGCGGGTTCGCGAAGACGTCGTCGATGCCCGAAATCGGCCCGCACGGTACACTCACCGAGCCAAGGAGCGCGAGCAGTTCTGCCGTCGTCATTGTGCCGAACCGCTCGGTAATCATCGCGGTCAACTCCTCGTAGCGCGCGAGGCGATCCTGATTGCGGGCGTAGCGCGGATCGCTCGCCAGTTCCGGCCAGCCCATGACGCCACAGAACCGACCCCATAGGCCGTCGTTGCCGATGGCGAGACAGATGAAGCCGTCTGCGGTGGGGTAGGTATCGTACGGAGCGATCGTCTGATGGCGGTTCCCGACGCGTTTGGCGACCACACCCGCCATATGGTAGTTGACGGTGTAGTAGACGAGCATCGAGACCTGCGCGCCGAGCAGCGATGCATCGATGAACTCGCCCCCGCCGCCGTTCGCCTTGCGGTAGAGCGCGGCGACGATGGCGTACGCCGCGAACATGCCCGCCGTCATATCGGCAATCGGGATGCCGACACGGGTCGGTGGACCATCCTCCTGCCCGGTCAGGCTCATGATGCCGCTCATCCCTTGCAGAATGAGATCGTAGGCGGTCCAGTTCTTGCCCGGCCCCGTCTGACCGAAGCCGGAGATGGAGCAATAGACGATCTCCGGGCGACGCGCGGCGACTGCGTCATAGGCAAAACCGAGGCGGCCAATCGTGCCGGGGCTGAAGTTCTCGATGAAGACGTCCGCCGTCTCGATCAACTGCCAGAGGATCGCCTTGCCCGCCTCGCTCTTCAGATCGAGCGCGATGGAGCGCTTGTTCCGGTTGATGCTCAGATAGTAGTTCGCCTCCCCCGCCGAGAACGGTGGCCCCCAGGCGCGCGTATCATCGCCCTTGCCGGGCTGCTCGATCTTGATGACCTCCGCGCCCATATCCGCGAGCATCATCGTGCAGTACGGCCCCGTCATCACCCGCGTCAAATCCACCACCCGCACGCCCGAAAGCGGCAACTTCCCTTCCAACGGTCACTCCCCTTCCTGGATCGAAACCGGGGATGAACCGCAAAGGCGCAAAGAGCGCAGAGGACGCAAAGAGGGAAAAGAGTATGATTCTTGTCTCTTCTTTGCGTTCTTTGTGTCCTTTGCGCCTTTGCGGTTCAATTGGTTTCCGTCCTACTTATGTTTATAAAGCGCGTAGGTGAAGCCATCGTCGATTGCTGCTTGCACATCGGTGTCCGGGGTGAGGATGAGGACGAGGCTGGGTGACACGACGGAGTCCGTCATCTGCACGAGCGCGACGCGGGTATATTGCGCGTCGAACCCCGGCAGGTCGAGGCCACGGCCCGGCCTGCCACCACTCGTCACCTTGCTCATGCCGACCGCGATGTAGGTCGGGTGCTGCGCGAGGATGTATGCGGGATCGGTTTTCTCGTGACCGGGCAGCCCGTCGCCCAACGCCACGACGGTATGGGCGATGTGGTAGTCACTGAGGCCAAGCATGTCGAGCGTCGAGAGGCGGGAGATATACGGGACAACACCCGCCGCGTCAATCGCCAATGTGGCATCGGGCGGCGCGGTATCGCGCAGGTAGTCGCCAAGCGCCGTCAGCCCGGTGACCACGCGCATATGCGTACTCCCCACCCGCTGCTTCAGGAAAGTATTGGGCGGCACGAGAGGCAGAAAGAGCCACGCGGCAATCAGCGCGACCGATAATGCCGCGAGGGGCGAGGCGGAGCCATCCCACGCCCGCCGATCCACCGTGGCTGACGCATCGGTCGGACGCCGCCGCGCCAGCCACGTCAGCCACGTCAGCCACGTCAGCCACGGTGCGCGCAGGAGCGCGCGGATGCCCGCGACCGCGAGTACGATCAGGAACGGAAAGACATGGAAGAGGAAGCGCGGGCCGATGAAGTCTCCACCGACGAGGATGATATAGCCGGTGAAGGTGACCGCGAGGAGCGCGATATAGCGCGCAGCCCGGTTCCACGTCACGGCGGAGGGGACGAGGATCAGCAGCGCAATGATGAGAAGCAGCGTCAGAGGGTGCAGCTGGGGCAAGCTGTGGGCGACGTACTCGATGCCGCGCCGCACCTGCTGGGTCGTTGAGCCGACCTTGTCGTAGAAGGTGTTCGGCAACGGCGAGTGATAATAGGCGAGCCGCCAGATTTCGTGTATGCCCGCGATCACGACGAACGGCACCGCGAATGCGAAGACATCGCGTGGGCGGGGCGCGGTCTCGTCATCCGCTGCGTACAGCGCGGGAATGCGCCGCGCGATGCGCGGGCCGATCCAGAGTTGCCAGATCAGCCAGCCGAGGGTGACGGCCCACATGCCCGCCCCCTCGGGGCGCGTGAGGTATGCCGCAGCGAAGACGGTACCTGCCCACGGCCATCGCCGCGTGAGGATCAGGCAAGCCCCAATCGTGATGAGCAGAGCGAAGAGGTGCGTCTCCAAACCGATAGCGGCATAGAAGGCGAACCAGCCACAACCCGCGATGACGAGGCTCGGCGTCGCCCGCAGCAGCCCCGACGCCTTCGGCAGCACGAGCGTCGTCAGCCAGTAGGTCACGACCACGACCCCGAGCGCCGCACCGATGGAGACGATCTTCGCCATGACGAGGAGCGGCAAACCAACCTTCGCGCATCCGGCGAGGAAGACGGTGAGAAGGAAGTTCGTGTACCCCTCAACAGGTCGCTCGCCGGGGTTAAAGCGGAGGCCGAAGCCGTCCGCGAGATTGGTCGCGTAGCGCAGCGTGATGTGCGAGTCATCGTAGAGGCGGCCGAACATCCGATAGGAGGCATAGAGGGCGTAGGCGAGCGTGGCGAGCACCGCGACGCCGAGCAACCATCGCCCATCGAGCCGCGCGAGGCGTCGCACCCATGACCGCGTGTCGAGCGGGCGCTGCCAGACGAAGATCGCCGCTACCAGCGCGACAACGGTGAAACCGAGAATGACATGGGCCTGTTGCCCCGGATCATCCGCCCGCCGCAGCGCGAGATAGATCGCGGCCAGGAGCGTCGGGCCGTACACCGCCACGATGAGCGGTCCAATTGGCGGGGCGGCAGAGAGTGCGAGGAGGGCGAGCGCCGCCATCATGCCGAGAATGAGCAAGAGCGCGAGAGGCGTCGGCACGACCGGGCCGAACTTCAGCGGGTTCGTGTAGATGACGACTTGCGACACCGCGACACCGAGCGCGCGATTATCCTTCGGCGGCATTGCGGTATCGGAGGGAACGATCTCTATGTCCGGTGTCTCCGCCGGGTTCCACTGGCCGCCGTTCGCGGGCAGGCGTATGGGATAGCTCACGAAGTCGGTCGTGCTCTGCACGTGAGTTATCGGCCCACCGCCCACGAGCAGTCCGAGCGTGACACCCGGCGGTTTGCTGCCCGGTCGGTTACCGGAGAGGACGACGTCGGCCTCGCCGGAGAAAACGCCCTGCGGCAGCCGGACACGAGCGCGGTCCGTCGTCCAGCGGTAGGTGAAGGTGCCCGTCCCTTCGGGATCGTGGAAGGAGCGGACCATGCGCTCTTCACCGGCGTTGCCGATATGAATCGTATGCCGGTATGGCACCTGGAAGAGAATTACGACGGTCAGGAGGGCGAGGGCGCAGAGCGCAGCAAATGTTCCCACCCTGGCACGTACGCTCGATGGCGACCATTGTAACCCTGCTGCCAGTGCGCCCGTGCGCGGTCGCCGTTCCATCGCTGTCGTGATCATTCCCCATCCCACCCTGAGCCGCACCCCATCCGTTCGCGCAAATCCGGCGCATTGTACGTCACGTACCGGGGGCGCGTCATCCGCCGGGGCGCGCTCCACGGCCGATGGTGCGTGATATGATCGCCTGAATAACCGGGCAACGAACGACGCGTAAGGAGTCTGTGTGACGACAGCGATGAAGACCGGCGCGGTGGCTCTGATCGATGCACTGGCCGCTGAGGGGGTCGAATTCCTCTTCGGCATCCCCGGCGTGCATACGCTCCTCCCGTTCGATCTCCTTCACGATCATCCAACGATTCGCCCTATCGTGACGCGGCATGAGGGTGGCGCGGGCTTCGCTGCGGACGGCTATGCGCGCGCCACCGGTCGGCCCGGTGTCTGCCTCGTCGTCCCCGGCCCCGGCACGACGAACCTCGCCACCGCCGCCCTCGTGGCGAAGAGCGACAGCGTGCCGCTCGTGCTGATTACGGCGGCAGTGCCGGACGCCCTTCACGGTCGTTTCGCCATTCACGAACTCGACCTCACTGCCTTCATGGCCCCCCTGGTCAAGGCGCAATTCGCGGTGCGCACGCAGAGTGCGCCAGAGATCGCGTCCGTCGTGCGGCGGGCCTTCGCAACTGCCAGCGAAGAACCACCGGGGCCGGTGCATCTCCTCTTCCCGTATGACGTGTTCGGCAAACTGTCTGATGAACAGGTGACACTGCCAGAGGACGTACCGAGTGCGCCTGCCCGCACCGCACAGCCAAATGTTCCTGCCTTGGAATCGGCGCTGGCGCTCTTGCGAGACGCCGATGCACCGCTCATCTATGCGGGGCATGGGGTGGTGCGCGCCGGGGCCGGTAGCGCGCTCGTCGCGCTCGCCGAGGCGCTTGGCGCGCCGGTGATTACCTCCAATAAGGCGCGCGGCATCATTTCGGAGAATCACCCCCTGGCAGTCGGCGTACCAAGCATGGCAGGTGTCGCCGCGATTCTCCGCGACGCCGACATCTGCCTCGCGCTCGGCACCCATTTCAATGAGTACACGACGCTGACGTGGAAAATGCCGCGCCCGAAGGGGCTGATCCGCGTCGACCGCGACCCCGCCGCCTTGACGATGAATTACGCGGCAGAAGTGACGATTCACGGCGATGTCGCGCAAGTGCTCGATTGGCTCCTGGAGCGTCTGCCCGAAACACGCGGGCCATCGACATTAACGTCGTCCCTCATTGCGCTCCAGGAGCGCCGTCAGACCGCGCTCGCCACCTTCATGGCCGCCAATGAGAACCCCATACCTCCCTTCCACCCGCGCTTCGTCGCGCGCGCACTGCGCGAGGCATTTCCGCCCGCGACGATTGCCACGTCAGACGGTTCCGCGACCGAATCCTGGCTCTACGAGCCGGGCTTTGTCGTCACGCAGCCCGGTTCGGTGCTCGTCCCCGAGGTGCAGCAGACGATGGGCTACGCCGTCGGTGCGGCGCTCGGGGCCGCCCTCGGTGCAGCGGGACGACCCATCCTTGCCGTCGTGGGCGATGGCAGCCTGATGATGACGCTCGGCGAACTCGCGACCATCGCGACGATGCAGGTGCCACTGACTATCGCGGTCTTCAATGACGGTCAGTACAACGCCCTGCGTGTCCGGCAGGAAGCATTGTTCGATAAGCGCTATGTCGGCACGGAACTTGGCAGCCTCGATTACGCCGCAGTCGCACGCGGGCTCGGGATGCGTGGGGAGCAGGTCGCTTCCGCACAACATCTCCGCGACTGCCTGCGCGATGCCAGTTCACGCCGCGAACCGCTCCTCCTCGACATCCCAATCACCCCCGAACCGCTCTCCGAGCGGTACACTGCCGTTATCGAATCAGGTGGCTAACGCAGGACTAAGGACTAAGAGGATAGGTTCCCTCCCCTCTCCATCGCCATGAGATCAAGGTATGAATCAGGTTTGTACAGCGATGGAGAGGGGTCGGGGGTGAGGAAAGGAATAGCAGTATGACCGATCAAGTGCTGACGATTCAGGCGATAGATACCGATACCAGCCCAACCGAGGCCCTGGCACGGTTCGCGGCAACCACGACGTACGATGACCTGCCCGCGCAAGTGATCGAAGACGCCAAGCTGGCGATCCTCGACTGGTTCGGGTCGATGCTCGCGGGCGCATTAGAGCCACCCGCCCGCATCGCGCGGGAAGTCGTCGCCTTGCTCGGTAGTGCGGACGACGCAACGCTCTTCCCGGATCGTCGCTCCTCTGCGGTGGGAGCGGCATTTGGCAATGGCGTCGCGTCGCACATCCTCGAATTTGACGATGTACACAAGGGATCGACACTGCACGCCGCCGCGCCGATCCTGCCCGCCGCCTTCGCCGTCGCGGAACGCGCCCATGCCGATGGCCACGCCGTGCTCCTCGCCACCGTGCTCGGCTACGACACGGGACTACGCGTCGGTGAGGCGGTCAACCCGAGCCATTATCAGTTCTGGCACCCGACCGGCACGGCGGCCACCTTCGGCGCGGCAGTCGCGGCGGGTTCGCTTCTCCATCTCGACCCGACACAGATGCGCGACGCGCTCGGCAGCGCAGGGACGCAGGCGGCGGGTCTCTGGGAGTTCAACGCAGACGGCGCGATGAGCAAGCATCTGCACCCCGGCAAGGCCGCGATGAACGGCATCCTCGCGGCGGACCTCGCGCAGCGGGGCTTCACCGCCGCCAGCCGCATTCTCGAAGGCGAGCGCGGTTTCTTTCGCGCCACCACCACGGGTTACGACGCGAGCCGGATTACGGCGGGCCTCGGCGAGACCTGGAAGGTGAGTGAGAACTGCTACAAACTGCACTCCTGCTGCGGGCACACGCACACCGCCATCGACACCGCGCAGGACCTGCGCGCCGGGCAACATTGGCAGGGAGACGATGCCGTGCACCAGATCGCGCGGATCGAGATCGCCCTCTACGGGCCGGGATATGAGATCGTCCGGCGTCTCACGCCACGGACGCCGTATCAGGCGAAGTTCAGCGTCGCGTACTGCGTCGCTGCCGCGCTGGTCGAGGGTACCGTCGGCCTCGCGCAGTTCGATGCGTCTCGCTTCTCTGCGGACGGCGTGCATCATGCTGCAATTGCGACGCTCCTCGACCGCACGACGGTCACCGTCGATCCGGCGCTCTCCGCCCTCTATCCCGAGCGGTGGCCCGCGCGCGTCACCCTGCACCTGACGAACGGCGAGACGGTCACTGGTAGCGCGGACTACCCACGCGGCAACCCCGAGAACCCGGCATCACCGGCAACGCTGGAGGCGAAGTTCCGCGCGCTCGTCGCACCGCGCTACGATGCCGCGCTCGCCGATCACCTCATCACCACGATCCGCGACCTTGACCGATGCCCGGACATTGCCGCCCTGATGCGCGACATCCAATCCCGCATCCCACATGGCTAACGCTGGGGCGAAACCGGGGAGAACCGCAGAGGACGCAAAGAGCGCAGAGGACGCAAAGAGGGAAGAGGATGGTTCTTCTCTCTCTGTGTTCTCTGTGTTCTCTGCGCTCTCTGCGGTTCAATCGATTTGTCCTCCGGTATGTCTTCTCTTGCCGGGTTTGCGCGTGCCCGGTATTCTGCTGCGTATGAATGAGGCAGTACGCACTGTGTCGACAACGGAGTTTCCCATCGCGGTCCTGCTCTCCGGGCAGGGGCGGACGCTCGCGAACCTGCTGGTGCAGATCGCGCAGGGTGCGCTCCCCGTCCGCATTCGCTGTGTGATCGGCAGCAAGCCGAACCTGCGCGGTGTGGCAATCGCGGCAGAGGCGGGGATTCCCCATCATGTCATCCCGCGTCGCGACTTCCCGGATGCCGAAGCGTTCAGTGCGGCGATCTGGGAAATGCTCGCGCCTGCGGGGGTGCAACTGGTGGTACACGCGGGCTTCCTGCACAAGCTGCTTGTCGCGCCGGGTTGGGAAGGGCGCGTCATCAATATCCATCCCTCCCTCCTCCCCGCCTTCGGGGGCAAGGGAATGTATGGGGGGCACGTCCATGCCGCCGTCCTCGGGCACGGATGCAAGGTCTCGGGCTGCACCGTGCATATCTGCGACGATGCCTACGATGCGGGCCCAATTGTCGCGCAGCAGTGCGTGCCGGTGCGCGACGACGACACACCGGAATCCCTGAGCGAGCGGGTATTCGCCGCTGAATGCGTGTTGTACCCGGCGGTGATCCGCGCGTTTGCCCAAGGGCGTATCCAACAGCGGGGTCGACACGTTACAATAGCGCAAGAAACGACGGGCACCCCGTGCTCACACGCCGAATCGGAGGATTGAGGGATGCGTCTCATTTGGATCAACACCCTCCTGTGTGTCGTCGTCATCGTCTTCGCGGCGAGTATCTACGCGGGCGCAAGCGACAGCGTGCGATTGATCTTCTCGCTCCTGATCGTCGCCCTCGGTATCTACCGCCTCGCTGACATTGTCCGGGAATAGTGGCGGGGAGTAGTCAGTAGTCGGTAGTCAGTAGTCAGAAAGAGATGAGAAAGCACCGCGCGGCTTCAGTGAGTCGCGCGGTGCTTTTGTGTTGAGAGAGATGCCTCCCCTTCTCGCTGTCTACCGACTACTGACTACCGACTACTGACCACTCCTTACTGCCTACTGCCTACTGCCTACTTCTTCAAACGTTCATCTCGCGATTATTCCGGTCTCACCTTCGTGGCGCTGCGGAACGCTACGGTACAGGTGTAACAGGACAATACCTGCTGCAATCTCGGCAGCTTGTACGCAGTGAGATGACGGAGGAAAAGCAGATGAGCGGCACGAAGCAACTACCGGTCGTCAGTCGCCGTGCCGTGCTTGGGCTTGCCGCGAGCGCGTCGATTGCGGCGATCCTCGCGGCCTGTGGCGGTGGATCCGCGACCGACACACCGCAACCGGCAGCGGCAACCGCAGCGGGCACCGCACCGAATGCCGCCGCGCCATCTTTGGCGACTTCGCCGCGTGTGGCGGGGTCATCGAAGGGCGAACTGAAGATCGCCCTCGGCTTCGACTTCCCCGCGAAGATCGACGCCCTCAAGGACACGCACCTCGCACCCTACGGCATGTTGGAAACACTGATGCTTCCAGACGCCGCAGAATACACTCCAACCGTGGCTCGCGCAGAGCGTCACGAACGTGAACCCGCACACCTGGCGCGTCGCCTTCCGCCCGAATGCCAAGTTCTGGGACGGCGCGCCCGTCACCGCCGATGACGTGATCGCGGCATTCAAGAAGAACTGGGCGGCGTATCCCGACCTGAAGGGCCTCATCAGCACCGACACGAAGATGACCGCCGTGGACGCGACGACGGTCGAGTTCGTGACGCCGCAACCCTCGGCGATCTTCCCCTACGCGCTCACGCTGACCAGCTCGGCCATCCACAAGCCGAGCACGCCGGGCGGCACGGACGGTGCGATCATGACCGGGCCATACAAGAGCGACAAACTCGTCGTGGACAACGAACTCGATCTGGAGCCCTTCGCCGATCACTGGGGCGGGCACGCCGCCGCTCGCGAAGATCACCATGCGCTTCGTCGGCGACCCGAACGCGCGCCTGCTCGCCTTGCAGTCCGGCGATGTGGACATGCTCTACAACTTCCCGCCCGAGGCGATCAAGACGCTCGGCCCGGAGATCGAGGCTGCTGCGACGCCCTCGGGCCGCGTCGGGATGATCAACCTGAATGTCAACCGCCTCCCCTTCAGCGACCGCGCCGTGCGCCAGGCGTGGGCGCTCGGTATCGACCGCACGGCGCTGAATACGATCGGGCTGGACGGCAAGGGCGTGCCCGCGACGACCCTCTTCCCGACGATCAGCGGCTACGACACCATCCCGATGCAGAGCACCGACATAAATGCGCGCGAAGCAGGTACTAGACGACGCGGGCTGGAAACTGGGCGCGGACGGCGTGCGGCCAAGGACGGCAACCGCCTCGCTTTCACGCTCATCTACCTATCCCGGTCGGGCGGACCTGACGCCGTATGCCGTCTCGATGCAGAGCCAACTCAAGCCGCTCGGCTTCGCGCTCCAAGTCAAGGAAGTGCAGAACATCGGCGACGCGACGAAGGACGGCAACTTCGACGCAGCGATGAAATCCAACAATACCCTGCCGACTGGCAACCCGCTCTACGAGTACAACCGCCTGATCGGCAAGGGCGGCGGCGACAACTCGGGAACTACATCAACCCGCAGATCGAAACCTGCTTGCCCAGATGCGCCTGGAACTCGACCCGGCGAAGCGACGGCGCTCTCGCGCCAGGTCCAGGAGATCATCAAGGCCGATGTGCCGGTGATCTTCCTGACCGTCTCACCGATCACCCCGCATACAGGAAGGGGAAGATCAAAGGCTACCGCCCCATCCGAACGACTCGTACCTCATCATGAGCGATCTTTCGGTGAGCTAGCGGAGGGGCGCCCCGGATGACACGGTACATTGCGGCGCGATTGCTCGCGGCGGTCCCGGTGCTCTTCGTCATCTCGCTCCTCGCCTTCGGTTTGGAGGCGATCACACCGGGTGATCCGGCGACGCTCCTGCTCCAGGCGGCGGGGATCGAGACGATTACGCCGGAAGCCGTTCACCTCAAACGCGCGGAGTTGCACCTCGATGATCCGCTCGTGGTGCGCTATCTCGACTGGCTAAGGAACGCGACCCACGGCGATTTCGGGCGCTCCTTCCGCTCCTATACGCCCGTCGCGACGATCTACCGGCAGCGGATCGGCAATACCGCCCTCCTCGCCGGCTGCGCGGTCGCTGCTCGGCGCGCTGGTCGCGATCCCCCTCGGCTGCGTGGCTGCCTTCCATCGCGGCGGGCCGCTCGATGCGTTCGCGCAGTGCGTCGCGGTGCTCGGCGCGGCAGTGCCCGGCTTCTGGATCGCGCTGGTCTTCATCTTCGTCTTCTCGGCGCATCTGCACTGGCTCCCGGTCTTCGGGACGCCGACGCCACGGGGCATCATCATTCCCGCGATTGTCCTCGCGCTCCGAACATCGCGATCCTGACCCGTCTGACCCGCGCCGCGATCCTCGATATCCTCAATAACGAGTTCGTCACGGTCGCGCGGGCAAAGGGGCTTTCCCCCCGCATCGTGACGCGCACGCATGTGCTCCCGAACGTCGTCGTACCGATCCTCACGGTGCTTGGGCTTGAAGCGGCCCATCTGATGACGGGCGCGGCGGTGGTCGAGTATGTCTTCGCGTGGCCGGGGATCGGCAAGATGGCGGTGGACGCGGCCCTCCTGCGGGATACCCCCGTGATCGTCGGCTTTGCCATCGCGGCGGGCTTGATCTTCGTCGTCGCGAACCTCGACGGTCGATGTCGCGATTGCGGCGCTTCGACCCTCGTGTACGGAGCGTCTAATGGCAACGACCGTCATGCGCGAAACGGCGAGCGTGCCGATGGCGCTGCCCCGCCGCCCTATTCATTACCGGATCAGCCGTACCGGCATTGCGGCCATCGTCACGTCGCCTTGATTGTCCCGCCGCGATTCTCGGGCCGCGAGTCTGGGCACGAGGCCCACTGGTGCCGCATGTGGGGCGCGGCTGCAAAACCCGACCCGTCGCACATCCACTCGGCACGGACAAATTCGGGCGGGACATCCTCGCCCGACTGCTGACGGGGGCGCGGTGGTCGCTCGCCGGCGCAGCGATCGTCTGCATCGGCACGAGCGCGGTGGGCTTCCTGATCGGCACCTCGCCGCGATGGGCAATCGCGCGGTAGACGGCGTGATCGGGCGGCTGATCGAATCGCTGCTCGCGCTGCCGAGGCTCGTGATGGCGCTCGCCCTCACTGCCGTGCTCGGCCCCTCGTTCAAGGACTTGCTCTTCGCCCTGATCGTCACCAGTTGGCCGTCCTACGGCACGCATCTATCGCGCCCTGATCCTCAGGGAGCGTGAGCGGCGTATGTGAAGGGTTCGCACGCCATCGGCGCCACCCAGGGCGCGGATTATCGTCCGTCACATGCTGCCCAATGTCGTCGGCCCGGCGGCGGTGCTGGCGACGGCGAACTTCGGGCACGTCATCCTCGGCCTCGCCGCGCTCTCGTTCCTCGGGCTCGGCATGCAACCGCCGACGCCGGAGTGGGGCGTGATGATCAACGAGGCTCGCGCCTACTTCCAGCGACTAGCCGTGGCAGATGATCGCGCCCGGCCTCTGCATCGCGCTCACCGTGCTCGCGGTCAATCTCACGGGCGATGCACTGCGGGACGCCCTCGATCCACGCGGCAAGGGCCGCTAACGCGGTTCTTGTTGTGACGCAACTTCGGTGGAGGCGGGCTTCAGCCTGCCATAGCAAGGGTTGGCAGGCTGAACGCCTCCACCCATCGCTTCCTCTGCAATCCGCGTTAGTGATCAGAGGACTGCGCGCTCGGCCACGCGAACCAGGCGAGCAGCAAACTCCCCAGCGTCAGCATGACAAAAAGCACATCATGCTTCACCCGTGGATGCGCGGGCGCGAACGCGGACCAGTAGACGATATTGCCAAGAAAGACGAGCGCGAGAACGACCGCGACCACGACGACGATCATCCGTTGGCTGCGCGACAACTGCTCCATTGTGATTCCCCCTGCATAATTCCACGAATACCGAAGATTGCCAGACACGCGACGCCGAAGGCGATGCAATAGTACCCGAATGGATCGAGGCGTTCGGTCTCGAAGTAGCGCACGAGGAAGCGTACGGCGAGATAGGCGGTGAATCCCGAGATGAGGAAGCCGACCGCCGATTTCTCGACCCCGATATGTCGCGTCCGACTTGAAAATCTTCGGCACTTCGAGGACCGCAGCAGCGAGGATGATCGGCGTCGCGAGCATGAACGAGTAGCGCGCGGCATCCTTGTGGCGCAGGCCGACCAGTAAGCCGCCGGTGATCGTCGCCCCCGAGCGCGAGAAGCCCGGCAGGAGGGCGAGGGCTTGCGCCGTGCCGACCGCGATCCCTTCCTTGAAGC
This sequence comes from uncultured Chloroflexia bacterium, assembly GCA_963763655.1. Classification (GTDB taxonomy): domain Bacteria; phylum Chloroflexota; class Chloroflexia; order Thermomicrobiales; family JALYUS01; genus JALYUS01. The sequence goes on from CAVXPY010000036.1 coordinate 187,296, forward strand.
CGACGTCCGCGATCTCCTTGCCGCGCTCCATCGTCGCTACGCCGCCCTCCTCGGCCGGGACTACGACGCGCTGACGGCGGCGCAACCGCTCGCCCGCCAGCATCATCACCCCATTGAGGACGAGAAAGAGGGCGACCAGGGCGGGCCGCCCGAAGAGATCGCGGAGAGGGTGCTGAAAGAGGAAGCCGAGGAGCCCCGCCGGAACGGTGCCGACGACGATCAGCCAACCGAAATGGGCATCGGGGTCACTGTCGATCTTGCGCTCGGCGATGTTCCGCAGCACGGCGACGATGATGCGAATCCAGTCGCGCCAGAAGAAGGTGAGGAGCGCGACGGCAGTGCCGAGATGGAGGACGACGACAAAGGCGACGAAGCTCGCATTATTCGGGTCATTCGTCTTCCACTCATTCCAGTTGAGCAGCGCGGGCACGAGCACGCTGTGCCCGAGGCTCGATACAGGAAAAAGCTCGAATGCGCCCTGTAAGAGACTAATGACTATCGCGTGCAGCCAACTCATCGTCCGTCACCGTCCAATACGATCATGCGGTCTCCCTCTCATTGATTCGCCACGCCGCCGCGACCCCGCACAAGCATAGCATTCCTCAGCAGCGAAACACCGCTGCTATACGCCAATGCTACAATCGCTATACGGTGCCTGGGTAATGATGGGGGAAGAAACAGGTGACAGAACAGATAGGAACGGTCGCGTTCATCGGGGCGGGCGCGATGGCGGAAGCGATGCTCGCAGGGATGCTGACGCGCGGCGTCGTACAGGTGGAGCAGATCAGCGCCAGCCATCCGCGCCCCGGGCGGCGGGACGAACTGCACGCCCGCTATGGCGTCTCGCTTGTTGAGGCAAATCGCGACGCGGCGCGCGGGGCGGACCTCGTCGTCCTGACCGTCAAACCGCAGGTCGTGCGGGGGGTGCTGGCGGACCTACGCGACGTGATCGCCCCGGAACAAGTCGTCCTCTCCATCGCGGCAGGTATCCCGCTCTCCACCGTCGTCAATGGCCTCGGCGGGCACGGCGCGGCGGCACGCGCGATGCCGAACACTCCCGCCCAGATCGGCGAGGGCGTCAGTGTCTGGGCGACGACCGCCGCCGTCACGGACGCCCAGCGGGAGATGATCGGCACCGCCCTCGGCGCGCTCGGGCACGCGCATTACGTCGAGGATGAAAAGCTCGTCGATATGGCGACCGCGCTCTCCGGCACCGGCCCCACCTACATCTTCCTCGTCATGGAAGCGCTGATCGACGCGGGCGTCCACCTCGGCTTCTCGCGCCACCTCGCGGAGCAACTGGTGATTCAGACGATCTCCGGTTCGGTCGCCTTCGCCGCGCAATCGCACAAGCACCCCGCCGAACTGCGCAACCTCGTCACCTCACCGGGCGGCACGAGCGCGGAAGCGATCTACCAGATGGAGAAAGGCGGCCTGCGTACCGTCCTCTCCAAGGCTGTATACGCCGCCTACGAGCGCACCGTCACCCTCCGCCGCGCGCAGGAGCAAGAGTAAAAACCACAGAGAGACGATCGAACGATTGTTTGGCGCATTTCAGGCAGCGAAAACGGGTATGGAATTCTGGAGGAAATGCATTAGGACTTACGCAGTTGGGGCTTTTTTCTGGTGGTAGCAGGCTTTCCAGCCTGCCCTTGCGAGGCGGGGAGGCAGGCTGGAAAGCCTGCTACCACCGGATTTTCCCCACTGATCTGCGTAACTCCTATGCATATTTCAAGCCTTTCCCCCCTTGCGACGCGACCAGCGTACGTATAGGATGCACTTACACAGGAAATTGGCACATCCAAAAAGGGGCCTGGCATGGCAGCATCCTACGATCCGTATCTCCCGCCGCTGCCACCCTCGCCGCAGGAAGTCCGCCAATGGCACCGCCGCCGTTGGCACCGCGCGGACTGGATCACCTGCTTCCTCATCTGGCTCACCGCAACCCTCTTCCTGATCCGGCTCATCGAGACCTACAATATCCCGCTGCCAGGAAGGTAAGGGCCATCTTGGCCGGGCGCGTCGAGCCGCGCCCCTACCACATGTATGGGTTTTACTCTTCGCCTATTTCAATGAATGCAGAAGTGTCATACAGGTCGGCACCACGCTTCAAATATTTATAGTCGGTATAGGCACAAAATGGTGGAAGGCCAAGAGCAGTTACTAACTTCAAGTGGCGCTCTTCGGCGGTCCAATATCCGTTGTGATAATTATCCATAGGGTGAAGGATAGTTGTTACCGCATTAACGGCAGGGTTGGCGTCAAACAGTGCGCACAGTTGCTCGGCATTGCCGCCGCCAGGTGGCTGAGGTATGTACTCATCAACGGAACTCTCTTGTTCCGGCAACTCGATATGAGAAGTGAAATAGTCTGGAATCGAGTCGTATTCATCTGTGTTGATCCCATTCGCAAAGAGATAGTAGCGAAGAATATCACTGTCGACAACCATTACAGCAAGCGCAACACAACGGAAATTTAGCGACAGAGCTTGCGCGAGATCGCGTAGCGGGGCTGCGCTGTACGGTACCCCTGCGGGAAACACGACCGTGATGTCACTTTCAGTTTGTGAAACGAACGATGGATGCCTTATCTGACGCATATACGCCACGACGGCATCTTGGCTCGGCCTTTTAGGGAGATATTGTGATAGTACATACCCATATATCACTCCTCTCCCCCCCTCTCCATCGCCGCACGAACTTGTTTTCCATCGTGGTCTCCGAGCGATGGAGAGGGGCCGGGGGTGAGGCAAGCTTAAAGCCGCCTACCAGTCGTGCACCGAGCCGTCCAACCGCCGTGTCGTGGGCAGGTAGGAGCGCTGGTAGGGATACTTGGCGGCGGCGGCTTCGTTCACGTCGGTGCCGAGGCCGGGAGCGTCGGAGACCGTCAAGTAGCCATTTGCGAAGGTGGGGCCGCCGGGGATCACTTCCTGCACCTGCTCGGAGAAGAAGACCATCTCCTGCACGCCGAAGTTCGGTACGACGAGATCGAGATGGACATTGCCCGCATGAACGATGGGGCCGATGTCGCCGGGGCCGTGCCATGCCGTCTTGACCGCGTACGGCTCGGCGATGGCGGCGATCTTTCGCCCCTCGGTGATGCCGCCGCTGTGGCCGAGATCGCAGCGGATGAAGTCAATTAGTTGCTCGGTGATGACCGGCAGGCAGTCCCACTTGTTGAAGTAGAGTTCGCCCATCGCGAGCGGAGTCGTCGTGTGCTGCCGGATCAGGCGAAAGGACTCCTTATGCTCGGGGCGCAGGCAATCTTCGAGGAAGAAGAGATGAAACTGCTCCAACTCCTTCGCCAGTCGCGCCGCCTCGATGGGTGTCAGGCGTTCGTGCACATCGTGGAAGAGTTCGAGTTCTTCGGGCAGGTTGCTGCGCAGATGATCGAAGAGCCGGGGCACGGAGCGGAGATAGGGCGCAGGCTCCCACGTCTCGACCTCGGGTAACCTTGGCAGGGCATGGGTTGCGTGTGGGTGAGCGGCGTTTTCTACCCCGTACGTCCCCTTCAAGCCTGCCCCCGTGACTGCTACCTGGGCGCGGATCACCTTGAACCCTTGCTCCATCAGTGCGCGCACACGCTCCTCGACTGCCTGAAAATCCGCACCGCTCGCGTGGGAGTAGGCCAGCGCGCCCTCGCGGGACTTGCCACCGAGCAGTGAATAGACCGGCAGGTTCGCGCGCTTGCCCTTAATGTCCCACAAGGCGAGGTCGATCCCCGCGATGGCGGTCATCTGGATCGGCCCGCCGCGCCAGTACGAACCGCGCGAGAGGTACTGATAGATGTCTTCGATGCGATCCGGGTCCATGCCGATCAACAATGGTGCGAGATGCTCCTCAAGGAGCGTCGCCACGGGGAGTTCCCGTCCGTTGAGCGTCGCGTCACCCCACCCATACAACCCCTCATCCGTCTCGATCTTGACGAGCACGTAGTTCCGCTCCGGGCAGGTCACAACGACCTTCACATTCGTTATCGAAGCCACACGACCCTCCTCCATATCAGACCAATCAATGCGATGCAGGATAGTGCAAACAGAAATCATTGTCGCGCGGAGAACCGGAGGAAACCGGGAAAACCGCAAAGGCACAAAGAGCGCAAAGGACGCAAAGGAGAAAAGAAGATTCTGGAAAACGATAATTTCTCCTTTCTCCCCCTTTGCGACCTTTGTGTCCTTTGCGCCTTTGCGGTTCATCCCCGGTTTCGCCCACCGCTTACGGTGCGATCTCGGTGTCGTATTTGGCAAAGAGGGCCATGAATGTCTCGCGGCTCGGGGTGCCGCCTGCTTCGGCGTAGGACGCTGCAAGCTCGCGGTAATACCGCTCGAAGCCCGCAGGGTGGACAATATCGAGGAAGGTCGCGGGGCGGTCACTGGGGTTGGCGAAGGTATGAACGACGCCGCGCGGCACATAGGCGTAGGCACCGCGTATCGCGGTGAAGCGCTGCACGCCGACGCGCATCGTCAATTCCCCATCGAGGACGTAAAACTCCTCATCCATCGAACGATGGAAGTGGGGCGGCGGGCCGGCGGACCCTGCGGGAACGGTCGTCTCGATGACGGAATGGCTGCCGCCCGTATCGCGCGTGATGACCTTGAAGGTCGCCGCGAAACTGGGGATGGCGAGGGAGATGCCCTCGCCGGGGAGGAGGATGATCCCTCGCGTGTCTGATGCCATTGCCTTGCCCTCCATTCATGCGTCATTATCTCATCGCAACATCGCATCATATCGATGAAAGATGAGGCGCGCCGCCCGTGCTCCGAGCGCATTGTGCCAGAGGGTCCGCACCGCCACCAGACGGAGAAAGGTATTCATCCGCATGGACTATTTCGAGGATTTTCAGGCAGGTCAGGTATTCGATCTCGGAACCACAACGCTGACGGAAGAGGAAATCATCGCCTTTGCCGCGCAGTACGATCCGCAACCGTTTCATCTCTCCCCGAAGCGCGCCAAAGCATCACCCTTCGGCGGCATCATCGCCAGCGGTATGCAAACGCTGGCGATCTTCATGCGCCTCTTTGTCGATCACATCCTCAACCAGACGATCAGTCTGGCCTCGCCGGGCATCGATGAGATACGGTGGCGCAAGCCGGTACGTCCGGGGGAAATGCTTCGGGCACGCAGTACGGTGATCGAATGTGTCCCATCGCGCAGCCGACCGGAAATGGGCATCGTCCGGTTCCAGCACGAGATGACCGACGCGGCAGGCGAAGTCGTGATGACACTGACAAGCACCCAATTCCTGGGTCGCAAGCCGACAGAGTAGCATCGTCCGTGCGTGCATCGCGCATCGTGGGAAAGAGTCACATGAAACCGCTCGTCCAGACCAACATTGCCGCCGCGATCCTCGTCTTCGGCACGGTCGTCGCCGCGTCGCTTCTCGAATGGTGGGCGACGTACCGGACGAGACTCACGGAGGAGCGGGCCCACACTGGTGGGGCACAACGGATGCGTGCCCTGGTTGTGTCGCTGGGCGAAATGTCGCTCCTCACCCGCGAGCGTGGCGCGCGCGACCGCATGACGAAACAGGTATTGGTTGCGCTCGTCGGTGTCGGGGTTCTGCTCGGCTGGGTGGCAGCAACGCGGGTGCCGCGTCTGCGGATGCCGGGAAGCCCGTGGATTCCGCTCGCCGCCGGTCTCTGTGTGATATGGCTGGGTATCGGGTTGCGCGTCTGGGCGGTCGCCACACTCGGTCGCTTTTTTCGCCGCGTCGTCGTCATTCAGGAGGGTCACCGCGTCGTGCAGGACGGACCGTATCGGGTGATCCGTCACCCGGCATACGCGGGTACGTTGCTCACCTATCTCGGTTTCGGCGTGGCCCTGGGCAACGGGTTGAGCGTTGCCGCGTGCTTCGTTATCCCGCTCCTGGGTCATCTGCCGCGCATCATTGTCGAGGAGAAGGCGCTGCACGCGAGTTTGGGTGAGGAATATCGGGAGTACGCGCGGCACACCACCCGTCTCCTTCCCGGCGTATGGTGACGCATCGCGCGGCTAGAGGTGTGTTCTCTCGGAGGCAGACGGCGATGCTTCGCCCCTCGTTCATCATAGGGAGTAACGGATGTCAGGACAGGTCGCGACGATCCGCAACTCGGCGAAAGCGCTGATCTTCCGCGATCGGTCGCTCTTGTTACAGGTCTGTCACATCGACGGACAACGCGTGCATCTCCTCCCCGGCGGCACCCAGGAATTTGGCGAGTCGCTGGGTGATACCGTGCGCCGGGAGGTATGGGAGGAGACCGGATTACGTGTCCGCGTCGAGGAGTTGTTGTGGGTGCAGGAGTTCATCGCCCGGAACCATCTGCCGGTTGAGGGCGATGGCGATCATGCCGTGCAGTTCTTCTTCCGCTGTGTCGCGGCGACCGATGCAGAGATCAGCGATGGTTCCCTGCCCGATACCGCGCAGGTCGGCGTGCGTTGGGTGCCGCTCGCGGAACTACCGTCGCTCACGATGTGGCCGGAAGAAGTGAAACGGCGGCTGATTGCCTGGCATTCCGAAAGCGCAGAACTGAGCCCTCTGTATCTGGGCGATTGTCGTTGACAAAGGGATTCCTGACGGTCATACATCATCGATCGTGCTGGAACAATGTGTGACGCAGGCGGGATATGGATAAGGGAGAGGTCGATGCCGCTTTCGTACGAGGATTCATACCTCGGTCAGTTACGCGCGCTCGTTGGCAATCGGCGGCTCATCACTCCCGGCGCGCGCGCCATCATCCGCGACCGGCAAGGGCACATATTGCTCGTGCGACGCAGCGACAACGATCAGTGGGTGATGCCCGCCGGAAGCCAGGAACTGGACGAATCCATCCTCGATTGCGTGCGGCGCGAGGTGTGGGAGGAAACCGGCCTGGTCGTCCGTGCAGCAACGCTCATGGCCGTCTACTCGGAGCCGCGTTTTCACTTCACCAATGCCTATGGCGGCGCGCACCAGATGCTCGCATTCGTCTTTCTCGTAGAGGAGTGGGAGGGCGACCTCGCGACCGCCACCGACGAGACGACCGATGCCCGCTTCTTCGCCCTCGATGCGCTGCCAGAGATACCCGCCGTCTATCATGAAACCCTCGATGACTTGCGGGTGTTCGTCGGGAACGTCATCATCAAATAGCGCGGTGTTCTCCACGCGATCCTGGGTACCGGATACGCTGCGGTGATGCGGCGCGCACTCTCACAATACAGATTCAGCGCGATTTCAGCTTCCGCTCAGACGGGTCTCATCCACCCGCGCAATACTGACTCTTGACGGAACCGAGACGGTCGGGGGCAACGGTCGAACGAAAGGATGCCGCACCCACCTGCCACACACCGGAACCATCGACCGCTCTCGGCCCGTCATTCCTTTGTATATTTCTTCCCCTCCTCTTCCCCTTGCGGCGGTCTCCCCAACCGCCGCTCTTTTGTGCCTGATCCCCTCCTGCTGATGATAAACTGCGGATCTGCGCACGAGTGCGAACGTCGCCAGAGAGACGAAGAGCGGAAGGAGAGCGGCCCGATGCGTGCTGAGAATGAGAATCTGAAATTCATCAATCCGCCGACTATGGCGAAAGCAACAGGGTACACACCTGTCGTCGAGGTGATGAGCGGCAGGGCGGTCTACATCTCCGGGCAGATCGCGTTGGACCGCGAAGGGAATATCGTCGGCCAAGGCGATATCCGCGCCCAGGCGCAGCAGGTATTCGAGAACCTGCATGCGGCGCTCGCGGCAGTCGGGGCAACCTTCGAGAACGTTGTGAAACTGACGATCTACATGACCGACATCGCGCAGATCGCGACGCTGCGCGAGGTGCGCGACCAATTTCGTGAACCGCGCACAACCGCCCGCCAGCACCGCCGTCGAGGTATCACGACTCGTCCGCCCGGAGTTCCTCGTCGAGATCGAGGCCGTGGCAGTGCTACCCGCATAAGGGTAGGTAACCTCACCCCCCAACCCCCTCTCCACGCAGATGGAGAGGGGGAGCGATCTACAGAAGGGTACCGCATATCAAGAACGCCACGGCACTTGCAGCGAGACACCCCTCTCCATCTGCGTGTTGTTCCGAGAACGCAAACCTACGATTTGAACGCCTGATTTTCCGCCACCCACCTTCACAAAACAGTACGTTTGTGCTATAATTCGAGGAAGAAGGAGGGTTTCTCTATGTGCGGTAGATATGCGATCGTGCTGGATAGTGGCGGTAGTTTGCAGCGGCGTTTCTCGCTCGAAGACGTGCCTGGCGGCCCCGCGACCCATTTCAATGTTGCCCCGACGCAGACAATGCCGGTTGTCGTGCGGAATAGCCCGAACCACGTCGAGATGATGCGGTGGGGTCTCATCCCTTCATGGGCGAAGGATGCCGCCATCGGCAGCCGGATGATCAATGCCCGCGCCGAGACGGTGGCGGAGAAGCCCGCCTTTCGCAAACCGTTCCGCAGCCAGCGCTGCCTCGTGCCCGCGTCGGGCTTCTTCGAGTGGAAGCGCGAGGGCGATACGAAGACGCCGCACTTCATCCACCTGACAGACGAACCGCTCTTCGCCTTCGCCGGGCTCTATGACCGCTGGCACGACCCGAACGGGGAGATCGTGCAGTCATACACGATCCTGACGACCGAGCCGAATGCATTGATGCGCGGCATCCATAACCGAATGCCCGTCATCCTCGACCGCGAGGACGAAGATCTCTGGCTTGACCCGGACATCAGTGAGCCGGAGCGACTCCTTCCGCTCTTGCGCTCCTATCCGGCCACCGCGATGGAAGCCTACCCCGTGTCGCGGATGGTGAACAGCCCGCAGAACGATTCGCCGCTCATCCTCGAAAAAGTCTGAGCACGGGTGCGCCCGAACCCCCAACCCCCTTCCCCACGAGGGAAGGGGGAGCCAGAAAACAGCATACAAGACACCAAGAGTACCAAGGAGAGAAAGACGTATCTCTCCTTGGTGCTCTTGTATGTTGCGCGTTCTCGGTGAAAAGGAACGATTAAGTATCGTCCGTACGAGTCTCTTGCTCCCCCTTCCCCGGTGGGGAAGGGGGTTGGGGGGTTGGGGCGCACAGCACATCTTGGTGGTTCGTCTCCGAGCAATAATCGTGCGATGATACCGACGCGGTCGGAGGATCGCATGGGAGGGAGTGGGGATGCGGGTCGCGGTTATCTCGGACATCCATGCGAATGTCGTCGCCCTCGACGCGGTGCTCGCCGACCTGTCGGGCGATCACCCTGACGCGATTGTCTGCCTCGGTGATCTGCCCGCCCTCAACCCGCAACCCCGCGCGGTGCTGGATCGTCTCTACGCCCTCGGTTGCCCGACCCTGCGAGGCAATGTCGATGACCGCATTCCCCGTCACCTCTCGCTGGAACCCGACGCGGCGGTCGCCTTCCAGTCGATGGCGGGGCAGATACCGCACGAGATTGCCCGCCGCTTGCGGGACATAGAGTTCTGGTGCGCGGAGCAACTGACCGATATGGACAAGGAATGGCTGCTCTCGCGCCCGCTGACCCACGAGCTAGCGCTGGACGGAGCCACGACCCTCCTCTGCTTTCATGGCTCGCCCCAGAGCAATATGGACCTCATCTTCCCGACGACTGCCGATGCCGCATTGGACGACGTTCTTCGCGGACTCCTCTGCGCCCGTGCTGGTCGGCGGCCACACGCACGCGCAGATGCTCCGCCCCTATCGGGGCCGGATCGTCGTCAACGTCGGTAGCGTCGGGCGGGCCGTCATCCGGGAACCGGGAAAGCTGATCCGCAATGCCCCGTGGGCGGAGTACGGTATCATCGACGGAAAGAACGGCAGGGTATCGGTCGAGTTGCGGCGGGTGCCGTTCGACATCGAGCAGTTGATTGCGGCAACCTATGCGAGCGGGATGCCCCACGCGCAGTGGTGGGAATCGGAGTGGCGACGATAGGAGTTTATGGTGCAATTGAGAGGGGTACCGAGATGGCGGAGATGACGACAGAACAGCGTGACGCGTTCCTCGCAGAGGCACGGATTGGGATGCTCTCGATGCTGACGGCGACGGGTGCGCCGACCGCGATACCGATCTGGTACGAATGGGACGGCGCGCAGGCGCGCATGTTCACCAGTCACACCTCGCCCAAGATTGGGCGCATCCGCCGCGATGGGCGAGTCTGCCTGACGGTGGCCGAGCCGACCGGGATGCCGGAAGCGTGGGTCGCGATCGAGGGTGTCGCATCCATCGAGGAGGGAACGGGCTACGCGCTCGCCGAGCGGCTTGCGCCGCATTATTACCCGCCTGGAAAAGCAGCGCTGACCCTGACCGAGTGGGGGCGCAGCGCTACGGAATGGGTGACGATCATCATCACGCCATCGCGCATCCGCTCGTCAGCACCGGCATGAGATTGGTCATTAAAACGTGAGAACGGGAGGGCTTTGCGACCCTCCCGCCCTTCACTTCTTCCGCTCGCCTGGCCTGCACCTGTTGAATGATGAAGACCGAGCGCCCCGCCTGTTTTGGCCTATAGCGCGAGGAATACTTGCGGTCCTGCTTCGCAGCCTTGCGCTCCAAACGTGCCTGCGCGTCCATATTCCCTCCGTCTCTCTGGGCGATTTTCCCAGGCGTTTCCATAACGCCCATCGGTACCCATAATAAAGAACGCAGAGGAGATTGAAAACCTTCCCGGACTTCCGCACGGTTCCTCTCCGCTATCGGGACGGCGAGGACGATCCTTTTGCAGCAACGACGCATATCGGCGCGCCGCTCTCATGTCGGTTTCAGGTTTATCCCGTATGGTCGTCGGCGGCAGTGATGTGCGGCGACCATCGTATGCGAGAGTACTATGAGAGATACCCGACGATCTGACAGCCAACTCGAAGCATTTCGGGAGCGCCTCTTTACCGCCGCCTACATCGCCCACAATGTGGAGTCCGTCGCCATCGCGACCAGCGAACCTACGAACGAATGCTTCACGGTCACAATCGATCGCACGAATTCGACCGGCACGCGGACGATCTCGCTCGCGGCGATTGGCGATCTGCCGCTTCTCGCGCTCGCGGAAATCCTGGAAACCGATGGAGCGGAGCAACCGAAAGCGCAGCCTGGGGGCCGCACAGCCACCGTCAGCTACCGCCACGGACACACTACCTCGGTCGGCAGGAGCGACGGAAACGACCGTACGCGTCAGGTCGTCGCAGACCATACCATGCCGGGTTTGCGCCAACGCGGGTAATTGGTCGTTCCTCAGAAGCAGCGTACGCCGCTCATCGCAGAGGTATACCGAGTGCCGCGCGCGCCGCATCGGCGACCTTGTTCGCGGCACCCGTACCGGGTTCTGAAATGACCAGTCGGTTCTTCATCAGGGCGAAGGCGAGGCCATATTCCGGGTCGGCGAAAGCCAATTGAACCGCCGTGCCCGGCATGACCGAACGCAGTCACGCGCTCGCCCATCGGCGAGGTCTGCCGACCGAGGAAGTAGCCCAATCCCTTGCGGGTCGGGACGCCGAGAATGATGTCCTGGCCCTCCACCTGTAGCGCGCTTGCCACACTGCACCCGCTCCGGTGGCAGAGAGCCGCACGCCATCGACGCCATCGCCAATGAGCGCGGCATAGTGGCGGGCTAGTGCGCGGGCATTGCCGATGCCGCCACCGGCGGGAATCACTGCCCGCCGGATCTCCGGTCGGTTGAAAAACGCCGGTGTCCGACTCGCTGCGTCGTCCGTGCTGGCGGGGTCGGGCTCCAACGGGGCGACGCGTGCCTCAACCGCGTCGGGAATGCCGAAGAAGAATGCATCGATGCCGAGGGGCTGGCAAATATCCGCCGCGACGATCCTCTTCGATGGGGCGGCCATCGACGCGGCGGGCAAGTTCGCCGAGGATCCAGCCGAAGGTCAGGGCGTGGTAGCCGCTCTGCGTGCCCGGCTCCCACTGCGGCGTCATCCGGCAATCGCCAGCACATCCCGTCCCAATCGGTCATCACCGCGCCCTGCGGCATCTGCGGGAGGCCCGCCGTGTGCGTGAGCGCATGGCGCACCGTGATACTCGCCTTGCCATTGGCGGCGAACTCCGGCCAGTAGGTCGCGATCGGATCGTCGTAGTCCAACAGGCCGCGCTCGGCGAGCAAGATGCATCGCGGTGGCGGTGACACCTTTGCCGCACGAGAAAATGGTAAAGAGCGTGTCGCCATCGACGGATCGGCCCGTTGCCGGGTCGGCGATGCCCGCCCAGGCATCCACGACACAGTCGCCATTGAGATAGGCGGCAACCTGGAGGCCGCGCTCCATGCCGGTGGAGACAAGGGCATCGAGGGCGGTCTGTACCGCATGTTGCACGTCAGTCATCGGTGCGTCCTTCCTTCCTGCGATTCCGTCCCTATACCTGTATCGCCCCGCGCTGCTCGCGGAGGAATGAGAGCACGCGCTCCCGTGTCTGCGGCACGTTTCCCGGTGCGCCCCAGTCCGCGGGCAGGCAGGTTGCACGCGGCGCTTCGGCGCAGATGCGTTCCGCGATTGGGGTGGGGTGGAACTCGTCGGTGCCGGGGAGGATGAGGAGGGGCACGGGGCAACGACGGACGAACTCTTCCTCCACGCTCATGAATGCACCGTGCGCCCCCCACATCTGCGCGTCGTATGCCGCGATGATCTGCGCGTACGCGGCAGGGTCCAGCGCCAACACCTCTGCGCGGAATGCCGGATCGGCAGCGATGCGGGCAGCGAACGGCCCACCTGTGTTGTTCCGCACAAAGAGCGGGTTGGCGAGCGCGGCATCGACCACGGCGCGCATCCCGCCATCGCGACTGGCGACAACCGTCGGCTCGAACATCTTGAAGAAGGTATCGCGTGTGTTGACGCCCGCCATGAGCCCGACCGGGTTCTGCCCGACGGCGGCGATGACGCGTTCGGGTGCTTCCTGAATGAAGCGCAAGACGTACGCGACGCCGATGCAGCCACCCCAGAGGAGGGTACGCTCCACACCGACCGCGTCGAGGACGGCGAGTTGGTCCGCGACGTGATCCTCCCAGGTTGGCGCGACCAGTGGGGCCGGGGAGTGCTCGGCATTGCGCTGGTCCATGCCGATCACCATGAACTCGGCGGCGAAATCGAAGGGGTTGATGGGGCTCACTGCCCAGAAGCTGACCTGGCTGTTGATGCCGCCGGGGGCGAACAAGCAGAAGCGGGGAGCCCTGACCGCGCACTTCATAGTAAATGCGCGCGCCATCGGGTCGGTCGATGTGAGGCATAGATTCTCCCTCGTTTTCGTTGTGAGATCACGGCGTCGGTAATCGGGGCAGTATATCAGGGGTGTCAGCGATTATTCGCCCCGTCACCAGTGGCAATGGGCGTGTGGCATGATACGATGCGGCGGGCGGAATTGCTCGGGCTAAACGATGAGGGAGCGTGCATGACGATTCTCGACGCGGCATACACCGAACGGCAGGCGCGTTTTGTCGCCCTCGCGGACGACCTCGCGGCGCAGATCGCGCCCCGCGCCGCGGCCTACGACCGCGAGAACAGCTTTCCCTTCGCTGATTTCGCAGATCTCACGCGTGCGGGTTATCTCGCGCTCACCGTGCCGGAAGTGGCTGGTGGCCTAGGCGCGAATCTCGGCGAGTTCGTGCGGGCGCAGGGGCGGCTCGCGCTCGGCAACGGTGCCACCGCGCTCTCAAGCACGATGTCTCTCTCCACAATTGGCCGGGAAGCGCAGTTCCATGCCTGGCCCGACACGATCCGGGCGCGCGTCTTCGCCGCAGCGGTAGGCGAGGGCGCAACAATCAACAGCATCGCCACCGAACCCGAGCTTGGCTCCCCCTCACGCGGCGGGCGACCACACACGATGGCGACGCAGGTCGAGGGCGGCTGGCTAATCAGCGGGCGGAAGACATGGAGCACCCTCAGCCCGATCCTCACCTTCTTTCTCGTCTTCGCCGCCATCGAGGGCCGCGAGGAAACGGGCGATTTCCTCGTCACACGCGGTGCGCCCGGCCTCTCGGTGATCGAGACGTGGGACACGCTCGGGATGCGTGCCACCGGCAGCCACGATGTACTGCTCGAAGAAGTCTTTGTGCCCGATGCGGACGTCGTGCGCGTCGGCGGGATGCGCAAGGGTGCGGACCCCGGCGCGACCGATCATCGCGCGTGGGGGGCGCTGACGGTCAGTGCCACCTATCTCGGTGTCGCGGAGGCGGCACGGAACACGGCGGTGCGGTACGCGACCGATCGCGTGCCGACGAGCCTCGGCAAGCCACTGGCGACCCTGCCCGCCATCCAGGCGAAAGTGGGAGAGATCGATATCGCCCTTTACTCTGCCCGCACGCTCCTCTGGGCGGCAGCGGATGAGTGGGATCTCTCCCGGAGTGAGCGGGCGGGATTTGCGGGCCGGGTTGCGGCCGCGAAGATGATCGCGACCAATACTGCCGTCGAGGTCGTCGATCGCGCGATGCGGATCGTTGGTGGTGCCAGTCTTGCCAAGGCGTTGCCACTGGAACGCTATTACCGCGATGTGCGTGCCGGGCTGCACAATCCACCGATGGACGATGTGACGCTCACCCTCGTGGGGAAGAGCGCCTTCGGGCCGTAGAAGACCGTCAGCAATTCCGCGCCGACGCCCGTTCAAAACAATTGGTGAGCGCGGCGCGCGAGTGAATACGTGATGCCGTGGAGATGAGGGGGGCAAATGGAGGCCGAAGCCATGCACGTCCGCGCGACGGACGATGTGCACAAGGCACGCCGCAATGAAGAGATGAAGCCGACGCATACGGCACGTACGGCGTCGCACAGCGCGCGCGCGATGCGCCTCCCTGTTCGCGCGCTGCTCCTCCCGCGCCGCTACCGCCCCGCCCTCGCCGCCCTCGCCGCCTTTTACCGCGAAACGCGCACCCTGGGCACGCCGACCGCCGAGCACCGCGACCGCCTCCTTGCCTGGGAGCGGGATGTCGAGCGCGCCTGGGAGGGTGCCGCACTGTATCACCCTGTCCTCTCGCCCCTCGCGAAGATCAAGCTGCCGAAGCAGCCCTTCCTCGACTGATCGCGGCGCAACGCGAGCGACAGGAGACGATGGTCTACGAGACGTACGACGCGCTCCTCTCCTTCTGCGCCCTGTCGACAAACCCATTGGGGCGGCTCGTGCTCGGCATCCTTGGTTCCGCCGATGATGAGCGGATCGCCTGCAGCGATGCGATCTGCACGGCGCTGCAACTCACCGCCTTCTGGCGCGATGTCGCGCGGGATTACACACGCGGTCGCATCTACTTCCCGCAGGAAGATATGCACCTGTTCGGAGTCTCGGAGATCGACCTCGCCCATGCGGTGAGCGGTCATCGGGCGGACACGAATATCCGCGCGATGGTCGCCTTCGAGATCGAGCGAGTGATGGAACTCTTTCACGAGGGCGCGCCGCTCGTGACGATGCTGCGCGGGCGGGCGCGCCTCGATTGCGCCCTGATCATTTCCGATGGGCGCGCGATGCTCTCCGCGATTGCCCGCCAGGGCTATGACCCCTTCGTCTCGCGCCCGCAACTGTCGCGAACCGCGCGCGCGGGCACGCTCTTCGGCGCGGTCCGCTCGATCAGCGAAGAAACGCTGAACAATCGTTGAGGATATAGGCATATTCGCGGTCAACGATGCGGAACCCTGCCGATTCGTAGAGCGCCCGCGATGCCGCATTCCCACCCATCGAATTGACCAGCGCGGTTCGCGCGCCATGCGCCCGCAGGCGGCGCAGACCCTCGCAGATGACCGCCTTACCGATCCCTCGCTGTCGATAGGCTGCCCGCGTGCCGACCGGCTCGAACTCTCCCATCCGGTTAATCGGGTCGAGCCAGCAGATGCAGTACGAGGCGAACGCGCCGTCCGGCAGTACCGCGACGATGTCCAGCTCCGGTCGATACCCCGCGACGCCGCGCATCTCCCGGTAGGATTCCAGCGTCATCTTCGAGCCTGTCCAGACTTCCCGATGCAAGGCGACACGTTCCGGCAGTTCGCGCGCATCGGTGATGTGGCGGATCACCGCGCCGGGCGGCAGCGGAGCGGCGGCTATCGGGAGATCAAGGTTGCACCGCATCTCTTGCAGAAGATAGCCCTCCCCACGTACGAAGCCGGATCGGGTGAGGAGATCGATCCGCTCGTGGTCGCACTCCCGCGCATAGGTCGTCAGTGCGCGTGCTCCGCCGTCGCCGGGTTCGCTCCACTCCGCAGCGACCCAGCCTAACATCGCCTCTTCCAGGGTCGCATCTGCGTAGCTGCGCGGGTGGAGTTGCAAAACGACAGAAGCGTGCCCCTCACGCCATGCGAAACTGCAGAGGTGCCCGTCGCGATCCTCCCAGAGGCGGATATTCGCGGCGGGATCGAACGCGTGACCAAGGTACATCTGCCAGAGCACATCGCCGACCTGCCAATTGCAGGGTCGCGCCGGATCGCCGGTCGCGGCAACGACGAGATCGAGGAGTAAGGGCAAATCCCCCTCGGGATCGAACGGGCGCGAATGTACATGAGACGGTGGTTCGGGCGATGCCATCGGACTCCCTCCTTCTTGTTACGACCATACCTGACATCCGAACAGAACTCGGTTTTCCTGGTGGTGGCGGACTTCAGCCTGCCAGACCAAGAGGCAGGCTGAAGTCCGCCACCACCCTATTTCCTTATTTCCTTGTGTTTGCGCTCCTTTCGTCCAGATATCGCCACGCGGCTTGCGATGCGCCGTGCGCGCCGCTATCCTCCGCAGATTGGCGACGCCCCGATCAGCAACGAGCGATGGGAACGAATCATACATGCCGGACGACGCACCCGACAGCCCGACGACCCCGCAGCGCAAGGCCGAGCACCTCCGCATCACACTGGATGAAGATGTCGCGTCCGGTCTGACGAGCGGCTTTGCGCACTACCGCTTCGTCCATCAGGCGCTGCCTCTCTGCGATCTCGACGCCGTCGATACGACGCAGGTGTTCCTCGGCAAGACGCTCCGCGTGCCCCTCCTTATCTCCTCAATGACGGGCGGGACGGACGAAGCGACCGCGATCAATCATCGGCTGGCGGAAGCGGCGCAGGAGGCGGGTATCGCCCTCGGTGTCGGCTCGCAACGCAGCGCAGTCGAGCAGCCCGCGCTTGCCGGAACCTTCCGCGTCCGCGATGCCGCGCCGGATATTCTTCTCTTCGCGAACATCGGCGCGATCCAACTGAACCGCGGCTACGGCGTCGATCAGTGCCGCCGCGCCATCGAGATGATCGGCGCGGACGCGCTCATCCTCCACCTCAACGCGCTCCAGGAGGCCCTGCAACCGGAAGGCGATCATCAGTGGGCCGGATTGCTCGCGCGGATCGAAACAGTGACGCGCACAGTTGGCGTGCCCGTCGTCGTGAAGGAGGTCGGCTGGGGGATCGCGCCGAATATCGCCCGGCAACTGGCAGCGGCGGGGGTCGCAGCAATCGATGTGGCGGGCGCGGGCGGGACATCGTGGAGTCAGGTGGAGATGCATCGCGCCCGCAACCCGCTCGCCGCGCGCGTGGCGGCCCACTTCATCGACTGGGGCATCCCGACGGCGGAATGCGTCGCGGCAGTCGCGGCGGCGCTCCCAACACTGCCCCTGATTGCCAGCGGTGGCCTGCGCAGCGGCGTCGATGTCGCAAAGGCGGTCGCGCTCGGCGCGCATCTCGGCGGCCTCGCATTGCCCTTCTTGCAGGCCGCCGCCATTTCGACCGAGGCCGTCCTCGATGTGATCGCAGAACTAACGACCACCCTGCGGGTCGCGATGTTCGCGGCAGGCACCCCGGACCTCGCGATCCTGCGTGGCACGCCCCACCTTATCCGGCGGGACGCCCCGTTGCCCGGCTGATCGCCCCGACGGTCGCTTCGTAGGCGAGGCGTGCCGCCTCGCGCGGCTCCATCGCCCGTAGCCGCGCGCTGAAGATTTCCACCGACACCGGGCCGTCGTAGCCGCGCGCGGCAATCGCACTGAGGAAGCCGTTCAGGTCGATCACGCCCTCGCCGGGCAAGAGGCGCATCGAATCATCGAGAGTCATGACATCACCCGGCGGTGCGTCGTTGATATGGACGAAGAGTGGCATTCCCTCCGGGAGGGCGGCGATCTGCTCCGTCGTGCCACCGGAGAGATACCAGTGGTAGGAGTCCAGCAGCACCCCCACATTCGGTCGCCCCACCTGTGCGAGCAGGGCGAGCGTTGCGGGGAGATCGTGATAGGTGTGCGGCGGCGCATCCGGGATATGCAGACCGACGAATTCGAGGACCACACGCAGATCATGCGCGGCGGCCAGTGCGGCAATCTGGCCGATCCGGTCGAGCGTATCCGCCTCGTCCGGGTCAGGCGCGTTCGCCTCATGGCGAAAGGGTAAGACGAGCGTCCCACCACGACAGCCATACTGTGTGACGAACGCCATTTCCTCCGCAGTGCGCGGTAACGCGGCCTCGAAATCGGCGCGGGAGGAGCGCAACCCCGCCGACCAGCCGCAGTGAATCGGCGTGACACCATTTTCTGCCAGCAGCGTACGGAGCGCTGCGGGATCGTCCGCGACGAAGTTGATCAGCCCGCGTGACGATGCCTCCATGAGATGAAATCCTTCGCGCGCACCGAACCGGACAATTTCGGGGCCGGTGAGGCCGGTGGGCATCGTTGCGGGATGCAGACAAGGCTCCATATGCCTCCTCCTTAGCGGTCGAGCGGCAGGCGAACCGTGCGGCCCTCATCGATCGATCGATAAGCCGCCTGAATCACTTCCAGCACGCGCCGTCCATCCTGCACCCCCTGGATCGGCGGACGTCCGGTGACGATGCTGTCATAGAAGTGGGCGATCTCCAGATCGAAGACGCTGGTCTTGGGGTCCACCGGGAAGGAGCGAGTCGAAGGTTCCGCGAAACCGCGCGGCTTGGCGAACACCTCCTGCCGCGTGCCGTACACTTCACCGCGCTCGCCGATGATGTGGAACTTCGCATCGTTCGCGGGGAAGACAAACGCCTCGCCGGTGAAGATTTGCCCGATTGCGCCATTGGCGAACTTAACGAGGACGAGGGCAGTGTCTTCGCCGTCCATCTGGGCAACATACGTGTTACTCATCGCCGTCACCTCGACCGGCTCGGAGCCCGCGAGATAGAGGAGAATGTACGTGGGGTGGTATCCCTTGTCGATGAGCACGCCCCCGCCCATCGTCGCCCGGCTCGCCCGCCAGCCGACCATCGCGGTCTGCTCCGGCGGTCGGCCCGGCACCTTCGCGCCGGGATAGCTCGACGGAAACTCGTGCGAGCGGATGAGAAACGGTGTGCCAATGCCGCCCCGGTCGAGCAGTTCCTTCCCCGCGACAATCGCCGGGAAGAAAAGCTCGTCGTGACCGCTCATGTAGACGATTCCGGCGCGCTCGACCGCCTCCACGATCTGATCCGCCTCCGCGAGCGCGATGCACATCGGCTTCTCGCAGAGAATGTGCTGACCCACCGCGACCGCTGTGAGGATCGCATCGGCGTGCAAGTGATGGGGCAGGCAGATGTCCACCGCATCGACGCCCGCCTCACGGATGAGGGCGTGGTAATCGTCGTAGATCGTGGCCGGCCCGTTCCCGTTCGCTTCGAGCACCGCGACGGTCCGTTCCGCCGCCGCCCGGTCCACGTCTGAGACGGCAACGACACGCGCCTCTCCGCGCACCGCAAGCTTGCTCCATCCCGGCGCGTGCCGCCCCTGCGCGATACTCCCACTACCGATGATCCCGACCTTGAGCACACGTCCCTCCTCTCTCGTATCGGTGGCGTAGGCTTCAGCCTGCGGTCTCTCGCGCAGGCTGAAGCCTACGCCACCCTCTTTTCCTAGCGCTTCGCGAACGTTTCGTCGATCTTGCCCGCGAGATCGACATCCCGCTTCGTAATCGTCCCGGTATCGTGCGAGCTACTGGTGATCGTCACTTTGTTCCACGCGTGCATACTGATATTCGGATGATGCCAGACGGACTCCGCGATCACACCGACCTCAACCACGAAGCCGAGCGCGTGCGTGAAGTCGCTCAGTTCAAACGTCCGCGAGATGCTGTCGCCTTCGCGCTGCCAATCGGGGAGTTTCGCAAGCCGTTCGGTGATCTCTTCTTCCGTCAGTTTATCCATCTCGTCCTCACTCTCTCATACGCGCGTGGCGCTACGTCGTGGCATCGCCCGCCAGCGCGGTGCAGGCCATCACGAGTTTGCCGGTCGGTGACTCGAAGCCGAGCTTGACCGTGGCACGCGCCGGACGGCGGTCTTCCGGGAAGTGCTTGATGTATTCGGCGTTCATCCGCGCGTACTCCGACGGGTCCGCGAGACCGACCTGAATCCAGACGACGCGATCCAATGACGACCCCGCCGCTTCGAGAATCTTCCGCAGGTTCTCAATCGTCCCGCGCGTCTGCTCCTCGATCGTGCCACCGCCCTCGCCCGTCGTCTGATTGGTCCCACCGACCCCTGACACCCAGACAAACCCATTGGCGACCACCGCCCGGCTGAACGGCAAATCCCCCCTCCCACCGGGAATGTTCTTGATGTACCGAATCTCATCACTCACACAACACCCCTTTCACTCGATAAAACCTTTGAACCGCAGAGACGCAGAGGACGCAGAGGAAAGAAGGAAAAGAGGAAGGAACGGGGATCGTTGAGATGAGCCGACATCCGTTCGCTCATATTTTCCTCTTTCTCCCTATCTGCGTCCTCTGCGCCTCTGCGGTTCACTGACTCTTCTTACAGTTTAGCCGACCGCGAGGGGTTCGGGGCGAACCAGCTCGCGGTCGGGCGCGGATTGCATCGCCGCGACCTGTCGCTCGACATCGTCACGTCGCGGGACGAGCAAACCGAAAGCGGCGGAGATGAAGATGAAGAGCGACATGAAGGCATAGACGGGTCGGACGCCGAGCGCGTCGATACCGAACCCGGCGATCAGGGACGAGATCGGAAAGCCGCTCATCGAGAGCGCGCGGGCGGCGATATTGACGCGCCCCTGCAAGTGATCCGGGATCAACCGCTGACGCAGTGAGATCACCGTGATGATGACGATCTCCACGCAAAAGGCGCGCGCCATCACGAGCACCAACGCGACGGGCAGGGTCGGCGCGAAGGCGAGGGCGATGGTCAAGACGCCCGCCACTGAGAAGCCGCCGATCATCATCGTGCGAATACCGTGCCGCGCGCTCACACGGGTGACGAGGAACGCCGAGGCGATACCGCCGACGCCCGACGCCGCGTAGAGCAAGCCGACCAGGCCCTTCCGAATGCCCAGCCCTTCGAGCGCGTAGACGGGCATCAGGCCATAGATGCCGCCATCCGCGAGCGTGAAGACGAGAAGGACGAAGGCGAGGGCGCGCACCGTCGGCTGCCGCCAGAGGAAACGCAACCCCTCGACCAGATCGGCACGGACGCTCCGCCCCTGCGCCGCGCCGAGTTCATGCCGCTGAAACGGGCGGCGGATCGAGGCGAGCGCGCAGAACGAGCAGGCGAAGGTGACGCACGCGATCATCAGGGAAGCCGCTTCACCAATCTGTGTGATGAGCAGACCCGCCACGGACGGCCCGACGAGCGAGCCGACCGAGACGGTGATTTGCAGCCGCGCGTTCGCCTCCACCAACTGATCCCGCCGCACGATCGCGGTCAGCGTACTGAGCGCGCAGGCATCGAAGAGGACCGTGAAAAGCGGGGCGAGCGCGGCGACGCAATAGACATGGACAATCGTCACATTGCCGAGCAGGGCAGCGAGCGGGATGCTACCGTAGAGAATGACGCGTGTCGCATCACAGGTGAGCATGATGATGCGGCGGTTCATGCGGTCCGCCGCGACACCCGCCCACGGCGCGACAAGCGGATAGGCGAGCGTCTCGAAGGCCGCAACGAGACCCGTCTGCCAGGCCGAGTGCGTGCGACTGAAGACGAGCAGCGGGATGGCGATCAGGATCGTAAAGTAGCCGAAGACCGTCGCCGCTTGGGATGCCCAGAGCTTGCGGAAATCGATATTGCGCAGAAGTGCAGGCCCGGCGAACGACACGCGCGATCATCCCTTCCCGGCGGCGCGACGCGGCCGACACACAGAGCATAGCGGCGCAGCGCGGCGGAATCAACCTCACCCCCGACCCCCTCTCCATCGCCCCAAGATAGAGAAATAGTGGGTTTTCGTACGGCGATGGAGAGGGGCCGGGGGTGAGGAAAAGCAAGGCAGACGCCCCGCCCACGGAATAATCGCCCGCGCACCGCACTTCTGATAGAGTGGCACGGACGTTGATTCGGTAGGGCAGAAAGGAGGGGCAGATGCACACGCGGGACGAAATCCGGCTGACCACGCTCGCCGCCTGCGCGGGCTGAGCATCCAAACTCGGGCCAGGGGACCTGGCTCATGTCCTTGCGCCGCTCGCGGCGGTGGTCGCGCCTGCCGAACTGCTCGTTGGCCTCCATACGAGCGATGATGCGGCGGTCTACCGCGTGGCGGACGATCTCGCTATCGTGCAGACGGTCGATTTCTTCGCGCCCGTCGTCGATGACGCCTACGACTATGGGGCGATTGCGGCGGCAAATGCGATGAGTGACATCTACGCGATGGGCGGCGAGGTGCGCTTCGCCCTCAATATCGCAGCGTGGCCGGAAAACCTTAGCCCGGAACTGCTCGCGCGGGTCTTTCAGGGCGGCACGGACGCGATGGCGTCGGTCGGCGCGGTGATCGCGGGCGGTCACACCATTCGCGACGCCGAACCGAAGTACGGCCTCGCGGTCACGGGTTTCGTGCGCCCGGACCGGATCATCGCCAAAGCGGCGGCGCGCCCCGGCGATATGCTTGTCCTCACGAAACCGCTCGGTACCGGCACGATCACGACCGCCGCGAAGAATCTCGAGGCCAGCCCCGCACACCTCGCGGCAGCGATTGCCAGCATGAAGCGGCTGAACAACGTCGCCTCGCGTCTCGCTGTCACCGCAGGCGTCCGCGCGGGGACGGACATCACCGGCTTCGGTCTCCTCGGCCACGCAGAAGAAATCGCGACGAAGAGCGGGGTCGGGATCACGCTCGACGCGGCGTCCTTGCCGTGGTTGGATGGCGCGCGGCAATACGCCACGCAGGGCATTCGCACCGGCGGGAGCGCCCGAAATCAGGAATACTACGCCGCACAAGTGACCTTCGCAGACACTGTTGACGATGCCA
Source organism: uncultured Chloroflexia bacterium (assembly GCA_963763655.1). GTDB lineage: Bacteria > Chloroflexota > Chloroflexia > Thermomicrobiales > JALYUS01 > JALYUS01. Next base: position 210,363 of record CAVXPY010000036.1, read on the forward strand.
CGCGGCACCTCCTCTGGGAATCAGAAACCTCCGGCGGACTCCTGCTCTGCCTCGCTCCTGCTGCGGTCGATGACTTTCTCGCGGCATGTGCCGCCGAGGATCAGGCAGCATGGCAGGTCGGCACGGTGACGACAGGTACAGGGATTACCGTCCAGTAGTGCGGACTCGACACCAAAGAACACCTATTCTCTATTGAGCCGGGCCGTACCCTGTAAAGATTCCACAACCAGGGGGCATAGAATGCGTAAACTCATCGTCTTCAATATCGTGTCACTGGATGGCTACTTCACCGGGCCGGAGAATAATGTCATGGCCCTGCCGATGGACGGGGTCTTCGATGCCTACTGCGCCGAACGGCTGCGTGCCGCCGATACGCTGCTGTTGGGACGTGCGACCTACGAAGGATTCAAGGGTTTCTGGCCGTCCGTGGCCGATGACCCCTCCCCGCAATGGACGCCTACTCACCGGGAAATCTCACGGCTCGATAACGCCATCGACAAAGTCGTCGTTTCCGACCACCTGACCGCGGAAGAGACCGCACCCTGGCACAACACCCGCATCATCCGGCGCGCAGACGCGCACGCGGAGATTGCCGCACTGAAACGCCAATCCGGCAAAGAGATCGTGATGTTTGGCAGTCACGTACTCTGGAACGATCTCTTGACGCATGATCTCGTTGACGAACTGCATCTGATGATCGGCAATGCGATCGTCGGGGCAGGCACGCCGATCTTCACGGGCGAGCCCGCAGTCTCACTTGGCCTCATCGACATACGCAAGTGGGAAACCTCCGATAATGTCGTCGTACAGTACGAAATCCGCCCGAAGGCTACCTCACAGGGTTAAGAGTGCCGCTGGCGTTTGCGGAAACGCAGGGGGTGGATCAGAGGTTCCCCAGGCGCGGCGTGAAGGTCAGGACGACCGCCGCGCCACCGAGCGGGCTTGGCTCCAGGGCGACATTGCCGCGCAGATCGGTCGAGACGAGATTCTGCGCGATTTGCAGGCCGAGGCCGCCATCGACCTCAGCGCGGAAGCCGGGCCGGAACCCTTTCCCACTATCCTCCACGCGCACGGTCACCTGCCCACCAATGAGGCCGATAGCGACTTTGACGATACCCACCCGCCGCCCCTGCAAACCGTGCAGCACCGCGTTCGCGACCAACTCGTTGATAAGGATCGCCAGCACGGTCGCCTCGCGGGAGGAGACTTCCGCCGCTTCCCCCTCGACGAAGAAGATGTACTCCGCGTCGGGCGGGACGAGCGTCGTCGCAGCCTCGTCGGTGACGAGCTTCGCGACTTCATTGACCGTCGTGATACCGATATCCTCGCGCGTCAGGAGATCGTGCACCGCCGCGATGGAGCGGATGCGATTGACCGCCTCTTTGAGCGGCAGCGCCCACGCCTGGTCGCCCGCCCGCCGGACATGCATCGAGAGGAGCGCCGCGACCGTCTGGAGGTTGTTCCGCACGCGGTGATGCATCTCCTGCAAGAGCGCCGATTTGCTCGTCAGTGAGCGGCGCGCGTCGTCGTACAACCGCGCCTGCTCGATGGCGATCGCGGCGGTATTGCAGAAGGACTGCAACAAGTCGATCTGCTCGCGGCTCGGGCCGTTGCCCGCATCGAAATGGAGGCAGATACCACCGATCGTGCCGTGGGCCGTTCGGAGCGGGATGCAAAAGACCGTGCCCGCTTCCGAGGAATTTTCACTCGTCGCGATCACCGCGAGCGCCTCATCGACGCTGAGGTTCGACATCTGCATCGCGCGGCGCACGGCTTCCTTCCGCACTTCCTCAAGGACTTGCGATCCCTCACCCGTGGTCGCTTCGTACCCCGCGAGGAAGGTCAGGCTCTCGCCATCCGGCCCGAGCTCGTACATACTGACGACATCCGCCTGCCCGAGCACTGCCGCTTGCTCGGCGATCGTTTCCAGCACCCGCGTGAGGTCCAGGGTGCTCGTGACGACCGCCGTCACCTTCTGGAGTGTCTGGAGTTCCGCCATCTTCCGCTGGAGCGCGACATCGGTTGCCTGGTACAGGCGTGCATGGTCGATGGGGACTGCCAGTTCATCCGCAATAGTGCGCAGGAAGGTCAGATCATCCGCATCGAGGACGCGTCCGTCCGCGAAGTGACGCTGCGGCTGAAGACCATGCTGGTGCTGACGTCCTCGGCGGCGGCGGTGGTCATCGCGTCGCACTGGCGCGCGGGCAACAGCACGGCCCCGTCGTGGCGCGCGGTCGAGTGGCTGCGGTCGTTCGGCCGCCTCAGCTACGAGATCTACCTTACCCACATGTTCGTCGTCTGGGCCGCGGTCGACGCCTTCGATTCGGCGGGCGCGAACGCGCGGATGAGCTTCGCCTGGTACCTGCCCGTGCTGGCCAGCGCGTGGGCGCTGGGGTGGCTCGTGGCCCGCGTCGTGTCGCAGCCGCTGGAGCGCCGGCTCCTGCGCTCGCGCGAGGGCGCGTCACGCGCGAGCCCGTCCGCGCATGCCGCGGAGGCCCGCGCATGAGGATCGGTTGGGTGATCGGCGCGGTGGTCCTCGTGGGGCTGGCGATCGCCGGCTGGTTCTATCGCGGCTCGGCGCCGCTGGCCGGCGCGGCCCGCGCCGTGGGCCTGCCGGGCGACAGTTCGCAGCCGCCGTCGCTGCAGGCGGCCGGCGTGCACAAGTGCGTGGGCGGCGGTGGCACGCGCTACATCGACGGCCCGTGTCCCACGGGCACGCGCGAGGTGGCGGCGACGCGCGGCACGATCACGGTGACGTCGTTTCCCAAGCCGGCGGCTGCGCCTTCCACGCTGGCGTCGTCCGTGCTGGGCGGCCCCGTCGTCAAGCCCATGGATCCCGAGGAGCGCGACCGGCTGCGCGACAAGGCGATCGAGGACGCGGCGAACCGGCGATGATCGCGATCCGCGATTTCCAACCGGGTGACGAGCCGGCGCTGCGCGCCGTGTTCGAGTCGGCCATCCACGGCACGGCCCGTCGCGACTACACGCCACTGCAGGTGGACACGTGGGCGCCGCGCGACCACGATCCGGTGGCGTGGGCGGCCCGCATGCAAGGCCTCGCGCCGTTCGTGGCGTTGGTCGACGGCCGCATCGTGGGCTATGCCGACTTGCAGGCCGGCGGCGATATCGACCACTTCTACGTGGCCGCCGAGGCGGGCGGGCAGGGCGTGGGCGGGCGGCTGATGCGGCGGATCCTGGCGCAGGCCGAGGCGCTGAAGCTGGCGGAGCTGACGTCGCACGTGAGCCTCACCGCGGAGCCGTTCTTCGCGCACTTCGGATTCGAGGTCGTCGAGCGGCGAGTCGTGGACGTGCGCGGCGTCGAGCTGCGCAACGCGGCGATGCGCAAGG
>CAVXPY010000037.1:0-7845 GCA_963763655.1 uncultured Chloroflexia bacterium
AGCGAGCCCTTCGCTCCGCCGGACGGATCATCGCCTCAACCTCCGCTGATCGCGACGTTCACCTCTTCGGATACGGCACTTCCCGCCGATGAGGCTGACGCCCTCATCCTGACCTTCCTCACACCGACGCGGCTCGTCGCGCGTGGGGCAACCCTTTCCTCACCGGACCTCGCGATCCTCTTCCAACGGATCGCGGAGCGTCTGGATGCGGTCGCGGAGGCAATCGGCGTGACAAAGCCGGACCTCCTCGGTGATACGGAACTCGTCGCGGCAGTTGCGCGGCTGGCGATTGCCGACGATCACACGCGGTATGTCGGTGATGCGGCGAAGGGTGGTTTCACTGGTGTCGCGACGTTTACCGGATCACCGGAGGATCGCGCCCGCGTCGCGGCGGCGCTGCATTGGGGTGCCGCCCTCGGTGTGGGGAAGGGGACACTCCACGGGCTTGGGCGGTTCGTCGTCGGTCCGGTGCCGCCGAGCGCGCGCATCGTTATCGCCCCGGACATTCCGCAGTCGGCCCCGGTCGTGCCCCGCAAGGAGCCTGCGCGCACTGCACCGAAGGCACCCGTGAAACTGCGTCACCGCACCGCGAGAGGCAATCGCACACGATGATGCGCCCTACAGCGTGGTTTCTGAAAACCGCACTAGCCCTCGCCCAGCAACTGATCCGTGCGATAGGCGATTGCGACAACGTTGTTGGGCAAGAACTGATCGAGAAGAAACTGCAGTGCGGGTTCGCGGTCGGCACCGCCTTCGTCGGTCAGCAGCAGTTGCTCGCAGTAGGCGGCGATATCCTCAACAATCCGCTCGTAGCGATAGTATGCGAGCGCCACCGGGTCGATCTCCGTTCGGCCATAGCCCTGAGAGAACCACGCTTCTTCCTGTGCGCGGTTCCAGACGCCCCCGATGCCGCCGCCGATGAACATGAGGTCGCGCTCCTTGGGCGCGAAGGTGAGGGTATCCCAATCGACGATGTGGAGCGCGCCGTCCGCGCCGATCAGGACATTGCCCCCGTGAATGTCGGCGTGGCACAGGACCAGTGCGGGCGGGCGGGCACGTAGCGCGTCGCCGAGGGCTTCGGCGCGTGCGACGAGATGGGAGATGTCGTCGCGTCTAGTGCGCAGGAACGCCGCCAACGCCGCCGCGACCGGATCAGCGAAGGTCGTCGTCTCAACCCGGGCTTGAAATGCTCTGACCTGATCGCGCCAGTGGGGCGCATAGGTTTCCTGCGGGATGGACGACCTGAGTGCGGGCGGCACGGCTGCCGTGTGTATCGCCTTGAGGGCGACACCAAGCGTAACCCACTGCCGATCTGACAATGGCACCGCAAAGCCATTTTGACCCGCGACAAACGGGGAAAGGATCACCGCGAAGTCGCCCACGCGTGTCCAGAGTTGCCCCGCAGTGGTCGCGATAGGGGCGATAATCGGCGCGATGCCCTGATCGTGCAGGAAGCGAGGGATCGCCACGGTCGTCTCATCGAAGGCACCGCTGCGCAGCTTGAGGAAGTACGGCGTCGCGTCGTCGGTGACCACCTGATAGACGGCGGTGTTCACATCGTTGCCAAGCGGGAGGAACGCGATCTGGGCGACAGGCAATCCGTAGCTCTCCCGCAGACAGGCGAGGAGTGATTCGTCTGGCACATCCGGTTTTTCAAGCATCCGATCTCGCTCCCAATGTACGCTGCGTGACCGTGTGCGGAGCTTGACTACGTGCTACGTGGTTGGCAATCGACGCGCAGACTCATCTGTCTACGTCCATCGTATCCTTCTCTCTTCTCTGCGTCCTTTGCGCTCTTTCGGGTGCCCCCTGGGCAGATTTGTGGTTCATACCCGGTTTCATCTCGGTATCGCTCTTATCCCGGCAGTTCGCGGGCAGCGATGTCGCTGCGATACTGGACGCCATCGAACCGAATGTGCTCCGCGCTTGCGTACGCCATGTCGCGCGCCTCATGGAGCGTCGGGGCGACTGCCGTGACGGTGAGGACGCGACCGCCGCTCGTGACGGTCCGTCCCGCATCGTCCCGTTTCGTACCCGCATGGAAGACCAGTGCGTCCCGGTCGAGTGTGTCGAGGCCGGTGATTGGGAGTCCCGTGGGGTAATTGCCCGGATAGCCGCCCGAGGCGAGCACGACACCGACACATGCCGCATCGTGCCAGCGGACGGCATTCGCAACGCTCGCCAGCCGACCGTGTGCGGTCGCTTCGCAGAGTGTGAGCAAATCGGCGTCGAGGAGGGGCAGGATGACCTGCGTTTCCGGGTCACCGAACCGGCAGTTGTACTCGATCACCTGCGGCCCATCAGCGGTGAGGATCAACCCGGCATAGAGCACGCCCCGGTAGGTGATGCCGCGCGCGGCGAGCGCCCGCGCGGTCGGTTGGAGGATCGTCGCGGTGATCTGCGTGCGCAGCGCGTCATCGACGAGTGCGGTTGGTGCATAGGCACCCATCCCGCCAGTATTCGGGCCGGTATCGCCATCGCCGACGCGCTTATGATCGCGCGCGGGCAGAAGGGGAACGACCGTTTCGCCATCCACGAGGGCGAGCACGGAGACTTCGTCGCCGGTGAGATATTCCTCGATGAGGACTGTCTGACCCGCCGCGCCGAAGATGCCCCCGGCGAGCGAATCACGCACCGCCGCTTCGGCCTCTCGCCGGGTCGCACAGATCGTTACGCCTTTACCGGCCGCGAGGCCGTCTGCCTTGATGACGACCGGATAGCGCACTTCCTCCAGCGCGGGCAATGCCCGTTCGAGTTCGCGATAGATGTCCGCCCGTGCGGTGGCGACGTGCGCCTGATGCAGAAGTTCTTTCGCCCACGCCTTGCTGCTCTCGATCTGCGCGCCTGCCTGTTCCGGCCCGAAGCAAGGGAAGCCCGCCGCGATCAGGGCGTCCGCGAGGCCCCGCGCCAGCGGCTCTTCCGGCCCCACAATGACGAGGTCGATCCGCTCGGCACGGGCGAGGGCGACGATGCCGCCGACATCATTCGCATTGACGGGCACGTTGCGGAAAGCCGCGCCGGTTCCGGCATTGCCGGGCGCGACAATTAACTCTGCGCAGTGCGGCGACTGGGCAATCTTCCATGCCAGCGTATGCTCGCGCGCACCACTGCCAACGATGAGCACGCGACTAGGCATATCCATCCCCCCAAACGCCGCGCATATTCATTCCCACTCAATCGTGGCGGGAGGCTTCGAGGTGATGTCGTAGGTGACGCGGTTGACACCCGGTACTTCGTTGACGATCCGGTTACTGATCCGGGCGAGGACATCATAGGGGATGCGTGCCCAGTCAGCGGTCATCGCGTCTTCACTCGTGACGGCGCGGATAGCGATTGCTTGCGCGTACGTGCGGTCGTCACCCATGACGCCGGTACTCTCGACGGGCAAGAGAACGGCGAAATACTGCCAGATTTCTCGATCCAGGCCCGCGTTCTCGATCTCCGCGCGAACGATGGCGTCCGCGCCACGCAGTGTTTCGAGCCGTGCGTCGGTGATCGCGCCGAGGCAGCGGACGGCGAGACCGGGGCCAGGGAACGGTTGCCGATTGATAATTTCATCCGGCAAGCCGAGAGCGCGACCCGCCGCGCGCACTTCGTCTTTGAAGAGGTGGCGGAGCGGCTCGACGAGCGTGAACGTGAGGTCCTTCGGCAGCCCGCCGACATTGTGATGCGTCTTGATCTTCGTGGTCGCTTTCGTATCGGCGGTGGTGCTCTCGATCACGTCCGGATAGAGCGTGCCTTGGGCGAGGAACTCGAACGGGCCGTGGGTTTTCGTTTCCGCCTCGAAGACGCGAATAAACGTCTCACCGATGATCTTGCGCTTCTTCTCCGGGTCCGTCACGCCGCTCAGGAGTTCAAGGAAGCGGTCGGAGGCGTCCACATGGACGAGTTCGATATGGAATGCATCGCGAAAGGTGCGAACGACTTGTTCCGCCTCACCGGCGCGCAGAAGGCCGTTATCGACGAAGACGCAGGTCAGTCGCTCGCCAATCGCGCGATGCACGAGCACCGCCGCGACGGATGAATCGACCCCGCCGGAGAGGGCGCAGAGCACCCGACCGTGCGTGCCGACCTTCGCCCGGATGTCGCTGTATCGACTGATCGACGAAGTTCTCGCTCGTCCAGTTGCCGGTGCAGCCGCAAATATCGTAAAGGAAGTTCCGCAGAAGCGGCGTCCCTTCCCGCGTGTGGACGACTTCGGGATGGAAGAGCACCGAAACGATCTTGCCATTCGTCGCCGCCGCGACGGGCGCGGTCGGTGAGGAGGCGAGCACCTGCCAGCCGGGCGGCGGCGCGGCAATCGAATCGCCATGACTCATCCAGACATCGAGGTGGCGTGAGAGACCCGCGAAGATGCCGCCATCCGCGATCACGTCCACGAAGGACGGGCCGTATTCGGGGTAGCCTTCGCGGCGTACATCACCTCCAAGTTTGTGGAAGAGCGCCTGCATCCCGTAGCAGATGCCGAGAATCGGCAGGTTCTGCTCCAATAGCCAGGGAGGCAGTTGCGGCGCACCGGGCGCGTAGACGCTCTTCGGCCCGCCCGAGAGGATGATGCCCTTCGGGTTGAGCGCGGCGACGCGCTCCCACGGCGCATCGTGGGGCACAAGCTCGCTGTAGACGTTCAACTCGCGCACGCGGCGGACGATCAGTTGCGCGGTTTGCGAGCCGAAATCGACGACAACGACGGTATCTACTGCCGTCTGCGGTGGGTCGGTAGTGGTTGCGCGGGTTGGTGTCGCGGTCATGATCCCTCCGCTCCTTTCTCGTCGCCGAGGTAGACGTAACGTGTATCAAATTGCCAATCGAAGATTGCCGCAATATCCGCTTCGAGTCGGGGCGCGAGCGGATCGAGGAACTTGGCGAGATGGATGTCCACCACATCGCGATCATCGAGTCCGAGTGCGCCGCAGAGACTATCGAGGGCAATCTTCAGCCCGCCATCGAGGTCGCGGCGGCGGGGCGATGCGAAATGGAAGGAGAAGTCGATGCCCAGGGGCGTATCGCGCATCTCCTCCAATTCCGCGAGAAGCGCTGCGTCGTGCGAGACGGCGTTCTCGACCGCCGCCATGACCTGCTTCTTGAAGGCCGCTGCTTCCCGGGAGAGCACGCGCTTATGGCCGACAGTTACGTATTGATTGTTTACGCCGGGCGGCAGGGGAAGGGTCAGGCGCACAGTGCCTCCCACGGGTTCAGCGGCGGTGCGTCCGTACACACCGCCTGTGGCAAGGATAGCCTGCCAGGGGGACGAGCGTCAATGGCGTGATTATGGGAAACCTCACCCCCGGCCCCTCTCCACGCAGATGGAGAGGGGTGCCTCGCGGTAAGTGCCGTGGTATTCCTCGTATATCGTGCTCTATCGAGGATTGTTCCCCCTCTCCGCTTGACGGCTCCGTACGAGAGGGGGCTGGAGGCGAGGTTTCCCATCGCACACAGGAGTATAGTATGAGGGAGGCACAGATATGTGCAGGTAGCGGTTCATGGCAGTGGTCGCAGAGGAGGCGGACGATGACGCTTCACGACCAGTATGACGAGGCAGTTGCGGCGTGGCACACGGTGCGCAGTGCGGTCCTCTCCGACCGTCTGACGCTCTCGCGCAAGATCGCACAGATGCACGATGCCGATGTCGAGCAAGATGATGACGTCGCGGACTACTTCGCTGGTCGCAAGGCGGAGATGGAGCAACAGGTCGCCGCTGGAGAAGCACAGATGGCCGCACTGGCGGCCCAGGCTGAGGAATTACGGATCGCTATGATAACCGACGAACTTACTGCGGCCTTGCAATCCTACGACGCGACGCTTCGTGCCATCCAGGACCAATTCGCGGTGTTGAGCGCCCAACTGACCGAAGCCGCCGCGCTCGATCAGCGCATCAAGGAGCTTGCTGATTCCCTCCCGGCCTCTGCATCGCAGCATCGCACCGCCGAAGGAGTCGCGGATCAGACCGCAGCAATTACCGAAGCCCTTCGTGAGCTAGAAGCAGCCCTCGCCTCGTCAGAATCTGCCAAATAGGCGGTTTGCCCTAACCCCCCAACCCCCTTCCCCACGGGGAAGGGGGAGCAGGGCACGGCACTTCGCATCCGTCACCCTTTCCCGTTTCGGGAGGGGCCGGGGTTAGGCAAAGTCACGCCAGGAGAATGTCGGTTTCCAGTCCAGCATCCGTTTCGCCTTCGCGTTATCGACGCCGGATTGCGTGCCGGTGAGGGCCTTTGCCTTCTCGCCAAGCTCTTTCGAGACCTGCGGTGCGAGTTCCGCGACGGGATGTTCCGCAAGGGCGTCCTCGGCGACGATGAAGAAGGATTCGTGCAGACTGACGTGCGTTTCCAGCGCCTTGCGGTAGGCGATGGCGAGGTCGCGCACATCGATATATGCCCAGAGGCCGGAGGCGAAGGAGAGCGGTTCTTCCCGGACGCGCCGCACGACATCGGGCCACCAGTCCGTGAAGACGACGTAGGGCGGGCGAATGGAGATCACTTCCGTCCCGCAGCGGTTGCGGATCATCTCTGCCGCCTGCTCGCCGACGAACTTGGAGAGCGCATAGGGGTCCTGCGCCTGATGCGGATGAAATTCATCCACCGGCAGATAGGACGGCCACCATTCGTGCGTGCGGAAGTCCATGCCGAGCCAGTTGATGCTGCTCGTCTCGATCAGTTTCGGGATGCCGAGTGTGCCGACCATCTCCACGACGTTGTACACACTTCGCACGTTGGTCGCGTAAACGACTTCCGGCGGATCCTTCGTTGGGTTAGGGATTGCGGCGAGGTGGAGAACGGCATCAGGCTTCTTACCCCGGTAGGTGAGGATGCCTGCGGCGTCGGCAGGCTTCGTCATGTCCGCCTGGACGTACTGGACGCCCGCCGGGAGGTCCGCCGGGGGGCGCGCGATATCCGTCGCGATCACCTCATAGTCGTGTACTGCAAGTTCTTTCACAACCTGCTGGCCGATGCGGCCACTGGAACCGGTGACGACGACGCGCATGGGTGCTCCTTTCGAGTAGTCGGTAGTCAGTAGGCAGTAGTCAGAACGGAAGACGATCCCTCTGACTACCGACTACTGCCTACTCGTAGTCATGCCAGGAATGCTTCGGCTTCCAACCGAGGAGTTTCTTTGCCTTGGCATTGGAAATGTCCGCTTCGTGGCCGTGGACGTCGATGGTGAGTGGCCCGGCGTCGCGGTATGCCGCGGCAATCGCCTGCTCGATCGGTTCATCAGTGAAGGCTTCATCATTGATGATGTAGAGTGCCTCGCAGCCGAGATTGTCCTTCTCGACGCTGAGGCGAAATGCTTCTGCGAGGTCCTCGACATCGCTGTACGACCAACTGAGCCAGGTTTTCGGTCTGCCGCCGCGTACCTGGCCGATCCGCATCGGGTATTCGTCCGGCGCGATGACGAGCGCGGGGCGGATCGAGATCGCCTGCGCGCCGGTGCGGGCATGGAGCATCTGCGCGGTCGCTTCCCCAGCGATCTTCGAGAGGCCGTAGGCATTGACGACCCAGTTCGGCGTCGTCTCATCCATCGGCCAGCGGGGCGGCGCGATCGTCCCCCCGGAGCGCAGATACTGATGGACATTGACGCTGCTGGTTTCGACCAGTTTCGCGATGCCAAGCTGAGCGCAGGCTTCCGCGACGTTGTAGACAGAGAGGGCGTTGATGCGCCATACCTCGGTCGGCAGCGGGGGCGCGACGGGCCAGACATTGGGGAGGGCGGCGAGATGAATGACCGCGTCCGCGACCTTGCCCCGGAAGGCAAGCGCACTGATCACCTGCCCGAGATCGGTCGTATCCACCTGCACGAAGGATGCACCGGGCACGGGCAGGCGCGGCGCACGACGAGTGAGCAATACAT
>CAVXPY010000038.1:0-182272 GCA_963763655.1 uncultured Chloroflexia bacterium
ACCAGGCGGGATCGTCCGCTGCGCGGGTGAGCAAGTCCGCGAACGACGCGATCCCCTCCCGCGCCATGAAGCGACGGAGCCTGCTCCGTTCGAGGTACGCATCGCTCGGACGCCAGACGATCTCCGCGTCGCCGGAATCGTGCCCGACCGGCATCGTTGCCGCACCATTGCGATGCACCATCACTTACTCCTTCGTCTCGTAGTTTCTGGGCCGAACAGACTCCTATCCCAAGATTGTACACGGGAACGCGCGCATCGTGCCCACCCCCGGCCCCTCCCGAAACGGGAGGGGAGTACGGCGAAGCGCTAATTCTGGAGGTGGTATACTGCTTGTACAGAACCGAAGTATATTTTGTCTCGTTGCATCTCAAAAGGAGAACGCAACGATGATCCAGTCAGCCACCCCCAGCCAGACGCCTCCGCTGCTCGTCGGACGCGAGCGGGAGCAGGCGATGCTGCGCGATCATTTCGCCGCCGCGCTCGCCGGACACGGCAGCCTCGTGCTGATCGGCGGCGAGGCGGGGATCGGCAAGACCGCGCTCGCGGAGACCATCTGTAACAGGGGTGCGGAGTGTGGGGCGCTCGTCCTCACCGGGTGGTGCTTCGACCTGACCGAGACGCCGCCCTACGGCCCCTGGATCGAACTCTTCCGTGGCTATCAAACGAGCGGCGACCTACCTCCGCCCGACGCCTTTGCCGAGCGAGGCACCATTCGTGAGGTCACCAGCCAGGCGGTGCTCTTTCGGCAGGTGCAGGATTTTCTCACTGCGCTCACAAACCAGCGGTCGGTCATCTTACTGCTCGATGATCTGCACTGGGCGGACCCTGCCAGCCTCGACCTGCTCCGCTACGTTGCCCGGCATCTCACATCCGCTCCGCTCCTGATCGTCGCAACGTATCGTACCGAGGAGGTAACCGGAGACCACCAGCTCGCCACGCTCCTTCCCGCGCTGGTACGCGAGGCGAAAATCGAGCGCCTTACCTTGCAGCCGCTGGGCGATGCTGCCGTGCGGGCACTGCTGGCGGCCCGGTATCCGCTGCCCGATGCGGACGCGGCGCGGCTCGTTGTCTACGTGCAGGCGCGTGCCGAAGGCAACCCCTTTTTCGTCCGTGAACTGCTGCGCACCCTTGAAGAGGAAGCTATCGTACGGCGAACTGACCGTGGCGAGTGGGCGCTCGGTGATGTGGAGCAGGTCCGTGTTCCCTCGCTCGTGCGGCAGGTTATCGAGGGACGGTTGGCGCGACTCAGGTCTGAGACACAGCGACTGCTCGCCATCGCGGCGGCAATTGGGCAGGACGTGCCGCTCGTGCTCTGGGCAGCAGTCGCGGAGGCTGATGAAGAGACGCTGCTGGCGGTGATCGAGCAGGCGACGGAAGCATCTCTCATGGAAGAGACGCCCGACGGGATGAATGTTCGGTTCATCCATGCCCTGATCCGTGAAACACTCTACGAAGGGATACGCCCGACGCGGCGGCGAGGTATCCATTTTCAAATCGCCGAACTGCTCGCCGCCATGCCGACCCCCGATCCCGATGCCGTGGCGTACCACTTCCAGCAAGCGAGCGACGACCGAGCTCTGCCGTGGCTGCTAGAAGCGGGGGGGCGGGCACAGGCGGCGTACGCGTGGACGACAGCGGCGGCGCGCTTCGAGGCAGCGCTCGCCCTGATGGAGGGGACAGACGCCGATGCCCGGGAGCGCGGCTGGCACCTGCTGCGCGTCTCCCGCCTGCTGCGCTATGTCGAGGTGATGAAGGCCCGTTCTTTCGCGGACGAGGCGCACGCGCTTGCCGAACAGGTCGGTGATCGGGCACTCGCCGCCTATGCGCGTTTCCAGCGCGGCAACCAGGGGTGCAACGCGGGCGATGTGGCATTCGGGCTGTCAGAGATGGAGGCGGGTGCCGCGGCACTGGCGGCGCTGTCCGCGACGGAGCAGGCGCACTTCGCGGCGCATGCCGCCGCGATCACCGCGACCTCGGAGATACCGGACGAGCGTGGGGTCGTGGTGCTATGGCGTGCATTCCTGGGCCATTTCCGCTCGGCACAGGAACTGGGAGAGCGGCTCGTCGCGGAGGCGGATGGGGGCGGCGATGCGGCACTGCAGCGCGTCAGTGAAGCGCTTTTCGGCCTTGGTGATGCATATGCCGCGCTTGGAAGGCCGGAAGCGGCGGCGGCGAATTCCGCCCGCGGCCACGAGATCAACCTCCGCCTGGGCCAGCATGCCCCCGCCACGCACATCTTGATGCGTGAACTGGAACTCGTCGCGCTGCCGTATCGGGCGGAGGAGATCGCGGAGGTGCGGCATCTGGCAGAGCGGGCCGAAGCGGAGTGGGTGCGGGTAAGCGGCGCGATCCCGGAAGCGGGCCTGCCGCACGTCGTGCGACTACCTTTGCTCGTGCTGGAAGGGCGATGGCAGGAAGCAGAGCGGCTTGCATTGGTGGGCAGCATGGAGATGCAGGGACTTATCAGCCAACGGGCGGCGGCCCTCAAACACCTCGCCTCGCTCACCCGGCTGCGTGGCGACCGCGAGCGTGCATGGTGGGCGATCCGGGAATTGCTGCCTGCGGGCGCTGTGACTGAGCCGGGGACGGTCGCCTTCTTCGATTGCGCCACGGCATTGCAGCGGGTCGCGGCACTCCTTGCTCTCGACGCTCACGACCTCCCGACTGCCAGGGGCTGGCTGGAAGCGCACGATTACTGGCTGGCATGGAGCGGCGCGGTGCTTGGCCAATCCGAAGGGCAGACGTTGTGGGCCCAATACTATCGCGCGGCGGGTGAGGGAGAACGCGCCTACGACTCTGCCGCGCAGGCCCTCACGCACGCGACCGCACCTCGGCAACCCCTCGCCCTCCTCGCTGCCCATCGCCTCCTCGGCGAACTCGACACCGAGGCGGCACGATTCACGGATGCCCAGACGCATCTGAATACTGCGCTGGCCCTTGCGGATGCGTGCCAAGCGCCATACGAGCGGGCCTTGACGCTCCTGGCCAGCGCGGGACTGCGCGCCGCAGAGAACCGACGTGACGAGGCCGTCGCCCTCCTGGATGAGGTCCGCGCGATCTGTCGGCCGCTCGATGCTAGCCCGGCACTTGCGCGGGCGGATGCGCTCGCCGCTCGCCTTGCGGTGCCGCACCCACGAATGGTCACCTACCCGAGTGGCCTTTCTGTGCGTGAGGTTGAAGTGCTCCGACTCATTGTAAGCGGCAACACCAATCAAGAAATTGCCGCGCTCCTCTCCCTCAGTGTCCGCACCGTGGAGCGACATATCACCAGCCTCTACCGGAAGATTGACGCGCGTGGCCGGGCGGATGCGATTGGCCATGCTGTGCGACATGGTCTCTCCTGATCCCTCCAGTTGATTCGAACCCACAGCGTCGATAGTACTCCGATGCCTCGAAAGTGGCGGAACTCCGCCATTTGCTGCCCAAGAGATCGCCATGCGAATTGGCGGACTGCACGGATGGCAGCAATGTAGTCAGGCCCTAGAGTGAAAGATGCTTGGAGATTCGTGAGATGTCGGTGCTTCGTCACCTGTCGCTTTGCGGGTCTCCCAGCTATTGCACCGTGAGTGCGATTTCAAGGGACGTGATGGGGACAAGGACGCCTCTTCGGGGCAGGAAGTAACCAAAGCGACAGGCGGATACTCGGAAAATTGGGGGGTGCAATGGATCATCGATCCTGGTCTTCGTCGTGGAACCGGTTCTCTTTCCACCGAGCGGCGTCGCGCGGTGCAGAGGTATGCCAGCGGCGATACATGGCAACCCGCACGATCTTCTCCCGAGGATGTGCGGCGAGTTTGTTGTTGGTGCTGCTCGTCCAGTCCGTGGTTACCGTCGGTGCGGCGGGCGGTGGCGTGCCCGTGCTGCGCGACTTTGAGGATCTTGCAGTCGGCACGATCGTCTTCAACCAATATGTTGGCGTTACCTTCGTCGGTGGTGATATGACCAACTTCGACGGCAGCCACCCCTTCACCATTGTCAAACCCGGCGTTAATACAGTGTCCGGCATCCAAATCCTGCAGGACAATTTTCAGAGTGCGGCTGAGTTCCAGGGCAATCAGATGATCATGAAGTTCGACATCGCGCAGAGCGGCGTCAGCCTCTCAACGGGTCTCCCCGCTGGTAGCAGCAACGCGACCGCGCTGCTGCAAGGCTACGATAAGGACCCAACAAAGCCCGGGAACACCATGCTCACGCAGACGCTGCTGCCCTGCCTGGGTAACGGGCCGACACCGATCACGCATGACATCGGCATCGGTGTCGGCGCCACCCCGACGATCAACTATGCCCTGCTCTCCATCGTGGACTGCACCCATCCCTTCGAACCAGCCTACGCGGCGACTTCTATAGACTTCCTTATCGACAATCTCGCTTACGACCGCCCGCTGAACCCACCGCCCGGGGAGCACAACCCGCCGGTCATCACGCTCACCTCACCCACCGAAGGTGCGACGGTCACGGGCGCGACACCGGGCGCGACCTTCTTCCACGTCCTTGCCAATGTGAAGGAGGATGCGCTGGCGACCTTGGCCGCCACCGTCAATGGTCATGCCGTCGCGACCGTGACCTACTCCCACACCGACCCGCACAACTATACGGCGCTCACCTATGTGACCGACACGGACGGGCTGATCGATGGCGCGAACACGCTGGTGATGACCGCCGTGGACTTTGACCGCCCGCAAAACACCAGCGTCGTAACGGTGCATTTCACGTTTCACGTCAAACCCATCCCGCCACCAAGCCAGGTGGATATCTGGCCGACCGCCTTCGAGGCGACACAGTCGATCGACTTCGGACCACGGATGCTCGACAACTACGACCTGAATCTGGTCGACGACGGCTATCGGATCGCAGTTCCCGATGATCCGCCGCTCGTGCAGGGGAAGCCGACGCTGATCCGCATCTATGGCGCGGCCTCAGGCACGACCGGCGATACCCCCCATGTCCCGGCCCAGATGCGGGTGGCAAGGGACAACTGCACAGGCGGTGGATGCCTACTCCCGGGCGCTGCAGGACTGCCGCCGATGGCGAACGGGACGGTCCCACGGCTTGACGGAATCACTATATCGCCGTTCAGTTCGCCAAACAGCGATCCAAGGACGGTCGCATCGAACCTGAATACGACATGGAACTTCCTCATCCCAGCGGGCTGGGCTACCCAGGATCTGGTTGCGACAATCCAGATCAACAACGGCAACTACGTTGGTTTTCCGCAACAGCCTTCCGTACCAGAGTGCATCGGCGGCACGGCAGAGACCTGCTTTCATAACAATACCGTAGAGCTCCATCTCCACTTTCTCCCGCTGCAGACGCTCACGATCAACCCGGTATTCATCCATGTCACCGGCAGCTATAAGGGCATTCAATACAACGACAAGGTGGCAAGCGTTCCGCAGGTTACGGCGCTCTTCAAGCGGTGGAACGAGCTGTATCCCCTCAATGTTATCCAGGGCAAACGCTATGACATCACCGTCAGCCCCGCCATCAGCGGGGACGATATGCTGGATCTCATCGCACCACTCGGTTATTCGTGGCCATTCGGATTCGGCGGGGCCAATAGCAACGAGTTATTCATGGGGATCTTTCCGAACGACCAGAGCGGCCAAGGCACCTTTAAGCCGGATGAAACCGCGTCTGGATTGTCCTATGAGAATGCTCGAGGCGCATGGGTGGATGTCACTGACTTCCGCGGCGTCATCGGTGCAGACATCGCGGCCCACGAGATTGGTCACAATATCGGGTTTGAGCATTGGGGCTGCGAGAACGGGACGACAGACGATGAATGCGGAATTCTGCCGATCGCGCATGGCGGCATCGGCGGATACGGGTTTGATTACGACAACTGGAAAGTGATCCCACCATCTGACAATAGCACGAATGATGCGCCGCACTGGCGTGATTTCATGGCCTACTTTAACGGCACGACGTTGGGGATGTGGGTCTCCTGGTATACCTACGACATCCTCTACAATCACCACACTCTTGACAGCTATGATCCTTCCGATCCGCCGGCATTGCTGGTGCGAGCAGACATCGATCTCAATGGAGCGGCGACCTTCCGCCCTGTTTACCAAACTACGGTGGATCACCCGATCGTCGATACCATCGTCGAGGACGATACCGACCAACTCTACACCCTGCAGGGCACCGACGCTAACGGAAATGTCCTCTTTGTCCACAACTTCGAACCCAAAAAGGTTACCACGCACGATGCCACGAACGGCAAAGTATTCAACATCACGGAGCCGGTGCCGGTGGTTTCAGGCCTGGTGAAGATCACCGTGCGCAAAGGTGGCACCGTCCTCGGCAGCATCACCAATCCTGCGGTGGGAAAGATCCCGACGGTTTCGATCACCTCCCCCACCGCTGGTGCCACCTGGCCCGTCGGCACGGCGCAGACCATCACCTGGACCGCTTCAAGTCCCGCCGGACTCCCCCTCACCGCACTCGTCGAGTATTCCACCGACGGTGGGAATACCCGCACTATGCTCGGCATCGACATCGTCGGCGGCTCCCTGACGATCAACCCAGATGAGTTGGCAGGCAGCACATCTGCCACTATTTATGTCCAGGTGAGCGACGGCATGAATACCGCCTCTGCCTCCGCCGGTCCGATCACTGTCGCTTCGAAGCCTCCAACGGTGCACATCATGAACCCGCAGGCAGGCAACTCGATCCTGGCGCACGTGCCCCTCACCGTGCAGGGCAGTGCATTCTCCCGCCAAGAGACCCTGACCGACACGGCCTTCAAATGGTCCTCCGATCGCGACGGCGCTCTCGGCTCCGGTCCCCAGTTGACCTTCACCTCCCTCAGCGTCGGCACCCATACCCTCACCCTCACCGTCACTGACAGCAAGGGACTCACCGGTACCGATCACGTTACCCTCATTGTCACCGCTTCCTCCGGTCCTCCCGCTGCCGCGGCTAACCTGCAGTTCTACCCGCTTGCTCAGCCCGTGCGACTGCTCGACACCCGCAAGGGGGCAACCGCCTTCGTCCATCCTGGTGCGACCTTGACGGCAGCGCAGACCCTCAACCTCCCCGGCCAGTTCACCTATCAGGGAGTCACCGTTCCCTCGACCTCCCTCGCCATCGTTGGCAACGCCACGGTCGATAACACCGTCAACGCGCCTGCGGGCTTCGCCACCCTCTTCCCCGGTGGTGCATCCCTGCCCCTCGCCTCGAATCTCAACTTCGTTCCCGGTACGGTGCGCCCCAACGCCTTCACAGTCGCCCTCGGTGCAGACGGCTCCTTCAATCTTTATTCCTCCACCGGCGGTGACTTCGTCATTGACGTGACCGGCTACTACGCTCCACCCGGCACCGATGGTCTCTTCTTCCACACCCTCCCCACCCCCATCCGTCTCCTCGACACGCGCAAAGGTGCGACCGCCTTCAAGGCAACCGGCGCAACCTTGACGGCAGGCCAGACGCTCAACCTACCGGGACGTTTCACCTACCAGGGATCCACCATCCCCACCTCCGCAACGGCGATCACCGGCAATGCCACCGTGGCAAACGACACCAACACGACACCCGCCGGCTTCGCCACCCTCTTCCCCGGTGGCGTGACCTTGCCGCTGGCATCCAACCTCAACTTCGTCCCGGGACAGGTCGCACCGAACGCCTTCACCGTTGGCTTAGGCGGGGATGGCTCCTTCAACCTCTACTCCTCGACCGGCGGCGACTTCGTCATTGACGTGACGGGATACTTCGACACAGTCAGCACCGGGGGCTTGCTTTTCAACACGGTCAGCAATCCGGTGCGCCTCTTGGACACACGCAAGGGCGCGACCGCATTCAAGACACCTGGCGCGACCATGAGCGCTGGTCAGACCCTCAATCTTCCCGGTCAGTTCACCGCCAACGGCATCACCATTCCGACGACGGCGCAGGCACTGGTGGGCAACGCAACGGTGGCGAATGACGGCAATGCGACACCGGCAGGCTTCGCGACCCTCTATCCAGGGGGGGCAACCCTGCCGCTCGCATCGAACCTGAACTTCGTGCTGCATCAAGTCGCACCGAACGCGTTCGTGGTTGGGCTAGGGAGTGACGGCTCCTTCAATCTCTACAGCAACACGGGCGGTGACTTTGTCATCGATGTCAGTGGCTATTTCGCACTCGCTTCCGGAGGTGCATAGGCAAATCGGACCGACGTGATGCCGGGCATCGGCACTATGCGGTCCTACACAGACAGGGAATCATCTCGCACAAACGTTCCGAAGATGACCTGTGCCCCCGCTCAGTGATGACGAGGGCACAGATATCACGATATGATATTGTCTCAGTCGTTGCGAGAGACATTGAGAGAGGGAGGCCTCGGATGCGGCATCGTACACCGTCTCATGGCTGGTCCTTGGTGATCCTTGTAGTCATGCTCGCCAGCGTCGTGCTGTATCCTCTCGATACCGTTCACGCCATGCCGGTGGCGACGGGTGATGCGCTCAATCCGCTTCTGCACCCTCCGGTCTCCTTGCCTGTCAAATCCACGATCGTCTATCCCATTCCGCCGCTTGCGCCCCTCTATCTCCCGCTTGCGTCGCCCGTACGTCTGCTCGATACTCGGCCCGGTGCGCAAGCATGCCTCACGCGCCACACGCCCATCGTCGGTGGCTCCCCGCTGAGCGTGCTCGCGACGAGTAGCGATGTGAGCACCTGCCTCGGCATCCCACTCCCGGTTGGGAATACCTCGGCATTGGCCGGCAATGCGACGGTGGTCAATACCACGACCAACTCTTCGCCCGGATTTGTCACCCTCTATCCGGGTACGGGTTCGCCACCCCTCGCCTCGAATGTCAACTATGTCCAAGGGCAGGTCGTCCCAAATGCCGTGACGATCACGCTCGATTTCACGGGCACTTTTAGCATCTTTGCCAGCACGACCGTCGACTTGGTCCTCGACATTACGGGCATCTATGCGTCCAACACGGTGGGTGGGCTGCTTTTCCACCCCCTAGCAAAGCCCGGTCGGCTCGTCGATACCCGCGTGGGAGCATGCAACGCACGCACCACACCGATCAATGCAGGCGAGTCGTTCAATCTCAGTGCCACCAGCCCCTCCGCCGTGACCTGCTTCGGCATATCGCCATCGGCAGTCGCCATCGTCGGCAACGCGACCGTCGTCAATAGCAGCACGAACTCACCGGCGGGATTCGCGACGCTCTTCCCGGGTGACAAACCCCTGCCCGTCGCGTCCAACCTCAACTATGTGCCGGGGCAGGTCGTCCCGAATGTGGTAACCGTCGGACTGACAGCAAACGGCGGGACTTTCAACATCTATGCGAGTACGAAGATCGACTTCGTGCTGGATGTCATCGGCTATTTCGACACGAATGGAACGGGCGGCCTCTTCTTTGATTCCTTGACAAAGCCCGGTCGGCTCGTTGATACGCGCATAGGGGGATGCAACGCACGTACTACACCGATCAATGCAGGCGAGACATTTAATCTCAGTGCCACCAGCCCATCTGCAGTGGCCTGCTTCGGTATATCGTCATTCGCGAGAGCAATCATTGGCAACGCAACGGTGGTGAACAACGTCACGAACTCGCCCGCAGGGTTCGCAACGCTGTTTCCAGGTAGTACTACGTTGCCGCTCGCCTCGAACTTGAACTATGTGCCGGGGCAGGTCGTCCCGAACGCGGTGATCGTCGGGTTGGCAGGGGATGGCACCTTCAACATCTACACGAGCACGAAGGTCGACTTCGTCCTCGATGTCATGGCGTATTTCTCTACATCCCCGTACAAGAGTTTTTAAGTAGATGCAGGTGAGTTCGCGTAGCCCGGAAAACCTGGTGGGTGAGGAATAAGGAGTTCCCTACAGTAGTTCAGCCTCCACGAGGACCTGCCGCACGCGCTCCACTTCTTCTGCGCTGTAGCGCGTGAGCGGGCGACCCGTGATGTTGTTTGCGATCACGCCGCGCAGCATGAGCGCGCTCTTGAAGCCGCCGATGGCCGAGGCATTGAAGCCCATGCGGCCCGGTGTGCCCGCGTAGATGATCGAAAAAAGGCGGTAGAGTCGTTCCTGCTCGCTGCGGGCGCGCTGCCAATCGCCCGCGCGGGCTGCGTCGTAGATACGCACGAAGCCCGCCGGATCGACATTGCCGAGGCCGGGCACCGAGCCATCTGCGCCGAGCAGGAGCGCGGCATCGACAAGCAGTTCGGAGCCCGTGAAGGCCGCGAAGCCGGGGAGGGTGCGCGCCTCCATGACGAGGCCACGGAAGTTCGCTTCGTCACCGCTGCTATCCTTGATGCCGGCGATCAGCCCATCACGGGCCATCGCGAGGACGGTCGCGCGCTCGATCTTCACCTGGACCGCGCTGGGAATGTCGTACGCCATGATCGGCAGGCCGATCTGCGTGTGGACGATGCCGAAATGGGTGGCGATCTCTTCCTGGCTGGCGCGGGCGTAAAACGGGGCGGTGAGGACAAGTGCATCCACGCCCGCTGTCGCCGCGACACGCGCGTGTTCGAGCGAGGGGGCGGTCGTCGTGTCGATGACGCCCGCGAGCACGGGCACCTGGCCCGCCGCCGTCTGCACCGCGACATCGAGGACGGTCGCGCGTTGTCGGTCAGTGAGGAAGACGGTTTCGCTCGTCGAGCCGAGCATGAAGAGGCCATGCACGCCCGCATCGAGCAAAAAGACGATCAGTCTTTCGAGGGAGGCGGTATCGACCTCGAAGTCCTCGGTCAGCGGGGTGCAGACGGGCGGGACGATCCCACTGAAATCTGCGGGCAATCCGGGCATCGGGTTACACTCCTTATTGTTCTTCTTCCATGCGCTGCGTGAGCATATAGAGACCGTCGCCCACCCGCACACGCGGGATGCGGCGAATAAAGGGGAGCACGCCATCGGTGGGCGCGTGCAGTCGTTCGATCACCTGGCCGCGGCTATCGCAGATTTCGCCAACGAATGCGCCGCGTGCGACGAACTGCCCCGCTCGCGCGTGGGCGCGGAAGAGACCGTCCACCGAGGCGGAGACCATCGTGTCCGTGTTGCCGCCGCCGCGCCAGAACTCGTGGTGCCGTGGCGCGGGCGCTGTGCCCGGCAGCATCCCGAGCGCGATCATTACTCGCAGGACGCCCTCGACGTAGCAGGTGACAACCGCGCGGTCCGCACTGCCGCCACCCGTCGCTTCGGTGTAGAGGAAGGGGATACCCCGATCGAGCGCGTACGAGCCTGTACGACCCGGTGGCATCGGCGGCGGATGCTCCCAGACGACCGGCGCACCGAAGGCCAGGGCGAGTTCACGCGACCTCACCCCCGCCGCATCGTCCGTCGCCGCATAGCCGACGAGGAGCGCGCCATCGAGGGCGACACCGCCGCTATGCAAGTCGATCAGCGCATCAGCGAGCGCAATGCACTTAGTCGCGATCAGATGTGCCCGCTGCTCGCTTGGCGTGCCGTGCGGATCGCCGGGGAAGCAGCGCGCGAGGTCCTTCTCGTCTTCAGGGCTTGTACGCCGCCCCACCTCGTAGGCCGGGACATTGACGACAGGTACGGCGATCAACGTTCCGGTCATGAGATCGAGTGGGAGGGCCGCGAGTAGCGCAGCGATGGCGACCGGCCCTTCGTACTCATCCCCATGCACCGCGCCGAGGACCGTGAGCACCGGGCCGTCCGTATTGCCCGTCGCAACGTAGGCGGTCACGCTCGTCTCATTGCGCGCGATCTGCACCGGCACGATCTCGCCCGGACGCCGCGTATTCCACCATTCGGGGTGGTCAGGTGTTTCCTCGTATACCCTCATCCGATATTCATGCGGGGGTCGAGCGCGTCGCGCAGGCCGTCGCCGATGAAGTTGCAGGCGAGGACGGTGAGGACGATTGCCACGCCTGCGGGCACCCACTGCCACGGCTGCTGTTCGAGCACTTGCAGGTTGCGCGCCACATTGATCATGTTGCCCCAACTGGCGGTCGGCGGCTGTACGCCGAGGCCGAGGAAGGACAAGCCCGCTTCGAGCAGGATCGCATTGACGACGCCGAAACTCGCATAGACGACGAGTACATCGACCGTGTTCGGGAAGGCGTGCACGCCGATCATCCGCGCGGCGGAAGCGCCCATCGCGCGGGCGGCGATCAGGAACTCCTGCTCTCTGAGCGAGAGAAACTTGGCGCGCACGAGGCGGCAGGGTATCGGCCAGTTCAAGAGGCCGATAATGAGGAGCGTCTTGATGACCCCCGGCCCGGTCAGGGCAACGATGGTGAGGATAATGATGATTGGTGGGAAGGTCATCACGACGTCCGTGAAGCGCATAATCAGCCCGTCCACCCATTTGCCGAAGAAGCCCGCGATTGCGCCAAGGAACGCCCCGACGATGATCGAGATGGCCGCCGCCGCGAAGCCGATGGAGAGCGAGACGCGCCCGGCATAGATCGTGCGCGCGAAGGTGTCGCGCCCGGTGCGGTCAGTGCCGAGCCAGTGTTTCGCCGTTGGCCCCTGATTGCGCGCCAGGAGGTCCACGGCGTTCGGCCCGGAACGCGCGACAATCGGTGCGAGGATGGCGAGGGCGATGAAGATGCCGAGCACCACGACACCGACGACCGCCAGGCGATGCCGCCGGAAGCGACGTAACGCCTGGCGCGTCGGGGTCAGGACGACGGCGTGCTTCTGCGCCGCGAGCACATCATGTGCGGCAGACGCACGTACCGTGGCGTCGGTTTCGGCGAGACTCTTATCCATCATGCCTTTCCTGGTGGCGGCGGGCTTTAGCCTGCTACAGCAAGGACTGGCAGGCTAAAGCCCGCCGCCACCCGCTACTACCTTAACCATAGCGGATGCGCGGATCGATAAACGCGTATGCCAGGTCCGTGAGCAGGTTTGCGAGCAGGATGACGGTAGCGATAATGAAGGTCATCCCCATGATGAGTGGGTAATCCCGCCCCGCAATCGCATCGAGATAAAGTGTGCCCATCCCCGGCCAGGAAAAGATTGATTCGAGGAAGACCGCGCCGCCGATGAGCGTGGGGACGGTGGCACCGATGATCGTGATGATCGGGATCAGCGCGTTCCGTAGCGCGTGACTACCGATTGTGACGCGTTGCGTCAGCCCCTTCGCTTGCGCCGTGCGAATGTAATCCTGCGTCAGGACGCCGAGCATTGCCGAGCGTGTGTAACGCATGATCGAGGAGATCTGGAAGATCGAGAGCATCAGCGCGGGCAGGATCAGGTGATAGAGGTGATCCCAGAAGGAGTACGGCACTCCGGGCGTCGCGAGGCCCCCCGCCGGGAACCAGCCGAGCCGGAGCGAGAAGAAGTAGAGACCAAGCAGGCCCGCGAAGAAGGCGGGGATGGACGCGCCGAGGAAGGCGAGGACGGTCAGGAGAAAATCAAGGAAGGAATACTGCTTCACGGCGGAGACCACCCCGAGGAAGATCCCCGTGATGATCCCGATCACGAGCCCGCTCGCCATCAATGACAGGGTCGGGACGATCCGCTGCTTAATGACTCGCCCAACCGGCTCGCCCGTCTTGATCCGATAGCCAAGATCGCCCTTCGCCACTTCGCGTAACCAGAAGAGATAGCGGATCGGCGCGGGCCGATCCAACCCGAGATCGTGCCGCGCCGATTCCCGCTGCGCGACGCTGAGATTGACGTCCGGTGGCAAGTACGCATCCAGCGGGTCCCCCGGCGTCAGTTGGAGCAGCCCGAAGATGATCGCCGTAATCGCGACCAGGATCGGGAACGTAATGAGCAGCCGTCGTTGGATATACCGACCCACGCGTCGCTTCGCTCCTTGAGCAGTGAGTGATGAGCAATGAGCAATGAGAAGCGGAGCAAGCCCGCTCATTGCTCGTTGCTGGCTATGCTCGATTACGCTACTTACTTTGCAAGACTCCAGAGTTCGGACTGATCGTAATACTTGCCACTGCCCGCGGACGGGGTGTAGACGAAGTTCTGCACATTCTTGGAGACCGCGCCGAAGCGTGTGGTCACCCACATCGGCGCCCACGGCAGTTCGGTATTCAGGACCTTGCAGGCGTTCTGGTAATCGGTGGCGCGCTTCGTCGGATCGGCTTCGGCGCGGCCATCGATGTACGCCTTATCCACCTCCGGGTTGTTGTAGAAGCCCCGGTTGGAGCCGGAGGGCGGCAGCGCCGTGGAGAGATAGTAGATGCTCGTCACGTCCGGGTCCGCGCCGTTCGCCGCACCGGCGTAGTAGAGCGTGAATTCCGGGGCCGCCTTGTTCGTGAAGCTGTTGAAGGTCGGCACGTCCACCGCCTTGATCTTGATCTGGATGCCGACGTCGTTGAGTTGCTGCTGCATCGCAACGAGGATGTCTTGCGACAACTGGTCGCCGTAGTAGGTCAGCAGCTCGATTGGCTGGCCTTTGATCGAGTCCCAGTTCGCGTCCTTCAGCAGTTGCTTCGCCTTGTTGACGTCGCGTGCGTAGGGGTTCGCGTCCTTCGGGAGGTACTTCGGGTTGTCGAAGATGCACGGGGTGACGACCGCCGCGCCCTTGAAGAGTTGATTGACAATCGTCGTCCGGTCGATGGCGTACATGAACGCCTGCCTGACGCGAACATCCTGGAAGCGGGGGTCTTTGAGGTTGAACTGGAGGTAATTCTCGACCTGCGACGGGCCGGGGATCACCGTCAGGTTCGCGTCCTTCTTGACCAGTTCCGACTCGTCGAGCGTCACATAGGTGAACTGGATCTCACCCTTCTGCAGAGCGATCAGCGCGCTCCCTGCCTCCTTGAAGTAGCGGTTGATAATCTTGTCGAGCTTCGGGCGCCCGCGCCAGTACTGATCGTTGGCGACCAGTTCCACATACTGATCGGGGACGTACTTGCTCCACTTGAAGGGGCCGGTGCCGATCGGGCTGGTCGTCCACCAGGCATTCTTCGGCAGGTCCTTGATCGGGATCGAGGCGAGTGAGTGCTCCGGGAACATGAAGACGAAGACCATCGCATCGAGGAGTGCGACATTCGGCTTGCTCGTCGTGATGACCGCTGTCAGGGGATCGGGCGTCGCCACGTCCGCGATGTCGGTGTACTTCGGCTGATAGACATTCTGGCTGTCCGGGTTCTTCGCCAGATCGACGGAGAACTTGACATCCTTGGAGGTGAACGCCTGGCCGTCATGCCACTTCACATTGGGGCGCAGTTTGAAGGTGAAGGTTTTCGCGTCCGCCGAAACCGTCCACGACTCGGCCAGTTCGCCCTGCATCTTCGTGAAGCCGACATCATAGACGAGCAGCTTGGAGAAGTATTTCTCCAGCCAGACGTAGCCCGCGCCCATCGAGGGCGGGTAGAACTGCGCCGGGCTACCGCCGGGGCCAACATCGAAGCCGCCCGTCAGGGTGCCACCCGAGACACCTGCCGCTGCCTGCGGGGTCGTCGCCACTGCGGACCCGGCGGGCGCGGTGGTGGGGACGGCCGCAGCGGTGGTGGGTGCGGCGGCGGAGCCTGCCGGAGTCGTCGCGGCTGCCGCTGCGGTCGTCGGGGCCGAGGTTGCTGCGGCGCCCGTGGTCGGTGCTGCGGCGGTAGTGGGTGCGGCGGCAGGCTTGGTCGCCGCAGTCGTCGCGGTCGGGCTGGATGAACCTCCACAGGCCGCGAGCAGTCCCAGGACGGTGATGAAGACCGTCAGCATTCCGGTGATCCTCTGGAACCGATGCATCGTTCCCTCCTCTTGTCTCGTTGGCCAACTAGGCCGCCTCACCGACAACCGCTCCCGTTACCCTGCGGGAAGAGCGGCAACCTGTGCGGGCTGGCCGGTCGCGAGTGAACGGTAGGCGGCCTCGATTGCCGCGATAGTCGCCCAGGCGTCTCGTACGCCGTAGAGCGGTGTGCGATCCTCCCGAATGTCCCGAATGAATGCCTCAATCTCCGTAGCGACGGTGCTCGGTGCGGACTCTCCCCCAATCGTACGCCCCCTCCTTTCCGTGACCGTGCTCCAGATATCCAATTGCGGCCGATTCTCATCGACCGTCAGGTGTCCGTGTGAACCGATGAGGCGAAGCGTCGATGCGCCCGTGCCGGGGGTTGGTGCGAAAGGGACTCGTCCCACGGTGAGTGATCCGATTATATCGTGTGTGAGGCGTAGTGAGAGAATTCCAATATCTTCCACACCAAATTGCCGGTGCGCATCGAAAAAGAACGTCCCCGCTTCGGCGTAGACCTCCTCCACCTGCGCGCCTGTCAGATAGTGGAGGTAATCGACCGGATAGACCATGAAGTTCATCAGCTCGCCGCCCCCGGAGAGCGCGGGATTAGCGACGAACTCCGGCCGCTCGACCGAGGTGCCGAAAAAGACGCCACTGGACAGGAACTCCACATCGCCGGCGCGAATGAGGCCGAGATGCCCCGCGTCGATTGCCTGTCGCGCGCGCTGGATCGACGCACCGAACAGGCGATGGACCACGGTGAATTTCTTCCCCGGTGCGTCCGCTGCCGCTGCCGCGACCATCGCGCATTCGTCGAGGGTCACCGCCATCGGTTTATCGACGAGGACATGTTTGCCCGCCCGGAGCGCCTGCGCGGCGAGGCGCGCGTGTCGTGTCGGCTCCGAGCAGACAAGGACGAGATCGACATCCTCCCGCTCAAGCGCCGCCACCGGATCAGGCAGCACGGGGACGCCATACTGCTCCGCGAGGATGCGCGCGTCGTTATGCGCCCATTCGGGGGCGTCCGGCTCCTCCACGATGGCGCGGATGACGGTATCGGGGTGCGCCGCGAAGATTGGCAGGTAGCTTGACGCGTGGCGGACCGCGCTGAGAACGAGAAGGCCGAGCGGTGCGTCATGCGCCATGTGGTGCCTCCTCTATCGTGACCGCGCGACCGCTCGTGAGCGACTCCTGTGCCGCGAGCGCTGCCGCGAGCGCTGCACGCACTTGCGCGGTCGTCACAATCGGCGTTTCCTCACCGCGCACGATCGCCGTCCAATGGCGCAACTGGTAATACATCGCGTCCTCGGTCGATGGCGAGGCGAGATGGATACCGTTGCTCGAAAGGTGCGGCTCATCTTCGGTGCTGTGGCTCAAGCTGCCGCGTTCACCGACCGCGAGGATGCGGCGGAGCGAATCGCCCCGCGTGTGCAGGGCATAGGCGATTTCCAGGAGCGCGAAGCTGCCGTCATCGAAGCGGACGGTCATGTGAAAGCTGTCAGGAATACCCATCGTCGGGGCATGGGTGCGGAAGCCGCGGGTGAAGACCCGCGTCGGTGTGCGACCGAAAAGCCAGACGGCGAGGTCGATGGCGTGGATGCCGTTGTGCATCGGGTGACCGCCCGAGCGTGTGGGATCGAGTTGCCACGCGCGCCAACCGCCCGCCCAGACATGCCCCGTGTACCACGTGACATGCAGGACGCGGAGCCGCCCAATCGTCCCCGCCGCGACCTCGCGCGCGATCTCGGTATTGACGGGCTGAAAGCGGGCCGTCTGCCCGACCATCAGCGAGACGCCGTGCCGCTCCGTCGCGGCGGTCATCGCGTCGAAGTCCGTGAGTGAGAGCGCGGCGGGTTTCTCGACGTGAATCGCCTTGCCCTGCGCCGCTGCCGCGATGGTGAGCGCGGCGTGGGTCTCCGACGGCGTGCAGATGTCTATTGCGTCCACATCTGATGCGGCGAAGACGGGTGCGGCCTCGGTGGACCAGGCAGCATTTCCGGCATGGATCGCGAGCGATTGGGCGCGGGCCGGATCAATATCCACGATATGCGATACCCGCACGCCGGGGATGCGGGCGTACGCGGCGACATGATCCGCCGCGATACCCCCCGCCCCGATAATGGCAATGGAAAGCGTCATGTGCCGCTATCCGCCGCGATCACCGGGGTAATCAGTGTGCCGAGCCTTTCGATCCATGCTTCAATCCGGTCGCCCGGTTGGAGATAGGTCTGCGTCGTCGCACCAACGCCGGACGGCGTGCCGGTGAGGATGACATCGCCGGGTTCGAGCGTCATGAAGCGGGAGCAGAAGGCGATAGTTTCCGCGATAGTGAAGATCATGTCGCCCGTTGAGGCGTGCTGCCGCACGACGCCGTTCACACTGAGGCGCATGGCGAGCCCCTGCGGGTCCGGCACTGCATCGGCGGTGACGATATACGGGCCCATCGGGGCGAAACTGTCCGGCCACTTGCCATTCAGCCAGTCGAAGAAGGCAGTGCGCGGCGTCACCTCTCCCCGCTCGACGCCCCAATCGATCGTGCGTGCGGAGATGTCGTTCGCGACCATGTAGCCCGCGACGACGCTGAGCGCGTCCGCTGCTTGTACGTGCTTGCACCGTGTGCCGATGACGACCGCGATTTCGAGTTCGTAGTCTACGGCGTTGGAGATTTCCGGTGCGTAGACCGGCTCGCCCGGCCCAATGATCGCGGTGGAGGGCTTGAGGAAGAGCAGGGGCGTCACATGCTGCTTCTGGAGCGCCGCGCCGCCACCCTCGCGGATATGCTCCTGATAGTTCCCGGCGAGCGCCAGCAGCTTCGGTGGGCGTCGCAGTGGCGCGTGGAGCCGTACGGCGGAGAGGGGGACGGACCGAGTGGCGGAGGCGGCAGATGCCCGCTCCTGCCAATCCGCGCTACTTTCGAGGAGACCGAGAAGATCACCCGGTCCGAGATCAAGGATGCGCTCTTCACCCTCCGGCCCGTCGAGCACGCCGTGCCGCAGTCCGGTTCCGTCGTCGTAACTCACCAGCCTCATGCCGCTCCCCCGTTCCCGGTGGTGGCGGGCTTGTAGCCTGCCATCCCTTGCTGCGGCAGGTTGAAGCCCGCCACCACCGGATTCGTATCGTCTCATCAGCAAGATGCTCTGGAACGATGGCTACCCTCGCCTGACATGCGCCCACTGCACCGATTGACAGTTTTTTCTATTGGTCCTAGGATGTCCTACAACTCGTGTGCGTCAGTATAGCGTGGAGAGCGGAGGAACGCAAGGATGTCGATCACCGAACCGTTGCGCACTGAAACGATCTATCGCGCGGCGCAAGACCGGATCAAGCAATACATCATCGCGCACAAACTCACACCCGGTGATCCGATCCCGACGGAAACGACGCTCGCGCGGGAACTCGGCATCAGCCGCAACTCGCTGCGGGAGGCGCTCAAGGCGCTGGCGACGGCGGGGATCGTCGAGACGCGCCACGGGCTCGGTACCTATGTGGGGCAGGCGTCGCTCGCGCCGCTCATCGACGGGATGGCCTTCAATCTCGTCCAGAGCATCAGCCGCGACACGCAGACGCTACGTGAGATGCTCGAACTGCGCGAAATCCTCGAACTCGAACTCGTACGGCGTGTGGTCGGTTCGCACACGCCGGAACAACTCGGCCATCTCGAAGCATGCATTGTGCGGATGGAAGAGGATGCGGAACGGGGGATCATGGACCCGATCGTAGACCGCACCTTTCACGACGCGCTCTATGAACCGCTGGATAACCGCGTTGTGACGCTGATCCTCCACGCCTTTTGGGATGTGCAGGACGGGGTTGAGGCGCAATTGCCCGCGAACGTGACATTCACTTCCCTTACGAATGCCCGCTGGCACCGCAACATTTTCGCAGCGATACACCGAGGAGACGCCACCGCCGCAGTCGAAGCGATGCGCGAGCAGTTCACCGGCGTCCGCTCCCGCCTCAACGTACTCGAAGCAGATGGGCCGAGCTGATCCGGTAGGCTTCGATGCGCATCGGAAAGGTTTCCCAGGTAATGCCGCTCCATCTTAGTGGAGTACGCGCCGTGGAGCGGCGGTATCGGTGTTCCCGGTGTTCGGTGTTCCTGTCGGCTCAATGAGGAGAACATGCGTCTCACGCGATGCGATGGGTCGGTGCTGCGTACCACGCGGGACGACGAGAAGTTCCCCAGGCCCCAGCATGACGGTGCCATCGGGCATCTCGATACTGAGTTCGCCCGATAGGACGAGAAAGAAATCGTCCGTCTCGTCGTGTTGGTGCCACACGAACTCTCCGAGCACCTTGACCACCATCACGTCGTACGCATTGAGTTGGGCGACCGTGCGCGGTGCCCAATGATCGGAGAATTGGGCGAGCTTTTCTGCCAGATTTACCTTGTTGCCCGATGTCATCGGCTCACCTTCCGCAAACCCTGTTAGGTGCTGATCGCGATCCTCTTGCACATGCCCACATCGAATACCGCATGGGGGCGCTTTCGTTCGTGGGCGTGTGAGGTACCACCGCATCTCACACACCCACGATGACTCAGTCCGCGACTGCGGGGACGGGGATCGACACGGGTGTCAGCCAGTGCAGGTATTCGGGTCGCGTGCCGCGCACGATCTCGAAGAAGCGGCTTTGCAGACGGGTCGTGATCGGGCCAGGAACGCCTGCACCGACCGGGCGACGGTCGACGCTCGTGACGGGGGCGATCTGCACGCCGGTGCCGCAGAAGAGCAGTTCCTCCGCGACGTATAATTCCGTTCGGTCGATATCGCGTTCCTCGGTCGGGATGTCCATATCGTGCGCCAGTTGGAGCATCGAGCGCCGGGTGATCCCTTCGAGGATGTCCGAGGTGATCGGCGGGGTGACGAGTGTGCCGTTACGCACCATCATCATGTTGCAACCACTCCCCTCGCTCACCTTGCCGCGCTGAGAGAGCAAAATCGCGTCATCGAAACCGTAGGTCTGCGCCTCGTCTTTGGCGATGGCCGAGTTGATGTATCCGCCGGAGACCTTGCCGCGCGCGGGGATCGTGTTGTCCGTCAGGCGCTGCCATGAGGAGACCATCGCCGAGACGCCGCCCGCCGAGAAATAGTCGTTGAGGGGTAGCATGTAGAGGGCGAAGCCGTCGGCGACGCCGGTCAGGGTCGGGGCGAGATCGAGGCCCGCTTTGTAGGCGAAGGGACGGAAGTAGACGTTGCCGGTCGGTGCATTGCGGCGTGTCAGATCGACCACGATGTCGCTCAGTCCGTCCGCATCGAACGGCAGGCCCACCTTGATCAGGCTGGCGGACTGCACGAAGCGGCGGCAGTGATCGGGCAGGCGGAAGATATTGATCGTGCTGCCATCCTGATCGAGGTAGCCGCGAATGCCGGCGAACACTCCACTGCCGTATTGCACGACCTGGCTGGCGACACTGATCTTTGCGTCCGCAATCGGGACGATGTCGCCCTCGAAGTACGCATAGGGGAGAAAATCGATCTGCATGGTGGCCTCCCATCGGCATGTCAATAACGTCGGAAAAGATCCGAGGAATGCTTGTATTATCACCGATGTGCCCGATTTGAAAACATCCAATCCGACTGTGCGTATACTGATCGCACGAAGAGCGAAGAGTGAAGAATAACGAGGAGTGTGATCGTGACGTTTCCACAACAACCGCAGGCACCGGGAGACGATCTGCATGTGACCTTGCTCGCGCAAGGGGAGCAAACGGGGGAGGAGATCGCCACGGCCCTCGCCGCATTCATTAGGGGAGCACAGCACACGCTCGATATGGCGCTCTATGACTTCCGTTTGAGCGACCCCTTGAAGGCAATTGTCGTGGCGGCGCTCACGGAGCGCGCCAATGCGGGCGTGGCAATTCGGATCGCGTACGACGCGGACAAGCCGGAGCCGCCGCTCATTGCCCAAGGGATGGACCCCGCGCCGCCCGGTACGGGCACGTTCGTCCAATCGCTCGGCTATCCCTTCCAGCGCATCGGTGGGCTGAAGCTGATGCACCACAAATACATCCTGCGCGACGTTCCCGTGCCGGACGCAGCAGACGATGCTTCCGGCGCGCGGCTCTGGACCGGCTCAACGAACATGACGGACGATTCCTGGAATGTCGAGGAGAACAATATCCTGCAGATCGCCTCACCGGCCCTCGCCCGCTTCTACGCGCGCGATTTCGCCGACCTCTGGCGCACGGGCGACATCGGGACGAGCGGATCGTTCGATACCGAACCTGTGGGTCTCGCCTATGCGGGCGCGCCACTCACGGCGCGCGTCTATTTCTCGCCGGGGCGTGGCCCGGAGATCGATAACGCGGTCGCGGCGAAGGTGGCGAGCGCGCAGCGACGGGTGCGGATTTGCAGTATGCTCCTCAACTCCGGCACGCTGATTGGCGCACTCCGCGACCTCCTGGCCGCCGGGCAGGTGCCAGTGAGCGGCGTCTACGATCGCACGCAGATGGCGGGCGTCCTGCTCCAGTGGGAGGATGTGCCGCACAATGTCTGGAAGATCGGCGCGATTCAGGAAATCGTCGCGCAAGCGGGGTTGATCGGGAAGATCTCGACCCCCTACACCCCGACGACGGTACACGATTTCATGCACAACAAGATTCTCGTCGTCGATGATACCGTCATCACTGGCTCGTACAACTTCTCGCGCAGTGCGGAGTTCAACGCGGAGAACCTCTTGATGCTCGATAATGCGGCGCTCGCGGACCACTACAGCGCATACATCGATCACCTGATGGCGAAGTATCAATCGCACCCGTTGGCGCGCATCCCTCCCGGCGAAGCGGCGCTCCGATCCCAGCCAACGACGTGCCAAGAATCCACAGAATTCACCAGAAGGGTGAATCGTTGCCAGAGAGAAGGACAGGTCGATGACAGTTCGGTTCGAGATTTGGGCGCTCGATGTGGGCAATCTTGTCGCTGAGTATGAGACGGAAGCAGCGGCGCTTGCGGATGTCACCGCGTTCATTGCCGTGAGTGGGCGCGAGTCGGTGGCGCAGTGGTCCCTCGCGCGTAACGGCGAACGAGCAGAGGACTTCGCGATCGTTGCCGAAGGGGCGGAGCTTGCCGACCGGGCAATGAGGGAGGAAGGGCGATGAGCGACACCGTGGATGGCGACCGACCGGAGATGTCGGCAGACTTGATCCCAAATATCACGCTCAATCGGGCGGCGCAGCGGGGCCAGCAGACCGCAGACCGGAGACTCCTCTCCTGGACCGATGCGGACCGCGCGCAGGCAGCGGCCTTCACGCACAGCGACCCGTGGCGCATCATGCGGATCACGGGTGAGTTCGTTTCGGGGTTCGACGCGCTGGCGGGCATTGGGCCTGCGGTGACGGTCTTTGGCTCGGCGCGTACGCGGGAAGCGGACCCGATGTACGCCGCCGCGCAGGCGGTCGGCACCGGCCTGGCGAAGGCGGGGTTCGCCACGATCACCGGCGGTGGCCCCGGTATCATGGAGGCGGCGAACCGTGGGGCGATGGAGGGTGGGGGCATCTCCGTCGGTGCGAATATCGAACTGCCTTTCGAGCAGGGGATGAACAAGTACGTCAATCTCGCGCTGAACTTTCGCTATTTCTTCATCCGCAAGACGATGTTCGTGAAATATGCCGAGGGGTTCATCTGTTTCCCCGGCGGGTTCGGCACCTTTGATGAACTGTTCGAGTCCCTGACCCTCATCCAGACCGGGAAGCTC
The DNA here is from genome assembly GCA_963763655.1 of uncultured Chloroflexia bacterium. Classification (GTDB taxonomy): domain Bacteria; phylum Chloroflexota; class Chloroflexia; order Thermomicrobiales; family JALYUS01; genus JALYUS01. The sequence goes on from CAVXPY010000038.1 coordinate 23,304, forward strand.
GCAATGTTTCCGGTCGTCCTCTACGGGCGGGCCTACTGGCAGGGACTCGTTGACTGGATCACCGCGACCGTGCTTGCGGAAGGGAAGATCAACCCGCGCGACCTCGATCTTCTCACCATCACGGATGACCCGGTAACGGCGGTGCGCGTCATGGTCGAGGCATACAAACGGACCCAGGCAGCCAGCGCTGGAACGCTCGAAACCACCTGGGATCCCGATCCGAAGCCGGTGCCGGGCACGAAGCCCAACACTCCCTGAGTAAATAGGTGGTGGCGAGCTTCAGCCCAATACGGTTCAGTTAGGGGCAATTCCCCGGTGGTAGCAGGCTTTCCAGCCTGCCCTCTCGACGGGGAGGCAGGCTGGAAAGCCTGCTACCACCGGTTTTTCTCGCCCGTTCAGGTACGGTCCAGCATCGCCATCACGGGCGCGAACCCCTCGATGCCGGCGACACCCACCTGCTCGAAGCGGATCACGAGGTGCGTTACCCCGGCATCCGCGAAGCGCTGGAGCGACGCGGCGACTTCCTCCGCCGTACCGACGATGATCTGCTCATTCGGGTGGGCTGTCTCGCCCTCCGCCAGGACACGGACCGAGGTGAACGAGGTCAGTTCGAGGGTTGCCGGGTCGCGGCCCACCTCTGCGCAGGCTGCCTGCACATTTCTCCAGAGTTCCGTGACGCGCTCCGCCGAGAAGACGGTATCGGTGTTGTACATATCGGCGTATTGCGCCGTGAGGCGGAGCATCCGGGGCCGCGTGCCACCGATCATGATCGGTGGCCCTTTGGGCGACGGCCCGCGCGGGCGGAGGACGGCGTCGGTGACATCGTAATATTGCCCGTGGAAATCTACCTGCCCCTCGCGCAGGAGCGGCGCAATGATCGCCATTGCTTCCTCGAACCGGCCGACGCGATGATCGAAGGGCCAGCCGAACATCGTGTATTCCGGCTCGTTCCACCCGCTGCCAACGCCGAGAATGAACCGGCCTCCGCTGATCTCATCGAGGCTGTCCGCCATCTTCGCCAGGAGCGCCGGATTGCGGAATGAGGTGCAGGCGACGAGCGGACCGAGCACAATGCGCTCGGTCGCGGCGGCGATGGCGCTGAGAAAGGTGAACGCTTCCCAGGTGCCGACATTCGCACCATCGGGCGAGCGGAAAATGACATGATCGGCGAGCCAGAACGAGTCGAAGCCGACCGCTTCCGCGCGCTGCGCCATCGCCTCGATCTCTTTGTAGCGCGGCGTACCGCCGCCCAGCGAATTCTCCTGCATTGAGGGCATTGTGCCGAGTTTCATCCGCCGCCCCGTCGCGCCGTCCGTCATTTGCGCTCTCCTCTCGTGCATTGGCATTGTGGTCGCGCCTGATCGCACGCGCATCATGCACCGATGAGTCGCCGGGACGCAACGCTTTGCGCGTACACACGCGGATTGCGAAATCCTTTGCATCAGCTCGATGCGCACGGGTGATAGAATCGCGCGGTTGGGATACCGGAATGGGTGAGAAGAGGAGAGGCAATTCGATGGCGACTGAGACGACGCTGCGGGACGAGATCGCGGAATGGGAACCGGAGTTGATCGCGACACGGCGCGACTTTCACATGCATCCCGAAATGGGGCTGGAGGAAGTGCGGACGAGTGGCATCGTCGCACAGCGGCTGCGCGCGCTCGGCCTCGAGGAGATTGAGACGGGTATCGCGGTGACGGGCGTGAAGGCGGTGCTGCGCGGCGGCAAGCCGGGGAAAACGCTCCTCCTGCGCGCGGACATGGACGCGCTGCCGATCGAAGAAGAGAACGTGGTGGAGTATCGCTCCCAAACCGCAGGCACGATGCACGCATGCGGCCACGACGCGCATACGGCGATCCTGCTCTCGGCGGCGCGCATCCTCATGCGACACCGGGATGAGCTGCCAGGTACCGTCGTTTTCTGCTTTCAACCGGCGGAGGAGGGACGTGGGGGCGCGCAGAAGATGGTCGCGGCGGGTGTGCTGGAAAACCCGCATGTCGATGCGGCGATTGGGCTGCACGTCATGCAGGACATGCCGCTCGGCACGATCAATGTCTTCCCCGGCGCGATGATGGCGGGGGGTGATGTCTTCTCGGTGAAGATTCAGGGCAAAGGTGGGCACGCTGCCATGCCGCATGAGACGGTCGATGCGCTGATGATTGCAGTCGAGTGCATCAACGCCTTACAGACGCTTGTCAGCCGGGAGGTGGACCCGATCTCGCCCGCCGTGTTGACGACCGCGACGCTGCACGCGGGCGGTACGGCGGCGAACATCATCGCCGATACCGCCACATTCAGCGGCACGACACGCTGGTTCGATCTCGAAACGGGGGACAAACTGGCAGAGCGTCTCCCCGCGCTCGTCAAGACGGTTGCCGAGGGGATGCGCGCGACTGCGGAAGTCGAGATGCGCCGGGTCGTGCCGCCGACCGTCAATGAGCCACGGATGACCGAACTGGTGCGCGGTGTCGCGACGGCGGTTGTCGGTGCGGAGAAGGTGTGGAGCGGCCCCCGCACGATGGGCGGCGAGGATTTCTCCGAGTTCACGCACTTCGTGCCCGCGTGCTTCTTCTGGGTCGGTTCCCGCGATGAAGCGAGCGGCAAAGTCTGGGGTCATCATCATCCGCGTTTCGACATCGACGAGCGCTGCCTCGCGGTGGGCGTCGAGATGATGGTGCGCACGACGATGCGCTACCTCGAACAAGGCGGCGTATGACGGAGCGGGAGGCATAACGATCGCGGCGGACCTTTTCACGTTCGGCGCGCCGGACGACCAGACGATCCCGCAGATCACGCGCGGTATGGCAGTCGATACCGCGTATGCGATACATCGCAAGCCGCGATGGCACGTCGAGACGTCTTCGACCCAAAGCCCAGGCGGTGAGGTGCGGGCCGCATCGCGCTACTGCATGAGCGCCAGGACACGTCCGAACTCCTCGATGGTCTGCACGCTGATGTCAGGGCGGAAGTCCACAATAAGGTGCCGCACGCCGACCGCCGCGAATGCTGCGAGTTGCGCCGCGATCTCTTCATCGGTACCGCAGATCGCCCGGTCATCGTCGGCGGGCTGACCGTTTTCGGGCAGGTGGACGTGCGTGCCGACGGTCAGTTCGAGTGTCGCGGGGTCGCGTCCCACCTCCTTGCAGATCGTGACCATGTGCTCCCACTGCTCCGTCACCTGCGCGACACTGTGAGGCCAGATGGCGTTGTACGCATCGGCGTATTTGGCGATGATCCGTAGCATCCGCTCGCCCCTCGCGCCGACGTAGATCGGCGGGCCGGACGGGGACGGGCCACGCGGGCGTAGAACACACTCGGTCGCCTCGTAATACTTCCCGTGGAAGTCGACGCGGCCTTCGCGGAGTAGCGGCGCGATGATCTGCATCGCCTCCTCGAACCGCCCGGCGCGGTGATCGAACGGATAGCCGAATGCGGTGTGCTCCGGCTCCCAATTCCCCGCACCGAGGCCGAGGATGAAGCGTCCGCCCGCGACCTCGTCCAGAGCGTCCGCCATCTTGGCGAGAAGTGCCGGATTGCGGAACGAGGTCGCAGCAACAAACGGCCCGAGCGCGATCTTCGTGGTCACGCTGGCAAGGGCGCTCAGAAAGGTGAAGACTTCCCAGCAGCCGAGTTGGTCGGGTTCGTGGGGGCGATAGATGAAATGATCCGGGAGCCAGAAGGAGTCGAGTCCGACCGCCTCGGCGGCCAACGCCAGTTCTTTGATGTCGCTGAACCGTACGGGCTGCCCGTTCAGCGTTCGCTCGCCGGTCCGCGAGAATGCGCCAATCTTCATCCGCCGCTTTGTCCCGTGTTGCATCATAACCGCCTCCCGATAGCAACCGACAATGGGATAATGACCATCATCAATGCCTCTCCTCATCCCGATTGCACCATTGCCAGCACTGCGCTGTCAACCCGATCGACCCATAGGCGGGAGGGTCATACGACTGGCGTGACCCGAACATGTGTGCTAGGGTTGAGCGCGCGATCCGTTGTCTCAACAAGGGGCAACCCCAGTGATCTCGATGGAGGTGGATCATGAGTACGATGCTGTATTCGGTCACGATGTCGCTGGACGGCTTCATCGCCGGCCCCGGTGGTGACATGTCCTGGCTGACTCCGCACCTCGGGCCTAACCCGACAGTGGACGAGCTGGTTGGCCGAATCGGCGCGCTGCTCGTCGGCAACCGCACCTTCCGCGGCGACGATCCGCACAAGGGCACGACCAAAGAAGGTAAGCCGTTTGGCGGGGGGTGGAGCGGACCACAGTTCGTGCTGACCCACCATCCCCCCGCTACGCCGGTGCCGGATGTCACGTTCGTCGGTGACCTCGCCAGCGGCCTCGCCGCGGCCAAGGCCGCCGCGGGCGACAAGTACGTCAACATTCTCGGTGCCACCGTGGCCCGGCAGTGCCTGAAGGCGGGTGTGCTCGACGAGATCTTCGTGTGTATCGCGCCGGTGCTGCTCGGCGACGGCGTGCGGCTGTTCGACCACCCGGGCGGGACGAACGTCATGCTCGAACGTCTCAGCGTGACTGAGGTGCCGGGCGCGACGATGCTCTGGCTCCGCGTCGTGAGATGAGCGCGAAGGGGTCATCGTTCGATGCGGTGCTTCCGGTTACGTGATGGCACGCAGTTGCGGCCCGGAAGTCGCTCCACCCGAGACCTTGGTGCCCGCGCACGACAGCGTCGTGAGCGTACTACCTGATGCCGTCAGTGAGAAAACCGGCGTGGTCGATCCAACGGCTGCCCCGAATACCACGACCGAGGTCGAGGCACCGCCGCCAGTGGTGACCGTCACCGGCGCGACAATCGTCACGTTGCCCTGGGGGTTCGTGGTGAAGGTGCCGATCTTGACGGCGCTCCCCCCGTTAGGCTGGGCGTAAATGTCATAGGAGGTATTCGCCGGTCCGTTGAAGGCTCCGACATCCAGCACATCCCGGAACTGGTTGGCGGCGGTGCCACCGCAGTTCGCGGCGGTCGGTTCCTGGAAGACATTGCCAATGAAGGCGAAGGGGCCGCGTGGGCCGCCCGCCTGGCAGGTGAGTTGGGAAACCAGAGTGCTTGGGAAGGTTGCGGCGGGCGTTGTCGGGGGCAATCCGGCGAGCACTGCGGTGAGCGTAATGGTCGAGACGCGGCTCGTATCCACCGCGATGGAAAATGAGCCGAACGCGAGACCGAGATCGTCGGTCGTGATCGAACCGAGCTTGGTCGCGCCGGAAATGTTCGTCGTGTAATAGATGTCGAATGTCGTGCTTGCTGCGGCCCCAAAGAGTACCGCATCCTGACTGAAGGTGACCGGCTGTACGCAGACAAGGGGGGCAGGGGTGGCAGCAGCGACGGGTGCGACGGCAGACAGGGCGAGGATGGCAGGAGCTGCGTAGACACCAGTCTGGAGCGTGCGCTTCAGGACTTCCCGGCGTGACACTCCCTCAACATGATCCTGATTCCCTCCCATGCACCCTTTCCTTTCTCGAAGCCTCGACCTCTCGAAGTTCACAGCGGATCGCTCGCGGCCTATGCATTCTCATCATCATTTGGACGAACGAATTGTGTACGTACCGAAGCGTATCATAGCATATTGAGCAGCATCCGCAATCTTTTTTGCTTTCTCAATGGTTGTTGGTGTGTCGCACGAGAGTTCTCACCCCGCGTCGGCGGTTCTCGCGCTCCGGATTGCCTGCTATGCTGTAGGGGGCCGCGTCGGTAGTGCCGGTACGTGCCGCGAAGCGTGAGGAGCATCGGGTGTCTATTCAGGTGAATCATTTTCAGGATCCCTCGGCGGTTGACGGCGCGATCGACGCGGGCGAAGAACGGCCGCAGAAGGCAGCGCCCGTCGCCGATGAACTATTGGCGGATGGCAGCATGGTGCTCTACCACTCCCTCCGCAAGGAGATCATGACGCTCAATCCGACGGCGGCACTCATCTGGGAATGTTGTGATGGCGCGCACAGCCTCGCGATGATCGCCACGGAAGTGCGCGAACTCTTCCCGGAAGCTGAGAACGCGGCGGATGACATTCGCCTGCTGCTCCAGGAGTTGCGCCTACACGGTATGATCCACGGGTCATGAGTGCGTTATGCCCAGGCTCTCCTCTCTATTTCATGCTCTGTGACTATCCCGTCGCCCTCGATGTGCCCGATCGTGCCGCCCGCGAGATGGTCCTTCATATCCTCGATGGGTTCGGCCCGCTGCCCGCCGCGCCGTCATCCCCCTATCAGTATGCGCTGATGTTTGCCGAGGACGGCCTCTGGGAAGTGCATCACGACGACGAGGTGAGCTACCGCAGCCGGGAACTGACCGACGCGCTCGTCGCCCTCGAATGGCATATCGTGACCGATATGGTGAACCATCGGCGGGACCGCTTTCACCTCCATGCCGCCTCGCTCGCCATGCCTGCTGTCGCCGCTTCCGTCCTGGTGGCCGGTATCTCAGGGAGCGGCAAAACGACGCTCACGCTCGGCCTGATGGCACGGGGGCTGCTGCCGTACAGCGATGATGTGACGCTCATCGACCCCGATACCTGCGTGCCGGTGCCGTTCCCGCGTTCCTTCCACATCGACGGGCGCACGCGCGCACTCTTGGCGGACTTCCCGGCAGCGGCTGATTGGCCTTTCGATGCCGCCCCCGCCGGATACTTCGTCCCCCGCGAGTGGGCGGAGGAATCGCTGCCGATCCGGATGGTCCTCTTCCCGACACTGATGCCGGGCGCGGCCCCCGCGCTTGCGGTGCTTTCCCACGCGGACGCGGCGGCACGCCTTCTCCCCTTCAGCACGACGCTGACGCACTCTGCCGCACTCGCCTTGCGGACGGCGGCACGGATCGTGGGCATGAGCCAGTGTTACGCGCTGACCACCGGCGATCTCGGCATGTCTGTCGATCTCGTCATCGATCGGCTGCGGCAGGACACTCTGCCGTGATATTGGCGCGTGACGGTATCAGGTCGCTTGTTTTTCCTGTGCGGCTTGATGCATCAGGGTGAGATATTCCTCCCGTAGTGGGGTGAAGATCTCAACGATGCGGCAACCCTCCGGCCCCACCTGCACCGCGCCATGCGTCACGCCGCCGGGGATCACCAGGCCATCGCCCACGCTGAGGTCATACCCCTGCTCGCCGACCTGGAAATGCACCGTGCCTTCCAAGACATAGCTGATCTGCTCGTGCGGATGGCTATGGAGGGGCAGCGAACCGTTCGGCTCGACGCTGCCGAACAACGCCATCAGTCGATCCCCTGCCACGAAACGCGCCGTCAGGCCAGGGACCGGATGCGTATCGCCGAGTGCGGCGACCTGAAAGAACTGCGGCACGCTTTCGGTACCCGTTGCCATCAGCGACCTCCTCTTTCGTTGTTGCCCATAGCTACTCGGGGCAATGAATTTCCAGACTGAGGGAGGAAGGTTCGAATCGGACGTGAAACGATGCCCTCATTCGTCCCAGGGATCGTATGCGGTGCGCGGTCGTGCGGTCAAGCGAGCCAGGCAATCGCATGGAAGCGTCTCAAAGGTGATCGGTCGGCAAGATTCGCGAGTTGGTAGAGGCAAGCGGGACGCTTGCCTCTACCGGAACAATCTCCCCGCCGCGTGACCGATCACCTATGAGACGCTTCCGCAATCGCATCTCATCCGGCGGTGTGCTAACGTTTCTCCCACATCTATCGCGAGCACACGGGTGGACACGACTGGGACTACTGGGACACCCATGTGCAGGAAGCGCTCGCACAGCATGTCGATGTACTGAAACTCGGTCCGCTCGGGGATTCACTGAGCTGACCATGACGCGAGGTGGCATGTCCATCACGGTAACATTCGTCCGGGAAACGCCGAATGAGCGAGATGTTCGTGATCGTCTGCTCCACTTGTGCCATCAATCGAAGGAGATCGGCTGATGAAAGTGACATTCCTCGGCACTGCAGGCGGTGAAGCCATCCCTGCGCTGTGGTGTCGCTGCGCCTCCTGCGCACTGGCGCGTCAACGCGGTGGGCACGACATCCGCTGTCGGAGTGCCATCCTCATCAACGACGACCTCCTCATCGATGCCGGACCGGACCTCTGCGCGTCGGCAGCATACCTCGGTGTCGACCTCGCCACGGTGCAGGCGCTCCTCATCACCCACCCGCACAGCGACCATCTGTCGATGGACCCCTTCATGCGTCGCGGCAGTGTGTGGGGAGAGAAGCCACTCCCCATGCTCACGCTCTATGCGACGTCGATCACGCTCGCAAAACTGCGGCACCCGGAAGGGCATGAACTCGCGCTTGCGCCACTCCACATGCAGGCAGCGCGCATCACCGTCGGTACCTACCTGACAATCGAGACCGGGGGTGCGATCCCTGCCGAATGCGCGACGCGCGGCAAGTCCAGGCGACGTTGGCATGTTGCCCGCACGTCGCTACGAGGTCTGGACGTTACCTGCGAACCATGCGGAGCCAGCCGACGGGCCTGCGGATGAACCGCTCTTGTTCGTGGTACGGCAGACAGCGGGGCCGGAGGTTGACGGTCGGGAAGGTGCGCCGACGCTGTTCTATGCCACTGACACCGGAACATTCAGTGCGGAGTTGTGGGGCGCACTTGCCCGACTCGCTGCGGCAGGCATTCGCTTCGATGCCGCGATCGTCGATGCGACCCTGGGGACGGCCGATCCGGCGCGAATCGTCCGAGACAGACACCTGACGCTTGCCCAGATGATGGCGCATCACGCCGAGATGGCACGGCGGGGACTCTTCACACTCACGGCGCGGCGGCTGGCGACGCACTTCGGACACTGGTGCATCCTGCCACACGCCGAATTGAGTGCGATGATCGCGCAGGAGGGCATTGAGGCAGCATATGACGGCCTGATCTTGTCGCTGTAAGGAAGCTTCGGTGCGGCAGATTTTCGGAAAGGGGTCAAACTGACCCGCTATTATCGCACGCGGGCGGCGGGTGCGCCGTTGGCGGTGCAGTAGAAGCCGCTCGTCGTCTGGGTCACGTCGCCGTTCGGGCAGTTCGTGTTGCCGTCATTGTATTGCCGGATGACTGTGCCGTTCATCCCACCGTATCCTGATGCAGGCGGTGCGTATCCGTAGTTAGCCGCAGGCGCATAGCCAGCATTGTAGGAGGGCACATATCCCGTATTGTAGGTGGGAATGCCACCCGTGGCAGCGGCGGGTGCGCCCGTGGCGGTGCAGTAGAAGCCGCTTGTCGTCTGCGTCACATCGCCATTGGGGCAGTTCGAGTTCCCATCGTTGTACTGCCGGATGATCGAGCCGTTAGTTCCGTTGTTGTAGCCACCCGTCGCATAGCCCGTTGGCAGATAGCCGTTGCCGGTGGCGTACGGCGGGACGGTGTACGGTGCGGCAACCGGAACGGCGGGGTTGAATGCGGTGTAGGGTACACCGCCCGGAAGTGCGGGATTGTAGATCGGTGCGGTGGAGGGTCCGACCGCCGCGCCGACCGGATAGATGCGCACGCCGTTACTCGTGCAGACGTTGATCAGGTCGCCAGTGGCGTCCGTCACCACCGAGACGCTGCCATCACCACAGTAACGCGCATCGACGTAGGTGGTGACGACGGTGTTTGGCGGATAGGGCGACTGCGCGCCGACGCCTGCCACGGGGACGAGCGCGAGGAGCAGGCCGATACCAAGAGCGGTGAAGGCGAGGCGACAGACGCGGAAGCGGTACATAAAGGACCCTCCTGACGGGACACGCCAACGCACATGGGCACCGCACTGCCTCATTGATAGAACGTACGAGGGATCAATCGGTTGTCCTGCGCCGTGGACATGGCACGGGTTGGCAAGAGGAGAGCGCAGCCGGGGCAAGCAAACGAGGTAGGGGGGCCATCGCGCGCATGTGCATTCTCTCTTTGTCGACCGCTTCAATGCTTTCGCTTCTCACAAAACCCTTTATATAGACGTATAATAAATCATGCGAAGAATCGAGGGCATACGCGAGGTCGAGATGGAAATACGGACACAACCCAATGCCGCGATACCGGACGAAGAGCCAACGGACGAAGAGAAGGTCGCGCTCGGCTATCGGGCTGATGACGAAACAGCGGCATCATCGGACGACGATACGGATTGGTGGTTACCCGACGAAACAGATTTGAGTGGGTCGCATCCACAATGGAAACATCGCACCGGCGCGTGGTGTCCCACTGCCGACGAAGGTTAGTGAATGCGTCCGACCGTCTTCTGTTCGCGCTCGTGCCATGCTTGCCAATCGTCGTGCTGCTGTTTGTACTCAAGACGGGGATGCATAATCGCCTTGTGATTCCCTGATTCGTCCACGCGCGTCAGCGTGCATCGTCGGTAATCGCTCCCATAGTCGCGCTCCGCAACGGTTGCATCGATCGCCTCCTCGGCAGTTGCGAATGGCCCTGCCTCTGTTGTCCAGTTGCTGCCGCCTTGCGCGACGGAAAACTGCATCGCGAGGTAATATCCCGGTTCCTTGTTCTCCATCACACTGCTCTCCCTTTCTCCTGCTGGTTCGCATCTACCGCAGGAATCATACCGCGCCAGGACCGAGAGAGTGATTGCGTGATATGAGCTTCTCCGGGGTGTTCGCGTGGGGTGCGGAGTAATGCCACGCGTTTCGCCCTTCTGGAATAGATTGTCGAAACCGTTGTTATTCTCTGATACGAGAGATAAGACGCCGTGTCGCTCGACGCAGTCGCTCTCCAGCACCCCCTGCAATGGAGCGACCCGCACATGCGGGCCTACGCTGCAAGGAGTTATCCCAATGGTCACGTTTGTTCCCCTTTACGGCGGTATCGGTATTTTGGGCTGGGTTTTCATCCTCATGCTCGTCGGTTGGTTCAACGAGCAATAACACTCCGTGGCGACTGATACCCGTTTCGCGGCAGCGGGGTAGGTTGACGTGATCCGTCACCGCGCCTGCTTGACAGTTCTGAACTGCCTTCCCATACTCGCTGCCTGTCGGTCGCTATCGCTGAACATCGCTGACGAGGGATCGCCGTGTCTCCGATGATCAAAACCCCTTTGACGATGGAATACGCCCTGCTCGGCTTCCTGCGGCAGCGCCCGATGCACGCGTACGAGATCCATCAGACACTCAAGCAAGCGGAAGCACTCGGCCTCGTCTGGCACGTCAAGCAGAGTCAGCTCTACGCGCTCATCACGCGCCTTGAGGATGAAGCGTTTGTGACCAGCACGACAGAGCCACAGAGTGCGCGACCGGCGCGCAAGGTGCTGCAACTCACCCCGGCGGGTGAGACCGCCTTCGCTGAGTGGGTCACGACTCCCGTTGAGCACGGTCGGGATTTCCGCCTCGAATTCCTCGCCAAACTCTTCTTTGCCAGCCACGAGGGCAAAGCCACCCTCGAAAGGTTGATCGTTGGTCAGCGGCGCGCATCGACACTCTTGGTAGAGAGCCTGCATGGACGTGTCGAGGCCGTGGCTGAGGATCGCCCCTTCGATCATCTGGTGCTACGGTTCCGGATCGGTCAACTTGCAGCGATCCTTGTCTGGCTTGATGAGTGTGCATTGACCTTCGCCCCCTCAGGTGTGCTGCCAGCTCACCCGTGATTTCCTGAACGAATACTGACGCACCCGAACGAACTGGAGACCACCCGATGGCCACGCTCGACCCTCCCGAAATGCGCCCGCGTGAGGAGACGCAACACGCGCGCTGGACTGCCCGTGCCGCGCTCTGGCGCGCGCGACCCCCGACCCGGAACGCCACATCGCAGGCAGCCTCCGATCTGATGATCGCCGCCCTCGATCCGCGCCCCGATATGCGCGTCCTCGATGTCGCATGCGGCCCCGGCGAGCCAGCAGTGTCGATTGCAGAAGCGATCGCGCCCCTCGGTGGTCATGTCATCGCCACCGACCTCGTGGAGGAAATGCTCGCGATGGCGCGCGAGAACGCCGATCAGCGACAGGTCACCACTCTCACGTTCCAACAGGCGGATGCCGAGGCATTGCCCTTCCCGGATGCCTCCTTTGATGCCGTGACCTGCCGCTACGCGATCATGCTCCTGCCCGATGCGCAGAAAGCGCTCCATGAGATGCACCGGGTCCTCGTTTCGGGCGGGAGGGCAGTCTGCCTCCTCTCCGGCCCACCGGAACAGAGCGCGCGGGAGCGGCCCCTCGCGATCGTGCGTACATACGTGCCGATACCCCGGCCCAAACCCGGCGCGCCGGATCGCTTCCGCTTCTCGGGGCCGGGGGAGTTGGCCGCGCAACTGCGGCGGGCAGGCTTTCGGGATGTCACAGATACCGTCCATGCGTTGCCGATTGAGTGGACGGGATCCGTGGAAGAGCGATGGGAGGCAGCACTGCACAACAGCAGGAGAATGGCGAGCGCGATTGCGACGCTGCCACCGGAGCAACAGCAGGCATTGACGCAGGAAGTGCTCGACGCCTTTCGTGCAGAGGAGCGTCGTGGCAGTGAGGCGACCTCCCGCGTCGTCCTCGCGACCGGTGTGCGCTAACGGCGTTCCTCGCGCCGGGCCAGCGGCGCCCCTCAGCGCGCATGACCGATGCATATCCCTCACTCTCACCGTGCTGGCAGAGACCGATGCGACCTGCTACGGTACGGTTTTACGGCGCGTCAGACCGTGCGAGGAAAGGGATACAGCCGAACCTCAGCTGGCAATAAGCACACAGGAATGGAGCTTCGGATGGCGATTGCATGGGAGCATGTCCGGGATGAGGTCACACAGCACCTTCAGGAGTTGATCCGTCGCAACACCGTCAACCCGCCCGGCAACGAGACGCAGGCAGCCGAGTATCTGGCGAGCGTGACGGAGCGTGAGGGAATCGAGACGCAGATCATCGAGAGCGCGCCGGGACGGGGGAACTTCGTGGCGCGTATCCGCGGCACGGGGAAGGCCCGACCGCTCCTGCTGATGGCGCACAATGACACGGTCAGCGTCGAACCCGAAAAATGGACGCACGACCCATTCGGTGGTGAGGTGCATGATGGTCAGATCTGGGGCCGTGGGGCCGTTGATACCAAGGACCTCGTCGCCTGCGAACTGATGGTCATGCTGCTCTCAAACGGCAGGGAGTGGCGCTCGACCGTGACGTCATCATGGCGACCTTCGCGGACGAAGAGGCGGGAGGCCGCTTCGGCGCGGATTGGATGTGGGAGAATCAGCGCGCATTGATCGACGCCGAGTTCGCGATCAACGAGGGCGGCGGTGTACCCCTCACGCTCGGTGGGACGCGCTTCTATACCTGTCAGACGGGCGAAAAGGGCAGTGCGCGGATGCGACTGACCGGCCGGGGTGCGCCGGGCCACGCCTCGGTGCCGCTCCCGGACACCGCGATCCGCCGTGCGGGTCGGGCAGTCGCCACGCTGACCGAGCATCTCTTCCCGACGATCATGACACCGACGGTCGAGCGGATGCTGCGCGCAATGGGCGCACAACTCGGCGGGGAGAACCGCGCAACTCGTGGACGAAATCCTCGCGAACCCGACCGCAGACGCCCTCCGGCGACTGCCACTCGATGAGGCGGAAATCCTGGCACTCCTCGCCACGACGCGGAACACCGCCGTGCCGACGATCATTCATGGCGGTCATCGCATCAACGTCATCCCGTCGGAGGTGTTCGTCGATGTCGATGGCCGGATTCTTCCCGGTCAGAAGCCGGAGGATTTCGTGGCGGCGGTGCGCGCCCTCGTCGGTGATGACGTGGATGTGGAGTTGACACGCGGCGGCTCCGGCCTGGAGGCCGATCCCGAGTCGCCGCTCTTCCAGACGATCGGTGCGGTGATGAGCGATCTCGATCCCGGGAGCGTGGTCGTGCCCTACCTCGTCTCCGGCGGCACCGATGCGAAATCGCTGCCTGGGATCAAGGTCTATGGCTTCATGCCACTGCGCGACCACCCGGAGGAGTCCACACTGGCGCACGCCCACGATGAGCGGGTCTCGATCAGTAACCTGGCCTTCGGCACCCGCACGCTCTACGAGATCACCACGGATTTCTGTGGGGCGAAGGGGTGAATCGGGCTTCGGTAATGGGGGAAACTGCGACGGGATGGGCACGATGCGCCCATCCCGTCACTCCGTTCCACGATACCCGGAGCGATGTTCGCAATCACTGGCCTTGCGATGACCCGGCAATGCCGAGGATAATGCCAACCTGTCGGGGTGAATCATCACAGCGCGGTTGTCCACTCGTCTGGTATGCCAGATACATCGCGAATGCGTGCATGAAAGTGTATAATTGCAGGGAACATGTTGCTACATTGCAATCCCGGTGATGAGAGGTTCTGACCAGGTGATGACACTGAAAGAGGTGGCGGACGCCTTGGGCCTCCAAAAGCAAACGCTCTATTCTCAAATACAGAGCGGCAAATTGCAGGCAGCGAAGCAGGGGAACATTTTCCTTGTCTCGGAAAGCGAAATTCGTCGCTACGAGCGCGAAGTCAAGGGCAGAACCGGCTTCGCCTCTCCCTCGCATCCGCTACGCGGCACGCAAGCAGGTGGTGGTAGGCGAAGGAAAGCACCCACACCGAGTAACGAGCGCGAACCGGCGTCCGCGCGACGAACCGCCCTTGAGAGCTAGCCAAGGCACATTGCGGACAGAGAGGCTGCGGCCTCTACCGCTGCCGCACCGTCAGACTTCCCAGATGCCTTCGATATGCGGCACAAGTTCATCAGGAACCGAACGCTTGTCGCCGCCTACCCGCACGGCACTTGGGAGGAAGTGATACTCCCGGACAAGACGCTGCCCGGCAGGTGAGAGGACAAATGTGAGGAAGCGGGTCGCCAAGTCGGGCTGATTCGCACCCCGCAGTACCGTCGCGGTGAAGTGAATCGGTACACCGCGGAACGTGATTCCCGTCGTCGTGGTGTAGGCTGCCTTTGCGTACGTTTCCGCGTATGCAGCGTTGCCGAGATTTATCGCGTCCGGCAGATCGAGGTAGGGCAGGCCGCTGTCGATCGCTGCGGTGCGGTAGACGAGAAAGGCATCCACCTCGCCCCTCGCCAGTCGGGCAAAGCCCGGTCGCCCTACCTGTGCCGGATTGCTGGCATCGCCGAGGATGCGCCGCGCAAGTCCGGGAATGCGGTAATGCGCTTCGGCGAGTTGGCAGACGAAGAGGGCATAGTACCCGCCCGGATCATCGTTCGGATCATTGCGGACGAGCTGCACGCCGGGAGTTGTCAGAATTTCATACCATCGCATCGCACCCTGTCGCGCCCGCTCGAAGTCGGCATCGTGCATCTTTCTGGCCCTCCGCTCACTGCTGCGCGTTGAGGTAGGCGATCAGCCGCTCGTAGCAGGCATCGAGCGGTTCGACGGTGTCCAGAAGGAGATGTGGCCCGCGGAATGGGTAGTAGCGCTTCTGCACCTGCTCCGGTGAGGCGAACGCGGACGAGGCCCATCCCTCTGCCACGGGTGGCTCGACTGTGAACCGCTGCTGCCATTGCTCCGGGTCGGAACAGACGCACGAGATCGCCGTGAACGCCGCTCCCGTTCCCGCCGCGACGGTGCGCGCTTGCGTGCGGGTACGCGGCAGGCTGAAGGCGGCATCGAGCACGGTCGACATCCCGTTGCGGAGATTGAGCGCGGCGAGACCGAACATCACCGTATACGCCGCGAGCTTGTCGGCGATCCCCACCTCCGCGAGCGATTGGGTGACCACATCCTTGGTAAGGAGCGCCCAGCCGTGCTCGCGGGCGAGGCGGGCGGCGAGGGCGCTGCGCCCCGTTCCGGGCAGACCGCTCATCAGTACGAGCGTCACGGTCCGTGTGGGGTTCACTGCGATCATCGTCTCCGGGCGTGCGTCTGTCCTTGTGTGCATCGTTCCCCCTTCTTTCACCCGGCATGGGCACAAGCGCAGGATGAGATACGGTCATTCTCTGAGTAAATCATTGCAACCTAAGTGGGTATGATATATGCTGCGCGCCGTTGCGCAAGTATTGGGGCCTGCACGTGGGAAGGTTCGTCATCATCGGGAGGTCTCCATGCAGGGAGGGATGACACGGCGCGGCTTGATGTGCTTCGTGCTGGTGATGCTCCTCGTCGCCTGCGGCGGTGGGAGTGCCCCCACGAATACCCCTGTTCCGGCGGTTGGCCCGACCGTTGCCCCGACGACTGCGCCGACGCTTGCACCCACCGCAGCCGCAACCACCGCGAGTGGATCGGCAACGAGTCGGCCCGCCGGGACAACCGCCGCAGGATCGGCAGCAAGTGGCCGGGTCGTCGCGGGCGTGAGCCCCTCCGTTGCCGTCGGTGGCGCGGTCCAGAGCCAGATGACGCTCGCGCTCGCCGATCTTCAGGCATTGCCGCCCGTCACGCTGAGCGCCGAGACGCGCACCCGGCAAGGTTCGCAGGGGTCACACCAGTACACCGGTGTCCTCCTCAAGGATGTGCTGGACAAGGCAAGCTTAAGACCGATCCCAACCGCAAGAATGACACGCTCAACCGCGTCGTTACTGTCGTTGGCAGCGATGGCTATCGGGCAACACTCGCCTACGGTGAAATCGATCCAGACTTTGGCAACCAGCAAGTGATCATTGCCTATGCGATGGATGGCAAACCGCTCGGTGCCGATGCGGTGGCGGAACTGATTGTCCCCGGAGACAAACTCGCGGGGCGATGGGTCAAGAACATCGTCAGCGTCACCGTTGGTGATCCCGCGTCCTAGGGCGCAGAGAAAGGATGAAGCGCATGTCCCGGTTCACCCGTCTCGGTTTCTCCATCGTTTTCTTGCTTTCCCTCATCCTCGTCGCATGTGGAGGTGGGTCTGCGACCAGCACACCTGCCGCAACCACCGCCCCCACACGGGCGGCGACGACCGCGCCAACGACCGCAGCAACCAGCGCCAGCAGTGCGACGACTGCCCCCACAAGCGCCCCGGCAACCGCAGCGACCGCTGCCGCGCCAGCGACAAGTGCGGCACCTGCGACAAGTGCCGCGAGTAGTGCCCCTGCGAGCACGGCTGCCGTGACGGCCGCACCGGCGGGGACAACTGCCGCATCTTCCGTCGCTGTGCCTGCGGGGACCGTGACTGCGGCCTCGGGCACCGTGACCGTCTTTGCGGCTGCATCGCTCACCGATGCGTTCAATGAACTCAAGACCGGCTTCCAGACGGCGAACCCCGGCGTCACGGTGACGTACAGCTTCGCGGGTTCCCCGGCACTCGTCACCCAGTTGACGCAAGGGGCACCCGCCGATGTCTTCGCCTCCGCAGACCAACCGAATATGGACAATGCCATCAAAGGCGGCGTGATCGCGGGTACCCCCCAGACGTTCGCGAAGAACAAGCTCGTCATCATCGTGCCGAAGGACAACAAAGCGGGCATCACGACGCCGAAGGACCTCGCGAAAGCGGGCATCAAGTTCGATACCGCGCAGGACAGCGTCCCCGTGGGCAACTACACGCAGCAGGTATTCGACAACTTCAGCAAGCTGCCGGATT
Source organism: uncultured Chloroflexia bacterium (assembly GCA_963763655.1). Lineage (GTDB taxonomy): Bacteria > Chloroflexota > Chloroflexia > Thermomicrobiales > JALYUS01 > JALYUS01. The sequence goes on from CAVXPY010000038.1 coordinate 40,683, forward strand.
ATGGTGCGGATTTCAAGGCGAACGTGAACAAGAATGTCGTCTCGAAAGAGGACAACGTCAAGGCCATCGTCCAGAAGGTGCAGCTCGGTGAAGCGGACGCGGGTATCGTGTATGCGACCGATGCACAGGCTTCCGCGGACAAGCTGACGATGATCGCGATCCCGGACGCACAAAACGTGATCGCGTCATATCCGATCGCGGTCGTCAAGGGGGCAAAACAATCCGCCCTCGGGCAGAAGTTCCTCGACTACGTGCTGTCCCCGGCCGGGCAGGCGATCATGAAGAAGTGGGGCTTCGCGCCCCCGGCGTAACTGGGTGGTAGTTCTCAGTGGTGGGTGTCGCTGACTCCCTTGCTAACAGTATAGAATGAAAGGAGCGATGTGATGGCACTGCAAACGAGCGCGCGCAATCAGTTTCGCGGGCAGATCACGAGCCTCAAGCTCGGTGGCGTGATGGCGGACGTGATAATTGACATCGGCAACGGCCAAACGATGAGTGCGGTCATCACCCGCGAATCTGCCGAACGTCTCGGTCTCGCCGAAGGTACAGACGTGATCGCGATGGTGAAGGCGACAGAAGTGATCGTCGCTACCGAGAGCTAGCGAGTGGATACGGCAGGGCGCGTCGATGCGTCACGCACACACAGTAGGATAGACCGATGCGTGTGCGCGAGCGCCCTGCCCCAACCCCAATCCGGATGCCTGAGCACTCAGCGAGGCGGAGAAGGCGACGCCCCTTATTGATCGTCACACCGCAATGGCTCTTCCTTGCCGTCTGCATTCTTGCCTTTCTCCTCCTCCTTCTCCTCCCGATCTACGCGATCTTCTGGAAATCCCTCCCGCATGGGGTGCTCTTCACCACCCTGCGCCTCCCCATCGTGCGAGATGCGCTGCGTCTCAGCCTCGTAACGACCGCGATCTCGCTCGGTGTTACCCTCGTCTGCGGCACACCCGTCGCGTTTCTCCTGGCGCGCTATCGGTTTCCTGGGTATACGATTCTGGATTCGCTCATCGATCTCCCGATGGTGCTGCCGCCCTCGGTAGCCGGCCTCGGGCTGCTCATCGCGCTTGGGCGACGCGGGCTTCTCGGCGATACCCTGGCACAGTTCGGCATCGCTTTGCCATTTACTGCCACGGCGGTTGTCCTGGCCCAGTGTTTCGTGGCCTCCCCGTTCTATATCAAGGCAGCGAAGGCGGGTTTCCTGAGCGTCGATCGGGATCTCGAAGAGGCCGCCGCGACCTTCGGCAGTTCCGGCTGGCACACCTTCTCGCGGATCACGCTGCCCCTCGCGTTCCCCTCGATCATGGGCGGGATCGTGATGACGTGGGCCCGCGCATTGGGCGAGTTCGGCGCGACGATCTTCTTCGCGGGGAACCTGCAAGGAAAGACGCAAACGATCCCGCTCGCCATCTTCCAGGAGGAGCAGGCATCGCATTTCGACACGGCACTGGCGATGTCGGCGATTCTTGTGACGGTCTCGTTCGTGATTCTCGTCATCGTCAAGACGCTCACCGGCCGACTCGCGAGCATCGCCGTGCCGGACTAGGCAGGCCACGTAGGAGCATTTTTGCTTGTGATACAAGGGAAATGAGTGGAGCCCTGAATCGGACTTGAACCGATGACCTCATTCTTACCAAGAATGTGCTCTACCAACTGAGCTATCAGGGCGTATTCGGCTGGTGGGGAGGGAGGGATTCGAACCCCCGTAGCTTTCGCAACTGGTTTACAGCCAGTCCCATTTGGCCGCTCTGGTACCTCCCCAGAGGCTCTCGCATACTGGAGCCGACGGCCGGACTTGAACCGGCAACCTACGGTTTACAAAACCGTTGCTCTGCCATTGAGCTACGTCGGCGCGTCGTTCCATGCGGCGCTCCCGCCGCGCCAATGAGTATAGGCGACCCGCCGCAGTCGGTCAAGGGATGGGAACGGCCCGAACGCGCGTGGCTCAGTCCGCGGCATTCGAGCGGGTCGCGGCAGTCGTCTTCTCCTCCGTCGCTGCGGCGGATGCCTCGTTCCCGGGTCGGTGGAGGTAGCAGGAAGCCCGCTGCGTGCCGACCGGGTACATCGGTGGTCGCGCTTTCCAGCACGACTCCATGACGTGCGGGCAACGTTCGGCGAAGAGGCAGCGGTCCCGGCTCATCAATCGGCCCTCCGGTGCGTCGTTCGCGACCAGGGTTGGGCTGGTCGCGCGATCGTCGGGATCGGGCGAGGGGATCGACTGCAGGAGCAGTTGCGTGTACGGGTGGGCCGGTTGCTTCATCACCGTCTCCGCTTGTCCCTCCTCCACCACGCGCCCGCGCGCCATCACCATGATGTCGCCGCCGAGGTAGTACGCGGACGAGAGATCGTGGGTGATGAAGAGTGTGGACATCCCGTACTTCTCCTTGAAATCCAGCAGGATGTTCATGAAGATCGCGCGCACCGCGACATCGAGCATCGAGATCGGTTCGTCCGCGATGATCACTTTCGGGCGGAGCATGTAGGCGCGCGCCAGCATCACGCGCTGGCGCTCACCGCCCGAGAGTTGATGCGGGAACCGACCGAGCACGTCCGCCGGGCGCAGGCTCACCGCCCTGAGCGCGTCCTCGGTGATCGCCTGCCGCTCGCTCTTCGATTTTGCCAAACCGAACTTGCGGATCGTCATGGTGAAGACGCGGTCGATGCGGTAGTACGGGTTGTAGATGCCGTACGGGTCCTGGAAGACGGCCTGTACCTCCTTGCGGTACGTCGTCATCTCGCGCGCGTTCAGGGTGTTGATCTCCTTGCCGCGATAGAGCGCTTGCCCACTCGTCGGAGGGGTGAGGCCGAGCAGCGCGCGGGCGACCGTCGTCTTCCCGCTGCCGCTCTCGCCGACAATGCTCAGGACGCGCGGCGGCGTTTCTTCGAGCGTCAGGCTCACATTGTCGGTTGCGACCGTGCCCTTCGGGCCACTGCCGAAGACCGTCGTGGCGTTTCGCAGTTCGAGGATCGGCGCGACCGTCATGCGTTACTCCTGCGCGTGGATTCTGGGTAGAGATGACATGCAGTAAATCGCGCCTCTTCGACCGCGCGCTCCACCCCCGCGATCGTCCGTGGGCCGGGCGCGATCGCCGCGAGTGCGGGCACTACATTCGCGCAAATATCCATCGCGTGCGGGCAGCGCGGATGGAAGCGGCAGCCGGTCGGCCACTCGACCGGGCTCGGCGCGACGCCCGCGATGCCGCCGAGGCGTGTGCGCTCCCCGCCGATCGTCGGGATCGATTCCATCAGGCCCTGCGTGTACGGGTGCAAAGAATTCTTCAAGACGGGGCGCACCTCCCCGATCTCGACGACCTGCCCCGCGTACATGATGCCGATGCGGTCGACGAGTTGCGCGTGGACGGGGAGGTCGTGGCTGACGATGAGGATCGCGACGCCGAGATCGCGGCGGAGTTGCAAGAGGGTGTCGAGGATCACGCGCTGCACATTGACATCGAGGGCGGTCGTCGGCTCGTCCGCGATGATCAGTTCCGGGTCCATCGCGATCGCCGTGGCGATGATCGCCCGCTGCTTCATGCCGCCGGAAAGTTCGTGCGGGTAGAGCGCAGCGACACGCCGCTCCAGCCCCACTTTCTCCAGCAAGTCCGGTACCTTGTCCCGCGCGGTGCCCGCGTCCACACCGTGCGCGGTCATCCCGTCCGCGATCTGCGCGCCGATGCGCATCACGGGGTTGAGCGAATTCATCGAGCCCTGCGGGACATACGAGAGGTGCTCCCAGCGGAAGCGGCGCATGCGTGTGGGGCTGAGGGTCATCAGGTCCACTGTCTCGCCGCCCGCCTCCGGTGTGAAGAGGACACGCCCCGTCGCGAGACGGTTCGGGAAGCGAATGATGTGCAGGATCGCTTCAACAAGCGTCGTCTTGCCGCAACCCGATTCGCCCGCGATGCCGAAGATCTCGTCGCGATAGACCGTGAGGTTCGCGCCGTCCACGACGCGGGCGATACCGGTCGCGGTCTTGAAGTGGATGTGCAGGTCTTCGACTTGGAGGAGCGGCGTGTGTGTCCCTGTGCGCTCGCGCGTCTCCATCCGTGGGGCGGTTTGCATCGTGCCTATCCCTCTCCGCCGCGCAATCGCGGGTTGTAATACTCTTCCAGACCTTGATTGAGGAGCGCAACGCCGAGGAAGAGGAGCACGAGGATGGCGATAGGCGCCGCGAAGATCGTCCATTTGCCGAGGCTGAGGACGCCCCACTGCTGAGCAAAGTTGATGAGCAACCCCAGGTCAATCGTGTCGCTCGGGCCGAGGCCGATCAGTTCGAGACCGACGAGCGCGAACGCCGCGCCAATCGCGGAGGTGGCGAAGCCGATGCCGATATAGGGCAGCATGTTCGGGAGAATATCCTGAAAGATGATTTCCCAGTCACGCATGTTCGTGATCCGCGAGAGTTCGATATACGGTCGCTCGCGCAGGCTGAGCACCTGCGAGCGAATCACCCGCGCTGCGAACGGCCATGAGAAGACCGCGAGGATGAGCGCGAGTTGCGGGATCGTGATGTGGCTCGAGTACGCCGCGAGGATCAGGATCAGCGGCAGCGTCGGGACGACGAGGAACATGTCGGTGATCGTGCGCAGGGTCGCATCGATCCTGCCACCCTTGTATCCCGCAGCGAAGCCGACCACCACACCGATTGCGGTCGAGATTACCCCAGCGATGGCCGCGACCGTGAGCGAGTTCGGTAGGCCGACGAGGACGAGTGCGAGCACATCGCGACCGAAGCGGTCGGTACCCAGTGGGTTCGCGCGGCTCGGCGAGAGGAAGATACCGAACGCCCCGGTCTGCAACGGGTCCGCGCTCCCAATGGTGAGATGGATGAGCGCCTTATGGAAGAGGGCGGTGAGGATCAGGAGGAGCGTGATGATCGCGCCCACCCGGAACTTCATACTCGCGCGCCAGATGTGTACGAATGCCATTGTCCCTCCGGTTAGCGCCGATATTTCACGCGTGGGTCGAACAGCGGCAAGCAGAGATCGATGATCAGATTGAGTGTGAGCACGAGGAAGATGAGCAGGACGATGATCCCCTGCGCCGTGTTCACATCCTTGACGAGGATCGAATCGACGAGGAGATTGCCGAGGCCGGGATAGCGGAAGAGCCGTTCGACGAGGACATTGCCGTTAATCACCGCGCCGATCGTGATGCCGAGGGCGGTGATCTGCGGCAACCACGCATTGCGCAGCACGTAGCGAAAGAGGATGCGCGGGCTGGATAGCCCTTTCGCTCCCGCGTAGGTGAGGTAATCCTCCCCGAGGATGCTCACGACGAGCGTGCGCGTGGTGATGAGCCAATTACACGCGCCGACGAATGCCGTGGCGATCACGGGGATGGCCCCGTGCTTGATGACGCTGGCGATGAAGGCACCACTCCAGCCGATGGAGAGATTGGCGTCATAGGCACTGTTGGGCGGGAGCGTCCCTAGCCGATAGGAGAGGAAGAAGAGCAGGAAGAGGGCAATGAAGTACGCGGGGACATGCGAGAACAGCAGCGCGAGGTTGGTGATGGGCCCGGCGATACGCGAGTTGCGCGCCCAGCCGACGAATGCGCCGAGCATCACGCCGAGCACCCAACCGAGCAGCACGGAGGTGCCGAGGAGGCCGAGTGTCCACGGGAGCGCGCGGAAAATGAGCGTCTGCGAGGGTGTCGGGTAACTGACGATCGACGGGCCGAAGTTGTGGTGGACGAAGATCTGATTGAGATAGCGGACGTACTGCGTGAAGATGTTGCCGTCGAGGCCGAACTCCCGCCGATAAAAGGTCACAATCGCTTCGGAACCTCCTTGGCTGCTATATTGCCCCTGCGATTCCAATTGCGAGATGATCGCGCCGATTGGGTCGCCGGGGATGAGCCGGAAGAAGACGAACGAGGCCGTGAACGCTCCCCAAAGAGTGACGAGATAGAGCCCGAATCGGCGGGCGAAATAGAGCAGCGTCGGGGAGATACGCGTGCGCCCCACCCGCTCGGGGAGCATGTCCACGGCGGACGCCTCGACAACTTCCACGGGTGTCTGAATCGCCATCCATTCCCCCTCAGTCGCGGCGGCGGACCGGATCATGTGCGGTCCGCCATCGCTCGTCTGCCGTCTATTTCCCGGTCGGCTGGAGCTTGCCGATCACGAAGAGGAACTGCGCCCACCAGTTGGCGGAGATGTTGTAGCGGTTCTCCTGCGTCGGCCAGCCCGTCCAATAGGTCGTGTTGAAGAGGAACGGGAAGATCGTCTGGATGACCGGGAGCGCGGGGAGATTCTTGAGGAACGCCTCAAGGCCCTGATCGAAGAGCGCCTTGTTCTGCGGGTCGTCCGGGTTGGCGACGTCCAGTTTGCTGGCGGCGTCATTCAGTTCCGGGATACGCGTGCGCGACGGGTTCGTATTTCCGGCGGCCACGCGCTGCCCGATGGGCTTGTAGAGCCGGTCCTCGTACTGCGAGTAGAGCTGGTTCGGGTCGAGCGCCGAGCCACAGAGCCAGTGTGAAGTAATGTCGTAGTTGCCGGTGTAGTACGCATCGTTGAAGGGCGTACCGGGGAGGCTCTTGACATCGACGTTGATACCGACCTTCTTCGCATTGACGGCGAATGCCTGCCCGATCTGATATTCGGGGTCCCCGACGGGTTGGGGGGTCACGAGACTGAGCGAAAGCGGCTTGCCGTTCAGTTGCCGCGTGTCGCCCTTGCTTCGTCGCGCCGATACTGTCCGAGCAGTGCCCCGCCTTGTTCAGATCAAAGGTCAGGTCGTACTTCTTCTGGATGTCATCGTTCTTCCACTTGTCGTTCGCGGCCCAGCCCGCCCACGGATATTTCGCGGGAACCGATGATGGCTGCCAGATCGTCTTGCCGATCGTCTCGCGGTCCAGCAGATAGGACATCGCCTGCCGCCCCTCGACCTTCGCGAACAAACCGGTGGGCGAGTCCTGATTCATCCACATACCACGCGGGCAGGGATCCTGAAATTGGAGTTGAATCAGGTTCTTGTATCCGCCGGACATGATCGCCTGCTGGTTCAGGAATTGGAGCGACGGAATGTCCACATTCCCACGGGTGAATTCCTGCGGCGGAGGCGTCCGGCGGCAGGAGTTGTCGCCAGATCACATACTGGGGTTGTCGGGTCGAGGTTGGCCTTGTTCCAGTAGTCCGGGTTCTTCTTCCAGACATACATGAACTGCTGCGGGATCACGCGATCCAGCACATATGGCCCGGTGTAGACGGGCGGGTTATTGCGGAAGGTATCCGGGTCCTGCTTCTCCCAGACATGCTTCGGCACGACCCTGATCACATCCATCGTGATCCCGGCGATGAAGTTGTAGTGGAAGCGCGGGTTCGGCTGCTTGAGTTTGATGACGACCGTGTTGGCGTTCGGCGCGGTCGCGTTGTCCACGAAGGTCGTGACGTGTGCGGAGCCGACGAAGTTCGTGTGATCGTTCAGCAGCTTCAGCGTGAAGAGGACGTCGTCCGCGCCGTACGGTTGCCCGTCATTCCATCTCGCCTGCGGGTTGAGCGAGAGGGTCAGTTGCGTGAAGTCGGGGCTGTACTCGAATTTCGTCGCGAGCCAGGGGATGATCTTGCTCTGCTCGAAGTTCGCGTAGAACATGCACTCGCGGCAGATTTGGTTGAGGCCGTACTGATACTGCTCCCCGTTCGGGATGTACGGGTTGAAGCTATCGAAGATGTTCGCCTTCGACTGCTCCATGATTACGGTCTGGTTGCGCGGTGTCGGGATATTGGCGGAGGTGGACTGATTGCCCGAGGAGGTGTTCGGTGCTGCGGTTGGCGTGCTGCCGGTCGTTGCGGGGCTGGCTGCGGCGGAGGGGTTCGTCGTACCCCCACCCGGTGCCTTGGTCGCACTCGATCCGCCACAGGCGGTGAGGATCGCTCCCCCTGCGGCGAGCGCGACGCCGGACAAGAATGCCCGACGGGACAATGACCGCTCTGTGTCCATGATGCTGCGCTCCCTCCGTTGACTGCCCGTGGCGATAGGCCAAAGCAACACCGAACTGCTGCGGACCACCGAGAGGTGCCCCTCCTGTCCGCGATGCGATCGCTTCATCAATGTGACAAATGGTATCTGTTATGCCGGACACTTTGAATGACTACTTTTTCGATCAGGAGCATAGTATGGGCTCCGCTATGGCGCGATGTCAACCGGATTGTTTTGACCCATCTCTCCTCGCGGTGCGTGCGGAAGCAGCGAGCAGAAAGCCTGTGCGATCGCTCGCTCCTCTTTCGTCCGCTGCCTACGACTTACTTCCCCGTCGGCTGGATCGTGCCGATCACGAAGAGGAAGTTCTGCCACCATTGCGCCGGGACGTTATAGAGATTGTCCGGCGTGGGCCAGCCCGTCCAGTACGTCGTGTTGTAAACGAGCGGATAGACCGTCTGGATGCTGGGGGTGGACGGTTGGTTCTTCATGAACGCCGTGAGCCCCTGGTCAAAGATTGCCTTGTTGTTCGCATCATCCGGACTGAGGCCGTCCAGCTTCGTCGCGATGGCGTTCAGATCGGGGAGTTTCGAGCGGGTGTGCTGACCTTGTGTGGCACGCTCGCCGATCGGCTTGTAATACCGATCCTCATAGAATGAATAGAGTTGATTGGGATCAAGCCCGGTGTCCGCACTCATCCACTCCGAGCGCATATCCCACTGGCCGAGTTGGTCCGCATCTACGTAGGCGGTGCCGACGATGCTCTTGACATCGATGGTGATGCCGACCTTCTTGGCGTTGGTCGCGAGCGACTGGGCGATCTGATACTCGGGCAGGCCGACCGCGACGGGCGCGATGATCGTCAGCGCGAGTGGTTTGCCGTTCAGTTGGCGGGTATCGCCCTGCTTCGTCGCCCCGAGACCATCCAAGAGTTGCTCCGCCTTCTTCTGGTCGTAGGTGAGGTCGTACTGTTTCTGGATGTCCGCGTTCTCCCAGCGGTCGTTGGACTTGTACTTCGACCAGGGATACTTCGCCGCGTTGGAGGATGGCTGCCAGATCGTCTTGGCGATCTGATCGCGATCGAGCAGGTAGGACATTGCCTGCCGCCCCTCGGGCGTCTGAAAGAGGCCACTCGGCGATTCCTGGTTGAAGTAGATGGCGCGCGGCCAGGGATCGAGGAACTGCACCTGGACCATGTTCTTGTAGCCACCGGTCCGGACCGATTCCTGCAGCGGGAAGTCGAAGACATAGCCGGAGCCGCCGAGCACCGCGTCGATATTGCCGCGCTTGAACTCCTCCACGGTCGCGTCCGCGGGCAGGGTCTGCCTCCAGACGAGATACTGCGGCTTCGGGTCCATGACGGACTTATTCCAGTAGTCCGGATTCTTCTTCCAGACATAGGTGAACTGCTGCGGGATGACGTGATCCAGCATATACGGGCCGGTATAGACCGGGGGGTTGTTCTTGAATGTGCCGGGGTCCTGCTTCTCCCAGATATGCTTCGGCGCGATCTTGATCTGGGATTGGGAGACTGCGGAGGTGAAGTAGTAATGGATACGCGGATTGGGCTGCTTCTGCTTGATCACGACGGTGTTCGGGTTCGGGGCGGACCAGGAGTCCATGAAGGTTGTGACGATGCTGGAGCCCGAGAAGTTCGTGTTGTCCTTGAGCATCTGGAGGGTGAACATCACATCGTCGGCGGTGAAGGGCTGCCCGTCGTTCCACTTCGCCTTCGCATCGAGCGAAAGCGTCAATTGCGTGAAGTCCGGGCTGTACTCGTACTTCGTCGCCAGCCACGGGATGAACTTGCCCTGCTGCGAGTTGAAGTAGAGGAGCGCCTCCCGGCATGACTGAATCGTGCCGCAGTTTTGCTCGCCATTCGGGATGTACGGATTGAAGGAATCAAAGACCTGCATCTTGTTGACTTCGCTCACCATTGTCTGGTTGCGGGGTGTGGGCAGATTGCCCGACGCGACCGCCTGGCTGTTGGCGGTGTTCGGCACGGCCGTCGGCGTGCTGCCGGTCGTGGCGGGGCTGGCTCCGGCAGCGGTGGGTTGCGCGCCGCCCGCGGTTGGGGTCGTACTGCCCGATCCGCAGGCCGCGAGGATCGCCGCCGCGCTGCTCGCGGCAATCCCGGAGAGGAATGCCCGACGAGACAAGGATCGACCTGTGCGCATGGTATGCCCCTTTCTGTATCGCTACGCCTTCGCGATAGATTGCTCTGAACGAATGAAATTGCGGAAGCCTTCGTCTGACGGCGGATAACCATTCCGGTAGCGGTGCGGTATCTCCTATGGATAACCTGCGTAGGGACAAATTGTTATGTTCGACTCGCACGTAGTATCGGTTCACTAATCCCGCGTGTCAAGCCGATTGTCGCGACGGTCAGTGTGCGCTGTTTGGTCGTCCGGTAAGCGTTCAGTGAAAATGTCACGCTTTACCACACAACAGAAGGGGAATTGTCCTTGACATGAGAGAAGGGCGATGCGATACTCTCCTCGCACCCTCGTGCGCGGGTGGCGGAATTGGCAGACGCGCCAGGTTGAGGGCCTGGTCCCGGTTTACGGGGTAAGGGTTCAAGTCCCTTCTCGCGCACCACCTCTTTTCTTTGTGCCCCCACCTTGGGCGATTAGCTCAGCTGGTTAGAGCGCCACGTTTACACCGTGGATGTCGCAGGTTCGAATCCTGCATCGCCCACCAAACGCGGCGTTGACCCTCTCTGCTTCCTATGCGATACTTGAGCATCGTACGGACAGTGCGATGCGCCACTGTCCGTCCTTCATTTTATGGGAGGTGCGCGGCAGATGCAGACGGTCGAGAAGTTCCTGAGCAGTAACGATTCGTCCTCATCCGACGCGGCGTTCACCGCGAAGTTTGGCCCGGAAGCGTTAACCTTCGATGACGTGTTAATCGAGCCTGCCGCCTCGGTCGTGCTCCCGAAAGACGTCAGCACCGCCACCCGCCTGACCCGCGATATCACCCTCTCGATCCCCCTTCTCTCCGCCGCAATGGATACCGTCACGGAAGCACGCCTCGCGATAGCCCTTGCGCGCGAAGGGGGCATCGGCGTTGTCCATCGGAACCTGGCTATTGAGGCACAGGTGGATGAGGTCGATAAAGTCAAGCGCAGTGAGTCGGGCATGATCGTTGAGCCGGTGACGCTTGGGCCGGACGATCTCGTGCGCGATGCACAGGCGATGATGGAGCGATACCACATCTCCGGGGTTCCGATTACCGATGCTCAGGGGAAACTCGTCGGTATCCTGACGAACCGCGATCTCCGCTTCGAGGAAAATACGGACCAGCCGATCCGTAACCGCATGACGAAGGAGAACCTCGTCACCGTCCCGGTCGGGACGACGCTCGAAGAAGCGAAGGCGATTCTCTATCACAACAAGATCGAGAAGCTGCCCGTGGTCGATGAGAACTACCGCCTCAAGGGCCTCATCACCGTCAAGGATATTCAGAAGCGCATCCAATTCCCGAACGCCTCGAAAGACAGCAAGGGGCGGCTCCGCGTCGCTGCGGCGATCGGTACGGGCGCAAGCGCAATGGAGCGCGCGGAGGCGCTGGTTGCGAAGGAAGTCGATGCCCTCTTCATCGATACCTCGCACGGGCATCATATCGACATCATCCGCATGGTGCAGCAAGTGAAGCGGACCTGGGATGTCCCCGTGATCGCGGGCAACATCGCGACCGCCGGGGCGACCGAAGCGCTGATCGAGGCGGGCGCGGACGGCATCAAGGTCGGTATCGGGCCGGGAAGCATCTGCACGACGCGCATCGTCGCCGGCACGGGTGTGCCGCAGATTACGGCGATCTGGAACTGCGCGCGTGCCGCTGCCGCCTATGACATCCCCGTGATCGCCGATGGCGGCATTCAGTTCAGTGGCGACATGGCGAAAGCGATCGCCGCCGGTGCCGACAGCGTGATGCTCGGCTCACTCTTCGCGGGGCTCGACGAATCGCCCGGTGAGGTCGTCCTCTATCAAGGCGAGCGGTTCAAGGAATACCGGGGCATGGGGTCGCTCGGCGCGATGAAGGCCCGCTTCTCGTCGGACCGTTACTTTCAGGAAGGTGTCTCCGGCAACGTCAATAAGTACGTCCCGGAGGGGATCGAGGGGCGCGTCGCCTATAAGGGCGCATTGGGTCCGCTCGTCTATCAGATGATCGGGGGCCTGCGCTCCGCGATGGGCTATGCGGGGGCGGCGGATATCGCCGCGATGCAGCGGGATACCCGCTTCAATCGCATCACCAGCGCCGGCCTGCGCGAGAGCCATCCGCATAGCATTGCCATCACGAAGGAAGCGCCGAACTATCGCGCATCTTCGTAACTCCTCGCAATCTGGCTTCTGCTCGCTCAACCTCACCCCCAGCCCCTCCCCTAAAGAGGGAGGGGTGCTTCGCTGCAAGTGCCGTGGCATTCCTCAAACATCGAAGGATATCATAGGTCCGCTCCCCCTCTCCACTTGATGACTCCGTACGAGAGGGGGTTGGGGGGTGAGGTTGATCCCGCGCACGCAAGCGCCCTGCGTACTTGACGCCATTTCCTGTGCGCTTTACTGTGCAACCGGCACAGTAAAGCGCACGTCGTTGTGTCCGGTAGTTCGGGGCCGGTAACGCATAGCTTGTGGAGGGCACGATGTCCAGTGATGGGGAAGTCCGCGACCTCATGGGCGCGTTCGTCGAGGGGCGGCTGAGTCGTCGCCAGTTCATTGTCCGGGCGGCCGCCCTCGGTATCTCCGCCTCGGCAATTGGTGCGCTGCTTGCGGCGTGCGGCAGTTCGGGGTCGGCAACGAGCGCCCCGACGAGTGCGGCAACGAGTGCGGCGACCGCCGGGGGCGCATCGCCAACGACCGCCGCGCCTGTATCGGGCACGCCGGTCAATGGTGGCGAACTGAAGATCGCCACGACGACGGAGGGGACGACGCTGCATCCCTATAAGTTCACCGATACCCCTTCCGGTGCGTACATCGACCTCATGTACCTGCTGCCCCTGATGCGCTACGACAAGGACACCCTCGAGTTGAAGCCGTACGCCGCTGCGTCCGTGCAGAAGAGCGCCGACAACACGACGCTCACCTTCACCCTGCGGGACAATCTCCGCTTTAGTGACGGTATGCCGCTGACGGCGACCGATTATGCCTGGACATGGTCGAAGTCGAGTGACAAGGCGAATGGTTGGCCGAACCTTGGCTCCTATACTCCCTACCTTTCCAGTGTGAAGGACCTCGACGCGAAGACGCTGGAAGTCAAGCTCGTGAGTGTGCTCGCGATCAGCCTGGAGAAGGTCGCGGCTGCCCTCCAGTACGTGTTGCCCAAGCATGTCTGGGAGAATCAGGACTGGAGCGACCCGAACAAGAACGCCGCAATCCTCAAGCCGAGCGTCGTTCCGGGCGCGTACACGCTCGTCGAATGGAAGAAAGACCAGAACGCAACCTTCGCGGCGAACGATAAGTTCTTTCTCGGTCGGCCGCATATCGACCGGATCACCTTTCGCATCTACGGCAACGCGAACGTCGCCACACAGGCCCTCATGAATGGTGAGGTCGATCAGTACGGGCCGGAGCCAGAGAACTGGCCGGACCTCATCAAGAATGCCAAACTGAACGCGTACCCCACGGATGCTGCAAACCTCGCCGTCACCTATATCGGTCTCAACATCCGGCAGGAGGCGCTGAAGGAGAAGGCCGTGCGGCAGGCGCTCAACTACGCCATCGATAAGGAGGCGATCGTCAGTAAGCTGACCTACGACATCGGCAAGCGGGCGACGCAGATGTATCTGCCGACGAGTTGGGCGGCCGATCCGAACGCGAACCCCTATAAATACGACCTTGCGAAGGCGAAGCAGCTCCTGGACGAGGCGGGCTGGAAGCCGGGGGCGAACGGCGTGCGCGAGAAGAACGGTCAACCGCTCAAGATGCTCGTGCTCTTCGGGCCGAATACCACGCCGGTACGCGAGCAGATCGCGACAGTGGCGCAGCAGCAATGGAAGGCGATTGGCGCGGATGTCGAGGTGCGCGGCCTGGAGTTTGGCGCGCTCCTCAAGCAGACCAAAGAAGGCCCCTATGACTGGGCGGCATACGTCAACGCCTATATTGCCAATGTCGATCCGGACCTGATCTGGTTCAAGAAAGACGCCGGCCCCGCCTTCAACCGCGTCGATTACCAGAACCCCCATATCTACGATCTCTACGAGCAAGGTCTCAAAGAACTGGACCGTGAAAAGCGGAAGGTCATTTATCAGGAGATCAGCCGGACGCTGACCGAGGAAGCGCCGTGGATCTGGCTCTACTACGAACTCGGTCACCAGGTCATCAACAAGCGCGTGCAGGGTGTCAAGGTCAGCAAGGCGCTCGGCCTGAACGACGTGTGGGAGTGGTGGATTCAGGGATAGCAGGGAAGTAACGAGTAGCGAGTAACGAGTGATACCTGGGCCAATTCTCGTTACTCGCTACTTGTTACTCGTTACTTCCCCGCGCCGGAGGGGCTATGGCACGGTTTCTCGCGCGGCGGCTCATACAGTCGCTATTGCTGCTGCTTGGGGTCACGCTGATTACGTTCGTCATCATCCATCTCGCGCCCGGTGGCCCGACGACCCTGCTTGAGAGCCCGGACATTACCCCCGAATACAAGGCGCAGCTACGGCATGATTTCGGGTTGGATGCGCCGATCCCGGTGCAGTACGCGAAGTGGGTGGGCAACATCGCGCGCCTGAATTTTGGCCGCTCGTTCGAGGATAACCGCCCGGTGCTCGATAAGGTGCTGGAGCGCGTGCCCGCGACATTGCAGTTGTCGCTCGCGGCGTTCGTGATCGGCCTCCTCGGTATCCCGCTCGGCATTCAGGCGGCACTCCATCGTGGCGGCCCGATCGATACCGCGATCCGCCTTTTCACGGTCATCGGGCAGGCGATCCCGCATTGGTGGCTCGGGCTGATGATCCTTGTGTTCGCGGCCCCCTACGGCATCTTCCCGCTCGGAGGGATCGCGGAGCCGGGGCAGTCGGGCGATATTCTCGGGCGGCTCCATCATCTCCTCCTCCCCGCGATCATTGCCGCGATGAGCTTCTGGATCCTTTTCGCCCGTTTCATGCGCTCCGGGATGCTCGATGTGCTTTCGCAGGATTATGTGCGGACGGCGCGGGCGAAGGGCCTCAAAGAGCGTACCGTTACGCTCCGTCACATCGTCCGCAATGCCCTGCTCCCGATCATCACCATCCTCGGTGGGGCGCTGGCCGGGTTCTTTTCCGGCGCGGTGCTCTTCGAGACGGTCTTTTCGTGGCCGGGGATGGGGCGGCTTGCAGTGCAGGCGGCATTCCGGCGCGACTACCCCACGGTGATGGCCCTGACCGTGATCTTCGCCTCGCTCGTCATCCTCGGCAATCTTCTCGCGGACATCGCGTATGGGTTCGCGGACCCTCGCGTCCGGTACGAATGACCGATGAGTGAGCGTATCGGGACCACGACGTTCCCGGTGGATCGCGCCGAAGCGCCGGGCACGCCGAGCCTGAGCTATTGGCAACGCGCCTACCGCCATCTGCGTCGTGACCGTGTTACGATCTTCGCGTGCGCGCTGCTTCTGCTCGTGACCCTCCTCAGTCTTGCCGCGCCGCTGATCGGCCACCTGCTGGGCAAGGACCCCGCGATGCAGGACCTGCTCTCACGGCTGGAAAAACCCTCTCGCGCGCACTGGCTCGGCACCGACGAATTGGGGCGGGACATCCTTATCCGCCTCCTGCACGCGGGCAGGATCTCACTCCTGATCGGTGTCCTCGCGACCCTGACCTCGCTCGTCATCGGCGTCAGCTTCGGCGTCCTGAGCGGTTTCTATCGCCATTGGGTAGACGATGCGATCAACGCGATTATCCAGACAACGGTCAATATCCCCCTGCTCTTCCTCTTGATTCTCCTCTCCGTGGTCTTCACACCTGGGGTGGTGGGGCTGGCGCTCATTCTCGGCCTCTTCAGTTGGCAGGGGACGGCACGGCAGGTGCGCGCCGTCGTCCTCTCCGTCAGCCAGCGCGATTACATCGACGCGGCGCGCGTGCTCGGCTCCTCGAACGGCCGGTTGATGCGGCGGCATATTTTCCCGAACGTCGTTTCGACCGTCCTCGTCGTCGCGGGATTCGATATTGCGGGCGCGATCCTCGCTGAATCCGGCCTGAGTGCGCTCGGCTTCGGCGTGCAGCCACCGACCGCGAGTTGGGGCAACATGCTCTCTAAGTCATTCCAGTACGCGCTCAAAGCGCCGTGGCTCGTCATCAGCCCCGGCGTGATGATCTTCCTGACCGTGCTTAGTGTCTTCCTGATCGCGGACGGCCTGCGCGACGCACTCGACCCCCGCATCAGCTAAGCGAACGGGCGCCACCTTGATGGGCTATGCGGGCGCGGCGCCGAGGGATGTAGGGAGGAGGCGGGCTTCAGCCTGCCATCCCTTGCTGTGGCAGGCTGAAGCCCGCCTCCTCCGGGACTATTCATTACGAAAACTGCTCCAGTTTCTGGACGAAAAGAAGGCGGAGCGATGATCGCCCCGCCTGTTTGTCTGCCGTTCGTGTGGCGGTGGATTAAGCCTGGACGCTACCGAAGTACTTGATCGTGAAGAAGCCGTGTGCGTCGACCTCGTAGTTGTACATGGCGTTCGGCGTCAGCCCGGTGACGTGGAAGTGGTAGACATCGAACGTGTCGTAGTGCTTGTAATCCTTGAGCGAGATGTTCCCCGCCATAATCAGGTCCACGGAGGAGGCGTTCTCGACTTCGACCTGGACATCCACCATGCCGCCCGCCGCCCGCCAGGCGTGGATCTTCGTGAACTTCGGGAACGAGAACTGCTGCGGCTGTTGCTGGCACGGGATGCAGGTCGGACCCTGCGGGTTGACGTTGCTGGCGCCGACCGCCTCGGGCCCGACGATGCAAAGCGCGAGCATGAGGCCGAGGACGAGGAGACCGATGTGCCGCTTGAGACTGACCAACTGCTTCATGGTACTTGAACCTTTCCGGCGCGATCCGCGCCAACGTTGCTTTGTATTTCCCTTCGAGAGCGAACCACTCGCCCCCTTTTGTAGGTGAGACAGGCGAGCGGCGAAAACCTTACACACCCTCATCCGCGCTGGCACGAATGATGGGATTAATCACAGAGCGCACAGAGAACACAGAGGACACAGAGGAATCAAATTCTTTCAGGCTGCGTCTGACGCCAGACTGCACTTCGTCAGGCACGTCCTGAAGGAGGACCAGCCCTCAAATCCTCTTCTCTGCGTCCTCTGTGTTCTCTGTGCGCTCTGTGGTTAACTCTTCGCCCGTTCGGGCGTCGTGACCGATGAGGACGGTATGGATACCTGCGACGTGCGTGAGGAAGAGGATGGCGTGTGCGTCGCCGGTCAGGCGGAGGTCGCGGGCGAGACCTTCCGGTGTGAGTGGGGAACCGCGTTTCTTGATGATGACGTGCCCGATCTGGCGCGTGCGGAGGTAGGCGCGCAGTCGTTTGAGGTTGAAGGGCATCGCGTCGTCGATGCGAAAGGCGCGGGCAAAGGGAGTGACGATGTGCGCGTCGCTCGTGATATAGGCGATGGTGGGATCGAGCAGTACGCCATCGACGAGTGCCGCGACGTCCGCGACGAGGTGCGCGCGGATGACCGCACCGTCCGGTTCGTACAGGTAGCGCCGTGGCGGCGCGACCGAGGGTCGCTCCGTGCGGGTGGCCGTCAGGGTCGCGCCGGAGGGCAGGAGCGTGGCGCGACGATTGACCCCCGTGCCGCGCAGCCCGCCGAACCAGAGCGCCGCTTCCTTGACCTCACCATGCAATGAGACCCACTCCGCCTCCGCAGCGGCGGGGATCGCTTCATGCGGGATGCCGGGGGCGAGTTTCACGCCGACATTCGCGAGGCGAGCGACCAGTTCATCGATGAACGACCACGGCGGCTGATAGTCCGCGATATTGAAGATGCGCCGCTCCGTCGTGCGACGGGCGGGATCGAGAAACGCTGCGTCATATCCCCCAAGATCAATCGTCGTCACATCGGCACAGGCAACCGTCACCTGTGCGGCCAAGTCGAGCGCCCGCAGATTGGCGGCGGCGATTGCTGCCGTGAGTGGGTCGCGGTCCACGGCGAGGAGATCGTGGGCCGTAGCGAGGGCTCGCGCATCGCCGCCGATTCCGCAGCAGAGGTCCGCGATGCGCGTAGCGGCAGCGTACCGCGCCGCGTGGCGGGCCGCGATGGTCTCGCTCGTTGCCTGCTCCAACCCTGCGGGTGTGAAATACATCCGCCGGGCATCGTCACCAAACTTGATGCGTGCCCGCTCCCGCAGCCGCACCTGCGTCATCGCGGCAGCAACGAGGGGGGCGGGGTAACGGCGACGAAAGTCGGTCGCGATGGCGAGCGTGGTCGCTTCCGTCATGTCGCACGCGGTCAGTTCCGCCAATAGCTGCTGCCCGGTGGCGGAAAGAAGGGTCTCGAAGGTTGCGCGATCCATCATTGCGTGCGACTGCCATCCTCGCGTAGAGTACCGGGGAGCGGTCACGATTGGCCGCTCCGATGTAGTGTAGACCGTCAGCCCACAAAAGGATGTGCCACGGTGCAGAGCTTCCGGCCCTAGGAGAATCGCGCGAGGGGACGTCGCGACGATTTTCGTATGGTTTGAGGAAGTGAGCACGATGGACGAGCATTCGATTCCGGTGGGCGGCGCGCCTGTTGAACCAGCCGCGCCGGACCAGTTCGCGCGGTCGCCTGCCACCCGCCTTCTCCACAACCGGACATTCAATATCTTTTGGCTGGGGCAATCGCTCTCCAATATTGGCGATGCAGTCGCCCTCATTACGATGCCCCTACTCGTCCTCGCAGTGACCGGCTCCGTCGCGCAGATGGGATTGGTGACCGGGACGGTCGGCATCGGCTATCTTGTGGCGGGGATCGTCGCGGGGCCGCTGGCAGATCGTGTTGACCGGCGTCGCTTGATGATCCTCTGCGATCTCGTGCGGATGGGCGTCTACGCGGCGATCCCGCTCGTCTGGTGGCTCGACGGGCCGCACCGCTGGCTGATCTACCTGACGGCGGGCGTGGGGGCGTTCTTCGGCATGTGTTTCTCGGTTACGTACATCACCGCGATCCCCAATCTGGTGGACCGCGATCAGGTGACGGAGGCGAACGGACGGCTGCAAGCGAGCGCCGCGCTGGCGAGCCTCATCGGCCCCGCGCTCGCCGGGCTGGTCGCGGCCCGCTCCGGTCCCGCTGCCGCGCTCGGTCTGGACGCGCTCTCGTTCGCGGTATCCGCCGCTTCGCTGCTCGCTATCCGGCTCCGCCATGCCAGCGCGCGGCAACCGGACGGGATGCGGGAGAGCCGGATCACCGAACTTTTCGCCGGGGTACGCTTTCTCCGGCAGCAGCCGGTTCTGCGCGCCCTCACCTGGATGATCGCGGGCTTCTCCTTTCTCACGCTGGCGGCGCTCGATCTCTTCGTCTATCACCTCAAGCATGATCTCGGCCAAACGGATCGCACGGTCGGGCTCGTCTTTAGTATCGCCTCGTGCGGCGCGTTCGCGGGCGGGCTGCTCGCCGCACCTGCCCGCGCGCGGTGGGGATTTGGCGTCTGCTATCTCGGCTCCGCGATCATCGAGGGGTGCGTGCTCGCCGGTATTGGCCTTGCGCCCGTCGTCGCGGTCATGATCCCCCTCACCGTGGGCTTCACCTTCCTGGAAATTCTCAAGGGGGTGAACTCGATTGCCCTGCGCCAGCAGGTCACGCCCGATCATCTCCTCGGACGCGTCACCGCCGCCTTCTGGACGATCAACAGCGCGCCGGGGCCGATTGGTGCCGCGCTCTGCACCGCCCTTGCTGCCCGTGTCGGTGCGTCGTTCGTTCTCGTCGCGATTGGCATCGCGTTCACGGGTATCGCGCTTGTGGGCCTCTGTACGCCCGCCCGTGCCCGTCTGCCCGAGATGGTACCGATGCGTGCGCCGCGCGATCGCAACGATTGATACATCGACGCTCTCATCGCATCCATCCACGCACATTTGGACGTACCGTGATGTAAGTGGGTCGCGTTTAAGGAGGTTGCGATGGTACGTTTCGGGAAAAATCGGGTCGCGATTGCCGCGATCTTCGCGCTCTTACTGACAAGCCTCGTCGCGATTGGGCAGGCGACGAGTGTTTCTGCGGATGTCTCGGTCAATATCATGAATTTCGCGTTCATGCCATCGCCGATCACGATCCCGGTCGGGACGACGGTGGTCTGGACGAATCAGGACAGTGCGCCGCACACGGTTACGAGTGACACTGCCGGGGTCTTCGATCTGGGTACGCTCTCTAAGGGACAAACGGGGAAGATGACCTTCAGCCAGGTTGGCTCGTTCGCCTATCACTGCAACATCCACCCGACCATGCACGGCATGGTCATTGTGACCGGCACGGCTCCGCCTGCGGCGGGATCTCCGCCGAGCGGCCCACCGAGTAGTAGCGCGCAGGGGTTCGCCGATCCTGCCTTCCAGCAGCTTTGGGCGCAGAGTGATGCCAACGTGGCGGGGCGATCGTACCTCTGGGGCCCCGCACCATTCACGGCCGGCCTGACGGAGGAGTACAAAGAGGCGTCGGGCGGGAAGCGGCTCGTGCAGTATTTCGATAAGGCACGCATGGAACTGAGTACGCCCGGCGGCCCGGTGACGGCGGGTTTGCTTTCCGTCGAATTGATCACCGGGCGGCAGCAGAACGGCGATGCGACCTTTGTGCAGCGCGAGCCCGCCAGAGTGACCGTTGCCGGTGATCCGGACAACCCCTTCCCGACCTACGCAGACCTCGCGAAGCTTCAGGGTGCAGAGCAGGACGCCAGCGGCAGCGGCGCGCCGGTAACGAAGATGGTCAATCCGAACGGTACCGCCGGGACGTACGCACCCGCGTCGAACGACGCACTGGCGAAGACGACCGGTTACGACACTGCGACGAAGCACAATATCCCGAAAGCTTTCTTTGACTTCCGCAACGCGCCCGGCCTCGGGGGCATCCAGGCGATTGGCCTCGCGATCACCGAGCCGGTGTGGGCAAACGTCAAGGTGGGCGGGAAGACGGTGCCTGTGCTCGTGCAGGCGTTCGAGCGGCGCGTGCTGACCTACACGCCGGACAACCCGATCCTCTTCCGCGTCGAGTACGGCAATATCGGCCGGGCCTACAACACCTGGCGCTATAGCACCCCAAGCGTCGCGCCGACAACAGGCACGACGAGCGCACCGGGGACGGGGACGACGAACGCGCCACCCGCCCCCATCGATCCGGGGCCGAAGATGAACGATCCGGGGCCGAAGCCGGGCTATTAGCGCGCTTTCCGGCCTGACTGAGCCGAGAGATGTTGGGTGGCTACGTAGGTGCTGGTACGTTCATGCAAGACACAAGATGGGTGTGAGAAGCGAAAATGCCCCCATCTTGCACTTCCGCGATGCACGAATGTACCAGCATCTGCGTACCGCATGTTGCCGGTACATTGACCACTCAGTAGGGCGCACCCCTTGTGGGTGCCCTCTCCGTGTCTGTGGCTATCCAGCCTTGGAGGGCACCCACAAGGGGGTGCGCCCTACTGAGTGGGTCTTCCTCTCGTGGGCGATTGCGGTGATGTTGCGATGATTGGTGCGTGACAGAGGGCGAGGGGTGTGGTACTATCGAGTCCGTTTCCCTGTCAGACAGGGGAAAAGCCATCGTGATGGCGGCGTAGCCAAGTGGCAAGGCACGGGTCTGCAAAACCCTGATCACCGGTTCGAATCCGGTCGCCGCCTCCAAATCTCCTCCCTGATTTGAAAGGATACCCAATGGTCGACGCGGATCGCTCCTCGACGGATCAGTTGGTGCGCAGCGAAACGGTCCATACCGGTCGCTTGCTGACGGTCCGTGTCGATACGGTTCGTCTCGCCTCGGGCCGCGAGACAGGCCGCGAAGTCGTTGTGCATCCCGGCGCGATCGCCCTCGTCCCGCTCCTTGATGACGGTCGGGTGGTGCTCGTCCGTCAGTGGCGGCACGCGGTCGGGCGGATGCTCCTCGAAGTGCCTGCGGGCACGCGCGAACCGAACGAACCACCGGAGCGCACCGCGTCGCGCGAGTTGGTCGAAGAGACCGGCTACCGTGCAGAAAAGATCGTCGCACTCGGCCCATTCTTCACCGCGCCGGGCTTCTGCACCGAGGAAATCCACTGCTACCTCGCGCTCGGCCTCCGCGCGGGCGATGCCACGCCGGAAGAGGATGAGGGGATCACCCTCGAATATCTTCCCCTCGCAGACGCTGCCGCCGCTGTCGCGCGCGGCGACCTCCACGACGCGAAGAGCATCGCTGCCCTTGCGATGGCCCAGCACTACCTCGCGACCTATCCAGACGATAGGAACCGGTAGCGGCAAGCCCCCGTGCTTGCCGAACATCTCTGTGCTCTGGGCAAGCACGGGGGCTTGCCGCTACGAAGATATGGCGATGATCGTAGTGAACTACGTGCGACCGGGGCTGGCGCCGAGCAAGCGTTGGATATCTGCCGCGAATTTGACTTCGCTGTCGTCTTCCGGGGCGTAGCCGATCACGTTGCGCGCATTGAGCAGGCTCCAGAAGGCGCGCGTATTGCCGGAGATGCCGTAGAAAACCTGCCACGGGATGCCGTGCTCGTCCGCGATGTTCTCGGTCTCGATCGATTTGATCGTCAGTTGCTGGAGATCGCGCGCGCTGAGATAGGCACCGAGGTCGCGCTTGTATCCCTTGAGGTCATCGGTGAAGCCTGCGGCGTCGATCTCGCGCGGCGCGCCGATCCGCAGGTGAACGTTTTCGACCTTGCGACCCAGCGTGCCGGTGGCGAAGACGAAACCGAGATGCTCGTAACTGGCTTTTGCCCAGCCGTACCAGTTATCGCTTTTGGGGAATGTTTCGGGCGTCACCATGTCCATCTTGTTCGCGTGGATGAGATGCTCGTACCAGTCCGCCGCATGGTTCGATGACGCGACGACGACCCGCCGGACATTCTCTTCGAGCGCGAGTTGGAAGACGCGATAGGCCATATCGACATTCGCCCGTTCCGCTTCATAGGCGGAGCCGGGTGTTAGCCGGTTCGCTCGCTGTGCGCCGGACATCGCCGCATCGGGAGCGCGGTTGAAGGCGAGATGGACGATTGCATCCTGCCCGCGGAAGAAGGGGCGCAAGGTCTCCGGGTCATCACCGAGCAGGTTTGCCACCTGCGCGCCCTCAACCGGCGTGCCATCCGTCCGCGTCGCGCGCACATCAATGAGCGTCAGTTCATAACGATTTCTGAGGGCCGGGAGAAGCCGACTCGCGATGTACCCCGTTGCGCCCGTCACGAGCACCTTTCGTCCCGCCATAGTGCGATCCTTTCCCACGTGTGATTACCCGACGACGCGCTCATAGAGGCCCAGGACATTCTCACCGAGGATACCACGCACGATCGCGTCGCTATGCCCGCGCCGCAGAAGCGCTTCAGTGATGCGAGGGAAATCAGCGACGGTGCGCACTTCGGCGGGCGCATGGCGCGTCCCATAGAAGTCCGCGCCGAGGCCGACGCTCTGCGGGCCGCATTGGTCCATCAATCGCTCGAGCAGTTCCGCGAGTGCCTCGACGGTCGGGATGCGATAGAAGATCGCACATGCCACACCGCCACCCGCACCGAGTTTACGCAGGGTCGTCTCGCTCGCGCCGCGCCCCTCGCTGTCCATCAGGCGGGTATGGGAGAGAATGAGCGGCTGGGTGGCGCACTCGAATACTTCCTCGATGGCGGTCGGGCCGAGATGGGCGAGGTCGATGAGGATGCGCAGGCGTTCCAGTTCTGCGATCACTTCTTCGCCGAGGCGCGAGAGGCCACCGGGTCGCCGGGCGGTCGAGGAGCCGTCTGCGAACGGGTTGCGGTTGCTCCATGTCAGCGAGGCTATCGTGACGCCGAGGCTGCGAAAGAGGCGTAAGAGCCGCAGATCATGCCCGATCGGATCCAGACCCTCGAAGGCGAGGATGCCCGCCGTGATCCCATCCGCTTTCGCCTGCCGAATTCCGGCGGCGGTCGTCGTGAGGCGGAGACGGTCGGGGGAGCGGTGTAGCTCCTCATGAAAGTTCGCGAGCATCGCCAGGGCGCGGGGGAGGGTTGCCCCGGCATATTCCGGGCGGATGACACGATAATCGACACCGAACGGCGCGGTGAAGAGCGCGAAGACTTGCGCCGTCAGCCCACCCATTGCGAGGAGGCGGAGCGACACCTGCCCGTCGCAGCCATCGTCAGTCTCGATAGTTGGCGCGGCATCGTCCCAGTCGGCGGTGCCATCGGTGAGACCCATCAGGATGTCGGTATGGGCATCGATGACGATGCTCGCTCGATGCAGCGCGGCGGCACGCTCCTCAACGGTGTCCGGGTCCATCGCTCGCCCCTTTACGACACAACGCGCGCCCATGTTCTTCTTCGTCGGGCGCGCGTTTCGGTCTGATCGCTCGGATCGCTCAATTTCAGGCGGGAACGACGACTGCCCGGCGATTGCCGAGCACCGGCAATGTATCGGTCTTGCTGCCGACGACGCGGAAGGCGGGAACGATGCGGTAACGCGGGCCACTAATCGGTGCGGGGAGCGTCGCCAGGAATGACCGCACGGTCTCACCATCGGGCAGCGCGCGTTTCGCGCCGAGCACGACCGCCTGGGCGATGCGCTCGGTGCCGTGCGTCCCGAGGATAATTACTTCGGCGGGAGCGCCGGGGCGATCATCCAGGGCAACGATGTCGTCCATGTGGTAGACGCCTTTCGGCTCCGGCATCTCGATCCCGGCAACGCAGAGGCGGTCAAGCGACCAGACCGTTTCGGCGAACAGCGCGGTGTGGCTCGTGGTCGGCCCGGTAGGTGCGCTCCACGCGGCGGGTTGGCGACGCGGTGCGCGTTCCGGAGCAGTTGGACGCGCGTGCTCGCGGGGTGCGACGCTCTGCCGCGGGCGGAGCGAGACCGGGCGGCTCGCGGCGAACTCGGCGGCATATTCGGGGTCCTGCAGGGCGCGCGTTGATTTCGCGGCGGTGCCGATCGTCGTCGTGATGCCGCGGACGACATGAAAACCGCCCCGCAGTACGAGCCGGTCGCTGGCGTTCTCACCAAGCAGCGAATCGACGAGATTCGCCAGCGGCTGGAAGGGTTCGAGCAGTTGCGCGAGGGTTTCGGTGAGTACCTGCGTCTTGCTGGAGCGCGCGGAGAGCTTCGCATCAACTGCCATCGCCGCTGTCGCGCCGTTGTCCGGCCCACCGACGAGCACGCCGAGTAGCACCATGTCCGGGTTCGTGATGCCGCGCCAGTTGTACCATCCCGCGAATGTCTCATCTTCTGCGAGATTGAGGACATGCGAGACGGTCAATCCCTCGTGCGCGCCGAGGGGGATCGTCTGACCGACGAACGCGGCGAGGCCCTTCGCGACCTCGTGCTCCCATGCGGAAGAGGCCCGCGCGATTTCGGCGTGCTCGGCGCGCGTACGGGTCGTTGAAACGCTACGTGAGGATGGGCTGAGGGAACGGGAAACGCTACGCCGCGGCGCGGTGCGGGAGCCTGAGGTGTGATGGAAATACGAACGCATACATCCTGTCTGTCTGTCCGCGGCGACACGCCGCGACTACTGAAACGCGAGATGAAGGCAGCACGACAAAGAGACCGCCACTCATACTACCGAAGAGTATCCCATACTTTTGTTGCTGACACAAGGTTTTTTCAGGGTCAGATCAGCACCTTTCATTCCTCGAATTCTCAGTGGCTCCCGAGAAGTCGCAGCGCGTTACCGCCGCGTATCGCAGCGCGTTCACGCACCGTAAGCGCCAGCGCATCCAGCATCCGGTCCACACGCGCCCGTCCCGCGATTGGCGTGATCGGCCAGTCGCTGCCGACGAGCACCCGATCCACACCCAGCGTGTCGATCGCGAAGCGGACGGTATCCGCGTCAAACCCCATCGTATCGACGGTCAGTCGTTTGAGGGCCGCGCTTGGTGGCGGCTCTGGGCGACTTCCCGACCGCCTTCCTGATCGAGCATTCCGGCGAAGAGGAGGACGGATACCGCCATCATCGGGATGACGACGGTGAGATCAGGAAGCGCATCGAGGGTGCCACTCCGTACGAGCGAGAGGACGCTCGCCGCCGCTTCTGTGCCGCGCGCCATTAGCACGCCGACCTGCCCCAGCGGCGCGAGGTGTTCCGCGTAGCCCGCCGGGCTGACGGGATGGACGAAGACCGGCACACCGAGCGAGGCGGCGGTTTCCAGAACCGGGCGTGCCTCCGGCGCATCGAGAAAGCGCTCCCCACGCGCGCAATCGAGGCAGATACCGCCCAGGCCGAGGGATCGAATCGCGCGTTCCGTCTCGCGTGCGGCGGCGTCGCCCCCGAACGGGTCGATTGCGGCGAGGGCAAGGAGGCGATCCGGGTGCGCCGCGACGAGAGCCGCGAAGCGATTGTTGATGTCGGTCGTGAGCGTGACGGGTGGCTGCTCGCCCGGTCCGACGAGGGTGCTGAGAGGCGCGCTGAGGACCTTCATATCGACCCCGGCGGCATCCATCGCCGCCAGTTGCGCGTCGATGTCCGTGAGCAGCGCCCGTGCCCGCGCGAACGCCGCGCTGAACCCGCGCGGGGGTGCCGCCGGCATCCATGCGGGATCGTAATAGTGGCTGTGGAAGTCAATGAGTTGGTCGGATCGTGCGGTCATCGATGACTCCTTCATCCGCCCTGCCGAAGACCCCGGTGGAGGCAGGCTAATGAACCGTACCAACGTAACCGGGGAGTCGTAGAGGCAAGCGTCCCGCTTGCAAAACGCGCAAGCGGGACGCTTGCCTCCACCGAAATAATCCGGAGGCCACGCTAGCTGGCGTTTTCGTTCAGGTAGCGGAGGGCGGTATCGACCATGATTTCCACACCGATGGAGAGCGCGCGTTCATCGAAATCGAACTTCGGATGGTGATGATCCCAGACCTGCCCGGTCTCCTTGTTGTGGGAGCCGACGAAGAAATAGCAGGAAGGCACGCGCGCGGTAAACTCGGAGTAGTCCTCGCTCGGCATCAGCGGCGGGCCGGGCTTGACATGCTCCGCGCCGACGACCGCAGACGCAGCCTCGCGCACGAGGTCCGCCATGTGCGGGTCATTCATCACGGGGTGCCCACCCCGCCAATAATCGACCGTCGCCGTGGCGCGCATACTCTCCGCCATCGTCTGGACGATCTGCGGGAAGCGCTTGGCGACGAAATCGCTCACCCCAGCGTCGAAGAAGCGGGTCGTGCCCCGGAACTCGGCGGTGTCCGCGATCACGTTCGCGGCGGACCCGGCGTGCAGTGACCCCACCGTGACGACGACCGGCTGCAGTGGATCGACTTCGCGGCTGATGAGGATTTGCAGGTTGCTAACGATTGTCGCCGCGACGAGCAAGGCGTCCACAGTCTTGTGCGGCATCGCGCCGTGCCCGCCCTGGCCTTGAATCGTCACATGATAGCCGTTCGCGCCGGACATCGCCGCGCCGGAGACGACGACGACCTCACCGAGGGGGAAGTCCTGCCAGAGGTGGAGGCCAATCGAGGCATCGACCGTCGGGTTCTCCATGATGCCGTCCGCCATCATCGCCCGCGCGCCGCCGCCGCCTTCTTCCGCCGGTTGGAAACAAAAGACGATGGTGCCGGGAATCTCCGCCCGCCGCCGGGCGAGGATGCGGGCGGCGGTGAGGAGGATCGAGGTATGCCCGTCGTGCCCACAGGCGTGCATCTTACCGGGATTCTGCGAGCGGAACTCCAGCCCCGTCTCCTCCTCGATCGGTAGGGCGTCCATGTCGGCGCGGATGAGCAGGGTCTTGCCGGGCTTGCCACCTTTCAATACGCCTTTCACACCCGTTTGCCCGATGCCCGTCACGACCGCATCGAGATTGAGCGCACGCAGGCGATCCGCGACGATCCCCGCCGTCCGCTGCACCTCGAAGCCCGTTTCCGGATGCATATGCAGATCGCGGCGTGTCGCGACCAACTCCGGTTCCCACTCCGCCACCTCATCGCGCACATTCACCGCTGTCGCCATCCTGTCTCCTTCCATTCCACTCCTCACCCCCGACCCCTCTCCATCGCCGCACAAACCTGAAACTATCGTGATCTCCTGGCGATGGAGAGGGGAGAGGTAGGGGCGCACAGCGTGCGCCCGCTCAGTCCTCAGTCCTCTGTTCCCGGCGTTCCCGCTGCTTCATCACTTCTTCATCGAGCGCCTGTTCGACACCGTCCGGATCCTCCCGGAAACAGGAGAGGTGGAAGGAGGTGGCGACAAGCGGGCCATTCACCATCCCTGGATGCATCGGCTCGATGAGATTGAGGTAGTCGCGCTCCCCGATCCGCTCGCCACACAGGCAGCAGCGCTCAAGGGGCAGAAGCGACTCAAGATCGTCCTCATCCGTGCCGACCGCCGCGCCGAGGAGCGCCGCGATGTCGCCGGGGTCGAGATGTTCCGCGCAGTGCGGATGCGCGATCAAGGTGCCGATGATCGTGCCATGCTCATCTTCTGCCGCAATATTGACGTAGTCGGTGCCGAGGGTGATCGCAGCGCCGCAAATATCGCAGGTCGCCGCGTAGTCCGGGGTGTAATCGAACGGATTCATACGGTGTTCCATCGCGGTAGTTTATCACAGCGTCTCCGTGACGTTGACAGCGCCCCCCGGCGCGCGTACGCTCCCCACGGGCGCAGACGGAGGAATAACGAGTGGCGGACGAGATTCGCATTGCGGTGATGGGCGGCAGTGGCCTCTATCACATGCCGGACCTGACAGAGACGGAAACGCGCGTGATCGAGACGCCGTTCGGCAGTCCGAGTGATGCCGTGACGATTGGCACGCTCGCCGGTCGGCGGGTCGCCTTCCTGCCCCGGCATGGCGTTGGTCACCGTATCCCGCCGACGCTGGTGCCCGCGCGCGCGAACTTCTACGCGCTCAAATCCCTCGGCGTACAGTTCGTGCTCTCGGTCTCTGCGGTCGGGAGCTTGCGGGAGGAGATCGCCCCCTTACATCTCGTCGTGCCCGATCAGATCGTGGACCGGACGACGAGTCGCCCGCGTACTTTCTTCGATCAGGCGGGTCTGGTCGGGCATGTGTCGCTCGCCGATCCGTTCTGCGCGTCGCTCCGCGCGCTTCTCATCGATGCCGCGCGGGCGGCGGGCGGGACCGTCCATGCGGGGGGTACCTATCTCTGCATCGAGGGGCCACGCTTCAGCACGAAGGCGGAATCGCGTCTCTACCGGCAGTGGGGCCTCGACATCATCGGTATGACGGCGATGCCGGAGGCGCAACTGGCGCGGGAGGCGGAGATGTGCTACGCCATCCTCGCGCTCGCCACCGATTACGATGTCTGGCACGAGAGCGCGGAAGCGGTCAGTGTCGAACTCGTCGTCCAGAACCTGATGCGCAATGTCGCGACCGCGCAGGAGGTGATTCGGCGGGTCGTGCCCCGTATTGATCTCGATGGGCGCGATCCTTGCAATACCGCCCTCAATGGCGCACTGATGACCGACCCCGCGTCGGTGCCCGACGCGGTACGGCAACGATTGGGTATTCTTGTGGAGAAGTATTTTCCGGCACACTGACACCGGCCAGGGACCAGGAGCATCTTCGTGACCGCATTTTTCCGCCATGTTCGCCGGGCAGAACTGCAACTGCTCTTCCTCCCCGCCGCCTGCGCGGTGATCGGCCTCCTCATCCTCGTCACCGTGCGCACGGGCGTCGCCCGCTGGGGATGGCAGGATATGAGCGTCGGTCTCGCAGTCGTCTTCGTCTTCTACCTCGTCTCCGTGCTCTTCTCGGCGGTGGGCTTCGGGGGTGATGAGATCCTCTTTCCGATCACCGCCGCGCTGGCGAGCCTCGGTTTCCTGATGATCCAGCGCCTCGGCCCCGCCGTCGCGCCGAGCGCGCATCTCGCGGAGAAGCAACTCATCTATCTGATCGTCGCCCTCGCCCTGATGACGTCGATTGCGATCGGGATGAAGCGGCAACACTTGCGCCTGCTGCGCGATTACAAGTATTCGTGGGCCTTCGTCGGCATTGCGCTGACCGCCGCCGTGATGGTCTTTGGTGTGGAGATCAACGGCGCGCGGCTCTGGTTCAATCTGAAGTTCTTCTATTTTCAGCCCGCCGAACTCCTGAAGATCATCCTCGTCGTCTTTCTCGCGGCCTACCTGAGTGAGAAGCGTGAACTGCTCAACGCACCCTATGCGATTGGCCGCATCCGTTTGCCGCCGCTCCCCTATCTGCTGCCGATGATCGCGCTCTGGGGTCTCTCGCTGATGATCGTCATCGTTGAGAAGGACCTTGGGCAGGGGCTGCTCATCTTCGGCGTCTTCCTCGCGATGCTCTATCTCGCCTCCGGGCGGATCAGCTATGTCCTCGCTGGCCTCGTCGCCTTCGCCGTTGGGGCCTACGTGCTCTACCGCATCTTCCCCCACGTGCAGGTACGTGTGGAGATCTGGCTCGACCCCTGGTCGCGCGGGCAGGGGACGGGGTCGCAACTCGTCCAATCGCAGTATGCGCTCGCCTCCGGCGGCATCTTCGGCTCCGGCCTCGGCCTCGGTGACCCCACGAATATCCCGCTCGTTCAGACGGACTTCGTCTTCTCGGCTATTGGTGAGGAGCTGGGCTTGCTCGGCACGGTGGCGCTGCTCATCTTCTATCTCTTCTTCGTCTATCGGGGTATCCGGATCGCCCTCGACGCCGTGGACGATTTCAGCCGCTATCTCGCGGCGGGTCTGACGGCGGTACTCGGCTTGCAGGCGTTCATCATTATCGGTGGGACGGTGGGGCTGTTCCCACTCACCGGGATCACACTGCCCTTCATCTCGTACGGCGGTAGCTCGCTTCTGTCGAACTTCATCATCGTTGGCATGTTGCTCGCGATTTCCGCGATGAAACCGGGGCGCGCGGTCGCAATTCCGGGGGTGCCGACATGACACGCTCGCAACGAGGTCTCATCCGGTTCCTGGCGACACTCCTCGTCGTCGGTATCCTCGCGGTCGGCATTATCGCCGGGAGCGATCATCTCTGGCTCGTCTGCATGGCGCTCGCGGTGCCCTTCATCGCAGTCGCCCTCTGGCGCGGTGCGCCGCGCGACGAACCGCTCTTCAACCGGACGTCACAGAAGCTGGCACATATCCTCCTGACATTGTTTGTGCTGTTGAGTATGCAACTCGTCCGCACGCAGGTCGTTATGTCAGGCACAACGCAGACGCGGACGGAGCAGACGGCGCTCGGTGTTGTCCGCAATCCGCGCCTCCTCGACGCACAGCTACAGGCGCTGCGGGGGGAAATCTTCTCGTCCGATGGTATGAAGATCGTCGGGCGAGAGGTGCAGCCGGACAAGAGTGTGCGGCGGACTTACCCCGATCCGCTCGCCGATTACCTTGTGGGCTATTACAACCCGGTGCGCTATGGGACGAGTAACCTCGAATTCGCCTATAACGCCGAACTGAGTGGGCGCAATGATGCGGACCCCGCACTGGCGCTGCAATGGTCGCTCCTCCATCAGCCCGCGCAGGGAAACGATCTGCTCCTCACGCTCAATGCCTCGCTCCAGCAGACGGCGGCGACGCTCCTTGGCAATCGCAACGGCTCCATCGTGCTCCTCGACGCGAAGACCGGCGCGGTGCTCGCGATGGTCTCGAACCCGCACCTCGATCCGGCGGGCCTCGCCACCGGGCCGGGAAACAACCCGGCAGCGTATTGGGACATGCTCCGAAACGATCCCTCCTCTCCGTTCGTGCCCCGTCCGACGCAAGGGCTCTACACGCCGGGCTCGATCTTCAAGACGATCACCGCCGCCGCTGCGCTCGACACCGGCAAGGCACGCCCGGACACGAAATACGAGGATCGCGGCTTCTACAATATCGAGGGGTTCCAGTTGCAGGAGAAGAACATCCCGAAGGGGCGCGAGAACCAGCAATCCTGGACGCTCGAAGAGGGGTATCAATGGTCGCTGAATGTCGTCTTCGCGCAAGTCGGCACGACCACGCTCGGTGGGCCAACGCTGAACGACTACGCAAAGCGCTTCGGCTTCGGTGAAGAGATTCCCTTCGACCTCCCGACGAACGCCAGCCGGGTGAGCGACCGACCGGATTTCCTGCAGAGCGGCCCGGCCATCGCTGAGACCGCGTTCGGTCAGGGCCAATTGCTCGCCACGCCGCTCCAGATGGCGCTGGTCGCTGCGTGCATGGCGAACGACGGCAAGGAGATGGAGCCGTACCTCGTCTCCGCCGTCCGGCGACCGGATGGCACGATTGCCACTCAGCACACGCCGAAAGTTTGGAAGGAGCCGATCCGCGCGGAGACCGCCGTGCAGATGCGCGCGATCATGGAAAATTCGGTAGCGAACGGCTATGCGAAGACGGCAGAAATCCCCGGTGTGAAGTCCGGTGGCAAGACCGGGACGGCGGAAGTGGCGAATAAGCAGCCCCATGCCTGGTATATCGGCTATGCGCCCGGCAAGACGACGTCGTACGCGATCGCCGTCCTTGTCGAGAACGGCGGCGAAGGGTCAACTGTCGCCGCCCCAATCGCCAAGCAAGTCCTCCAGGCGGCACTCGCCTATGACGCGAAGAAGTAACGAGAAGAACCATCTCAGTCGCGCGTCATCTCGGCGAGCCGCCGGGCGAGGAAACGGCGCTCGGCATCGGAGCCCACCAGCTCCAGCGCCCGGCGGTAGCTCTCGGTGGCCTCGTGCCTGCGGCCGAGTCGGCGCAGCAAGTCCGCACGCGTTGCATGCAGCAGATAGTAGTCATGAAGGGGAGGAGCCGCCGCCAGCGTCTCCACGAGTGCCAGCCCGGCGGCAGGTCCATCGGCCATAGCGACCGCAACGGCGCGGTTCAACTCCACGACCGGGGACGGCATGATCGTCATCAGCCGCTTGTAGAGCGCAGCAATCTCGACCCAGTCGGTGGCAGCTGCGTCGATCGCGTTGGCGTGGCAGGCGGCGATCGCCGCCTGTAGTTGGTAGGGTCCGGCCCGCCCCTTGCGCAGGGCATCCTCGATCAGCCCGATGGCCTCGTCGATCTCGCCTCGGTCCCAGTGAGCGCGGTCCTGGTCTTCGAGCGTCACGAGTTCGCCTGCGCTGTCAATACGGGCGCGTCGCCGGGAGTGCTGGAAGAGCATGAGCGCGAGGAGCCCGACCACCTCGGGCTCGTCCAGCATGAGTTGCACGAGTGCTCGGCTCAAGCGGATCGCCTCTGCGCAGAGATTCTCGCGGAGGGGTTCCGCGCCTGTCGAGGCCGAGTAACCCTCGTTGAACAGCAGGTAGAGCACAGCCAGGACCCCAGTCAGGCGGGTAGGCAAGAGGTGCGCGGGGGGGACACGGTAGGGGATGGCGGCGTTGGCGATCTTCTGCTTCGCACGCACCAGGCGTTTCGCCATCGTGGGCTCCGGCACGAGGAAAGCGCGCGCGATCTCGGCGGTGGTGAGACCGGCGAGCGTGCGCAGGGTGAGCGCGACGCGCGCTTCAAGCGGCAGCGCCGGATGGCAGCAGGTGGAAATTAGTCGCAGTCGGTCGTCTCGGATGCCGCTGCCGTCGTCGATCTCGGTCGCATCGGTCGGCGTCGATAGCACGGTGGCCTCCTGCACCTTGATCGTTTCGGTCGTGCTGCGGCGCAGTCGGTCGAGGGCGCGGTTGCGTGCCACCGTGGTCAGCCACGCACCGGGGCGGCGCGGGACGCCATCGTTGGGCCAGCGTTGGAGCGCTTCCGCGAAGGCGTCCTGCGTGCACTCCTCGGCGAGGTCCCAGTCGCCGGTGGTCCGGATGAGCGAGGCGACGACGCGCCCCCACTCTTCGGAGAACGCCGCAGCGACCGCAGCGTGTGCGTCCGGCGTCATAGCGGCCAGAACGGCCGCACCTCGATCACGCCGAAGCGGGCGACGGGGTGCTTGGCAGCGACCTCGAGCGCCTCGTCGAGATCCGCGCATTCGAGGATGTCGAAGCCGGCGATCTGCTCCTTCGTCTCCGCGAAAGGCCCGTCCACGATCAGCACTTCCGTATCGCGCACGCGCACGGTCGTGGCATCGCTCACGGGCCGCAGGCGTTCCCCTTGCAGCCGCACCCCCCGCGTATCCATCTCCTCCACCCAGGAATCAGTTGCGCTCCCCATCTCAGCGCCTTCCTCCGGTGTGAGCTTGAGCGTTTCATCGGCGCAGATCATCAGTAGGTACTTCATTGTTTCTCCTTTTTCTCCAGGTCAATCCCCGATGTGTACAGGTTGCTCGATTGTTGGTTGCATCCTCCTTTGGTATGGATTCGACCCATCACTCCTACGACGAATGAGAACGCCAGCGATGGACATCTTTTCGAGCAATGAGCGGGCGAGCAATGAGCAATGAGCAATGAGCAATGCGTGGGACGCAAACGAGCGGCCCACCCAGGGGCCGCTCTCCTTCACTCTCAGTCCTCAGTCCTCAGCACTCAGTTACTCGTTGCTCGTTGCTCGTTCCTCAGCACTCGTCATCCCTGCGTCTTGCGCGGATCAAGCGCGTCCCGTAGCCCATCGCCAATGAAGTTGATACTCAAGACCGTCAGGAAGATCATCATCCCCGGTCCCATCGCCATCCACCACGCGATGTCCAGAAAGTCCCGACTCTCACTCAACAACCGTCCCCACGTCGGTACGTCCGGCTCGAAGCCAATCCCCAGAAACGAGAGCGTCGATTCTGCGATGATCGCTGCTCCCACTCCCAGACTCGCGGCCACGATCACCGGCGATAACACGTTCGGCAGGATGTGCTTGACGATGATCGATCCACTCGTCGCTCCCATCGCCCGTGCCGCCTCCACGAACTCCTTCTCCTTTGTACTCAGAAAGCTCGCCCGCACCAACCGCGCCGTCGGCATCCACGCCAACCCCCCGATCACCAAGACGATGATCAGAAAGACTCCCAGGATCGGTCCGAACGCCTGGCGCATCGTGTCGCGAAAGAGGTAGACCACCAACAAGAGCAGCGGCAGGGTCGGCAGGGCGAGGAAGAGATCGGTCACCCGCATCAGCACGTTGTCCGTCACCCCGCCGAAGAAGCCCGCCAATGCCCCCACCACCACCCCGAGGGTGATCGCCACCAGCGTCGCACACAAGCCGACCGACAGACTGATGCGGCCCCCCCAGATGATGCGCGCCAGGAGGTCCTGCCCCAGGTCGTTGGTGCCCAAGGGATGGGTGAGCGAGGGGGCAGCCTTGGAGGCGGCGAAGTCGATCACATCGATCTTCGTCTTCCACAGGAAGGGACCGAGCAGAGTCATCAGCACGAGCAGGGTGATGACCACCGTGCCCGCCATCGCCAGGCGGTGACGCCGAAACTGCCGCCAGGCATCACTCCACAGCGAGCGGGGCTTCTGATTGAGGCGAAAGCCATCGAGCACCGCCGCAGCGGGAGCGGTCGTCGGGTGGGCAGGCGCGGCACTCATCGCAGGTCACTCCTTCGCAGTAGTCGGTGGTCAGTAGGCAGTAGGCAGTAGGTCAGTAGTCAGTAGGCAGTGGAACTCAGTCCTCAGTCCTCAGGAGTACTTGATGCGCGGGTCAAGCAGACCGTAGATGACGTCCGCCAGCAGGTTGCACAGCACCACCATCACCGCGAAGATGAAGGTCAACGCCATGATGACCGGCGTGTCCTTGTTCGTGATCGCCTGGATCAACAAGTTGCCCGTCCCCGGCACGCGGAAGATCTGCTCCGTCACCACCGCTCCCCCGAAGATGCCCGGGATCTGCAAGGCGATGATCGTCACCACCGGAATCAGGGCATTCCGCACCGCATGTCCGGTCAGGACCCGACTCTCGCGTAACCCCTTGGCGCGGGCGGTGCGCACATAGTCCTGGCGAATCGCCTCGAGCATACTGGCACGGGTGTAGCGCATCAGGGCGGCGGTCTGAAAGAGGGTGAGCACCAGCACCGGCAGGGCCGCTTGCCGGATGTGCTCCCAGACCCCGGCGAGCCCGGTCTGCTCGATGTTACTGCGGTAGATGAAGGGCAGCCACCCTAGTTTGACGCCAAACAAGATGATGAAGAACAAGCCGGAGACGAAGGTGGGCAGGGCGTTGCCGAGGTAGGCGAAGATGGTGGCGATCTGATCGAAGACCGAGTATTGCCGGATGGCCGATAAGATGCCGATGGGGATGGCGACGAGGAGGGAGAGGATGAAGGCGGAGCCGAGGACGATGAGGGTGGCGGGGAGGCGTTGACCGATCAGGGTACGGACATTGGAGCGCGACTGGAAGGAGGTCCCCCACTGCCCGGTGGCCATCGACTTGGCCCACTTGGCATACTGGACGGGGAGGGGATCGGAGAGACCGAGTTGTTTGCGGATATTCTCCTTGACGGCTTCGGGGACTCTTGGATCGGCAGCGAACTGAGCCAAAGGATCGCCGGGAGCGAGGGAGATGATGGCGAAGAGGACGATGGAGATGGCGACGAGGGTCGGCACCGCCGTCACCAATCGCCGGATTATGTACTTGCCCATATCATCCTCTTTCCACAGTCACGCCCACGCGTGATTCCGCACGACAACCGCATCCCTTTTCGTGTAGTAATGGGACCGGAGTGTACGGGATGCGCGACTACACGTCAAGTATCTCCAACAATTGTCCAACAGTTATGTACAGATACTATGACAGCGCGGAGGACAAAGCGCAAGTCTCAACATCGCTCTGCCGATCCCGCGTGGCACCTCTTTCGATTCATGTCAATACCGCTACGCCTCGGTCGCGCCGCTTGCAAAGGGGTGTGGAGCGACTATCATGCATGAGTGGCATCAATGCAAGGTCCACTTGTGTCGAGAATCGGGGGGCCACTTGTGCGTGATTGCCGCGTGGGGAGGAATGAAGGATGAGGCGCGCCCTGCCTGCGGCACTGACGGATATTCATCTCGACGCCAACGATGCGACGCCGCTCTATCGGCAACTCTATGACGCCCTCCGGCGGGCGATTCTCGCCGGACGGTTGGTTGCCGGACAGCGCTTACCATCGACACGCGCGATTGCCGATGAGTTCGACATCTCACGCAATACGGTTCTCAATGCCATCGACCAACTACTTGCCGAGGGCTATATCGAGGGGCGGCAGGGGGCGGGGACGTATGTTGCCGCGATCTTGCCCGATGCGTATCTCGGGGAGCCTTCCGCGCCGTTGGATGCCGCAGATGCCGCGGGCGCGGAACGCGGGCTGTCTGCGCGGAGCACACGTTTCATGCAGGCGAAGCGATTACCTCTCCCCGACGGGCTGCGGTCGTGGCGCGCGGGTGACGCCTTCGATATTAACGGCGCGGCACTGGACCGTTTCCCTGGCGATATCTGGCAACGGTTACTCGCCCGCCGCTGGCGACAGTCATCGACCAACTTGCTCGCGCCGCAGCGGCTGGGCGGTCACTGGCCGCTACGCGAGGCGATTGCCCAGCATCTCGCGGTGACGCGCGGTGTGCGCTGCGAGCCGGCGCAGGTGCTGATCGTCAGCGGATGCCATCAGGCGATCGACCTCGCGGCGCAGGTCCTTCTCGATCCCGGTGATGATGCCTGGATCGAGGACCCGGGCTATCTCGGGGCGCGGAATGCGCTCGTCACTGCGGGGGCAAACGTGATCCCCATCCCGATCGATAGCGATGGCATGATCGTCAATGCGGGACTCCTACGCGCACCCCACGCCCGACTCGCTTTCGTCGCGCCGTCATGCACATTCCCCGTCTGCACCACCCTGAGTTTGTCGCGGCGGCTTGCGCTGCTCGATTGGGCGACGCGCACGGGTGCATGGATCCTCGAAGATGACTACGACAGCGAATATCGCTACGCCGGTCGTCCCCTGGCATCGTTGCAGAGTCTGGATACGAGCGGCGCAGTGATTTACATCGGCACCTTCGAGCGCATCCTCTTTCCGGCGCTCCGCCTCGGATACATGGTCGTGCCGCCGCATCTCCTCGACGCATTCGCGATGGCCTTCCAGATCACGGAAACGCAGCTTCCGCTCCTTGAACAGGCCGTCCTGGCGGACTTCATCGCCGAAGGGTATTTCGCCCGCCATGTCCGACAGATGCGCGCGCTCTATGAGGAACGGCAACACGCGCTCGTCGATGCAGTGCATGCGACCGGCCTCGATGCGTATCTAGAAGTCCATCCCGCCGATGCAGGGATGCATCTTGTGGGCTGGTTACCGCCCGGTGTCGATGATCGTCTCGCGGCCTATCGCGCGGGAGTGCATGGCATTCGCGCGCACGCACTCTCGCACTTCGCGCTGGACCCGCTGCCGCGTGGTGGACTCCTACTCGGCTACGCGGCATCGGACATCCCGACGCTCCGGCATGGCGCGGAGCGTCTGTGCATGGTGCTCCATGATCTGTGCGAAACAGTGCGGGGCGAAACTACTTGAACCGCAAAGGCGCAAAGGACACGAAGATCACAAAGAAGGGAGAAGGTTAAGAATCTTTCTCCTTTGCGTCCTTTGTATTCTTTGCGCCTTTGCGGTTCTCCCCGGTTTCGCGAACTATCTTATGGCAGGCGTCCCGAGCGGGTGAGTGATTCGGTGTAGTCGTTCTCGTCAACTTGCGTGCGCAGTTCGGCTGCGGTGCGGCGGCGGCCCGGCCAGGCGGCGGCGGGGGTCACACTGAGGCGCAGGAGCACGCGCGCGGTGAGGATCGACGCCATTTGCAGGCCGCGTAGCGAGACCTTGTCGACCGTGTCTGCTTCCGTGTGCCCCCAACCGCGCCCGATCATGCCCTGTCGTGCATCCCGGCTCGCGATCCCGCCTGCGGGGACACCGGCGAGCGTGAACGGGAAGTGGTCCGAATGACCGGCGAAGCGATCCACGACATCGAACTTGTAGGCGAACTCGTCCGCCAACCCGGCGAAGAAGGGGACGAGTTCAGGCGTGCCGGTCAGCGCCATCACCTCCGAGCCGCCACCACCCTGCCCCGCGCCATCGAGATTGAGCATGTATCGCACGCGGCTTAGTTCGTGCTCGTGCTCGTCGCGATATGCCCAGGAGCCGAACAGACCGACTTCCTCCGCCGCGAAGGCGATGAACCGGATGCCGCGCACGAGCTCGCCGCGCACATTGGCGAGCGCGCGGCCCGCCTCGACAAGCGTGCAGGTGCCCGCACCATCATCAGCCGCGCCGACCGCGATGTCGTGCGCGTCGTAATGCGCGCCGGTGATGATGAACTCGTCCGTCGAGCCGTCACCCGGTAGTTCGCCGATGACATTATAGGTGGTGACCTTCTCGCTCGTGCCCGTGTCGGTGATATGGAGGGTGGGATGATCGCCGTGTGTGGCGAGGCGAAGGATCGTATTGCCGGTCTCCCACGAGACGCCGATGCCGGGAATGGGCGCATTCGGGAAGAGGCTGCCGGTGATGCGCAGTTGGCCGGGGTTCTGGTTGATGAAAATGAAACCGACCGCACCCGCCGCAATTGCCCAGCGGTACTTATCGGTGCGGTGGCTGACCTTCTTCGCGGTGAGCCAGTTGCCGGTTTCCGCCGCGCAGACGGCGATCTTGCCCTTGACGGTATCGCCGAGGCGCGCGAAATCCTCCTGCTCGCCACCGCCGCAGTCGATCATCTCGGCGGTGAGATCGCAGGCCGGGCTATAGGGGAGGGCGAGGGTCGAGAACTCGCGCGCGAAGGGCGCGGTCATCTGCAACGTCGTCGTGCCGCGTGTCCAGGCGGTAATCTCGAGCGGTTCGAGATGGACATTGTCGAGGCCATTTGCCCGCATCCTCTCCGCGATCGCGTCGGCAGCCTTGCGCTCGCTCGCGCTCCCCGCGAAGCGGTTGCCGCAGACATCACAGAGTGTGAGGAGCAGTTGATACGAGGCGTCGCTCGTGAAGATGTCTCCGAGAATCTGCCGGTCGGTTTGCAGGAGATGGTCCTTGGTTGCCGTCGCCACAGTCGCCCTCCTCATCTGAACATCGGACGTTTCGCGCGGCGATTGTAACACCGAGCACGCTCAAACGCGGGGCGGGCCGGCCTGAACGCGCCGGTTCATCGCCTCCACCGGCCATGCCCCCTGCCAGTTCCATCCGAATGCCCACGGGCTGATGTCTTCGAGCCACCAGGTTGCTCCGGCTACCTCATACGCCCGCACCTGCTCCGCATCGGCTTCCGGCGATACGCCTCCCGTGCGTCCGCCGATGACGACATCGAACGGCTGTGTATCCGTGCGATGTGCGCGCGTATAGGCGACGATCGCGCCCACCTCCTCCGGTGAGGGTTGCTCGCCGAAGCCCGCATTCGCCTTGAGCGGCACGACCCCGTCCCAGCGCGCCGCGCGTGCGAAGGGGCGGCGGTGCGGCCAGCTTCCCGCGACCCAGACGGGGATGCGCGGGGCCTGCAACGCGCCGGGTAGTACCGGCGTCGGTCGCGGTGATGGATCGTTCGGGCCGCCGTCACCGCGATAGGTGTAATATCGCCCGTCGTGGAGGACCGGCTCGCCGGTCCAAAGGCGGGTGAGCAAATCGAGCCCTTCGTCCAGCATCGCGCCGCGCGTGCGGCGATTGACTTCTTCCCCTAGGTATTCCCACTCCCACGGGCCGTCACCGATGCCCACGCCGAGGATGAGCCGCCCGCCGGAGAGATGGTCGAGCGTGATTGTCTCGCGCGCCAACTTGACCGGGCGGCGGCGCGGCAGGGGAGTCACGAGCGGGCCGAGGCGGATGCGTGTCGTGGCGAGCGCGACCGCAGTCAAGGCGATCCACGGGTCGGCAATCGGCGTCGGCCAGAGGAGGAGATGATCCCAGACGAAAAAGCCATCCCACCCCACCCGTTCCGCCGTCTGTGCCAGTTGCGCGACCGTGCGCACATCGAAGTAGGCGTCGAAGCAGGGGATGGTGATCCCGTAGCGCATACCCCCTCCTGGTTGCGTATCCCTCGACATGCGTCGAAGCTGATGGTGACTTCTCTGGTTCTCGCGAGCAGTATACCTACCACATCGGCCTTCAGTGCTTCTCTGACCGCTCCTCAGCTTTGCTCTCTGCACTTCTGCGATTTATTCGGCTCCAATTCCCGCCAATAGTAGTACGTACGCGTATACGAAGGGCAGAAATACGCAAAGTATGATAGAATACTTGTGCGGGTATCCCGCCACGATGAGGTGGAATTGGCCGGTGCGGTGGCGTGGGAGCGGCGAAAGATGCGGTTGAGTCATCGCGCATTTGAACGCCTCGTTGCGGACGCGCTGGACGGTCTGCCGGAAACGGTCCTCAAGATGCTGGATAACATCGCCGTCGTGGTTGCTGACGAACCGACCGACCACCAGCGACACCGTGTCCGGCTGGCGGACAACGAAGTGTTGCTGGGATTATATGAGGGGATTCCGCGCACGGAGCGCGGGTCCGGGTATGGAGCGGTCTTGCCGGACAAGGTGACGATCTTCCAGCGAGCTATCGAAGCGCAGTGCGACCGCGAGGATGAACTCGCGGAGGCGGTGCGGCATACGGTGGTGCATGAACTGGCGCATCACCTCGGTATCTCGGATGCGCGCCTGATCGCGATCGGTTTCGAGGACGATCCATACGGAAGTTACGGGGGCGGACGATGAATCGGGGCCCGTGGCGACCCTGGGGCGACCCAAGCCAGGAGAACGCCCGCCGCAAGAGCTCCGAGACCGAGGAGCGCGCGCCGGGGATCTTCGCGACCTTGCAGTCGGGCTACGACACGCTGAACGCGCGGCCCTACCTGATTCTCGTGCCCTTCGTCCTCGATCTCGTCCTCTGGCTCGGGCCGCGCTTCACCTCCCCGGCGCTCTTCGACTGGCTGGCGCACTGGCCCGGTCAGACTGCGGAGGGAGCGGATCTGGCGCAGGCGCTGCGGGAGCGCGGCCAGTCCGCTGAGATCACCACCGGGGTCACGCAGTTGTGGAACGGGTACAGCGTGTCGAACATGATCGGCACGCTCGGGCATGGGCGCATCGCGCACTTTATCGACCGACCGACCGCGCCGATCGGCCCGTGGTATGTGGCGGTGCTCTTCTTGCTCGCATTGCTCGTCATTGGGCTGTGGCTGAAGTCGCTCTTCGTCACGCCGATCGCGCAGATGGTGCGGGATGAGCCGTTCGTGCTGCGGACCGTGTGGCGGCTGAGTTGGGCCGGTGCGAAGCGCGCCGTGCTGCTCTTCCTGACCGCCATCGGGATGATTACGCTGACGCTGATCCCGGTTGCGATTGTGGGCGCGACCTTCGTGCTCGCGGGGATCAACGGCTTTGGGTTGGTCATTCTCGCCGCTCTCATACCCGTACTTGGCGCGATCTTCTACGGCGCGTTCGCGATGGACGCGATCTTCCTGGAGCGCGTGGGGCCGATGCGGGCGGCCTATCTGTCGTACCGCGTGGTGCGGCGCAATGTCTGGCCGACGGCGGGGTTCATCGCCCTGACCTTCCTAATCTCGCGGGCGATCCCCCTCGCCTTGACCCGCGTCGTGCAGCAGCCGGTCGGTGTGTTGCTGGCGATGATCGCCCACTCGTACGTGGCGGCGGGGCTGGCGGCGGGAAGTTTGATTTTTTATCGAGAGCGGCGGGCGCGCGTCCAGGATGTGCGGCCCGAGCGCACGCGCGAGCACGCGCAAGAGCATGAACATGGGATCGAAGAGGCGGCGCCGGGGCGGCACGCGTCGTGAGCGGCTCGAATGGTGAGGAGTAACGACAGCATGGCAGAGGACATCAAGAGCAACGGCACCAATGGCACGAACGGGGCGCACGGCGCGGACGGTGCGGAGGGCACGAACGGCAACAGCCGCCTGCGCGTTCCGCGTGAGAAGATTACGAACAAATACGGCTCCGAGCAGATTCAGGTGCTCGAAGGGCTGGAAGCGGTGCGCCGCCGACCCGGTATGTATATCGGTGACACGGACACCAAGGGCCTCCATCATCTCGTCTTCGAGATCGTCGATAACAGCGTGGACGAGGCGCTCGCCGGTCACGCGACGATGATTTCCGTCGTCATCAGCAAGGACGAGACGGTCACGGTGCGGGACAACGGACGCGGTTTCCCGGTCGGTCGCCACCATCAGATGAAGGACAAGGACACGCTCGAAGTGATCCATACCGTCCTCCATGCCGGTGGCAAGTTCGGTGGCGGCGGCTACAAGGTCTCCGGCGGTTTGCACGGTGTCGGGGCATCGGCGGTGAACGCGCTCTCGAACTTCATGCGCGTCGAATCGCACCAGAACGGCAAGATTTACTGGCAGGAGTACGAGCGCGGTAAGCCGCTCGATAAGGTGAAGTCGAAGGCGAACCCGAACCCGGAGGATCGCGGCTCCATGACCTCCTTCCGCGTCGACAATTCGATCTTCAAGGAGCTTTCATTCTCGTACGACACGCTTCTCAACCGCTTCCGCGAGCAGGCATATCTCACGCAGGGGCTGCGGATCACGCTCGTTGATGAGCGGACCGATCAGGAATGCACCTTCTACTTCGAGGGGGGCATCGTCTCGTTCGTCCG
This sequence comes from uncultured Chloroflexia bacterium, assembly GCA_963763655.1. Classification (GTDB taxonomy): domain Bacteria; phylum Chloroflexota; class Chloroflexia; order Thermomicrobiales; family JALYUS01; genus JALYUS01. The sequence goes on from CAVXPY010000038.1 coordinate 84,010, forward strand.
GCACCTGAACAAGCACCGCACCGCCGTCCATCAGCCGCCCTTCTTCGTGCGCAAGCAACTGAACGACTACCTGATCGAGGTCGCGCTCCAATACAACGACACCTTCGGTGAGGCGGCGTTCTCGTTCGCGAACAACATCAACACGGTGGACGGCGGCACGCACATGAGCGGCTTCCGCTCCGCCTTGACCCGCACGATCAACGACTTCGCCCGCAAGCAGGGCATCCTCGGTGAGAAGGCGGACGCGCTCACGGGCGACGATGTGCGCGAGGGCTTGACGGCGATCGTCAGCGTCAAGCTGCCCGATCCGTCGTTCGAGAGCCAGACGAAGGTCAAGCTGACGACGCCGGACATGGCGGGCGCGGTGCAGTCCGTCATGAATGAGGCGTTCGCGATGTGGTTGGAGGAGAACCCTTCGGCGGCGAAGCGGATCGTTGAGAAATGCCTCCTCTCGGCCCGCGCGCGGGAAGCGGCCCGCAAGGCACGCGATGTCACCCGCAAGGGGCTGATGGATGGCCTCGCGCTGCCGGGCAAGCTCGCGGACTGCCAGGAGACGGACCCCGCCAAAAGCGAGCTCTACATCGTGGAGGGCGACTCGGCGGGTGGCTCGGCGAAGCAGGGACGAGACCGCCGCTTCCAGGCGATTTTGCCGCTGCGCGGGAAGATCCTCAATGTCGAGCGCGCCCGGCTCGATAGGATGCTCTCATCCGATGCGATCCGCACCCTGATCACCGCGCTCGGCACGGGCATCGGTGAGATGTACGACATCAACAAGCTCCGTTACCACCGCATCGTCCTGATGACGGATGCGGACGTGGACGGCCTGCATATCCGCACGCTCCTCTTGACCTTCTTCTTCCGGCACATGCAGGATTTGATTACGAGCGGCAACATTTTCATCGCCCAACCCCCCCTGTTCAAAGTCTCGTGGGGCAAGGAAGAGAAGTGGGTGCTGGACGAAAAGGAGCGCACGGCGCTTGAGAAGAGCTTGACGGGCAAGAAGGTGGAAGTCTCCCGCTTCAAGGGTCTCGGTGAGATGAACGCCGTCGATCTCTGGGCGACGACGATGGACCCATCCCGCCGCACCCTCTTGCAGGTGAAGATCGAAGACGCCGTCCGCGCCGACGAAACCTTCGACATGCTGATGGGCCAGGACGTGCCCCCCCGCCGCCGCTTCATCCAGACCCACGCCCGCGAGGTCGAATTCCTCGACGTGTAACGTGCAACAGGCGGCAAATCTCGGCTATTATGGAGCGGATGGGTAGCATACCCATCCGCTTGCTTTCTGTCCGTGAAGGGAGTCCTGCGCATGTACCTTGCGTCCGCTCCGCTTGCTGTGAATGCTGCCGAACTGCGGTCGGGGGCGTTGCCGCTCGATCAGTACATCAATGCGAAGTGCGCGTGGTTGGAGACGGTGGACGCGCAGGTGCAGGCTGTCTTGCCGGAGCCGAACCGGCGCAGACGATTGTTGCGGGAGGCGGAGGAACTGGAAGCGCGCTATCCGGACCCGGCGACGCGACCGCCGCTCTATGGCGTCCTCGTCGGCGTGAAGGACATTTACCACGTTGAAGGATTTGTCACGCGGGCGGGGTCGGCGGTGCCGCCAGAACTGTTCGCCGGGCCGGAAGCGGCGGTCGTTGGCTTGCTGCGGGCGGCGGGTGCCTTGATCCTCGGTAAGACGGTGACGACCGAGTTCGCGGGCTTCGAGCAGAACGGCACGCGCAACCCGCACAACCTCGATCACACCCCCGGCGGGTCCAGTAGTGGCTCGGCGGCGGCGGTCGCGGCGGGCTTCTGCCAGTTGGCGCTCGGCAGTCAGACGGTTGGCTCGGTCATCCGGCCCGCCGCCTTCTGCGGGGTCGTTGGCTTCAAGCCGACCTACAACCGCATCCCGACCGCCGGGATCGTCTTTTACTCCGAGTCCGTCGATCATGTCGGCCTCTTCACGCAAGACGTGCAGGGGATGGCGGTCGCCGCATCAGTATTGTGCGAGAGTTGGCAACCGGCAAATGCAGACCGCCTCCCCGTGCTCGGTGTGCCGGAGGGCGCATACCTCGCTCAGGCATCGGCGGAGGGGCTCGCGGCGTTCGAGGCGCAGCGTACCGCGCTCGAACAGGCGGACTATACCGTCACGCGCGTCCCGGCACTCGATGACATCGCGGCGATTGCCGAGCGGCACACCTGGATGACGACTGCCGAGATGGCGGCGATGCACGCGGATTGGTTTCCGACGCACGAGGCGAAGTATCGCCCCGTCACCGCCGAGACCTACCGCAATGGAACGCGCGTAATGCCCGAACAACTGGCGGCGGGCCGGGCGAGTCGCGCCGCAGTCCGCGCGCAGATGCACGCCCTGATGGACGCCCACGGCATCGACCTGTGGGTCTGTCCGCCCGCGCCCGGCCCCGCGCCTGCCGGCATCGCCTTGACAGGCAACCCGGCGATGAATCTCCCCTGGACGCACACGGGGATGCCCGCGATCACTGTCCCGGCGGGAGCGGCGGCGAACGGCCTGCCGCTCGGGTTGCAATGTGTCGCGCGGGCGGATGCCGATGAGCAGTTGTTGGCGTGGGCCGGGCCGATTGCCGATGCCGTGAGGACGAGTAACGAATAAAGGGGGAGCGTGTGCCGGAACAGGATGTGACCGCCCTGAGCATCGCCGAGGCCGCCGCACTCGTGGCGAGACGCGAGTTGTCGCCCGTTGAACTCGTTGATGCCTATTTGGCGCGGATCGACGCCCACAATCCGCTGCTCAATGCCTACGTCACGGTGACGGCGGACGCCGCCCGCGCAGAGGCAAAGGATGCGGAGGCGGAAATCAGCGCCGGGCGCTATCGCGGCCCGCTGCACGGCATCCCGATTGCCCTCAAGGACCTCTACGCGACGAAGGGGGTCCGCACCGCCGCAGGTTCGAAGATTCTCTGGGATCGGGTGCCGGAGGAGGACGCCACCGTCACGACGAAGCTCCGTGAGGCGGGAGCGATCAACCTCGGCAAGACGAACACGCACGAGTTCGCCTTCGGCGTGACGACGAACAACCCGCACTTCGGCCCGACGCGCAATCCGTGGGATACCAGCCGCATTCCTGGTGGCTCCAGTGGCGGATCGGGGGCGGCAGTGGCGGCGGGGTTGGCGACGATGGCGATGGGCACGGACACTGGCGGCAGCATCCGCATCCCGGCGGCGCTCTGTGGCACGGTCGGTTTGAAGGCGACGCACGGGCGTGTCAGCACGGCGGGCATCATCCCGCTCTCCTGGACGCTCGATCACGCCGGACCGCTGACCCGCACGGTGGGGGACGCCGCGATTGTCCTCAATGCCATCGCGGGTTATGACCCGGCGGATGCGATGACTGTGCCGGTCCCTGTCGAGGACTATCGCCGCGCACTCGGTGCGGGTGTGCAGGGATTGCGGTTCGGCGTCCTGCGGGGGGGATTCTTCGATCTGGGTGATGCCGAGATTGGGCAGGCGATGGAAGCGGCGTTCGACCTCTTCCGCTCACTCGGTGCCACCGTCGAGGATGTCGATGGCTCCGTGCTCTGGGAGGGTCGGGCGGCGGTGGCGGACATCATCCTGGCCGAGGCGCGCTGGTACCATGCGGCGTCCTTGCGCGACCGCCCGGGCGACATCGGTGAGGATGTTCGAGGGCGTCTCACCCGCCGCACCGATCTGAGCGCGGACGAATTGCTGACAGCGCTGCGTACGCGAGATGCCGTGACGGTCGCCACGTCAGCGCTGCTCACGCACTACGACGCCCTGCTCCTGCCGACGACGCGCATCGTCGCGCCGCCAATCGCCGGTCAGACGGTGGTCATCAACGGGGAAGAGGTGTTCGCCCCGAATGTGTTGACGAGCAATACGAACCCGTTCAATCTCACCGGGATGCCTGCCCTCTCGGTGCCCTGTGGCTTCACGGATGCGGGCCTGCCGATGAGCTTGCAGATCGTCTCCCGACGCTGGGATGAGACGATGGCCCTGCGCGTCGGCGCAGCCTACGAGCGCGCGACGGAATGGCATCGCCGCCGCCCAAGTTTGCTCTGACCCACAACAAACTCAGTCACGACCTCCTGGCTCATCCTCGTCTTCAGCGTCGTCGGCAGATGCCAAGACGTGGTACAGCTTACCGATGGCAACCTCGGATGGGAAGCGCAGAACAAGGCGGCCTGAACCCACGCCGTAACCTGCCGGCATGGGTTCATCCACTTCTGTGCCCATAGACGCTTCCTCGAATCCTTTAGCCCTGATCGGCCGGCGAGTGCCGGATATGTTATGACCTGTCCTCTTGCCCAAGGCGGCTCAATAGCTTGCCGTAAGCCAGTGGCCCGCGCTCGAAGCTGCTCAGCCGAAAGAATTCGTCAGGAGCATGGCACTGCTCGTCCTCCAGGCCGAAACCAAAGCTGACCGTATGCACCCCCAGATTGTTCAGAAGTAGCTCGCAGATAGGGACCGATCCTCCCAGCCGCACGGCGTACGGCTTTGCGCCGTAGAGGTCGGTCAACACCTCGGTCGCCGCGCGATTGCCCCAGTGGTCCGCCGGGATCACGTAGGGCGCGGCACGAACGGGCAACGGCCGCACCTCCACCCGCACACCCGGCTGGACATGTCGCTCCGCATGCGCAACCAGCAGTTGGACGATCCGCTCGGGCTCCTGATCGAGCACCAGCCGGCAGGTGATCTTGGCGTGCGCCTCGTTCGGCAACACGGTCTTGATGCCCTCGCCCTGGAAGCCGCCCCAGATGCCGTTGACCTCTAGCGTCGGGCGTGCCCAGTTGCGCTCGCGGGGCGTATAGCCGGGCTCGCCCACGAGGGCGCTCACGCCGAGCTGATCCTTGAGCGCGCCTTCGTCGAATGGGACGTCGGCGATCGCCGCCCGTTCCTCGGCGGAAAGCGGCACTACCTGATCGTAGAAACCGTCCACCAGGATCTTGCCCTGGGCATCGCGCATGGAGTCAAGCAAGGAGACCAGGGCATGAATAGGATTGGCGACCATGCCGCCGTAGTAGCCCGAGTGCAGATCGCTACGCGCGCCATAGATGTCGATCTGCACGGCACAGGTGCCCCGCAGGCCGACGAGGATGGCCGCCTTATCTTCGGCCCATTGCGGGCTGTCGGCGCTCACCGCCAGATCGCAGGCCAGAAGCTCACGATGCGCGGCGATGAATGCCGGCAGTTGCGGGCTGCCAATCTCCTCCTGCCCCTCGAAGAAGAACTTGAGGTTCAGCGGCAACGAACCATCCGTACGCAGGATCGCCTCGATGGCCAGGATGGGAATGAGCATATTGCCTTTGTCGTCGGAGGCTCCGCGCGCATAGATCCGGCCGTCGCGCATGTCCGGCTCGAACGGCGGGCTGCTCCAGAGCTCCAATGGGTCAGCCGCTTGCGTATCGAAGTGGCCGTAGATCAGAATAGTTGGCCTGCCCGGCGCGTGCAGCCACTCGCCGTAGACGACGGGATGGCCGCCGGTCGGCAGGACGCGCACTCCTTCAATGCCGGCCGACTGCAGGCGATCCGCGACCCAGCGGGCCGACCGTTGTACGTCGTCCGCATGATCCGACAGGGCCGAGATGCTGGGAATACGCAAGAAATCGAGTAACTCGTTCAGGAACCTCGGCCGATTCTCGGTCAGATACGTCTCCCACGTCGACATCGTCTCCCTCCATCCCTCGACATTGTTATTCCGTGGACTCAAAGACGCCGATGACGTGGAGCCAGGTGGGCTGTGGTGAGGGCTGCGAACCGCTGATGCAACATTTGGTGGTCCATGATGATGATTCTTCCCCGTGGGTGGTCGCGGGCCTGATGATGGATTGGCCGGAGCTGCCCGCCGGAAGCTCAGCTGGGATCGGCCACATTGACGGCTTGCGGCGGGGGGCATTGTGCCTGCAGGAGCGGGTCGGGTAGCCGGTCGCCGAGTCGCAGCAAGCCGGCTCCGGTCAGTGCCAGCGCCAGGGCGCCGCCCCACCAGATGGTGTCGGGTGAGGTTGCGAGCAGCACGCCGCCGACTGCGGGGCCGAGCGCCACGCCGACCATGAAGCTGAGCTGGTAGAGCGACATGTAGCGGCCGAGCAGATGCGGCGGCGCGATTTCCGCAACGAGCGGGCCGAGCACGATGAATTGGCCACACTCAGCGATCGCGATCACGATCGCGACGCCGGCCAAGACGGTGGTAGCGGCGAGCGGCGAGTGCGTGCGCGTTGCGAGCAGGACCGCGAGGAGGCCGATGGCAAATATCGCGCTGGTGACGGCCAGCGCGTGTGTGCGGCGCATGCGCTTGACGACCCAGGTGGCGGGAACCTGCGCAACGACGATGAAGAAGGTGTTGATGAAGACGACGACGCCGATCTCACCGGCCCCGACCGGTGTATGCGCCACCGCAAACGGCGGGAGGATGTTGGAGAAGAACGCGCCGCCGATCATCACAAGCGCGAGATTGCCCGCGATCAACGCGAGCAAGAGCCGATCCCGAGCAACCGCTCGGAAACCCTGTGCGCCCTCGCTCGCCGACGGAGCATCCGCGAGGCCAGGATCCGGGATCCAGACGAGCACAACCAGCGCGAAGACGACGAACGTGACTGCGTCGAAGAGGTAGAGGCCCTGGAACGCCTGGAGGTGATGATGGGTGGCCGCGACGATGAAGCCCGCAACCGTCGCGCCGAGGCCGAGACCGAAGTTGCCTGCGACGCGTCGGAGCGCGGTCGATGCGGCGCGCTGCTCCGCCGGAACCAGGGTCAAGGTCAGGACTTGGCCGGCGGTTCCCACGAATCCGAAGCCAGCACCGCCGACGGCCGAGCAGACGAAGCCTTGCCAAGGACGGTCGACAAACGCCAAGCCCCCGTAGCCGAGTGCGTTCACAACATTGCCCGCGATCAGGATCCGCTTCGCACTGAAACGATCGAGGAGCGCACCCGAAGGGAGCGTTACCACTGCGGCCGTGCCCATGACCGTCGCCAGCACCAGCCCCGCGGTCGCCGTCGAGAAGCCGCGGACCGCGTGCAGGTAGATGATCTCGAAGGGAAGGATCAGTCCGGTGCCGAAGTAGTTGAGCGCGTTCCCGCCCTGAAGAACGAGGACAGGCCTCGGAAGGCCCGTACGCCAAACGGCGAACACACGAGCGAGCGTGCTTCTCACGCGCTGCCTGCGGGTGGCTGCTTTCCCGTGCATCGGACCGGGTTCCCCGTATCGCGGGTTCACCCTGCCGCCGATGGCATGCCCGGTGCCGCCGGGGTGATGCGCGCCGCCAGCGCGATGAGCAGCCGCGCGACCACGATGCGAGATCGCGTGCCCGCGCCCTGTGGCGGTCGCCTGTTTGCCGCTTCGGCCTCCGCGGCGAGGCGCTTCCGCGGCACCTGTGCCAGCCGTTCCGCATGCATGAGGTATGCGACCCGCTCCGCCGTGTGATCGTACATTGCTGTGCTCCTTCCGTATCCCTGCGCGATTGTTCCGACGGTTGCGGCTCTCCCGCATTCGCGGTGAAGCGATACGATCCGGTGGGCGGATCGTCCGGCGGTCGGGACGCCACGTCGTGTGATTATTGACACCTATGGGTATCAGCCGCGGGACGATGCGGCGAGTTCCTGCCGGATACCCGGCAGATGCCTTCCCGCATGCCCGATCACGAACCGCTCGATGAACTGCGCGATCGACATCGCCGGTATCGGCCCGAAAGCGATCGTCCTTTCCAAGTCTGTCTCGCTCAGTCCGCTCAGCACCGCCGCGGTCCGCTCGCCTTCCGCCCGGAGCCGCTCAATCGTCTCCTCGCGGTCGGGATACGGGTCCGCCTCCCATCGCGTGGCGTTCATGGCATGCAGCTCTTCCATCGTGAAGGTGGGCGGCAACTCGTCCCACGCGAGCGGTTGCTCCTGCCCCGTCACGATCGCCCGGATTGCCTTCGTCTCTATGCGATAGACGAACACGCAAATGTGTCAATGAGGTAGGCGACCGAGCGCCCCTCGTGGGGCACCATGCGTCGCCAGTCGTCCGGCGAGCATTCCTGCGCGAACTGGATGGCATCGGTATTCATTTGTCGGAACTGTGCTGTCAACGTGCGCGCATGGTCGCTCATCGTACTCCTCCGCATGGTCGTCGATCCGTTCGCGACGATTGTTGTACCGAACCGCGAGCACGATGTCCCACACGTAGTGCCCATAAGAGTCAAGCATCACACGACGTGGCGTGCGGCGGTCGGTAGTGCATCCACCAGTGTATACACCGCGGCACTGGGAAACTGGGCGCTCGCGAGCCGCCCAGTTCGCGCCGTGGGCGGTGTATATACTGGGGCGGAGGGACGACGTGGTGCGGGAAGGAAGGTGCGCAGGATGGTGACAGCCGATCTTCTCTCCCGGGCGCGGGCCGGGGATGGCGAGGCGTTCCGGGAGCTGGCCGAGTCGCACCGGCGGGAGCTGCAGGTGCACTGCTACCGGATGCTCGGATCCCTCCAGGACGCCGAGGACGCCGTCCAGGAGACGATGCTGGCCGCCTGGCAGGGCATCGGCGGGTTCACTGAGGAACGCGCGTCGCTGCGCACCTGGCTGTACAAGATCGCCACCAACCGGTGCCTCAACGCGCGCCGCGCGGCGAGCCGGCGCCCGGCCAAGGAGTGGGACATGTCGCAGTTCGAAGCGCCCGTGCCGACGCCGCGCGACGAGGCCGTCTGGCTGCAGCCGTTTCCTGACCAACTCCTCGAGGGCGCCATCGACTGGCCGCTCGGGCCGGAGGCCCGCTACGAGCAGAGCGAAGCGATCTCGCTGGCCTTCGTGGCCGCCCTGCAGCTGCTTCCGCCGCGCCAGCTCGCCGTCCTCATCTTGCGCGACGTCCTCGGCTTCCACGCCAGCGAGGTGGCCGACATGCTGGAGGTGACCGTCCAGTCGGTCAACAGCGCCCTGAAACGAGCCCGCGCGAGCCTGCAGCGCCGGCAGCCAGCCGCCGGCCACCGGCCGCCGCCCGTCGCAGGCTCGCCCGCCGAGGACGCGATCGTGGCCATGTTCGCCCGCGCCTGGGAGTCGGCCGATCTGGAGGCGCTGGTAGCCCTGCTGACCGACGACGTCTTCATCGCGATGCCTCCGGAGCCATTCGGATACGAGGGCCGTGACAACGTGGCCCGCTACTGGGGCCGCCAGTTCGGCGCGGGCCGCATGTTCGACCTCGTGCCGACCCGAGCCAACGGCCAGCCCGCGTTCGGGGCCTACCTGCGCGTCCCGGCCGGAATCCGCCACGCGGCCGGCTTCTACGTGCTCACCCTTGCCGGCGACCGGATCTGCGCCATGACCCGCTTCGACAACAGCGTGCTGCCGTGGTTCGGGCTACCGCGATCGCTCCCGAGCCGATGACGGTTGCCCTGACTCGGTGTTCGGGTGCCTGGTGGAGTTCCTGAACCGACCGGACTCTGCGTCGCGACGATCACGGCAGCAATCGCCCGTGCAGGCGAGTTTGTTTGCGTCGGCACCGGACGCTGACGTTCGCCATGACGACAGCACGTATACATCAACCAGGTCATGGCTTAGTTTGCCCACAACAGGTGAATTATCCGAGAAATGAAAACGGGGAGCGTTCGTGATGCTCTCCAAATTCCCCGGTGGGGGCGAGTACCAGCACGGACCGCGCTACGTGTCGAAATAGAGCGCGCCCCGGAAGGCGGGGTTCGGGAGATATTGGATCCAGGTGATCTTCGCGCTCGTTGGGACGGTGAAGATGACCACCCCGTGGATGCTCGCGCGGGGCGCGATCGTCGTGCTCGTCGGCAGCGCGTCGGTGAAACCGTTCACGGCGGTCGCGGCAACGTCCGCGTTCGTGCTCGTATGCACTTGCCATTTGCCGAGCGACACGGGGGCATCGCTGAGGTTTTCGATGAGCACCTCGACGGTGAGGAATTTCGAGCCGGTTGCCGGTCGTGCGTTGCCGGTGCCGGGCCTGGCGTCGTCCGTGATGTTCATAATGGCGATACGCTGCCCCTGGAATGTGCCGGTATTACTGGCGGAAAGAGGCACGCGAAACTCGGCATTCGGGTTGACAGTCGGCGTGCTGGGGATCGCGGTCGGGGTAGGCGGCGCGGGCGTTGCAGTCGGTGGCGGCACGGTCGGCGTCGGTGGCAGCGTCGGCTGCGCCAGAACGGCGGGATTGGTAGTGGCGAGCAAGGTGGTGAGCGCGACCGTCATCGGTGTGGGGGTGCCGCTCGCTTTGTCATAGCCCGCACCGATCCAGATCACCGCCCCGAATGCGACACTGTATGCGATGAGCACAACCCCGAAGACGTACCACCATGCGGATCGTTGACGCCGACGCTCCACCGTGACAATGGGTGGCCGATCAGAGATGCGCTCTTCCATTGCGTGCTGCCCCACTCGACTTTCACGATGGCAATTGCCCCTGCGGCTACCAGGCCGCTGCGGGCCGTGCATAGTGTACTTGGAATGGGTTCGCAAGGCCATGACGCGCGGATGAAACCGGATGAAACCGATTGAACCGCAGAGGCGCAGAGAACACAGAGAACGCAGAGAGCGCCGAGAGGAAGATACCCATCTTCTTCTCTCTTTGTGTCCTCTGTGCCCTCTGCGCTCTCTGCGGTTTTCCCCGGTTTCACCCCACAGCGAGGGTGTGACTCGTGCCGGTGCCTGCCGCGAAGTAGCCAACGATGTCGATGATGAAGTTGCCGCCCGAGAGACTATAGAGGTTGTACGTCCCGTCACTGCCGATGCCGACGATGAAGGCGTTCGGCGCGACCGTCCCCTTACTGTAGTTCAGGTTGCTCGCCAAAGGCAGCGTCGTGCCACCGGGGAAGAGGGTCGCGAAACCATCCGGCGCATTGATGCTGTTATCGACCGTCGCGTTACCGACGAGCGCTTTCGCGTCCACGGGCACCGTCACCCCGCCGAACGTGAACGACCCCGGCAGATTGAGCGTGCCCTTCGCGGCAAGCGGCACACCGGGATGGACGGAGGCGGACTGCCCGGCGCGGGTATCGAGTTCGCGGACGGGTTGGGTGAGCGGGAAGAACGCCAACCCCCCCGCACCAACATCGTCGTAATATCCCGTGATGTCGATGATGAAGTGGCCTCCCGTATTGCTGAACAGATTGAAGGAGCCATCGCCGCCCAATCCGACCGTGAAGCCATTCGGCGCGACGGTGCCCGGCACGAAGTTGAGATTGCTGGCGAGCGGCAGGCTCCCGCCACCGGGGAAGAGGGTAGCGAACCCGGCGGGTGCGCCAATCGTGTTATCGACCGTGGCATTGCCCGCGACGGCTTTGGCGGAGATGGGAACGGTGACACCGGCGAAGGTGAACTGCCCCGGCAGATTGATCGTCTCACCGGCGCGCAAGGGTGTGCCGGGGGTCTTGAAGCCGGAGGCACCGGCGGGGCGGGTATCGAGGAGGCGGATTGGTTGGCTGAGGGGGTGGAAGAAGAGACCGCCCGTGCTCGGTGGCGCGTAGTAGCCGGTGAGGTCGATGATGAAGTTGCCCCCCGTACTGGAGAGCAGATTGAACATGCCGTCGCCGCCCAGGCCAACGGTGAAGGAGTTCGGGCGCACGGTGCCCGGGACGAAGTTGAGGTTGCTCGCGAGGGGCAACGCAGCGCCGGAGGGATAGAGGGTGGCGAACCCGGCGGGTGCGCCAATCGTGTTATCGACCGTGGCATTGCCGACCAGCGCTTGCGCCTCTGCCGGGATCGTCACGCCGTCCGAAGGAGAAGCGCCCCGGTAAGGCGAGTGCCTGGTTCGCGGTGAGGGGCTTGTTGGGGTGGACGAAGGCCGCGAGGCCGGGCCGGGTATCGAGCAGGCGAACCGGATGGGGCAGCGGGAAGAACTGCAAGCCTCCCGTCGGCGGTGGCGCACCGGCGGCATTGACGACCTCAGTGAACACCGCAGAGGTGCTCGCCGCGAAGGTCGCATCGCCACTGTAGGCCGCAGTGATCGCGTGACTACCGACCGCAAGGCCCGTGGTGGCGAAGGTCGCGATGCCACCGGCGAGGGTGCCCGTACCGAGGATGGTCGCCCCTTCCTTGAAGGTGATACTTCCGCTCGGCGTGCCACCTATACTGCTGACCGTGGCAGTGAAGGTGACGACCTGACCGGCAGGGGCAGGGTTCGGGTTGCCGGTGAGGGTGGTGGTTGAGGAGAAGAGCGCATTGGTGAGGGCAAATGTCACTCCGGCTGCCGCCCCGGGTGTGGTGGCGGTGACCGTGTAGCTGCCCGCGGTGCTGTTCGCGCTCGCGATCACGCTCGCGGTGCCGCCGTTAATCGTCGCGGTCGGGCTGCTCAGGATGGCGGACGCGCCGCTGGCGGGGGGCGTAAAGGTAATAATCGCCCCATCGACGGGCACAGTGGGATCGTTCGCGGTGAGGGTGACGGCGAGGGGGGCCGGGAAAGCGAGGCCAACGGGGGTGGACTGCGGTGAGCCACCGCTGACGGTAAGGAGTGAAGCCCTGACTCTCGAACGCGCCGATGTCCGGTGCGGCATCACGGGGCTTACCGCGCTCGTCGGTGGTGGGGATGCCGACGCCGGTGATGCCCGCGTTGATCGCGGGGCTACCGAGGAGCAGCGCGTGCGTGGAAGGGTGCGGCGTCACCGTGCCGCCATTGTCTTGCAGGATGCCCAACAGCGGATTGATATGCGGTTTGTCATGGGGTTGGGTAAAGCTGGTGCAGGTAATATCACTGGACAGGTTACCGTCTGCCGAGGGGACGGCTGCCTGCGCAATCGCCCCCGGCGTTGTTGGCGATAAGCGAGTTTTTCAGCGTGAGCGTACCGCCAGCTGTTGCTTGATCCCGGTGGTGTTGCCCGCGATGGTGACATTGGTCAGAGCGACGGTGCCGATATAGGTGATCACCGCCGCCGGTACCGGTGGCGGTATTGCCACTGAATCGTGCTGTTCGTCGCGTTCAGCGTGGCGAAGTTCCGGATGCCGCCGCCCTCACCGTAGTGCCAGTGGCATGATTGCCACTGACGGTCGTATTCGTCATCGTCACCGTGCTGTTTTCAGTTGAAGTTCTGGATGCCCCCACCGTTGACTTGCGGTGTTACCACTGACGATGCTGTCTTGCAACGTCACACTGCCGCTGTTCCCGACGCCGATGCCACCTGCATTGTCTCCAGCAGTGTTGCCAGTGACGGTGGTGCGCGTCAGCGTGACGGTGCCGCCATTCGAGATGCCGCCGCCGTTTCTGAAGCCGTCAACCGCGCCGCTAACGGTGTTGCTGCTGATCGTACTGTCGGTAATCTGCGTCGTGGCGTTGATGTTGCGGATGCCGCCGCCATCATGGGATTGGTTGAGAGTGATGATGCTGTTTGTAATTGTCGCCATAGTCCTGGGAGTCAGGCTGGCGCTGTCGCCATTGAAGATGCCACCACCAGCACCGGCCGCCGTGGTGTTGGTGGTGACGGTGCTGTCCGTGATCGTGAGAATGCCGCGATTTGTATTGGCGATGCCGCCGCCACCGGCGTTGAATGCGCTCGCGGTGTTCGCGGTGTTGCTGATAATCTGGCTGTTGTTTTGCACGGTCACACTGCCGCCGCTGCTAAAGATACCGCCGCCGCTCGTGCCTGCGATGTTCGATCTGAGAGTGCAGTTACTCAGCGTTAATCGAGCCGCCAACGTTGAGGATGCCACCACCATTGCTGCTATTTGCGCCGCCACCACTGTTCGCGCTTGTCTGACCGCTCAGGAGCGTCACACCGGTAATGCTGACCGTGCCGCTGCTAATCATCAGCACGCGGTCGTGGGCAGGGATCGTGCTCGCATCAATCGTCGCCGTCCCGCCGCCTGCGACGACAATTGCCACACTCTCGATGATATTGAGGTCGCCAGTCGTGTTGTCACCGCCCGCGACCGGATTGATGGATAGTTGGTAGGTGGCACCGTTCTTGAGCGTCACGGTATCTGCACCCGCGTTGCCGTTCGCCGCCTGAATTGCCTCGCGCAGGGTGCAATCGACGTTTGATGGCGTCGCGCAGTCGGTCACTGCGACGGAATACCCGTCGGTGGTGACATTGGCGAAATAGGGCGTCGCCGCGCGGACGATGGTTGGCGGCCCGACGAGCGTGAAGAGCAGTGCGATCATCGTCGCAACGAGTACGAGTCGACGAAACCAAGCGAGCGACAAAGCCAAGGTATGACCCCTTCCGTTCACGTACCCTGCGGGGTTGTAGGAAACGCCGTTTTCGACGCCCCACGATGCGCCCGATGGGCAGGACTCTCTTCTCTCTCCCGATCTACATCCGCCACGTATGATACTGACAGCATAACGTAGAGCAGATGAAAGTGCTACGGGGAAACCCTTGATTGTGAGGCGGCGTGCCGCGCAGTTTTCGCGAAGAGCACGTGGATAGGGCTGATACAACGTGGGGGTGAGATACCTGAGTGACAAAGCGCACCTCCTTCTTGCGACGGGCGATACCACCCCTTTACAATCCCTCATGGGCTTGCCGGGCCGATCCGTTGGGTAATCTCCGGCGAGATTGTTGAGGCAAGGGCAGCGCACCCGGAGGATCGCTTCGGTGATTGGCTTCGTCGGAGAGAAACGCGCTATGGGGTCGAACGAACTTGTCGAGCGTCTGAGCCGCGCCTCGGAGCGTATCTCGATGCAGATGCGCTCCGCCGCTGACGAGGACTGGCCGGACGTCGAACTGACGATGCCGCAGTTGCGCACCCTCGTCCTCCTCTCTCGCGGCCCGCATCGCATGGGCGAAATCGCCGCAGCGCTCGGTATCAGCCTCCCCGCAACGACGAACATGATCGTGCGGCTCGAAGGGAAGGGCCTCGTCGAGCGGATGCACGACCGCGATGATCGGCGCGTCGTGCGGTGCCACCTCACGCCGGAAGGTCGCTGCCAATCCGAGGCGCTCTGGAACGTGCAGCGTCAGCGCTTCGCCGCAATCGCCGACATCCTGACCGCCGAGGAAATGACGAAGGTCGTCGAGGCGACGGAGCTACTGGCGGCGGCGCTCGACCGGCATCACGATTCCGCAGCGCACCTTGCAGCAGCCCGGCCCGTGCCCGCAGTGCGCGCAACGCAATCGCCGACCGCCATTGACGTGGACCCGCCGGTCTCGTAAAATGATTCCATTGAAGTGAAGTATCGTGCATCGCCCCAACGATCTTTCGGTGGGGGCACGATCTACGGCATGAGACGCGTAGCCATGCCGATTGGTACCCTGTGAGGAGCTTGCCCGATGACCACCGTCTCCACCGATCCCCGACGATCCCCCGTCAGTTCACCGCCGCCGGACAGCGACCCCGAGGCGACGGGGTATCTCACGCATCAGCAGATCGTCGTAGTGATGTTCGGCGTCATGGCGGGGATGCTCCTCGCCGCGCTCGATCAGGGCATCGTCGGCACCGCGCTCCCCCGGATCGTGAGCGACCTCGGCGGCTTGAATAAGCTGTCGTGGGTCGTAACCGCCTACCTCCTCACCTCCACGGCGGTGACGCCGCTCTGGGGGAAGATCTCCGACCTTTACGGCCGTCGGCTGATCTTCCAGACGGCGATTGTGATCTTCCTCATCGGATCGGCGCTCTGCGGCCTCAGCCAAAACATGCCGCAATTGATCTTCTTCCGTGCCGTGCAGGGTATCGGCGGCGGCGGCTTGTTTTCCATTGCCCTGGCGATCATCGGCGACGTCATCCCACCCCGTCAGCGGGGGCGGTATCAGGGCTACTTCGGCGCAGTCTTCGGCGTCTCGAGCGTCGCCGGTCCGCTCCTCGGTGGCTGGTTCACCGACGGCCCTGGCTGGCGCTGGATCTTCTACATCAACCTGCCGGTCGGCATCGCCGCGCTGGTGATCACTTCGATGGCATTGAAGATGCCGGTTGTGCGTCGCGAGCACCGGATCGACTACCTTGGGGCGGCGATGATCGTCGCCGCAGTCTCCTCGCTATTGCTCTATCTCAACTGGGCCGGTGGGGCATACGGCTGGACCGCGCCGGGCCCGCTGGTACTGGTCGCCGCGTTCGTGGCGCTCGCAGTGGCCTTCGTCTTCGTCGAGATGCGCACGATTGAGCCGATCATCCCAATGCGACTCTTTCGCAACCCGGTCTTCAGCGTCGGCAATACGTTCGGCTTCCTCGCGGGCGTGGCGATGTTCGGTGGGATCATCTTTCTGCCTCTCTACTTCCAGGCGGTGATGGGCATGTCCCCGACGCGTTCGGGGCTGGCGATGCTGCCCATGATCCTCGGGCTCCTGATCACGTCGATGGGATCGGGCCAGCTCATCACGAAGACGGGGAAGTACAAGGTCTTCCCGATCATCGGTTCGGTGGTGCTCATCCCCGCGCTCTTCCTGCTCGGGCGGCTGGGCGTCGACACGCCGTACTGGCGGGTAGCGATCGACGCCTTCCTGTTCGGTGCGGGGCTGGGCTTCTCGATGCAGACGATCTCGACAGCAGTGCAGAACGCGGTGAGTTATCGTGACATCGGGACCGCGACGAGTTCGACGACCTTCTTCCGGCAGATCGGCGCGTCAATCGGCGCGGCGATCTTCGGCGCGATCTTCTCAAGCCGACTCACCCATCACATCGCCGAACAACTGGCGGGCGCACCTGCCGGATCACCGGCAGGTGGCGCGCCGATCAATGCGAACAATATCCAGGCGATCCAGCGGTTAGGCGAGCCGGTCAAGCACCTGGTGCTGACGGCATTCGCGGGCGCGCTCGATGATGTGTTCACGGCCTGTATACCGGCGATTGTCGTGGCGCTCATCGTGGCTCTGTTCCTCAAGGAGGTGCCGCTGCGCACCGGCGCCGCCCCTGCTGCGGCCGAGGTCGGGACACGAGACGAGATCGTGATGCCGGTGGGATAATGCGCGCCGTTCAACGCGGCAAAGGAGCACACGAATGATCGAGCAGCGCAATTGGGCCGGCAATATCACCTTCAGCGCCACCCGACTCCACCACCCCGAAACGGTCGCGCAGGTGCAGGAAATCGTGCGCAGCAGTCAGAAGGTACGGGTGCTCGGATCACGCCATTCGTTCAATGCCATCGCGGACTCGCCCGGAGATTTGATCGCGCTCGATCGTCTCGACCCCCGTTCGGCGATGGATCGCGCGCGGCACACGGCAACGGTCGACGCGGGTACCACCTACGGTCGGCTCTGTCGGCAGTTGCATCAGGAAGGCTATGCGCTGCACAACACGGCCTCGTTGCCGCACATCACCGTCGCGGGTGCCTGCGCGACGGCGACGCATGGCTCGGGCGATCGCAACGGCATCTTGGCGACGAGTGTCGCAGCGATGGAGTTCGTTGCCGCCGATGGCACGGTGGTCGCCTTGTCCCGCGAAGCAGCACGGCGAACAATTCGCGGGAGCGGTGGTCGGGCTCGGCGGACTCGGGGTGGTCACGAAATTGACGCTGGACCTCATCCCGACATTTACCATGCGGCAGGACGTGTACGAGAACCTGCCCTGTCCCAACTGGAGGCGCACTTCGATGCCATCGTCTCGCACGCCTACAGCGTCAGTCTCTTCACTGACTGGCGCGATGAGCGGATCAACCAGGTCTGGGTGAAGCGCCTCGTCTCGGATGGCACGGCGTCCGAGCCGGAAGGCGATTTCTTCGGAGCGACCCCGGCCACGACCGACCTCCATCCCCTCCCTTCCCTCGACGCGGCCACGTGCACCCCGCAGATGGGCATCGTTGGCCCATGGTATGAGCGCTTGCCGCACTTCCGCATGGAGTTCACGCCGAACATCGGTGAGGAGTTGCAGAGCGAATACTTCGTGCCCCGCGCTCACGCGGTCGCGGCCCTGCGCGCGATCAATGGCTTCCGAGCGCAGCTTGCCCCGCTGCTGCAGATGTCCGAAGTGCGGACGATTGCCGCCGACGATCGGTGGATGAGCCCGTTTTATCGGCGGGACGGTGTGGCCTTGCACTTCACCTGGCGAAAGGACTGGGAGGGGGTCAGGGCAGTTGCTGCCGCTGATGGAAGCGCAACTCGCGCCCTTCGATCCCACGCCGCATTGGGGCAAGCTCTTCACAATGCCTGTGCAGGACGTGCAAGCGCGCTATGCGAAGTTGCCGGAGTTCCGACGACTGCTGCACTCCTACGACCCGGAGGGTAAGTTCCGCAACGCATTCCTGGACACCTATATGGGCTTAGGCACATGAGTCTGCCCGGATAGTGTCAATCACGCGGGCAAGGCGGCTGATTCTGTTCGCGCGGTCGCGCCCGGGACGCTGCTCGGTCGCCACCGATTCAGTCCGAGTTGGCACAGGAAGGCACCGGGATCTCCGTCGGGCCGCTCCCGCGCGCAAGTCCCAAGACCAGCTTCGCTGAGACGCATCGCAGAGTGGTACGGTGGAGAGGGGAGAATACGCTATCCTGATCGTACGAGCGTCAGTGTGATGTCCTTCTCCCAGGCCGCTCCGTCTCGTGACATTTCACCCTTGCAGACCATCTTGTTGCCGTCATCCTCGATCGCAATGGTGAAACGCTGGGAAAAACTGGGTTCGTCGCGCCACCACTGCAGCGTCTTTCCCGTCATGGTCACGTCGTATTTCCTTGAGACACCGCGTTCATCAAAGTAGAGCATGAAATAACGCTGCGCCACATCATCGCTGCCGAAAATGGCGACACCGCTAGGAAACTCGGGTTCGTCAATCTCTGAGCGCATGATCAAGAAAGCGCCACCCTCGATCCAATCGAAGGTTGTACGGCCATGCAAGGTGGTACCAGGAAAGTAGGGATGAGAGCCGGTAGTCTGCCACTCGCCCACTAAATCCTTGAAGGATTGCAGCGCTGGATTTGGTATTAACGCTTCGCTTCCGATTTCTCTTGCCATGCCTTTGGTTATAGCAGGTTGGCCTAAGAACGACAAGAACATTGAGACAAGGCACACACGATTCGAACCGCTGCAACAGCCGATGCGCTTCGCACTTGCGGTGGGATGAGAGGAAACGGCGCGACGTTTGACAGCCGTCACTGACGGTATACGTGCAGAACTGGTTGCATCTGGCGGCACATTGAGCGCTGCTCGATCAGGCGTGCGCCTTCATCGTCTCAGGCGCGATGGTCTCGGTCGTCGGTTTCCCTTCCTTCCGCTCATTGCCGCGCAAGCTCGAACAGACGAGGGCAACCACGCTGATCGCCGCACTGCACAGAAAGACTTTGTGGAATCCCTGCATGAAGACCTGCCCATTGATGCTCTCGCTGCCTGTCGCGCTGCCGGTGAATAGCCCGGTCAATAACCGGTACGACATCACGGTTGAGAGAATGACCATTGCCATCGCAATCGCCATCGTCTGGCCGGTGTTGTTCAGCAGCGTGCGCATCCCGCCCGCCACGCCCCTCCGGTTGGCGGGCACGCTGCCCATCACCGCACTGGAGTTGGGGGAGTTGAACAACCCGTTCCCCAGCCCAAGCAGGGCGAGCGCGATCGCGAGCGTCAGATACGGGACGGTCACCGCGAAGCTGATCATCCAGAGCTGGGCCACGAGGGTGCAGAGCAAGCCGATGGTGCTCAGCCCGCGAGAACCGTAGCGGTCAGAGAGGCGGCCGGCGATCGGGGCGAAGACGATCATCGTCGCCACCATCGGCACGAGCTTGAGCCCGGCGATGAGCGGCGAATTGCGTAACACACTCTGGAAATACCAGCTCAGGATAAACTGGGTCGATCCTCGGGCGAGCGAGTTCAGCAGGAGGCTGGCATTGCCCGCCCAGAAGAGCCGGATCCGGAAGAGGCGGAAATCCATCATCGGCTGGGGAACGCGCCGCTCGATCAGGACGAAGATGGTCGAGCAAGGAGGACGCCGACTATCGAGGAGACCGATCGTGATGGGATCACCGGCCCGCCCGCGAACGATAAAGGTGAGGGCGCCAAGGATGCTGGCAATCCCGAGCGGGAAGGTCACCATCCCGCCAATATCAAAGTGCGCCGTGTGCTCCGGCGTGACGATCTCATGGAGGCGCAGGTACGCCCAGATCGTCGCGAAGATACCGAAGGGGATGTTGATGAAGAAGATGTAGCGCCAGCCGAGGAACTCGGTGATGACGCCACCCAGGACGACGCCGACAATGAATCCGGTGGTACCCGCCATCATATTGATGCCCAACGCCACGCCGCGCTGCCAACTGGGGAAGGCGTCGGTGACAAGGGCGGTGCTGTTGGCGAACAACAGGGCGGCACCGATGCCCTGCACGAGGCGAAAGAGGACGAGTTGCGGCCCCGATTGCGCGAAACCGCACAGCACCGACGCCAGGGTAAAGACGGCAAAGCCGAGATTGTAGAGCCGCACGCGCCCCTTCATGTCGGCGAGGCGGGCGAAAGGCAGGAGCAACGCGGTGATGACTAACTGGTAGCCGAGCACTATCCACATACTGTCGATGACGGAGGCATGAAGCGAGTGAGTGATGTCGGGGAGGGCGATGGTGAGGATGGAACTGTCGATGGAGACCATCACAATGCCGATCGTCGTGTTGATGAGGACGACCCACTTGTATTCGAGGTCGAGGTGACCTTTGGATGCTGTGGCGGTGCGCATTGCCCCCCCGCTCCGTCTCACCCACGACCCGTGGGAGCGGTTCGCATCCCTTCTCGGGTGGGTGAATGTAGTGGTGGGCCAAGCAGGATTCGAACCTGCGACCAAGAGATTATGAGTCCCCCGCTCTGACCGCTGAGCTATTGGCCCCTCGTGGCAGGGTATCATTGACGAGAAGGCGCGGCAAGCGTCCCTTTGGGCAATCACGCAGGATGTGGACGCGATGTCTCGCGCCGTTGCGCCGTGCTACGGACGCTCGCGCTCGCCCGGTTCGTTGGCGTCCTCGATTGCGCGGTCTGCCGCATCGAGATCGTAGTCGTGGGGCCGCCCGCGCACTCGTCGGCCCTTTGACGGGCGCGCCGCCTCCTCCGGTTCTGCGGCAGTTTCGGTTGAAGTATGCGCGACCGATGCGGTCGAGGATCGCCGCGTCGCGGGGTTCGATTCGGTCGCTCGGTTGGGGGCGCGCAGGATGAGGAACATGAGGAGCAGGCAGATCACCGCGAGTGTGAGGAGAAACGGCACCGTGCCGCGCGCGCGGACCGTGTCCCAGGTGCTCTTCGTGGTCTGTCCGGGCGTCGTGGTGCCCACTGATCCGGCGGGGCTGGGGCCAATCATCAGGTCGATCTGCTGACCGGCCCGCGCGTTGTCGAGGCTGAACTGCCGGAAGGGTGTCGCACCCTGGGGGGCCTGGATTGGGCCGCCACTCTGGAGCGTCGTACTGACGATCGCTTGCCGTGCGTCGGAGACGAGTGCTTGCACCTTCGTCGCCGGGTAGTCCAGTGTCCGGGAAAATGCGAGGCCGTTTGCG
This sequence comes from uncultured Chloroflexia bacterium, assembly GCA_963763655.1. Classification (GTDB taxonomy): domain Bacteria; phylum Chloroflexota; class Chloroflexia; order Thermomicrobiales; family JALYUS01; genus JALYUS01. The sequence goes on from CAVXPY010000038.1 coordinate 105,281, forward strand.
CCGCCGGGGAGGTCATAGGAGGCGTTCACGTCGCTATCGCCGGGGAGGATCGCCATACGGAGCGTCAACTTCTGCCCGGTGAGGTCCGCGTTGGGGATGAGGTCGAGGCGGTTCGTGGTGATGCTCTGCGCATTCGCGGGGAGGCTGAAGAGGAGCGGGAATCCCTGCGCGACCGAGCCATCCGCATTCAGCGCCCCCACCACGGTCCGGTCCCCGGCGTTTGTCATCTGTAAGGCTTCGAGCACGCTGTAGAACTGGGGCCGGATCTCGTTCATGATGATCTGGTGGCTCTTGATCGTGAACGCGGCAGGGTCAGATGCGACGACCGGCTCATAGATCGGTACTTCGGTGGTTGCGCTCGTCTGATTGTTCGTGAACCGTACGGCGCGCGACTTTCCGGGCGTACCGGCGCTGTCCGTGATGTCGCGCTCGGCGGGTTCGTAGGCGATCCCTTTGTATTGCACGACGACGCGATAGACACCCGCCGATGAGGTATCGAGGCCCGCGAACGTGAATGAGCCGTCAGCGGCGGCGGTCGTCGTGCGAGAGTCCACCGCTTCGTCACTGACGCGGAAGAAGCCGGGGTTGAAGTAGAGCAAGGTAACCATCAGTGGCGCAGTGGGGAGGGTCGCGCCCGCCGTCTTCATGACGACCTTGCCCGTGAGCGTGCCCCCGATGGGCGCGGCGCGTAGTGAGAACGACGGGACGGCAAGACTCGATACCAGCAGGAAGAGCAGAATTGCAAGCCGTGCGTGGCTCTGACGGAACGAAGGCATGGTGATTCTTTGGGTAGCACGTCGCGATCTGACCATGCGCGCGATGCTACCAGCGTTCTGCTATGGGGGCAAGGCGCGCAGCACGGTGATTGGACCCATGCGGGATCATCCGACATGCATCCAGTTCTAGATGCAATTATGAGTTTGTAATAGTAATAATGAGAAAATCGAACACTTTCATAGCGAAATCTCTTGACTTTCATATGGAGCTATGGTTCTCTGTCTGTGGCGCGGTCATGTATGTGCTTTAGTTCAATCATCCACGCAATCTACCTTCTCGTCATGCATGAGCGCCCTCGCCGACCGTGTCGCACGCATCTGTTGTTTTGCCATGGCAGCAGACGCGGGAAAAAGGGGAGCGACTTGATAGTGACAGACCGGGCGGAACAGGAATCGGTATTCGTGAAGGAGCAGGGTATGAAGTCTCGACTCGCTGTCCCCGTTCTCGGCGCATTGCTTGTACTGACATTGGTGGTCATCCCGACGAGTGCTGCCGCCGCGACGGCGCATGCATCGACCAATGTGTCGGTGCCGATTACCGGTACAATTACCTCATTGCCCGGTCTCGGTACACTTCCCGGTCTCGGCTCATTGCCAGGTCTCGGATCGCTGCCTGGCCTTGGCTCCCTGCCTGGTCTCGGCACGTTGACGGGGGTGCTGAACATCACCAACATCCTCCAGCAAGCCGGGGGGCTCGTCGCCGTTGGCACACTCACCGGCACGCTGACGAGCACGGCGGGTACAGCGCTCGGTACGGTCAATCAGGTCGTGACGCTGCCAATCACCCTCACCGGGGGATGCCTGCTTCCCCAGGCCGGGCTTGGTGCAGTCAATCTCAACCTGCTCGGAGCAACGGTAGCCATCAGTCCCACGGGACCACTTGGTTCACTCACCAATCTCGTCAGTTTGTTGTTGGCAACGGTGGGTGGTCTTCTCAACTCGCTCGGATGCAGCCTCCCGACCCTGCCGGGGCTGCCAGGGTTACCAGGATTGTCGGGATTATCGCTGTAACCATCTCCGGCGCATAGACGCGCTCATACGTATCGTCGCCGTCTCACCTGGTTTCGCCCGGCCTGTGCGAGGCGACTGAGAGCGGGATTTGCTCCCGCTCTCAACTGCGTGCGGCGATCTGCCCTAACCCCCAACCCCATTCCCACCGGGGAAGGGGGAGCAAAGAAACCCCTCATGACTGAGGGTTTTTTGACGAGCGATGATGTGGTTGCTATACTGACGCGAATGACCACGGCGATGAGCCGGGAGGAGTAGGCGCAACTCCGCAGCAAGCGAGCGGGGGAGGGTGAAAGCCCCGTTGCACGAGAGCGCCGAAGTCGCCCGGGGAGCCAGCGGCCCGAGAATGCCGCACGGGTGCGCCCGCTACTGCGCGACCGCGAGGGATGCATGATGCATCCGAAGCGAGGTGGTACCACGGGTATGCACGCCCCGTCCTCAGCATGAGGCGGGGCGTTTCTTTGTAGTGCTGAGTACTGAGTACTGAGTGACTAAGGTCAACTGACTACTGACTACCGACTATCGACTACTGCGAAGGAGGACGACGATGGCGACGACGATCAGAACCGGCGATCTTCTTAGACGATGGTGAGTTGCCGAAGGCGTACGATCCGAAAGCGGTTGAGGGTGCGGTCTATCAGTGGTGGGAAGAGAGCGGCTATTTCAAGCCGCCGCCGGCGCGGCCCGATGAGCCGGAGCCATTCGTCATCATCCTGCCGCCGCCCAATGTGACGGGTTCGCTCCACAACGGCCACGCGATGTATACCGTCGAGGATGTGCTCATTCGCTGGCGGAGGATGCAGGGCTATCCGACCCTCTGGCTGCCGGGTGCCGACCACGCGAGCATCGCGGTGCATGTCATCGTCGAACGCGAACTTGCCAAAGAGGGCCTGACCCGCCAGCAACTCGGGCGCGAAGCGTTCCTCGAACGTGTCTCTCAATTCATTGGGCACTACGGCGACCGTATCCTCTACCAACTGCGCGCGCTCGGCTTCTCGCTCGATTGGTCGCGCTACGTCTTCACGATGGACCCCGGTCCGTCGCAGGCGGTGCGGACGGCGTTCAAAGGGCTCTATGACCGTGGCCTCATTTACCGTGCGAATCGCATGGTGAACTGGGATCCCGTCAACCAGACGACCGTCTCCGATCTCGAAGTGGATCAGGTGGAGGAGGACGGCCATCTCTGGTATATCCGCTACGATGTCGAAGGCGAGCCGGGGCAGTCGATCACCGTCGCGACGACGCGGCCCGAGACGATGCTGGGCGACACCGCCGTGGCAGTCAACCCGGAAGATGATCGCTACCAGGCACTGATCGGCAAGACGCTCGTGCTGCCACTGCTCGGGCGGCATATCCCCGTCGTCGCGGACGTGCATGTGGATGCGTCGTTCGGCACGGGTGCCGTGAAGGTGACGCCCGCGCATGACTGGAACGATTACGAGGTCGGTCTGCGGCACAATCTGCCGCAACTGACGATCTTCACCTTCGATGGTCATATGAATGCGGAGGCGGGGCCGTACGCCGGTCTCACCATTCAGGAGGCGCGCGCCCGCGTGCTCGCTGATCTCGACGCGCGGGGCCAACTCGTCAAGACCGAGGCGCACCGACACACCGTCCCGCACGCGGAGCGCGGCAGCGCGGTCCTCGAACCGATGCTCTCCCTCCAGTGGTGGGTGAAGATGGAGCCACTAGCGACCCCCGCGATGGCTGCCGCGAAAGACGGGCGTATCCGTTTCGTGCCGGAGCGTTTCGCGGGGGATTATTACCGCTGGCTGGAGAACATCCACGATTGGTGCATCTCGCGGCAGCTCTGGTGGGGGCATCAGATCCCCGTCTGGTATGCCCCGGACGGCATCGCCTACGCGACCGAACATGCGTTCCCGACCGCTGACGAACTGCCCGCCGGGGTCGATCCCGCCACCCTGACACAAGACCCGGACATCCTCGATACCTGGTTCTCTGCCGCGCTCTGGCCCTTCAGCACGCTCGGCTGGCCGGACGATACGCCCGACCTGCGGCGCTTCTATCCGACCAGCGTGCTCGAAACGGGCTACGACATCATCTTCTTCTGGGTGGCGCGCATGATCTTTCAGGGCCTCGCCATGATGGATGACGTGCCGTTTCGTGTCGTCTACATGCACGGCATGGTGCGGGACGAACGCGGCCAGAAGATGAGCAAGACGAAGGGCAATGTGCTCGACCCGCTCGATCTCACCGACCGCTTCGGCACCGACGCCCTGCGCTTCACCCTCATCACGATGGGGTCGCCGGGCAACGATATGAACCTCTCGGTGGATCGCATCGAGGGGAATCGCAATTTCGCCAATAAGCTCTGGAATGTCGCGCGCTTCGCCCTCGCCAATATCGAGCCCGCGCAGATCGCGCGGGACGCGGCGGAGTTCCCCGCCGCACCAAATGGCGCTGCAATGGCCCTCGCGGATCGCTGGATCGTCAGCCGGTTGCATACGCTGGAAGGGGAGACAACTCGCCTGCTCGAAGCGTATCTCCTCGGTGAAGCGGGGCGGCACATCTACGATTTCATCTGGGCAGACCTGGCTGATTGGTACATCGAGGCCGCGAAACCGCGCCTCCTGGGGGCGGATGCACCGATCGTGCGCCAGACGCTCGCCTACGTGCTCGAACGCGCGCTGCGTCTCCTCCACCCGATCATGCCCTTCATCACCGAGACGATCTGGCAGCGATTGCCGCACGGTGGGGATGCCTTGATCGTCGCACCGTGGCCGGAGCCAGGGGCGACTGACGAAACAGCGGAGCGTGCATTCGGCGTGCTCATCGACATCGTCCGGGCGGTGCGGAACGCGCGGAGCGAGGCGGGTGTCGAACCGGGCAAGTGGATCGCGGCGACGATTGCGGCGGGCGCGTATGCCGAAGCCCTTGAGGCGCAGCGGGAAGTTCTCTCCCGTCTGGCCCGGATCGCGGAGGATGCCCTGACGATCCGCGCTGCGGTGGATGCCCCGGCCCAGGCGACCGCGCTGATCGTCACGGACACCATCGTCTATCTCACCGGCATGGTGGACGTCGCGGCGGAACGCGCCCGCCTGACGCGCGAAGTCGAGGAAGCCAGCGCGCAGGTCGAGCGCACACAGGCCCAACTCGCGAACGAAAACTTCGTCGCCCGCGCCCGCCCCGATGTCGTCCAGGCGACCCGCGACCGCCTCACCGCAACCGAGGAACGCATCGCCCTCCTACGCGAGCGCCTGGCGGCCCTTGGCGATGAACTGAGAGGGTCTTAACGCAGAGGACGCAGAGGACACAGAGGACACAGAGAAGTGAAAAAATAAATCAACTCTGCGGTCTCTGCGCTCTCTGCGTCCTCTGCGGTTCGTTTCTTTCTCTTTCTTTGGCGGTGGAGGTGGTGTGATGGATGAAGCGGCGGTGCGGCGGATGACGTCGCGGTTCTGGGGGCCGGTCTGTGCGATCACGGCGGCGCATGGCGAGGAGGTCGGCGGTCAGATCGCGGTCGGTGTGCTCTCCGCGTCGATCTTGCCGCAGGCACCGCGGGTGATCATCGAACTCTGGAAATCGAACCGGACGCACGACCTGGTCGCCGCCAGTGGGGCATTCGCGGTGCATCCACTGGGAAAAGAACACGGCGCGCTCGTTCGTGCCCTAGGGTTCCGGTCCGCTCATGAAGGGGGCAGTAAGCTGGACGGTCTGGCCTGGACGACGGGCCTGTCCGGTTGCCCCATTCTCACTGATGCGCTCGGCGCGCTCGAATGCCGGGTGGTGAGGAGCATGGATGCGACCGACATGACGATCTTTCTCGGCACGGTCATCGCGGGTGCGTGGCGGGGTGGCGATGCTGCCATGATGCAGGCGTACGAGATGATCGGTGCGATGCCGCCCGCATGGCAGGAGGAGTATCGCCGCCATGACGCGGCGCAGCGCGAAGCGGCGGCGCGGTTGCTCGGTGTTGCTGCCGATGAGCCACCCGCTTGACGCCGCTCCCCTCCGCTCCCGATACTGCCAGGATGCACGCACTGCTCCGGCGCATGCGCCGTTCGACGACGACCCTGGCGGTGACGCTCTATACGCGGCAAGGCTGCCACCTCTGCGATGATGCGAAGAAGCCCGTCGCGCGGGCGGTCGTGGCGACGCCGGGTGCGACCTTGCGTATCGTTGATATCGCGGGCGACACGGAGCGTGAAGCGCGCTTCGGACTCCGCATCCCGGTCGTCACGGTGGTCGTGCAGAGCACCGAACGGGTGATCGCGGAGGGGAAGATCAGCGACCTTCGGCTACGGCGCTCCCTCGATACGCTCGAAGAGGGAGGCTGACGCGATGCCACAGTCGGCGAAGCAACGGAAGCGTACCGCAGCGCGTGCCCGGACGGCACTGCCGCGCAAGCGCCGCACGAGCAGTAGCCAACTGCTCGCGCGGCGGGGCATGATCGTCCTCGGCATTGTCATCGTTGCATCGCTCATCATCGCCATCGTCGGCAGCTTCAGCACGTCGAACGGCGGGTCCGGCGCGCCTGCGGGCACCGTCAGTCCCGGTGATCCGAATCAACTAATCGCCGCCGCGACGAAGAATCCGAGCGACCCGAACACCATCGGTGACCTCGCCGATTACTACGACAAGACCGGGCAATACCAGCAAGCACTTTTCCTTTACCAGCGCTATCTTCAACTCCGGCCGGACGATGCGCGCGCGCGCGTCAGCGTCGGCGAATTGCTGCTGGGGACCGGCGACATTCCGAGCGCGCAGACGCAGTTCACGCAAGCCATCGCCCTGAAACCGATCGCGCAGACCGCCGCCCGTGCCCATTTCGGCCTCGGCAGCGCCTATGCCGCACTTCAACCGCCACGCTTCATCGACGCGCTGAATGAGTTTCAGCAGGCGTCTGACCTCGACCCGACAGGAGAGGTCGGCGGCAGCGCGCGCGACCGCCTCTTGCAACTGCAACAGCAACTGAATATCGCGACCGTCACGGTGATTGCTCCGAGCGCACCTGCGCCTAGCATCGTCGGAACACCCGGTGCGCGGCCCACGGGGACGCCGTAAGTGGCGAGAGCGGGGCGACGCTATCTGCACATCGTCCAGCGGTACGCGCCGTACGAAGGCGGCTCCGAGAACTACGTCCGCGCCATCTCGGAGCGCTTCGCGGCGGACGGCCATCACGTCACGGTTCTGACGACGGATGCCTGGGGCCTCGAATACTTCTGGAACCCGGCGGCCCGCCGTGTCGATGCGCCGCCGGAGGAAACATTGGCGGGTGTGCGTGTCTTGCGGTTCCCCGTGCGTCATTATCCGGCCTCATCTTTCGGTTACCGCGCCCTCCGTCGCGCGATGGCGGAGGGAAGCCGCCTGCCGCACCTGCCGGGGCGAGATGCCCTCCTCATGCGCGGCGGACACTTCGCCCCGTGGGTGCCCGCACTGCATCGCTGGGTGCGCGCGCACGCCGGGGAGTTCGACCTCGTTCATGCGGCGAATATCTCGATTGAATCGACGGTGCGCGCCGGGTGCGGACGCTGCCCAGCGGGCGCGCTCGCCCTTCGTCATCACCCCCTTCGTGCATCTCGGCGCGCCCGATGATCGCCGCATCGTCCGCTATTACTCGATGCCGCACCAGATCGCGCTGCTCCATAACGCGGACGCAACGATTGTCCAGACACCGCAGGAACGGGAATTTCTCGTTGCGCGCGGCCTCTCGGCAGCGCGCCTCCATCAGATCGGTGTCGGTGTCGATGTGGCTGCGGTCACGGGCGGTGATGCGGCGCGGGCACGCGCGGCCTTTGATCTCCGTGGCTCCGTGGTCTACTTCAGCGGCACGGCAGCGGCAGACAAGGGGACGTACGATCTCGTCGCGTCCATGCGGCTCCTCTGGCAGGAAGGGCGCGAGGCGACGCTCGTCCTCACCGGCCCAATGCTCTCGCACGCCCGTGCCTTTCTAGAGCATTTGCCTGAAGCCGAGCGCGGGCATATCCGCGCCCTCGGCTTTGTCGCGAAGGAGACCCAGGCGGATGTCCTGGCGGCGGCGGACCTTCTCGCCTTGCCCTCCCGGACAGATTCGTTCGGCATCGTCTTCCTCGACGCGTGGGCGAACGGCAAACCCGTGATCGGGGCAGATGCGGGCGGCATCCCCGGCGTGATCGCAGACGGCATTGATGGCTTGCTCGTCCCCTTCGGTGATGTGCCCGCCCTCGCCGGTGCGCTCCGCCGTTTACTCGATGATCCCGCTCTCCGGCATCGACTGGGCGCTGCCGGGAGACGCAAAGTGGAAGAGCGCTATACCTGGGATCACATCGTCGCCGCCGTCGCGAACGTCTACGATGCGCTGCTGGGGGCATGAAAATGTGTAGAATGGCGTCGTGTGTGGGATCACCCTCACCCCCCGACCCCCTCTCCATCGCCAAACGGACCTATTTATTCCACAAGCTTATGGGCGATGGAGAGGAGGAGGGATGAATATGGGGAAACGGGATGTTCAGAGAACGCCACGGCATTTCCCGTGCGTCACCCCTCTCCATCGCCGTACAAACCTGTCTGTATCTCGATTTGAGGGCGATGGAGAGGGGCCGGGGGTGAGGCAGATGACAAAGCGTGAGTCTGACGAGAGTATCGATGTCGCGGCAACCATCGCCGCCCTGCGCGCTCAGGCGGTCGCGCGCGGGGCCGCGATGGGGCTCTCCGCGCAGAGTGTGCTCGATGACCCACTCAGGCAGGCGGCGGACCTCGCGCACATTTCGGCGCACTTTCCGATCATGTGGCGCATCCCCATCGTCGGGCGGGCACTCGCGCTGGTGCAGCGCGCGATGCGCATCGGTTTGCGCTGGTACATCAATCCGATTGTCGATCAGATCAACGATTTCAATGAAGCGACGGTTACCGCGTTGAACACCCTCGCCGCCCGGCAGGAAGCGCTCGCCGCCCGGATCGCGGCGTTGGAGCTGCATGAATCGGGTGATGCGTCCGCGCAGGGCACGAACGGCGCGGCGCAGGGGATGCGGCGGCCTTGAATATCGTCATCGCCGCAACGCAGGTGCCGTACGTTCGCGGTGGCGCGGAAATGCTGGTCGATGGCCTTGCGGCGGCGCTCGAAGAGGCGGGGCACCGAGTCGCGGTCGTCGCCCTGCCCTTTCGCTGGTATCCTCCGTCCGCCATCCCCTCGCACGCACTCGCCTGGCGTCTCCTGGACCTCACCGAGGCGAACGGCGTGAAGATCGACCGCGTCATCTGCACGAAGTTCCCCACCTGGGCGGTGCGCCACCCGAACAAAGTGGCGTGGGTGGTGCATCAGCACCGCCAGGCATATGACTGGTATGGATCGGACCTCTCTGATTTCACCAACACCCGGACGATCGCGCCGTGCGCGAGAGCATCCGCGCCATCGACGCGCGCGGGCTTGGCGAGTGCCAGCGGGTCTACGGTATCTCCCGCAATGTCGTCGCGCGCCTCGCGCGGTTCAATGGCATTCCAGGAACCTCGCTCTACCCACCGACGATGCTCACCGGCCTAACACCGGGGCAGGGAGATGGCGGATTTCTCCTCTCGGTCGCGCGCCTCGATGCGGCCAAGCGGCTCGACCTTGTACTTCGTGCGGTCGCGGCGACGCAGGAAGCGGTCGAACTACGGGTCGCCTCGGATGGCCCGGAGCGTGAGCGGTTGGCGCAGTTGGCTGCCTCTTTGGGGATCGCGGAGCGGGTGCGCTTCCTCGGGCGGGTCACAGATCGTGCAGTGGTCGATCTCTACAACTCCTGTCGCGCCGTCGTCTATGTGCCCGTCGATGAAGATTACGGCTATGCGGCGGTCGAAGCGCTGACGGCGGGCAAACCGGTGCTTACCGCCAGCGACAGCGGGGGCGTGCGCGAGTTCGTGCGCGACGGGGAGAATGGCGCGGTGGTCGAACCGGATGCGGGAGCGCTCGCGGCGGTGCTCGACCGATGGTGGAAGAAGCCCAATGAGGCGGCACGATTGGGCATGGCTGGAATGCGGGCGGTCGCGGATATTGGCTGGCCGACCGTCATCCGCGAGTTGACGCGATGAGCGATCAGCCCGCGAAAATCGCCTACTTCACGCCGCTCCAGCCGGTGGAATCGGGTATCTCGCAGTACAGCGAAGATTTGCTCCCGTGGCTCGCCACGGCGCTCGATGTTGCGGTCGTTGTGGATGGCTACGTCCCCACGCTCGCGGATGCGCTCGGCCCGGCGCGGATCATCGATGCGCGCCGCTTCGACCGGGGACGCTATGACGCAACGGTGCTCCAGATGGGCAACAGCCCCGCGCACAATTACATGGTGCCGCTCGCGCTCGCAAAACCCGATGTGCTCGTGCTCCATGACGTCGTCCTGCATCACCTGATGGTCTGGCGCGCGGTGCAGGGGCGGGGAGGGCGTGACGCCTACCGCCGGGAGATGCGCGCGCGCTACGGGAACGCGGCGGAGGAGGTCGCCGCCCACGTCTTGCGCGGGCAGAACCCAACGGCGATGTTCGACTATCCGCTCAATGAGGACTTCCTGCGCGCGGCCCGGCATGTCGTGACGCACAGCCCGTCCGCCGCCGCCTGGGTGCAACGGTTGGTGCCCGACACGCGGACCCATGTCGTGCCGATGGGGGTGCCCATTGTGCCGCCCGTCAATCAACAGGCGGCGCGCGATCGTCTCGGCCTCAGCCCGAACGCATTCGTCGTGCTGTCACTCGGACGGATCAACCCCTTTAAGCGCATTCCCGCCGTCTTTCGCGCCATGCGCCGCCTCGTCGATGCGGTGCCGGAGGTGCAACTCCTGATGGTTGGCGGTGACTCACCGCACTACGATGTGCCCCGCCTCGCGCGCTTCGCCGGGATCGAACGCTACGTCCGCCGACTCGGCTATGTGCCAGACGCGCAACTGCCCGACCTCTTCGCGGCGGCGGATGTCTGTGTCGAACTCCGTTACCCGACGGCGGGCGAAACCTCCGCTGCGGTGCTCCGGCTGATGAGCGCGGGACTGCCAACCATCGTGACGGAGACGGGCGCGTTTGCCGACTCCCTGACGATGCAGTGCTGAAGGTGCCACCGGACGCCTTCGAGGGCGAAACGCTGGTGATGTACTTGCGCGCTCTGGCAATCAACCCCGCCTTCCGCCACGCGGTCGGCGCGAACGCCCGCGACTTCGTGCTGCGCGAGCACACGATGCGCCGCGCCGCCGAGGGGTATCTTGATGTGTTGAGCGAAGTCCTCAGTCGTCCGCTGTCGCACGAACGGATTCACGAACCGCCTGACCGCAGTGAGGCGGCACACGATGAGAAGGTGGCGAATGGGCCATCGCCTTTCCTCACCCCCGACCCCTCTCGTACGGAGCCATCGCCTATAGATTGGAGAATAGATAGATTCGTACGGCGATGGAGAGGGGAGGGAATGGGAGTGGATCCCGCTCAGTCCTCAGTCCTCAGTCCTCAGTCCTTCGTCCCCATCGCAGAGGCAATTGCGGAACTCGGTCTCGCGGCGCAGCCGCAGGTGATCGCGCAGACGGCGCAGGCGCTTGCGGATATGCATATCGGGGTGCCCGGATCAACGTGCCGCCGATTGCGCCGCGTCAAGGCGTGATGCTCAGGCGGTCGTATCGACCAGTAGCGCGTTGACGTGGCGGGAGCGATGTGCTGCGGGCCACGGGATGTTGATTTGCTGCCAGGTCCGCCCCGCATCGGCGGAACGATAGAGACCCGTATTCGCGGCGGCATAGAAGACGCCGGGCGTGTGATCGTCTGCGGCAAGGACCGGCGCGAGCATTCCGCGTCCGTTGGGAAGATCGCCTTGCGCCAGTTGCCAGGCACTGCCGTTCTGCCGCCAATACACATACGATTCGGCAGCGGCGGGATTGTGCGCCTGATTGGGGCTGCTGGCAGCGGACACGATTATTGCGTCGGGGTCGGTGGCATCGACGGCAGCGCCCCAGAGGTAATGATGGCTCAATCCCTCGTCCGGTCGCTGCCAGGTCACACCCGCATCATCACTCTCTGAGTAACCGCGCCCGGGCCGCATAAATCCGTCACCGGCGGCGGAATAGAGACGCCCCGGCGCGTTCATATGGGTTCGTAGCGTGTGCGTGTCCCAGGGGCCGTCCGGCTCGCGGTCGATCCATGTTTCGCCGCCGTCGGCGCTCCGAACGAGCGCACCTGCTTCGATACAGACAAAGAGACTACCCCCTGCGCGTGGGTCGAGCGTGATGCAGCGGACATGGCTCGTCGCGGGGCGGGGCGGAAAACTCCAGGTCGGAGCCGAGGGTAAGGTGCGGAGCGCTGCGCACTCACGCCAGGTCGCCCCGCCATCCTCCGAGCGGTAGAGCGCGCTCGGTTCGGTGCCTGCATACACGACGCCATGCGCGCCAGCCCGGTCGAGCGCGCTGACGCTCACTGCCATCACCGGGGCATGGGCGATCCCCGCACCGACCGGCTGCCAGCTTATCCCGGCGTTGGCGCTACACCACAGGCCGCGCTCGAAGGTGCCGCAGTAGACGATTTCCGGTCGGAGCGGATCGGCAGCCAGACATTGCACATCGGTGCCCGCGAACGGTTCGGCCGTCCGCAGATCACCGGGACTTCCGTTCGTGTATATGAGGCCGTTATCCGCTGCGATAAGGATGTTTGTCATCATTGACTCCTTTGGCTGAGGGATGGCGGGTCCGTGTATCGATCATCCCACCAGGCTGAGTAGTGTACAATGCGGCGGACGTGCGACCGCGCGACGCGGTGTACGTTCAATTGGGTGAAGGAAGTTTGGGGTTACGGTATGCAACGCTCCATCACACAATCGCAGGATACGGCAGTGGCGGGCGCGGCGGCGTTTTTGCCTGCGGGCACGACGCTTTCCATCGTCATCCCCGCCTTCAATGAGGCGGGCGGTATCCGCGCGGTCCTCAGCCGCGTGTGCGGCGATTACCCGGATGCCGAAGTGATCGTCGTGGATGATGGCAGCACGGATGGGACGGGCGATCAGTTGGAGGGGTTGCCGCTCCGCGTCGTCCGCCACCCCTACAATAAGGGGAATGGCGCGTCGGTGAAGACGGGTATTCGCGCGGCACGCGGCGATTTCGTTCTCCTCCTCGATTCGGACGGCCAGCAAGAGCCCGCCGACATCGGCAAACTCTTGACGCATACCGGCGTCTACGATCTGATCGTCGGTGCACGGACGAAAACCTCGCAGCAGAACGCGGTGCGCGCCGTCGGTAATGGCGCGCTCGAAGCGATGGCCTCCTACCTCGCGGGGACGAAGATTCCCGATCTCACGAGCGGCTTTCGCGTCTTTCGCCGCGCCGTCATCATGGAGTTCATTCATCTCCTGCCGAATCGCTACTCCTACCCGACGACGAGCACGCTCGCCTTTCTCAAGGCGGGGTACAACGTCACCTTCGTCCCGATCGTCGCGAAGAAGCGCCGGGGTGGGAAGAGCGGGCAAAAGTTGCTGCAAAACGGCGTGCGCTTCCTCCTGATTATCCTACGAATGATCACGCTCTTCAGCCCGATGAAGATTTTCGCGCCCATCGCGCTCATCCTCTTCGCTCTGGGCGCGGTATACGGTGTGTATACGACCGTCACCGAAGTGCATGTGACGAACTCGACCGTGCTCCTCTGCCTGACAAGTATCATCATTTTCCTGATGGGGTTGATTTCGGAGCAAATCGCCGCGTTGCGCTTTGAACGTGTCGAGCATGTCAGCGACCTGCCACGGACGCGCGATGACGCCGCGCCTGACCGCGCCGCATCGCCGGAGTAATGCCTGTGCCCGCACGTTCGCGCACCGTCGCCCGCTTGCGCCGTTGGTTGCCACGGCTCCTTGGTCTGACACTTTCGGTGATCGCGGTCGTCGTCGTCGGCCCGCGCGATGTGGCGAACGGCCTGCGCGCGGCGAACCCGTGGCTCGTCGGGGTTGCCGCGCTCGCGGTCTTTCCGCTCCTCGCGCCGAAGGCGCGCCGCTGGCAACTCGTCCTCGCCGATTTCGGCATCGCCCTTCCCTGGCGGGATGCCTTCCGCTTCTACTCCATCGGCCTCTGGGCGGCCATCGTCACCCCCGGTCAGTTGGGTGACGGCCTCAAGGCGTGGTACGTGCAGAGCAGGGGCGGCAATCTCGCCCCCGCGCTCGCCAGCGTGGTCGTGGATCGCTTATTCGATGTCCTGCTGCTGCTCGCCGCCGCTTCGGTCGGGGTCGGCGTCTATGGTGCGGCATTCGGGGCGCAGTTCGTGGTCGTCGGTGCGCTCCTGGGCGCGACAGTACTCGGCATTGCGGTTGCCGCCCGCCCGACGCTCCGGCAGCGTGTGGCGAATCTCCTGCCGCACCGCGCGCGCGCGATGCTCGGTCGGATGCGCTGGGTGGGGGCACTCCGCGATGCCCATGTCAGCGGGAAGAACCTTGTGGTGCTTCTCGGCTGGTCGGTCGTTTCGTTCGTGGCGACGCTTGGCCGTATCTATCTCTGCTTCCGGGCGCTCGAAATCCGCCTGTCCCTCCTCACCTTCATCGCCGTTGTCGGCCTCTCGTCTCTCGCGGGGTTGCTCTCGGTCAGCGGGATCGGCACGCGGGATTGGGCGATCATCGCCTTGCTCGGGCGCGAGGGGATCGGCCACGATACTGCGCTGGCCGCGTCGTTCCTCATCCTCTTTCTCAACTTGACGAACACCATCCCCGGCCTGATCGCGTGGTACCGCGATCCCGTGCCGCTGCGCTCCCGCACGCCGCCGGAGACGCGCGATATGATGAGTGCATCCGGGGCGACGCCATGAATGGCACGCGAGCCGCACTGCGCAATACCGCCCTCCGTCTTCTGGTCTGGGCCGCGTTCGTCGCGCTCGGCCTGGCCGGTGTCGTTCGCACCGGGCTGACCGATGGCCCCGTTGGGTCTGCCTTCGCGACCGCGCAGAGCATGGTCGAGCGCGGCACGATCGCGGTGGACGGCAATACCGCGCTGGTCGGCAGCCTGGATGCCGCAGCGCCCGGCCTCGGCTACCTGAAGAGTCGCTACATCGCGACCGCCGACCCTGGCGCGGCACTGCTCGCGGTGCCGGGCGCCTGGTTCGGCCTCCCCCTCGCGGACGGACTCAATCGACCGGATGCGGCGATTCTCTTCGTCGGGACGGAGGCGGTCCTGCTGTTGCTGCTGGTCGCGGCGGCGATGGCGTGGGCGGGTGAACGCCTGGGCTTACCGCCACTGCTCGCCGTCGTCGGGGGTGCGCTCGCGGCGGGTGCCTACCTCTTTCCGGTCGCTGCCGTCACTAATGGCCTCGCCGCCCTCACGCTCGTTGGTGTCCTGCTCGCGCTCATCCTCACCGACGGTGCCGACGCGCGCGTTGAAGAAGGCTGGACGCCGCACGGTCGCCTGGTGATGATCGGCCTCCTCCTCGGCTTTTTGCCCCTCGCGCTCTGGTACGGCTGGGTTGCTGCGGTGGTCGTGGGGCTCAATGTGATCGTGCAGGGCGGTCGCCGCTGGTGGTTGCGCGTCCCCTGGGTCGCGCTCGGTGCCATCGGACCTGCCGTGCTGCTGGTGATCTACAACACCGCGTGGTACGAGCGTCCGTGGCGCGGCGCATGGATGTACGCGATCGGGGAGCCGTGGCAGCGCACGCTTCAGGGGCGCTTTCTCGATACGCCGCTGACGGCAGCGCGCGCGTCGCTCGTAGCCTTTGGCGCGCTCTCGGCGCGGCATCCACTGATGGATATTGGGCTGATCGGTCTCGGTATCGGTCTCTTCTTCGTGCCCTGGCGGGCGCGCGTCTCGGTCGTCGCGCTCTTCCTTACCGTCGTCATTCCCGCGCTCCTCGACCGGCAACCGGGCGGTCTCGTCGCAGAGGAGTATCCGGTCTTCATCCTCGGCGCGTTTGCCGCTGCGGGCTATATGCTCCTCCTCGCCCTCGTCGCGCGCGAGCGGCCCGCTTTCGTGCGTTGGGGGGCACTTGCCAGTCTTCTCGCACTCGTTGCCGGTGGCGTCGTCAGTATCGTCACGAAGGGCGCGGACCGACCGGCGATTGTGCCGATTGGCAGTGATCCAAACTCCTATGTCGCGCCAGTTGCCCTCTGCATCGGTGTTGTCGTCCTGCTCATCGTACCGGGGTTGCACATCCCGCGGGTGCATCATGAGCGGGTGTTGCCTGTTGCAAGTGTGGCGGTGTTGCTCTTGATCTCGATGACCGGCTGCGGCGCATCGACCCCCACGCACACCGCGCCTGTGGCGCTCGCACCGAACCTACTGCCGCCGATTGCGACGCGCTTCTCCTCCGGCACGGTCAACCGTGTCTGGACGCTGGACGCGAACGCGCGGGTCGCGCCCGATGGCATGACGCTGATGGCAGATACGAAAGCCGGGACGGCGACCTCGCCCCGCATTCCGATTCAGGCGGGAGATGGCTACCGTCTGTCGGCGCATGTACTGCTCGCGCCGGATATGAGCGCACAAGTGAGTGTGCGTCTCTTGTGGCAGGACGCGATGCAGCGACCGATCAATGATACCGTGCAATCACTCCCGGTCGGTGTGGCGGTGCGGGAGAGCGCCGCGCCCGCGCGTGCGACCTTTGTGACCGTAGCACTGACGATTCCCGTCGGCGCGCTCGTCGATACCGTCCGCCTGCAACCGCAGGACGGCGCGCGACTCGATGCCTTGCCGAACTACGCGAGGGCCGCGCTCGCCTTCTCCTTCGATTTCGAGACGGCAATGGGCGGCCTCATCCACACGCGCGGCGGCACGACCGATCACGATGTCGCCGATGCTGAGGCGCGCGGGCTGGCGATGCGCACCGGGGCGAACTTCCTGCGCCGTCTCTTCGCGGCCTATGACACCCGGGCGACCTTCTACGTGAACGGCTACAATTTTCTCACCGGCAATACGCAGCATCGGCAGTTCGTCGGCAACCCCACCTACCGGCGCTACACCGCCAAGGCAGCCGGTTTCGCGTCGGATTACTGGACGACGCACCCCTGGTACGGCGATGACCCCTTCGGGACGGAGGAGACGAACCCGGCATGGTATTTCGGTTCCCTGACGAAGCAACTCGCGCAGGATGGGCACGACATCGAGTCGCATACCTTCGGTCATCTCTTTCTGCATTCCGGCATCACCCCGAAGGAACTGGACGACGACCTCACCGCCTGGGACACCGTTGCGAAAGAGAACGGCTACGCGCCTGCGCACTCGTTTGCCTTCCCCTGGCGGGCCTCAAACAGCGTCACGGCGGAGTATTACGCCGTGCTCGCGAAGCATGGCATCACCAATGTGACGCGCTTCTATGACATTCAACCGGGGACGGTCGAAATGCAGACGGTCCCCGTCTATCCACAGATGCACGTCGTGCCCGATCAGGAATTGATCGACCGGCAGGGAGATGAGCAGGCGGCACAGCGCGGCATCGATATGGCCCTCGCCACGGGCGGCGTCTTCTCGCTCTGGGCGCACCCGGAGAGCATCGCTACCCCCGCCGCGCAGGCGATCTGGGGGCGGGTCGTCGCCTATGCGGCGGATCGTCGCTCGCTCGGCCTCTGGGTCGCACCCGTCACGACGATCACCAACTTCGTCGATGCGCGCGCGCAGCTTCATGTTTCCACGACGCATGTTGGCACGAGTACGGTGATCACCGTTCGCAACGACGGGACGACCGGCTGCAATGACGCGACGCTGACCCTGCCCGGTGCGCCGAAACAGGTGGCGTGGACGGGTGGCAGTGGCGCGCGGGACATCAACGGGGCGCAGATCCGCGTCGGCAATATCGCGGTGGGCGAGACGATCACTATCGAGGTGCGGTACCCGTGAGCGGCCGCACAACGCGACCTGCTGCCCGCTCGTTGCGACGGGCGGGGCGCGCGTCGGTCGGCTGGTGGCGGCGCTCGGCGGGGCCGCTCCGTCAACCGGCGCTTGCGGTCGGTATCGCGCTCGTCGCCTACCTCGCCTGCTTCCCGATCGCGCGCCCGGTGACGCTCGATGTCGGTCGGTTCCCGGATCGCCTCGTCATTGCGGGCTTCAATGGTGACGAGCGCGACAATGGCATCACCTACCGCTGGACGCGCACGATGGCGACGGTGGCGATCCCCGGTTATGGCGGTGTGCGGGACGCGCACATTGAGATCGACGCGCGTAATGGTCGTGGCACACCCACCGAGATTCCCTTTCAGGTCGATCTCGGTGCCAGCGCCGCGCCTGTCGCGGCATCCGGTGCCTTTCTGCCTGTGCTCGCCGATCTTCGCGCCTCCGGTACGGGCGCGGACCTGACGGTGCGCTTGCGGGCGGAGCGCTTTATCCCGGCGAGTAGCGACACGCGCATCCTCGGCGTGCAGATCGACCGGCTACGTATCGAACCGCTGGAGACTTCCTGGTGGGCGGGGGCGGTCGGTGGCTGGCCGTGGGCGGTGCGGCTCATGCTCTTCGCGCTCGCGATCACGCTTGTCGTGCCGCGCGCGTGGAGCGGTCGCCTCGGTGGGGGTCTCGCCGCACTCGTCGCCTTCGCCGCGCTCGCTGCGCCGGAAACGCGGTTCGTCTTTCCACCGCTCCTTGTTCCCGCCATCATAGCGGTCAGCGTCGGTGGTGCAGCGCTCCGCTGGCGCGCAAGTGCGGCGCTTCTGTCACGCGGATGGCACGCGCTCGATCAACGCAGCGTCGCGCGCGGGATCGTCGCGGTGCTCGTCGCCGGGTACGTCGCGGTGACGTTCGTCGTCGTGTGCAAGGTCGATTTCATTGGGCACGCGGACTACGCGGACAATGCGGTGCGGGCACGCAACCTCGTGCGGCTGAAGGGCGATGTGATCGACTACGTGCCGCAGTTCTATACGCGCTTCGGTAGCATCACGCACCCCGCCGAGACATGGCCGCCGCTCCAGGTCTGGTTGATCGCGGTCGCGTTTCGCCTCTTCGGCATCTCGACCGTCGTCGCGAAGCTGCCGAACATCGCGATTATGGCCGGGCTGCTCGGCGCGACGTACGCAATTGGTGCATGGCGGTGGTCGCGGCGCGTCGGCGTGTTGGCTGCGGTGTTCCTCGCGGCGATGCCGCTCGTCTTTGAGGACACCTTGTTCCCCGTCAATGACCTTGTCTTCACGCTCCTCTTCGCGGCCTTCGTCGTCGCACTCTATCGGGCGTGGTATGAACCGCGCGTGCGGGAGCCGTCCGCACGCCCGGGGCGCATGGGCCGGTGGTTGCCGGATATCGCCCTCGGTGCGGCTGCCGGGCTTTTCCTGCTCGCGAAGCCGAGTGGCGGCGTGATGATTGCGGGCGCGGCCTTCGTCGCGTTCGTCGCCGCGCGGCGGGCATGGACGCGGATACCGTGGTCGAGTATCGCCGTTGCACTTGTGACGATGATCGCCTGCTATATGCCCTGGGCAGTGCGAAATATCGTCACCTTCCACACGCCGTTTCATTCGACGGAGTCGTACGACGCATGGGTGCTGAAATACGATCCGGCGCAGCCGGTAGACGGTATTTACGGCGTTTTCTGGAACAAAGCGCTACCTCATCCACGTCTGCTCGTCGGTTACGGCTACGATCACTTCCTCACGGTGCAAGGGCAGCAGTTCACGCGCCTCTGGGGCGATCTCACCGGCGGCGCACTCATACCGCGCGTGCTCCTGCCCTTACTGGTCATTGGTCTCATCATCGGCGCGGCGCGGCGACCCGGCTTTGGCCTGGTGCTACTCGGCGCGGTCGTCCCCTATCTGCTCTTCGTCTGCCTCTACTGGCACGAAGAAGTGCGCTATCTGCTCGTCCTCGTGCCGTGGCTGCTCCTTTACGCCGCTGCGGGGCTCGAATGGACGTATGACGCGCTCATCACCTGGTTCGCGGGGATGCGGCAGCGCGCGCTCGTGCCGCTGCTCGTTGGGGTCCTGCTGGCGGCAATCTTCATCCCGGCGGGGCGCGATATCCGCGTGCGGGTGGCGGCGCAAACGAGCGGCAATGGCATGGTCGAGGCAGCGAACTGGCTGAAGGCGAACACGCCCGCAGATGCGGTGGTGATGACACGCAACCCGTGGGAAATCTCGTGGCACAGCGGACGCCGCGCGGTGATGCTACCGCTCGGCACGCGCGACGAGGTCTACGCGGTGATGCGGCAATATCATGTCACGGTGCTCGAACTCGATCACATCAATGACCCGAACACGATCCGTGAGAGTCTGAAATCGCTCTATTCGTTCAAGGACGTGCCCGGTATCACGCCGCTCTACGACCCGCAAAATAACTGTCTACCTCGTCTTCGCGGTCTCGCCGCCCCCTGCCTGAGAGGATCGCTCGTGTGACGGAACCGCCACTCCGCATCGTCATGCTCACCTCCTCCTATCCCCTCTTTGCGGGCGATATGACCGCGCCCTTCATCGAGGAGATCGCCGCCGGTCTGGTCGCGCGCGGGCACGAGGTGCATATGTTCTTACCGGACCATCCGCGTCTCCGACAGTCCGGCGTGGTGCGCGGGGTTCATCTCCATCCCTTCGCGGTGTCTCCGGTGCGCGCGTGGGGCGCGGCGTGGGGGTATGCGGGTTCGCTTGCGGGGGATGTGGCGCTGACGAAGGGGGCGGTCGCGGTCGCGCCTCTCGCCCTGACGAACGCGGCCCGCGCGGTCCGTCGCGTTGCGCGGGCGGTGCGCCGCATCTCCTGCACGCGCATTGGGTGATCCCCAATGGCCCGCCGGTGGCGGCGGTCGCGAAGCGATCCGGCCTGCCGCTCGTGATCAGCCTGCATGGCTCGGATGTCTTCGTCGCGGAGCGGATCGCTCCGGCACGGATCGCCGCGCGGTGGACCTTCGCCGCCGCTGCCGCCGTCACGGCCTGCTCCGGCGACCTCGCGGACCGCGCGCATACGCTCGGCGCGCGCCCGGAGACGACGATCGTCATTCCCTATGGCGTTGACGCGAGCAGTTTCGCCCCGTGAATGGGGAGACACGGGCGGCGGTGCGTGCCTGGTTCGGGCTGACGCCGGAGACGCCGCTCTTGCTCTGTGCGGGCCGGCTCGTCTATAAGAAGGGGTTCGCGGTCGCGGTCGATGCGTTCGCGCGCATCGCGAGCGGTTATCCGGCGGCGCGTCTGGTGATCGCGGGTGATGGCCCGCTCGATGCGGAATTGCGGGCGCAGGCGGACGCACATGGGCGTTGGATGAGCGGGTGATTTTCGCCGGGCGGGTGGATCGGACGCGGCATCCGCTGCTGGTCGGGGCGTGTGACCTCTACGTGCTGCCCTCGGTCCACGACCATCGCGGCAATGTCGATGGCTTGCCGAACGCCTTGCTCGATGCGCTCGCCGCCGGGGTGCCGTTATCGCGTCGGACGTCGCGGGCGTCGGCCTGGCGGTCCGTGATGGGGAGACCGGCGTACTCGTGCCGGAAAACGACGCCGTGGCGCTCGCCGACGCCATGACGGCGCTGCTCGCTGATCCGGCGCGACGGGCGGCCCTCGGTAACGCTGCCCGTGCGGATGTGAGCACGCGACTGACCTGGGCGCGGACCGCGCTGGCATTCGAGCAGGTCTATCGCGCGGCGTGTGCGGCGCGGCAGACGCGGGAAGGGTAGATGGGATTGGCGAAGGTAGACAACGAAGAAACGGCACCGACCGTCGGCATCATCGGCCTTGGCTACGTCGGGCTGTCGTACGCGGTGGCATTTGCGGAGACGGGTTGCACGGTCGTTGGCTGCGACATGCTCGCGGCGCGCGTCGCGACGATCAATCGGGGGGAAAGCCCGCTGCCGGACATTCTCTCGAATGAGGCGGTCGCGACACAGGTCGAGGCCGGTCGCCTGTCCGCGACCACGGAGGACGCACCGCTCGCGGCGTGCGACGCGCTGATTATCGCCGTCCCGACCCCCGTCAATGCGACCTATGACCCCGATCTGTCGATGGTCCGCGATGCGACGGCGCGCATCGGTCGCGTGCTGCGGCGCGGCCAGTTAATTATCCTCGAATGCACCACCTATCCGGGCACGACTGAGGAGATTGTCGTCCCGATGGTCGAAGCGGCCGGCTTCACGATCGGTGAGGATGTCTTTGTCGCGTATTCACCGGAACGAATCGATCCCGGCAACACGAACAGTCAGGGATGGACGCTCAAGAACACGCCGAAGGTCGTCGGTGGTTGCACCGAGGCGTGCACCGCGCGCGCCGTCGCGCTCTATGCCCGGATGACCGACACCGTCGTGCCCGTCTCCTCGCCGAAGGTCGCGGAGATGGAGAAGCTCGTCGAGAATGTCTTCCGCGTCGTCAATATCGCGCTGGTCGATGAGTTGGCGCTTCTCTGTGACCGGATGGGGCTGGATGTTTGGGAAGTGCTCGATGCGGCGGCGACCAAGCCGTACGGGTTCATGCGCTTCGTGCCCGGCCCCGGCCTTGGCGGGCACTGCATTCCGGTCGACCCCCTCTATCTGACCTGGAAGGCGCGGGCATACGATTTCCCCACCCGCTTTATCGAACTGGCGGTGGAGATCGACCGGCGGATGCCCTACCATGTGCGGGACCTCGTCGTACGCGCGCTCAACGGGCAGAAGCGCAGCGTCAATGGCAGTCGTATCCTCCTGATCGGCGTCGCCTACAAGGCCGATGTCGCGGATACGCGCGAGACGCCCGCTGCCGCGCTCTGGCGGCTCCTGTTGGCAGATGGCGCAACGGTCTGTTACCACGATCCGCATGTGCCGACCTTCCGCGCGCCGGACGGCGAGATTTACGCCTCCACCGCGCTGAGTGACGAACTGCTCCGTGCGGTGGATTGCGTCGTCATCGTCACCGACCATTCCGCCGTGGACTATGAGCGGATCGTTGCGCGCTCCGTCGCCATCGTGGACACGCGCAACAAGACGCGCGGTATCGCGGTCGATGAAGGCAGCGCCACGATCATCAGGCTTTGAGGCCAGAGAGATGCAGAGAGGGGAAAGAGATTTGAGCGCAGAGGACGCAGAGAGCGCAGAGGACACAGAGGTAGAGAATGGTTTCCCTTTTTTCTCTTCTCTGCCCTCTGCGTCCTCTGCGTCGATCCGGGTTTGCAAACGGTTCTTAGAGCGGTTTCGGGAATCAGTGAGTCGAGAAATGCTCGGTGGAGGCGGGCTTTAGCCTGCCACAGCACAGGATGGCAGGCTAAAGCCCGCCTCCACCGGGGATTATGGCGCAGTCAGCGTGCTTGAGACGCGACCCAACGGGCGCATCTTCTCGCGGGCGGGCCGGAATGCCGCCGGTTTGCTCGTCATGCTTGTGCTGGTGATCGCCTGCGTGTTCCTGGTACCGAAGCTGATTGGTACCGCGCGCTATGACGCGGCGATCCTCCGTTTCCCCTTTCAGGTGGATGATGCCGAGGGTGTCCTGATCGCGGAGGCAAAGCTGATCGCCGATGGGACGAACCCCTACGCCTTTCAACCTTCCCCCGCCTCGTACTTCTACGCCGGGCCGTATACGCCGTTCTACACGCTGCTCAACAGCGGCGCGATGGGCCTGACCGGGCCAACGTTCAAGTTCGGTCGGGCGGTGCAACTGGCGGCGACCCTCGGGGTCGCGGCGTGGTTGGGTTGGGCGGTCCGGCGCGCGCTGCCGGACGGGCGGGGCTGGTTGCTCGGTGGCTGGACGGCGACGCTCTTCTTCACCGCGCATCTCGTCACTGTCTGGAGCGTGCGTGTCCGCCCCGATATGACGGCGCTGCTTTGGAATCTCCTCGGCGTCGCGGTGCTCCGCGCCGCGCTGGAGTCGTCCGGGCCACCGCGATGGCGCGACTCGCCGTGGCCGCGTGGCGCGGCGCTCGGACGGCTCGCGCTCGGCGCTGCTTGTTTCGCGCTCGGTTGGTGGACGAAGCAGACGTTTATCGCGGTGCCGCTTGCCTGCCTGCTCGTTGCCACGCGTCGCGCAACCAAAAGTCGGCCTGACGGTGGCGGGTTGCTACGCCGCGATG
This sequence comes from uncultured Chloroflexia bacterium, assembly GCA_963763655.1. Lineage (GTDB taxonomy): Bacteria > Chloroflexota > Chloroflexia > Thermomicrobiales > JALYUS01 > JALYUS01. Next base: position 128,879 of record CAVXPY010000038.1, read on the forward strand.
GTCCTCCTACCGCTCACGCTCCTCACCGCGCTGACGGGGGAGGGTTCGCGCAGAAGATCATTGGCTATCAGGGGTCATGGGAGTGGGTGGCCTTCCGCCGCCTCGCACAACCCTTCGCCGAGCGCTACGGCATCCTGCTCTCCCTCGCCATCGTGCTCGGTGTGACGCTCGTGCTGCGCGCGCGACGTCCGACATTCGGCGTGTGCTGGTTTGCGATCAGCGCCGTCCTCGTGCTCGGGGCGGGGACGAGCGGCGGCAATCACAACCATTTCGTTGAACTGCTCGCCGCGACCGCCCTCGTGATCGGTCAGGGCCTCGCGGCGCTCTGGACAGTCGGGGTCGGGGATCGTGCGGCGCGCGGTCAGTCTCGCCTGGCGATTGCGGCAGTGATTCTCGCGCTCATCGTCAGTACCGGCGTTGCCGTGACCGAGCGGGAGGGGGCGACGGGCTGGCTGGCCCGGGATTACCGCCCGCCGTCCGTCTCCGAGCGGCAGGGGTTAACGAATGTCGCGGGCTTTGTCGCCAACTCGCCCGGCCCAGTGTACAGTAACAACGTCGGCATCCTCGTCGTGACGGGGCAGACGGTGCGCGTGACGGACCCGTTCACGATGGCGGCGGAGGTGCGTTTGGGCAGATGGGACGATGCGTCGCTCGTCGCGGATGTCGCGGCGGGTCGCTATCCGGCGATTGTCCTCAGTTACCTTGTCGAGACGCTCGATCCGGCGCTGCCACCGACCGATGCGACACCGGGCCTGATTCGTGCCATTCAGACGCGCTATCATCTCGTGGAGAAGAACGTCCTCAATATCTATGTGCCGAACTGAACGAATGAAGGAGGGGAACCGATGAGCGACGCGCATGGTGAGTCCGCGACCGAGAAACCGGCGATCAGCAAAGAACTGCTCGACATCCTCGCCTGTCCGTGCAGCCATCATGCGCCGCTGCGGTTGGAGGGCAATACCCTCGTCTGCACCGACAGCGCGTGCAGCCGCGTCTACCGCATCGAGGACGGCATCCCGATCATGTTGCTCGACGAAGCCGAGGGCGACGGACCGCCCGCATCGCAGCAATGAGCGATGAGCAATGGCAATGAGCAATGAGGAAAACGCCTCGCCGTTGTGCTCCCCTCTCCATCGCCGTAAATGCCTGTCCGTGTCTCGATCTCGGGCGATGGAGAGGGGCCGGGGGTGAGGAAAAGAAAAGAGCCCTCATTGCTCATTGCTCATTGCTCATTGCTGTGTAAGGATGAGTCTTCTGCATTTCGTCTTTCTGTATCCGCAAGTGAAGAAACTGACGGGGGCGCAACGGTTGATTCTTCAGCTTGCGCGCTTTACCATCGCAGCGGGGCATCGGGTGACGCTCGTCACGCACCGGCTTGCGGCGGAGCCACGCGCCGCCGCGCCGCCGGGCCTCGGCGTCATTGAGACGGGGCAGCGTGTCGATCTCTTCGGCCACCACTACGCGGACGCGGCGCTGGAATACGCGCGCGGTCCGCGTCTGCTGAAACATATCCCAAAAGATGCAGACGCACTGGTCTGTTTCGGGCCGCCATCGATGCCGACCCTCTGGTGGGCGAGGCGACGCGGTAGGGGCGCGCCTCGTCTGCCCCTCATCGCGTTCCTGTACGAGCCGCCGCGCTTTGTCGACCGGGATCGCGCCGATGTCGTTGCGGGGCTTGGTCGGGTGGGGCGCATCGCGCAGCCGCTTTTTCATCTCTATGGCATGATCGACCGCCGCTTCGTCCGCGCTGCTGATGCGCTGCTCGCGAACGGCGACTATGGTGCGGCGCGTCTCCGTCGCATGTATGGTCAGGAGGCGACCGTTGTGCCGCACGGGGTGGATTTCGTCGAGCCCGATGACCGTGCGGTGGCGGCGATCCGCGCGCGCTTCGCCATCCCAGCGGACGCGCCGCTCCTCCTCACGGTCAATCAGTTGCACCCACGCAAGCGCATCGAACTCTTCATCCAATCTCTTGCGGCAGTGCGTGAGAGCGATCCGGCCGTCGTTGGCGTGATCGTCGGCACCGGTGTAGACGAAGTGCGGCTGCGGGCGGAAGCGGAGCGCGTTGGCGTCGCGGACACGACGATCTTCGCCGGTTTCGTGCCGGATGCGGACCTTCCGGCTCTCTATCGGGCCGCGACGATCTATCTCCACACCGGGCGCGACGAGACTTTCGGCCTCTCGGTGCTTGAGGCAGCCTGGAGTGGTGTGCCCGTGGTCGCGGTGGATGAGGGTGGCCCGCGCGACATTCTGCGCGGGGGTGAGAGCGGGTGGCTGGTGGCTGCCGAAGTGGGCGCGATTGCGGCGGCGGTGCAGAGAATCCTCGATGACCCCACCGCCGCTGCACATCGTGCCACACAGGCGCGGGCCGATGTGCGGGCCCGATTCCGCTGGGAAGACGGCGCGGCGGCGCTGATTGCGGCGGTAGAGGCCCTCCGTGACTCGCCTCACATTCGGACAGAACCCGATTTCCCTGGTGGTGGCGGGCTTTAGTCTGCCGGACCGAGAGGCAGGCTAAAGCCCGCCACCACCCTATTTCCTCATGTGTGCCTTCCTTTGCGTCGGATGCCAGACACGGCTATTGACGAGTTCTCCGCCCTTTGGTAGTATCGTGGCGGTGAGGAAATGCCATCCGGGGGAGTGTCGGAATTGGCAGACGAGCATGACTTAGGATCATGTGCCGCAAGGCGTGAGAGTTCGAGTCTCTCCTTCCCCACCAGACAACTGCATCTGCGTCGTGAGCGGAAGTAGCTCAGCGGTAGAGCATCTCCTTGCCAAGGAGAAGGTCGCGAGTTCGAATCTCGTCTTCCGCTCCATTTTTATGCCTTCCGATTGTGATAAATAGTGAGCCGCCCTCGGGCGGCTTTTGTGCACATGTGGGTGCGGAAGATACATCCGCGTAGTTTGGGGATGGCGTAATACGGTACAACGGTACAGGATTCTTTGACATAGAGGAGGGGACAATGCTGCGTCGCGATATGGGTCGGGTATCGACATGGCTGCTCGTGGTGATCGTCAGTGCGCTCTTTTTCGGAGCGTCTACATCCGTGCATGCCGCTGACCCGGCCGCGCTGCATCTCAGTGTGCAACTCGTCACCAACGGGTTCTCGTCGCCCGTCTATGTGACGAATGCGGGCGATGCGCGACTCTTCGTCGTGGAGCAGGCCGGGAAGATCCGCATCATCAAGAATGGTGCGCTCCTCCCGACCCCATTCCTCAACATCACCGGTGCCGTGCTGTCGGGCGGCGAGCGCGGACTCCTCAGTGTCGCTTTCCACCCGCAATACGCGACGAACGGCCTCTTCTTTGTCTTCCACACCATTGCCGGGGGCGATAACGTCATCGAGCGTTACCGGGTCACCGCGAACCCGGACTTGGCCGACGCAAATAGCGGTACGCATGTACTGACCATTCCGCATGCAATCAACAACAACCACAACGGCGGCCTGCTCGCCTTCGGGCCGGACGGCTACCTTTATCTCGGCACGGGCGATGGCGGTGGGGGCGGCGACCCGGCGGGGAACGGGCAAAATACGGCCTCACTCTCAGGCAAAATCCTGCGGATCGATGTCAATGGCGGCAGCCCGTACGCAATCCCCGCGAGTAATCCATTTGCGAACGACATGACCGGCAAGAAGAAGGAGATTTGGGCGTATGGGCTACGCAACCCATGGCGCTATGCCTTCGATCCACCCTCCGGGTCGCTCTATATCGCGGATGTCGGGCAGGGAAACTGGGAAGAAGTGAACGTGGTCCCGGCAACGGCGGCGGGGATCAACTACGGCTGGAACGTGACGGAGGGAGCACATTGCTACCCCCCAGGCACGACGACCTGCGACACTGCCGGGATCACGCTCCCCGTAGCTGAGTACGACCACAGCCTTGGGTGCTCCATTACCGGCGGCTTCGTCTACCGTGGTGCGGCATATCCCAGGCTTGTGGGTCTCTATTTGTTCGCGGATTATTGCTCGGGGCGCATCTGGGCGCTCGATCAACCGAACGTCGGGACCTGGCGGCGGACGGAGTTGCTGGATACCTCGCACGCGATCACCTCGTTCGGCACCGATCGGAATGGCGAACTTTATCTGACGGATGGTAGTGAGGGAGGGGTGTACCGTATTGTCGTCGCCTCCGTGCCCCTGCCGGTGTCGCGCACGGGGTCTGGCAATCTCACTGGCCCTGTTGTACCGCCGCCATCCCCGCGTGTCCAACCCCTAGGGGACGGGACGACGCGCAGTCCGTTACCGGTATCGCGAACTTAACGGATCATCCGCCGTGTTCGTAGCTCATCGAAACGATCATTCGTGTGCCTGAGATCCCCCTGGAAGCGGTTGTATCGTCTGGAATTAATTATCATTTCGCCTTTCGTACGGGTCGTGGCAGTGCGCTTGCATACCGATGAACCGGGAGGGTTACCACAGTGACAGAACCTGAGTCGGACGCCGACCTCCGTGCGCTGCGTAGCATCCGCCGACATCTCACCGTCGCTTTCCTCGCTATCGAGCAGCTCTGCCGCAAGGTCGCTGCAGTCCCGCCCGCCCAGCGCCTCTGCTCGTTCGCCACGGATGCACTGACCGGAATTAAGGACGAGGTGATCATTCTCGAAGAACGCATCCTGCGGCGCGAGAAGCGTGACCACGGCCTCCCCGATGAGTTTCCGCATCATCCAGCGGACCCGTGAAGCCGTCGTTCAGTGTGAGGCTGCCGATTTAGCGAAAGGGTCGACCGTGCCAAAACAGCGCATCACGATCATCAACGATGACGCGATTTACATGGAGCTGATGAAGGACCTCCTCGAAGAGGAGGGGTACCGGGCGGCCATCTGGAATCGCAAGGAGAATGCGTACCACGTCATCAAGCGTGAGCGTCCCGCCCTGGTGATCATCGACATCCGCCTGCAGAGCCCGGATGAAGGATGGAAGATCCTTGAGCAGGTGCGGCTCGACCCGATGACGACGAACATCCCGGTAATCATCTGCTCGGCGGACACCCAATTTCTCCGGTGGAAGCGTCGGCAGTTACGCCAGATGAACTGCGCGGTGTTGGAGAAGCCGTTCCGACTGGAGGAGTTATTACGCGAGGTGGAGAGCCTGATCGGTGGAGCGTAAGGCACGATGCACTGTATCGGGGTAGGGATGGACAGTCGGTGTATTGCCGAGAAAGGACCCGTAGAATGTCCGCGATCTTCGCCGTCAATAATCGCCGCTTCGACCCTCTGGGAGACCGTCCGGTGGCGGGGGCCGTGCCCGACCGACCGGCCTACATGCACGAATCGCAAGGAGTCACGTATACCCTTGAACCGACCGCATCGGGCGGCTACCTGATGTCGGATACTGCGGACGCGGCGGCAGTGGAGGTGATCGACGTGGATCACGCCGCCCGCCTGATCGACGAGATCGAAGCCGCCGGGCACACGTGATCGCATCCGTCGATAGATAGCGGGCACGGCGGGAGAAAGCGAGGAATGTCATGCGACGCGGACCACTCCCCTCACGCAGGAATACCGCGCTGGGCGTAACGCTATATCTCTTCATCCTCGTTGTCATTATCGCGGTGCTGCGCGTACTGGGGCGCGGCTGGATCGGCGCAATCACGGCCGGGCTTATCCTTACCGGTGTTTTTACCACGTTGCTCGTCCTCGCGAGAAACTATCGCCGCCGCACGTGAACGAGATCGGCATACTGCGCTCGGGCAGCATCGTCTGGAATGCCTGGCCCGGTTGCGCTGTTATACTTTTTGTGACACGTTACGTATCACGCCCATCTGGGCGTGTTCTGCATGAGGGAGCAGCCATGTCAGAGCGATCGGAGATGAGTCGTGAGGATTTCATGGCGTTCATCATGGAACATACCGAAAAACCGCGTAACAACCGCAAAATGGAATCGCCCACCGTCGATGTCAACGGCGGGAATCCCGGTTGTGGCGATGTCGTCACTATGTATCTGAAGATCGGCGACGATGAGACGATCGAGGACATCTCGTTCGTCGGTGAGGGCTGCAAGATCAGTATGGCCGGCGCGTCATTCGTCACAAGTCGCCTCAAAGGGAAAACGGTGTCCGAGGTCGAAGCGATGGAGTATGACCTCATCAGCGATACCTTCGGTCGTCAGGTGATGGCGACCCGCCCGCGCTGCGCGCTGCTCGCCTTCGGCACCACGAAGGCCGCCGTGAAGAAATACCGCGAAGACGCAATGCGCCAGGCCATCGCACACAATGCGGCGGACGACTAACCGCGCGGGGAGAAGCCGGGGATTGAGCACAGAGGACACAGAGGACGCAGAGAGCACAGAGAAAGAGATTTTTCGATCTTCTCCAACTACATTCTCTTTGTCCTCTCTCCCTCTCTGCGTCCTCTGTGTCCTCTGCGCTCTCTGCGCTCAATCCCCGGCTTCGCCTTGAATTACTCTTGACGTGAGCGCGTGCGGGTATTATGCTCCTAATTGGTTGAGAAAAGCCGCCTGGCTTGACGGCGCAACAGGCGTCGCGTATCTTGTGTCTAGTTAAGTTTGTTGCGTAACTTCGTCAACTATTCGCACACAATGGAAGGAGCGGTATATGACGGCAACAGCGACGACCCCCGCGACCGATAGCCTCGTCTCGACCCAATGGGTCGCGGACCATCTCGGTGATGCAAGTATCCGGCTCGTTGAGAGCGATGAAGATATCCTCCTCTACGAGATCGGGCATATCCCCGGCGCAGTCAAGATCGACTGGACGGCGGACCTTCAGGATTCCGTGGTGCGCGATTTCATCGGCCCGAAGGAGTTCGCCGCCCTTCTCAGCCGCAATGGCATCGCCAACGACACGACCGTCGTCTTCTATGGCGACAAGAACAACTGGTGGGCGGCCTATGCCTACTGGTTCTTCAAGCTGAACGGTCACGAGCATTTGAAGATCATGGATGGGGGCCGCGTGAAGTGGGAAGCGGAGGGCCGTGAATACACGCGGGACGAGCCCACGTACGCGGCAACGCACTACACGCCCGGTACACCCCACCCGGAGCTTCGCGCCCTGCGTGACGATGTTCTCGAGTTCATCGACTACGCGAACGGCGGGCGCGGCCAGAATCCGCGGGGGCCACTCGTCGATGTCCGCTCCCCACAGGAGTATTCCGGCGAACTGACGCACATGCCCGCCTACCCGCAGGAGGGCGCGCTCCGCGGTGGGCATATCCCCGGTGCGAAGAGCATCCCGTGGGCAAAGGCGGTCGCCGCCGATGGCACCTTCAAGCCGATCGCGGAACTGCGCGCCCTCTACGAAGGTGAGGGGATTACGCCGGACAAGGACGTCATCGCCTACTGCCGGATCGGCGAGCGCTCCAGCCACTCGTGGTTCGTCCTGCATGAACTGCTCGGTTACAAGAATGTCCGCAACTATGACGGCTCGTGGACCGAGTGGGGCAATGTCGTGCGCGTCCCGATCGAGAAGTAAACGGGACGAGTCCTCGTGAGAGCGTGAACGGCGCGGGCGGTAACGCCCCGCCGTTTCGCCGTTCGGATCGGCCCGACTTGCGATGGGGTAGCGGGGCGCGCTATCATCCTTGGCGCGGTGGTGCGAGACCACCCACCATCGGCACACGACGGGAAACGTGAGAGAAGGGAACGGGTGAGACTGTGAAACTGACTGCCGAGCGGCTCCCGGAGAGCCAGGTCCGGCTCGATATTGTCTCCGACGAGGAAGAGTTTTCGTCCGCCATCGACCGGGCAACGAAGCGACTCGCGCAGCGTGTCACGGTGCCCGGTTTCCGTCGGGGGAAGGCACCCCGCACGCTCGTCGAGCGGCATGTCGGTCGCGCGATGATCGTCGATGAGGCGAATGGTGCCTTGATGGACGATCTCTACCGGCAGGCACTCGAACAGGAAGATCTGACGCCGGTCACCCGGCCATCGGTCGAGGTGCTTTCTCAGGAGCCGCTCTCCTTCCGTATCGAAGTCGAGATCGCGCCGACTGCGGTGGTCGAGGGATACGAAGAGGTGCGCGTCGAGCCGGAGCATATCTCCGTCACCGACCAGGACGCGGATGACTATATCGACAACCTGCGTGAGGAGAACAGCCCCTGGGTCGATCCCGCCTCACCCCGCCCCGTGCAGGAGGGCGATCAGGTCGTCGTTGACATCGCCGCCTTCGAGGGGGATGAACCCTTCGATGAGCCGACGACGGGTGCGACCTTCGTCCTGGGGCGCGACAACCTCTTGCCGCAGATTCGCGGCCTGATCCTGGGCGCAACAGTGGGTGAGCCAACGGAGCAGACCGTCGTCTTCCCGGAGGCGAATGAGGAAGTCGAGGAAGGCACGGAAAGCGAGGCGCGACCGATCCCGGAAACGCTGCTCGGCAAGACGCTCACCTACCGGATCACCGTCCAGAGCATCAAGGAGCGCGAGCTTTTGCCGCTCGATGATGAACTTGCGGCGTCGATTGGCGGTCGGCCAATGACCCTCGCAGCCTTGCGCGCCGAAATCCGCTCCAGCCTCCTCAAGCAAAAAGAGATTCAGGCCCGCAATACGCTGGTGAACAATATCATGGAGAAGCTGCGTGACGATGTCGCGAAGGTCGAGGTCGGCCCGGCGCTCATCAATCAGCAGACGCAGGACGATGCATCGCAGCAGTTGCAGCAAATCGGCGGCATGGGCCTCGACATCAATGAGATTTTCGGTCGCAACAGCGAGGCACTGGAAAACTTCATGGAGCGCATCCGCCCGGAATCGGAGCGGCGATTGCGAAACACCCTCATTCTCCGCGAGATCATGGAGCGTGAGGACCTCGATGTCTCTGACGAAGAGGTCCATGAGGAAGTGCATCGCCTCGGCATGTCGCACAGTGTGCTGGAGGACGAGCGGACGGTCGAGTTGATCCAGTCGGACCTGCGCGAGCGGAAACTCCTCGACCGGATCATCGCCATCGCGACCGAAGGGCAGGGAGTGATTGATGACTCCCCAGAGAGTGCCTATATCCTCCCGCCCGAAGCCGACGATGACGCCCACACACACGATCACGACGCCTCTGATGGGGAGGATGCGTCCGCATCAGAAATCATCGACTCAGTCGCGACTGAACTGCCTGTCATGACGGAATCCTCAGAAACCGCAGCAGCGGACGCTGCCACAGAGACGGAGAATGCTGGTACAATAGTGTCAGATGGGGAATCGCCCGTGACTGACACGCCAGCCGCTTCTGATGAGACGCAGAAACCCGCGTCACATCAGTAGCACCCATCCGTTATACCGAATTGGAAGGAACCGGACATGCATAGTGGGCTTGAAATCAACAACATTATTCCGGCCGTCGTCGAGAGTACGAACCGCGGCGAGCGCTCGTGGGACATCTATTCCCGCTTGCTCCGGGATCGCATCGTCTTCGTCGGCACGCCGATTGATGCGCAGGTGGCGAACGTCTTCATCGCGCAACTGCTTTTCCTCGACTATGAAGACCCCGATCGTGAAATCAAGGTCTACATCAACAGCCCCGGCGGTGAAGTCTATGCCGGCCTCGCGATGTACGACACGATGCAGATGATCCGTTCCGATGTCTCGACCTATTGCATGGGCATGGCGGCGAGCATGGGGGCGGTTCTTCTCTGTGCGGGCCAGCGCGGCAAGCGGTACGCGCTGCCGAACTCGCGCGTCCTCATCCATCAGGGGTCGGGCGGTTTCCGGGGCAATGTGCCGGACATCGACATCGCCGCGCGCGAGACGATCAACGTCGTGACCCGCCTCGTCGAAATCATGGCGAACCACAGTAACCAGGCATTCGACAAGGTGAAGCGCGACACCGAGCGCGATTATTACATGGGCGCCGAAGAGGCGAAGGATTACGGGCTCATTGACGAAATCCTCATGCCGCAGCCGAAGAAGGTCGCGGGAGCATTAGTGGCCTAGCGCACCCGATGGGGGCGTGTTGTACCGTGGCGCTTCGGTGCGTGCGGGCGGAATGAGGAGCTTTGGGGGATGGCAGGTACGCGCGGAACTACGGGAAGCGGGAGCGGAAGCCGGATGCAGTATCGCTGCTCCTTTTGCGGCAAGGGGCAAGATGAAGTCAAACGCTTAATCGCCGGCCCCGGTGCAGTCTACATATGCGACGAGTGCGTTGAACTCTGTCGCGAGATCATTGAGGAAGAGGAAGTGCCCGCGCCGAAGGTGCAACCCTCGTTCGCGGGCATCCCGACGCCGAAACGTATCCACGAACAACTCTCGCAGTACGTGGTCGGCCAGGATATGGCGAAGAAGAGCCTCGCGGTCGCGGTCTATAACCACTACAAGCGCATCACTGCGGGCGCGGAGCCCAATAACGATGTCGAACTGCAGAAGAGCAATATCCTGCTCGTCGGCCCGACGGGCTGCGGCAAGACCTATCTCGCGCAGACGCTCGCGAAAATCCTCGATGTTCCCTTCTCGATTGCCGATGCGACCGCGCTCACCGAGGCGGGCTATGTCGGTGAGGATGTGGAGAATATCCTCCTTCGGCTGATCCAGAACGCGGGGGATGTGGCGCGGGCAGAGACGGGCATTATCTACATCGACGAGATCGACAAGATCGCGCGTAAGTCGGACAACCCGTCGATCACGCGCGATGTTTCCGGTGAGGGCGTGCAGCAGGCGCTCCTCAAGATCATCGAGGGCACGACGGCCAATGTGCCGCCGCAGAGTGGCCGCAAGCACCCGCACCAGGAATACATTCAGATCGACACCCGCAACATCCTCTTCATCTGCGGCGGGGCGTTCGAGGGGCTGGAAGACATCATCGCCCGCCGGATGGACTCCAAGCAGACGATGGGGTTCGTGCGCGAAGGCACGACCAAGAAGACCGACGAAGAGAACATGCTGCGGCATGTCACGCATGACGACCTCTTGAAATATGGTCTGATCCCGGAGTTCGTCGGGCGTTTGCCTATCACGGTCAGCCTGGATCAGCTCTCACGCAGCGAGCTGATTCGTATCCTCACCGAACCGAAGAATGCCGTCATCAAGCAGTATCAGCGCCTCTTCGGGCACGATAATGTCGAACTCTCCTTTACCGAAGATGCCCTGGAAGAGATCGCGATGCAGGCAGAGAAGCGCAAAACCGGCGCGCGCGGCCTGAAAACCGCGATTGAATCGCTCTTGCTCGATGTGATGTACGAGATACCTTCGCTCGACAATGTGCGGAAGTGCATCGTCAATGGCGAAACCGTCCGCAGCGGCAAGCAACCGATCCTCATGACCCTCGGTGGTCGCGAACTGGAACTCGAAGACACCGTCGCCTAATCACCCCACCCCTGAAAACCCAAACGACCGGGCATTTCGCCCGGTCGTTTTCTCGCTTCTCTGGTTCTCTCATTTCCCTCCTTGGCACGGCCCCTGCAACGTCTCGCGGGCATGAGCGGCTGGGGTAAAAGCGAAGGTTTGCCGCCCCGCCGCGAAGGTGCCTCTGCATTGAGATCGAGAAGAGAGGGTTGCATGGTCGCACGCATCCAACAGCATTCAGGAATTGCACCGGACAGGGTCGGACCGGATGACCCGCGCTATAACGACTCATCAGCAGAGGCGACCAGCGGTTCACGGGCAAGCCTGACTATGTGCGTGTCGTCTGCTCCACTACGCAGGTGGTGAATGCGGTTCAAGATGCGGTACGGGATGAACTGCGGGTGGTGGTGCGGAGTGGAGGGAAGTGTCTCGAGGGCTTTGTGGCGGACCCGGCGGTGCGGGTGGTGATTGATACCTCACTGATGACGGGTGTCTCCTACGATCCAGAAATGGGGGCTTTCGCAATCGAACCTGGTGTCACCCTCGGTGAGGCATATCGGAAGCTTTATCTGGGCTGGGGTGTGACGATCCCGGCGGGTGTATTCCCCGTGGTCGGGGTAGGTGGGCATATACCGGGTGGCGGTCATGGCTGTTTGTGCCGCCAACACGGCCTGGCATCGGACCATCTCTACGGGATTGAAGTGGTTGTCGTCGATGAAGTAGGGATCGCGCGGAGCGTGCGAGCCACGCGGGAGGCCAACGACCCCAACCGGGATCTGTGGTGGGCACACACGGGCGGTGGCGGCGGCAACTTCGGCATCGTCACCCGCTACTGGTTTCGGTCACTGGGCGCGAGCGGCATCGATCCCGCCGGGCTGCTGCCCAAAGCACCGAGCGCGGTGCTGCGGTGTAAAGCGGAGTGGAACTGGGAGCAGATCGACGAGGCCGCGTTCACGCGCCTGGTGCGCAACTATGGGGAGTGGTGTGAGCGCAACAGCGCACCCCACTCTTCCTATGCCGCGCTATGGAGTGTACTTCAGCTCAATCGCCGCGCGCTCGGCAAGATCGACCTGAGAGGCATCGTGACGGTCGAAGACGAGGCGGAACAACTCCTTGATGCGCACCTGACGGCGATCAACGAAGGCGTCGGCGTGCCGTGCACCCGCGCGGTGGAGACGATATCCTGGCTGACCTATTCGCTAATCCCGTTCCCCGATCTGGTCGAGACAGGATCGCAGTCCATACTCTTCAAACTGAAGGATGCCTGGCTGCGTAAACCCCTCACTGATCGTCAGATCGCCATCGCCTATGACTACCTGACGCGGGCCGATTATGAAGTCATCGGGAACCTGGGCCTCGAGACCACTGGTGGATGGGCGCACACCGTGGCACCCGATGCGACGGCCTCGGCCCAACGCGACGCGATTCTCCGAACGGGATGGACGGTCGCCTGGCAACACCCGCAAGACGAAGCCCGCAGCCTGACGTGGCTTCGCACGTTTTATCGGGACGCATTCGCAGACACCGGCGGTGTGCCCGTCCCCGGCGAAGTCAGCGACGGTGCCTTCATCAATCATCCCGATGTCGATCTCGCCGACCCGGAGTGGAACACCTCTGGCGTCCCCTGGTATACCCTCTATTACAAGGACAATTACCCTCGGCTCCAGCAGATCAAGGCACGATGGGACCCCCGCAACGTGTTCCACCACGCACTGTCGATACGCTTCGCATAGCGGTGAAACTGGCGAAACGATGAGCGGAGATGAGCGGAAATGTGCATCCTTCTCTGCCGAGGGGTGCTATTTCCCCGCGTGCGGAACGGGCAGGACATCGTGTTCCTCGCCTTCACCGGCGGCATCGTCATGATTGCCGGATCGCTCTTCCTCATCGGAGTGGGGGCTAAAGGTAGTATTGGTATTGCTCTGGTATCCGCGCACGCTCGCGCCGTAGGGGCGGGGCGCATAGCCGCCACCGACGGGCCGCGCCGTCTGGACGACGCCTTCCGGCCGCGGATACGCCTGGCGCGGTGGGAGATCGGCGCGAGCGAACTGCGCGACACTCGCCTCCAAATCGATGAATTGGTCCGCAATGTCCATGAGGTCCGTCGCGGCCTGGCGGGGGGTTGCGGCTACCTCGATCCGCAAACCGGCATTCTGTGCCGCGTCCACCAGGTTCACGAAATCGCCGTCCCCACTGACGATAATGGCGACATCGATATGCGGCGCTTGTGTTAAGAGATCAATCGCCAGTTCCATATCGAGGTTCGCCTTCGTGCTGCCATCCTCGAAGCGTCGGAGCGCCTTCGTCTTGACACGGAAGCCGTTGCGCTTCAACCAGGTGATGAAGCTGTGGCTGCTCTCATCTTCCGGGTTGTAACCGAGATAGGCATAGGCCCGGTGCAACCGCCGGCCCGAGGTGAGGAAGTCGAGCAATCGCGCGTAGTCGATGCGGATACCCATATCACGCGCCGCGAAATAGAGATTCGACATATCAAAAAAGATGGCAAGTCGATCCGACTCGTCATGCCGACGGGACGCGCGCATGGAGAAACCCCTTTCAATGAGCCAAAAGCCAATTGTACAAAGTGAATCCGACAAGCCCCGTTTCGCGGTCGATCATGCCAGAGGTTTTACACGACGTACTATCGTCCGACAAAGTCGTAGGGGTAGTGTATCACGCCTTCATCCGGTGAAACAAACGAGCGACTATTCCACATCCGGCCCGACGAGACCCCGCCACGCCTCATTGATTCCCTCCGCGCTGACCGCATAGAAATACCGAACTACCCCGTTTTCCCGATACGCGAGGTTATAGCGGCGCACGCCATCGCGATTGGTCGTCCCCCAATACCCCAGAAGCCCATCCCAGCGTATCGCCTCCGCATCGGGCAGGCCGTTTTCGCGCTCCACAATTGCTTGCCGCCACAAGCGGCGCGCGGACTTGCGCGTCACATTCTCCGCGACACGCCCCGTGCGCAGGTCGCGCATCGTGTAGTAGCGCTCACCCTCTCGCTCATCGACGGAGAGGATTTCCACGCCGGTCTTCGGCAGGGCGGCGGGCTCGGTGCCGTTACGGCTGACGGCGGGCGTCGATGCGCCGACCGGCGTTGCCTGCGCGGCTGCTTTCGGTGGCGATATCACCTCAAGCGGTGCGGGGGGTGTCTCCGGTTCCGGCTTCGGCGCGGCGCGGCGTGTGCGGCGGCGTGGTCGCGGTGCCGAGGCTTCTGCCTGTGGCTGCTCCATTGGGGGCACGACGAGTGATTCAGCCTCATCCACGACGGTTACTGCGGGCGGTGCATCATCGACGTGTGGCGGGGCTCCTTCGGGTTCGGCTGGCAGGTTGACAACGGGATCAGGCGGTGGCGGGGCCGATTCGGATTTGGCTGGTGGGACGATCACCGGATCCGGCGGGGGCGCGACGGATACCGGCTCGGATACTACCGGCTCGGCTCCCACGTCCGCTTCTGCGCTTTGCGCTGCGGCGTCGAGTTGCTGCGCTTGCTCGGCCCGTGCCCGTTGCTGCCCGGAGCGGCGGCGGCGCGGCGCGCGTCGTGGCTCTTGCGGCAGTGATTCGCTTTCCGTCACTGCCGCGGGCTCCACTGCCTCCACTGCCACCACCTCAGCGGGCGATGCTTCATCCGTCTCGTCGTCATCGTCCGCGATCTGGCGCGGTGCGGTCCATGCCCGCTCGCGCGTCGGGTCGGAGGGGGTGACGACCTCCATCCCTGCTGCCTCGCGGACGAGTTGAACGATCTCATCGCGCAGGGCGATGACCGTTTCGCTCTCCTGGCGGACGAACACCTGCCCGGCGTCCGTCGCGTACGGGGTATTGAGGCCCTTCGGGACACTGACAATGAGTACCGGTTTGCCACTGGTGCTCTCGATATCGACCGTCACATCCAGCTTCGGCACGACGCTGCGGGCAATGGCATCGCGCAGGCCGCGCGCGGCCTCTTCCTGGTTGGGCACGCCGATCACGGGCTGGGTTGGGGTGGCGTTCAGGCCGACGTAGATCGTCCCCCCGTTCGTGTTCGCGAAGGCGACGACGTCTTTGACGATGGGGCGGTAGCGGCTGCGACGGCTGCGCACTTGCTCGTGAAACGCCTGCACGATGGTGGTCCCCTGCTCGCGTGCGGCCTGGATGGCATCGTAGGGGGAGGTCGAGACGGGCTGATACGGTCGGAGGCGGGCGAAGTCCTCCGATGTGAGCAGCGTCTGGAGCGCCGCGAACGATCGTTCCGGCAAGAGCGCTTCGGTCGCCCGATCACCGATGCCGAGATCGGTGTCGCGCCGTGCCCCATCGCGAGAGAGGCGGTGGGCATCGGACCCCTGAATGCAGTGCATTCGACGCGGATATTCGGGCTTCGATCCGTTGAAGAAGCTGGCGGTCGCGCGGCGCGTCATATCATCGAGATCGGTCACTTCGAGGGCGTGGATAAATGGCGACTGCGTATAGGCGATCTTCGTTTGCCCACCGAAGCGGAACCCCTGCATCGCGACGCCGTGGGTCGCGTTGACATGGGCGGGAATGACGAGGCCACCGCTCTCATTGATGACCTCATAGGCGGTGAGGACATCGGCGGTCACACCGACCTGACCACTGCCCATTTCCATCTGATCTTCCGGGACGCCGAGCGTCAGGAGCAGATGTTCGAGCCGCCGGATCGACGTTTCCGGTGGGAAAATGGCGAGAATATGGAAGCCATAGGCGGCAGTGAACTCAAAGCCGGGGAGGACGAGGATTTTCCCGAGCAACCGACGATATTCTTCGAGGATTTTCCATTCGGTCGGTGTCAGGCGGTTCAACTCTTCGAGTAGTTCGAGGTCTTCGATCTCGCGCCGCATCGCGGCGATGCCGCTGACGCTGTTATGGTCCGTGAAGGCGATCATATCGAGGGCGCGCCCCTCGGCCTTCTGGAGGATTTCGAGGTAGGTCGCGGCGAGGTCCTGGTAGTCGGCGGATGCCGGGGTATGCAGATGCAGGTCCATGCGGAACCAGGTCATCTCCTGCGCATCGCGTGTCTGGTGGCTGCGTCCACCCCTTCCGCGTCGTGTCCGAGACATTATGTTTGTCGTCACTCCTCGTATCCACGCAAGGTTGCGTGCCGAAACTGCATACTACGCACCGCGCCCGCAGCGATTGTCGCATAGGCGCTGCATCGCGGCAAACGAGGAGGGAACCTCACCCCCAGCCCCCTCTCCGTCAAGCGGAGAGGGGAGCGACCCGTTTGAGGGCACGGCATATCAGGAACGCCACGGCGCGTCACATGAGGCACCCCTCTCCACGGAGATGGAGAGGGGCCGGGGGTGAGGTCGTTCCCGGACGCGACAATGACGATGCACGTACGGTAAAGTACCCGTGGGACGAGAGATCGATTCGATTTGTACTGAGGTGACGATGAGCGAAGATACAATTGAACTCCATGCATTCCTGGAGCGGCTCGCCTCGAACGCGCCGACACCGGGTGGGGGTGCCGCATCGGCATACGTCGCGGCGCTTGGTGCGGCATCGGTGGCGAAAGTCGTTGCGGTGAGCGTGGGGAAGCCGAAGTTCGCCGCGCATGACGCCGAGCATCGCGCGCACCTCGACTATCTGTCTGCCTTGCGCGATCGCTTCGTTGCGCTCGCGGACGAGGATGCGCGCGCGTTCGCGACCTTTATGGCTGCCTACCGGCTGCCGAAAGGCACGGATAAGGAGCGATCGACGCGCGCGATGGCCTTGCAGGAAGGGATGCGCCAGGCGGCGGCGGTGCCACTGCGCATCATGGCGGCGGCGCGCGAGGTTCTGGAGGCGGCGGAGTCAATCGCGGAGACCGGGAACCCGAATGCGCTCGGTGATTGTGGCGCGGGGGCGGCGATGGCGGTGGCGGCGATGCGCGTCTCACTCCTCAATGTGACGGCAAATATCAGCGGCCTTGTCGATGGCGCGGAGGTCGCGGGCTATCGCGGGCAACTGCATGAACTCATGGATGGCGTGCCTGCGCGGGAACGCGCCCTTCTCGAAGCGATCCGTCGTCGCCTCGCGGGTGAAGCATAGATGGTAGTCACGTCCTCAACGCAGGAGCGAGCGACCGAGGCGCGGTTGCTGCTCGGTAAGCCCGTCGCGGCCGCGATTACCGAGACGGTACGCGCCGGTGTCGCCGCCTTCATCGCGCGCTACGATTACGTGCCGGTACTCGCGGTGATGACCATCGGGCCGACGCCGGCGGCAGAGCGGTACACGGAGACGTTGCGGAAGCAATCGGCTGCGGTCGGTTTGGCCTTCGAGCGGGTCGCCCTCGATCCCGATGCAGATGAGGCGACGGTACGCGGGCAGCTGATCGAACTGAATCACCGGCCACAAGTCGCGGGTGTCCTCGTGCAGATGCCGCTCCCGCCACACCTTCCCCCAACCATTGTGGGGGAAACGCTCGACCCCTATAAGGATGTCGATGGGATCACGCCGACGAACGCGGGCAATCTCTCGCTCGGTCTGCCCGGCCTCTTTCCGAGCACGCCGCTCGGTGGCATCGCGCTCCTCGCGCACTACGACATTCCGCTCGCCGGGATGCACGCCGTCGTCGTTGGTCGCTCAAATGTTGTCGGTCGGCCACTGGCGCAGTTACTCCTCCGTGCGGACGCGACGGTTACGATCACCCACACGCGCACTCGTGACCTCGCTGTGCATACCCGGCAGGCGGATGTCCTGGCGGTAGCGGTGGGCAGTGTCGGATTCATTACGCCAGAGATGGTGCAACCGGGTGTAGTGGTGGTGGACTTCGGAACGACCTTCACTGCGGAGGGCTTACGCGGTGACGTGGCACCGGAAGTAGCCTCAGTCGCCTCGGCATTTACGCCGGTGCCGGGCGGTACCGGCCCCGTCACGAATGCCATCCTCCTCCGCAACACCTTGCGTGCCGCCGAGGCAACAATGGCCGTCCGTAGCCATCTCAACTTGCGTGGCTGACGCGCGCTCGTGTTGATCTAATCGGGAATCGTATCGCTCCCCTCTCTATCGCCGTACAAATCTATCTTTATCTTGATGTATAGGCGATGGAGAGGGGCCGGGGGCTCCATACGTAAGGAAGGGAAACACACGGTGGCTACCGTTCCGAGCGACATTGCAATCGCCCAGGCCGCACATCTTCAACCGATCATGAATATCGCCGCGTCGCTTGGACTGGGCGATGACGACATCGATCTGTACGGCAAGTACAAGGCGAAAATCCGGCTGGATGTACTCGATACACTCCAGGACCGGCCACTCGGCAAGTACATCGTCGTCACGGCGATCACGCCGACGCCGCTCGGTGAAGGGAAAACGACGACCACTGTCGGGCTCGGTCAGGCGCTGGCGAAGATCGGCAAGCAGGCAATCATCGCTATTCGCCAACCGTCGCTTGGACCCGTCTTCGGCATCAAGGGCGGTGCGGCGGGTGGCGGCTACTCGCAAATCGTGCCGATGGAGGACTTCAACCTCCATTTGACCGGCGACTTTCACGCCGTCACTGCCGCCCATAATCTCGCTGCCGCCTTCCTCGATAACTCGCTCTATCAGGGGAACCCGCTCGATCTCGATCCACTCGCGGTCGCGTGGCGGCGCGTTCTCGATGTCAATGACCGGGCACTCAGGCAGGTGATCGTCGGGCTGGGGGGCAAGGAGAATGGCGCGCCGCGCGAGACGGGTTTCGACATCACCTCTGCCTCGGAGATCATGGCGATCCTGGCACTCACGACGGGCCTCTCTGACCTCCGCGCGCGTCTCGGGCGGATCGTCGTCGGTCAGTCCCGCGCGCGGCAGGCGGTGACTGCGGAAGACTTACAGGTCGCCGGTGCGATGGCCGTTCTCCTCAAGGACGCGATTCAGCCGAACCTCTTGCAAACACTGGAGAACACGCCCGCCATCGTTCATGCGGGGCCGTTCGGCAACATCGCGCACGGGTGCAGCAGCATCCTCGCCGATCAGATCGGCCTGCGGCTGGCGGATTACGTCGTCACCGAAGCGGGGTTCGGCGCGGACCTCGGCGCGGAGAAGTTCTTCAATATCAAGTGTCGGGCGAGTGGCCTCAAGCCGGATGCGGCGGTGCTCGTGGCGACCGTGCGAGCGCTCAAGGCACACAGTGGCAAGTACCGGGTCGTCGCCGGGCGACCGCTCGATCCCGGCCTGAGCGCGGAGGACTTGCCCGCGCTGCGTGACGGTCTCGCCAACCTCGAAAAACAGATCGAGAATGTCCGCCTGCACGGCGTGCCGGTCGTCGTGGCGATCAATCACTTTCCGACGGACACCGATGCGGAAATCGATCTCATCCGGGCGGTCGCGCTCGCTGCCGGGGCGGCGGAGTGCGCCGTGAGCCGCATCTGGGCCGAGGGGGGCGACGGCGGGCGAGAGATGGCCGAAGCAGTCGTGCGCGTCGCGGCGCAGGAGAGCGATTTCCGCTTCCTCTACCCGCTCGATGTGCCGATCAAGGAAAAGATCGCCACGATTGCCACCCGGATCTATGGCGCGAAGGATGTCAGCTACCTCCCCGAAGCGGAGCGGAATATCCGTGACATTGAGCGGCAGGGTTTCGGTGCATTGCCGGTCTGTATGGCGAAAACGCACCTCTCGCTCTCGCACGACCCGTCGCTGCGCGCCCGACCAACCGGGTTTACCGTGCCGATTCGTGCGGTCCGTTTGTCGGCGGGCGCGGGGTTCGTCTATCCGCTTGCCGGAGATATTCGCACTATGCCCGGCCTCGGCACGGACCCGGCGGGCGCGCACGTCGATCTGGACGCAGATGGTCGGGTGGTCGGCCTCTTCTGATCCGTCATGCCATAGCAAAACCGAAGGTGCCCGGAAAGCGTATCACCGTGTACAAGGCGTGCGGTCCGCAACTGATCGCCTGCCGTGCTATGTTATGCTAATTGCGATCGGTGATGGTCTTCCCTCACCCGCTGCGCGCCTGATGCGCGACCAAAGGATGGTGTTTCATGTCACAAGACGACCTGCATGGTCGCCCCTCCCTGCTCAATCAGAACAACCGCGACTCCCGCAACCCGCTCGATGACCCGAACAAACGCGTGCCGCGTGTGCCGCGCCAAACGGATGACCCGAATAACCAGAACAAGCCGCGCTTCCGTGTCCCTGGCTGGGTCTGGTGGATCCTCCTCGCCGGGTTGCTCTTATGGAACATCTTCGCGCTCGCGAATCCCTTCGCGACCGGACGTTCCGCGCTCAACTACAGCGATTTCATCGCGCAGGTGCAGTCCGGCAATGTCAGCGAAGTGACGCTGCAAGACCGCAATGTCTCCGGGACATTCAAGCAGTCCGTGAAGGTTCAGAACGGCACGGTCGTCAGCGGACCCGGTGTGACGAGCACCCCCGTACCGGCACCAACCACCACGAGTGGTGGCGGACAGGGCAGCACCGCAACGAAGACCGTGACAGACTTCAAAACGAGCCTCCCGGTGGTCGAGAACCCGACGCTCCTGCCGCTTTTGCAACAGCAAGGAGTTAAGGTAACGGTCAAGGGAACGGATTCAGGCGGCTTCCTGCCATTGTTCCTGAATCTGCTGATCAGCCTCTTGCCATTGGCCCTCTTCATTGGTCTCGCCGTCTTCCTCGGTCGGCAGATGACGCGCGGTCAGCAGGGCATCATGGGCTTCGGCAAATCGCAGGCACGCGTCCATGACGCCGAGCGGCCCCAGGTGACCTTCGCTGATGTAGCGGGGGAAGACGAAGCGAAGCAGGAACTGACCGAGGTCGTTGACTTTCTCAAGAACCCCGGCAAGTATCACATGCTCGGCGCGCGGTTGCCGCGGGGTGTCCTCCTCGTTGGCCCTCCCGGCACCGGCAAGACCCTGCTGGCGAAGGCGGTCGCGGGGGAATCGGGTGTGCCATTCTTCAGCGTCTCGGCGTCGGAGTTCGTGGAGATGTTCGTCGGCGTCGGTGCTTCCCGCGTGCGCGACCTCTTCAATAAGGCGAAGGCGGCCGCTCCTTCCATTGTCTATGTCGATGAGATCGACGCGGTCGGTCGCCAGCGGTTCGCCGGGCTTGGCGGCGGCAAC
Source organism: uncultured Chloroflexia bacterium (assembly GCA_963763655.1). Taxonomy (GTDB): domain Bacteria; phylum Chloroflexota; class Chloroflexia; order Thermomicrobiales; family JALYUS01; genus JALYUS01. The sequence continues at coordinate 150,123 of CAVXPY010000038.1, forward strand.
GATGAGCGCGAGCAGACACTCAATCAGTTGCTGGTCGAGATGGACGGTTTCGATCCGAAGCAGGAGGTGGTCGTTCTCGCATCGACGAACCGCCCGGACGTACTCGATCCTGCCCTGCTTCGGCCGGGGCGCTTCGACCGTCAGGTTACCGTTGGCCTGCCGGATCGCAAGGGGCGCGAAGCGATCCTCAAGATTCACTCGCGGGGCCTGCCGCTCCATTCCGATGTCGATCTCAATCGCGTTGCACAGGCGACGCCCGGCTTCGCAGGAGCGGACCTGGCAAACCTCGTCAACGAGGCGGCGCTCCATGCGGCGCGGAACAATCGCCAGCAGATCGTCCCGGCTGACTTTTCCGAGGCATTGGATAAGATCATCCTCGGCACCGCGCGGGGCTTGATCCTCACCGAGCACGACAAAAAAGTCGTCGCCTTTCACGAGGCGGGCCATGCCGTCGCGGCCTATTACTCTCCCGATACCGACCCACTGACGAAGGTCTCCATCGTGCCGCGCGGTCGCGCGCTTGGCGTGACGATCCAGAGCCCCGAGGAGGATCGGTTCAACTACCCGAAAGCGTACCTTCTCAGTCGGCTCGTCGTGATGTTTGGCGGTCGGGCGGCAGAAGAGATCGTCATTGGCGAGATCACGACGGGCGCGGAGAGTGACATCAAGGAATCGACCTCGCTTGCCCGGCGGATGGTCGGCCTCTGGGGGATGAGTGAAGAGGTCGGCTCGCTCTATCTCGGCACGGGGGAGCAGGATGTCTTCCTCGGACGCGAACTGACGCGGGACCGCGACTACAGTGAGGATACGATTTCGGCGGCGGACCGCGCGGTGCGCGAGCTACTGGAACGCTCGCATCACCAGGCGATTCAACTCCTCACCAGGCATCGCGTCTCGCTTGATGCGCTCGCCCAGCGGCTCCTGGAGGACGAAACGCTCGATCAGGAGCAGGTCTTCGCGACCTTCGTCGCGGCGGATGGCGGCATGCCGCGCAATGGCTTCTCCGATGAACCCGGTGAGCGGCCCGCGCCCATCCCCGAACCGGCCCTCTCCGGCGGCCTTCGTGCCGAGGGCGATGAATCTTCCGCAGCAGGAGCCACTGCCGCACCGATGGATTAGCACCGACGAAACCGATTGAACCGCATGCTGCCCAGAGGGCGCCCGGCAGAGGACGCAGAGAGGAAAAGATTTGAACACAGAGACCACAGAGGACACAGAGATCACCGAGAAGAGACAATACAAGATTCTCTCCGTGTCCTCTGTGTCCTCTGCCGGGCGCCCTCTGGGCAGCATGCGGTTCTCCCCGGTTTCATCCCGCATCGGGCGTACGTACGAATTGTGATGGAGTGTTGACGGGCGGATGAACGGGGCGTATGATAGTCATATCAGGTTCGTACACGGTATAGCGTGGCGGTGATTAGCATGGCTCTGTTCTATCCATTTCGCGATGCATCGTTGATGCAAGAGCAGGCACGCAGTGTGACATGAGTACCGCAGGGAGCAACAAAGCCCTGCGGTGATTTGTTTTTAGGGGTGGCGAGGCGCGTTGCGCCAGAGGATATCGGCTAGCGGCTTGCGAGCGAGTCGCGCAATGGTAGGAGGCGGTCAGATGCATTCCAGCATGATCGGGAAGCTCGAAAAGGCACGGCGATACGCGGATGAGCCGTGGCGCGTCTCGCTCCAGACAATCAGTGTCGAGTTCAAGGGTGATAATGACGTGCATACGGTCAGCGCCGAGGGCGGCGAGTGGCACTGCTCCTGTGATTTCCATGCGAAGAATAATACCTGCGCGCATGTGATGGCAATACAACACATGATGGATCGGACATTCAGCGGCGCAAGTGTCGATCACAACGCCCATTTGCTTCGCTCGCGATAGACCCGACGCTGCACCATTGCAGATACGAATACACCGCAGCCCGCGCGGGGCTGCGGTGCTTTCTGTCCTCAGTTACTGCTGAATCTGCCTGGCGCGGCGCGCATCGTGCGTACCGCGACGCGATCGTCCGCGAGCAGTTCGCGCCGGTCGAAGCGACCACGCATCATCGCCCCATCGCGGATGCGGATGATCGGCTGCCGTGCGATCGGCGACGACTCCAAGGTGCCGCTCACGATGGAGAGATTGATACAGGCGGCGGTGAAGTAAGAAAGCAGTCGTTGGCGCATAGGTGAAGTTCGCGATCTTGTTAGAGGCGTTCGAAGCGCACGATCTTCAAGGCGAAGACGACCGCGCCACCGACCGGCACTTCCATCACATCGGAGGGATACCAGGCATGAATATCGAGCATGTCCGGCGGCACGACTTCCATCCGCTCGCGGCAATGCTCCATAATCATTCGCTTGACGCGGGAGACTTGCCAATCTTCAACGCCGACGAGGAGCGTTGTGCTCCCCATACGGAGAAACCCCCCCGTACTGCCGACACGAGTGAGGCGGAAGTTCGCCTGCGTGAGCGCATCGGTAATCGCGTTGGCGTCATAATCCTGCACGACCGCGACGATCAGCCGAGTCGGCACATTGCGTGTCGGTCCGGGTGGTGCGTACGTATCGACGGGCGGCGCGGTCACGGGCATTTCCTTCCAATCTGCGGACAAGTCCCTCGCTCCGGTTTATACCACGTTGTGCGCGCATGGTACACTCCGGCAGCGTGTCTTTGGGGGGAACAACCTCACCCCCCGACCCCCTCTCCACTTGATGGAGAGGGGCCGGGGGTGAGGTTGATCGCGCACGCATAAATCCTGACATTTTCCCCGAGGGGTGTTGTATGCCGATTGCGCGACCGCAGAAGAATCCCGGCCCACGCGATCTGCTCGTGCTCGTCATCGCGCAGGCGGACGCGACCCACATCGAGATCGCGGGGGTCGATCCCGGCACCGGAGCGTGGGTGCGCGCGGTCGATGCGAGTGGGAGCCGGGCGTTCCTACCCGATGCGCTGGCCTTGGCAGGCGGCGCGCGGATGCAACTCCTCGATACGATCCGGGTTGCGGGCGCGGCCCCGGCATCCCGCCCCCCCTTTGTCGAGAGTGCGGTGATCGACTGCTCCACCGCGCCGACGCGCGTCGGGCATGTCGAGGAGCGGGCACTCAGCCGGACGCTCGCGGAACTCGCGGTGCCACATCTGGAAACGGTGCTGCCTGCCGGTAAGCGCGTGCTGACGACGAAAGATTTCCAGCCGGGTGGTCGCCAACGCTCGGTCGTAATGCTGCGCCCCGACCAGCTTCAACAGGTCCATTTTTCCTATGACGGCGAAGAGGTGCGTGTCGGCGTCTCCTTCCGGCATCGTGGGCAGGCATACGGTGGGCCGACGGGCCTTCCCTGCCCGGACCTCAAACTGCGGGCATTCGCGCGTGATGCCTTGCGCAAGGAGGGGTCACTCACCCTCACCCTCGATGGGCGCGCCTGCTACAGCCGCTTCGCCTGTGGTCGCATTTACCTGACGATTGGCCTGGTGGAGGGCAGCGAGGGAACATTCTGGCCGCAGGTGCTCGGTTTTCACCCGATCCGCGAATACACCGCACCGATCGACTACGATCGCCTGTAGTTCTCCGGTACGAAGTCGAGCAGCGAGCCATCAAAAGGGAACGTCCGCGCGGCATGGGCGGCAATGAGTGCCGCAAGCTCGGTGCGGGCGCGCTCGACAATTTCGGTGGGATAATTGTATTCGCGCTGGTGTGTGAGGAATTCGTCTTCGTCATCGACCCGATAGGTGCCGTCCGCATAAGCGATCAGATCGAGGTCGAGGTCCACATACGAGAGGACATCGCCGACAAGCACACAGGGCATCGAGACATCGCAGTACCAGAACTTGAATGCCCCCTTCGATTCGTAGATCGCCGCGACATTATTCCACCGCTCGGTACTGCACCACGTTACGGACTGGGTGGGCAGGTAGAAGCCGCCACCCCGGAGATGATCGGTAATCGCGAGCCCCGGCGCGTTGTAGAGGATGATCTCATCGCCATCCTGGCGCACCAACCGCTTCTGGTACGAGTAATAGCGCACGTCCGGGTACTTCATCTTCTCGATGCGAATCCTGCGCGGGATGAGTGGGGGTTGCTGCATCGGTGCCTCGCTCTCGTCCTGACGATATTCGCATAGACTACACGAATTCGCCCTGACGGTCGCCCCCACTGCGCGCTTGATGCTGTTTCAGAAATATCGAGCCGAAAAATATTCGGTGGTGGCGGGCTTCAGCCTGCCATTCTGTGCTGTGGTAGGCTGAAGCCCGCCACCACCGGGGACTTTGGCGGCAAGTGATGCGAAAACAGTTCTACGACAAACGAATTGCCTTCCCGGTCACGGCGGATTCGTTGGCGGCCATGACGAGGCGGTGGGTTTTCATGGCATCGTCGAAGGACTGACGGATTCCGCTCGTGTCACCGCTTTCAATCGCCTGGAAGAAGGCGCGCGAGAGGTTGCGCTCGCCGTCACCCTGCTTGCCGGGGAAGTGCTCGGACCCGTCAGGAGTCGTCCAGGTGCTGTCATTCCAGCCGCACTCCACTTTGCCCTCTTCGGCGATAATCGCGAGACCGGAACTGCCGTCGATGCCCGGCTTGAGCGCATAGGTGCTCGCGTAGCCGCAGACCGCCCCGTTCGCCCACTGGACGGTGAGGCTGTAGCCATCCCAGTTGTCCCAGCCATCCTGCCCGCGCAAGACCTGATCGGTGTATCGCGCGTACACCTCGACCGGCTCCGTATTCATCACGTAGCGGCAGAGATCGAGATAATGGATGCCCCATTCGACGACATGACCGCCGCCCCAGGCGCGGTTCCAGTTGCCGGGGATGTCCGGCCCTTTGCGGTAGTTCCAGATATGGGTGAGCGCTATCCTTTGTCGCGAGAGACGCTCGCGCAGGGTTTGGGTGCCCGCGTTGTAGCGCATTTGATGGCAGATATGGACGAGACGCCCGGCCTTTGCCGCTGCCTCACCGATGGCCGCTGCGTCCTCAACCGTGAGCGCAATTGGCTTTTCGATCACCACATGCGCCCCCCGTTCGAGCGCGGTGACCGCTTGCGCGCGATGGAGCGGTGGCGGGGTGGTGATGTAGACGACATCGGGCGTGGTCGCGTCGAGCATCGTCAGTGCGTCGGTATAGAGCTTCGCGTGCGGCGCGTGCGCGCCGATAAGCGCCTGGACGCGGCTCTCATCGATGTCGGCGATGCCAACGATGCGCGCCTCCTGTTCGAGGTCCGCGACTGCGTTCGTGTGCGCCAATCCGCGCCGGCCCGCGCCGATCACTGCAACATTGAGTGTCATTGTTTCTCAGGCTCCTTCTCTTTCTCATCGGCTGCCGCAGTAGGGGCCAATCCTGGTGGTAGTAGGCTTTCCAGCCTGCCTCCCCGGCACGAGAGGGCAGGCTGGAAAGCCTACTACCACTGGGTTTTGCGCTCGCTTGCCGTTTGCACCTGACCACTCGCGCGGGCGAAATCGAAATCGCAGCCCTCGTGTGCTTGCAGAACGTGGTTGAGGTAGAGCCAGTGGTATCCGCGCACATTTGTCGGTACGGGGCTCCGCCATTCCTTCAGGCGCTCCTGCATCTCCGCATCGGAAATGAGGACATTGAGCGTCCGTTCCGGCACATTGAGGTCAATAATGTCGCCATTGCGGACTGCCGCCAGTGGCCCACCCGCTGCCGCCTCCGGCGAGACATGCAGCACGGTCGTGCCGAAGGCGGTACCGCTCATGCGCGCATCGGTGATGCGGACGATGTCGCGGATACCGCGTCGAATGAGCTTGATCGGCACTGCGACGCCGCCGCCCGTTTCCGGCATACCGGGGAAGCCGAGCGGCCCCTGGTAGCGCTGGATAATGACGGCGTTCGGGTCCATCTCGTACTCGTCGTCGTGAAGGGCGGCGTGCAACTCGTCATTCGAGTTGAAAACGACCGCCGGACCCCGGTGCACAAGCAAGTGCGCGGAGGCCGCCGTTTGCTTGATGACTGCGCCGAAGGGCGCGAGGTTGCCGTGTAGGATCGCCGTGCCACCTTCGGCGTTCAGGGGATTGGCGAGCGGGCGGATGACGTCGTGATCGCGTGAGCCGGAGACATTCGCGAGGTTCTCGCCAATCGATTTCGTCGTCACGGTCAGGCAGTCCGGGTGAAGAAGCGACTCGATTTCCTTCATCACCGCCGGGACACCACCCGCCTCGAACACTTCGTTCATCATGAACTCACCGGAGGGCTTGACATTGACGATGAACGGCGTCGTCCGGCTGAGATGATCGAAGAGCGACAGTGGCAGGTCGATGCCTAGCCGACCGGCATAGGCGACGAGATGGACGACGGCGTTCGTGCTGCCGCCAATCGCCATGCTGACGCGGATCGCGTTTTCGAGCGATTCGCGCGTGATGATGTCCGACGGCTTGATGTTGCGCTTGACGAGTTCGATGATCTGGCGGCCCGATTCCTCCGCGACCCGGTAGCGGCGCGCATCGACTGCCGGGATATTCGCGGAGCCGGTGAGGCAGAGGCCCATCGCCTCGGCGAGGCTGGTCATCGTGCTCGCCGTGCCCATCACCTCGCAGTGCCCGACGCTCCGCTTGTAGCCCGACTCGAACTCCATCATATCCTCGTCGGTGACGAGACCGGCGCGCAGTTCGGCATCCATCTTCGTGTAATCAGTCGTGCCGACATCTTTGCCGCGATAGCGCCCCGAGAGCGACGGCCCGCCGGTGACGAGAATCGCCGGGAGGTTCGCGCTCGCCGCCCCCATCACCATTGCGGGCGTCGTTTTGTCGCACGAGGAGAGGAGCACGACGCCGTCAAGCGGCTGCGCCCGAATCATCTCCTCGACATCCATCGCCATCAGGTTGCGGAACATCATCGTCGTTGGCGACATGAATGTCTCACCGAGCGAGATGACCGGGAATTCCAGCGGTAACCCACCCGCCTGCCAGACGCCGCGTTTCACCGCCTCCGCGACATCGCGCAGGTGATAGTTGCAGTTATTCAGCTCGCTCCACGAGTTGCAGATGCCGATGATCGGTCGCCCGTCCATGTCAGTACTCGTGAACCCTTCGCCCATCAGGAAGGCGCGCGAGACCGTGCGCCCCTTGCCGTACTTGCCGAGTGAGCCACCACCAGTAATTGGGAGGCGTCATTGCCATTGATCGCTCCTTCGTCGCTTGAGGACTGAGGACTAAAGGACTGAGTGGGCGCATGCTATGCGCCCCTACCACTCCCCTCTCCATCGCCGCGCAAACCTGTTACTGACCGTGATCCAGGGGCGATGGAGAGGGGTCGGGCGCGAGGAATGAAACCACTCATTGCTCATCGCTCATTGCTGGATGTCAGATCGAGAAGAGTTCGGACACATCGCGCAGGATTGCGTCGAGTTCCTTGTGATCGTACTCATCGAGGGCGGAGGACCGGCGGGCGCGCATCGTCGTCTCCGCGATCACGCCGCGCCGCTTCAGCACTTCCTTGTAGACCGACGGGCCGAACGCTGCCTCCATATTGAGCAGCGGCAGGAGACGGTTGAAGGTGCGGCGGGCTTTGTCGAGGTTGCCGGCTTCGAGTGCGTTCCAGATGTTCACATGGATGTCCGTCGTCTGGCAGGCGGGCATCGTGCCACACGCGCCGCGCCGGAACTCATCCATCAGGTAGCGGCCACCGATGCCGCCCATGATGCCGAGGCAGGCATCGCCCGCTGTCGCGAGGACGGTCGTCATCAGGTGGCCCGCGTCCGCCGTCTCTTCCTTGAGATAGGAGACATTGTCGATCTCCGTCACAAGGCGCGTCAGTTGATGCGCGCTCATCTGCGTGCCTGCCGGGCCGCCCCAATTCTGGACGAAGACAGGCAGGCCGTCCGCCGCATCGGCGACCGACTGATAGAAGGCGAAGACGGTTTCGGGATCCACGAGGCGGACGCCATACGGTGGCATCGCAATCACCGCGTCCGCGCCGACCTGGCGCGCGTACTTCGTGTAGAGCACCGATGCTTGCGTGCTGACCCCGGAGACTCCGACGACGACCGGCACACGCTTTCCGGTGGCCTCGATGACGAGCCGGGTAACGCGCTTGCGCTCATCGTCTATCAGCGTCGGCGATTCGCTCGCATTCACCGGCGCGACGATACCATGCGCACCTGCCCGCACACACCAGTCGACCTCGTTCTTGAGCGAATCCTCATCGAGGTTGCCGTGCCGGTCGAACGGCGTCACCGGGATCGTGAAGACACCGCGAAATCCTTGTGCCATGTTGTCGCTCCTTCGTCGCTTGAGGACTGAGGACTGAAGACTAGGTGCCTCATCCCCATGCCTGGTTCGTTTGCGGGCAGTGTATCATGGCCCCGCGCGTGAGAATCGTTCGCTGAACGCTGTGCGTCATAGGTGAGATAGAGATGACTTCGCCCCCCAATGAATCGCTCAATCCTTCTCCGTATCCTGCCGATCCCTGGCGGCTCTTTATTGCGGTGGAGACGAATGAGCCGATGCAGCAGACTGTTGCGCGGGTTCAACGGACGTTGCAGCAGCGGGGCGAGTTGCCGGTGCGCTGGACGGCATCCGCGCAGACGCATCTCACGCTCCAATTCTATGGCAATGTTGTCGCGATGCATGTCCCGGCGCTCATCGCTGCGATTGGTCCCGCCGTTGTGCGCTGCCCATTGCTACTACTGCGCGCAGGTGAGGTTGGCGCATTCCCATCCCTCGATGCACCGCGTGTGCTCTGGCTCGACATGCGGGGTGAGGTTGAGCGGTTGATTGCGCTTCAGCGGGCGGTCGCGGCGGCGTCGCAAAGCGTTGCGGGCATCGTTGCCGAACGCAAGCCGTTTCGCCCGCACCTGACGCTCGGTCGTGTGCGTATTGGCCATCGGGACATGCCGGGGATGCATGCCGTCGCGGGGGCACTCGCACGTCCGGTCCCGGTGCCTGCAACCGGCTGGCCGGTGTCATCGGTTGCGCTCATTCGCAGTGTGCTCGGTGCGGGTGGTTCGCGGTATACTGTCCTGGAGCGGTTTCCGCTCGATACAGGAATGCAGGCGCGATGAAGGTGGTTCGGAAGGTAGACAACGGCTGGCAGGATCTCCCGGCGCACGGCTAGCGGCTCACGCGCAGGAAGGTTTTCGCACGCTTACTTGTTGTATCTACTGGAGGAACGAATCACCATGCACATGCTCGATACCCTCGCCGACCTTGAGCGGCGCTATCTCGCGATTGAAGATGAAATGGGCTTGCCGGAGGTCGTGACCGACCATCTGCGGCTCACCGCGCTCGGACGCGAGCGGGCGGAATTGGAAGACGCCGTCGTCGCCTACCGGCGGCTGCGCGAACTTGATGACGAAATCGGTATGACGACCGTGATGGCCGAAGAGGAGACCGACGCCGACCTCGCGGCACTGGCGCGCGAGGAGTTGGCATCGCTCACGGCGGAGCGGGAGACGCGCATCGCGGCGGTGCGCCAGATGCTCGTACCGCGTGATCCGATTGACGAACGCGATGTGATTGTCGAGATCCGCGCCGGCACCGGTGGCGAGGAAGCGGCGCTCTTCGCGGCAGAACTCTATCGGATGTACACGAAATATGCCGAGCGGCAGCGCTGGAAGGTCGAACTGATTGACCTCAACGAAACCGGCATCGGCGGGATGAAAGAAGTCGTCTTCGAGGTGCACGGGAAGGGCGCGTACGCGCATCTCCGCTGGGAAAGCGGTGTCCATCGCGTGCAGCGCGTGCCCGCGACCGAGTCGGGCGGACGCATCCATACCTCAACTGCGACGGTCATCGTCATGCCGGAGGTCGAGGAAGTCGATGTCCAGATCAACGATGCGGACCTGAAGATCGATGTCTATCGCTCCTCCGGTCACGGCGGGCAGAGCGTCAACACGACCGATAGCGCGGTGCGCATCACGCATCTGCCGACGGGGCTGGTCGTCACCTGTCAGGATGAGAAGAGCCAGCTCAAGAACCGGAACAAGGCGCTCGCCGTGTTGCGGGCGCGGCTCTACGATATGGAGATGCAAAAGCAGCAGCAGGCGCTCTCCGCCGAGCGGAAGTCGCAGATCGGCACCGGCGACCGCAGCGAGAAAATCCGCACCTACAACTTCCCGCAGGATCGCGTCACGGACCACCGCATCGGCATGAACCGCTCGAACCTGCCCGGCGTTCTCAATGGCGACATCGAGCCATTGATCGCGGAACTCCGGGCCGTCGATCAGGCAGACCGGCTCGCTGCGGCGGGGCTGGCACCGAACTAAGGTGCCCGCAGCAGCGACAATCCGTGATCTGCTTTCTATTGGAGCGAAACGACTGCGGACCCAGGGCAGCGAGACCGCCGACCTCGACGCCGCGCTTCTCCTCGGGCATCTCCTCCATCTCAGCCGCGCCGCGCTCTATGCGCGGCTGCATGATCCCCTGCCAGCGGACATCGATCGGGAATTCTTCTCGCTGATCGCGGCGAGAGAACGGCAGGTGCCCATCGCGTATCTGACGGGCACGAAGGAATTCATGGGCCTCGATTTCGCCGTAAATGCCGCGACACTGGTACCACGACCGGAAACCGAACTGCTGGTTGAATGGGCCGTGCGCTGGCTCCGGCACCATCCGGGCGCATCGGTGATCGATGTCGGGACGGGGAGCGGCGCGATTGCCGTTTCACTGGCTCATGCCGTGCTGACGATCCGTGTCATCGCGTCTGACATATCCCGTGGAGCTCTGCGGGTTGCTCGCGCGAACGCCCATCGGCATGGTGTCCTGGCGCGCACAGATTACGTCTGCGGGGCGTTGCTCGCGTGGTTCGGTGCGCGTGCGGACCTCATCGTCGCCAATCTGCCGTACCTGACCGATGTACAGGCGGCGTCACCCGAAATAGCCGCAGAGCCATCAAGTGCGCTCGTCGGCGGAGCGGAGGATGGGTTCGCATTGTATCGGGCGCTGCTGCCGCAGGTAGCTACACACCTGCATCCTGGGGGCGCATTTGCCTTTGAGATCGACCCCGCGCAGGAGCAAGTCGCGCGAAAAGCGTGCGCCGCATCCTTCCCGGGCGCGGCGATTGTTGTCCATGCGGATCTCGCGGGCCATGCACGTTGCGTAACGGTCGAAACGGGCGTGTAACTTCGGAATTGCTAAATCGAGCAATATTCGGTGGAGGCAGGCTGATGCCCAATACGGTTCAGATAATGCCCTGGTGAGATACCCTCACGACCTGCGTAGGGCGCACGCGCCTTTCCACTCGTACCTGAACTGTATTGGACGAAAGCCCGCTTTCACCGGGGACTTGGGCAGGGCCAGCGTGGCGTTCGTGCTTGCGGGCTGCTAAGGGAGGAGGGGGTGAGCATTAGCCCAACCCCTCCTTACTCCTCGTGGTTAGCGTGCCTGGGGGTGGGCGAGGGTGGTCAGCATCCGCACGATCACACCCGCTGCCACGAGGTGCATCACCACCAGCACTGCCGTCTGCCCCACCGTCGCCCCTGCCACTGACGGAATGTAGCTGAAGTCCGGGATCAACGTCACGACGAAGACGACCGCAGAGATGATGGAGAAGGTGCGCACCGGGTAGGTGGCGAAACGCAGGAGGGTGGCGTAGAGGAGGACGGCGACGAGGGCAGCGGGCAGGGTGAAGACGATGGCACCGCTGACATTGGCGAGGGGGAGGAAGAGGGGATCGTAGGCGGTGAGGGCGCTGCCGAGGAAGTAGACGAGGACATTGGCGAGGGTGGCAGCGACGACGGTGGCAAGTCCGACCCGGGCGAAGCGACCACGGGAGATGGCGCGCGCCTGGCGGCGTGGTGCGGCGAAGGACGAGGCGACGGGTGCGGACGAAGTAATGGACGACATGTGGGCTCCTTCTTGAATAAATCCGGGTATAACGGCGGCTTACATAAAGTAGTCGTTCGGCGTCACCCGAAATCGACAAGTTGGCGGTGGGATGATGTAACACTTCTCGAAGGCCGATGCGCATCAGCCGAATTGCCTGCGGTATGTTATGCTCGGCAGGACAACAAACGGTTGGACAGGAGGGAACGATGGGTCGGGTATTCAAGCGGCTATTGGTGACGGGTGGCGCGGGTTTTATCGGGAGCAACTTCGTGCGCCGCACGCTGGCGCGACGTCCCTATGAGGTCGTCGTCCTCGATAAGCTCACCTACGCGGGGAATCTCGCGAATCTGCGTTCGGCCGAGAGCGATCCGCGTTTCACCTTTATCCACGGTGACATCGCCGACCCGGTCGTGGTCCGTGAGGCGATGCGCGGCTGCGATGGCGTGCTGAACTTCGCCGCCGAATCGCATGTCGACCGCTCGATCATGGACGGCAGCAACTTCATAAACACGGAAGTGCTCGGTACCTACACACTGCTTGAAGCAGCGCGCGAGTTGGGTGTCACCTGTTATCTTCAGGTGAGCACCGACGAAGTCTACGGGCATATCGAAGCAGGCGCGTCGCGCGAGGATCATCCCTTCCATACCCGCTCGCCGTATAGCGCGAGCAAGGCTGGCGCGGAGCACATGGTGACCGCGTTTCACGTCACCTACGGCCTGCCAACAGTGACGACGCGTGGCTCGAACACCTACGGACCCTTCCAGTACCCGGAGAAGCTGCTGCCCGTTGCGATCTCGAATGCGCTCGACGGCAAGCCGATCCCGGTCTATGGCGACGGTCAGCAGGTGCGTGACTGGCTGCATGTGGACGACCATTGTGACGGTATCGACCGGGTGCTGCACGAGGGAGCGCCGGGGGAGGCGTACAACGTCGGTGCGGAGCATGAGGGGTTGGGGCACGGGCGGACGAACCTCGAAGTGCTGCGTGCGCTCCTTGATATCCTCGGCAAGTCGCATGAGATGCTGCACTTCGTCGGTGATCGGCCGGGGCATGACCGGCGCTACGCCCTGGATTGCGACAAACTGCACGCGCTCGGTTGGCAGACGGAATTGCCGTTCGCGGTGGGCCTGGAACGTACGGTCCGATGGTACGCGGAGAACCGCGATTGGTGGGAGCCGTTGAAAGACGATGCAGGATACGTTGCCTACTACAAGCGAAATTACGGCGAACGCGACAAGCTCGTCAGCAGCCGCTAACGCGCCCGTCCGTTACCTGCAGGCCGATCTCGCCGCCGCGAAGACGAGTCATTACGCGGCGCGCGAGAGCGGCGATACCGTCGAACTCGTCGAGCGGCCCGATGGGGGCTTCACGCTCGTCCTCGTCGATGGGCAGGGGCACGGCTTCCCTGCGAAAATGCTCTCACTCCAACTGACCTCGAAAGCGGTCGCGCTCATCAAAGAAGGCGTGCGCGACGGCGCGGTGGCCCGGGCCGTCCATGATTACCTCCATGCCTATCGCGGTGGGCGCGTCTCCGCGACGCTCGATCTCCTCTCCCTCGACCTGCATACCAACAACATTCTCATCACGCGCAATGCTGATGTGCCGGGGATCGTCCGCCGCGACGGGGTGTGGGAACTTCTGCCGACCGCCTCCGGCCCGATCGGCATTCGCCGCCATGCGCGCCCGACGATCGACCACTTCGATCTGACGCTGGGGCTCCAGATTGCCCTCTTCACGGACGGTATCGCCCACGCCGGGGAGCGGTACGGGGCGGCGCTCGACCCCCTCGCTGCGGTTGCTGCTCTGAATGACGAGGGGATAAGCGCGCAGACGCTTGCGGACAGCCTGCTCGCCACCGCCGTCGCCGCCGATCGTGGCCTGCCGAACGATGACATGACCGTGATCGCCCTCACGATCATTCCCCGTGAAGAACGTGCCGTCACGCGCCATCTCAATGCGAATATCCCCCTTATCCAGCGTCGGCGCGATGGCTGACACCGACCGGGAGCAAGGCGACCGCCCGGTGCGTGTCGCGGTCGTCGGGCATTGCGCCTCCGGTAAGTCCACGCTGGTCAGCGCGCTGCGGCGGCACGGCTACGACGCGAACGCGGTCGCGCAGGAGCACTCCGCAATCAAATGGCTCTGGCGGCACTCCGAGCCCGATCTTCTCGTCTATCTCGATGTACCGCTCACCACCGTGCGCGCCCGCCGGGGCGAGGAGTGGCCGCAGACCGTCTATGACGCGCAAGAAGCACGACTGGTCGACGCACGCGCCCACGCCGATCTCATCCTGGACAGCAGCCGCGAATCCATCCCGCAACTCGCCGCTCACGTCCTCCGCTTCCTCGATGAATGGACCACGAACCAATCGCGAGAACCGAAACCGGATTGACGCAGAGAACGCAGAGGAGATACGAGTATCTTCTTCTCTTCTTTTCTCCGCGTTCCTCTGCGCGCTCTGCGTCCTCTGCGGTTCGATCCGGTTTCCGTCAGCCGTTTTTGACGTGCGTATCGAAGAAGGCGAGGTTGGATTGCAGGTATTCCTGAAAGCCCGCACCCTGGAAGGAGTGGGGCTGGCCCTGGTAGGTGTGGTATTCGATGGGTTTGCTTTTGGCAGTGAAGGCGTCGCGCAGTTTCTCTGCCCACTCGATGGGGCACGTCGTGTCGGCAAATGAATGGTGAATGGCAACGGGGCAGTCGATGCGGTCGAGGTAGTTGATTGGCGACATGCGCCGGTACGCTTCGGGGATCGCGTCGGGTGCGCCGTATTGCGCGGTCACGCTGTCGCCCTCACTCGATCCACCAGTGGTCGCCCAGCGGGTACGCCGGGCCGTGTAGTTATCGACCTCGTCCCCCGAGACGGTCCCGTAGAGTGTCGCCGCCTTTATCTGCCCCTGGGTTGTGACGAGCACCTGCTGCGTGATGCCGCCACCCATGCTGTGCCCCATCATGCCGACGCGCTTCGCGTCTACGGGTGCGACGAAGCGGATCGCGTCGAGCAGGTTCCGCACGTCGTAGGTATAGCCCGGCTCCAACTGGTACTCGCCCTTGTCGGAGCCCGCGTAGTTGCGGTAGTCGCTCGCAATCGTTACGTAGCCGTTTGCGGCGAAGAAAATGTCCTCACGCAGCGTGTCGTAGCCCGTATCGTAGGCATTGAAGGCGAAATGACCGTGATTGATGAGCAGTACCGGCCACGGCCCGTTTCCCTGCCCGACCGGCAGGCACATGAGGCCGGTGATCGTCTTGTCATCGGAACGGTAGGAAACGACGAATGCCTCAACGCTGTTTCCTTGCAAGCCGCGGCTGTGGTCGATGACGAAGTTGCCGCCGTTTTGCGGGCGATGCCAGATCGCATCCATATACCGCGCGACCGGGCCGGGTGGGGCATCCTCAGCCAGTGCGGGCAGCATAGGCGACGCAGCGACGGCGAGGCCGAGCGCGGCGGCGCCCTTCAGCACGGCGCGACGGCGAAGGGGAGTGTGGCCTGTCATGGGGGGAACCTCCTTCAGGCGATACGGGCGAGCGCGTTCCGAACCAGTTCGGCGGCGCGCGTGCCGCTGACAACCGCACCCTCGATTGATGATGATTCCGTGTATTCTCCGGCGAGCACGAGTGTCGGGTAGCGCGTAAGATTCGATGGTAGCTGCGCGCGCGTGCCTGCGGGTTGCCCGAACTGCCCGAACGGTGTGTAATGGACATCGACAAGTTCTGCATCATCGGCCACGCCGGAGTGCGGGAACCACTTCGCGAGCGTCGCCAGTATCTCGCGTGGTAGCGTGTCGTTCCGATACGTCTCGTTCGCGCACGCCTCCGCCACGGAAACGCCGATAAGCAGATGCCCGTTGCTCGTCCCATCGGGGTGCGTGACGTTCGTGATCTGTGCCGCGAGATGGAAGCCGGTTTCTAGCCGTCTTCTCCCCGCGAGGCCGTCACTGTTGACGAGAATCTTCTTCTCCGGGTAGAGCGAGCGCGGCAGCTTCCAGGTGAGAGTCGTGCAGGGTAAGCCGACCGTCGGGATGTGTGCGGCGGCAGGTGCATCCAATGGCTCAAGAAGGCGGCGCGCTTCCAGGGCCGACGCCGCCAGGACGATGGCGCGCCCCGCAACCGTCTCGCTGCTGCCGTCCTTTCGCGTCACACCAAGCGATGGGCCGTGGTGCTCCCCGTCTGGTGGACTGATTGCCGTGACTTGCGTTCCGGTCTCGATCACGCCACCACGCGACTCGGTCATCGCGGCAATCGCCTGCGGGATGGCACCGAGACCGTCGCGCATCGTGATCGTCTGGCCCTCCGCGAGCATCTTGAAGACGAAACGGAAGTTCTTGCTACTGGTATCGAGAGCAGGGTTGAGGAAGATGCCCATAAAAAATGGTCGGAAGAAGTGCTCAATCGCCCCGGCGGAAAAGCCATACCGCCGCAAGTACGACTCAGTGGGCTCGTCGTCGGTGTCATCCCAGATGTCCGCGATGCTCATGCGGAGCAGGGAAGCGCCGAGCGCGCCGAGACGCGCTTTATCGCTGAGCGACATGAGGGGAAACCGGGCGAGATCGAGCGGATTGGTGCTGAAGGTGAACGGTACGCCATAGTCATAGCAGATCGCGCCGCGGTCGTACGGGCGGATCAATGCATCATCGAAACCGATGTCATCCATCAGTCGGCGTGTCTCGGGGTAGGCACGGAAAAGGACCTGAAAACCGTCGTCAACCGGCAACCCATCCAGAAGGCGCGTGTGAACGCGCCCGCCGAGATAGTCGGCGGACTCAAAGAGGTGAACCGGCACCCCGGCAGTGACGAGCCGATAGGCGCACGTGAGACCCGCCATGCCGCCACCAATGATGAGAACGGGTGCCTGGTGCAGAGATGTGGAAGGCTTGGATGCGCTCACGTTCGCTCCCATCAATGGACCTGCGGGCCTGACTAGCTCGTGTAGAGCGGGCCGACGACGCCGGTCGCCGCCATCGCCGCGCGGCTGACATCCCCGATCACCTGTTCCCCGGTCTGCTGGTCGGGGAAGTTCTCGCAGTAGACGGCGACGATCAGCCGACCGTTCGGCGCGAGGATGAACCCCGCATCATTCGTCACGCCAATAACCGAACCCGTCTTCGAGCCCCACCGAATGGCGGGCGATTGCGGCAGGTAGCGCGAAATGCGATTGTGATTCTGCTGTTTCTCCAGCATCGCGATCATCGCGTCGCAGGAGGTGCGTGATGCAGCTTCGCCGTCGAGGATCGCGCGGATGACATTGGCGTAATCGTCCGGCGCGGCGAGATTCTCTTGCTCGTCGGTCGTCGCTGGGCGCCCCTTCATCTCGCGCCCGAGGATCGAGTTCATCATGCCGAGATCGCGCATCGTGCGGTTGACCGCTGTCATCCCGGCCATGCGGATGAGGATATTCGTCGCGATGTTGTCGCTGATCGAGATCATCAGGTAAATGAGGTCGTTCAACGTTACTTCGATCCCGCGATGAAGATGGATGAGTACACCGCTCCCGGGCGTGACATCCGCTTCCGTGAGGATATGCCGGTCATCCAGCGTGCGTGTGCCCGCGTCGATCTGGCGGAAGATCTCGATCATGATAGGAATCTTGACGGTGCTGGCCGCGCCGAACTTGCGCGCGCCGTGATGCGACCACCGGGTACCATCGGGCCCGATGATCGACACGCCGACCGTACCGACCGCGCTCGCCCGCGTCACGACATGCTCGACCAGATCCCAGTTCGCCGTTTGCCCCGCCATCATCTTCCCCCTTTAACCCAGTCCATTACCATCATTCGTGCTATCTTCGCAGTAGAATTCGCCTCGGGACACACGGGGGATGCGCGTGTATACCGGCATACCGCATCACTGGCATGAGAGACCGCACCGACGCCTGCAACGCTGGCAGGCGGAAGGCGTCGGCAACGCATCCACCGCACCTTGCTTGAGATGGCGGAGACACATGCACAGGGTGCAGGCCAGTCAGCGGACTACCGCTGGCCCGCGTCGGGGTGGTGTGGCGTCACCGCACGGCGCATCAACACCGGCGGAAGACGACGAAGCTGGTGATAAACTGGCCCGTGTTCGGGTCCTTGTTGAAGGCGCTCTGGAAGATGCCCTGCATCATGCATCCGTCCGGCATCCACTGCACGAAGCCATAGCCATGGTCGTCGCTGGTGTTGTAGGTGAAGTCGTAGGAGTCGGCACTCAGGTAAGAGATCTGATTTTCTGAAGGGAAGAATGTGAAACTCGCCGCCCCCCCAGTGCTCGCTGTCAGGACGCCGCTATATTTCCCGGACTGGTCCACCGAGACGGTCATCATCCCCCATCGGCGCATGTAGGCGTCGTACACCCGCCACCTTCCTCCGATTCCACTCGCACCTACCCAGTTGTTTCCCAGATCAGGCTGGAGCGCGTTGGCGACCTGGAAGTCGCAGTTACTCCCCATTTGCGGAGTGTCCCGATAGCACAGGCCCAGCAGGCCGACGAACTGGGTGGCGATGTCCACGCGAGTCCCCTGCAAGAGCAGGCCCTTGAGATCGCGGTTCAGAGCCGCAGTGTAGGCGGGCGACAAAGGAGCGGCATATGCTGGCGCGGGCACTGCCAGGCCAACGAAGATCATCGCCGCGAGCATCACGAGCAGCCAGCGAGGGAGTCTGCGATTCCGGTGCATGGGGTCGCTCCTTTCCGCGCCATTGGCGCGTCTCCGCAACGCTCTCAACTACGCGCGACGGGATCGGTATCCTTCGGCGCCGGGTTGTTCGGGCAGGCGATGCCCGTCTTGCTCGGATCGAGGTTGCTCGGATCGTTCGGGAAGGCTCGCAAAAACGCCTGTGCCGCTGCCTGGCTCTGGAATGTGGCGCACGTCAGGTTCGTCGGGGGTACATACAGCCCGCCATCAGGCGGAGGAATGTTGTTGGGCACGTTCGGCGGGGTGTGGGGCACCGTCGCAAAGGGCGGTGGCGGTGGCGGGCCATTACGGGATGCGGGCGGCAGATTGGACTGACCGGACGGGGGTGACGCGCCACCGGAGGTCGGCGGCGCGATCAGCCCGCCGGATGGCGTGGTCGCGGAGGATGTGGTGTTGCCAGCCGGTGCTCCCGTGTACCGCCAGGTGTAATAATGTTGCCCGATGTTCCCCATCTCCACCTGGAACGCCGGGTCGTTCGTCGGCGTGAACGTCAACACGCGCCGCTCGAAGACCTGGATCAGCACGCCTTTCTGCTGCCCCGCCACCTTCACCATCGCCCCAAACGGCTCCGAGATCGCGTAGCCAATCGTCCCCAGCCCCGCTTTGTTCCGGTAGGCATCGAAGACGCCCGGCACGTTGTGCTGCGTTGGGGAATCGTATACCTTCAGCGCCACATCCCCGGCTAACTCCGACGCGCCCGGCGTGACATTCCCGTTCGCGTCAACCGTCGCGGCGCTCGTGCCGCCGGTCTGCGCAGGCGTCGCGGCCAGCAGCGCCTTGGCCGAAGTGCCGAGTTGGCGGTAGGTTGGTCCGGGGTTGTCCGGGTCACCGGCAATTGGGATGGCAGGCGAATCCTTCGCGAGGAAACTCGCGTCCCCCACCTGTAACTGTCCGCGGACGATCTCCGACGCGAGCAACCCGTTCGTGACGACGCCGTTGCGCAGTTCCATTCGTCCCTTGTCGAAGTATTGGACGAGCCTCTGGCCGCCGGGCACGTCCACATACTGCTCCATCTGGCCGTCTTTCGCAGTTGAGAGCGGCCCCCAGAAGTTGGGCGTCAGCGCCTCGCCCTGCTGCCACTGCTGCTGGAAGGCAGGATCGGCGTACGATGCCGCGCCCTGGACAGCGTGCGCCTGATAGGCGAGGAGGGAACCGACGAGGAGGCAGACCCCGAGTGCGCCGAAGCATATGCGTCGCATTGCCGACCCTCCCTGGTGATCCCGCAAGGGCATCCCGGCGGGTGCCGATGGTAGTCTGTCCCGATGAAAGCAGTATAACAGGGTGCTCAAGGACCGGGGTGCAAGATCGGGGGCAAGGGCAACGAGCGAGGCAGCTGCGAGCTCATCAGGGAGTTTGAGACGGTTTGTAGGGCTTTACGCGCTCTATCCGTACGTAGTGGCGCGGAAAGACGTGAAGAGGGCGCGTCAGCAGGCGGGCGAATTGGTAGACCGCGAAGATTTCCAGCGCAAAGGGCAGATAGCCGCCATAGCCGAGGAACGGCATCTCAAACACCTTGCCGAACCCGACATACGGAACGGTGTAATACCATTTGGGGAGGGAAAAGAAGTTCCACATCTCCCAGAAGAAGCCACAGATCAGCCCCGCTGCCATCAGCCGCACGATGCCCGCGTATGCCCCTGCTTGGATTATGCCGATGATGCTCGCCTCTCCTGCGCGGTTGTTGATCGGATCGAGGATGAGGAGCAGGGACAACCAGAGGAACGGGAAAAACTGACGCGGGAAGAGGAGCGACAGGGCGAGGGTGCCGATGCCCGCAGCAACCAGCATAACGGTGTTGCGCAGTGATAAGCGGGCTGCGTGATCTTCCAGTCTGATGCGCCCGCCGAATGTGCCTAAGAGTTCGGTCACACTGAGGACGGCGGGAATGACGGTGCTGAAGGCGAGCGATGCCCAGAAGACGTATGCGGTCGCGTCGTAGTGCCGGTGCGTCAGGTAATGCCAGTTGCCCACCCGCCGGTTCAGTCGCTCGAAATACCACCAGAATGGGGCGGAAACGACGAAGAGTGCGATGAATGGCATGACGCCGCGCCGCCAGAGTGACGAACCGCTGCGTGCCTCCGTCACCGCATCGACGACGAGGATAAAGCCGAGCCAGAGCGGGAAGAATGCGTAGTGGGCGAGCGGCCCGCGATGCGTCCACGCACTCAGCCAGGCGACCGCATTGAGCACGCCGCCGAGCGCCAGCCGCAGTATCCAGCGGCGCAATGCGCCCGTGGTGGGTGGTGCATCAATCCTCTCGCGGGCAGAAATCGCCAACCTGTGCCGCTGTACCCTCTCTCTGCATGACCACGCTGCCGGATGAAGAACATGAGAGCGGTTTCCGGAATTACCGGGCCGAGAGATGCTCGGCGAGCCCCGGTGGAGGCGGGCTTTAGCCTGCCATCCCTTGCTCTGGCAGGCTAAAGCCCGCCTCCACCGAGAATTAGCGGTATGCGCCTATTTGTGTCGCTCGAACCAACCGACGATGCGCTGCAAGCGATCGACGCGATGCAGCGGGCCACCATCGCGGCTCATGCCATGCGGCTCCTTCGGGTAACGGATCAGTTCCGTCTCCACGCCGAGTTTGTGCAGCGCGTTGTAGGTCTGCTCCGCCTGATCCATCGGGCAGCGATGATCTTCCTCTTCATGTTCGATGAAGAGCGGGGTATGGCAGTTCGCGATATGGGTGATCGGTGAGTTTTGCGCGTAGACTTCCGGCTCATCCCACGGCATCCCCCCGAAGTAGTCGCCGAGCCAGAGGGTGCCGGTATCGTCCGCGAGCGCGAGGGTGCGCAGGTCGGTGACGCAGCGCTGGGTCGCGCCGGCACGGAAGCGGTCAGAATGCGTCACCACCCAGTTCGTCATGTAGCCGCCATACGA
The DNA here is from genome assembly GCA_963763655.1 of uncultured Chloroflexia bacterium. Classification (GTDB taxonomy): domain Bacteria; phylum Chloroflexota; class Chloroflexia; order Thermomicrobiales; family JALYUS01; genus JALYUS01. The sequence goes on from CAVXPY010000038.1 coordinate 171,419, forward strand.
GCCACCCGTGACATAGAGGCGGTCGGTGTCGATATATCCCTTCGCAATGACATGATCGACCGCCGCGAGCACATCCATCAGCGGCTTCGTGCCCCAATCCTTGTAGATGCTCGTGCAGAACTCCTCGCCATACCCCTGCGAGCCGCGCGGATTGCAGTAAACGACGACGTATCCCTGCGCCGCGAAGTACTGGAACTCGTGGAACCAGCCGACGCCGTAGGTTCCGGCAGGGCCGCCATGAATTTCGAGGATGAGCGGATATTTCTGTGTGGGATCGAAGCCGGGCGGGGTGATGATCCATCCCTGAACCTGCTCGCCCGTGCCGTCACCGGCGGGCAGCCAGAACTCCTCCGCGTCGCGCACGTCGACGCCATCGAGGGATTCGGCGTTGAGCGTCGTCACCTGCGTCACGCCGTTCCCTGCGCCGAGGCGCTGGCAAAAGAGTTCGCCGGGGGTCGTCGGGGTCGATGCACCGAAGGCGAGCAGGGCACCGTCGCTGGTGAGGTCCCACGCCGCGATGGCATGCGTGCCCTCAGTAACCTGCGTCGGTGATCCACCACTGACCGCCACGCGCCATACCTGGGCCGCGCCATTCATGGCCGCGAGAAAATAGAGATCGTCCCCGACCCACACGGGTTGAGAACGCCCGTTTGCGCCGGTGTCGGACATGATGCCCGAACCAATGGAGCGGTCGAAATCGGTCACTTGCTGCGGGGTGCCACCGCTCGCGCGCACGGTCCAGAGGCGGTCATTGGCCCCGCCCCTGGCAGGTGTGGTGTGCCCAATGATCGCGAGTGTCCGGCTATCCGGGGACCATGCCGGATCGCTGTACGCACCGTCGTGCGGCGTTACCTGCGTGAGCGCACCTGACGCGACCTCGACCGTCCAGATGTCGGAGAGGCGGTCGTGATCTTCGTTTTCGCTCCGATTCGATGCGAAGGCGATCTTCGTCCCGTCCGGTGACCACGCCGGTTGGCCGACAGGCATCGTGCCGCTCGTCAACTGGCGCGCTTCGCCTCCGGCGCTCGGCATGACAAACAACTGCTTGCGGGTATGATCGAAGAAGCCCTCGCCGTCAAACTTATACTTGGCGCGGGTGATGATCTTCGGCTTGTCGGTCTCGTCCTTATATTCGACATTGTGGACGACTTCCGGCACGGACGGCACCTTGCAGAGAAAAGCGATCCACGCGCCGTCCGGCGACCAGACGGGCTGGGAGGAAGCATGGTCGTCATCCTGCGTCAGGCGATGGGCCTCACCCCCCTGCACGAGATCGAGGATGTAGATTTGCCCCTTCTTGCCTCGGTCCGAGACAAAGGCGATCCGGGTGCCATCGGGCGACCACGCGGGGTTCGTGTCCTTCTTCTCGCCACTCGTTACCTGGCGAGCGCCTTCGCCACTCGTCGCGGCGACCCAGATGGCGGCGCGATTGCGATTCACCTCGCCGTCTGGCTGCGTCACCGTCCATGTGACCTGTGTGCCATCGGGCGAGAGGGCAACGTCATCGACGAATCGGAGCCGGAACAGATCGGTCGCTGTAACGGCGCGCGTGCGGGTCGGGGCGGTAGTGGACATCCCATCTTCCTTTCCGCTGGCGTATGATGCGCCAGCAAGACCATCACTTCGTGGGGTGCATGATACCAAAGGCTTCAAATGTGACCAGAGTGTGGATAGGTGAGGTGCGTAAAGTGCCGGACGAGCACAGGGGAGAGTCGATGACGGCGTGGTGGCGCGTGCGGGGTTACCTCCGTCTCATGCACCCGTTCCCGGTTGCGATGAATGCAGTGGCGTCCTGTGCGTTCGCGTCCCTGGCATTGCAAGGTTGGCCGGGATGGCGATCGCTCTTGCTCATTGCTGCGGCGATCACGGGGTCGCAGGCGACGGTCGGCGTCGTCAATGACCTGCGCGATCAGGAACTTGACGCGCTTGCCAAGCCCTCGAAGCCCTTGGTTGCGGGGCGCGTGACGCGGGCGGGTGCCTACATCGTTGGCATCGTAGCGCTGCTGATCGCGTTGGGAGCAGGCGCGGCGCTCGGTGCGCTCTCATTGCTCTTCGTGCTGGCGATGACGGCGGCGGGACTTGTTTATGATCTCTGGCTGAAGCGAACCGCCGTGTCATTTCTGCCCTATGTCTTCGGCTTGCCGCTGCTACCGATCTGGGCGTGGATCTGCGTGCGGGATGCACCGCCACGTCTCTGGCTGACCTACCCGCTCGGCGTACTGATCGGTTTCGGCCTGCATCTTGCCAATGCCCTTCCAGACGCCGAGCGCGATGCCGCCGGGTGGCGTCCGGGGTGTCATACAGGTCGTTGGCACGCGCGTGGCCCTGTGGTTGTGCCTCGGTTCGTTCGCACTGACGCTGCTGCTCGTCGCCGTCCTGACGTATTCGGTGTGGAACGGTGCGGTGCTCGTCCTGATCGGTGCGGCGGCGGTGTTGCTTACGGGGGCGGCAGTGTCGGCCGCGATGCGACCGACGACTGCGACGCTCCAACGCAACTGGGGCTTGTTGATCGGCTGCGCAATCGCCATTGCCGGGGCATGGCTGAGTTCCTTATAGAAGAGGTGCGAGGTGCAATGAGCCGGGTCACAGTGACGGAACGCATACACACACTCGATGGCATGCGCTATCGTGTCTGGTCTCGCCCGGTGCCGGGTAGTACCGTTCCGCCACTCGTGCTCCTGCACGGTTATGCAGCCTGTATTGAGCAATGGGGTCGCTTCATGCGCGACATTGGCCCGGACGTGCCGGTATACGCGCTCGACCTGATCGGTTTCGGCCTCTCCAGCAAGCCGCGCCGCGTGCGCTACGGCAGCGCGCTCTATCTTCGTCAGTTCGAGGATTTCCGGCAATACTACGAGCTTCCTCATGTCGTGCCCGTTGGTCACTCGCTCGGCGGGATGCTCGCGATTGAATGGGCATCCGCACATCCGCAGGTGGTCGATGCCGTCGTGACCATCGCACCCGGCGGACTCTTTCCGGGCGACGCGTTGACGCCCTGGCAGGCACGCGTTGCTGCACGGATCGGCACGCCGGTCGTGACGCGTGTCCTGTACGCACTGATTACGCACCTTCCCTATCGGATGCTTTCCGCCGCCGCATATGCGGACCGAGCGGCGATGGACCCGCACACGCAGGCAACGATCAAGGCGGCGATGCGCTCGCCGGGCGCTGCGTGGTCATTTTCCGCGCTGATGCGGGACCAGGAGGCGTTTCAGGCCGTCGCGGAGGCCGCCACACTCCGCTGTCCGCTGCATGTCATCTGGGGAACGAAGGATGGGGAGGTATCGCGGGCCGAGATCACCCAATTGCAACGCCGCTTCCCGGACATCATATTGACGGAGCTTGCCGGCGGCGGGCACTGTGTGCATGAGGAACGCGCGCGCGAAGTGACGGCAGAAGTACGCACCCTGCTTGTCGGTGACGGCCTTCTTGAGCCGATACCCGCCCCACTGATGGCGGCGGACTGACGTTCCTCACGTACGGAGCCCCCGGCCCCTCTCCATCGCCCCTAAACCGTGGTATGGGTCAGGTTTGTACGGCGTTGGCTCCGTGCGAGAGGGGAGGGGAAGGGTGTGCTACGATGCCTCAACTATCGGTCAATATGACTATGACGGCGAAGTGAGGCGTGCATGGATGTTACCGTGTTGGGGACGGGGTCGCCGATGGCGCCGGAGCGGATCGCGACGGGGCTCTTGGTCACTGCACCGGGGTGCGAACCGCTCCTGATCGATACCTGTGGCGGCTTCGAGTTGCCGCGGCAACTCGCGCGCATCGGCCAACCGATCAATCAACTGCGTAATGTGATCGTCACGCATCGGCATATGGACCACGCAGGTGGGATGCCCGCGCTCTTCATTGCCTCGATCCCCTTGAATCTCTATGCGCTCCCGGACACCCATATGGGTATCCGGGAACTGATGGCGGCCTGCTTTCCGGAGTGGCCCATCCACCCTGAAGTAGCGCGGATCACGATTGCGTCGGGCCAGCAGGAGACGATTGGCGGCTTCACGGTGGAGTTTTTCGCCACCGCGCACCGCGTGCCGACTGTTGCCGTCCGGGTCACCCATGAGGGGCGGACACTCGCCTTCAGCGCCGATGGCATTCCCGGGGATGCGATGGTCGCGTGCGCGCGGGACGCGGATCTCTTCATCTGCGATGCGCTCTGCGCCGCGCGCGACGGCGAGGAATGGGCGACGCGCGCCCGCAGCCTCATGCATCCGGTGGCGCACGAAGCCGCCGCAATGGCGGTCCGCGCCAATGCGCGCGTCCTCGCACTCGTCCATCTCGCGCGTTACGCCAATCCAGAGAACTTACTCACGGAGGCGCGCGAAATCTTCCCCGGCCCCGTCTCCGTCCCGGACGACTGTACACGGTTCACGGTATAGCGTTATCCTTGCCGGAGAGAATCTGGTGGTAGCAGGCTTTCTAGCCTGCGGCGGGGCAGGCTAGAAAGCCTGCTACCACCAGGGAAAAGCTCAACGGTGTGAGTCTTAAAATGGATCATTCAGCGCGACGACGGAAATGCGGAATTACGTCGCGACCGAGTTGCTCCACCGCGCGTAGGGGATCGGGGCCGAGGGGCGGGCCGAAGCTGAGGTGGCGCGCGCCCATGCCGACAAGCCCTTCCAGTCGAGCGATCAGGTCGTCCGATGTGCCGACGACACCGATGCGGAGCATGTCGGGTGTGACGAGATTGCGGGCCTTTTCTGTGTCGCGTTCCGTCATCATCGCCTCTTCGATGGGGCCGAAATCCGCCTTTGATACGCCGAGCCGGTCGAGGATGAGCGGGCTGAATCCCGCGCCGTAGTAGGCGATCTTCTCACGCAAGGCGGCTTCGGCGGCGATGGCGTCGTCGGAGAGCGAGACCCAGATGCAGGCCGCGAGGTCGATGTCGTCCAGGGAGCGCCCCGCCGCTGCCGCACCGGCAGCGATCAATGGCTGCACGGTGGCGAAGTGCTCGGGGGGGAAGAGGAGCGGTAGGACGCCATCGGCGACTTCCCCGGCTAAGCGCAGCATCCGTGGTCCCATCGCGCCGAGGTAGATCGGCACCCGCCGGGTGACCGGGATGCGCATGTACGCTTCACTCGTCCATCCCTCGGGCGCTTCCCCGGTGAGCAGGCTGTTGATCTGGTGAATCGCCCGGCGTGTCTCTGCGACGGGGTGTGCGTGCGCGATATTGACCCACTTCAGGAGTGCCGCGCCCCCGGCAGCGATGCCGAGATTGAAGCGCCCGCCGCTCACCTCGTCCAGCGTGACCGCGAGCATGGCGATCTCAGCGGGATGAATCGTGTAGGGATTGACGACACAGGTGCCGATTTCGATCCGCGCCGTCTCCTGGGCGATGGCCGTGAGGATGACAGGTACGGAGCGCAGAAAGAGGTCATTACTGACCCAGAACTGATCGAACCCTGCTGCCTCCGCCGCCTGCGCGAGCGCCACATAGTCGGGCACCATCAGGTCATTATTGAGACGGATGGAGAACTTCATCGCGTGCGGTCGATGAGCGCGTCCGCGTCGATTTCAAGGAGATAACCGGAACCGACGAGGCGACTCACCTCGACCAGCGTATTGGCGGGGCGTGTCTCTGCGAAAAATCGTGCGTGGGCTCGCCCGATCTCCTCCCAATCGTCCGCATTCGTCACATAAATGCGGGTGCGCACGACATCGGCCATCGTCGCTCCCGCCTCCGCGAGTGCGCCCGCGATCTTTTCCAGGATCGCGACGGCCTGGAGATAGGGATCGCCCGCGCTGATGACTTCTCCAGCCGGCCCCGTCGCCGTCGTGCCGGAGACGAAGACCCAATCACCGGCGCGAAGGGCACGTGAATAGCCGACGCGCCCTTCCCAGACACTGCCCGACGAGATGCGCTGCCGCTCACTCATTGCCTGCCCCTCGCTCCCGTCCGCTTCAGTCGTCCCGCCACTCTTCATGATAGACGCGCACATTGCGATTCAGCCACGGTTCGGGCGCGGCGTGGTCGGCCTCCGGCTCGATGAGGAGCCGCCGGTAGGTGCCGCCGAAATAGACGAGCGGGTGCGCGCCGACATCGCCGCGCATCAGCTCGGTCACCTTGCCGATCACGATGGCGTGATCGCCACCGTCGTAGTATCTCATGGACGGTGCAGCGCAACGAAGCGAGGCTGCCGACGATGATCGGCGCGCCGTCGTCGGATGAGAAATGGAGGGTATCGGTGATGCTCTCTTGCGGCTGCCCGGCGAAGTTGCGCGAGATCGCCTCCTGCCCCTCATGAAGGAAGTTGACCGCGAAAGCCCCCGCTTCCTGGATGATCGGGTGCATCCGGGCGCGGCGGTCGATACAGACGATGATCAGGAGGGGATCGAGCGACAGGCTTGTGAAGGCATTCGCGGTCATGCCGTGCACGTCTTCACCGATGCGCACCGTCACCACGGTGATGCCGGTGGCGAACAGCCCGCTCATACGCCGGAACTCGCGCGGGTCAATCCCTTCACTCACTGGCGGCCACCGGGGCGGTCGGCTGCGCCGTACTGGGCGCATCGTCCTGATGCAGGAACTGGCGGATGCGCTCTTTCAGCGGCTCCTTTTCGTAACCGAAATAGAGGGCGCTCATCATGCGGATCGGATCACCGAAGAAATAGCGCTCGTATAGTTCCTGTCGCCCGCCAAACCCCGAGCAGGCAACATCCCAGGCGAGGCGGTAGAGCCGGACGCGCTCTTTGCCGTCCGCATTCGCCGCCTGCAGATATTTGGTGACATCGCGCGGCGAGCGGCCCAGCGAAATCGGCCTCGGTCGCGGTCGCCATCAGGCCCGATGCGCCGAGCAGTTGGATGATCTCGACGATGCGCGGATACATCTTCGGGAACATGTTCCGCGCAATGTCGAGCGGCATGCGCGCGGGCGTCATCACGCCCCAGGAGTCGAGGTGGGCGTCCGCTTCCGCCGCGCGCAGGCACGCCTTCATCGTTTCCAGGTAGGTGATGACCTCCGCCGCCTTTTCCTGCACATGCTGGAACTGCTCGATAGCGACTGTTTCGATCATCATCAGGATGATACCAAGGAGGAATTCCGCCTTGGCGATGTTCTTGATCGCCACCTGGTGCATCATGTGCACGACGGCATCGGTCGCGCCGTAGCAGCCGTTGCACCGTTCCATATCCCCGAAGAGAAACATCCGCTCCCACGGCACCGTCACATCATCGAAGATGACAATCGCGTCCATCTCCTCGAAGCGCGAGCCGAGCGGGTGATCGAAATGCGATTTACCCTGATCGAGCGATTCGCGGCAGATGAAGCTTCATCCCCGGTGTATCGGTCGGGATCGCGAAGGCGAAGGCGTATTTATCCGCGTCCGCGTTCTTCACGACGGTGGAGGGGAAGACCATGATTTCGTCCGCGAGGGGCGCGCTCGTTGCGAGCATCCGGCAGCCACGAATCACGACGCCATCGCTGTTCGTCGTGACGATCCCTGCGGGCAAGTAGGGGTCGGCTTGCTCATTAACCGCTTTCGAGCGGTTCGCTTGCGGGTTGATGAGCGTGTGCGTCAGGCAGAGATCGTGCTCGCGGATGTATTCGTAGTAATTCCGTACATTTTCGCCAAAGCGGGGATCATTCGCCGCGAAATAGTCCGGGCGCGGAGGCAAAGGCCATGAAGCTCGAGTTGCAGTAATCCGGCGTCCGGCCCATCATGCCGCCGGAGTAAGCTCGCCCACTGCTTCATCATCTCGCGACGCAGCGCGACATCCGTCGGCGTGCGCGGCGTGAGGAACGACATCCCGACGCGCTCGCCCTCGTCGGGGAGGGATAAGTCATCGTGTCGCGGAGCGCGGGATCATGCTGCATCTCATAGAGGTGCGCGTAGGATGCGACGCCGCGTCGCGTGGCGGGGTGCGTCGTGACATCCTCGACGCGCTCGCCGCCAATCCAGAGTTCTCGCTTCATCTTCTTCAGGTCCGCAATGTATTGCGCCCCGGTTCGTGCTCCCATGTCGCTCACTCCGTTCGCAGGACTGAGACAGTGGGAGCAATAGGCAAGTGTCTACGGTCATTTCGCGGCAAGTCAACTAACCGATCTATCTCATGTCGGCCGTACTGACCTCAGTCCTCAGTCCTAGTGTACATACGTCGGTGTGCCGGTGAGGTGTGGTTCGTGCGTCGGCAGGAAGGTGCCATCCGTCAGCGACTGCACGCGCATCGCTTCCTCAAACCAGCAGCGCGGCACGTAATGGCCCCAGAGGGTTTGCCGCCGTGGATCGTTGAGGCTCCACCGCAGCGGCACGAAATCGGGGTCCACGGTCAGGTAGTCGCTCGCGTACAACTCGACACGATTGCCGTCCGGGTCGCGGAGGTAGAGGAAGAGCGCATTGGCGATCCCATGCCGCCCCGGCCCGCGCTCGATGGCGTCGGCCATCCCCGCGCCCGCGAGCGACATCGCAGCAACGCAAAATCGCCATCGCATCCGGCAGCAACCACGCGCCGTGATGGACGCGGGGCCCCACCCCATTCATCACCGCGAGATCGTGCACCGTGCCCTTGCGATGGAGCCACGCTGCCCAGAGCCGTTCGGGTCGTGTCGTCCGTCGCGGTATACTCGGAGAGCGGAAGCCGAGCGTCTGCATGTACCAATCGGTAAGTGCCTGACAATCCGGTGTCATTAGATTGAAGTGATCGATCCGCATAATGTGCGCGCCCCGATAGAGATCGAAGCGCTGCAACATCCGTTCGGCGGGTGCCATCTCCACGTAGAACTCGGTCGGAAAACCTGCGGGATCGCGCAGCCGCAGCGCACGACCCTGTCCGCGTTCTTCATCCGCAGCGAGCCAGCGCGTAGGCAACCCCTGCGTCGCCGCCATCGCCGCCAGTGCGTCGAGGTCGCTCTCCGTCGCGACGCGATAGGCGAGGTGCCCGACCCCCGGTTGTTCCGCCTTCGTCAGGACGAGCGAGTGATGATGGCGCTCCTCCAGACCGCGCAGATAGATGTGCGTCTCGTCCGCTTCGCTCTCGACAAAGCCAAGCAGGTCCACATAGAAGCTCGCGCCCGCTCCAAGATCCGTGACAAGGAACTCGATATGCCCGGCGCGCACCACATTCCCAACCGACTGCCCCGCCTGCATATCGAGCCGGATCAGTATCAGTCGCCATAACTACCCTCCTCGACGGATAGGTGACTAACCGCGAAGACCGAAGGACACGGAGAGAGAGAGAGGACACGAAGAATGAGAACATATTTCTCTCTGTATTCTCCTCTCCCCTCTTCGTGTTCTTCGTCGCCTTTCGTGGTTCAATGTCCCGCCGCGCCGAACTTCGGGATGTGGTGGTTGCCGAGGGCGATGGCGATATTTTTCATCTCGCAGTAGAACTCCCACGAGTAATGCCCGCCCTCGCGCCCGATGCCGCTCTCCTTCGCGCCGCCGAAGGGCGTGCGCAGGTCGCGCACATTCTGCGAGTTCACCCAGACCATGCCGCACTGAATACCCTGCGCGACGCGGTTCGCCTTCGCGACATCGCGTCGTCCAGACATAGCCAGCGAGGCCGTACTTGACATCGCTGGCGATGCGCACAGCCTCTTCCTCGCCATCGAAGGGGATGACGACGAGCACGGGGCCGAAGACTTCCTCCTGCGCGATCCGCATCCTGTTGTCCACGTCCGCAAAGAGCGTCGGTTGCATGTAGTTGCCCTGCTCCATGCCCGGCACCCGCCCCCCGCCCGTAACGAGTTTCGCCCCTTCGGCTTTACCGATCTCGACATACTCCAGTACGCTCTCGAGGTGGCTTGGGTGGATCAGCGCGCCGATTTCCGTCGTCTTGTCCATCGGATCGCCGACGCGGATCGCTTGACGCGCGCCGTGAGGTCCGCGACGAAGCGATCGTAGATCGGGCGCTCGACGATGCAGCGCGAGCTGGCAGTGCAGCGCTCGCCGTTGAGCGAATAGACACCGAAGACCGCCGCATCGAGCGCGCGGTCGTAATCGGCGTCCGCGAAGACGACGATGGGGGACTTCCCGCCGAGTTCCATCGAATACCGCTTCATCGTCGCCGCGCCCTCGCGCATGATCGCTTGCCCGGTGACGGTCTCGCCCGTGAAGGAGATCAGTTGCACATCCGGGCTGCTTGACGATGCCCATGCCAATCGTCTCGCCGGAGCCGTAGACGAGGTTGAAGACGCCATCCGGCACGCCCGCGTCGCGGATGCACTCCGCCAGTTTCTCATTCGAGAGGGGCGTCCACGAGGCGGGCTTGACGACGCAGGTGCAGCCGCTGGCGAGGCAGGGCGCGACCTTCCACGACGTGAGCATGAAGGGCAGGTTCCACGGCGTAATCAGCCCCGCGACACCCGGCGGGCCGCTGGACGGTGTAGTTGAGATAGTCCGCGCTGTGGTATGCCGCGCCATCCATGTGGTTCGCCATCTCGGCGAAGAAGTAGAAGTTATCCGCTGCGCGCGGGATTTGCGCGCCGCCCGTCTGCGCGATCGGCAGGCCGGTATCGGTCGTCTCGATGCGCGCGATCTCCGGCGCGCGCTCGGTGATCAGGTCACCGACCTTGCGGAGAATGCGCGCGCGCTCGGCGGGCTTCATGCGCGGCCATGGCCCCGTGTCGAACGCTGTGCGCGGGCGGCAATGCGCGGTCGAGATCTGCCTGCGTGCCCTTCGTGATCCGCGCGATCACCGTATTGTCGCCGGGTTCAGCGTCTCGAACGTCTCGTCCGCGTCATAGACGAACTGCCCGTCAATGAAATGCCCGACGGTGCGGGTGCCCAATTCCTGCTGCGGTGCAACCGTCGTCGCCATACGCTCACTCCTTTTGTCTAACCATTTGAACCGCAGAGGCGCAGAGAGCGCAGAGGACGCAGAGTGGGAAGAAGAAATACATAGATATT
>CAVXPY010000039.1:0-78270 GCA_963763655.1 uncultured Chloroflexia bacterium
CCGCGCGCACACGGCGCAGGAAGCACCGGATGCGGACGACGGCTGGTGGGAGGGGTTGACGGCGGGGGAGACGGCGGGGTAGTGCTCACGGAGGTGGCACGGTGCGTCAGATGGACAGGCGGCGAAAGAGATGGGAAATGCCAAGCCCGGTCGCCGTGCGGTTCGCCGGCAGCGTCCGAGCGAGGCATCCGGGAATCGTGTCGCCGGCGGATCATCACGAAATCCACGGCTACTGATCGATACGGGATCGGCAAGAAGGGGGACGTATGTCTCATACGGGCGAACCCGATACGCGTCGTGCCCCGGGATACGAGCGAGCCATAATGACCTCGGCGAGCGGAAACCCTTGCGCCACGTGATGGCATCATACTGGCCATCGCCAGAGCGAGTACATCGCAGGCCGCCCGCAGTGGCATAAAGGGCGATGAATCGTTCCATGTCGCCGCCGACGGCGCACGTCCCTTTCTGTGCGGGCATCAGAGAGTCTCCCTCTTCTGGGATCCCCTCCACTCGGCAAAGCCGTCAGCACCCCCGTGACCCATCGAGGGCAGCATGGAGGACAGGACAAGGCAACGGGGGCAGCCCAAATCCTACGGTGATGCATTGGGAGGTCGGGGTGGAGCAAGGAGCGCCGAGTGATCGGCGGGAGGGAGGGTGATGGATGGGGCGAAAGGCCGATATGTCGCAGCGAGCGCCGATGTGCGTAGCGCAAATAAATCTCCGATACACTATATTAATATTACTATAATTACTTATTATTATCGATATAGCAGCGAGATAGACCGACCGCCATCCCTGCGCTTGTCCGCCGGATCGCCGCGTCGCCTCTCGCCGCCCAGAGCCGGCGGCGTGATTTTCGTCGGCCTGCCGGGATGCGGCACGCGCCCATGTCCCGGACGAGTAGAACCGTGGGGTCGAGCGGCGCGATGAACGCGCGCTGTGGCGTCGGCGTGCCGGGGGCCGGGGTGGCGGCGGTCGCGACCGTACCGCCTGCGACGCGCGGGGGGATCATGGTCGGCGCGACGTCCTCGCCACACGCGCTCAGGAGCGCGCCTGCCGCCCCGCCGGCCAGGTAGCCCAGGATTCGGCGGCGCTCGTGGTGCTGTGATCCGGCGCTCCCGCGCATGTTTCCTCCGCATCTCGCCCTCCTGCCGCGTATATTTATCGCCGATCCGGGTTGCGCACACGTGTCCATCCTCCTCGAAACGGCTGGCATCGCCGCATCAGCGACGGCACCGCTAAATCGCGCGATCAACGCATTGGCCTGGTAAATCGTGCAAGGCAGCAACAGGCAACGCAAGACTGGCGCCGCGTCGTGTCGCCGCGCCACCGGGGAGGGCAGGAGCCGTCGGAGATGGCTAACTATCGAGGGGACTCAGGGATACTGGGTAACATTCCCTCGTTGGGAATGTGCGGTAGTGGGTCAGTTTGAAAATGGGCGGGGCGGATTTTGACGTGGCAGGCACAAGGGCGCGCAGTGATACAGACTGCGCGCCATTAGATGAAGGTGATCGTCGCCGTCACTTTGCGCCCGGTCGCTACATCCGTCACGGTCAGCGGGATGACGCTGGGCACACACCCGGATACCCGCCGTGCGCGGCGGTAGCCAGAAGAACACGCTGTCGAAGTTGCCTGCCCCGTCGGTGCGCAGGGTGTCGTCCGGATAAAACACGGCATTGGCGCCGGTCGCGGCGTCCTTGATCGCGAAGGCCCAGCCAATGACGTCAGCGTTCGGCGTGAAGCCCGTGCCGATAAGGTGAGAGGAGTCGGACGGCGTGGGGTTCGCGATCAAAGACGGGACGATCCGGAAGGTGAAGGCCGGCCCCGACACTTGCGCCGCCACACCTGCGGGCACCACCGTCGCGGAGAGGATCGCCGGGGCCGCATACGCCCCCGCTTTCAGCGCCCGCTTCATCGCCTCGCGTCGCGTCACGCCGCTATTACCCATCATCGCTCTTTCCCCCACCGCGCCGCCGCCGCCTTCTGCGCCGATGCGCTTACGTTCTTCCGGCGTCATTGCAGCGGCGCGTGCGTGACCGCCCTTCAACCCGCCCTTGCGACCCAAAGCGACCGCAGCCGGGTCTTTCCCATCTTCGGGCGGGGCTGCTCGTTCGTCGCCATCTCCGTGATCTTGGCGGCGAGCTATTCAAGTCGGTAGGCATCCGTGAGCGCTTAGGCATGCAAGGAGTATAGCATACGGGTCAACCAGTTTTTGAGCCCGGAGGGAAAGATTTTAATTTATACAAATAGTCGTGCAGCGCTTGCAATTTCCGACGACGGACCCGCACGGAGAGAAAACGATAAGCTGGGGCTGGATTGGACCCTCACCCCAGACCTCTCGCAGTTGGATGGTGTGCCGCCGTAGCTCAAAGCATAGAGCCAGCTCTTCGAAGGGGCCGGGATGTGGGTTGGAATCCCACCGGTGGTACCACCTACTTTCATGTTAGCAAGGGCGCGTCAACGGCGGTGCAAGGGGCGTCACAAAAGGCGCAAATTTACAAACAATCTACGGCCTTCGGGAGGTGTCACACGGAGCACGACACCGCGCTCAACAAACTAACTATCTTCACATTTGGACGTATTCTGCGCGCGGTCCGGGTACAGGAAGGCGCATGAGTGGCGGTACGAGGGCAAAAGTGACGGAACTTGAAAGCTAGTTTTATCGCGAACCTTTAGCGGCAGTCCGTTGGAACCGACGCCCGCAAAGCGACATGTTGACTACTTCAGTACGTACCACTAACGGCCTTATTCGTCCGTCAAGGAGATCCGAACGGGGCGCGCATGACGCCCTTGAGGGCGCGGCGTGCTCCGATGCATCGAGAAGAAATCTACGACGCAATGTCCGCACAGGGAATCCGCGTCGGGGCGGGAACACCATGCGGAACTTCTCGTCACACCTGAGCCATGACCGAAGCGGCTAATGTCAATACGATAAAAAGGGGTACTGGTCGCTGCGCAAATGGGGGCCACGCAAGGTGACGGCAACCCAATCTCAGGATTCTCGCTGGGGAACGCCACAAAGAGCGGTTTTCCTCGTCAGGGCGCCGTAAATGCCTGACTTTACGTGACCGCTCACGTATAATGGTCATATTGAAGTGATCGTTATTCGCGGGCGGGTGGTGAGGCATGAACCGACTGAGCACCGAGCGACGAGCAGAGGTCATCCGCGCACTTGTCGAGGGCAACTCCCTTCGCGCCACCGCCCGCATGACCGGCGTGGCCCGCAACACCGTCGCCAAATTGCTCGTTGACATGGGGCGGCGCCGCGCTCCGCCTATCAGGACGCCACGATGCGCGACCTGCCCTGCCAGCGACTGCAATGCGATGAGATATGGTCATTCTGCCACAGGGGCAGTTCGGCTATGGCGACGTGTGGACATGGACGGCGATTGACGCCGATACCGAACTCGTTCCGTCGTGGCTGGTTGGGGAGCGGGACATGGAAACGGCGATGATCTTCATGGACGATCTGCGCTCCCGGCTGGCGAACCGCGTGCAACTGACCACGGACGGCTACAGGCCCTACCTGACCGCCGTGTACGATACGTTCGGGCACGACGTTGACTACGCGGTGCTGCGGAAGATTTACGGCAAAGAAGCGGGCGATGAGAAGCGGTACCGCCCGCCCAAGTGCATCGGCATCGAGACGAACGTGATGACCGGCACGCCCGATCCGCTGCACATCAGCACGTCCTATGTCGAGCGGCAGAACCTCACATGCGCATGTCCATGCGCCGCTTCACGCGCCTGACCAATGCGTTCTCAAAGAAGGTGGAGAACCTTGCGGCGGCTGTCTCGCTACACTTCATGTACGACAACTTCGCCCGCCCGCACATGGCATTGGCAGGGCAGACACCGGCCATGAAAGCGGGCATCGCAGACCACCAGTGGACGATCACCGAAATTGTCGCCCTGCTTGACCGCAAGGCACAGCCCGATTCAAACTGAGCCACTACCGAATGTGCCCGATTGTGCGCGCCGCCCGTTGCGGGCATACTGGGGGTGATCGGTCTCCCTTCCGGGTCCGGCCTCGCGCGACTTCGATGCGGGAGGGTGCATCCGGGATAGTAGCGCGATACGGCGGCCAGTCGCGGCGGTAGACGCACGGCGCGGAGGAACGAGCATGGATCTGCCACACGACCCGGGTCGATGCTCGCGTCGCGTCCTCCTCGCGAGGATCGCGGCCACGGCATCCGCCTCCCTCCTCGCCGCGTGCGTGGACCGTCCGCGGCAGCCCACCGCCGTGGCGATCCCGGCGCCCTCGGCGCCTCCGCTACTCCCCGTTCCCGCGCCGCGTCCGGCACCGGATTGCGCCTTCGCCCTCTGGCCGTCGAGCGCGAATCTCAACCCGAACGGCGGCTTCGAGTTGTCCGACGCCGGCTACGCCGTCGCCGGCGGCACGCTCGCCGTCTACACTCGAGGTCGCCCGATTCGGCGCGCGGTCCGGGAAGGTCGTCGCGACCGCGACGGCCGTGACCGTGACCGCCTCCATCGCGGCGTCCGCATTCCCACGCACCGTCTATACCGCGTCGGTCTGGCTCTAGTACGACGGCGGGCGTCATCGGGAAGTCGTTCTTCATGGCCATGACAGAGACCGGTGGGGTCGCCCCGGCGGCGGAGATGGGGCAGCGCGCTGTCGCCGTTGCCGCGGGCTGGCAGCGCCTTTTCGTGACCGGGCCGCTCACCCAACCGGATCGCACGCGCGTCGCGCTCCTCCGTGACCTTGCCCGATGCGGCGGCGGGCGACACGTTCTATCTGGACGGGTGGCAATGCGAAACAACGCCCGCCCCGACCCCCAAACATAGAGACGAACGGCGGGATCGCGAGTCGGGGCGCGACGCCGCTCACCGCCGCGGCGGCGACGCTCGACGCCGCGCAGGGATGGATCGCCGCCCGCGTGCGAACCGGATATGCGGGAGCCGCCGCGCCCGGCACGCCGCACCTCGTGCGCTGGTTCGACAATCCGCGCAAACTGCTCGATGTGCGGTATGACAGGGGGCTGTGGAAGCTGCGGCGCATCACGGCCGCCGGCGTGGAGGAGGCGGGATTCCCCGCGTCGCGACCGAGCGGTTCCGCCCTCACCATCGTCGCGGCGTGGACCGCGAACGGGCTGCTGATGAGCGTGGCATGCGGCGCGTTTCGCGCCCCGGTCTTCCGGGACGACTTCAAGCGCGCGGATACCGTCGTCGGCCTGGGGGATGCGCCCGGCGGCGGTGCGTGGGCGCTCACGGGAAACGGCGCGCAGCGCGCGCGCATCGCGGATGGGCGTCTGGTCTGCGACCCGGGGTATAGCGTCTATGCCTACCGTCCGTTGCCGCTCGCTCCCTGCCGCCTCAGCGGGTCGTTCAGCCTCGCCGGCGCGGCCGACGGGAGCGCGGCGCTGTTCGCCTCCCGGCCGCCGCTCCTGACGGCGACCGTGTCCTGCACCATCACGCGCACCGCCTCCTCGCTGGGGCTGACGGGCGCCGGCGGCGAGTTGGCGACGCTCAAGACGATCGGACACCGTGCGCTCGCCGCGGACGGCACGGTCTACACCGTCGCGGTGAGTTTCAACCCCGATAACAGCCTCGATTTCGAGTCCCCGGACGGCGAGGCCGTCCATATCGGCCCGGATGCGCGCATCGCTGCCCACCTGGGCAAGCTCGCCTGCTGGTCCCTCGGGCCGGGCGGGGGGGGGAACAACTGGCGCTGGGAGTCGGTCGGCGCGGAGTGCATCACCGACTCCCCCGCGACGGGGATCGACGGCACGCCGCGTATCGTGGCCACCACCTACGACATCGGCTCCAGCCAGGGTGAGCGGGACTTCCTCTATGGCGACCTCCTCTGGTTCGCCAGCGGTACGGGCACGCTGACCAGTGACGACGCGGCCGCGCTAGCGACCCTCGATACCGACGTACCGACGATGACCCAACTTCGCGCGCTCAACGGCGGGGCCGCGAACCCTACAGCGATACGCACCGATACGGCTCCATATGCCAGTAGATTCCTGGGTCGCCGGTAGCACGTTCGCTGCGGGAGCCCGGGCGGTCAGTCCGCAGATGAATAAGTTGACTTCACCGGTGGTCTGGTCTAATACTGACTTAGGATGAGATGTTGGTATAGAGCCAGTGCTCGTTGGTGAGCGATTTGACCTGCATCGGGTCGTGCGCCAATCCGTCTAGCGCCCCGCACAGCACCCCGTCCAACTGCTCGTCCGTCGTGAACAACGTCCCGCGTGTGTACTGCCCCCGCATCCATTGCCACACCTGCTCCATCACGTTCACCTCCGGCAAATGCGGCGGCTGGAACCAGAGGGTGATCCCCGCTGGCACGACGACCTTCCCGCTCGTGTGCCACCCCGCGTTATCCAGCACGATCACCAACCGCTCCCCCGGATAGTGCGCCGCCAGATGCGCGAGGAACAGGCTGAACCAGGCGCTATTCAACCCGCCGACCAGCAGGCTGACGAACCGCCCCGTCGCCGGTTCGACCGCCCCGATCACCGGTCGCCACCGCCGCCCGCCCAGACCGGTTGCACCGGCCGCACTCCCTTGCGCGCCCAGACCCGCCGCAGTTGGGTCGTCAGCCCCCACCACGCCTCATCGAGAAACAGGAGTCGGTATCGTCCCTTACACGCCCCCCGCATCCGTCGCCGGACTTTTTTTGAAGCGGCGCTGCGCGCAGTGTCCGCTTGATAATGGCGCGTGCGCGGCATCACCCGCCGCGCCTCCTGCCGTTTGAGAAGGTGCCAGATCTGGGTCGTGGACAGGGAGATCCCCCACCGCTCGGCGATCCGCGCGCGGAGTTGCTTGAGCATCAGCGTCGGCTCGGCGTCCACCCAGGCCAGCACCTCGGCTTGTCGCTCGGGAGTGAGCTTGGGCGGCTGACCGTCGCCCCCGGCGCGGCGCGCGAGGCGGTCGAGGCCGTGGGCGCGGGCGCGGGCGACCCACTGGCGGATCGCCTCGGGCGTCACGCCGAGCAGCGTTGCGATCTCGCCGGGAGGATGACCGAGACGGCGGAGATAGAGGGCGTGATACCGCCGCCCGATGGCGACGGTGGGGGCACGGGTGTAGCGGGTGTAGAGATCGTCGGCGGACCAGTCATCGGGGATGGACAGCACATTCATCGGGCTTCACCTCCATCCCGATTCTACCCCAACATCTCTCCCTAAGTCAGTATAAGGGGTGGAGGCCAGGTTCGCAGATTCTCAAGCATTGACGATGGCAAGATCGATACACCTTTTCCTTCCTTACCGCTAGGGCAGATGCTCAGGTGATCCTGCGTTGCAGCGAAGTATTCTCGTGTCCGCGCGCGATCAGCCAGCGCATGAAGTTCACCCGTCGTTGCATCATATGCGAATAGTTTTTCGCTGTAGGGATAGAACGCTCTGGTTGTGTCCAGAGAGGATACCGTTGGCAAACGCTCGACGTGATGCTCAGGCAGCGGGATCGAGGGCCGCGAAGCGTGAGCGACGGGTCCGGGCAGGCGGAGTGTGTCGCCACCACGCGCCAAGGCGGAGGAGATTGAGTCCCGCCGCGGTGCCGACATGCTGAAGATGTGTTTTCGCCAGACCCCGATAGCGCGCAGTGCGCAAGCCGCAGACTCGGACCCCTTGGGAGAGCGTCCCCTCGATCCCCGCCCGCCGCAGATACTCGGTCGCAAACTCTGGCGTCTCCTGGCGCTGCCGGGCCGCCTGGATCGCTTCGTGCTCGTCTTGCGGCTGGAGCGTCAGCGTGCGCGGCACCGTCGTTGCCCGTGTGCACAAGGCGCGCGCCGGACACGCCGCGCACGCCGCCTTCGCGAAGTCGACATGGATCATCGTCCGCTGCCGGGCCGTGCGCGTGATGCTCCAGCGGATGCTCCGCTGCCCCTGCGGGCAGGTCACCACGCGCGCCTCCCAGTCGATGCTGAAGTGCCGCAGATCGTAGCCGGTGCTATCCTGTGCTTGCCATTGCCGATCCGTGTAGACCGGCCCGAGCACATCGACCTGGTAGTCGCGGCGGGCGATCACCAGATTCTGCCCGCGTGGATAGCCCGCGTCCACGAGATGCTGCGCGGGCAGGAGGGCCTTCGCCGCCAGTCCGGCATGGATCGCGTCGAGCGTATTGACGTCCGGTTCCGTCGCCGCCGTGGTTTCCACGTGCGTGACGAGATGGGGAAGGGCGTCGTCGCAACTCTCCGTCACATGCGCTTTGTAGCCACTCCATTTCGTTGCCCGCTTGACACTAAAGCGTGCTTGCGGGTCGTAGGGTGAGTCGATCCGGTGGCTGACGGGCGGCATGTTGTCGGTGGCGCGCAGGCGGACCTGTCCCGCCACGACCTCGTACTCGGCGATCCACACCTGGCGCAGGAGGTCCACCGCGGGCACCAGACGGGCGTGCACGGGGGCGTCGGGCGCCTGGACAGCCGTCAACAGGTGCATCCCATCCGCCCCGACCGTCTCGGCATACTGCTGCCGTGCCTCTTTGCCGCGGGGCAGACGATACTCTTCCACCCGGTGGCTGTAGCGCGCGAACCACTCGGCGGGGCTGATGGTGCGCAGCCAGTCCGGTGCCGCCTCCGCCAGCGCATTGAGGGCATGCCGGAGCGTCTCGCTCACCCGCTCCAACCGGTTCAGGGCGCGCACCGACATCAAGACATGGGTCGAATCCGTCCGCTGCCGGCCGCGTGCTGCCAGCAATCCGCGGGCGGTACACGCCGCGAGCAGGGTGTCGAGCAGCACGTGCTCTGCCTGCCCGTCGACCAAACGCGTGCGGAACTCGCTCAGAACGGAATAGTGGAAGCCGGGATCGCTCAGCGTCAGACTCAGGGAGTATTTCCAGTCGATCCGCGCACGCACCGCCTCCGCCGCCTGGCGGTCAGAGAGCCCTTCGGCGAACTGCATCACCGTGATCAGCGCCAGACGCCACGGCGCTTCCGCCGGCCGTCCTGTCGGCGAGAAGAGCGGGGCAAAGCTCTGATCGTCGTAGATGGGACCGAGCGCGTCGCGCATCGCCAGGTAGCGATTCCCCTTTGGAAAAGCCGCCCGCGCCACCTGCGCCGTCTCCTCAGGAACCGGGATCGTCGCCTCGAACCGCACTGACATACCGCACCTCCGCGTCTGGCTTGTTTGCCGCTCTCGCGTTCGCAGTGTGCCATGCATGTTTACGCGGTGCATGCCGTTCACCCGCTATCCGTCCCAGCACGTTTGCCAACGGTATCCAGGAAGTTCTGTAAGTCCCTCCACGCCCGATTCTACCTGTGCCGCCTATGCGGCGATCACCCACCGGAAATGGTTCTCGACACGGTAGCCGCCCGCTCCCACCCGGAACTCTTCCAGCACCTCCCGCAGCGCCTGTAGCACTCGCGCCTCCCCGCTGTGCTGCAGCGCCCGCCCTGCCGTGCCCCCCGCCAGGAATGCCCGGCAGGCGTCCTCGGCCGTCGCATACGCCAGCACCACCACGGACGCACCCTGCTCCACCGCCCGCAGTCCTGCGGCCTCTACTATTGACTCCAGCGTCCCCGGCGCCGAGAGCGCGAACGGCCCCGGACCGCCGGGCGCCCGTGGCGGTGCCAACGCGGCGATCGCCGCCATGATCTTCGGCTGCTGGCTCTCCTCGCGTGGCGCGAAGACCACGATCCCCAGCTTCCCGCCGGGCACCAGCACCCGGCGTGCTTCCCGCAGCGCCGCCACCGGATCGCCCGCGAACGAGAAGGCGTTGAAGCCGGTGACGACGTCGCAGGAGCCATCCGGCCAGGGCAGCCGTTCCATGTCCCCGACCGTAAACTCTCCCTGCGGGATCCGCTCGCGTGCCGCCGCGACGGAGTCAGGCGAGGCGTCCAGACCCGCCACCCGTGCACCGCGCTTTGCGGCGAGGAGCGTCGCGCCACCGGGGCCACATCCGACATCCAGCAGGCGCGTCCCGTCGCCGACGCCGAGCCGGTCATAGATCGTTTCGTAGAGCGGGGCGTAGTGCGGCTCCATGAATCGCGCCCAGTCGCGCGCCCCGCCGCTCCACTGCGCGCCGAACGCCTCTCCGGTAGTCATCCGTCACCTCCATCGCCGATCAGGCCGCGTCCGCCCCGTGGCGTGCTCCCCAAAGACATCGTAATGGATACGCTCGTCGGACTACGGGGTTGGCGAAACGCTTCGCGGCCGCTCAGGCGTCGAGCGCCGCCCCTGTCGCCACGTGGGGCGTGCGCGTGTACCAGACCTCGTACTGGATCCCATCCGGGTCCTCGAACGAAACGAATGCCGAGTGCCCCAGGTCGCGCACCGGCGAGTGGTCCACTCCTTCGGCGTCGAAGTGCGCCATCCATTCCGCCAACGCCGCCTCGCTGCTCACCTCGAACGCCAGATGATCCAACCCGGTGCGGAACGGACTAAACACGTCGCCGGAACGGTTCTCGTGGTTGTAGAGGCCGACGAGATAGCCGCTGTCCGGATGGAGCAGGAGGATGCGCGGAATGCCCGGCTCGCTGGGGGCGAAGCGGAACTCCCGCACGAAGCGGAAGCCGAGCACGCGCATGTACCAGGCGGCGCTGGCGCGATAGTCGCGCACGGTGAGGCCAGCGTGCAGCAGGCGGGTGAACGTCGGCATGGCAACCCTCCTCGATTGACGGGATGCGAGCGTTGCGCGAGACGTGCCGAGATTGTATCACTCTGGCCTACCGTATGTCCGCGGGGCCATGCCTTGTGTGCCGGGCTGTCAGGTGCATGCCCGGGTTGTGTCCGGAAGGTTCTGTAGATTCCTCCACGATGCTCAGCTACTGCGCGCGCGCGCTTTCACCCCCTTTCATGCCACGCGCAGCGGCTGTCGCTCTCTTGCCAGCCGTTCCAGCAATGCTACCCCTTCCTCGATCCCCGGCATCGCCGCGATCTCATCCCGGATGTGTTGCGCGTTCTGACGGTACGTCCGCTCGCCGAGGACACTTGTCACCGCCTGACGTATCCGCTCCGGCGTCAACGCCGCAGCGTCCACGACCCATCCCACGCCGAGCGCGCGGCAGCGGGCGGCGTTCTCCGGTTGATCCGCCGTGATCGGCACGACCACCACCGGCAATCCCTGCGCCAGTGCCGCCAGCAGCGTGCCCGATCCCCCATTCGTCACGACCAGATCGCAGTAGGGCAGCACCAGCGAGAGCGGGATGTACCGCTCGATGCGCACATTCCTTGGCTGCGGGCCGTAGTCCGCCGGATCCTGGTTGCGCCCGACGGTGACAATCAGCGTCACCGCCTCGTCGCGCAACCCGGCGAGTATCATGCGGAAGACCTCGGGCTTATTGAAGACGGTGCCAAGGCCGACGTATACCACCGGTCGGTCAGGCAGCGCTGCGACCCACCCGGGCAATCCCTCCGGCCCCGAGCGGTCCTCCGGGAGTGAACGGAGATGGACGGTTGTCGGGGCGGGGGGATGCGTCGGGTCGTGGAAGCTCGGCGGGAACGGACGGAGCGTCAGGTAGCGACGGAGCATCGCAAGGTCCGGGTCGGCAGGCAGCCCATACGCGGTGCGATGCCGGTTGAGCGGTGCGGCGATCTGCTCACGCACTGCGGGTGGGTCACCGGCCAAATGGATATCCACCGCCGCGTGCGGCAGACCGAGGTAGTCGGCGGCGAGGCAACCGCCGTACTCCCCTTCTTCGCGCACAATGAGGTCGGGGCGCCAGGTCGCGGCGACGGCGATGAGGTCCGGGGTGAGGTGCTGGGGATAGAGGCCCGCGAAGAGCTCGCGATAGACGAAGGCGACCCGCTCCGGCCCAGTCCAAGTACGCAGTTGCGGAAAGAGGTCATCCATAGACCGATCGAGGCCGGCGACGACGTGCTCGAAGCCGGCCCCTCCCACAACAGGAGCGAACGATGCCGGTGCGGCAAAGGCCACGGCGTGGCCGGCCGCGTGCAGGCCCCGGGCGAAGGGGAGCAGCGGGTGGAAATGCCCCACCAACGGGAGCGTTGTGAAGAGGAAACGCACGGCGAAGTCCTCGCAGGGTCGCAGGAAACAGTTCTGTGTATAGTACCGAGCGGTGCGCGTGGATGCAACGCCGCTCGACGAGTGGGCCTGCCGGATTAGACGGTGCGTTCCTCGCCATGCTATCCGACGGGGCACAGCAGGTTCATGTCGAGATACCGCCGCCCGCTCACCCACTCCTCCGACTGCTCCACGCACAGCGCCGTCACTAACCGCAAGCACGCCTCGGGGTTAGGAAAGATGCGCACGACCCGCGTGCGTCGCTTGATTTCTTCATGCAACCGCTCCAATCCGTTCGTCGTCCGAATCCGTGCGCGATGCGCCAAGGGGAATGCGAGGCAGGCCAGACATTCCTCGATCGCCTCTTCCAGAAGCCGTGCGACTGCCGGATGGGTCGGTTCCCACTGTGCCGCCACCGCTTCCGCCGTCGCCAGCGCCTGCTCCCGTGTCGTCGCCGCGAAGATTTCTCGAAGATCTGCTGCCAGTTCTCCGCGTCGTCCCGCGCCCGCCATGCCAAGAAAATCGCGAGTAAAGTGGACTTGGCAGCGTTGCCAGCTCGCCCCTTGGAAATGGCGGGCGATGGCCGCCTTCAGTCCCCGGTGGTCGTCGCTCGTCACGAGCCGCACGCCGCTCAGACCGCGCGCCTTGAGAGCGCGAAACAGTTCCTGGTACGAGGCTTCGCTTTCAGTATCGGCGACGGTGACCGCGAGGACTTCCCGGTGCCCGTCGGCGCGGACACCCGCGACGATGAGCGCGCCTTGGCTGACGATCTGACCACCCTGCCGTATGTGCTCATAGCGCGCATCGACGCTCAGGTAGGGATAGGTCATCTCGGTCAGCGGGCGGCTCCGCCATTCCTCCAACTCCGCATCCAACTGCCCGGCCAACTCGGAGACGAGGCTCTTGGAGAAGCTGGTGCCGCACAGCGCCTCTGTGATCTCGCGCACTTTTCGTATGGAGACACCTTCCACGTACATCTCCATGAGCGCGAGCACGAGCGCCTTCTCATTACGCTGATAGCGGGCGAAGAGTTGGGTCGAGAAGGTCCCCTCCCGATCCTGCGGCACCTGTAACGAGAGTGTGCCGACGCGAGTGTTCAGCGTGCGCGGTTTGTAGCCATTGCGGTAGCCGCGCCGCTCTGCACTCCGTTCATAGGATTCGGCGTGCAGATGGGCGGTCATCTCGGCTTCGAGTACTTCCTGGATTACCCGCTCGACAACGAGGCGCAGGAAGCCGGGATCGTCGGTCAGGATGGATTGCGTCGCTGTCGCCATATCGGCACGCTGTCTGTAGGCCATCGTCTTCCTCCTTCGATTCGGTTAGTTGCCACTTCCGATCGTGGAGGACGATGGCCGCCTGTCAAAGCGCCACCGCTATTTACAGAAGATTCTGGGCACAACCCACAGAGAAAAACTGTATGTGGATGTGTCGTAATTTCTGACAAAAGAGCCACTCATAGCGAACATATATGTAGGAAACATTATAAGATGACTTAAAATCATACATTGACTTACGTTCATTCTATGTGTAGAATGTGCTCGTGATGGAGAGGTCTCCGCAGCACTAACAACTTAGACACGAGTCTAATAATTTGTCTTCGCGCACGACGATCTCTCAGGGTCTCGGTGGCAACGACGGCATCGACAGCATCTTCGGCGCGGTTTTGGCATGGTTCGATTCTGCCTGCATGACGGAGTGCAGGCAGTGGGGTAGAAAAGGGGGACGGCAATGGGGCAGGTACGGCTTCGACTGCTCTCGACGCGGCAGCGGCGTGGGTCATTCCTCCGGCTGGTGATCGCACTGGCGCTGGCGGCGAGTAATCTCGTCCTCGGCAGCGCGGTGACGTTCGTCGGGGTGGAGGCACAGCCCGCGCCCCCGACGACACAGACCATCGGGCCGTTGAGCGCGCCGGGAACGCCCGGTGTCCCGCAAGCGCCGAGCATCATCTACGCCGAGAACTTCGAGAATAACCCGAATGCCAATGCCATCCTTCTGACCGGCTATACCGGGACGGCGCCGCAGAATGAGACCTACACGGCGGATCCGGCCTGGCTCACCCAATGCAATGGTGTCGTGCTCTCGCAAACGACCCCCGACGGAAACAATATCTCCGGGTGCGGTGTCAATTACGGCTCGATCCAGGTGCTTGCCGGTGTGCTCGGCACGCTCCCCGGTGGGGGCGGGGCCACAAACGAAGCCGTGTCCGCATTCACCGCCGGGGATCCGGGGGCCAATCTCATCGAGTTCGCGACCGTCAATCCGATTCCGTTGATGACGACGAACCACTACATCACCTTCTCCGTCGACGCCGCCGAGACCTCCTGCGCAGCGAGCCACGCCGCGCTCGAGTTCTTCCTGATGGACGGCGCCACGGCCATCCCGACCTTCACGACCCCGATTGATCCCTGCACGCAAGCGCCGGACGTTGGTGGCGGTGTCCATGCGGGTACCTTCGCCGGCAATAGCGCCGTCTTCTTCACTGGCTCGTCGCTGGGTATCCGGATGATCAACGCCCAGGGCTCAGGCACCGGCAACGACCATGCCTTCGACAACATCCGCGTGCTCGATGCGACGCCGCAGTTGGATAAGGCCTTCGTTCCGGCGACCAGCGTCGTCAATGGTATCTCCATCCTGAAGTTCACGATCACCAACACGAGTGAACTGGCCGCCAAGCCCAGCTGGTCCTTCACCGACAACCTGCCCGCCGGGCTGGCGATTGCCAACGGGGCCAGCGCGACGACGACGTGCAGCAACGGCACCGTCACCGCCACGACGGGCGGCACGAGCATCGACGTCCACGGCGACCTGAACGCCGGGCAGGCCTCCTGCACCGCGAGCGTCCCGGTCATCGCGAGCGCTGCCGGTACGTACACGAACGGCCCGAGCAACATCGCCAATGCCGTGGGCGTGAATCTGCCGGGCACGGCGACACTCACCGTCTCGCCCGCCGTGAACACCTTCGCTTGCGACGGGACGCCCTACGTCGTCCAGACCGTCAATGGCCTCGGCACGAACAGCCAACTCTTCAAAGTGGGCACCGCCCAAACCCCGTACACCTTCACCTCGATTGGGCCGATCAACAGCACCTTCATTCTCAACTCGCTCGCCTACAACGCCAACAACAACCTGCTCTATGCCGTACGATCCCTCACCTCGGGTCCGAACAATGGGCAGACAGACATCGTGACGATCAACAACACCGGCGCGGTGACCTCCCTCGGTGTCCCGCCCGGGCTCAACGTGACCCACGGGTACAATATCGGGGACATCACCAAGGATAGCTCGACCTACTACCTCATGAGTGGCGCCTTCCCGACCGAGTTGTACGCCATTAACCTCACGACGTTCACGGCGACGTTGATCACCCTCTCATCTGCGGCGGCGATCGCGGACTTCGCGGTCAGCCCCGTGGACGGGCTGCTCTACAGCGTGGATGGTGCGACCAACCGACTGGTGCAGATCAATCCCGCCACCGGGGCAGTGCAGACCTTCGCCTTCGTCGGCACAGCCACCTTCTCACGGCACGGGCTTAGGTTACGGCGCCGCATGGTTCACGGCCACGGGCGACTTGATCGCCTACAGCAATGACGGCCATCTCTTCCAGATTGATCTCACCAACCCGGCCAGCCAAAGGTGATTGCCGGCGCCGGCAATTCGCTCCCTGGACCCGCCAGCGGTGGGAACGACGGCACGGCCTGCGTCGCCCGTCCTCGCACCGCCGATCTCGCGGTGACGAAGACCGCGAACCCCTCCCCCGCCCAGGTGAACAGCCCCCTCACCTACACCCTCAGCCGTCTTCAACGCCGGGCCGGACAGCGCCCAGGGACCCGTCATCGATCACGGATACCCTGCCCGCTGGCTCGATCTACATTCGGTAACGGCGGCGCAGGGTGGAGTTGCGCGCAAGTTTCGCTCGTCGTCACCTGCACTCATGCCGCGGACCTGGTACTCGGCCCGGCACCGGCGATCACGATCAAGATCACCACCCCGCCGAACGGCGCATCCGCCATCAACACGGCGACGATCACGAGCCCAACGAACGATCCCAACCCGACGAACAATCATCCCTCGGTCACCACCCCGCTCACGGGCGTATCAGACCTCTCGATCATCAAGTCGAGCAGCCCGAACCCCTACGTGCCCGGGCAGGCGCTCATCTACACGATCACCGTCACGAACAACGGCCCGAGCAATGTCACCGGCGCGGCGGTGGACGATACTTTGCCTGCCGCGTTCAGCGCCTTCAACTGGATCTGCGCCGCCAGCGCACCGAACCACTGCGGCGCGACGAGCGGCACCGGTGCGATCCACACGACGGTCGATCTCGTCAACAGCGCCACGGCGGTCTTCACACTGAGCGGCATCGTACCCTCCAGCACGACCGGCCCCCAGGCCAACACGGCCACGGTGACCGTTCCCCCGGGCACGATCGATCCGAACCCCGGCAACAACACGGCCACCAACAACAACCCGGCCAACGTCATGGCGGACCTCTCGATCACCAAGACGAGCAGCCCGAACCCGTATGTGCCCGGCGCAACCCTCATCTACACCGTGACGGTGAAGAACAGCGGGCCGAGCGATGTCACCGGTGCGCAGGTCTCTGACCCGCTGCCCGGTGTCCTCAACGGCGCGGGCTTCACCTGGACCTGCGCGGCGACGCTGCCAAACGCCTGCGGTACGGCAAGCGGCAGCGGCGATATCGCGACGACGGTCAATCTCGTCAATGGTGGCACCGCCACCTTCACCGTCCAGGGCTCCGTGCCACCGGGCTTGACCGGCCCCCTCACGAATACGGCGACCGTCACGCCGCCCCCGGGCGCGAACGACCCGAACCCCCTCAATAACACCGCCATCGGCCAGAACCCGGTCGGCCCGCAGGCGGACCTGGTCATCGCCAAGACGGTGAGCGCGAACCCCGCTATCCCGGGTTCACCGCTGACCTACACCGTGACGGCGACGAACAACGGACCGAGCAATGTCACCGGCGCGGCGGTGAGTGACGCGCTGCCGCCACAACTGGCGGGCGCGGGCTTCACCTGGACCTGCGCGCCAACAAGCTCGTGCGGCATGACCGCCGGGACAGGGAGCATCAGCACGACCGTCGATCTCATCAGCGGTGCCTCGGTGACGTTCACAGTGACGGGCACGGTGCCCGCGACAGCCACCGGTGCCTTGACGAACACGGCGTTGATCCTGCCGCCCACAGGGACCATCGATCCCTCGCTGAACAACAACACTACGACCCTCCAGACGCCGATCGCGCCCGCGACGCTGGCGATCACCAGTGGTCCCGGTACCGGCACTCCCGGTAACCCCCACATCCCTGCCGGTGCCAATCTCCAACTGACCTTCACCAGCGGCGGCCAATCGGTGCCTGCCTCGGCGGTCAGTTGCACCGCCAGCAACAGCCAGATCGCCACGGTGGGCGCGGACGGCAAGGTGCACGGCATCACGCCGGGAGCGGTGACGGTCACCTGCACCTACAACGGGCAGACATCGACGATCACGGTGACGGTGGACCCAATCGGCTTCACGGCAGTCAATGCGACGGTGGTACCACGCACCTCCGCCAACCCGGCGGGGGTGGGCAATCAACCGCCAGTCGCGGTCCCGGCACGCGATGGCAGTCCACCGGCAGGTGGGGGGAGCAATCCCGCACCGCCACCACCGGGACGCTAAGGTACGAGAGGCGCACCGAGGGGGCAGGTCAGCGATGATCTGCCCACCGCGCGAGAGGACAACGACGATGAGGTTGATTACCAGAGGGGGAAGCAGATGACGAGCAGTGAGCAGAACACCGGGTTGTCACGGCGGGCAGTGCTGGCAGGCACCTTACGCACCGGGGTCTACGCCGCCCCCGTCATCCTCTCCCTCTCCCGCGTCACCGAGGGCGTCGCTGCCGCCACTCCTCCCCCCTGCACCGAACCCGTCGCCCTCGCTCAGGATGCCGTCATCTACAACGCCGCTCCCAATGCCACCTACAATGTCTACCTCCAACCCAATGGCAGCGGTCCCTTCACCCAACTCGGCACCATCGCCACCGATGCCGTCGGCTTCGGCTTCAAGCTCTTCCCCGTCTCCTTCGACAGTTCCACCGTCGCCTCCCTGCGCCTGACGACGACGGTGCCGGGAGCGGACCCCGCCACCCAACCGGCGGCACCGTCCTTCGATGCGCCCTTGATCGGCTTCACCAACTGCACGACGCGCACGGCGCGGATGCTGACACGGGCATTCAACGTGCCGACGGGAGCGGCGTGCACGGCGGGGGGGACGATCACGAGCTACCAGGTCTTCGTCGATGCCGCGATCCTCAACGCGACACCGAACACGGCGTACGACATCTACGCACAGGTGAACGGGACGGGGGCATTCCAGAAGGTGACGAGTGGGACGACGAACGCGCAGGGGAACGTGACGGTGATCGCGGCGATCGGGTTCACAGGAGCGGCACCGAGCAGTGTGGTGGTGAACGCGGTGGTGGCAGGAGCGTCGGCGAGCCCGGCGGTGTTCACGGGGACGGCGAGTGGCGCGACGCTGATCACGAACCTGTGTCCACCGGCAGGGATCACGGCAGCGAACGCGACGAGCACCCGCATCGTCGGTCTGCGGTAGCTGCCCCCACCCCCAACCCCCTTCCCCACAGGGAAGGGGGAGCGGACCTTTGCGATGCCTCGGTGTGTGAGGAAGATCGCGGCAAGGCAGGCGAGGCACCCGCTCTCCATGAAGATGGGGAGCGGGTGCCCTTTTGGGCAGTGGCGGTGAGGTTGATCCCTCTGCCCTTCGCTCATTGCTGATTGCTCGTCATACATCTATCCACTACGGGCAAATTCGGTTTGTCAACGACCCCCGGCTAAAGCGCGGGGGCTTGTCCCTGACCCGTAAGCAGTCGAGACAGTAGGCGAGTTGACGGTCGCCCGGCAGTAATCGGCACGGATATTCAGCGAGGCGTTGTGGTCACTGTTGCACTCGAAACCACAAGAAACGCATCGGAAATGCGCTTGGTCAACCCGGTTGGCGCGGTCACGATGCCCGCACGCACTGCACTTCTGACTTGTGTATCGTGGGTCAACGAAACCAACCATCACACCTTGCGCCTCAGCCTTGTACGTGGCGAAGTTACGCAACTGATCGAAGGACCAGCTATGCAGCCGCCGCTTCTGCTCCTTGCGCGCCTTCGCCCTGCCCCGAATATCCGTGAGGTCTTCAAACACGAGCGTTGCGCCGGGGGCAACGGAAGCCACCAGTCGTTTACTCAAAACGTGGTCACAGTCGCGCCGAAACCGTCGCTGACGCCCCGACATCTTTACCAGATGCCGCTTCGCGCTTCGCGTGCCTTTGGCCTGCAATCGACGTTTCAGTTGGAACGTGCGGTCTTCGACCACTTTCCAGTGGTCGGAGCCGTAGAAGTTGCCCTGCGAATCAGTGGCGGGGTGAACGATGCCGAGGTCAATGCCGACCACCTCATCGGTCGGGGTGACCTGGGCAACGGGGGAGGTGACAACGACATGCAGCCACCAGCGGCCTTGACGGTCACGAAGAAGATCGGCACTTGCCGTCTTCCACGTTTCGTACCGGCGGTGGTACGGCGTCAGGGCGAAGGCGACGGCAACGCGCCCGTTCATAGTCAGCAGAGAGCCAGTACCCGCTGTCAGATTGACGCGGTATGACCGCGCATCGTAGCGAACGGGGCAGAAGTCCGAGTACGGCTGTGTTGGCAGTCGCCGCTTCTTTTCGGGCTTCTTCATCTCTTTGGCGGTCAGTCTCTTCGCGGACTTCAACGCTTCGGTCGCCTTGACGCGGGCAGCGCACACGAGTTGCGCGGGCAGTCCGGTGCGTGCCCTTTCAGGATAATAGGTCGCCTTGTGCAACTCCACACCGTTGGCGACGCCTGTCTCCCAGCCGACTTCCGCCACTGCGTTGAACGAAGACGTGTAGCGGCGCACCGTTTCCGCAAAAAGGGCGACAGTTTCGGCATCAGGATGGATGTGAATGCGAAGTGTGCGCTGCATGTCCATGATCATTTATTATCGCAAGTGTCGGCGTATGTCGAGTCAATCGGGACTCGTTTCCTGTTAGTAGCAACTCCCGCTTGAAAGCGGGCGTATCCACTCGGAGGTTTCTATGATACGGTGTTGGGGACGGCGAAAGGAATAATGGGGCGAGGGAATGCTGGAAAAAGAGAGAGGGGCGCGACGATCCACGCGCGAAATATTTCGCGCGTGGATCGTCGCAGTGGGGATCGTTGCGCTCTTGATGGGCGTCAGTGGTGTGAGTGCGGCGACGCCCACGCCGACGACAAGCACACCAGCGGCCCAAATATCGGGATCGACCGTTCCCAGTCCGCCGCTCCCACGGGGTGGCACGGCGGTCACTGTCACGCAGGGCAACCAGACCGTGACGGTGCAACCGATCGTCACCGCGCGGGCTGCGGACGGTCGTGAGGCAGTCGCGGGGCGTATTCTCGTCGGTTTCCGGAGCCAGGTCAGCGACAGCGAGAAAGCCGATGTCCATCGCAGTGTGAGCGCGCGGGCGATCCCCCAGGCACGGGCGGTGGAGAAGGTCACGCCGCAGACAGACCTGGCCGATGTCTCCGGCGCGCCGTCCTTGGAGGTGGCAATTCGCGCCTATCTCGCCGATCCGCGCGTCGCCTATGCGGAGCCCGATTACATCCGCCGGGTGGCCGCGATCCCGAACGATCCCTTGTTCAGCCTCCAATGGGGCATGAGCACGATTACGGCTCCTGCTGCGTGGGATGTGACGCATGGCTCTGCCGCCGTGAAAATCGCCATCCTCGATTGTGGTATCCATGAATCGCACCCGGACCTGGCGGGGAAGGTCGTGCTGCGCAGCGATTTCTCAGGCTCCAGCGGCACGGATGATTTCTGCGATCATGGCACCCACGTTGCCGGTATCGCCAGCGCGAATACGAATAACACGATCGGCGTTGCGGGGGTCGGCTTCGATACCAGCCTGATGAACGGCAAGGTGCTCGATGATACCGGGACCGGGTCGGAATCGAGCGTCGCGCAGGGCATCCACTGGGCGACCGATAACGGCGCGAAAGTGATCAACCTGAGCCTTGGTGGTGACGGTTCCTGCTCAAGCACCGAGCAGGAGGCGGTCAATTATGCCTGGGCGCATAATGTCGTTCTCGTCGCGGCGGCAGGCAATACCGGATCCTCCTCCCCGTTCAGTCCGGCGAGTTGCCCGCACGCCGTCGGCGTCGCCAGCACCGACAGCAATGACGGCAAATCCAGTTTCTCCGCGTTCGGTTCGTTGGTGCAGATTGCCGCGCCGGGCGGGCGTGATTCGTCCGGCCACGGGATTTACTCCTCCCTCAATACCGGCGCATACGGGTACATGCAGGGGACGTCGATGGCGACGCCGTTTGTGGCGGGGCTCGCGGGGTTGCTGTGGGGAACCGGCCACTACGATACCGCGCAGAGCGTCATCAACCGCCTCGAGATCACCGCAGACCGGATTCCCGGCACGGGTGCATTCTGGCAGTATGGGCGGATCAACGCCTCCGCTGCGGTATCGACGAATCCCGCGCCCGCCCCGACCGTGAGCGGTGTCACCCCGGCAGTGGGATCGAGCGCGGGCGGGACGAGTGTCACGATCACGGGGAATAACTTCGTCTCGGGTGCGACGGTGAGCTTCGGTGGCACCCCGGCGACCAATGTCACGGTCACGGGTCTCACGAGTATCACGGTCACAGCACCCGCCCATATGTCGGGGCAGGTGAACGTCGTCGTCACCAATGCGGATGGGCAGAGCGGCACCCTTGCGAATGCGCTCGTCTATAACCAGACGGTGGCGGGCTTGCAGTACTACTCGCTGCCCAATCCCATCCGCCTGCTCGATACGCGTGCGGGGTTCGCTGCCTGCGTGCAGCGCGGTACGCCGCTGATGAGTGGCGTACCGCTGGGGCTCAATGCCCGGACGCCCTGTACGGGCATCGCGGGGAGCGCGCAGGCGGTTGTTGGCAATGCCACCGTCGTCAACAAAGATACGAACGCGCCTGCGGGGTTCGCGACGCTCTATCCCGGCGGGACGGCGGTGCCGGGGACGTCCAACCTCAATTACGTCGCCGGGCAGGTGATCGCGAATGCCTTCACCGTCGGCCTCGCGAGCGACGGGAGCTTCAACGCCTATGCGACGACCGGTGTGGATTTCGTCATCGACCTGACGGGGTTCTATGCGCCGCCCGGCACGGGCGGGCTCTATTTCCATCCTTTGCCGAGCCCGATCCGTCTCCTCGATACGCGCGTGGGCGGGACCGGCTGCACGCATCCCAGTGCGCCCCTGTCGGCGGGCGGCACCCTCACCGTCGCCGCGCGTATCAGTTGCACGGGGGTTCCCGCCAGCGCCCTCGCCGTCAGTGGGAACGCGACGGTGGTCAACAGTGCCATCGATGCGTCCGCAGGTTACGCGACGGTCTATCCGAGCGGGGTCGGCCTGCCGAATGCCTCGAACCTGAATTATCTGGCGGGTCAGGTCGTGCCGAACGCCTTTATCGTCGGCCTGGGCAGTGATGGCGCGTTCAATGGCTACGCCACCACCAGCGTCGATCTGATCATCGACCTTACAGGCTACTATGACACGATGAGTAGCGGTGGCCTGGTCTTCAACGCGCTCACCACTCCCGTCCGCCTACTTGATACGCGACCGGGCTTCTCCGGCTGCACTACATCCGGCACGCCGCTTACCGCACACGTCTCGCTGGACCTCTCAGCGCGTACGCCATGCACCACGGTGCCCGGTGGCGCGCGCGCGGTGGTCGGGAACGCGACCGCGATCAACAACCTCACGAGCCTCCCCGGCTATATCACCCTCTATCCGGGCGGAGCGGGATTGCCCGCGACATCGAACCTGAACTACATTGCCGGGCAGGTCGTGCCGAACGCTTTCATGGTGGGGCTGGATAGCACTGGGGTGATGAGCATCTACGCGACGACCGCCATTGATTGCGTGATCGATCTGACCGGCTATTTCGTGTAGCGCCCCGATGGCGGGGCACGAAAAAGGGTGGGGCTATACGGCCCCATCCTTCGCTATTGCGGCGATACCCGTTTCTCCGTTAGGAGAAGTACCCAACGACGTCTACCAGGTAGTCGGCCTCGCTCCGGTTGAAGACATTCACGTATCCATGGCCCCCCGCGCCCGGCGCGACCGTACTCGGTAAATTGCGTCGCGAGTACGCTGGATGGTGGTGGGCCATAGTTGACGTTCGAGACGGGTGGCTGCGAGCCGCTCGCCCAGAGCGTCAGGAAGGAACCGGGGAGCGATGCCGCCGTGCCGACCGCAGTGAGCGTCCCGAGGATCGCGGTCGCGCTGTCCGGGATCGTGATGCCATTCTGGCCCGTGCGCCCGGTCATCTGGAAGTTCTTGGTGGTGTTCGAAGGTAATGGCCCCGTGATACCGCCGAAGCCACTGCGGGTGTCGATATAGCGATCCGGTGCCGAGAGGAAATGCAGGAAGGGAGTGGGAGCGATCACGGCAGTGAGGTTTATCCATGTACCGGGCGTTCCCGCTGTCTTGCAGTAGAAGAGCGACCCGGCGCTATCAACGTACAGCTCACCGGCGAGGTGGGCACCCGTGGCCGGAGCGCCCGTGCCAGCGGCTGCGGGAACCAATTGCAAAGGTGCAAATCCCCCCGTTAGCTTCGCGCCATAACCCGCCGCCGCCGCGCCCCGAATGCCGATACCGCCTGCGGGCGCGTCGTTCACTCCCTCTACACCGATCTGGTTCGCGGTGAATCCTTCGCCATGCACACCCACCGACCCCCCGTAGCCCGTCACGGCGGTTCCGGTCCCGGTCGCATGGCCGAAGATCGCGCCTACGTTATCGGTGAAGTTGTTGGCGGGCGCGCCACTGATGCCCTCGACGGAGAAGAGGTAACTGATGTTGCCCGCACCCGTCTTGCGTTGCAAAAGCGTGGTATCCGCAGCGAAGTTCGGCGTATTCGCGTTATTGGAGCCCATGACCAGTGCTCCATCGAGACCTGTTCCAGAGGTGGCACCGACCGGTTGGCTGGCCTGATTCGCGATCACGGCGGCAGTAAGCGCCGCCACACCGGCGATCAACCCGCGTCGCTTGACCGTTTTGCGTGGCTCTTCGTCTCGTGCATAGGTATCGTTGACTGCCTCTTGCTGCGCCGCCATCCCATGCCTCCTTAAATTTTGGATATTTAGCTGTACCAGTGATGTACATAAAATATAACGACGCTATCAACGAATGGTTCTTTTCTGCTCAATAGCAAATTGGGGCGAGAAATTGGCTGTCGCATGTGATTGTGATTACGCACACATATCAGGGAACGAACGTGATGGGAGAGTGAGGCATGAAGCCCCACCCTCCTGTCGTCGTACCGGGAGCGATTTTGGCTTAGGAGTAGTAGCCGATCACATCGATGAGGTAGTCCGCGTCACTGCGGTTGAAGACATTGACATTGCCATGTCCACCAACAAGCGTAAGGCCGGTCGAGAACTGTGTGGCAAGCACACTCGTCGGGGGCGGGCCGTAGTTGACACTCGACACGGTCGGCTGCACGCCACCGGGCCAGATGGTGAGGAAGGAACCGGGCAGCGACGCACCAGTGCCAATGGCCGTGAGCGTGCCGACGATAGCGGTGGCGGCATCGGGGACCTGGAGGGCGGGGTTGCCGCTCGATCCGTTACGACCGGTGATCTGGAAGGTCTTGGTCGGTTTGAGGAGAGCGGGCCGGTAACGCCGCCGATATTGCCCGCCCCGGCGCGCGTATCAACGAAGCGTTCAGGAGTCGGGAGGAAATGCAGGGAGGGAACGGGGGCGATCACGGCAGTGAGATTGATCCATGTGCCGGGCGATCCGGATGCCTTGCAGTAGAAGAGTGAACCGGCGCTGTCGGTGTACAATTCTCCGGCGAGGTGTGCGCCCGCTACGGGGGCACCGACGCCAGATGCGGCAGGTAGCAGTTGAAACGAGTTGAAGATGCCGTCGTTCGTGAAGCCCACACGCACACCGAGGAGTTGCACATTGGCCGTGACAGGAAGGAGTACTCGTACCGTGTAGGCGAAGGTCGTCGTGTCGACCGTTACCGGGAACGGGCCGGCACCATTGATCGTCAATGGAGACGCCTTTATCGTAGTGCTTGCCGCACCGGAGGATATGAAGTCAGCGACCCGGGTCGCACTCTGCGTTGTCGGGTCATAGCGAACGAGTCGCCCCTCGATGTTTTTTACGGCGTCGTTATCGATGTAGAAGAGGACGACTTCGCGGATTACCGTCCCATTCGGATAATCGAGATAGAGCACCCATACGGAAGGATCATTCGGTCCCGGTGCCGCGTGAATTGCGCCGTTCGTATCGTAGATGTCGTCGTCTGAGTTCGTTTCCGCATGGAAATCCGAACCCGTGTAGCTCCGGTATGAGAACCCCGGCGTCGTCGGGAAGGTCGCTGCCTTATGGACGCTACCGCCGGTGTCAGTGTCATCTATTGCTGCGGGTGGCGCGGCGGACGCAGTTGGGAGATAGACACTGGCGGCAGCCGTGCCAACGGTCGTTAGCGCCATCGCCTTCATAATGCCGCGGCGGCTCGTCGAGAGTTTCCCCTTGCCATTCATAGCAAGCTGCCCGGTCAGTTCGTTTCGCTCATCTCGCTCATTCATTGTGCGCACCCTTCTTTCATTGTCCCCAGCCATCCATCATGCAAAGGCAATTTCTCTCTCGATAGGCAGGCTCCTTTTACCCCAGACGACCCAACGAGGGAAGGCTTGATCGCTCAGGTCCCACCCGCACAGCTTCGGGAGGAGGTAGCACACAGCAGTGTGTGTAAGTATGCACTGTCCGTATAATGGAAAGTATACAGAGAACGTCAAGGGTGTCGGACATTCCATCGGCAGCGAAAGGAGAGGCCATAGGGCCTCTCCTTTCGCTGCCGTTGTCAGAACGATGCGGGCTTACGAGTAGTAGCCGATCACGTCGATCAGGTAGTCTGCCTCGCTGCGGTTGAAGACATTGACATTGCCATGTCCGCCAACAAGCGTAAGGCCGGTCGAGAACTGTGTGGCAAGCACACTCGTCGGGGGTGGGCCGTAGTTGACACTCGACACGGTCGGCTGCACGCCCCCTGGCCAGATGGTGAGGAAGGAGCCCGGCAGCGAGGCAGCGGTACCGACCGCAGTGAGCGTGCCGACAATGGCGGTGGCAGCGTCGGGGATCTGCAGGGCGGGGTTGCCGCTTGAGCCGTTGCGCCCCGTCATCTGGAAGGTCTTGGTGGTATTGGGAGCGAGCGGACCGGTAACGCCTCCGATATTGCCCGCCCCGGCGCGCGTATCGACGAAGCGTTCGGGTGTCGAGAGGAAGGTGAAGACTCCCGCGTTGGTGAAGCCGACACGGACACCAACAAGGAGTACCGTCGTGGAGAGTGGCAACAACACACGTATCCGATAGGCAAAGGTCGTGGTATCAACCGAGGTCGGAAATGGACCGGGCGCATTGAGAACCAGAGGATCAGCCTTCACGCCGGTGCTTGCACCAGTAGAGATGAAGTTGGCGACCTGAACGGAAGTCTCTGTCGTCGGATCGTAGCGAACGAGTCGCCCCTCAATGTTGTTTACGGCGTCGTTGTCGATGTAGAAGAGGACGACTTCGCGAATGACCGCCCCATTCGGTAGATCGAGATAGAGCACCCATGCGGAGGCAACGCCGATTGCGTGGATCGCACCATCGCCGTCGTAGGCATTGTCATTTGCATTCGATTCGGAGTGGAAGTCCGCGCCCGTGTAGCTCCGATAGGTGAATCCCGGCGTCGTCGGGAAGGTCGCTGCTTTCTTGATACCGCCCTGTCCGTCGTCCTTCCCCTCGGGCGGTGCGGCGGATGCGGTGGGGAGATAGATGCTGGCGGCGGCGGTGCCAACGGTGGTCAGTGCCATCGCCTTCATGATGCCGCGGCGGCTCGTCGAGAGCTTCTTCTTGCCATTCGTGGCAAGCGGCGGAGTCAGTTCGTGTCGCTCATCTCGCTCGGTCATGGTGCGCCCCCTTCTTTCATTGTCCCCAGCGATCCATCATGCAGACGCAACGTTTCTCCCTACGCAGACTCCTCTCACGCCAGACGATCTCACGAGGGAAAGCGCGGTCGCTCACATCGCGCCCGCATATCTTCGGAAAGTTATGACATACATTCAGTGGGTACATGTATGCACTGTCTGTATATTGGCAAGTATACAGAGAACGTCAAGGGGTATCAGATATTCAATCATAATCAAAAGGAGCGGTCCCATAGTCTTGCCCTTGTTCAGGCTCGAAAGAGCGCATCCACTGCGATCCGCCAACCGGGCAAGGCTGGCTCCGCATCTGCGGTGTCACCGAGGCCGAAGCGGATGGGGGTGTCCGGTTCGGCAGCGC
The DNA here is from genome assembly GCA_963763655.1 of uncultured Chloroflexia bacterium. Lineage (GTDB taxonomy): Bacteria > Chloroflexota > Chloroflexia > Thermomicrobiales > JALYUS01 > JALYUS01. The sequence continues at coordinate 27,316 of CAVXPY010000039.1, forward strand.
GATACGAGGTGACGGTTTTGTTGATTGGGTCGACATCCCAGACGACTATTGTGCCTGCCGCGAAGTAATCGCGCCGCTTGGCACTGTAGGCGGCGTCAGCGGCGGGGCCGTAGTCGCCTTCCGACCGTACCTCGGCGGCGAATGCGGGCGCTCCGGCGATAAAGCGCATTTCGTCTTTTGGCGCATTGAATGAAAAGGATGCATCCGGGCTAAAGGACCGACGATGGGGCAGGGTGACAATGTAGCCCGCATTATCGGTGAGTGCATAGCCGGAGCCTGTTGCCTCCTCGTATTCAGCAAGCGAGCGGTAAATCCGACCGGCAACGCGATTGGGTCCGAAACCCGTGGGTGACATATGTACCAACTCTCCGTTCACGAGTTCGTACGTGCCATCGTCGGTCGGGGCGTGGTAAAGATCGTCGATTGTCGCCTCGGTCCGCGTTTCCATCGTGTGCTCCTTCGCATCGGGCTTCTCTGCTCAGTATACACGGATCGTTGCCCGCTCTTTCCGTGATGCTACGCGAGACCGCCCCGCGCGAGGGCGCGCACCTTGAGAACGTTGTAGAGTATCGCGAAGGCCGGGGTCGGGACGCCCAGGGCCGCGCCACGCCGGACGACCGTGCCCGTCAGTTCTTCCAGTTCTACACGATTACCGCGCTCGTAGTCGATCGACATCGAGGTCTTTTGCTCGTAGAGGAACTGCCAGACGACCGCCATTGCGGTGTCGATCGCCGTGTCCGGTAATGGGACGCCGCTTGCCCGCCCGACGGCGACGACTTCCGCGATCAGGGTGCGGTAGAGCGCTGCGCCCTCCGGCGTCTCGCGGATCGGGCCGCAGGGCATCTGGCAGACGCTCGTCATCGTCGCGTGCGGGCGCTTGCATGACGAACTTCTCCCAGACCGCGAGGCGTGAATCCGCCCGCGTGACGGCATCCGTACCCGCTTCGCGCAAGGCGGCGGCGATCATCTCCACGCGTGGCGTCACGCCGCCGGACATTTCACCGAAGACGACGCGGCGCAGCGTACCCATTTGCTCGATGATGCCCGGCCCGGCAAGCGTCGAGCGGATAAAGGTCGTCCCGGCCAGCACATGCTCCGGGCCGAGGACGCTACTGAGGAGTTCCGGGCTGTCCACCCCGTTGAGCAGCGTGAGCACCGCCGTCTGCGGGCCGATGATCGGATGAAGCGCAGTCGCGGCGGCTTCCGCGTCATACCCCTTCACGGTGAAGAGGACGAGGTCGAACTCCCCGCTCGCGTCGCCCGGTGCGGCGACGGCGCGCACAGGGGTGATGTGATAGGTCTGCTCGTTGGTCCGGATTTCCAGCCCGCGCGCGCGCATCGCGGTAAGGTGCGCCCCCCGCGCGACGAAGGTCACATCGTGGCCGCGCTCCGCGAGCATCCCGCCATAATAGCCACCCAGACCGCCGGAACCCATCACCAGCACCTGCATCGCTCGACCTCCTCTACCCCATTACGATTCATACTCGCTTTCCGATGCAACAGTGTACGGTCCCCGGCACGGCACGTCCATCGCGCGGCCCTAACCCCCCAACCCCCTTCCCCACAGGGACGGGGGAGCCAAAGCCTGCTCTTCTCATTACTCGATACTTGTTACTCGTTACTCGTTACTTATCTGCGCGCGCAGGCGGTGGAGGGTGATGTTCCAGTAGCGCGAGATGGTCCGGGGTGTCAGGCCGAGGCGGGCGGCGATTTCGCGCGTTCCCAGCCCTTCCCGCAGGCGCAGGAGGAAGATTGTCCGCTCGTGGGCGGGCAGGCTTGCGACGAAGGCGGGGAAATCGATGCCATATTCGTACCAGGCGACGGAATCAGCGACACGCGGCGTGACGACGGTCCGCTCCTCGCGCGCGCTCCAATCGGTGGCCCGCGACGGGCGGCGGCGTTCGTAGGCGCGCAGGAGCGTGTGCAACCGCCAGCGGAACTTACCAAAGAGGTAGGTCGCGAACCCCGTCCCGCTCGTCCCCGGCCCCGGCCATGTCGTGACGAGCGTGGCGAAGATCGGGAAGGATTCCTGCACCGCGTCATCTCGTTCGAGTGATGGGAAAGACCAGGCAACCCGGTAGGCGACATGCGCGAGTCGCGGCCCGACGACACTCCAGAGGGCATCCCGCGCGCCCCGGTCACCTCCTTGCGCCGCCCGCGCGAGTTGACCGAGCCAAACATCTTCCTCTTCCTGCACGTACCAGGGCTTCCGTTCTTGCTCACCCATCGGCGGTCGGCGTCCCGGTGGGCGGGGTCCGTGTGCCCTCCCGCGTCAGGAGGGTAAGCGCGGGGCGGATCGCGTGCGTGCCGTGTCGCGTGCGGATCGTATCGAGGGCGGCATTGACGGAACAGAGACGCGCCGGGCGGTCGGTGAGGAGCATCAGTTGCGCGCCGCCACTCCCCAACCCGGCGGCGCGCACGCCGATGAGACGGACGGCTGCCCAGTTGAGCCGCTCCATACACGGCGCGAACAGTGCCCATGCCTCCTCCAGTAATACTTGTTGCGCGTTCGTGGCGGGGGAGATCGGCGCTTGCATTACCGTGGTGCGGAAATCCCGCGTCCCGTACCCGCAGTTGCACGACCCGCGCCGTTTGCCCATGCTGCCGTAACTCGGTCGCGGTCTGATCGCAGAGGTCGGCAAGCGTCGCGCGCAGGTACGCCCGATCCCGCGTATCCTCGCGCAGAGTCCGCTCATGGCCGACTGACTTCATCACGTGGCCGACGACGATCGGGGTGTCATCTTCGCCTCGGGCGTGGCGCGCGAGCGAGGGGCCAAGATCGCCGAGGTGGGCGCGCAGCGAGCTGTCCGGCATCATCGCGAGTTCACCGAGCGTGCGCACACCCATCGTGTGGAGCGCGCGTTCGGTCGCCGGGCCAATGCCGGGCATCGCGCGGATCGGCAGCGGTGCGAGGAAGGCCGCCACCTTGCCGGGCGCGATGACGCGAAAACCGTCCGGCTTGGCGTGCTTGGCGGCGATCTTCGCGGTTGTCCGCCCGGTGGCGAGGCCGACCGAGACCGCGAGCGCCAGTTCCTCTCGCACGCGGCGGCGGATGGCGAGCGCGATCAGTTCCGGCGGGCCGCTGACGCGCTCCAGCCCCGTGACGTCAATTGCCGCTTCGTCCGGCCCGGTCATCTGAACGAGCGGGGAATAACGCATCAGGATGGCGCGGAAGCGGCGCGCGAGGTCGCCGTAATAGGCACCATCGACCGGCAGGAAAACCGCGTGCGGGCAACGGCGCTCCGCCTCCGCGATGGACATGCCGGAGCGCACCCCGAAGTCGCGCGCCGGATACGACGCGGCGCACACGACACCGCGACCGCCGCGTCGTCCGCCCACAATTACCGGCAGCCCGACGAGTTCCGGGCGGCGCGCGATCTCGGCGGTCGCGAAAAAGGCATCGAGGTCTGCGTGGAGGATGGCGCGGGGCCAGTGTGGCCCGCATCCGCTCGCGCCCGTCTGTGGCCTGGGCGCTTTGGGGGGCTGACCATTAGGCTCCACAATGTGGGGAAGCGGGCCACGGAAGGAGAGTGTAAGCAAATTCATCGGGGGCCTCCTCATGCGTAGTGCATTGCGTGGTGAGCAACGACCAACGACCAACGACTAACGGGCAATGAGCCGTCGATGGAATCCCCGAAGACTAGAACAAGCGTTCTGAATATAAGAAGCCGTGCAGGGAAAGTCAAGGTGCATATCCCATTGGGGGAGTAGTCAGTTGGGAGGGGCAGGGAGTCTGACCACTCGCCACGCTCGTTTTCCGTTCTGACTACTGACTACCGACTACTGGCTACTCGCCCCCTTGCGCATGTGTACGTTCACTGTGTATAATCCGCATCAATCCGGTTGAGGGAGCCGGACCGAAAAACAAATGCGATGGGGAGTAAAAAGGAATGGTGACGATGCAGCCGATGCAGGGGACCAGAGTCTGGCAGGCGGTACTTGAAGACCTGCATGCCCGGACGCCGCGCGGCTCGTATGAGACCTTCCTGCGCAGCACATCCATCGCGGACTTCAACGCGGATGCGGCACGGCTGACGGTCGCCGCGCCGAACACCTTTGTGCGCGAGCAACTGGAGAAGCGCTTTCACGGGCCGATTGTCCGCTCGCTTCGTGGCATCCTTGGCTATGAGGTCGAGGTGGATTTCACGGTGCTTGGTCGCCCGACGAGCACCGGCACGGCAGCGAATAGCGCAGTTGCGGCGGATGCCGCTGCGCAGGAGATTCCGGCCATTGCTCCCTCGCCGCGATCCGCCACCTTCCCGCAGCAGTATCAGCAACCGGAACTCGCCCCGACGCCCGCGCACGGCCTCAATCCGCGCTATACCTTCGATCATCTGATTAGGGAGGGTTCAACCGGATGGCGGCGGCGGCGGCGGAGGCCGTTTCCGAAGACCCCGGACGTTCCTACAATCCGCTCTTCATCTACGGCGGGGTCGGACTTGGCAAGACGCACATTCTCCACGCAATCGGCCACAAGGTGATGGAGCGCACGCCCGGCTGCCGCGTCCTCTACGTCTCCTCCGAGACCTTCACGAACGAGATGGTGAACGCCATTCGCGAGAACCGGAACGAGGAGTTTCGCGCCCGCTATCGCACGATAGACGTGCTGCTCATCGACGATATTCAGTTCATTGCGGGCAAGGAAAGTACGCAAGAAGAGTTCTTCCATACCTTCAACGCGCTTGTCCTGGCAGGCAAGCAAATCGTCATGACGAGTGACCGCCATCCCAAGGTGATCGTCACGCTCGATGACCGGCTCCGCTCCCGCTTCGAGGGGGGCCTGACGACGGACGTGCAGACGCCGGACCTCGAATCGCGCATGGCGATTCTCCGGCAGCGCGGTGACGAGGTTGGTATGCATGTGCCGACCGAAGTGGTCGATTACGTCGCGCACAAGATTCAGTCGAACGTCCGCGAGTTGGAGGGGGCGCTGAACCGGATCGTCATGCTGGCGCGGATGAACGGCGTCGCGGTGACGATGGATGTCGCGACGCAGGCGCTCAATGATGCCGCGCTCAATAACCGCCGCCGCCTCATCACCCCGGCACGGATCGTCGAAACGGTGGCGAAGTTCTATAACTGCTCGGAGAAGGAGATGCGCGGTCAGGGCCGCGCGAAGGACATCGTCGTGCCGCGGCAGGTGGCGATGTATATCATCCGCCACGAGACGGACCGCTCTCTCGCCGACATCGGCACCGAACTCGGTGGCCGCGATCACACCACCGTCATCCACGGCACCGAGAAGATCGAGCGCGGGATCGAGGAGAGCAACCAACTCCGCCAGGAAGTCCTCACCATCCGCGAGATGCTCTACGCGGACTGAACGAACAGTGAGAAGGAGTCAACTCTGGTTGACAAAAAGGGCTATCCCTGTGATACTTTCAGCATATCCCCCCTGTTGCTTCGGCGGCAGGGCGCGAGGCCACCGAAAGGTGGTCTCTGCTTTTTCTTTTGCTCGCTACTCCTCTATTGCGATAGGTATCTCTTCGGATACCATGTGACGGGAGGAGTGTTCTTTTGAAGACAAATGTCTATATCGACGGCTTCAATCTATATTATGGCGCAGTGAAAGGAACGCCGTATCGTTGGCTGGATATTGGCGCACTTTGCCGAGCAGATGACTTCCCAAGAATACGATCAATCGAGATCCGCTACTTTACGGCGCTTGTGCAATCGAGGCCGAATGATCCGCAACAAGCGGCGACGACAACAAACGTATATTCGCGCTCTGCGAAACGATACCGAATCTTACCGTTCATTACGGTAACATTTCCTCTCCAGTTCGGTGCGAATGACACTCGCGAATCCACCACCTCACGGTCCTCGCACTGTGGAGGTGCTGAAGACGGAAGAGAAAGGCTCGGACGTTAATATCGCGATTTCTGCTTATGGACAGCTTTTAATCGGGAGATGACACCGCCGTTGTTGTATCAAATGACTCTGATCTTGCGAGCTACCGATCAATTTGTCCAACAGAGAATCGCATGTACTGTTGGTCAGCTGAACCCGCATAAGAACCCAAGCCGCATGCTGCTCAAGGTCGGTCACGATTCTATAAACCGATACGTACGGGTCGTGTTGCAGGTCAGCCATTTCCGTGACACTCACCGATGCACAGGGAGTAATCACCAAACCAAAGTCAGTGGAAATTCATTGCTCTGTACCGGACGAGGGGGTCGGCGTGGCGGTGAATCAGTTTCCAGTGTGAGCTCCCTCGCGCCGGAAGATTTCGGTGACGCGGAGCGCTTTCGGGGCGAACTCGTGCCCTCGCTGGGGGCGGACATCGCCGCGTTCGATGGCGACGGTGTATGCCATCTCCGGCTGACGTGCCACGCGATAAGTTCGGCGCGCACCGACCCTTCGGCATTGCGCGCGGCCGCCCACGTATAGCGCTCTTCGACCGCCGTCCCAGCCGTGCTCGTAGCCGCCATAGCCACCGAACATCGTCAGGTCTCGGGATCCGTGCCGCCATCGCCTTCCACGGTTCGGGGTCACCATTGAAGAACGCAGCGGTCGCTTCCTGTCGCCGCGCGAGAAAGGCATGAAACTCCTGCTCAAGCGATTGCGTCGTCATTTCAACATTCCTTCCTGTCACGACAGCAAAAGGGACAATAACGTAGAGGACGCAGAGTGCGTAGAGAACGCGGAGAGGATTTCATATTTCTTCTCTATGTTCTCTGCGTCCTCTGTGCTCTCTGCGCTAACGTGTTTCATCGCTCACTGCCATTGCTGCGGAGAGTGATTCGCCGGACAGGGCGCGGAAGCGGCGCAGTTGCTCGCGGGTGCCGAGGGCGACGAGCGTGTCGTTCGGGTTTGATGAGCGTCTGCGGGGCCGGGTTGGCGAGCATCGTGTCATCGTAGTGCTTGACGGCGACGATTGCTGCTCCTGTCTCGACGCGGATCATCGCATCGCCCATTTGCTCGCCGGCGAGCGGGCTACCGGAGTGGATCGTCACTTCTTCCATATAGAGTTCGAGATGGCGATGGCGACCAATCACCTCGATAATATTGGTGATTTCCGGCGTGATCACCATCTCCGCGAGCCGCCGCCCGGTCAGCGTATACGGGCAGAGGACGCGGTTTGCACCGGCGCGGACGAATTTCGGCTCGACCGACTCGTCGCTCGACCGCGCGACAATGTAGAGATTCCCGCGCAAGGAGCGGCACGAGAGGGTGATGTAGAGGTTCGCGGCATCCGAATCGAGTGCGGTAATGACGCCCTTTCGCCCGCTCGACTCCCGCTTTGAAGCGAGACCGTGTCTTGCGTCGCGTCCCCTTGCACGATTGATGCCCGCCGCGCGGCAGTGCCTCGACGAGTTCCGATCCTGCTCGATGACGACGAAGGGCTTTCCGTCCCGTGCCAGTTCCATGGCGACGTGCATCCCGACCCGCCCATAGCCGCAGACGATGAAATGGTCCTGCAATCGGGCAATCTCGCGTGCCATCCGCCGCTCCTTCACGATGATTCTGGAAGATATGCTGCTCGAGCGCCCCTTCCGCCATCGCGCCGAGCGCGTAGAGGCCGGTCGCCACCCCAACGATGATCAAGCGCCATATCGAAAATGCGCCCGCCGGTATCAAGGGGATGGACTTCGCCATAGCCAATGGTCGAGAGCGTGATGATCGTCATATACGCCGCGTCAATCAGTGACCAGCGCTCGATGACCATGAAGCCAGCCGTGCCGAAGACGAAGACGATGACCAATGCCGCAACCGCGATCTGCGCCCGCCTGTTGGTCGTCAACTCGCGGTTCGTGTCAGCAGGCACCGGGTAACGCTCCCTGCGCGAGAAGTGAAAAATCGATAGGACTTACGCAGTTGGATGCGGTTTTGCCAGTGGTAGCAGGCTTTTCAGCCTGCCCTCTCAGCGCCGGGGAGGCAGGCTGGAAAGCCTGCTACCACCGAGATTCTCCCGACGAACTGCGCAGCTCCTAATCGGGACCGGAGACAAGTATAGCGACCGGCTTTCTTCCACCGCAATGTGCGGGAGGTGATGCATTGCCTCTCAGCCAGTGCGATGCAATCGTGTTTGAACAGTTCGTTCCATGAATTGACTTTGCACGCCATAACGCTGCTATAATGCGATTGGTATCTACAACCCTGCATCAAATGTGCCGCTTGTGCGCGCCGCTCGTCATCGTGAACGATGGAGCGCGTGAAAGCGATGGCGCAGGTGATGTGATCGGTACGGGATCGGAACCATTCAAACCTGAAGGGAGAGGAAACAGACATGACTACCGAGCGCACCTCATCATCCTTCCTCACATCACCCCGTGAGGTCATGGATCGCCGCCGCTTTCTCAAGCGGGCCGCCGCTTCCGGTGTCGGTCTCGCCGTCGCCGGGGTGCTCGCTGCCTGCGGTGGTTCGAGCGCGACCGCAACGACCAAGCCTGCGGCGACCGCCGCCGGGAGCGCCGCTCCTGTGGCAGGGAGTAGCCCGGCAGCAGCGGGGAGCCCGGCGGCAGCGAGTGGATCCGCTTCGACGGCCGGTGGAAAACTGGAGATGTTCTCCTGGTGGACGACGGGCGGCGAGGAAGCCGGACTGAAAGCGTTGTACGATCTCTACAAGAAAGATCGCCCCAATGTGACCATCGTCAATCAGGCGGTGGCGGGCGCGGCGGGCTCCAATGCGAAAGCAGTGCTCAAGAACCGGATGCTCGGTGGCGATCCGCCTGACTCGTTCCAGGTACATATGGGGCATGAGTTGACCGATGGCTACGTTGCTGCCAATCAGGTCGAATCGCTGGATGACCTCTTCAAGTCCGAGGGGTGGGACAAAGCGTTCCCGAAGGGCGTTCTCGACATCGTCTCCGCGAACGGACATTTCTGGTCGGTGCCGGTGAATATCCACCGCGCCAACGTCCTCTGGTACAACAAGAAGGTCTTCACCGACAACAGCCTGCAAGCGCCCGCGACCTTCGATGACTTCTTCAAGGCCGCCGACACGCTGAAGGCGAAGGGCATCACCGCGCTCGCCCTCGGGGATAAGGAGCCGTTCGCCTCGGGGCATCTCTTCGAGACGGTGCTCGTCGGCGTGCTTGGCCCCGATGCGTACAAGGGGTTGTGGACCGGAACGACGAAGTGGGACGACGCGAAAGTCACCGATGCACTCAACACAACGAAGAAGATGCTCGGCTATATCAACTCGGATCACGCCGCGCTGACCTGGGATCAGGCGAACGACCTCGTCATCTCGGGGAAGGCCGGCATGACGATCATGGGTGACTGGGTCGATGCCGATTACAAGCAGAAGAAGTTCGCGGACTATGGCTGGGCGAACTCCCCCGGCACGAAGGGGATCTACGACGCGCTCTCCGATACCTTCGCACTGCCGAAGAACGCGAAGAATCGTGACAACTCCATCGCCTGGTTGAAGCTCGCCGGTTCGCAGGTCGGGCAGGACACCTTCAATCCCTTGAAGGGCTCGATCCCGGCGCGTGTCGATGCCGGGAAGGCGGACTATGACGCCTATTTGAAGTCCGCCATCTCGGATTGGAAGAAAGACACGATCGTGCCGAGCGTCGTTCATGGCGCGGCGGCGAAGGACGGCTGGGCCCAGACCTACCAGGACTCGATCAACTCCTTCGTCACCAGCCTCGATGTGGCGAAGACCCAAAAGGCGCTGGCCCAAGGCTGCTCCGACGCGGGTATTTGCAAGTAGTCGAACTCCCTAACCCCCCGGCCCCCTTCCCGTGGGGAAGGGGGTGACTCATCGGGAGATTGTGCCCGATTGCATTGGCCGCAAACCTTCAAGAGGTCGACTCCCCCTTCCCCACGGGGGAAGGGGGCTGGGGGGTTAGGGCAAAAGAACTGAGAGGCCACATGGAGCAAGCAAGTCAGGCGCCGGTGGTCGCGGTGCCGCACCCACGCGCCTTGGCCGGGCGACGGCGCCTCGATCGTGATCGCCTGATTGGTATCCTGATAATCTCGCCATCGGTGATCGCCATCGCCGTCTTCGTGTACTACTTCATCGCGCGTACCGCCTATGTCTCGCTCGTACGCTGGAATGACCTCGCGCCCGATTACACCTGGGTGGGTAAGCGCAACTATGAGCGACTCTTCCAGAACGAACGCTTCCACAAGGATCTCTGGAACACCCTTAAGTTCACGGGTGTCTTCATCCCGGCGTGCCTGGTGATCGGCCTCCTCCTGGCGACATTGCTCGACCAGCGCATCAAGGGGGAAGCGATTTTCCGGACGATCTTCATGTTCCCGGTCGCCATCTCCTTCATCGTCACCGGCGTCGTGTGGCGGTGGCTGGAAACGCCGACCTCCGGCATCAACCTCCTCTTCGATAAAGTTGGTCTCGGCTTTCTTCAAGTCGGGATGGTTCACCGACCCATCGATTGGCATCTTTGCGGTGGTCCTTGCGGCGGTCTGGCAGATGTCCGGCTACGTGATGGCGATGTATCTCGCCGGTCTGCGCGGTATCCCCGATGAATTACGTGAGGCGGCGCGCGTCGATGGCGCGACGGAGTGGCAAGTTTTCCGGCGGGTGATTCTGCCGCTCCTCAAGCCGATCACGCTGAGCGCCGTAATTATTCTTGGGCACATCTCACTGAAGATCTTCGATCTGACGAAATCCATGACAGGCCCAGGGCCGGGCTTCTCAAGCGATGTGCCCGCGCTCTTTATGTATGAGACGACCTTCTTCGGCAGCCACTTCTCACAGGGTGCGTCGATTGCCATCGTCCTGCTCGTGCTCGTCAGTGGTCTCATCATCCCGTACCTCGTCTACAACGCCCGGAATGAGGTGAAGCAATGAGCACGGCGGCACCCCTGCGTCAGGCCGGACGTCCATGGTCGATCCGACCGGCCCGCGTCGCGATCTACGCGGTCCTCGTCATCTTCGCGGCCTTTTACCTCATGCCGGTCTATGTCCTCCTCGTCACGGGGCTGAAGTCGTTCCAGGAGGTCACGCTCGATAAGATGTGGGCCTTGCCACGCAGCCTCAGTCTCGCCAGCTTCCACGATGCATGGTCCGGGAACACGACGACCGCGATCAATGGGCTGGCCGCGAACTTCAAGAACAGTCTGCTCCTGACCGTGCCCGCGACGCTCATCTCCGCGATGCTTGGCTCGCTGAACGGCTATGTGCTCGCCAAGTGGAAGTTCCGGGGCGCGGATGTCCTCTTCCCGCTGATCCTTTTCGGGATGTTCATCCCGTACCAGAGCATCCTCATCCCACTCGTCCGCACGCTACAAGGGTTGAAGCTGTACGGGACGATTCCCGGCCTCGTGCTCGTGCATGTCGTCTACGGCATCCCGATCACCACGCTGATCTTCCGGAACTACTACGCGGCGGTGCCGAATGACCTCCTCGAAGCGGCGCGCATCGACGGTGCGGGGATTCTCGGCATTTACCGTTACATCCTCTTCCCGATCTCGCTCCCGGCGTTCGTTGTCGTGATGATCTGGCAGTTTACGTCGATCTGGAACGAGTTCCTCTTCGCGATTGTTCTGATGAGCAATCCGAAGGTGCAACCCGTCACGGTCGCGCTCAATAACCTCGCGGGCAGCTTCAGCGTGCAGTGGAACATCCAGATGGCGGGCGCACTCCTCGCCGCGCTGCCAACTCTCTTGGTCTACATCGTCCTCGGTCGTTTCTTCATGCGCGGCCTCCTGGCAGGCTCGCTCAAAGGCTGATCTGGTTGCGAAACCGCCAAGCGTGAAACCGGGGAGAACCGCAAATACTGCCCAGAGGGCACCCGAAAGAACGCAAAGAGGGAAGAAGAAACGCATTTCTTCTCCTTCTTCTCTTCTTTGCGTCTTTGTGTTCTCTACGTCGATCCGGGTTTAATCTCCGACGAAGACGATGCAGACTGGGCTGCCGGTCTGGACGATATCGCCAGTTGGGGAGAGGGTGCCCGTCGTTTGATCGACACGGAAGGCGACAATCGTATTGCTGTCCTGATTTGCGCAGTAGAGGAATGCCCCGGACGGATCGAGCGCGAAGAAGCGCGGTGTCCTGCCCCCGGCGGGCTCCCATCCGACCGGCGTCAGGGTGCCGGTGGTCTGGTCGATGGCGAAGATCGCGATGCTCTCGTGCCCGCGATTCGATCCGTAGAGGAACCGGCCCGATGGCGCGATGGCGATCTCCGCCGTCGCGCTCTTGCCAGTGAAGGTGGGCGGCAGCGTCGCAATCGTCTGTCGCGGTGCGAGCACGCCGCGTTCTCCATCGTAGCGGAAGGTCGTGAGGGTTGAATCGAGTTCGTTAATCACATAGGCGTACGAGAGGCGCGGGTGAAAGGCGGCGTGGCGGGGTGCCGCTCCGGGCGTCGCGGAAACGGACGGTGGATCACCCGGTACGAGTCTGCCCTGTGCGGCATCGAACCCGTAGATGAAGGTCCGGTCGAGCCCCTTGTCCGGCACGACGAGGAAGCGGCCGGTGGGATCGAAGGGGATGTGATGTGGGTGCGGGCTCGCCTGCTCGGTGGGATGCGGGCCGGGTGCGCCCGTCTGCGTTACGAGGTCGCTCAGTGGCGCGAGCGTCCCGTCCGCATTGATTGGCAGGACCGCCGCCGTGCCGTTCGCATAGTTCGCGACCACGAGGAAGCGGTCGCTCGGATGCACCGTGATCGCGACCGGGTTCGGCCCACCAGACGGCTGTGTGTTCAGAAACGTCAACCGCCCGCTCTCAGGATCGACCGCGAAGGCGCTGACCGCACTGAAATCGTTGCCGCCGTGGACGCAGTAGAGAAAGCGCTGGCGCGAATCGAGCGCCAGAAAGGAGGGATTGGGAACATCTGCCAGTAGTTGCACATGCGCCCACGCACCGGAATCGGTATCCATCCGGTACACCGTAATTCCCTCGCCGCTTCCCTTGCGGTCCACTGTCGTGTAGCAACCCACATAGGCATACATAGGCAGCGAATATAGAGACGCCGCAGACGCGCGTCAAGAGATCACGATGCCAATCAATTACGAAACACCGCGTGACCGGCCCGGCGCGCTCACGCGTTCGTCGCAGACGCTTCGCGTCGCAGCACAATAGTCGCCTGGTGCAAATGGTCGGATTTCCCCTCGATGATCTCCTCGATTGTGAACCACTGCGACCAGTGCGCGCGGATATACCAGGGTGCGTGCCAGGTCGTGTGATAAAACGCGGGAAAGTATTGCCCCCATTCGTCATCGGTGCGAAAGAGGATGCCCTGTGCATCTATCTGCGCACGCAAGCTCTCCATCATCTCCCGATGTGCGGGTGTGGGGTCATCCCCTAACCCGCGCTGCCACGAGCGTTCGAGGTTGGCTGTGAGCAAAAGGATGGCACCCGGTCGAGCCACCCGGCGCAGTTCGGTGAGCCAGGCATCCTGATATTTCGCGTCAAGATGGGTGAAAACGCTATAGCCAATCACCAGGTCAAAGGCGGCATCGGGAAAGGGAAGCGGTGGCAAGCCATCATTGACCCGGAACTCCCCTCGGGGGAAATTTTGTTGCAGCCAATCGACTGCTTCCGCATCGATGTCGGAACCGGAGAGGCGTGACTCGGAGGCGAAGTACTCAAACCAGGGAGTGAGACGCCCACAACCGCAGCCGAAGTCATAGATGTCGCCATAATCAGGGAAATCGCGCCCGATAGTCTGAAGGGCATCGCGGAACATATCGAGGGTCATCTTGCCGCCGTAATGGAACCCCGCAGCATCCGGGAATCCCGTCACTTTGTAGCGCAGTCTCTCCGGCGGAATCGGAATCCCCGGACGGTACGGTACTGGATATTCCACGAAGCGATCCTTTCTATGCGCTGCATAGCAGCATTCGGACAGACGATAGTCGAAATGGTACGCGCTCGGCAAGGAACAGGAAATGATACCGGCATGGTACGATCAAATTGACGCTCGTTTGCGCCGCGTGCGACACTCGCTGGCACTGACGTGCAGATACCACACCTGCGTATGAGAAGGAGCAAAACGATGGTCCGTGTCGCGATGATCGGGACGGGTGGGGTTGCCGTTCAGAATCATATTCCGGGAATCCGCACGCACCCGCAGGGCGAGGTCGTCGCGCTCTGTGACGCGAATCCGCAGGCGCTCGCCAATGCCAGCCAGGCATCGGGCGTGACACGTATCTACCGCGACTGGCAGGAGGTGATCGCGCAGGATGACATCGATGCGGTCGTGATCGCCACGCCAAACAACTTCCACATGCCAATTGCGACGGCGGCGGCAGCGGCAGGCAAGCATGTGATGAGCGAGAAGCCGCTCGGTCTCAACTATGAAGAGACGGAGGCGATGGTCGCGGCGGTCACGGCAGCGAACGTCGTCAATATGACCGCCTTCACCTATCGCTTCGTCCCGGCGATGCGCTATATGAAGTATCTCGTCGATCAGGGCGTCGTCGGTGTCCCCTATCACTTCCGGGTCAATCGCCTGCAAGATTGGGGCGACCGTGCGGTTGGCTGGCGGCAGGTGAAGGCAATGGCCGGGTCCGGGGAATTGGGCGACATGCTCTCGCACCGTATCGACTACGGCCATTATCTGCTCGGCCCGATTAGCCGCGTCGTCGCCCAGATGCGGCAGTATCTCATCGAGCGGCGCAACCCGGATGGCTCGATGCAGCCCTCGGATGTGGACGACTGGACCGCCTTCCTCGGCGACTTCGTCAATGGCACGACGGGCGTCTTCGAGAGCACGAAGATGGCGGCGGGGCGCGGCTTCTATCTCTATAGCCAGGATTACGTCGAGATCAACGGATCAGACGCGACGCTCGTCTACTTCCTCAGCACGCCGTATCAGGTGCAGGTCGGCAAGGCGGGCGGCAACCTGGAGACGGTGCCGCTGCCCGAGGAGTTCCTGAAGGTGCCCGGCTCCCCGCGCGATCCGCATCAGGGCGATCCCCTGCAGGTCTTCCGCTACGACCAGTCCTTCGAGTTCATCCAGGCCATTGTTGAGGGTCGCCCCGCCTCCCCGAGCTTCCATGACGGCTCGCGGGCGCAGGCCGTGATGGATTCCGTCATCCTCTCAGCAACGAACCGGCAGTGGGTCCACGTCCCCGGTGCGGAGATGGGCTGAACGCGGGATCACGGGCATGCCACCGTATCATCTCTGGGATCAGCAGCGACAACCGATGCCTCGCACGGAGTCGGTCAATCAGAGTGACAGGGGGAATAGGTGAAGATCACCGACATCCGGACGTATCTGGTGCGGGCGAACACGGGGGGCGTGGCGGAGCGTCCGCGCGGGCGGAACTGGCTGTTCGTCGCCGTGCATACGGATGCGGGCATTATCGGCTACGGCGAGGGCGGCGGTTGGCCGGAGGTCGTCGCGGTCGGCGTGCGCGAGATCGCGCCGCTCCTGATCGGTGAAGACCCCTTCCGCGCCGAGCGGCTATGGCTCAAGATCTATGACGCGCTGCACAGCCACGGTCAGACCGGGGCGGTGCGCGGCGGTGTGCAGAGTGCGATTGACATCGCGCTGTGGGACATCAAGGGCAAGGCATTGGGCGTGCCGGTCTACGAACTGCTCGGCGGTGCGGTGTGGGATCGTGTGCGTGTCTACGGTCACGCGAGCACCCCGGAGTTGGCGCAGGAACTCGTCACCGAGGGATTCACCGCGTTCAAGTGCCATCCATCGGCGCAGACGCTCGCGGAGTTGCGCGCCGCCGTTGGCGACAAGATCGACATCGGCCTCCACGGCCACGGTGAGTTCACCGTCCATGCGGCGGTGCGTATTGCCAACGATGCCGAGCAGTATCGCCCCACCTTCTTTGAGGAGCCGACGCACCCAGACGACACCGAAGCCCTCGCTGCGGTCGCGGCGAAGGTCTCAGTGCCGCTGGCGGCGGGGGAGCGGCTTGCCAGCAAATGGGCGATGTACGACCTCATCAAATCCGGCGCGATTGCCCTCGTCCAGCCGGAGACGACACGACTCGGCGGCATCACGGAGTTGAAGAAGATCGCGGCGATTGCCGAAGCCGCCGGGGTGCGCATCGCGCCGCACGCCGGTTCGGTCGGCCCGATTGTGCAGATGGCGAATGTCCATGTGATGGCGACCGCGCCGAACTTCCTCTTCCTCGAATACATGCCGCGCGACAAAGCCCCGCGCCACGAGGTCGCGCCGGGGGCAGTGGAGCAGGAGGGCGGCTCTATCGCTCTGCCGACCGCACCCGGTCTCGGCATCGAACTCAACCTCGATGCGATTGCGGCGAACGCACCCTACCCGGTAGAGGCGTATGAGTACCGCAGCCGCACCCCGGCAGAGATTCGCCATTGGAACCCGTAAAGAGCCGGGTCGCTAATGAGCATCAACAACTTGCTTGGATTAGGGTGGGCGCGGGCTTCAGCCTGCGCCAGGTGCGGCAGGCTGAAGCCCGCGCGCCACCCGCAATTACCGGATTGAGTCGTTAAGGTTCATTCGCGATCATCTCATTCGATCCAGAGTCGGAGGCGTACGATGGCCAGTGCATTGACGGGAAAAGTGACGCTCATCACCGGGGCGGGAAGCGGGATCGGGCAGGCGGTGGCGGTGCGGCTCGCAGCGGAAGGCGGATCGCTCGTCCTCGTCGGTCGCCGGGAAGCGAACCTCAAGGAAACAGCCGCGTTGCTCGGTGATGCCGATCTACTCATTCAGTCGGCAGACATCGGTGACCCCGCAGCGGTCAATCGGGTCATCAACGCGACGCTGGCGCGCTACGGGCGGCTCGATCTGCTCGTCAACGCGGCGGGCCTCAATGTGCCACAGCGCTCACTCGCCGAATGCTCCATCGAGGATTATCAGACCGTCGTTTCCACCGACCTCAGCGGCGCGTTTTACCTGACGCGCGGCTTCCTCGCGACGATGCGGCAGCAGGGCGGCGGCACGATCATTAACATCGTCTCGGATTCCGGTTGGCGTGGCAACAACTTCGCGGGCGTCGCCTACATCGCGGCGAAGTTCGGCCTGCGTGGCCTGACGGAGGCGATCAATGCCGAAGAGCGGCAACACGGCATCCGCGCCACCTCCATTTATCCCGGCGAGGTGAACACGCCAATCCTCGACCGCCGCCCGGTACCGCCCCTGCCCGAAGCGCGCGAGAAAATGCTGCAATCGGAGGACATCGCGGAGTGCGTCGCCCTCGCCGCGCTCCTTCCACCCCGCGCGATCATCGAAGACCTCGTCGTCCGCCCCGCCATCCAGGATTGGATCAGCCGAAGATAATGTGAGGCGAAAAAAGAAGGAAAGTGGAACCACCAAAACACCATGAACACCAAGTGCACCAAAGAAGAATACTTTGTGTATCGCTTGGTGTTCTCCGTGTTCTTGGTGTCTTGGTGGTTTTGAAACCCCTCTAAATCTACTGCTTACTTCCTGCTTCGTAGGCTCGATCGAGCAGTGACATGATGTGTGCGACTTCCATATCGCTGCCGTGCTTGTGGAGGATGCCGCCGAGCTGGATCATGCAGCCGGGGTTCGCGGAGATGACGATGTCGGCGTTTGTTGCCATCGCGTTCGCGACCTTGCGCTCGCCGAGGGTCGTCGCCATCTCGGGTTGCGTGATGTTGTAGATCCCGGCGGAGCCGCAGCAGAGGCTGGATTCCTTCATTTCCACGAGGGTGACGCCCGGAATGGCGTTAATCAGGGTGCGCGGCTGCTTGGAGATGCGCTGTGCGTGGCAGAGGTGGCACGGCTCCTGATAGGTCACCGTCGCCGCGACTTCACCCATATCCGCCGTATTGATCGGATGCTTCGCCAGCCATTCGGTCGCGTCGTTCACCTTCGCGCCGAAGGCCACCGCCCGGTCCTTGTACTCCGGGTCGTGTTCCAGAAGGTGCGTGTAATCTTTCAACTGCGCGCCGCACCCCGCCGCATTGACGATCAATGCTTCCGCGCCGCTGCGCTCGAAGGCATCGATATTGATCCGCGCCAGGGCGCGCGCGCCGTCCAGATCGCCCGCGTGGGCGTGCAACGCACCGCAGCATCCCTGCCCCGCGTAGGCGCAGACATCGTTGCCATTCGCCGCGAGCACGCGGGAGGTTGCCCGCTGCACGTCCGCGAAGGCCGTCGACTGGATGCAGCCCGCGAAGACGCCGACGGTGTGCTCCGCCGCGCCGTGTGTGGCGGGGAGGGTGTTGCCACGGGGGATGAAGAACTTGTCGTCCATCTTCGGCAGGAGCGCTTCCTGCTCGTCGAGTTTCATGAGCTTGAGGATGCCGGAGCGCCGGACAAGCGCTTGCACACCGCTGCGCTGGTAGACGCGCAGCATCCATGAGAAGGCGCGGAAGAGGGGCATATGCGGGAAGAGCAGCCCGAAGACCGCGCCGCGTGTCACCTTGACCGGGGCGGGTTGCGTCTCGCCCTCCACCTGCTGGATCTGATCGCGCGCCGCCTCCACGAGCCGCCCGTACTGGACACCGGACGGGCAGACCGCCTCGCAAGCGCGGCAGTTGAGGCACTGGCTCATCTGCCCGGTGAAGATATCGTCCTCAATGTCCAGATTCCCCTCGCTGACCATCTTGATCAGGTAAATCCGGCCGCGGGGTGAGGACGCCTCGTGCCCCGTCGTCACGTAGGTCGGGCAGGAGGAGAGGCAGAGACCGCAATGGACGCAGGCATTGATGATCGAGGTTTCCGGTGCGTCGTGATCGGTGAAACCGCGGAGCAGATGCTCCAGCGGTTGGTGGGTTTCCTCAACAGGCGCGAGCGTCGCCATCGGCTGTCTTCCTTCCTCACGCGGTGCGCCCGGCGCGCTACCGGGCACCTAATGATTTCCTCACATTGTACCGCGTTTCACGATCCCAGACACAGCAATGAGCAATGAGCAATGAGCAACGAGTGATGAGCGATGAGTTGGGCATTCCGTTCCTCACCCCCGGCCCCTCTCCATCGCCCGTAGGTTGAAGTGATGACATTCAACCTACGGCGATGGAGAGGGGAGGAATACGGGTCTCCCACTCAGTCCTCAGTCCTCCCATTGGATGCCAGCGCGCTCGGCTTGCATCGCCATGAAGGCGTCGTCGTCCATCGTGTCGCGCATCTTCAGCGCCTGCTCGGCGTCCGGGGTGGCGGGCCAGCGGAGTTTGCCGGGTGCGGGCGCGGTCAGGGCACGGATGATCGCGTCCGCGACAACGGAAGGTTCGGAGCCACCGGGGCCGGCGGGCCGCAGGCGGTCCACGAGGTCCGCATAGGGGTTGCTCCGGTCATCGTAGGTGCGCGGTTCGAGGTGCATATTGGGGATGAAGGCGGTGTTGATGCCGCCCGGCTCGACAATCAGGACGCGGATATTGAAGGGGCGCACCTCGTACGCCAGCGATTCCGAGATGGCTTCCAAGGCGAACTTCGTCGCGGGATAGTAGCCGTTGAGCGCCACGGCGACCCGCCCGGAAACCGAGGAGACATTGACGATCGCGCCCTTGCGCCGCTCGCGCATCGCGGGGAGGGCGGCGCGGGCGAGCGCGCACGCACCGAAGAAGTTGACATCGAACATGCGGCGGATTTCGTCGTCGTCTCCGTGCTCAAAGGAACTGCGGTACGAATAGGCGGCGTTGTTGATGAGTGCGTCGAGCGGCCCGACGCGCTCGATGAGGGCGGCACCTGCCTTATGATCGGTCACATCGAAAAGCGCGACCTCGCAGCCCGCCGCGCGGAGGGGTTCCCCGTCTTCTTCCTTCCGAACCGTCGCAATGACCGATGACCCTTCCTGCATGAGCCGCTCTGCCGTCGCTTTTCCCACACCGGTGGACGCGCCGGTGACGAGGATGCGTGCGCCGCGCAATGTGATGGGATCGCTCATCGTGTATGCTCCTTTCGCTCACGTCTCATTCGCTCACCGTGTCAGATTGCATCATACCCGCTTCTTTCGCATCGCGCGGCAGGGTAGATAGTGTGAAAACGAAGAAAGGGATGCTGTCGTGTCTACGCCACATATCTATATCCACCGTGCAGCGGAGTGGTATCCGCTCTACATGAACGCGGAAAATGAGGCGCGTCTGCGTGCGTTCGCGACGGTCACATCAGCCGGAACCCGAGCGGAGCCACTTGCTCCCGATACATTGATCGCGGAGATGCACGGGGCGGACGGTATTCTCTCACTCAACGGCATCGGCGCGACGGAAATCACGACGGAGGTGCTGAATGGGGTCGGCACCGTAAAGGTCGCGGCGATAGCCCATTGGTGGCACGGCGGCCATGTTTCCGCGCAGGCGATGTGGCAAGCAGCGGGCGTCCGGGTGATCGATGCGTCCGATGCGACGACGGACGCGGTGGTCGAATGGGTGATTGCGGCGGCGCTGATGGGCGTGCGGCGGTTGGTTAACTACGACGCTCTGCTGAAATCCGGCAGCCTCTGGGCGGAGCCGGGCAGGCGGAATGCCGGGCTCCTGGGGGAGAGCGTTGTCGGTCTCATCGGGGTGGGCCGGGTGGGGCGGGCGGCGGCGCGGCAGTTCCGAAACTTCGGCGCGACCCTGATTGCGTACGACCCCTTCCTTTCCGAGGATGACGCGCTCGCCCTCGGTATCCGGCGTGTCGCACTGGAAGAATTGCTGAAAACCGCCGATGTCATCTCCGTCCATATGGCGGTGACGGACGCGACGCGCGGGATGCTCGGCGCGCGCGAGTTCGGCGGGATCAAGGAGGGCGCGGTCTTCATCAACTCCGCCCGCTCCGCGATCCTCGATTCAGGTGCGCTGGTGGCGGAACTGCGCACAAACCGCTTCCACGCCTTCCTCGATGTCTACGACACCGAACCGCTGCCGCTGGATGACCCGCTCCGCTCGCTGCCAAATGCCTTCATCACGCCGCACATCGCGGGCGATACGAACGGAATGTTCGTCCGCTGTGGCCGTATCGCCATCGAGCGATTGCGCGACTTCTTTGCCCGTAACGAATAGCGCATTGGTGCGGCGCGCTCTATACCGGGCGTAAATGTACGTAGTATCATGATTCTCAGCAGAAGCGAGATCTCTTACGCCTCGATACTCTCGGGCGTGGCAATCTCGCCCGGCGTGGCGTTGCGTGTATGTGTACAGGAGGCTCCCGATGCGTAATGACCGTCTCTCCTCGTTGGCTGCCATTCCCGCTTCCCACCCGGATCGCGACACATTTCTTCCCGTACTGCGTTGGTTGATCCTCGGCGCGGCGATCGCGCTGTGCATCGTCGCCCTCAGCCGCGCCCATGCGGTCGGTGCGGCGGCGCCCGCAAACTGCATCCCGATCAACCAGACCTCCTGCCTGAGCAACGGCGTGATCTACACGAACGGCACGCCCACCGCCAATATCGGCCTGCCGGGTTCCATCGTCCTCCCCGGCTACGCCGTGCCGTTCGTCGGTTATCCGAGCTACGGCTTTGGTGGGTACATCGCCCCCAACGCCTTCCCGTACTACGGCGGCAGCTACGGCTACGCCAACCTTTACTCCGGGTATCGCGGCTACCTCGGGACGGACTGCGACCCGAAGGCGTGGTGGTGCCTGAACTATGAGTACACCGGCGATGTGTTCGCAAACCTCTTCGTCCCTGGTCCGGGCGGCTTCGCCGTGATCAACACCCCCGCCCCCGCCCCCACCACTGCCGCGCCCGCTCCGACTACTGCCGCCCCGGCCGGCCCCGTCTATACGCCGCGCGCGGTAGCACCGCCGACCGTCGTGACATCTGCACCTGTTGCGGCACCCCAAGCGGCGCCCGCGCCTGCACCGACCGCCCAAGTGGTGACGGCAATCGCTGCTCCAGCGCAGGTGGTTGTGTCTGACAGCCCGAGCGTGCAGATCCTGAGCGTGCAGGCGACGACACCGGCAAAGACCGAAGTCGGCCGCGACGACCGCACCTAGACCAATTCACGTTGATCCTGGCCCCCACCCCCGGCTTGTATAGTGTATAGACCGGAGAGAGGGGCCGGGGGTGGGGGGCAATATCAGCGCCAGTCCTCGATGACGTTCTCCCTGATGAAATCCCAGTCGATCTCTTCACCGAGGCCGGGGCCGGTGGGGATTTGCACGTTGCCTTCGTGATCGATGGCGTCGATCACCGTCTTGAGCCACGGTTTCTGGGCGTCGAAGTCGACATGGGGATGGAGGAGGCCGCGCTCATAGAATTCACCGGGGATCGCCATCGCGCCGAGCACTTGCAGGTTCGCTGCACCG
Organism: uncultured Chloroflexia bacterium; assembly: GCA_963763655.1. Lineage (GTDB taxonomy): Bacteria > Chloroflexota > Chloroflexia > Thermomicrobiales > JALYUS01 > JALYUS01. The sequence continues at coordinate 49,362 of CAVXPY010000039.1, forward strand.
GGGCTATGCACCTCGCAGCGTATCCGGAACGCCTCGCAGAGATGGACAACCTTCATGCTCGGCGTGATGCCGCCCACATCACCCACGCCCACGCGTGAGAGATCGGATGCACCTCGGACGATCCATTCCGCGCGGGTGTACATCTGCCCGTGCGCCGTCTCCGGCCCGCAGATCGGCAGGTCGAGTTTCTCCGTGAGCCAGACGAAGGAGGAGGTGCTGTGCTCGTTCATCGGCTCCTCCATCCAGTAGTAATCGAGTTCTTCCAGCGCGCGCCCGAGATAGAGCGCTTCCTCGCGGGTGTAATCGTGGTGCGGATCGAGCATCAGCTTCATCTCCGGCCCGACCGCGTCGCGCACCGCAGCGCAGGCAGCGATGTCCCGCTGAAGATCGGGGCCGTGCGGCGACATCCAGGTATGCAGCTTGAAGGCGGGGTAACCGAGCGCCTGGCAATCCTTCGCGAAGGCGGCGTACGATTCCGGTGTGTCGAGGCCGCCGGGAATGTCGTCGCCGCACATCGTGCTGGCATACGCAGGAACCTTCTCGCGCGCCGCACCGAGCAGCTTATGCACCGGCAGGCCGACGAGACGGCCCGCGAGGTCCCAGAGGGCGCAGTCAACGGCGCAGAGGTTGCGGTCGTCGAGTGCCCGGCGCTCCAGTCGTTGTCCCTGCAAGAGCTTGTACCAGATCGCCTCGCGCTGGAGGGCGTCCATCCCGCCGATGAGGCGTGTGGCGACTTCCGCCGTCTGCGCGGACCCGCCGAAGTAATACCCCTCCGCGCCACCGGCGGTGCGAATACGTGTCAGTGTTTGGGTGGCGTCGTGCTCGGGTGCGGGATGGCCGTGCCCCTCGTTATCGCGGCCGGTGTGTGAGCGATACCGGAACGTCAGGCTCTGTACGTCGGTGATCGTCAGGTCCGTCGATGCTGCCATGCTCGCCATCCGCCCCTCCTCGATCTACACCCTACACGCATCGTGCTGGTCCGAATACCATCATTCCCCACCGACTATCATGCCCACCGAATGCACCCTGCAGATTTTGGGCAGTTGATTGACAGCCGTTCGGCCCGATTATATAATCATACCAATTAGTCCGACAAATTGCGGTCTGGGGTTTGCGGTGGGGTTGAAACCTGCGTCCGTTGCGTACCTCTATCAGCTCAGTGGCACGAACGCCGAGGATCCCTCCCGGCGTGTGCGTGCGCACGAGCGCATCGCGGCGCAGATCGGCGAGCAAATCCGCGACGGGAGCCTCGTGCGCGGGCAGAAGTTGCCGACCGAGCGCGAGATGGGTGAGCGATTCGGTGTCGGGCGGGGCGTGATCCGTGAGGCGATGCGGATGCTCGATGCGATGGGCCTCGTCGAGTCACGGCAGGGGAGCGGCATCTATGTCCGCAATAATCCGATCCCCTCGATTTCGCGTGCGCTCACCTTCTCCGTCACCCCGGAAGAGCAGTCCGTCGCCTCTCTTTTCGAGTTTCGGATGGTCCTTGAAGTAGCTGCCGCCGAGCAAGCGGCGCTTCGCCGTACGGACGAACAACTGAAGACGATACAGCGCGCTGCGACCGCGACCTGGGAAGCGGCACCGCATTACAACGAAGATGTCTGGCATATTGCCGATGAGCAGTTCCACTACATCATCAGCGATGCGTCGGGTAATCCCTACCTCGGCGTTGCGATCCATGCCGTGCGGCAAATGCAGGCCGATGTCACGCGGCTTCTTCGTGAGATGCGCGGCTCCGCCGGGGCGGCGGAGCAACATCGCGCCATCGCGGAGGCAATCGCAGCCCGCTGCCCGGACGAAGCAGCGGCGCATATGCGCACGCATATCCAGTACACGGCGGAGCGGTGGCAGCAAGCGCAACGAATGGCGCATGAGGCGAAAGCGGGAGGGGAATAGGGGAGAACGGAAGAAGCGATTCGTTGGCGTGAGATAGGGCATTGTTCATTGTTCATTGTCCGGCAACAGCATCGAAAACCAGGAGGTGGCTCATGGCATCCCCAGGGATCAATCGACGGAACTTCCTCAAACTCTCAGCCGCCGTCGCGGCTGCCGGGGCGGTGACTGCGTGTGGCGGCGGCACGACCGCGCCGACGGCAACAAAGGGTGCGACAGGTAGCACGACTGCGAATAGCCCCGCCGCTGCCGCCGCGACCCCGACTGCCGCAGGCCCCGCACCGACGCTCGCCGTTTCCAATGCGACCGCGACCCCCGCCGCTCAAGCGGCAGCGCCCGCCAAGTACAAAGAATCGCCCGCTGCTCGCGGATCAGGTCAAGGCAGGGAAGTTGCCGCCGATCGATCAGCGGCTGCCGTCGAACCCGCGCGTCATCAAGCCGCGTGGCGATGTCGGCGTCTACGGTGGCGTCTGGCATCGGGTCAGTATCGGGGCCTCTCAGACCGCGTCGGGCCGACGAAACTGGACGAGCAGATGCCGCATCCAGTGGGACGCGCCGGATCCGAACACGATCCGCCTGATCGCGAACTGGGTGGAGAAGTGGGACCAGAACGCGGACGCGAGCGAGTACACCTTCTATATCCGCAAGGGCCTCAAGTGGTCCGACGGCACCGAGGTCACAACGGATGACACCAAGTTCTGGTGGGACGATATCGTGCAGAACAAGGATATCGCGCCTCGCCGCGGACGATATTCGATGCACCAGCGCGTCGGCACCGAATACAAGGTCGGCGACGCTGAAGGTCATGGACAAGTACACCTTCAAGCTCAAGTACGTGCAGCCCTATCCGCTCCTGCCCACTCCTGCTCGCGAAGTTGAATGGCTCGGGTGTCGGTGGCAGTCGCCTTCCTCGCGCCGTCCAAGTACCTCAAGCAGTTCCACCCGAAGTACGCGAGCCCGGATGCAACTCGAACAAAGCGGTCGCGGACAAGAAAGTGCAGACCTGGGTGGATCTCTGGGGAACGCGCGGGCGGCATGTCGAAGGCCCGATCGCCTTCTGGTTCCTCAACCCCGATTTGCCGGTCATCCAGCCGTGGAAGATCGTCAACCCGATCCCCGCGGAACCGGTCGTCATGGAGCGCAACCCGTACTTCTGGTATGTGGACCCGGACGGGAACCAACTGCCGTACATCGACCGCATCGAGCACACCTTCATTGACAACAACGACGTCCTCAACCTGAAGATCGCCAGCGGGCAGATCGACATGCAGTACCGCAACGTCAGCCTCGGCTCCTATACCTTCCTCAAGGAGAACGAGGCGAAGGGGAACTACAAGGTGCTCGCGCTGGCGGTCCGCCTCCACGGATGCCTTCTTCCCGAACATCAACACGCCCGGACAAGGTGCTCGGCAAACTCTTCGATACGGCGGACTTCCGCCACGCGCTCTCGATCGCGATCGACCGCAAAAGCATCAACGAACTCGTCTGGAACGGGCTTGGCAAGCCGCGGCAAGCCTCGCCGATCACCGGCTCGCCGGAGTATGATGCGGACCTGGAGAAGGCGTGGGCGGAGTACGATCCCAAGACGGCGAACGATCTGCTGGACAAACTCGGCCTGACAAAGAATCCGGACGGCACCCGCAAGCGGCCGGATGGGCAGACGCTGGAAATGACGATCGAGCACATCAACATCGCCGGCACGCCGGATGAGGACGCCCTGAACCGCGTAAAGAAGTACTGGGAGGCGATCGGCGTCAAGACGAACGTCAAATATCTCGAGCGGTCGCTGTACCAGGACGCACGTGAACGACGGTGATCATCCAAATCGGGCAGTGGGGCTTCGATCGCTGCTCCGTCGTCAAGGCGGATCCCGGCCGGTGGCTCGGCAACGATCCAGGACGGCCCGTGGGCACCAGCGTACGGGAACTGGTATCTTCAGAGCACGCCTGAAGCAAGGAAGAGCCGCCGCAGGACCACCCGATCCGGAAGATATGGGACGCTATGGGATCAGACGCAGGTCGAGCCGGACGAGGCGAAGCGCAACGCGCTCTTCCAGCAACTGCTTGGCATTCACAAACAGGCGCCGTATGCGATCGGCGTCGTCGGCGAGAAGGTCCAGCCGGTGATCGTCGGCAATAACTTCCACAATATGCCGGACGGCTACATCGCCGACGACACGATGCGCGACTACGGGCTGGTGAACCCGTCACAGTTCTTTATCAAGAAGTAGCGGATCATTCCTCACCCCCGGCCCCTCTCCATCGCCGATAGATCGAGACTGAGAGAAGTCATGGCGGCGATGGAGAGGGGAGGGGAACGAGGATTGGCACGTTGACTGGATCGACAAATACCCATTTGTCTCCCCCTCTCCATCGCCGCACGAACGTCTGACTAATCGCGGTCCGGGGCGATGGAGAGGGGGCCGGGGGGTGAGGAAAGAATGGTCCAGTACATTGTCGCGCCGCTTGATCTTCTGATGATCCCGACGCTGATCGTGATCTCGATCGTCTCATTCACCCTCATCCAGTTACCGCCGGGAGATTTCATCACCAGTTATGCGGCGACAGCTCGCCCAGCAGGGCGAGGGATTCGATAACGCGCAACTCGTCGCGCTCAAGGAGCAGTACGGGCTGGATCAGCCCGTCTACGTGCAGTACTGGAAGTGGATCTCGCGCATCATCTTCCATGGCGACTTCGGTCAGTCGCTCGAATGGCAGCAACCGGTCGCAGATTTGATCTGGCAGCGGATGGGCGTCACGCTCGCGCTCACGCTTTCCGCACTGATCTTCACGTGGCTCCTTAGCGATCCCCATCGGCGTCTTTTCAGCGACGCATCAATACTCGAAGGGCGATTATCTCTTCACCTGCGCTGGGCTTCCTCGGCCTCAGCGTGCCGAGCTTCATGATCGCGCTCGATTCTGATGTGGATCGCGTTCCGATACCTCGGCCAAGATGTGGGCGGTCTCTTCTCCCCGCAGTACCGCAATGCGCCGTGGAGCTTCGGGAAGGTGATCAATCTCCTCGAACACTATCTGGATCCCGCTGGTCGATCGTCGGGTTGTCGGGGATGGCCGCGCTGATCCGCACCGTCCGCGCGAACCTGCTCGATGAGTTGCACAAACCCTACGTGACTGCGGCGCGGGCGCGTGGCCTCTCCGAGCGGAACTGGTCTGGGAGTATCCGGTGCGCGTCGCGCTCAATCCGTTCGTCAGTTCGGCGGGCTTCGAGTTGCCGAACCTGATCAGTGGCTTTACCGTCATCAGTATCGTTCTCAGCCTGCCGATGCACGGGCCCCTCCTCTTGCGGCCCTGCAATCGCAGGACATGTATCTCGCCGGGGCGTTCATCTTATCCTCAGTACGCTTACCGTTGTTGGTGTGCTCGTCTCGGACATTGTCCTGGCGTGGCTCGATCCCCGTATCCGGTACACGTAGGAAGGAAAGCCGATGAGCCAGGACGTCAAACCCTCCCGGAAAGCCCGAACGCTTACCATCATGCGCCGACGCAGAACGCGGCTGCGCCCGCCGCCACAGAGACGAAGGTGGCTGTCGCCTCGCAGTGGCAATTGATGCGCTGGCGGTTCAAGAAGCACAAACTCGCGGTGATCAGCATGTGCATCATCGCCATTTTTCTGTTCGTCGGCGTCTTCTGCGAGTTCCTCGCTCCCGCCGAGCCGGACAAGACCGCCGAGATTGCACAAATATGTCCGTCCGAAGGGAATCAGTTGCTTCGATCAGAACGACCACTTTCACTCATCCCCGGCGTCTACGGGCTCACGGGCAGCACGCAACCCGGAGACGCTCCGGCTCAGTTACGTGCCGGACAAGACGCAATGGCACCAGATCGGCCTGTTTGCGCACGGCGATCCGTACAAGTTCTGGGGAGTTTGGTCACCGGACGTGCATCTCATCGGCCTCAAGAATGCCCCGCCGGATACACCTCTCTTCCTCCTGGGCACGGACCGGCTTGGGGCGGGACATGCTCTCGCGTATCATCTATGGCACGCGGATCTCGCTCTCGATCGGGATTATCAGCGTCATCATCAGTCTTGATCCTCGGCGTCCTGCTCGGTGGCATCTCCGGCTATTACGGCGGTGCGGCGGACGTCGCGATTCAGCGAGTGATCGAGTTCGTCCGCTCGCTGCCACAAATCCCACTCTGGCTCGCGCTCGCTGCATCGCTGCCGCCGGGGTGGTCATCCGACACGCGTCTATCTTCGTGATCACGCTCGTCTTGGCGATGATCGAATGGACGGGGCTCGCGCGTGTCGTGCGCGGGCGATTCCTCTCGCTGCGGGAAGAAGACTTCGTGATGGCCGCGCGCTTCTCCGGCGCGAGCGAGTCGCGGATCATCTTCCGGCACATGGTGCCCTCCTTCCTCAGCCACATTATCGCCACTCTGACGCTCGCCATCCCGCGGATCATCATCTTCGAGACGACGCTCTAGTTTCCTCGGCCTCGGGCTCCGGCCGCCCGCGGTCAGTTGGGGCGCGCTGCTGCAAGAGGCGCAGAACGTGCAGACCGTCGCCTTGTCGCCGTGGCTGCTCCTCCCGGCGGTGGCCGTCGTCATCACGATCCTGGCATTCAACTTCATGGGGGATGGGCTGCGCGACGCCGCCGATCCTTACGGGCGGTGGGGGGTAATGAGCAGTATGGCTACGAACGAGGCCGTGATGACACCTGCCCCGCACAGGACGATGTGCTGCTCGAGGTGCGCAACCTCAAGACACACTTCTTTACCGATGAGGGTGTCGTGCGCGCGGTGGACGGCATCAGTTACTCAGATCCGGCGCGGGCGGACGCTCGGGATTGTCGGTGAGAGCGGCTGTGGCAAGAGTGTCACCGCGCAGTCGATCCTGCGGATCGTGCCGCGCCCCGGTAGGATCGTGGAGGGAGAAATCCTCTTTCAGCGTCGCGCAGGATCCGGGCACGAACGGCAGCGCGCGCCGCAGTAGTGGATCTGACGCAGATGGACCCGACCGGTAAGGAGATCCGCACGATCCGCGGCAATGAGATCGCGCTGATCTTTCAGGAGCCGATGAGTTCGCTCTCGCCCGTCCACACGATCGGTCATCAGATGATCGAGACGATCCGCCTCCATCAGAAGGTCGGTAAGGCGGAGGCGCGGGAGCGGGCCGTCGATGCCCTGCGGCGCGTCGGCATCCCACGGCCGAATGAGGCGGTGGACCGCTATACCTACCAACTGAGCGGCGGTCAGCGGCAGCGCGCGGTGATCGCGCTCGCCCTCTCGTGTCGCCCGAGCCTCCTCATCGCGGACGAGCCGACGACCGCGCTCGATGTGACGACCGAGGCGCAAATCCTGGAACTGATGAAGGAGTTGCAGCAAGAGTACGGCATGGCGATCCAGATCATCACGCACAACCTCGGCGTGATCGCGGAGATGGCGGACGATGTCGTGGTGATGTATCTTGGCAAGGAAGTCGAGCAGGCGCCGGTCGAGGAACTGTTCCATAACCCGAAGCATCCATACACGCGGGCGCTGCTGCGCTCGATCCCCCGGTTGGGCGAGAAGACCCGCGGGCGGCTGGAGGCGATCGAGGGGATGGTACCCGACCCGTTCTCGATCCCCTCGGGTTGCCCTTATCACACACGCTGTGGGCACTATCAGCCCGGCATCTGCGACGATCCGCAGTATGTACAGGTGGGGCCGAATCACTGGGCACGCTGCAACCGGACAGGGGAGTTGGACTGATGGCGATGACCGCAACGACCGCGAATGGTCACGCCCCGAGCGAAGCGGACGATCTGCTTGGTCGTCAAAGACTTGAAGAAATACTTCCCGATCACTAAGGGGTTCTCCCGCAGGGTGATCGGTGAGGTAAAGGCGGTGGACGGCGTCAGTTTCACCCTCAAGGAGGGGGAAACGCTCGGCCTCGTCGGCGAGAGTGGCTGCGGGAAGACGACGACGAGCCGACTCATCCTGCGCGGCTACGACCCCACGTCGGGCGAGATCCGCTTCAAGGATCGCCGTAAGGGCTGGGTCGATATCGCGGCGATCAATAAGCGGGAGATGAAGCCGCTGCGCCGCAACATTCAGATGATCTTCCAGGACCCATACTCTTCGCTGAATCCGCGCATGACCCTGATGCAAATCGTGGGGGAACCGCTGCTCGTCAATGGGGTCGCGAAGGGTGACGAACTGAAGGAACGCGTCGCGCATCTCCTCTCCGTTGTCGGTCTGCGCCCGGAATACATGGTGCGCTACCCCCATGCCTTCAGTGGAGGGCAACGCCAGCGCATCGGCATCGCGCGGGCGCTCGCCCTCAACCCGCAACTCGTCGTCTGCGATGAGCCGGTCTCCGCGCTCGATGTCTCGATTCAGGCGCAAACGCTCAACCTCCTTCAAGACCTCCAGGAGGAATTCCACCTCACCTACCTCTTCGTGGCGCACGATCTCAGCGTCGTTGAGCACATCTGTGACCGGGTCGCGGTGATGTACGTCGGCCATATCGTTGAACTGGCGGAGACGGAGGCGCTCTACCTGCAACCACTGCACCCGTACACCGAGGCGCTGCTCTCGGCGGTGCCCAAGCCGGACCCGGCCTTCCGGAAACGCCGGATCATCCCGGCGGGCGAGGTGGCGGACCCTTCCAATGTCCCGCCCGGCTGTCCCTTCCACCCGCGTTGCCGGTACGCGACGGATGTCTGCAAGGAGGTCGTGCCGGAACTGCGGGAGGTCCAAACGGGTCGGTTCGTCAGTTGCCATCGTGCGGAGGAGTTGACACTGGTTGGTGTGACGGAAGATTGAACAGCAGTATCCTGGTGGAGGCGGGCTTCAGCCTGCCATCGCAAGGTTTGGCAGGCTGAAGCCCGCCTCCACCGTATTGGGGGGAGCGATCACATGGGAAAGGCAATCCGCGTTGGCGTCATCGGAGCTGGCAGTGCCGTTTTCTCGCTCGGGCTGGTCAAGGACCTTTGCCTAACGCCGAGTCTCGCGGGCAGCGAGGTCGTTTTTATGGACATCAACGCGGAACGTCTCGATGCCGTGACCAAGCTCGCGGGGCGGTACGCTGGTGAGATGGGCGCGGACCTGCGCTTTTCGCAGACGATGGAGCGCGACGGCGCGCTCGTGGATAGCGACTTCGTCATCAACACCGCCTACGCGAAGGGGCATCATCACGCCCGCCGCCAGCGCGAAGCGACGGCGGAGCATGGCTACTACTACGGCGGCGTGGATATTGGCGGCTATCTACGATCTCTCCCTCATCATGAGCGTCGCGCGGGACATGGAGCGCATCTGCCCGGATGCGTGGCTGATCCAGTCCGGCAATCCCGTCTTCGAGGGATGCACGCTGATGACCCGCGAGACGGGGATCAAGGTCTGTGGCCTCTGCCACGGGCACTACGGATACCTCGAAATCTGCAATGTCCTCGGCCTCGATCCGGCGCGCGTCACCTGGCAAGCGCCCGGCCTCAATCACCAGATCTGGCTCGTCCATTTCCTCTACGATGGCGAGGATGCTTACCCGATGCTGGACGAGTGGATCGCGACCAAGGGCGAGGAATACTGGCGCACGCACGTCCCGACCCGCACGCACGACATTCAGATGTCGCGCGGGGCCATCCATCAGTATCAGCTCTACGGGCTGATGCCGATTGGCGACACCCCACGGAGCGGGCAGAGTTGGTGGCTCCATAGCGATATCGCCACCAAGAAGCGGTGGTTCGGGGAGCCGTGGGGCGGACCGGACACGGAACTGGCGCGCCCCTTCTACGTCGCGAATCACGAGAAGAAGATGGCGGAGGTGGCGCGGGCATCCGCTGACCCCGCCGCGCGCATGACCGATCTGATCGGCACGACCCCGACGCGCGAGCAGCAGGTGCCGATTATCGACGCGCTCGTGAACAATCATGCGGGGTTCTTTCAGGTCAACGTCCCAAATAAGGGCGTGATCGCGGGGGTCGCGGATGATGTCGTCGTCGAACTACCCGCCTATATCGACTCCACGGGTATCCACACCCTCCGGGCAACGCCGCTGCCGAAGAAGATCATGCTCGAACAGATTCTCCCCAGGGTGCTGGATATGGAGCGCGAGTTGTTGGCGTTCCAGACAGGCGACCGGACGATGCTGCTCTACAACGTGCTGATGAGCCCGCAGACGAAGTCCTACGAGCAGGCAGTCGCGGTCCTCGATGATCTCATGACGATGGAAGGTCATGAAGACATGAGCGCGCATTTCGCCGCACCGATCACGCAGCGCACAGGGAACGAGGCGCTCGTCCTCCCAACCGCCGCTGGTGACGGATGAGCGGATGCGCGGGTCTGCTCGCGCGTGGCGATGGCGGCGGATGACAACAATCGTACCACCGGAAAAAGGCCCACTACCCGTGCGGGTAGTGGGTTTCGTGTGCGGTTGGGGGAATGTCTAGAGAGCGACGGTGCCTGCTTCTTCCTCCAGCCATTTCTTCGCAGTCATGAGGAAGAGGACGGCCTCGCGCCCATCGAAAATGCGGTGGTCGAAGGTGATGCCGAGCGTGACCATCGAGCGGATCGCGATGCCGCCATTGCGGACGACGGGCTTTTCGAGGATCGCATCGACGGAGTAGATGCACGCCTCATTGGGCCGGACCATCGCCATCGTCGAATGCGAGCCAAAGCTGCCGGGGTTCGTTAGGGTGATTGTGCCCCCCTGAATGTCGTCGATCTTCAGCTTGCCGTCCCGCGCGCGGGTGATGATGTCATGCATCTTCTTGGCGAGGCCGGTGATCGAGTAATCACCCGCGTTGTGTACGACCGGCACCTGGAGGCCATCGGTGGTGCTGACGGCGATGCCGAAGCCGACTTGCCGCATCAGGCGGATACCCTCATCCGTCCATCGGGAGGAGATCACGGGGTATTGCCGGATCGCTGCCAACCCCGCCATGACGAAGAAGGGCAAATAGGTCAATGGCACGCCCTCCCGCTGGAGGAATGCCGCCTTCTCCGCCTCACGCCGCTTGACGAGGTCCGTCACGTCCGCCTCAACCCACGAGGCGGCCTGCGGAATCGTCTGCGCTGCCTTGGTGAGCGCTTCCGCCGTGCGGCGACGGATGGCCGTCATCGGGATCAAGTCGCCTTGGGGCGACGGAGTGCTCAGTGCTGAGTGCTGAGTGCTGGGTGCGGCGGGTGGGGGCGGCCGCAGGTGCAGGTGCGGTCTCAGCAGCTCAGCACTTGCGACTCGCACTTCCTGGGCATCGTGCGCCTTCATCATGTCTTCGCGCGTGACGCGGCCGCCCGCGCCGGTGCCTTTGACGGTTGCCGGGTCAATACTGAACTCCATCGCCAGTTTGCGGACGGCAGGGGAGTACATCTTGCTCGCGTCGGCGGATTCGGTGTACGCCTTCGCGCCGTTCGTCGCGGCCGAGGCGCGCTGCGGCGCTGCCGGGGTGGCGGCCGTCTCCATTTTTGCCGTCGCGTTGTCCGTCTCCGGCTCCGCAGTTGTCGGTGCGGGGGCGGGTGCTTCCTGCGGTGCGGGTGGTGCGGCGGCGCCGCTTCCGCCGCAGCGGCATCCGTCTCGATCCAGAGAAGGGTCGTGCCGACGGGGACTGTCTGCCCGATCTCGACCGCGAACTCCCGCACGACACCCTTGAAGGGCGACGGGATCTCCGCGACGACCTTCTCCGTTTCGATCTCCGTCAGTAACTGATCTTCCTCGACGGTGTCACCGATCTTGACGAGCCACTGCAGGACGGTCCCTTCCACGACGGACTCACCGAGTTGGGGGAAGTTGACGGGGGATAAACCGGGCCGGGTCATCGTCGCGGTGCCGCTGCCGTGTGCCTCTGCCATATCCTTCTACTCCTTAAAATGCCGCGAGATCGCGCATCGCGGCACCGATCTTCGCCGCGTCAACCAGATATGCAGATTCTAGCAGGTGATTGAATGGCATGGCAGGGGCATCCGGCGCGGCGAGGCGGCGCACGGGTGCATCGAGTTCGATGAACGCTTCTTCCGCGATAAACGCCGCAAGTTCTCCGCCAAAACCGTTCGTCTTGCTCGCCTCATGCACGACGAGCGCCCGGTGCGTCTTCGCGACGCGTCGCTAGGATCGCGGCCGTGTCATAGGGCTGGAGCGAGCGGAGGTCGAGCACTTCGGCGTCGATCCCCTCTGCCTGCACGGCTTTCCGCCGCCTTGACCGCCTCATGGACCGTCGCGCCGTAGGTGATGACCGAGAGTGTCGTGCCGGGCCGCGCGACGCGCGCTACGCCGAGCGGGATGAGCAGATCGCCCGCCGGTACCGGCTCGCGGATCGAGCGGTAGAGCCGCTTGTGCTCGAAGAAGATCACCGGATTCGGATCGCGGATCGCCGCTTTGAGCATCCCTTTCGCGTCAGACGGCGTGCGAGGGCATCACCACCTTCAGCCCCGGCATGATGAAGAGGTTCTCCGGCGATTGCGAGTGGTAGAAGCCACCGTGAACGCCACCACCAATCGGCGCGCGCATGACGATTGGCAGGCGCACATCACCATTCGAGCGATAGTGCATCTTCGCCATCTCGCTGAACATCTGATCGAGCGCGGACATGATGAAGTCGACAAACTGAATCTCGACGATCGGTACACTGCCGAGCATCGCCGCGCCAATGGCGAACCCCGTAAAGCCACTCTCTGCGATCGGCGTATCGAGGACGCGCGCCGTGCCGAATCGCTCGATCAATCCCTTCGTCGCGCCAAAGACACCGCCGCGTGCCCCGACATCCTCACCGAGCATGAAGACCCGCGCATCGCGCTCCATCTCTTCGATGAGGGCTTGATTGATTGCTTCGACCATCGTCATGGCGGTGCGGCGATCATTTCCTGTCGTATCGGTGGGGGGGAGAAGAGGCCGTGGGCGACGGGGGCATGCCCCTTGTGCCCGTCATGCTCCTCGTGATCCACTGATTCGGTCGCGGGCGCGCGGTTCGGCGAGGCGGCGACCTCGGTAAGGTCGATTCGCGATTGATACGCGTCGAGGCGGTCATCGATTCCCTCCTGTCACAGGTGCATAGACATGATCCGTAAGCGTGGCGGGGTCGGGGTCGGGCGCGGCCTGGGCCGCGGCCACCGCCGCTGCGATCTCCGCGCGGATGCGGGCGCGCAGGGCGGTGATTTCCGTCCGCGGAAACAAGGCCACGTACCTGCACGTATTCGAGGATGCGGCGGACCGGTTCGCTGTTCCTCTGCTTGCCGCACTTCTTCCCGCGTGCGATAGGTCATATCGTTGTCATCGCTCGTATGTGGCAGGAGGCGGTACATCTTCGCCTCGATCAGCGTCGGCCCCTCACCCGCGACGGCCCGCGCGCGCGCATCCCGCGCGGCGGCATAGATGGCGAAGGGGTCCGTGCCATCTACGATCACACCGGGGAAACCGAATGCCGCCGCACGGTCCGCCACATTCGGCACCGGCGATTGCTTGGACATCGGCACCGAGATCGCGTACTCGTTGTTCTCGCAGACAAACAGCACGGGCAGTTTCTGCAGGGCGGCGAGCGAGCACGCCTCATAGAAATCGCCCTTGCTGCTCGTGCCCTCACCGAAACAGGTCATCGTCACGGCGTCCGTCTTCCCTTGCAAGCGCATGGCGTAGGCCGCGCCGACAGCGTGCGGAATCTGCGTTCCGAGGGGTGCGGAGATCGAGCCGACATGGCGCGCCTGCGAGCCGAAGTGGTGCGTCATCTGCCGCCCGCCGCTGATGCCGTCCGTCCCCTTGGCGAAGAACATCAGGAAGAGTTCGTCCACGCTGTAGCCGAACCATTGGGCGAGCGCGACATCGCGGTAATGGGGGAAAAGCCAGTCCTTCGTCGGATCGAGCGCCCATGCCGCCCCCGCCTGCGCGGCCTCCTGGCCCCGGCAGGGAACAACAAAGGGCACTTTCCCTTGTCGGTTCAGTGCCCACATCCGCTCGTCGATCTCTCGCGTGCGCAGAATCAGCTCGAAAATGCGAATTGCGTCATCGTCGCTGAGTCCCGCAGTGCGGTGGTCGGTCAGCGGTGCAATGGCAGCGAGGGTGGCCATCAGCCTGCTCCTTTGCCGAAAAACGTGGGGAAGTCCATACATGCGCATATTACCATACAGTGAACTCGGTTGCAGCAAGCTGAGGATGAGAGATTTCGGTCGGCTGCTCCTGTTCGTACGTACGATAGTATCGTACCGCAGGTTGCGTACCGGGTATGGAGGGTGGATGATCGCGCGGAGGTAGGCAAAACGGTGCGCAGGAGCAGCCGATGTCGGCGCGAAAGGGGACGGTAATGGTCCAGAGACTGCCGCGACGTGGTGATGTGCCGGTCGCGCAGACATGGGATATCACGAGTGTCTATCCGTCCGATGTTGCCTGGGAGGAAGCCTATGACGCGGCGCGGGCCGCTTTGCCGATGCTTGCCCGGTATCAGGGGCGGCTCTGCGTCTCCGCCGCGACACTGCTCGACGCATTGCAGGAGCGGGATAGGCAGCAGATCGCGGTCGGGCGCATCCGTGAGTACGCGAACCTGCAAGCGAAGAGTGACCTCGGTGACCAGGCGGCGGCGGCACGGCTGCAGCGGGCGAACACGCTACAGGGCCAGGTGGCGGAAGCGCTCGCCTTCTTCGAGCCGGAACTGCTCGCGCTCGACCCCGCCTGGCTCCAAGGCGCGATGGAGGAACTACCTGACCTGGCCGTGTATGCGCATTCATTTGATCTCTTGGAGCGGACGCGAGCGCACGCGCCACTGGCGGCGGTGGCGCAGTTGCTTGCCAGCGCCGCGAGCCTCGCCGCCAACCCCTACCAGACCTACCGGACGCTCGTGAATGCGGAACTGCCGTTCGGCACCGTGATCGGTGCGAAAGGTGAAGCGATCCAACTCGCGCAAGGGAATGTCCGTGCGCTCACGTACCATCGAGACCGCAACGTGCGGCAAGCAGCATGGGAGAGGTACGCCGACGCCCATCTCGCGCTCAAGAACACGCTGGCCCACACGTTGATTGGCAGTTTCACATGGGACAGCTTTTTTGCGCGTGCCCGTGGCTATCCCACCGCCTTCGCTGCCGCGCTCGATGCCAGCCACCTACCGACGGCGGTCTATACGACACTGATCGAGACGTGCCGCAGGTATCTGCCGCTCTGGCATCGCTACTGGGAGGTCAAGCGGCGCGCCCTCGGGCTCGACACGCTGCGGGGCTATGATATCGATGTGCCGATTGTTCGTACCGAGCGGATCATCCCCTACGATGCGGGGCGGGCCATCGTCTCTGCCGCCCTCGCGCCCTTGGGCGAAGAGTACGCCGCCGCGCTACGGCGCGGACTCTCCGAGGAGCGGTGGGTGGACTGGTGCGCGAATGCGGGCAAGCTTGCGGGCGCGGAATCGAGTGGGGTCTATGGGACGTGGCCGTTCCTCCTTCTGCCGTACGACGAGAGCCTGATTAGCGTCAGCGCGCTCTCGCACGAGATCGGGCATTCCGTTCACTCGTACTTCACCTGGCAGACGCAGCCGTACGTCTATGCCTACGTCGAAGATTTCATCAGCGAGGCGGCGGCGAACATGAATCAGGCGCTGGTGCGCGCCCATCTGCTCGCGACCGTGGACGACCCTGACTTCCAACTGGAAGTGCTCGCGGAGGCGATGACCTACTTCCACCGCTACCTCTTCCTCATGCCGATCCTCTCGCAGTTCGAGGTGGCGTGCCATGCGCGGCTCGAAGGCGGCGAAGGGCTGACCGCCGATACGATGTCCACGCTGCTCTTTGACCTTTTCCGCGAAGGATACGGCCCGAGCGTGATGCTCGATCCGGCGCGCACCGGCATCATCTGGGCGGAGTTTCCCCATCTCTTTCAGAACTTCTACACCTACAAGTATGCGCTCGGCATCGCGGCGGCCTGCGCCCTGGCGGATGGCGTGCTGCATGATGGACCTGCTGCGGCCTCGCGCTATCTGGATTTCCTCAAAGTGGGCGATTCCGTCGATCCACTGGATGCGCTCCGTCTCGCGGGCATCGACATGGCCTCGCCCGCGCCGGTCGAGCGGGCATTCGCTCTCCTTTCCGTGCTGATCGACCGCCTCGATGCACTCGTGGGGCCGGGGGGTGGGGGCGTCTAATAGTGGAACTCGGCATAGACGAGATCGCCGGGAATCGTGCGCACCGTCATCGTCTCGCCATTGAGGGAGGCAGGCACGGCGCGTTCGGGGCCGGTGAAGGGGACTTTGAATGCGGAATCGGTGGGTATCCCCTCCTTGACGCCGGGCACGGGAACGCCATCGAGCAGATGCGTGTCCCGACCCGTGGCAATGTAGCCGCGGGGTCGCGTGAAGACGATCACCCCTTGACTGGGTGTAGCGGTCTCCTCGGTGAGGCGGATCGAGACGACTGCCGATGAGCGCGGGAAGGGCGAGCGGAAGATATGGCGCGTCGGGCCACCGGGCTGCTGTACCACGAACTCGTAGGGTGTCGTTGGTTGTCCGGTATGGGCACCCCATGAGCCGTCAGATCCGGTCGTCGTTTGATGGATTGGGCCGCCAATACGCGCGCCGGTTGAGGGATCGATCGCGTAAATGGATACCGTGATGCCCGCGACGCCGAGGTTCGTCGGTACTTTGCTTTCGTAGCCGGTGATCAGCCCGGAGAGTTGGATGCTTTGCTCCGGCGTGATTGCGGTGCTGGCGGTGCGCCCGGTGATGAACGGGAACATCGCCGCGAAGGCGCGCGGGCTGAACGCGGTCTCGCGATGATCGATGCCGTCGAGCATGACATTCGTCGCGCCCATGAGTGCCGGTGCATCGTAGCCGATATTGGATGGTCCGCCCGAGGCGAGCGTTGGCTGGGCGTACTTATCGAATTTGTCGCTACGGATCGTCAGGAACTGCACGCCGGGCACGATCTCACTGCCTGCATTCAGTTCCTGCATGAAGCGGCTCGCACCGTTGAACTCGCTGTTGCTGCCAGGGCTGTTGTAGACACCGTGATTGACGCCGCCGCCCAGCACGACGTGACTGACCTTCGCCGCGCCGCCATGCTTGACGAAGTTGCGGATCGAGTTTGCGCCGCGCGAGTTGCCGACGAGTACGAGTTTGCCAGCACCGCTCTTCGCCAGCACTTCATCGACTTTCGCGGCCAGTTGCATGCGCTGCTCCTCGGTGCCGGAACGCGCCGCTTGCGGGACGGCGTCATCGTCTCGCGCGGTGGGATAGGGGTAGTCAATCGTGAAGAGCCGCTCGCGTGGGTAGCCGTTCGACTCGAATCGCCAGAGTGTCGTGATCCAGAGCGCCGCCGAATCGCCGTTGCCGTGGACGAAGAGGATCGGTGGGAAGGCGCTGTTTGTCGTCACCGTTGCTCCCTGGGGTGAGGCGGCGGGTGCCGTGGCTACCGTTTCGGGCGCAGGTGAACGGGGAGTTGCGGGCGCGCTCGTTGCCGTTGATGCGCCGCTTCCGCAGGCGGCGAGAAACATGGCGCTGCCCATGCCCGAAAGGCCGAGCGCTGCCCCACGCTGGATGAGTGCCCGCCGTGAGAGCCGCGAACGCATACTGCTATCGATGGACATCATGAAGACCCCTCCCGCGCAGATTCTCATCTCTCCGTTGGAGAAGAGTATACGGCACCGGTGATCTGCGGTGTTTCGCGTTTGTGCAGACGCCCGTAGCGGCAATCGTGCATTCGTGTACAATGCAGCGAATGATTTCAGGGTGATTTGCGCCAGAGAGGGAGTGGGATCGATGGCAGAAGAACCAGCGATGCGTTTTGTACGGTATGCACAGGGCGATACGGCGCACTATGGAGTGCTCGAAGGCGATACCGTCCGCAGCGCGACGGGAGACCCCTTTACCGGTGGTCTGACTACCGGCGAAGCAGTCGGCACGCTCGGAGAGATGACATTGCTTCCGCCGGTGCAGCCAGGAAAGATCATCGCGATTGGCCTCAATTACCAGAGCCATATCACGGCGGATGCGCCCGGTACTGAGAAGCCGAAGTCACCGATCACCTTTCTCAAGCCGCAGACCTCGCTGATCGGGAGTGGTGCGGCGATTCATCTGCCGCCGGAGATGCAGCAGGTCGAGTACGAGTCGGAAATGGGCTTCGTGATCGGCAAACGCGCACGCTACGTCAAAGAACAGGATGCCTACGATTACATTCTCGGCCTGACGTGCGGCAACGATGTCTCGGCGCGGGATGTGCAGTTCTCCGATAACCAGTGGATGCGCGCCAAGGGGTTCGATACCTTCACACCCCTCGGGCCGTGCGTCGCGGTCGGGCTGCGTGCGGAAGGGTTGAAGCTGACTGGCGCGCTGAACGGCGAAGTGCGGCAGGAAGCCAGCACGGACGACCTGATCTTTTCTGTTCCCTTTCTCGTCCAGTTCCTCTCGCGTTTCATGACGCTCGAACCGGGCGATGTCGTCATCACTGGCACCCCCGCAGGTGTCGGCAAGCTGCAACCTGGCGACACGTACGCCATCACCCTCGAAGGTGTCGGGACACTCACGAACCCGTGCGTCGCAGAGGACTACAGCAATGAGCAATGAGCAACGAGCAATGAGAGAGAGGGCATCATACTCATTGCTCGTTACTCATTGCTCATTGCTCCCCTGAGGGAGGGCCTGTGCATTCGGAGTGGGCCGACGACGGAGACGATTCGGTTCAGGGGTTAGACCTGGGCGGAGCGTGGGATTCCGTGCTCTCCACGGGGGGATACGTGGTGGGCATCGAAGTCTCCGGGCGCGGGCAGCGGGTCGCGATCGCGGATTTGCGTGGGCAGATCGTCGAACGCACCCCCGTTGAGGGTGATGCCTCACTCTCGGCGGATGACTTGCGCCACCGGCTGCGGGACCTTGTCACCACGACGCTCGCCAAGGCGGGTATCCTCGCTGACCGAGTCGTACGGATCGGCATCGCCTTCGGTGGCCCGGTGGATGCCGGGCGTGGGGTGATCCTCTATTCGCCGCGCACCCCCGGTTACGATAACCTTCCAATCGCTGCCGTCCTCGAAAACGACCTCAAGGTGCCGACCTTCCTCGATAATGACGCCCGTGCCGCCGCGCTCGGCGAAGCGATCTTTGGGGCGGGGCGGGGCGAGGAGCATATCATCTACGTGCACCTCGGCACCGGCGTCGGTGGCGGGATAATCCTCAACGGACAGTTGCAGCAGGGAGTCACGACGACTGCGGGCGAGATCGGCAATGTGATCGTCAACCCGGACGCACATCAGGGGGGCGGGCGCCCCGGTCGGTTGGAGGCGTATGCCTCCGCACGGGCGATTGTGCAGCACGCGCGGGAGCGCGCCATTGCGGCGGGCGGCGAGAGTGTCCTCCTCACCGGCAGCGCGTTGACACCGAAGCGCGTTTTCGAGGCGGCGCGCGATGGCGATGCCGCCGCGCGCGAGACGGTCGACGAAGCCGTCAAGATGCTCGGTCTCGCACTGGCGAACCTCGTCACCACCCTCAATCCCGGCGTCATCATCGTCGGCGGCCAGGTGGCGGAGGCGGGACCACTCCTTTTTGAGCCCCTCCGTTCGACGATCCGCCAATACGCGATGGATGTCCCCGGTCGCGCGGTGCGCATTGCCCCCGCCGAACTGAAAGCGGACGCCCCCCTCGTCGGCGCAGTCGCGATGGCTCTGCAAAGCCTCAACAGGTGATCGGGGGTACGGAGCACAGAGGACGCAGAGGACACAGAGGACACAGAGAAGAACAACAGAAGATACTGAGGATGCGGGATGTACGCGATTGTAGTGTGGCGTCACATCCTGCATCTCTATTATCATATTTTTCTCTATGCTCTCTGTGTTCTCCGTGTCCTCTGCTCAGAGTGAGGGATAGTATGGTGGCAGGGATGACGGTGGCGGTGGATTGTACGGGTGGGGATGACGGGGAAGCG
Organism: uncultured Chloroflexia bacterium; assembly: GCA_963763655.1. Taxonomy (GTDB): domain Bacteria; phylum Chloroflexota; class Chloroflexia; order Thermomicrobiales; family JALYUS01; genus JALYUS01. The sequence goes on from CAVXPY010000039.1 coordinate 69,068, forward strand.
CCGAATGTGGCGGGGGCGGTGCAGGCGGCGAAGGATTTCGGCATCAGCGTCGCGCTCGTGGGACGGCGGGAGCGGATCAGTGCGGAACTGGCGAAACATGAGACCGCCGGACTCACGCTACCGATTCTCGATGCGCCGGACGAAGTCGAGATGGATGAGCACCCCGCGCAGGCCGTGAGGAGGAAGCCGCAGGCGTCCATCAATGTCGCGATGAAAGCCGTCAAAGAGGGCCGGGCGAGCGCGATGGTCTCAGCGGGCAATAGCGGCGCGACGATGGTCTCCGCACTCTTCCATCTCGGCCGAATCGCGGGGATCGATCGCCCGGCAATCGGTGCGATCATGCCAACGCTGACGAGCGACCTGCTCCTGATCGACGCGGGCGCAAATACCGAGGTGACCCCCGAATACCTGGTGCAGTTCGCGCAGATGGGCAGCATCTATATGGAGAAAGTGCGCGGCGTCGCGCGGCCCCGGATCGGCCTGCTCTCCTCCGGCGAGGAGGAGACGAAGGGAACGAAGATCGTGCAGGAGACGCATCAACTGCTCAAGGCGACGCCGGGTATCCACTTCATCGGCAATGTCGAAGGCAAGGACCTGCCGAAGGGCGCGTGCGATGTCTGTGTGACGGACGGCTTCACGGGCAATGTCGCATTGAAGACCGCCGAGGGGACGGCGTCGTTCATGGGCGCAATCCTGCGGCGCGAGCTGACGAAGAGCCTGCCGCGCAAGGTCTTTGCGGCGCTGCTCCGCCCCGCCTTCCGCGCGATGCGCGAGGAACTGGACCCGTCGCGCGAGGGCGGCGCGCTCCTCTTCGGTGTCGATGGCGTCGCCGTGATCGCGCATGGCCGCTCCGATGCCCGCGCGATCCGCAACGCGATTCGCGTCGCGAAGGAGTGCGTCGAAGGTGAGGCGGTGGAGTCGATACGCGCACTACGAGCAATGAAGGGAGAGTAACGAGTAGCGAGTAACTGAGTAACGAGGGCAACGATCCCGCTCGTTACTCGTTACTCGCTACTCCCGAAGGGCAGGCGATGTTCACCGATGAGATTCGCGCGCTGCTTGATGTGCCGCGCGTGGGGACGCTTGGAACGACGAACGCGGATGGGACGCCGCTCCTGACGCCCGTCTGGTACGCGCGGGATGGGGACGAAATCTGGCTCGTCGTCCCGCCGGACGGGCCGAAGACGCGCAATATCCGGCGCGATCCGCGGGTCATGTTCGTGGTGATGGATGAGAGCGGCTATACGTACGTCACAATCCGGGGACGCGCGCGATTGGAGAGCGGGGAGCAGGGTGCGAAGCCACGAGAAATGGCGATGCGCTATCTCGGCGTGAATGCCGGTACACGATTCGCCGAGCGCGACTATATCAAGGAAGAGATCGTCTGCCGCATCACGCCGGAGAAGGTCCGGTTGCGGCGAGGCGAATGAACGTGCGGCGGGCCAAACTGGCCCGCAGTCGCGCGGGTCACTGCGAGAGATAGACCATTGGCGGACGCACATATCGCTTCCGGCGTATCCATAGGTAGAGATTGCCACACCACTTGCCGAACGCGAAAGCGAGCTGCAACGGCAAGGGCCAGCGGCGGCGTGACGGTTGCGCGACAGACATCGGTGCGGGCTCCGCAACCTGCGCGAGCAGAGCATCGACCTTGCCGACATCCTCAACGAGCGATTTTAGTGATTGATCGAGATAGCATTGCAAGTGTGTTGCTTCCTCGACATGCTGCGTCTTTCGGTTGAGTTGTGAGGCAGCAAGCATCGCGACCGTCAGATGCGTCCGCATATCGATCAACTCGGTATGTTCGTGTGTCGGTATAGTGTCTCTGTCGTGTATCATGCTAGTCCTCGCAGTCGCTTGTGCGACGTGTCATTCGTCTTCTCAATGCAAGGCTGGTGCCACAAGGTATGGAGTCTTGGAGCAGGGAAAACGCAAGCGGTTGCGTTTTCGCGAATCATCTCCGAAACGCGGCCTGCACGATCCCGTACGTGGTGATGTATTTCCGGTCGGGCGGCCCATCTTTTGCGGGGTTGAGACGCGCGGTGTCGCCGCATAGGTATTGCACAGAATCGAGTGATGAATGGGCATGGAAGTCCGCGTCGGTCCGTCGGTTGTGACCATCAATCAGAGCAGCACCTTCCTGGTGACACAAGAGGACGGCATGATCGACGCAGGGGGCGAACTCGGCCTCTTCGCGCAGGACACGCGCTTTGTCAGTCATTACCAACTTGGCATCAACCGCTCCCCGTGGACGCTGATCAACGGAGGCGCGATCGCCTATTCCGCCGCGCGCTGGCATTACCTGAATCCCGCTATCGAGACCGAATCCGGCCCGCTCGCCGCGCGCTCGATTGGCATGACACTGGAGCGGGAGATCGGCCACGGGGTCTGCGAGACGATCACGATCACAAACTACACCCTCGCACCCGTCGCCTTCCAGTTCGAGATCGTCATCCGCTCCGACTTCGCGGATATTTTCGAGGTGCGCAGTCACAAGCTCGTCGACCGGGGCATCATCCGCTCGCACTGGGATGATCGCCGCTCGGCGCTCCTCACGACCTACCATCACCGTGACTTTCACCGTCGCTTCCTCTACCGCTTGCGCGATATGACGAGCGAGCCGCGCTTCGCCAACGGCCGGATCGTCTTCACGGTTGAACTCGCGCCGCAAGCCTCGTGGCGTACGGAGGCGGACCATGTGCCGATCTTCGGTGCGGATGTGCGGGACCCCGTGAACGACCTCGAACAGCCTGTGGGGGTCAGCGCGCATATGCGGGCCATGCAGGAACGTTGGAAAGTCGTCGCGGCGGATTGCACGAGTGACAATATCCACTTCAATCACGCCTTCATGCAGTCCATCGACGACATGGGCGCGCTACGGATTTACGATCAGGATTTCTCGGAGGATGTCTGGCTGCCGGCGGCGGGTGTGCCGTGGTATGTGACGATCTTCGGGCGGGACAGTTTGATTGCCTCGCTCCAGTCGATGATCATTCACCACCCCTTCGCGCTCGGTGCCTTACAACGACTTGGCGAGCATCAGGCAACGCAGATCGACGACTGGCGAGATGCCGAACCGGGCAAGATACTGCACGAAATTCGCTTCGGCGAGCTCGCGCACTTCCACAAGATTCCGCACACCCCGTACTATGGGACGGCGGATGCCACGGCGCTCTATCTCATTACGCTGCATGAAACGTATCTCTGGACGGGCAACGCGGGGTTGCTCGACCGCTACCGCGAAATCGCGGAGCGCTGTCTCGGGTGGATCGATCAGTACGGCGATCTGGACGGCGACGGTTTCCAGGAATACAAGACGCGCTCCTCACTTGGCTATCACAACATGGCCTGGAAAGATGCGGGCAACGCGGTCGTCTGGCCGGACGGCTCGCAGGTGGACCTGCCCATCGGCACCTGCGAGTTGCAGGGATACGCGTACGACGCGAAGCAGCGGATGGCGGAGATCTACGACGTCCTCGGTGAAAACGGGCGGGCGGAGCAGTTACGCGCGGAAGCGGAGAGGCTCAAGCGGCGTTTCAACGAGGTCTTCTGGATCGAGGAGGAGGGGACCTACGGCTTCGCGCTCGGTGGCCCGGAGAAACGGCTGGTCCGCTCCGTCGCGTCGAACGCGGGCCACTGTCTCTGGAGTGGCATCGTCCCGCCGGAGCGTGCCGCGCGGCTGATCGCGCGCCTTCTGGCCCCTGATATGTTCAGCGGCTGGGGTATCCGCACCTTGAGCGATACGAATCCCGCCTTCAACCCGTTCGATTACCAACTCGGTTCAGTCTGGCCGCATGATAACGCCATCATCGCCGCCGGGATGAAGCGCTATGGGGACGCGGCGGCAACCAACCGGATCGCGAAGGCAATGCTCGATGCGCAGGCGGGGTTCGACCGCTACCGGCTGCCCGAACTCTTCGCGGGTCTCCAGCGGGGCGAGACGAGTTTCCCCGTGCAATACCTCGGCGCGAATATCCCCCAGGCGTGGGCGGCGGGCGCGATCTTCATGCTCCTGCGTGCCATTCTCGGTATCGCAGCGGACGCCCCGCATAACCGACTGATCGTGAACCCGACACTGCCGGACTGGCTGCCACGCCTCGACCTCGCTAATCTGAAGATCGGCGAAGCGCGCCTCCATCTCCGCTTCTGGCGTGAGGGCGATGTCTCGCGCTGGGAACTCGTCGATCAGCAGGGCGAGCAAACTATCGAGGTCATCGACGGGCGTGCAGGCGCGACGGCAGAGCCGGTTGCACAACCGAAAGGATGAATCACGAAGGCGCGAAGGATGCACGGTGAGGCCCGCCTCCACCGGGAACTTTGAGCGCGAAAATCGCTCTCAATGAGTGGGTTGCACTTCGTCAGCTGATCCGTTCCAGGGCCACGAGCGGGATCTGGCGGGTGGTTTTCTGCTGATGCTCGACGAGAAACGAAAACTGCTCTGTCAGCCGATCCCATAGTCGCGCGCGTTTCTCCCCTTCGATGACCGTCGCGCGCGCTGAGAATCGCTCGGAGCCCACCTCGACTGTCGCCTCGGGATGGGCGACGAGATTGTGATACCAGGCGGGGTGGCTGGGCGCACCGTTATAGGAGGCGATGATGATGATGCGATCATCATCGGTGGAGTAGCCCAAAGGAGACGTGCGGGGGTGTCCGCTCCTGGTGCCGGTAGTGGTCAAGAGAAGCAGCGGGGTATTGGCGAAATGGCCGCCGACCTTGCCATCGTTGGCGCGGAATTCCGCGATCACCTGTTGATTGAAATCACTGGGGCTGCTCATCGTTCCTCCTGAAGGTACTGGATGATTGGTGGTTCCTGAACGGCTGATCGTATCCTACGATCCTATCCGGCGCGGGTCACCAGTCATTCGGCTCGTTCAGCAGACGAATTGAGGGGTCACGCCGTCCATAGGGATGGCGTCAGCCGGGGCGTGGTTCGCCTTACTCTCTCCACAACACGAAGGGCACCCTTTTGTGGGTGCCCTCCACTGACTTCTGACTACCGGATACTGCCTACTGGCTAGTAGCCGCTCGCTCGCCGCTTCTGGAAGCAATCGCGGCAATAGACGGGGCGATCCCCACGCGGCTGGAACGGTACCTGCGTCGGCTGACCGCAATCGGCACAGACGGCCTCGAACATCTGGCGCGGCGGGCGATCAGTGTAGCCGCCACCACCGCCACCACTGTACCCACCGCCACCGCCGCCGCTGTAGCCGCCGCCGTTCGCCGTAGCTGCTGCGGCTGGAATAGCCGCCACCGCCACCGCCGCCACCTTGCGCGGATTTGCGCGCGGCGCGGCAACTCGGGCAGCGCGTCGGCGGGTTGAGCAGCCCGCGGCTCTGATAGAACTCCTGCTCGCCCGCCGTCCAGGTGAACTGCTCGCCGCAATCGCGGCAGGTCAAAACTTTGTCCGTGAAACTCACCGGAACCTCCTCGATGGCCCCCGGCCATCAAACAACAACAAACGACCGCCTGTGGAGAGGTTCGGTGCTACCCGGCAAGGATTCGACGGACAAAACCAGTGCGACCCTGCGAACTCGAGCGCAGTTAAGCAAGCCTTCAATCTACTCCACGCACGTATCATACTGAATTTCGCAGCATTTCGCAAGCAGAAACAGTAGCAGGTAGTCAGTAGTCAGTAGTCAGTAGTCAGTCATTGGCAGGCGGCCGGTATGGATGTGGTGCCGCCGCGAAATCGTATCTGGCCGCGATAGAAGAAGACTCTCCTCGTGACACGAATTCACTGACTACTGACTACTGACTACTCTCCGTCTTGACATGCCCGGCGGGCCGGTGCCACAATCCGCTCGTCACTCCCCGTGGCAGCAAAGGAGAAGTGCGGTGTCCGATGCTCCCTTTCGCATCACTCATCATCCGCATCTCGGCGCACTTGCGCCGACCGAGATGGTGCGCATTACGATCGATGGCGACGCGCTCGACGCGCGCGCGGGCGAACCTGTGGCGGCGGCGCTACTCGCGCATGGGCGGCGTATCTGCCGCACGACCATCAAGACGGGTGAGCCGCGCGGCGTCTTTTGCGCGGTCGGTCTCTGCACGGATTGCCTCATGCAGATCGATGGGGTGCCCGGTATCCGCGCCTGCGTGACACCGGTGCGTGCCGGGATGCGCGTGCGGACGCAGGATGGCTTCGGCACCTGGGATGCCGGGACGAGCGAATGACGATGCAGACGGAACTGGCGATCATCGGTGGTGGCCCGGCGGGGCTGGCAGCGGCCATCGAAGCGGCGCGGCGCGGCGTGCAGGTGACGCTCGTCGATGTCGCGGACCAGCCGGGCGGCGCGCTCGCCCTTCAGACTCACGCCTACGCGGGCACCGGGCTGCGGGGGTTCGCGATCGGCGCGCTTCTCTGGCGCGCCGCAGTGGACGCGGGCGCGAATCTTCTGTCGCGCACGCTGGCGTGGGGGCTCTTCGAGGATCGATCCATCGGGCTCGCCATCGATCACGGCACTCCGCGCGAGCGGAGCGAACTATTGGGGGCGGAGATCGTGCTCGTCGTGACGGGTGGGATCGACCGCCCCGCCGTCTTCCCCGGTGCGACGCTCCCCGGTGTGATGACGGCGACCGCCGTGCTCATGATGATGCACCGCTGGCGTGTTCGGCCCGGCAATCACGTCTGTATCGTCGGTGAGGAAGACCCGATCGCGGGCCTCATCGTGCAGTACGCTAATGACGTGGAAGGCTTTCGCAACCTCTGGCATCTCCCCTCGACCGCAGGCGTGCGCGCGCTCGCCGGGCCGGACGGCACGCTGGCATCTGTCGAAGCGTGGAGCGGCGATACCCGAACACTGGCGGTACCTGCGGACACGCTTATCCTCGCGGAGGGGATGCAGCCCGCGAACGAACTCGCCCGGATGATGGACTGCGCGATGGCCTGGAGCGCGCCGCTCGGTGGGCATGTGCCGCTGCATGATGCGGGGATGCAGACGAGTGTGTCCGGTGTGTACGTCGCGGGGGATGCGGCGGGCATTGGCGATGCGGGCAGCGCGATACTGCAAGGGCGCGTGGCCGGGGCGACGATTGCCGATGCCCTGGGGAAGAAGCGACGTGCATTTGGGGCGTTCCCGGTGACGATCGCGCCCGGCGTATTCCGTCCGCTTGATGCCACTGTCTGGCGGTCGGTGCGGATGGTGGAAGGGGCCCGATGATGGAGACGGCACCGATCATCGTCTGCCGCTGTGAGGAGATCACCGGCGCGGAGATCGCGGTGGCGGTCGATGAAGGCGCGCGGACGCTCAACGATGTCAAACGGCGGACGCGCGCCGGGATGGGAATGTGTCAGGGGCGCTGGTGCAGCCATGCCATCGCCGCGCTCGTCGCCGCTGAAACCGGGCAATCGCGCGCCGACCTCGCACCGATGACTGCGCGCCCACCCGTGCAACCCGTCATGCTCGGCGTGCTCGCCGATCTGGAGAGAGAGTAACGACCACGTGGGGACCGGAGAAATCCTCGGCCTGATCGCCGCCGTTATTTGGGCGACCTCAAACACGCTGATGCGTATGCAGACGGCGCGGCTCGGTGCGGTGGCCGTCAATTTCTGGCGTTGCCTCGTGACGATCCCGTTCTTTCTCATTCTCTTTCTCATCCTGCGCGATCCCGGCGTGATCTGGGCGCTCGCCCCGCTCACCGTGCTCTACATCATCCTCGGTGTCTGCATCGGCATGGTGACGGGCGATAGTTTGCAGTATCACGCGATCAAGCTGATTGGCGTCTCGCGGGCGATGCCGCTCTCCGGCTGTTTCCCGCTCTTCACCGTCTTTTTCGCCTGGCTCATCAATGGCGAGCCGATCCGCGTGCAGGTGATCGGCGGCGCGGTCGTCGTGATGATGGGCGTGATACTCATCTCGCTGCCGAAGCGCGCCCCCGCCACCCGCATCGGCATCATCGCCGCGCCCGCGCCGCTCGTAGTCGATCGCGCGAACACGATTGGCATCCTCTTCAGCCTGATCGCGGCGGTCTGCTGGTCGCTCTCAACCGTCGTGCAGAGCAAGGCGCTCGCCCATGCGGACACGATCACGGTCAATCTCATTCGGATGCCCGTCGCGGCCTGTGTCCTCTGGATCGCCTCGCGGGGCCGCGCGAATATCCCGCTCAAGCAGTTCGGCGGGCGCACCTTCGCCTTCCTCGCCGTCATCGGCATCTTCGGCACCGGCCTCGCCAGCATCACCTATCTCGGTGCCTTGCAGATCGCCGGGGCAGGCAAGACGGCGGTGCTCGGCGCGACTGCCCCCCTCTTCGCGTTGCCCCTCTCGATGCTTCTCCTCGGTGAGCGTCCCGGTGCGCGCAGTATCGCCGGGACGCTCCTGACAGTGGTCGGCATCTTCCTCGTCGTCTGGTCCTGATGGCGCCTGCGATGTCTGCCCGCGATCTCCTCCGCCTCCGTCGTGCGGAACGCGACGTACTGCTGACGCGTGTGACCGCCCTGCTTCTGGCCGACACGCGGATCGTTGCGGCGTGGCTGATCGGTTCCCTTGGTCGTGGTGACGGCGATGATCTGAGCGATATTGACCTCCGCATTGTCGTCGCAGATGAACACATCGCCGCCGTTCTCGCGGAACGACGCGAATGTGTGAAGCGACTTGGCGTGCCGACACTCATTCAAGACGCACCGCGCAATGCTCCCGCAGACGGCGCATTTTTGCTCGTCTTCTATGCGAGTGACGCAGGTCCGCAGTGCATTGATTGGACATGGCAACCGCAGTCCCACGCGCGGATCCCTCTGGACGCGCACGTACTCTTCGATCATGTAGGGATCGCTCGCCAATCTCCGCCACCACTCGCGTCCGTCGATCAACGCATCATTGCGGTGACCGACCAGACGATCTTCTTCTGGATGATGTGCAACGTCGCCGCGAAGATCATCGTGCGCCGACAGCGCCGCTATGCATTGCAGATGATCGATGCAGTCGCGCAGGCACTCCATCGCGTGTGTTGGCTTATTGGTCTGAGTGACAGCGAACCAGGCTACAAGGACACACGTACGGACGCGCCTCCGGTCGAGCCCATCGCGCAACTCGCTGCACTGCGCGCGTTGGCGCAGGAGATGGAGGCGTTGACGCCGCAGATCATCGCCTTTGGCGCGACCGCCCCGAGAGAGGCGATTCCGCAGGTGTACCGCTTCTTCGCGCTTGTCGAGGCGATGCTTGCGGAGGATGTGGGGGCATCGTAGCGACTATCGGTGTCGCGATGCT